>CAWBTF010000032.1:0-158464 GCA_963791595.1 uncultured beta proteobacterium | reverse complement strand
AGGTGCTGCCGCAGCCGGCACCCCCAACACCCCTTCGACCGCCATCGCAGTCAGCAGCAACGCCTCATCCGCCCCGCCCGGCGCACAGAGCTGCAAGCCCACCGGCAACTGCGCACCGAGGTGCTGGATCGGCAACGACACCCCGCACTGATTGAACAGGTTGCCGGGGCGCGTGTTCTGCGTGCCCAGGCGGTTCCACGCGGCAACGGCTTCGACCGTCTTGAAATCCGCCGTGGGCGCGGGCAGCACCGGCACGGTGGGCGTGATCCACGCGTCGACGCCGCGTGAGCGTTCGCGCAGCATGCGCTCGAGCACCTGCTGGCGCGTGGCCATCTGCACGTAGTCGTCTGCGCTGAGGATCAACGCCGCTTGCAAACGTTGTGCGGCGACTCTGTCGAGCCGGTCGAACTGCTGCGTGACGCGCTCTCGGCCGAGGAACGCGAGCAGGTCGGCGGGGACGAGGCTGCGGAACACGGCGTCGATTTCGGCGGCTTCGGGCACGTCGATCTCGACGATGTTCGCGCCGGCCTGGCGCAGGCGTTGCAGCGCTTCCGCAAAACACGCGGCGACGATTGGGTCGATCTGGTTCATGAAGTGCGCGCCGGGCAGCGCGAAGGTCAGCGTGGCCAGTGCCGGCGGCGCACGCAGCGCCCGGCCAGCGAGCGCGGCCTTGACCCACGCCGCGTCTGCGGCGCTGCGCGTGAAGATGCCCACGCTGTCGAGCAGCGGCGAGAGCGGGAACACGCCGTCGCGCGGCCAGTGTGTCGGCATGCGTCACCAGCCCGAGCGAACGCCCTGCGTCTTCGACCACCTGCATGTCGCCGTTGCGCGCGAGCGGATCGGCCAGATTGAGCACCGCGCTGCCCTTGGGCAGCACTTGGGCGAGCAGTTCCAGCCGCTTGGCGTTCAGCTCTGTGAGCAGAAAGCTGATCCCCGTCACTCTGCCGCGCGGACGCCCGAGCGACGCCGCATGACCTGCGGCAACCAGGTCGCCCGTTGACACGATGGGCGTTGCAACGGTGGCAGCCAGCGCTGCGTCCGCAGCAGCCCCCCCGGGCGCCACGATCACCGCCGGCTCGAGCGCCGCGAGCTCGGCGGCTAGACGGGGCAGCTCCTGCAGGCGACCGCCGGTGTAGCGGATGTCGATCACGATGTCTCGGCCTTCGACATGGCCACGCTCGCGCAACCCCTCGCGAAACGCCTGCAACTGGATCGCGTAGGTGGCTTCAGTCAAGACCGACAGCAGCGCAACCCGGCGCGGCGCCTTGGCCGATTGCCCATACGCATGCGGTACGACGAGGGCAGTGCACAGCGTTGTCGCACCCGTGGCAAGCACAAACAAGCGGCGCTTCACTCGATCACCTCGTCGACCCGCAACAACAACGCCTGCGGAATCGTGATGCCCAGCGCCTTGGCGGTCTTCAGGTTGATGACCAGCTCGAAGCGCGTCGGCTGCTCGATCGGCAGATCGGCCGGTTTGGCTCCGCTCAGGATGCGCGAGGCGTAGCCGCCGAGTTGCCGATACATCGTGGTGATGCTCGGCCCGTAGCCCATCAGTCCGCCGTCGCGGGCGGCCTCTGGCCACTGGTAGATCGCGGGCAGTCTGGCACCGGCCGCGAACTCCATGATCCGCAGACGGTTGTTGTACAGGAAGGGCGAGTTGAGCACGTTGATTCCGGCAACGCGCAGCGTGCGTGCGGCAGTGAGGGCCGTCTCGATCTCGGCCGGCGTGCGCGCGTACCTCGCATGGGTCACCAGTCCGAGCGAACGCCCTGCGTCTTCGACCACCTGCATGTCGCCGTTGCGGGCGAGCGGATCGGCGAGATTGAGCACCACGCTGCCCTTGGGCAGCGCTTGCGCGAGCAGTTCCAGGCGCTTGGCGTTCAGCTCTGTGAGCAGGAAGCTGATCCCCGTCACTCGGCCGCCCGGACGCCCGAGCGACGCCGCATGACCTGCGGCGACCGGGTCGCCCAGTGTCACGATGGGCGTTGCAGCGGTGGCAGCCAGAGCAGCGTCCGTGGCAAGCTTCCCAGGCGCGATGATCACCGCGGGCTTCAGCGCTGCAAGCTCGGCGGCAAGACGGGGCAGCTCCTGCGCGCGACCGTCGGCATAGCGGATGTCGATGACGATGTCGCGGCCTTCCGCATACCCATGCTCGCGCAACCCGTCGCGAACCGCCTGTAACGAGCTCGCGAGCCCGGCTTCAGAAGAGGTCGTGAGCAGCGCAACCCGACGTGGCTCCTTGGCCGATTGCCCAAACGCGTGGGGCACGACGAGGGCAGCGCCCAGAGTGGTGGCACGTATGGCATGCGTGATGAGAAGGCAAATGCCGATTGCCAGCGTAACTCTGCGGCGTGAGATCACTGCATGACCTCTTCCATGAACGAAGGTGGGCTGATGCTACGCCGACCAGTTGTGCCGGCCCGACTGCCTGACACGCCGCGACCAGTGCGTACCGATTTAACACGCGCTGCGACGCGCCGCCGCCGCTGCTCAAATCCAAGTCCGCATCACACCCAGAGCCCACCCACCCCAGCCGAAGCCGGCACCCCCAACACCCCTTCGACCGCCATCGCAGTCAGCAGCAACGCCTCATCCGCCCCGCCCGGCGCACAGAGCTGCAAGCCCACCGGCAACTGCGCACCGAGGTGCTGGATCGGCAACGACACCCCGCACTGATTGAACAGGTTGCCAGGGCGCGTGTTCTGCGTGCCCAGGCGGTTCCACGCGGCAACGGCTTCGACCGTCTTGAAATCCGCCGTGGGCGCGGGCAGCACCGGCACGGTGGGCGTGATCCACGCGTCGACGCCGCGTGAGCGTTCGCGCAGCATTCGCTCCAGGACTTGCTGGCGCGTCGCCATCTGCACGTAGTCGTCTGCGCTGAGCGATCAGCGCCGCCTGCATACGCTGTGCCGCCACTTGTCCAGCCGGTCGAACTGCTCGTGACGCGCTCGCGGCCCAGGAACGCGAGCAGGTCGGCGGGGACGAGGCTGCGGAACACCGCGTCGATTTCGGCGGCTTCGGGCACGTCGATCTCGACGATGTTCGCGCCGGCCTGGCGCAGGCGTTGCAGCGCTTCCGCAAAACACGCGGCGACGATTGGGTCGATCTGGTTCATGAAGTGCGCGCCGGGCAGCGCGAAGGTCAGCGTGGCCAGTGCCGGTGGCGCACGCAGCGCCCGGCCAGCGAGCGCGGCCTTGACCCACGCCGCGTCTGCGGCGCTGCGCGTGAAGATGCCCACGCTGTCGAGCAGCGGCGAGAGCGGGAACACGCCGTCGCGCGGCCAGTGTGTCGGCATGCGTCACCAGCCCGAGCGAACGCCCTGCGTCTTCGACCACCTGCATGTCGCCGTTGCGCGCGAGCGGATCGGCCAGATTGAGCACCGCGCTGCCCTTGGGCAGCACTTGGGCGAGCAGTTCCAGCCGCTTGGCGTTCAGCTCTGTGAGCAGAAAGCTGATCCCCGTCACTCTGCCGCGCGGACGCCCGAGCGACGCCGCATGACCTGCGGCAACCAGGTCGCCCGTTGACACGATGGGCGTTGCAACGGTGGCAGCCAGCGCTGCGTCCGCAGCAGCCCCCCCGGGCGCCACGATCACCGCCGGCTCGAGCGCCGCGAGCTCGGCGGCTAGACGGGGCAGCTCCTGCAGGCGACCGCCGGTGTAGCGGATGTCGATCACGATGTCTCGGCCTTCGACATGGCCACGCTCGCGCAACCCCTCGCGAAACGCCTGCAACTGGATCGCGTAGGTGGCTTCAGTCAAGACCGACAGCAGCGCAACCCGGCGCGGCGCCTTGGCCGATTGCCCATACGCATGCGGTACGACGAGAGCAGTGCACAGCGTTTTCGCACCCGTGGCAAGCACAAACAAGCGGCGCTTCACTCGATCACCTCGTCGACCCGCAGCAGCAGCGCCTGCGGAATCGTGATGCCCAGCGCCTTCGCGGTCTTCATGTTGATGACCAGCTCGAAGCGCGTCGGCTGCTCGATCGGCAGGTCGGCGGGCTTGGCGCCAGCGAGGATGCGCGAGGCGTAGCCGCCGAGTTGCCGATACATCGCGATGATGCTCGGCCCGTAGCCCATCAGTCCGCCGTCGCGGGCGGCCTCCGGCCACTCGTAGATCGCGGGCAGTCTGGCAGCGGCCGCGAACTCCATGATGCGCAGACGGTTGTTGTACAGGAAGGGCGAGGTGAGCACGTTGATCCCGGCAACGCGCAGCTTGCGTGCGGCAATGAAGGCCGTCTCGATCTCGGCCGGCGTGCGCGCGTACGCCGCATGCGTCACCAGCCCGAGCGAACGCCCTGCGTCTTCGACCACCTGCATGGCGCCGTTGCGCGCGAGCGGATCGGCGAGATTGAGCACCACGCTGCCCTTGGGCAGCACTTGCGCGAGCAGTTCCAGGCGCTTGGCGTTCAGCTCTGTGCGCAGGAAGCTGATCCCGGTCACTCTGCCGCCCGGACGCCCGAGCGACGCCGCATGACCTGCGGCGACCGGGTCGCCCAGTGTCACGATGGGCGTTGCAGCGGTGGCAGCCAGGGCAGCATCCGTGGCAAGCTGCCCAGGGGCGATGATCAGCGCGGGCTTCAGCGCTGCGAGCTCCGCGGCAAGACGAGGCAGCTCCTGCTCGCGACCGCCGGCATAGCGGATGTCGATCACGATATCTCGCCCTTCCGCATACCCATGCTCGCGCAATCCGTCGCGAACCGCCTGCAATGAGCTCGCGAGCCCGGCTCCGGTCGTGAGCAGCGCAACCCGGCGTGGCTGCTTGGCCGATTGCCCAAACGCGTGGGGCACGACGAGGGCAGCGCCCAAAGTCGTGGCACGTATGGCACGCGTGACGAGAAGGCAAATGCCGATTGCCAGCGTAACTCTGCGGCGTGAGATCACTGCATGACCTCTTCCATGAACCAAGGTGGGCTGATGCTACGCCGACCAGTTGTGCCGGCCCGACTGCCTGACACGCCGCGACCAGTGCGTACCGATTTAACACGCGCTGCGACGCGCCGCCGCCGCTGCTCAAATCCAAGTCCGCATCACACCCAGAGCCCACCCACCCCAGCCGAAGCCGGCACCCCCAACACCCCTTCGACCGCCATCGCAGTCAGCAGCAACGCCTCATCCGCCCCGCCCGGCGCACAGAGCTGCAAGCCCACCGGCAACTGCGCACCGAGGTGCTGGATCGGCAACGAAACCCCGCACTGATTGAACAGGTTGCCAGGGCGCGTGTTCTGCGTGCCCAGCCGGTTCCACGCGGCAACGGCTTCGACCGTCTTGAAATCCGCCGTCGGCGCGGGCAGCACCGGCACGGTGGGCGTGATCCACGCGTCGTATGCCGCGTGAGCGTTCGCGCAGCATTCGCTCCAGGACTTGCTGGCGCGTCGCCATCTGCACGTAGTCGTCTGCGCTGAGGATCAACGCCGCTTGCAAACGTTGTGCGGCGACTCTGTCGAGCCGGTCGAACTGCTGCGTGACGCGCTCTCGGCCGAGGAACGCGAGCAGGTCGGCGGGGACGAGGCTGCGGAACACCGCGTCGATTTCGGCGGCTTCGGGCACGTCGATCTCGACGATGTTCGCGCCGGCCTGGCGCAGGCGCTGCAGCGCTTGCGCAAAACACGCAGCAACGGCTTCGTCGACCTGGTTCATGAAGTGCGCGCCGGGCAGCGCGAAGGTCAGCGTGGCCAGTGCCGGTGGCGCACGCAGCGCCCGGCCAGCGAGCGCGGCCTCGACCCACGCCGCGTCTGCGGCGCTGCGCGTGAAGATGCCCACGCTGTCGAGCAGCGGCGAGAGCGGGAACACGCCGTCGCGCGGCCAGTGTGTCGTCGTCGCCTTGTAGCCGACCACACCGCACAGGGCGGCAGGCTGGCGCACCGAGCCTCCCGTGTCGGAGCCGACCGTGAAGCCAGCCAGCCCCGCGGCCATCGCCACCGCCGAGCCGTGGCTGGAGCCGCCCGTCATTCGCGGCTGCTGCGCATCGCATGGGTTCCACGGGATGGGGCGGTTCATGTTGAAGCCGCCGAGCGCAAACTCGGTCGTGCGCGTTTTGCCGAGCAGCACGCAGCCGGCGCGATGCAGCATGCCGACAAAGCTGCCCTGCGGCGGAACGAGGTCCTGCACGTCCAGGTTTGATCCCGCGTGCGTGGGCATGCCGTCGACGCTGAACAAGTCCTTCACCGCGACGGGCACACCCATCAGTGGGCCGAGGTCGACGCCGGCCGCGCGCAACTGGTCGATCGCGCGTGCGTGCTCGAGCGCGCGCTGCGGGTCCACGTGCGTGAAGGCTTGCAGCTTGGGCTCGAGCGCGTCGATCCGCGCGAGGCACGCTTGCGCCAGGCTCAGCGCAGTGACCGCGCCGCTGCGCAGTGCCTGGGTCAGATTCGCGAGGCCTTGTGCAGCGGGCGAGTCGGGCAGGGCAGGGGTGTGCATTGAGTGAGGGCCTATGGGGTTGCTCGATTCAAGTTCGCCAAGTCGTTGCCCTGGCTCCAGCGGCGCCCGGGCACCGAATCCATCAACTCGCGCGTGTAGGCGTGGCTCGGGTTCGCGTACACCTGCGCGACGGGCCCGAACTCGACGATTCGACCCAGGCGCATCACCGCCACCGAATCGCAGACCTGGCTCGCGACGCGCAAGTCGTGCGTGATGAAGATCAGCGTCAGGCCGAGGCGATTGCGGATGTCGGCGAGCAGGCGCAACACCTGCGCCTGCACCGAGACGTCGAGCGCCGAGACGGGCTCGTCGGCGACGAGGATCTGCGGCACCAGGGCAAGCGCTCGCGCCAGGCCGATGCGCTGGCGTTGCCCGCCGGAAAATTCATGCGGATAGCGTTCCGCGGCGCGCCGCTCCAGGCCCACCAGTTCCAGCAACTCCAGCGTGCGCGCCTGCGCGCTCGCCTCGGCCAGGCCGTGCACCATCGGCCCCTCGGAGATGAGCTGCCCGACGGTTCGGCGCGGATTGAGCGAACCGAACGGGTCTTGAAACACCATCTGCAGGCGCTTGCGCACCGGGCGCAGCGCGCGCTGGGTGAGGCCGACGACGTTGTTGCCGTCGATGAGGAGCTAGGCGCTGTCGGCATCGAGCAGGCGGATGATGGATCCTCAACGCACCGTGAACGGGGCTTGGTAAGGCCGCCCGAACGCGACACCGGCCACCACAGTGCCCGCAGGGCGCAGGTGCATCTTGCCGTCGCGCTTGTTGTTGCGCGTGTCGACGAACGACACCGCGCCTTCGACGATTTCCAGAATCGACAGGTCCGCCGGGGCACCGATCTGCAGCGTGCCGAGCTTGGGCACGCGGCCGATCACGCGCGCCGGTGCCGCGGTGGCCATCGTCACCACTTGCTCCAGCGTGTAGCCCAGGCCGATGAACTTGCTCATCACCCACGGCAGGTACGGCATTCCCGGCGTGTTGCCGGAGAAGACGTGGATGTCCGACGAGATCGTGTCGGGCGGGCAGCCCTGGGCGATGGCGGCTTCCGCAATGGTGTAGTCGAAACTGCCCCCGCCGTGGCCGACGTCGAAGATCACGCCACGCCGCTTGGCAGCCAACGCGGCGGGCAGCAACTTGCCGTCTTGCACGATATTGGTCGCGTCGCCGGCGATGTTCGGTGCACCGGAGTAGCAGTGGGTCAGCACGTCGCCCGGGCGCAGCAGATCGAGAATTTGCGACATCAGGCCTCGGTCGGCGACGCCGCCGATGTGGCACATCACCTTGGCCGGCACGCCGGAACGCTCGCACGCTGCGATCGCGCGCTTCAGCGGTTCGAGGCCGTGGCGCGCGATCACGTTTTCGCTCATGCGCACTTTCACGCCGAGCACCATGTCGGCGTTTTCGGCGACCGCGCGCGCTGCCGCGTCGACCTGTGCGTAGTCGATGTTGTAGAGCTCGGGCACCGGAAAGCCCGCGAGCCCTGCCACCGCGATGTGCACGAAGGCGAACTGGCGCGTGCGCGAGCCGGGAACGATGAAGCGCCGGAACGCCGCGATGTTGTTCGCGCCGCCGTCTCCCGCCGAGACGACGGTGGTGGTGCACTGGTGCGCCACCAGTTCATCGGCCGGAATGCCGATCGCCGAGCCGAACGGGTAGGTGTGCGCGTGCAGGTCGATCAACCCCGGCGTGACGAGCTTGCCGCCGACGTCCATCACGCGCGCGCCGCGCTCGGCGGCGATGTTGGCTTCGATCGCCTCGATCACGCCGTAGCGAATGCCGATGTCGCGCTTGCCCGAGAGGCCCTGGCTCGGATCGAGCACGTTGGCGTTGCGCAGCAGCAGGTCGAACTTGTCGTTCGGGCCCATCGCTGCAAGCGCGGCGGCAGGAAGCGTTCCGAGTGCGGCGAACGACGCGCCGCTTTTGATGAGGTCGCGGCGCGTGTGCAGTTTCATGGCGCTTATTTCACCGATGTGAAGCGGGCCTCGGGCCGGTCATCCGACCGGTGCACGGTGTCCACGCCGGTCTTCATCGCCCACGGCCGAACCTGGTGGTGGATCGGTACGTAGAGGAACTCGTCGCGCGTGCGCAGCAACGCTTCGCGGATCAGTGCGTTGCGCTTGGTGAGGTCGGTTTCGGACTTCATCGCGTCGGTGAGCTGGTCGACTTTGGCATCGCTCAGCTTGACGAAGTTGAAGTTGCCGTCCGGGCCGCTGGTGCGGGTGCGGATCAGCGATTGCAGCGAGTACTGCGCGTCGTAGGTCGCCACGCCCCAGCCGAGCAGGTAGGCCGAACTGTCGAAGTTCTGCACCTTCTGGATGAAGGTCGCCATGCCTTCGGCGTTGAGCTTGACCTTCACTCCCGCGCGTGCCCACATCGCGACCAGCGCCTGGCAGATTTCTTCGTCGTTCACGTAGCGGTTGTTCGGGCAATTGAGCTGGAACTCGAAGCCGTTCGGATAACCGGCCTCAGCCAGCAGGCGTTTCGCCTTGTCGGTGTCTTGCTTCAAAGGCTGGTCGATGTCGGGGCTGTGGCCGTTCACGCCGGGGGCGACCATGATCGCCGCGGGCAGCGACATGCCGCGCATGATGCTGCGTTTGATGGCTTCGCGGTCGATCGCGACGTTCAGCGCTTCGCGCACTCTTCTGTCCTTGAACGGGTTCTTGCCTTTCACGTCGGAGTACTTCAGCTCGTCGCTGCCCTGGTCGAGCGCAACGAAAATCGTGCGGACTTCGTGGCCGTCGAGGATCTTCAGCTTGCTTTCGCCGCGCAGCCTGGCCACGTCGGGCGTGGGCAGGTCGGTGAGCATGTCCACATCGCCCGACAGCAGCGCGGCGACGCGCGTCGGGTCCGACTTGATCGGCGTATAGATCACTTCCGTGACGTTGCCGCTCGTCTTGTCCCACCAGTCGCGGTTGAGCGTCATCGTCACGCGCTGGTCGGGTGCCCACGCGGTGATCTTGTACGAGCCCGTGCCGTTGACGTTGCGCGACGCGTAGGTGTCTTCCTTGGCCTTGTAGTCCTGGACATTCATGGCCTTGTTCTTCTCCGCCCAGCCCTTGCTCATGATGCGGAAGTCGACGATGTTGCGCAGCAGGATCGGGTTCGGGGTCGCCAGGACGAAGTCCACCGTGTGATCGTCGATCTTCTTGACGTCCGCCACGCCGGTCACGTAGATCGACATCGTGCCTTGCGGTTGCTTGATGCGGCCGTAAGAGAACACCACGTCGTCGGCGGTGAAGGGCGTGCCGTCATGGAATTTGACGCCTTTGCGCAGATCGAAGCGCACTTGCGTCGGGCTGATGTAGGTCCACTTCGTCGCCAGCGATGGCTCGATCTCGTACTTGGCGCTGTAGCGCGTCAGGCCTTCGTACGAGTGCATCAGGATCGCGTTCGTCGTCGCGTGGTTCTGCGAATGCGGGTCGAGCGTCAGGATGTCGTTTTGCGCGGCCCAGCGCAGGGTGGTCGATTGGGCCGTTCCGGCCGTCAGGCCGAGGGCCAGTGCGGCTGCGGCCCATAGATGCGTCAATTTCATGCGGTGCTCCTTGGCAGGTTTCACAAACTGCGAGGCGCCATGCTACGGCAGCGGCTCGCGCAACAGGGCCGGGAAAGCCCGCAGTTCCGACTTTCGCGCCGAGCGCGCGGTGATACAGTCCGGCCCGGAAACGGCGTTTCCTCCCCGGCGTTCAGCGCGCCGGGGCCGCTTGTCCGCCATCCGGTGAAGCCGTGTCGCGGAAGGTTGATCAACCCATCGATGTGCCGCATTCCGGCACGAAAGGTGAGCGCCCATGATGCAGCAGTACCGCGCCAACTCGCACCTGTTCGGCGGCAACGCGCCCTACGTCGAGGAGATGTACGAGGCCTACCTCGACAACCCCGGCTCCGTCTCCGACCACTGGCGCGCCTACTTCGACGCCCTGCAAAACGTTCCCGCCACCGACGGTTCGACCGCGCGCGACGTGGCGCATGCGCCGGTGGTCGAATCGTTCGCGCAGCGCGCCAAGGCCAATGCCTTCGGCAACAAGGCGTCGAGCGCGGACCTCGCGATCGCGCGCAAGCAGGTGCATGTGCAGTCGCTGATTGCGGCGTACCGGTTCCTCGGCTCGCGCTGGGCGAACCTCGACCCGTTGCAGCGCCAGGAACGGCCCAAGATTCCGGAGCTCGAGCCGGCGTTCTACGACCTGACCGAGTCCGACATGGACATCACGTTCAGCGCGTCGAACACGTACTTCTCGTCGGCCGAGAACATGACGCTGCGCGAGATCGTGCAGGCGCTGCGCGAAACCTATTGCGGATCGATCGGCGCCGAGTACATGCACGTCACCGAGCCGGTGGAAAAGCGCTGGTGGCAGCAGCGCCTGGAAAGCGTGCGCAGCAAACCGAACTTCAGCGTCGAAGGCAAGAAGCACATCCTCGACCGGCTCACCGCCGCCGAGGGGCTGGAGCGCTTTCTGCACACCAAGTACGTCGGGCAGAAACGCTTTTCGCTCGAAGGCGGCGAGAGCTTCATCGCCGCGATGGACGAACTGGTGCAGCGCGCCGGCGCGAACGGCGTGCAGGAAATCGTGATCGGCATGGCGCACCGCGGGCGCCTCAACGTGCTGGTCAACACGCTGGGCAAGATGCCCAAGGATCTGTTCGCCGAGTTCGACCACACCGCCAAGGAAGACCTGCCTTCCGGCGACGTGAAGTACCACCAGGGTTTCTCCAGCGACGTGACCACGCCGAAGGGCCCGGTACACCTGAGCCTGGCGTTCAACCCGTCGCACCTGGAGATCGTCAATCCGGTCGTCGAAGGTTCGGTGAAGGCGCGCCAGGACCGGCGCGGCGACACCGACGGCGACACGGTGCTGCCGATCCTCGTGCACGGCGACGCGGCTTTCGCCGGCCAGGGCGTCGTGATGGAAACGCTGGCGCTGGCGCAGACGCGCGGCTACTACACCGGCGGCACGGTGCACGTGGTGATCAACAACCAGATCGGTTTCACCACCTCGGACCCGCGCGACACGCGCTCCACGCTCTACTGCACCGACGTCGTGAAGATGATCGAAGCGCCGGTGCTGCACGTCAACGGCGACGACCCGGAAGCCGTGGTGCTCGCGACGCAACTGGTGCTGGACTATCGCCAGGAGTTCAACAAAGACGTGGTGCTCGACATCGTGTGCTTCCGCAAGCTCGGCCACAACGAACAGGACACGCCGTCCCTGACGCAGCCGCTGATGTACAAAAAGATCGGCCAGCACCCGGGAACGCGCAAGCTTTACGGCGAGAAGCTGGTCGCGCAGGGCGTGTTGCCGGCCGATGGGCCTGACACGATGGTGAAGGAGTTCCGCGCCGCGCTGGAAGCCGGCAAACACACCGTCGACCCGGTGCTGACGAACTACAAGAGCAAGTACGCGGTCGACTGGGCGCCGTTCCTCGGCAAGAAGTGGACCGATGCGTCCGACACTGCGTTGCCGCTCGCCGAAGTGAAGCGCTTGGCGGAACGCCTGACCACGGTGCCGCCGAATTTCAAGGTGCATTCGCTCGTCGAGAAGGTGCTCGCCGATCGCGCGGCGATGGGGCGCGGCGAGATCAAGGTCGACTGGGGCATGGGCGAACACTTGGCGTTCGCGTCGCTCGTCGCGAGCGGCTACGCGGTGCGCCTGTCGGGCGAAGACTGCGGGCGCGGCACGTTCACGCACCGCCACGCCGTGCTGCACGACCAGAACCGCGAGAAGTGGGACGAAGGCACGTACACGCCGCTGCAGTATGTGGCCACCGGCCAGGCGCCGTTCGTCGTGATCGACTCGCTGCTCTCGGAAGAAGCGGTGCTCGGCTTCGAATACGGCTACGCGTCGGCCGAGCCGAACACGCTCGTGATCTGGGAGGCCCAGTTCGGCGACTTCGTGAACGGCGCGCAGGTCGTGATCGACCAGTTCATCGCGTCGGGCGAAGTGAAGTGGGGCCGCGCCAACGGCATCACGCTGATGCTGCCGCATGGCTACGAGGGCCAGGGGCCGGAGCATTCGTCGGCGCGGCTCGAGCGCTTCATGCAGCTCGCCGCCGACAGCAACATGCAGATCGTTCAGCCGACCACGGCGAGCCAGATCTTCCACGTGTTGCGCCGGCAGATGGTGCGCATGTTCAGGAAGCCGCTGATCATCATGACGCCGAAGTCGCTGCTGCGCGCGAAGGACGCGATCGTCGCCGCTCACCGAGTTCACGAAGGGCGAGTTCAAGACGGTGATCGCCGAGACGAGCGCGGAGGTGAATGCCGAGAAGGTGAAACGTGTGATTGCCTGCTCGGGCAAGGTCTACTACGACCTGGTCAAGGCGCGCGCCGAACAGAAGAACGCGGATGTCGCGATCCTGCGCGTCGAGCAGCTCTACCCGTTCCCGCACCGCGCGTTCGCGGCGGAGATGAAGAAGTACCCGGCCGCGACGGAAGTGGTGTGGTGCCAGGACGAGCCGCAGAACCAGGGCGCCTGGTTCTTCGTGCAGCACTACATCCACGAGAACATGAGCGAAGGGCAGAAGCTCGGCTACGCCGGGCGCCCGGCCTCGGCCTCGCCGGCGGTGGGCTATGCGCACCTGCACCAGGAGCAGTTGCGCGCCCTGCTCGAACAGGCGTTCGGCAAGCTCAAGGGATTCGTGCTCTCCAAGTAGCACGCATTGCGCGCATGGCCGCTTCAGCGGCGGCGCGCATGGAACCGATTCGATCCGCCGCGACTGGGCCGCGGTCTGAATAACAAAAGGGTCTGTGATGGCAATCGTTGAAGTGAAGGTTCCGCAGCTGTCGGAATCGGTGGCCGAGGCCACCTTGCTGCAATGGAAGAAGCAGCCGGGCGAACCGGTGGCGATGGATGAAATCCTGGTCGAGATCGAGACCGACAAGGTCGTTCTCGAAGTGCCGGCGCCGGCATCGGGCGTGATGGCGCAGCTCGTGAAGAACGACGGCGAGAGTTGTGTCGCCGAAGAGGTGATTGCGCGCATCGACACCGAAGCGGTGGTCACAGGCCGGCGCGCCGGCAGCGCCGCCCAAGGAAGGCGCCGCGCCGGCCGCGGCAGCGGCCAAGGCGAGCGCCGCCGGCGGCGCGACCGCGATGCCCGCCGCCGCGAAGCTGATGGCCGACAACCAGCTCGCGCCGGGCTCGGTGCCGGGCACCGGCAAGGACGGCCGCATCACCAAGGGCGACGTGCTGGCCGCGATCGAAAGCGGGGCCCGGCCCGCGGCAGCGGCCGGCGCCGGCTGCGGCTGCCGCGCCGGCTCCGGTCGCCAAACCCCTGCCCGCGGTGGCCGCTCCCACGGCCGCGGCGCGCGGCGACCGCCCCGAGCAGCGGGTGCCGATGAGCCGGCTGCGTGCGCGCGTGGCAGAGCGCCTGCTGCAATCGCAGGCGACGAACGCGATCCTGACCACGTTCAACGAAGTCAACATGGCCCCCGTGATGGAAATGCGCAAGCGCTTCCAGGAAAAGTTCGAGAAAGAACACGGCGTGAAGATCGGCTTCATGAGCTTCTTCGTGAAGGCCGCGGTCGCCGCGTTGAAAAAGTACCCGGTGCTCAACGCGTCGGTGGATGGCAACGACATCGTCTACCACGGCTACTTCGACATCGGCATCGCAGTCGGTTCGCCGCGCGGGCTGGTGGTGCCGATCCTGCGCAACGCGGACCAGATGAGTTTCGCCGACATCGAAAAGAAGATCGCCGAGTTCGGCAAGAAAGCGCTCGAGGGCAAACTGTCGCTCGACGAATTGACCGGCGGCACGTTTTCGATCAGCAACGGCGGCGTCTTCGGCTCGATGCTGTCCACGCCGATCATCAACCCGCCGCAGTCGGCGATCCTCGGCGTGCATGCGACGAAGGAGCGCGCTGTCGTCGAGAACGGCCAGATCGTGGTGCGGCCGATCAACTACCTCGCGATGTCGTACGACCACCGAATCATCGACGGCCGCGAAGCCGTGCTCGGCCTGGTGGCGATGAAGGAAGCGCTGGAAGACCCGGCGCGCCTGTTGTTCGACATCTGAAGCATTCGCCATGAGCACATCGTTTGACGTGGTGGTGATCGGTGCCGGCCCGGGCGGCTATGTCGCGGCGATTCGCGCCGCGCAGCTGGGTCTGAAGACGGCGTGCATCGACGAATGGAAAAACGCCCAGGGCGGGCCGGCGCCCGGTGGCACCTGCACGAATGTGGGTTGCATTCCGAGCAAGGCGCTGTTGCAGTCGAGCGAGAACTTCGAGCATGCCGGCCACCACTTTGCCGAGCACGGCATCGGCATCAAGGAACTCAGCCTCGATGTGGCGAAGATGCTTGGCCGGAAAGATCGAATCGTCAAGCAGAACAACGACGGCATCCTCTACCTGTTCAAGAAGAACAAGGTCAGCTTCTTTCATGGCCGCGGCTCGTTCGTGAAGGCGGGCGATGCGGGCTATGAGATCGCGGTGGCGGGCGACAAGCCCGAGACCTTGGTCGCGAAACACGTGATCGTCGCCACCGGCTCGAACCCGCGCGCGCTGCCCGGCGCGGCCTTCGACGAAGAGCGCATTCTCAGCAACGACGGCGCGCTGCGCATCGGTGACGTTCCCAAGACGCTGGGCGTCATCGGCTCGGGCGTGATCGGCCTGGAGATGGGCTCGGTGTGGCGGCGTCTGGGCGCGACGGTGACGGTGCTCGAAGCGTTGCCGGTGTTCCTCGGCGCGGTCGACGAGCAGGTGGCGAAAGAGGCGCACAAGGCGTTCACGAAGCAGGGCTTGCAGATCGAACTCGGTATCGCGATCACCAAGGTCGAGAGCGCGAAGAGCGGCGTCACGGTGAGCTACACCGATTCGAAGGGCGCGGCCCAGACCTTGAAGGTGGACAAGCTGATCGTCTCGATCGGTCGGGTCGCGAACACGACCGGGTTGAACCCGCAGGCGGTCGGCTTAGGCCTCGACGAACGCGGCGCGATCGTCGTCGACGACGACTGCCGCGGCAACCTGAGCAACGTCTGGGCGGTCGGCGACGTGGTGCGTGGCCCGATGCTCGCGCACAAGGCCGAGGAAGAGGGCGTCGCGGTGGCCGAACGCATCGCCGGCCAGCATGGGCATGTCGACTTCAACACAGTGCCATGGGTCATCTACACCAGCCCCGAGATCGCCTGGGTCGGCCAGACCGAACAGCAATTGAAGGCGGCGGGCCGCGCCTACCGCAGCGGCAGCTTCCCGTTCATGGCCAATGGCCGAGCGCGTGCGCTGGGCGACACGAGCGGCTTCGTGAAAATGCTGGCGGACGCGAAAACCGATGAAATCCTCGGCGTGCACATCGTCGGGCCATTTGCCTCAGAGCTGATTGCCGAAGCCGGCGTCGCGATGGCGTTCAAGGCGAGCAGCGAAGACATCGCGCGCATCTGCCACGCCCACCCGTCACTGAGCGAATCGACCAAGGAAGCAGCCCTCGCAGTGGACAAGCGCAGCCTCAATTTCTGAGCGGCACGCCCAACGTTGCCGTGGCCGTCAAGGACCTTTACGAACAGACCCTGCGCGAGCGCGGCTTCGACGCCGACGCCGGGCAAATCGCAGCGGTTCAGTCGCTGCAACGCTGTGAAGACGACTGGGCGGCGTACAAGGCGCGGCGCAGCAACGCGCTCACCAAGCTGGTGGCGCGCCCGCCGATCCCACGCGGCGTGTACCTGCACGGGGGCGTGGGCCGGGGCAAGAGCTTTCTGATGGATTGCTTTTTTCTGTCGGTGCCCTTGCTGCGCAAGACGCGGTTGCACTTCCACGAATTCATGCGCGAGGTGCACCGCGAACTCGCGGAGCTGCAAGGCACCGCGAATCCGCTGCAAGAGCTCGCCAAGCACATCGCGCGCCGGCATCGGCTGATCTGCTTCGACGAGTTTCACGTCGCCGACGTCACCGACGCGATGATCCTGCACCGGCTGCTCGAGGCGCTGTTCGAGAACCGCGTGAGCCTGGTCGCGACGTCCAACTTTCGCCCCGACGCGCTCTACCCGAACGGCCTGCACCGCGAGCGCATCCTGCCGGCGATCGCGCTGCTCGAAGCGCACCTGGAGGTGGTGGCCATCGGCGACGGCAGCGACTACCGGCAACTCACGTTTGCCCAGCTGGGCCTGTACCACACGCCGCTCGGCGCGGCGGCGGATGCCGCCATGCACACCGCGTTCGAACGCCTGGCCGAAGCAAAGGACGAGCCGGCGCTGCTGCACATCGAACACCGCGAACTGCGAGCGCGGCGCCGCGGCGGCGGCGTGGTGTGGTTCGACTTCAAAGAGCTGTGCGGCGGTCCGCGCTCGCAGAACGACTACCTCGAACTCGCGACGCGCTTTCACACCGTGCTGCTCTCCGACGTACCGCAGATGTCGCCACGGCTGGCGTCGGAGGCACGGCGCTTCACGTGGCTCGTCGACGTCCTCTATGATCGCAACGTCAAATTGATTCTGTCGGCCGCCGTCTCCCCTGCCGCGCTGTACACCGAGGGCCCGCTCGCGCATGAGTTTCCGCGCACCGTCTCGCGCCTGCTGGAAATGCAGTCCACGCCCTTCCTGAACAAGCCGCGGCGCAGCGTCGATACATCGCTCACATGAGATTCAAATCCCGTCTGCGTTTGCTTGTCCTGCTGGTCGCCGCGAGTGGTGGCATGGCGTTCGCCGCGCAAGAACCCGGCGAACGCGAGAAGATCGAGCGCGAGCGTGCCCGCGTCGAAGCCACCTACGTCGAGCAACAGCGCCAGTGCCAGGAGAAGTTCGCGGTGACCTCGTGTGTCGACCAGGCCAAGCGAACGCGCCGCCTCGCGTTGGCTGACCTGAAGCGCCGCAGCGCCGCGCTCGACGAGGCACAGCGCAGGCAGCGCGCACAACGCAAGCAGCAGGAAATCCGCGACAAGGCGGCGCAGGCCGAGGCGGCGCCCAAGGCAGCGCGCGCGCCGCTTGCCGAGGTGGCGCCCAAGGCACGAGATTCAGGCGCTGCAAGCGCGCCGGCCAAGACTGCGCGCAGCCCGGAAAAGGAGAAGGCCGCGCGAGCTGCCGACAGCGCGAAGACGCCGCGTCCGCCGCGCTCCGCCAAGGCCGAAGCCGCGAAACCGGTACAGCCGAGCAAGGCAGCGGCGCCTGCTGTATCGGCCGCGTCGCAAGCCGCCGCCGACGCGGCGCGGCGTGCCCAGGAGGCGCAAAACCGCGCCGAATTCGAGGCCAAGCGACGCGCTGCCCAAGAGCATCTGCGTGAGGTGATGGAGCGCAACGCGCAGAGGGCATCGAGCCGCCCGCCCGCCGCGCCTTTGCCTGCACCGGGAGCCTCGAAGCCCTGATGACGAGCGACGTTCAGCGACCCGGGGTCATGCCGGCGAAAGCCGGTATCCACTCGGTGGAGAGCCGCGCGTTCGGTGAATGGTCTCATATCAGTGTCCATCCAGTGGATCCCGGCGTACGCCGGGATGACGAGCGCCGACAACTAAAGCGGGTCGACCCGAATCAGCGCGAGCGAAAGGTTGTCGCCACCGCCGTTGGCGCGCTGCCGGGCCTTGTTCACGAGCATCTCGCTCGCGCCGCGCGGCCCCAGGGTGTGCACGATCGCGCCCATTTCCTTGGCGGTGAAGTAGTGCCAAAGTCCGTCGCTGCACGCCATCACGCTGTCGCCGACCTCGAGCTGCTCGATGTGGCGGTGCGTCAGCGGCGGGTCCTGGTGCGTGCCCAGGCACCCCGTCAACAGGTTCGACTGCGGATGATCGTTGGCGTCTTCCTCGGCGAGTTGGCCTTCGTCGACCAGCCGCTGCACGTAGGAATGGTCGGAGGTTCGGCTCACCAGGTTCGAGCCGCGGAAATGATAGACCCGCGAGTCGCCCGCGTGGATGATGTCGCAGCTGCGGTTCGGGCTGATGATGAAGGCCGCCAAGGTGCTGTGCGGCTCTTCCTCGGACGTGATGGCGGTCAGCTTGATCATCAGGTGCGCTTCGAGCACCAGCTGCTTCAGCGCCTCGCCGACGTCTTCGCGGTTCGGCGCGAAGCGCTCGAACAGCTGCTGCGCTGTCAGGATCACCTGGTCGGCGGCTTTGCGTCCGCCGCTCTTTCCGCCCATGCCGTCGGCCAGAACGGCCATCACACAGCCCGGAACTCGGTGGTGCTGGAGCACTTGGACCTGGTCTTGCTGGTACGCGCGGTCGCCCCGATGGATGCCGGTGGCCGCGGAAAGTCGATAACTCTCGGTCGTTATGCCCATGGTCGAAAACTATAATCCCTGCGCGAGTGCGCGCCGGGATCGAATTGGGGACAAAGTCGCGCGTCGATGGACAACAACCTTCACTCCCTCTCGCGCCGGCTGATCGAGCTGCGCATGGCACTGGCCGAACTCAACAGCAAACTCGAGCGCCTGAGCGCGCAGCACAGCGACGAATTGAGCCAGCGCCGGCTCGAAAAACAACGCGCCAAGCTGCGCGATCAGATCAATCGCCTGGAATCGGAACTCGATCCTCCCCAACCTGCTTGATCATTCCCGACCGCACTGCCTGATTGCTGCATGATCGCCGAGCCAGCCGCACACCCGATGGTCTCGACGGTCCCCGCGCCCCGATGAGTGCCTTGCAGGATGCCGTGCGCGCCGCCTTCGCGCGCGACGGCGCGTTGGCGCGCGCCGACCCGCATCACCGCGAGCGCGAGGTGCAGTTGCAAATGGCGCTGGGCGTGTGCCAGGCGATCGAGCAGCGCAGTGCGCTCGTCGTCGAGGCCGGTACCGGCGTGGGCAAGACCTTCGCCTACCTCGTTCCCACGCTGCTCAGCGGCGCGCGTGCCCTGCTCAGCACGGCGACGAAGAGCCTGCAAGACCAGCTTTTCGTTCGCGATCTGCCGCGGCTGCGCGCGGCGCTGAACGTTCCCGTCAGCATTGCCCTGCTCAAAGGTCGCGCCAACTATCTGTGCCTGCACCGCATGGGGCAGGCGCGGCAGTCGGGCACCCTGGCGGACCGCTGGGCGGTGCGCGCGCTGGCGAAGATCGAAGCCTGGTCGCGCCACACGCCCACGGGTGACCTGGCCGAACTCGAAGGTCTGGACGAGCGCAGCAGCGTGATCCCGCTCGTCACCTCGTCGCGCGAAAACTGCCTGGGCAGCGAGTGCCCGCAATTCCGCCAGTGCCATGTCGTCAAGGCCAGGCGCGACGCGATGGCGGCGGACCTGGTGGTCGTGAACCACCACCTGTTCTTTGCCGACATGCTGCTGCGCGACACCGGTGTGGCCGAACTGCTGCCGAGCGTCGAACTCGCGGTGTTCGACGAAGCTCATCAACTTGCCGAGGCCGGCGTGAATTTTCTCGGCACGCTGCTTGGCAGCGCTGCGCTGCTCGACTTCGCGCGCGATTGCCTGGGCGCGGGCTTGCAGCAGGCGCGCGGCTTGCAGCCGTGGCAAGAGCTCGCCGGCGCGGTGGAGCGCGCCGGGCGCGAATTGCGCCTGGCCGCGGCCGGCCACTTGCGCGAGGCGCGCGGCAGTATCAAGCTGCGCTGGGACGAGCGAGCGCAGGTTGCCGAATTCGCCGAAGCGTTGCGCGGCGTGGCCGGTGCCACCGAGGCGGCGCGCGCCGGATTGCAGGCGGTGCTCGATTCCGGCCCGGACTTCGGCCGCCTGGCCGAGCGCGCGACCGAACTGAAGGATCTTGCGAACCTGTTTCTCGAGCCCGCCGCCGACGGCCGCGTGCGCTGGATCGACGTTTCGGCGAATCAGGTGCGGCTGGTCGAGTCGCCGCTCGACATTCGCGACGCGCTGCGCGAACAGATGGGCGCGGGCAGCAAGGCCTGGGTGTTCACCTCGGCCACGCTTGGCGACGACGAGCGCCTGAGCTGGTTCACCGAATCGGCGGGGCTGGACGACGCGCGCGTGCTGCGCCTGGGCAGCCCGTTCGACTACCCGAACCATGCGCGGCTCTACGTGCCCGCTCAATTCCCGAAGCCGAACCAGCCCGAGCATTCCGAGGCAGTGGCGAGCCTGGCGGCACGCTGCGCGCGCGCCGTGGGCGGGCGAACCTTTGTATTGACGACGACGCTGCGCGCGCTGCGCAGCATCGGCGAGGCGCTGCGTGCGCAGTTCGAGCAGGGTGCCGATGGCATCGAGGTGCTGATCCAGGGCCAGAGCCCGAAGCGCCAGTTGATGCAGGACTTTCTGGCGCGGCCGCGCAGCGTGCTGGTGGGCTCGCAAAGCTTCTGGGAGGGCATCGACGTTCCCGGCGAGGCTCTGCTGTGCGTGCTGATCGACAAGCTGCCGTTTCCGCCGCCGAACGATCCGCTGGTCGAGGCGCGCATCAAGCGCCTGGAGGCGGCAGGGCGCAACGCCTTCGCCGACTACTTTGTCGCCGAGGCCGCGGTGTCGCTGAAGCAGGGTGCCGGGCGGCTGATCCGCAGCGAAACCGATCGTGGCCTGCTCGTCGTGTGCGACCCGCGCCTGGCCGGCATGAACTACGGCGCGAGGCTGCGTGCGGCACTGCCGCCGATGGCTCGCGTGGACTCGGAAGCGCAGGCGCTGCAGTGGCTGGCCGGCTTGGCCGTGGCGCCGCGCTGAGCTACCAAAGCCGCCACCAACGCTGCGAGTCAGAAGCCTCTTCGCGCACGCCGAACGGCGACTCGGGGTAGTTCTTGCGCAGCACCCGCTGCGCATCGTCGCGCAGCGCCTCCAGCCCCAGCCTGTCGTAGGCCTGCACCATCAGGCCCAGCGCCTCTTCCACGGCGGGTGTCTGCTGGAACTCGCGCACCACCTGCTGCGCCCGGTTCGCCGCCGCGACATAGGCGCCGCGCCGGAAGTAGTAGCGCGCCACGTGGACCTCGTACTCCGCGAGCGAATTGACGATGAACGTCATGCGCGCCCGTGCGTCAGCCGCGTAGTTGGACTGCGGAAACTGCTCGACGAGCTGCTTGAACGACTGGTACGAGTCGCGTGACGCCTGTTGGTCGCGCTCGGCAAGGTTCTGCCCTGACAGGTTGCCGAAGATGCCCAGGTTGTCGTTGAAGTTGACCAGTCCCTGCAGGTACAGCGCATAGTCCAGCGCCGGGCTCGTCGGGTGCAGCTTGATGAAGCGCTCGAGCGTGGCGAGCGCCTGCGCCTTCTCGCCGCTCTTGTAGAGCACGTGGACGCGCTCCAGCTGCGCTTGTTGGGCGAGAATCGTCCCGGCGGCGCGGCCTTCGAGGCGCTCGAACAGTTTGGCCGCCTTGTCGTAGGCACCGTTGCCCGCTTCCTGTTTCGCCTCGGCGTACAACTTCTCGAGGTTCCAGCCGGCGGTTTCATCCTTGGGCGTCGAGCCGCAGCCCGTCAATCCCGCAGCCATGAACCCAACCGCCGCCGCCATCACCAACGCCCTCGAACCCAGTGGCCCGCGTGAATGGATCGTGTCGCTGTGTCGCTGTGGCATCGAGGCGTGGCGTCCGAAAAATCGAGGCGCGATTGTAGCGGTGGGTCGGTGAACCGGACTCGCGGCACCCCGCTCGGCGAGGGCCCTCGCGGCGGCGGCGCGGCCAATGACAACGGCGACGGTGCCGCGGACATGAACGACGCTGCCGACGTTCCCGAGGCCGAAGGCCTTGACGAGCCCGAGCTGCGCGACGCCCGCGTGCCCGACGCGATGCACGGCGAGCGCCTGGACAAGCTGCTCGTGACGCTCGCGCCTGAGTTCTCGCGCAGCCACCTGCAAGCGCTCATCGCCGCCGGCCATGTGCATGTGGACGGACGCGTGCGCGACACCGCGTCGGCCAAAGTCGCCGCTGGGCAGCTCGTCGTGCTCGAGCTGGTGCCCACCGCGCAGAGCCAGGCGTTTCGCGCCGAAGCGCAGCCGCTTTCGATCGTGTTCGAAGACCCGCACCTGCTGGTGCTCGACAAGCGCGCCGGCTGGGTGGTGCACCCGGCGGCCGGCCACTGGTCGGGCACCGTGCTCAACGCCTTGCTCGCGCACCACCGCGGCGCGGCCAGCCTGCCGCGCGCCGGCATCGTGCACCGCCTGGACAAAGACACGTCGGGGCTGATGGTCGTCGCCAAGACCCAGCCCGCTTTCACCGCGCTGGTGCGCGCGATCGCGGCGCGCGAAGTGCATCGGCAGTACCGGGCGATCGCGCATGGTGAAGTGGCCGCGCTGCCATTCAGTGTCGACGCGCCGATCGGCCGCGATTCGCGGGTGCGCGTGCGCATGGCGGTCGCGGCCCACGGCAAGGCAGCGCGCACCGACGTCGAGCGGGTCGTGTTCGCATCCGGCCATAGCGCCCTGCAATGCACCCTTCATACCGGGCGCACGCATCAGATCCGTGTCCACCTCGCCTCGATCGGGCATGCGCTGGTCGGCGACACGCTCTACGGCGGCCGGCCGGCGCTGGGCCTGGTCCGCCAGGCCTTGCACGCCGTCAGATTGGCGTTCGCGCACCCCGTCACCGGGGAGCCACTGAAATTCGAGGCCGGCCCGCCGCCCGATTTTGCACACGCCTGGCAACTTTTGATTGCAGCCTCGGCAGCCGCCTGAATCCCCACTTCCCGCGAGCATGGGTACAATGCGCCAGCCCCGCTCAGCGCAAGGCTCACGGAGTTCGGCAAAGCCGGCTCAGGCCGCGGCCCGATTTGGCGCACGAAGGTTGCGCAGGTGCGGCAAGTAGCAAGGTGCGCAGCGGGTTGCCCGAAGCCGAAGACAGTGCGAGAAGCGCCGTCGCCGAGCCGGGTTTGCCCCCGCACAGTTTTCGCCCCTCCCGATCCGCCCGGTATTGCGCCTGGACGGACCCCGAGCACTTGTCCCGAGCAGTCTCGGGAACACATCGGCGCAAGGAATATCGATCGTTGTCCATGGATTCACAGGCTGCCAAGCGCGTCCTCGAGACCGCGCTGTTGTGCGCGGACCGGCCCCTCAGCCTGGCCGAGATGGGCGCATTGTTTGACGGCGAAATCGGCCCCGACACCTTGCGCATGCTGCTCGACGAACTGCGGCGCGACTGGGCTGAGCGCGGCTTGGAGCTGGTGACGCTGGCCGGCGGCTGGCGCATGCAAAGCCGTCCGGCGATGCGCGAATACCTGGACCGGCTGAATCCCGAGAAGCCGCCCAAATACTCGCGCGCCGTCCTCGAAACCCTGGCCATCATCGCCTACCGCCAGCCGGTGACGCGCGGCGACATTGAAGACATCCGCGGCGTCACCGTCGCGACCCAGATCGTCAAGCAGCTCGAAGACCGAGGCTGGGTCGAATCGATCGGTTTTCGCGAAGCGCCCGGCCGGCCCGCGCTGCTCGCCACGACCCAGGCGTTTCTCGACGACCTGGGCTTGTCGGGTCTGAAGGATTTGCCCGCGCTGCAAGGCCCGGGCGGCGCGGCGCCCAGTGCCGCCGAGCCGCCGGCACAGCAGGCCTCGTTGCTCGATCCACAGGCCTCGCTGCTCGACCCGCAGACGACGCTGCCGCTGGAAGCGGCGGACCCCGCCACAGCGCCACCGACCGAGCCCACCGAAGTCTCGGCGCCGCCGGAACCCTTCTTGAACCTTTTCGCCACCCCCAGCGACGCCCCCGTCGCTCCCATGGGACTTCAGCATGAATGACACCCCGCAAGCGCCCGACCGTGGCGACGAATCCGGCGCCGAGGCTGGCCCTGACGCACCGGTGACGGCCAAGCGCGTGCGCGCGCGCCGTGCGCCGGCCGCGCAAGCCGAGTTGAGCGCACCGGAAGGCGCGCCAGAGACGGGCGATGCGCCGGTACCGGCGGCACCGCGGCGTCGGCGCGCCAAGCCGGACGCGGGGCCCGAAGAGACCGGCGCGGCGATGCCGGTCGACAGCGCTGAGCCTGTGCGCGAACCGGCACGCGACACGGCCCGCGAACCGGAGCACGCCCAGTCGCGCGGCACTGTGGAGGCACCCCGCGAGGCGTCGTCAGGCGTCGCGGCCCAAGAGCTTGGCGAAGCCTCATCTGCCCCAAGCGCCGCGCCAGGCGCAACCGCCGCACACGACGACGACAACGGCCCGCGGTCGCGGCGCCGCAACCGCCGCGACCGCAACAAACGCCGCGACCGAGGCGAGGGTCAAGGCGACTCGGCGACCGGTGCAGCGACGGTCGGTGGCGAACCTGCGCCACAGGTGCAGGCCGCTGTGGCGCAGGCCGGCGAGCTGTTTGCGCAAGTCCTGTCGGGTGCCTTCGACGCCGAAGACGCGGGCGACTCAGCGCCGAGCGCGCAGGCGCGCATCGAGTCGAGCGATGAGGCCGGCGAAGCCGCTGCCTTGTCCGCCGAGTCCGCTGGGGGAAGCGCCGCCTCGATGCAGGCCGAGAGCGGCACGGCGTCCGCCGGCCCTGGCGAGGCGCACAAGCGTGTGCTCGCCGCCGAGCCCGAGGCACCGAAGCTGCACAAAGTGCTCGCGCAAGCCGGCGTGGGCTCTCGCCGCGACATGGAAGAGATGATTCTCGACGGTCGCATCACCGTGAACGACGAGCCTGCGCACGTGGGCCAGCGCATCTCCTTCGGCGACCAGATCAAGGTCAACGGCAAGCCGGTCAAGGTGCGCATCGTGCCGCCACCGGCGCGCCTGATCGCGTACCACAAGCCGGTCGGCGAAATCGTCACCCATGACGACCCGCAGAACCGCCCCACGGTGTACCGCCGCCTGCCGCGCTTGCAGCAGGGCAAGTGGCAGTCGATCGGGCGCCTGGACATCAATACCGAAGGGCTGCTGCTGTTCACCAACTCGGGCGAACTCGCGCACCAGTTGATGCACCCGCGCTTCGGCGTGGAACGCGAGTACGCGGTGCGCGTGCTCGGCACGCTCGAGTCCGAGGCGAAGGCGAAGCTGCTTGCCGGGGTGGAAGTCGACGGCCAGATGGCGAACTTTCGCGCCATCGAAGAAGGCGGCGGCGAGGGTGTGAACCGCTGGTACCGCGTCGTCATTGCCGAGGGCCGCAATCGCGAAGTGCGCAAGTTGTTCGACACCGTGGGCCTGACGGTGAACCGCCTGATCCGCATCCGCTATGGCAGCGTCGTGCTGCCGCACGGCTTGAAGCGCGGCGTGTGGGTCGACCTGGACGAGAACGAAGTGCGCGCCGTGCGGCGCCTGGCCGGTGGCGACCGTGGCCCGCGGCCCGAGCAGGGCCCTGGCCCGCGCCCGGAGCGCGGCGGCCACCCACCGAAGGGGCGCAATGAACGCAACGACCGGGGCGATCGCGGCGATCGGGGCGGCGGCCATGCCGACCGGCAACGTGACCCTGCGCGCGATCAACCGCGCGACCCGATGCGCGAGCCGCCGCAACGCGGGCGGCCGCAACCGCATCACGCCCAAGCCCAGCACGCTCAACCAGCGCGCGACCCCGGCATGGACCGCGGCCCCGAGCATGGCGCCGATCGTGTTCACGACACCGAGTTCGACGCCGAACACGACTTCGACCCGCGCAACATTCCCAATCCGCTCGAACAGACTTTCGACAAGCGCTTCGTGCAGAACCCGCGCAGCCCCGCGGGCGGGCGCGGCTTCGGCCGTGGCGGCGGCGGCTTCGGTGCCGGCGGCAGCGCGCCCCCGCCCGCGAGCCCGCGGCGTGGCCCGGGGCCGAAAGAGCCCGATCCGCTGCAAACCTCGCTCGGTTTCATCGGCGCCGACGCTTACCACCGCAAGTCCAAGGGTGGACGCGGCGGCGGCGGTGGTGGAGGCGGCGGTTACGGCGGCGGCTGGGGCGGTGGGGCGGTGGCCGGCGAGGTGGCCGCTGATGGCCTGTACCGCCACGGCCCCAAGCCCGCGCCACGAGGCGCGCAGCTAAACTCCAACACTTTGTCCACTGCCAGTTTCAGGAGAAGTACATGAGTCTCGAGCGCACGCTGTCGATCATCAAACCCGACGCAGTGGCCAAGAACGTCATCGGTCAAATCCTTGCGCGCTTCGAAGGCGCGGGCTTGAAGATCGCCGCCGCGAAGATGATCCACCTGTCGCGCGAACAAGCGCAGGCCTTTTACGCCGTGCACAAGGCGCGGCCGTTTTTCAAGGACCTGGTGGACTTCATGATCTCCGGGCCGGTGATGATCCAGGTGCTTGAAGGCGAGGGCGCGATCGCGAAGAACCGCGACCTGATGGGCGCCACCGACCCGAAGAAGGCCGCCAAGGGAACGATTCGCGCCGACTTCGCCGCGAGCATCGACGCGAACGCGGTGCATGGCTCCGACGCGCCCGAAACCGCGGCGAACGAGATCGCCTTCTTCTTCCCCGGCATGAGCGTCTACAGCCGCTGATGCGCGAGAGCCCCGCCTGGTCATGACTTTGCCGAGCCCCAGCGCCGCGACGCCCGCGCCCAGCGCGAGCCCGCAGGCGCTGAACCTGCTCGGCCTGGACCGGCCGGGCCTTGCGGCGTTCTGTGCCGGCCTCGGCGAAAAGCCGTTTCGTGCGACCCAGCTGTTTCGCTGGGTGCACCGCCAGGGCGAGGCCGATTTCACGGCGATGACGGACCTGGCGAAGTCGCTGCGCGAAGCCTTGCCAGGCCGCGCGCACGTGACGCCGTTGCCCGTGCTCAGCGAGCAGCTCGCGAGCGACGGTTGCGTGAAGTGGCTGTTCGACGTCGGCGCCGGCGACGCAGTGGAAAGTGTGTTCATCCCCGAGCTCGAGCGCGCCACGCTGTGCATCTCGTCGCAGGCGGGTTGCGCCGTGGGTTGCCGCTTTTGCGCGACCGGCCATCAGGGCTTCAGCCGTAACCTGAGCACCGCCGAAATCGTGGCGCAGCTGTGGTTTGCCGAGCATCAGCTGCGGCGCCGGGCGGGAGTCGCAAGTCCCCAGGACAAGAGCGTGGATCGTGTGATCGGCAATGTCGTGATGATGGGCATGGGCGAGCCGCTGCAAAACTACGCGGCGCTGCTCCCCGCGCTGCGCATCATGCTCGACGACCACGGCTACGGGCTTTCGCGCCGGCGCCTGACCGTGTCCACCTCCGGCGTGGTGCCGATGATCGACCGCTTGCGCGAAGACTGCCCGGTGGCGCTGGCGGTGTCTCTGCACGCGCCCGACGACGTTTTGCGCAGCGACCTGGTGCCGCTGAATCGCAAGTACCCCATCGCCGAACTGTTCGCCGCGTGCCGGCGCTACCTGGAGCGCGCGCCGCGCGACTTCATCACGCTCGAGTACTGCATGCTCGACGGCGTGAACGACTCCTTGCAGCACGCCCAACAACTGGTCGATCTGATCGGGCCGCAGGGTGCCGGAGCGCGCACCGATCGTGGCCTGAGCGCGAAAGTCAACCTGATTCCATTCAACCCGTTCGAGCAGTCCGGCCTGAAGCGCTCTCCGCCGCAGCGCGTGACGGCCTTCGCCGCGGCTCTGCAGGACGCGGGCCTGGTCGCCACGGTGCGCAAGACGCGCGGCGACGACATCGCCGCGGCGTGTGGACAACTCGCCGGCGAAGTGCAAGACCGCACCCGCATTCAAACGCGCTTGCAGCGTGAACCGGTGGCCTGGCTGCGCCCGGCGGCGCAGCCCACGGCGCCAGGCACGGCGCTGCCGGCGCCGGCGCGGGGCCAGGCGTGATGCGGCGCGCTGCCGCGCTCGCCCTGACGTTCGCCCTGGCGGCTTGCGTCAGCACGCCCGGTGGCTCGCCGGACGACAGCCCCGACCGAATCACCGCGTCTGACGAGTCGGAGGCGAGCAAACGCGCCCGGGTTCGCTTGGAACTGGCCGGCGCGTACTTCGGGCGCGGCCAGATGGAGTTCGCGCTCGACCAGGTGAAGCTCGCGATCCAGGCCGACCCGACGCAGGCCGAAGCCTTCAACCTGCGCGGGCTGATCTACGCGAGCCTGGGCGATGACCGCCTCGCCGAAGAGAGTTTTCGGCGCGCGCTGCTGATCAAACCGCGCGATGCCGACACGATGCAGAACTTCGGCTGGTACCTGTGCCAGCGCAAACGCTTCACCGAGGCCCATGTTCAATTCGAACAAGCGCTCTCGGTGCCGCGCTACCGCGACGCGGCGCGCACCTACCTGACGCAAGGCATCTGTTACTCGCAGGCCGGGCAACTCGACCTGGCCGAACGCAGCCTGAGCCGGGCCAACGAACTCGAACCCGGCAACCTGAGTGCGGCGTTCACGCTGGCCGAGATCTTGTACCAGCGCAAGGAATACGAGCGCGCGCGCTTTTACGTGCGCCGCGTCAACGCCTCCGACGAAGTCGCCAACGCGCAGTCGCTGTGGCTCGCGGCGCGCATCGAAAACCGGCTCGGGCAATTGCGCGCCCGCGCTGACCTGGGCCAACAACTTCGGCGCCGGTTTCCCGAATCGCGCGAAGCCACGGCCTACGCACAGGGCCGTTGGGATGAATGACGTCATGCGGTTTTGTGTGCGCCGTCGGGGGCCAGCCGAAAGGGCCTCGGCATGAGTGATGGCATGAGCGACGAACAAGCGCCGGCACCGGCCGCGCCTGCGCCCCCACCTGAGGCACCCGCGCCGAGCCCCGGTGCAATGCTGCGCGCGGCGCGCGAGCAGCGCGGCTTGGCGTTGGACGACTTCGCTGCACTGTTGAAGGTGCCCGCGCGCCGGCTGGAACTGCTCGAGGCGGACCAGTTCGACCAGTTGCCGGACCCCGTGTTCGTGCGCGCACTGGCGCAGACGATGTGCCGCACGCTGAAGGTCGACCCCGGGCCGGTGCTCGCGCTGCTGCCTCGCACGCCGGGGCAACGCCTGGACCAGGTCCACGTCGGTCTGAACACGCCATACCGCGAAGGGGGGCCACAGGTGCTTCCCGACGAGTGGTGGTCGCGTGCCAAGCCGTTCCTCGGCGCCGTCGCCTTGCTCGCGGCGGGCGTGTTGCTCTACGTGTTCCTGCCCTCGAGTTGGCAAGCGCCCGCCAAGGTGTCGCCAAGGGTGGTCTCAGGCACCCCGGCACCCGCGGCACAGCCAAGCGCGCCGGCACCGGCGGGAACCCGCATCGCCGAGAGCGAAAAGCCGCGCGCTGAATTGCCGCAGGTCACGACCTTGCCTTCGGTGGCGCCGGCACCCACGCCGGTGCCTGGGCCCATGGTCGTGCCTGTCCCAGCGCCCGCGCCAGTAGCGCCGACAGCGGCCGCACCGGCTCCCGCGACGGCAACGCCAGCGCCTGCGCCGACGGTGCCCGCGCCTGCGCCCAAAGTTGCCGTCGCCCCCGTCCCTGCACCTGCACCTGCACCTGCACCTGCACCCAAAGTTGCGCCAGCGCCGGCGGTCGCCGCTGCACCGGCAGCCGCGCCCAGTCCCGCACCCAAGCCGGCACCCGCGGCTGCGCCTGGGCAGCCCGCGGCGCCAGCCAAACCGGCGCTCGCTATGGCCGCGCCCGGCGGCCTGCTGCAGTTCCGAGCCGCGGACCCGGTCTGGGTCGAAGTTCAAGACGCACAGGGCAAGTCTTTGCTGTCGCGCGAGCTGCGCGCCGGCGAAGCCGTGGCGCTGAACGGCGAGACACCGTTCAAGGTGACGATCGGCAACGCGCGCGCGACGCAAGTGGCGTTTCGCGGCAAGGCGATGGACCTGCGGTCGTTCACGCGCGACAACGTCGCACGTTTCGAGCTGAAATAGCGCAAGGCATCAGCATGGCCAACGCATTGACCGCAGAACACGAACCCATTCCCACCGCGGCTCCCGCACGGCGCCGCACGCGCCAGGCCAGCGTGCGCTGGGGCAGCAAGCTGGTCACCATCGGCGGCGACGCGCCGGTGCGCGTGCAGTCGATGACGAACACCGACACGGTGGATGCGATCGGCACCGCAATCCAGGTGAAGGAACTGGCGATTGCCGGTTCCGAGCTGGTGCGAATCACCGTCAACACGCCCGAGGCGGCGTTGGCGGTTCCCTACATCCGCGAGCAGCTCGACCGCATGGGCATCGACGCTCCGTTGGTCGGCGACTTTCACTACAACGGGCATCGCCTGTTAAGTGACCACCCGGCGTGTGCCCGGGCGCTGAGCAAGTACCGCATCAACCCGGGCAACGTCGGCAAGGGCGACAAGCACGATCGCCAGTTCGCGCAGATGATCGAGATTGCCGCGAAGCACGACAAGGCGGTGCGCATCGGCGTGAACTGGGGCAGCCTGGACCAGGAACTGCTCGCCGCGCTGATGGACCAGAACGCGAAACTGCGCGAACCGCACGAGCCGCAACAGGTGATGTACCGCGCGCTGATCGAATCGGCCATCGGCTCGGCCAAGCGTGCCGAAGAGCTGGGCCTGCGCGGCGAGCAGATCATCCTGTCGTGCAAGATGTCGGCGGTACAGGACCTGGTGAGCGTGTACCGGGCTTTGGCGCAGCGCTGCGATTACGCACTGCACCTGGGCCTCACCGAAGCCGGCATGGGCACCAAGGGCACGGTCGCCTCCACTGCGGCGCTGGCGCTGCTGTTGCAAGAAGGCATCGGCGACACGATCCGCGTGTCGCTGACTCCGCTGCCAGGCGAAGCGCGCACCCAGGAAGTGGTGGTCGCGCTGGAGATTCTGCAGTCGCTCGGGCTGCGCTCGTTCAACCCGAGCGTCACCGCCTGCCCGGGCTGTGGGCGCACGACGAGCACGACGTTCCAGGACCTGGCCAAGCAGATCGACGACTTCCTGCGCGCCCAGATGCCGGTGTGGAAAGCGCGTTACCCCGGTGTCGAGAAGCTCAAGGTCGCGGTGATGGGCTGCATCGTCAACGGGCCCGGCGAGAGCAAACACGCCGACATCGGCATCAGCCTGCCGGGCACCGGCGAGGCGCCGGCCGCGCCGGTGTTCATCGACGGCGTCAAGGCGCTGACGCTGCGCGGCGAGGGCATCGCGCAGGAGTTCCACGCTCTCGTCGAGAACTACATCGAAAAGCGCTTCGGCGCGGCGCACGAGCGACATACGAGCGCGCCGGCCTGAGGGCCGTGCGCTTCTTTCAAAGCAAGCGCATTGGCCGAGTCGATTCACGGCCTCGCGCCGTTGATCCTCAATTCGGGCGGCGCCGTGCGCGGCCGCCAACCCATCAATTCGAGACACCATGGCTGAACCACTGCAAGCCGTCAAGGGAATGAACGACATCCTGCCGCCCGAGTCGGCGCGCTGGGATTGGCTCGAGGACAAGGTACGCGCGCTGATGGCGCGCTACGCCTACCTGAACGTGCGCACGCCGATCGTCGAGCCCACCGCGCTGTTTGTGCGTGGCCTGGGCGAAGTGACCGACATCGTCGAGCGCGAGATGTATTCCTTCGAAGACGCGATGAACGGCGACCGGCTCACGCTGCGCCCGGAAAACACCGCCGGCGTGGTGCGCGCGATGAACGAGCATTCGTTTCTGCGCGACGGCGGCAAGCGGCTGTTCTACCTCGGCCCGATGTTTCGCCACGAGAAGCCGCAGAAAGGCCGCTACCGGCAGTTCCACCAGATCGGCGCCGAGGCCTTGGGCTTCGCGGGCCCGGACGTGGACGCCGAACTGATCCTGATGTGCCGCGCGCTGTGGCGCGACCTCGGGCTCGTCGAAGGGCGCGACGTTCGGCTGGAGCTGAACAGCCTGGGCCAGGCGGCAGAGCGCCTGGCACACCGCCAGGCCTTGATCGCGCACTTCGAGGCGAACGGCTCCGCGCTCGACGAAACCGCGAAGCGGCGCCTGCACAGCAACCCGCTGCGCATTCTCGACAGCAAGAACCCGGCGATGCAGCCGGTGATCGAAGCGGCGCCGAAGCTCATCGACTTTCTGGGGCCCGAGTCGCTCGCCCACTTCGGTGCGGTGCGCGCGGCGCTGGACGCGGTGGGCTGCGAGTACCGCATCAACCCGCGCCTGGTGCGCGGCATGGACTACTACAACCTGACGGTGTTCGAGTGGGTCACCGAACGCCTGGGCGCGCAGGGCACGGTGTGCGGCGGTGGGCGCTACGACACGCTGATCGAGCAGCTCGGCGGCAAACCCGCGCCCGGCGTCGGCTGGGCGATCGGCGTCGAACGCCTGCTGCTGTTGCTGGAGGAGGCGGGGCTGAATCCGGCGATCCGCTCGCCCGAGGTCTTCGCCATACTGCCGGCGCAGCAGGCGCTGGTCCCGGCGCTGGCGGCGCTCGAGGCGTTGCGCGCCGCCGGGCTCGCGGTGCTGATGAACGCGGGCTTCGGCAGCATGAAGACCCAGTTCAAACGCGCCGATGCCAGCGGCGCGCGCCACGCGCTGATCTTCGGCGAAGCCGAGCTGGCGCGCGGCGAAGTGGCGTGCAAGGACTTGCGCGACCCGGCCGCCGCCCAGCGCAGCCTGCCGCTGGCCGACCTGCCACGCTGGGCAGCGCAGTTGCGCAACGCATAATCCGAGCTTCGTCCGAATTCAGCTCCCCGCGCCATGGCCACGCACCTCGACCTCGAAGAACAAGAACAACTCGACCAGCTCAAGGCGTTCTGGAAAGACTACGGCAACCTGATCACCTGGTTGCTGATCGCGGTGCTGGCTGCCTATGCCGCGTGGAACGGCTGGAACTGGTGGCAGCGCGACCAGGCGGGCAAGGCGAGCGCGATCTTCGAAGAGCTCGACAAAGCCGCGCAGGCCGGTGACGCGGCCAAGACCGCCGGCATCTTCAAGGACATGCAGGAACGCTTCGCGCGCACCACGGTCACGCAGCAGGCCGGCCTGATGACGGCGAAGCTGCAAGTCGAGAAAGGCCAGGCCGACGCGGCCGCGGCCGTGCTCGAGTGGGTGGCGGGCAATGCCGGCGAGGCAGAGTACAAGGCGATCGCCCGGCTGCGGCTGGCCGGCTTGCTGCTCGACCAGAAGAAGTACGACGAGGCGCTGAAGCAGCTCGACCAGGCCAGCGCGAAGGATTTCGTCGCGCTCGTCGAAGACCGGCGTGGCGACGTGCTCGCCGCGCAAGGCAAGCCGGAAGAGGCGAAAGCCGCCTACGCGAAGGCGTGGAAAGCGATGGATCCGAAGGTCAGCTACCGGCGCCTGATCGACGCCAAACTCGCTGCCATGGGCGCGGCGCCCACTGAGGACGCCAAACCTGCGGGCGAGGCGAAACAATGACACCAGCGCGCCGGCACGGCGGGCCGGTTTGGCGGCGAGTTTGGCAGGCGTGGCCGGTCTGGATCAGCCTGGCGCTGGCCGCCTGCGCGGCCGACAAGCCCTCGCCGAAACCTCTGGAGCCGCTGGAGCCGAAAATCGCCGGGCGCATCGTCTGGAGCGAGAAGCTTGCCGGCGTGCAGTTTCCGCTCGCAATCGCCGTGAGCGCGGGCACTTTCACGGTGGCCGGCGACGACGGCACCGTGCTCGCGCTCGACGCGGCGACCGGCCGCACGCTGTGGCGCACCGAGCTCGGCGCGTCGCTCAGCGCCGGCGTCGGCAGCGACGGGCGCTTTGCGGCGGTGGTCACGCGCAGCGGCGAGCTAGTCGTCTTGCAAGCTGGCAAGGAAGCCTGGCGCAAGGACTTGGGTGTGCGCGTCAGCAGCGCGCCGCTGGTGGCGGGCGAGCGGGTGTTCGTGCTCGCGCAAGACCGATCGGTGCACGCGTTCGACGCGCTCGACGGCCGGCGCCTGTGGTCCTCCAAACGCCCCGGCGACCCACTCACGCTGGCGCACGCCGGTGCGCTGCTGCCGTTCAAGGACACGCTGCTGGTCGGCCAGGGCCCACGTTTGGCGGGGCTGGACCCGATCAAAGGCAGCGTACGCTGGGAAGTCGCGGTGGCCACGCCGCGCGGCACGAATGAAGTGGAGCGCCTGGCCGATCTGGTGGGGCCGGTGGCGCGCATCGGCAAACTCGTGTGTTCGCGCTCGTTCCAGTCGGCGGTGGGCTGCGTGGACGGCGAGCGCGGCGCGCTGCAGTGGAGCAAGAACGTTGGTGGCACGCAAGGCGTGGCCGGCGACGAACAGATGATTTACGGCGCCGACGCGTCGGACCGGCTGAGTGCCTGGCGCACCGGCAACGGCGACATCGCCTGGTCGTCGGAAGGCATGCTCTACCGCGGCTTGACCGCGCCGCTGCGCGCCGGCAATACGCTCGTGTTCGGCGACGCGCAAGGTTACGTGCACTGGCTGTCCACCGACAAGGGCGAGCCGCAGTTGCGCCTGCCCACCGACGGCAGCGCGATCGCGGCGGCGCCGGTGCTGGCCGGCACGACGATGCTGGTGGCGACGCGCAATGGCGGCCTGTTTGCATTTCGCCCCGAATGAAGCTGCAGCCGTGAACCGCCCGCGGCGCCGCAAGTTTTCGAGTGGCGCGCTCGACAACTTCACTTTGGAAACTTGAATGACCCCGGTGCTGGCCATCGTCGGCCGCCCCAACGTGGGCAAGTCGACGCTTTTCAACCGAATCACGAAGAGCCGCGACGCGATCGTCGCCGACTTCGCGGGGCTGACGCGAGACCGCCACTACGGCGACGCGCGCCTGGGCGAGCACCGCTTCATCGTGATCGACACCGGCGGCTTCGAGCCGGAGAAGCCCGAGGGCATCGTCGCCGAGATGGCCAAGCAGACCCAGGCGGCGGTGGCCGAGGCCGATGTGGTGATCTTCGTCGTCGACGTGCGCGCCGGGGTCACCGGGCAGGACCATGACATCGCGCGTTTCCTGCGCCAGCGCGGCAAGAAGGTGCTGCTCGCCGCGAACAAGGCCGAAGGCATGGCGGAGTCGCCCCGGCTCGGTGAATTTTTCGAGCTCGGCCTGGGCGAGCCGCACCCGGTGTCGTCGGCGCACGGGCAGGGAATTCGCAGCCTGCTCGAAGCGGCGTTGCAGGACTTCGAGGCGCCGGCGCCCGAGACCCACGACGAGCAACAGAACGGGCCGATCCGTTTGGCCGTGGCCGGGCGGCCGAACGTGGGCAAATCGACGCTGATCAACACCTGGCTCGGCGAAGAACGCCTGATCGCCTTCGACCAACCCGGAACGACGCGCGACGCGATCCATGTGCCTTTCGAGCACGACGGCCAGAGCTACGAACTGATCGACACCGCGGGCCTGCGGCGCAAGGGCAAGGTGTTCGAGGCGGTGGAGAAGTTCTCCGTCGTCAAGACCTTGCAGGCGATTTCCGACGCGAACGTGGTCGTGCTGCTGCTCGACGCGACCCAGGGCGTGACCGACCAGGACGCGCACATCGCCGGCTACATCCTGGAAAGTGGGCGCGCGGTCGCGCTGGCCGTGAACAAGTGGGACGCGGTGGACGACTACCAGAAGCAGACGCTGGCGCGCTCGATCGAGCAGCGCCTGGCGTTTCTGCGCTTCGCGCCGGTGCAGCACATTTCAGCGAAGCGCCGCCAGGGGCTGGCGCCGCTGTGGAAGGCGATTCGCGAGGCGCATGCCTCGGCGATCCGCAAACTGCCGACGCCGCAACTGACGCGGCTGCTGCAAGAGGCGGTGATGCACCAGACGCCCAAACGCGCCGGCGGCTTTCGCCCGAAGCTGCGCTATGCGCACCAAGGCGGAATGAACCCGCCGATCATCGTGATTCACGGCAATTCGGTCGAGCACGTCACCGACTCGTACAAACGCTACCTGGAAGGGCGGTTTCGCGAACATTTCAAGCTTTTCGGCACGCCGATGCGCATTGAACTGCGCGGTTCGCACAATCCGTTTGACGAGAAGCGATCCTGAGCAGGCAAGAGCCCGTCCCGGCGCCACTGCCACGTTTGTTTCAGCGGGCCTTTTGCCCCGGTTCCATGCGGGATTTCCCGACGCTGCTGTGTTAACGTCTGCGACTTCTGCACTCTCATCACGGAGCATATCGTGAGCAATAAAGGGCAACTCCTACAAGACCCGTTCCTGAACCTGCTGCGCAAAGAGCATGTTCCGGTCTCGATCTACCTGGTGAACGGCATCAAGCTGCAGGGTCACATCGAGTCTTTCGACCAATATGTCGTCCTGCTTCGCAACACGGTCACCCAGATGGTTTACAAGCACGCCATCTCGACCGTCGTTCCCGGCCGTGCGGTCAACTTCCACGCGGCGGAACCCCCTGAACAGTCCTGATCGCCGCGGCTCGCGCAAACCGTGCGCAGGGTCGGCGCGGCCGGCTGCGTTTGACCTGGGTTTGCCGTGAGTTCAGAGCAATTGTCGTCTCGGGGCAGCGCCGACAGCCCCGCTCGCGCCGTGCTGGTCGGCGTCGACTTCGGCCGTTCGCGCCATTTCGACGCGAGCCTGGACGAGCTCGCGCTGCTCGCCGAATCGGCGGGCGACGAAGTCGTCGCGCGCATCACCGCCAAACGCAAGGCGCCGGACCCGGCGCTGTTTGTCGGCTCAGGCAAAGCCGATGAAATCAAGGCCATGGTGCAGGAACTCGGTGCCGAAGCCGTGCTGTTCGACCAGGCCCTGTCGCCCGCGCAACAGCGCAACCTGGAGCGCCACCTGGGCTGCGCGGTCGCTGATCGGACGATGTTGATCCTGGAGATCTTCGGCGAGCGCGCGCAAAGCCACGAAGGCAAGCTGCAGGTCGAACTGGCGCGGCTGCAATACCTGTCGACGCGCCTGGTGCGGCGCTGGAGCCACCTGGAGCGCCAGCGCGGCGGCATCGGCACGCGCGGCGGGCCGGGCGAGGCGCAGATCGAGCTCGACAAGCGCATGATCGGCGAGCGCATCAAGGGCATCAAGGCCAAGCTCGAGCGCGTGAAACGCCAGCGCGGCACGCAGCGCCGCTCGCGTGAGCGCAATCAGACCTTTCGGATTTCGCTGGTGGGCTACACCAACGCCGGCAAGTCGACCCTGTTCAATGCGCTGACGAATGCGAAGGCGTATGCGGCGGACCAGCTGTTCGCGACGCTCGACACGACGACGCGGCAACTGCACGTGCCGGGCGTCGAGCGCTCGGTGTCGCTGTCCGACACGGTGGGCTTCATTCGCGACCTGCCGCACAAGCTGATCGAGGCCTTCGAGGCGACGCTGCAAGAGGCGGCCGATGCCGACCTGCTGCTGCACGTCATCGATTCTTCAAGCCCGCTGCGCGACGAGCAGATCGCCGAGGTGCAGCGTGTGCTCGCCGAAATCGGTGCCGACCGGGTGACGCAGGTCCTGGTCTTCAACAAGGCTGACCGCCTCGAAGAGGCGCAGCGCCCGCGAACCCTGGTCGATGTTCAAATGGGGCTCGAGGGCCCGCCGATGCAGCGTGTGTTCGTCAGCGCGCTCAGCGGCTTGGGGCTGGACGAACTGCAGCGCCTGGTCGCCGAGGCACTCGCTTCCAGTCAGGCACTCGCGGCAAGCACGAACTCAGACTTGAATTCCGATCACTTCGCTCCAACTGAGGATGCGCTGCGCCTGAGCGACGAAGAACCGCTCGAGCACGCGACATCGCGGCGGGCCCATCCTGACAAGATCCTGGCATCGACATGAGTCCATCGACCCCCTCCCATTCCCCCAACGCCTTGCGCGATGTCGGCTCCGCGCTGGCGCGGCTGCTGGCCGGCATCGCGTCGGCACTGAGACTCAGGTTGCGCGGGCGCGCCCCTGCGCATGACGCGCCGATGCAGGCCAGCGGCCGCGGCGACGGCCCGCCGGACCTGGACGAGCTGTGGCGCGACCTGAACAACAAGCTCGGCGGCCTGTTCGGCGGCAAGGGCAAACCGCCGCAGCGCGGCAACGGGTCGGACGATTCCGGCGGCGACCGCGGCGGCGGTGGCGGACCCAGCTTCCCCTCCGACCCGAAGAGCGCGGGCATCGGCGCGCTGTTGATCGTCGGCGTGGTGCTGATGGTGTGGCTGGGCAGCGGATTTTTCATCGTGCAGGAAGGCGAGCAGGCGGTCGTCACGTCGTTCGGCAAGTACAGCAAGACCGAAGACGCCGGCTTCAAGTGGCGCCTGCCGTACCCGTTCCAGGCGCACGAAGGCGTGCGCGTGACGCAACTGCGCTCGCGCGAGGTCGGCAAGAACGCGGTCGTTCCCGCCACCGGGCTGCGCGACTCGTCGATGCTCACGCAAGACGAGAACATCATCGACATTCGTTTCACGGTGCAGTACCGCCTGAAGGATTCACGCGCGTTTCTGTTCGAGAACCGCGACCCGGAAGAAGCCGTGGGCCTGGCCGCCGAGTCGGCAGTGCGAGAGATCGTGGGCAAGAGCAAGATCGACTCGGTGCTCTACGAGCAGCGTGACGCCATCGCCGCCGAGCTCGTGACCTCGATCCAGGGCCAGCTCGACCGCCTGAACGCGGGCATCGTCGTCGTCAACGTCAACGTGCAGAGCGTGCAGCCGCCCGAGCAAGTGCTGGCGGCGTTCGAAGACACGCTCAAGGCCGGGCAGGACGGCGACCGCCTCAAGAAAGAAGGCCAGGCCTACGCGAGCGACGTGATTCCGAAGGCCCAGGGTTCGTCGGCGCGGCTGCGCGAAGAGGCCGAAGGCTACAAGTCGCGCGTGATCGCGCAGGCCGAGGGCGATGCGCAGCGTTTCCGGCAGGTGCTCGCCGAGTACCAGAAGGCGCCGGCGGTGACGCGCGACCGCCTGTACCTGGAGACGATGCAGCAGGTCTACTCCAACGTCAGCAAGGTCATGATCGACAGCCACAACAACTCGAACCTGCTGTACTTGCCGCTCGAAAAACTGATCCAGCAGGCCGGTGCCGCGGCTCCGGCGATGGCCGCTCCGGCCGCCCCGGCAGCCGAAGCCGGCAGCAGCACGGTGGACGTGCGTTCGCGCGACGGCCAACGCGGCCGCGACCGCGACGGTCGTTGAGCTGGGAAGGAACCACACATCATGAATCGAATCGGTCTGATCGTCGGCGCTGTCCTGCTGTCCCTGATGGTGCTCGCGTCGATGTTGTTCGTCGTCGACCAGCGCCAGGTCGCGGTGATTTACGCGCTGGGCGAAATCAAGGAAGTTGTGCAGGAGCCGGGGCTGAACTTCAAGCTGCCGCCGCCGTTCCAGAACGTCGTGTTCCTGGATCGGCGCATCCAGACGCTCGACAGCCCGGAAACCCGGCCGATCTTCACCGCGGAAAAGAAGAGCCTGGTGATCGATTGGCTGGTGAAGTGGCGCGTCGCCGAGCCCAAGCAGTTCATCCGCAACAACGGCGTCGATCTGCGCAACCTCGAGGCGCGCCTGGGCCCGGTGGTGCACGCCGCGTTCAACGAAGAAGTCACCAAGCGCACCGTGGGCGGCGTGTTGTCGACCGAACGCGACAAGGTGGTGCGCGATGTGCAGGCCAGGCTCGTCGACGACGCGAAGTCGTTCGGCATCGAGATCGTCGACGTTCGCATCAAGCGCGTCGATTTCGTCGCCAACATCACCGAGTCGATCTACAGCCGCATGAAGTCGGAGCGCTTGCAGGTGGCGAACCAGTTGCGTTCCACCGGTGGCGCCGAAGGCGAGAAGGTCCGCGCCGACGCCGACCGCCAGCGCGACGTGATCATCGCCGAGGCCTACCGTGACGCGCAGAAGGTCAAGGGCGACGGCGACGCGAAGGCTTCCGCGATCTTTGCCGAAGCCTTCGGCCGCGACCCGCAATTCGCGCACTTCTATCGCAACCTCGAAGCCTACCGCGCGAGCTTTCGCAGCAAGTCCGACATCATGATCGTCGACACGAGCAGCGAGTTCTTCAAGGCGCTGCGCGGCTCGGCCGGCGGCGCCGGTCCGGCGGGCGCGAAGAAGTAGTTCGAGGTGGGCGGCGCGAGCCTGTGGGACGCGCTGCTCGGCGCGTTCGCGCTGATGCTGGTGGCGGAAGGGTTGTTGCCGCTGCTCAACCCGGCCGCCTGGCGCGGTGTGTTCGAGCGTGCCATGAAGATGAACGACGGGCAGATCCGTTTTCTCGGCCTGGTCAGCCTGGTGTCGGGCCTGATGCTGGCGCTGCTCGTCTGGGGCTAAGAGAGCCTGGCCGAGAACCTGCCCGGCGCGACGCAGAGCACCCCTACAATTCCGTTTTAACTCCGCGCGCGCTTTCGCATGTCTTCTGCTTGGCTGTTGCCCGAGCACATCGCCGATGTCTTGCCGGTGCAGGCTCGGCACATCGAAACACTGCGCGCGCAGCTGCTCGGCGTGGCGCGGCGCTTCGGCTTCGAACTGGTGGCGCCGCCGCTGCTCGAGCACATTGAGTCGCTGTTGTCGGGCACCGGGCGCGAACTGGAGTTGACGACGTTCAAACTGGTGGACCAGCTCAGCGGCCGCACGCTCGGCGTGCGCGCCGACAGCACGCCGCAGGTGGCACGCATCGACGCGCACCTGTTGAACCGCCGCGGCGTCACCCGGCTCTGCTACTGCGGCCCGGTGCTGCGCACGCTGCCGGTGGGTGTGCACGCGACGCGCGAGCCTTTGCAGTTCGGCGCCGAAATTTACGGCCACGCCCGGTTCGAGGCCGACCTGGAAGTGCTGGAACTCGCGCTCGATTGTCTGGAGGCGGCAGGCGTGCGCGCCGTGACGCTGGACCTCGCCGACGCGCGTGCCGTCAACGCGGTGCTGCACTGCATTGAAGACCCGGCACGGCGCGAAGCGGTGGCCGGCGCGCTGGCCGCGAAAGATGTGGCGAGCCTGCGCGAACTCGGTGCCGGTCTGGGCGCGCCGGTGGCCGCCGCGCTGCTCGCCTTGGTCGATCTCTATGGCGATGAGTCCGTGTTGCACAAGGCGCGCGTCACGCTGCCTTCGCACCCACTGCTCGACGCCGCGCTGCGCGATCTGCAGTGGCTTGCGAGCCAGATTCGCCAAACCCACCCCGACGTGCGCGTCGGTTTCGACCTGGCAGACATGGGCGGCTACGGCTACTACAGCGGTGCACGCTTCGCGATCTACCGCAGTGGCGCAAACGACGCGCTGTTGCGCGGCGGGCGCTACGACGAAGTGGGCGCGATCTTCGGGCGGAATCGCCCCGCGGTCGGGTTCAGCCTCGACCTCAAAACGCTGGCCGAGCTCGCGCCGGGCAACGGTGCGCACGCCGCGATTCGCGCGCCTTGGGGCGAAGACGCTGGCCTGCGCGCGGCAGTTCGCCAACTGCGCGGCCGCGGCGAAACGGTCGTGAGCATGTTGCCCGGGCATGAACACGAAGCCCAGGAATTCGAGTGCGACCGGGAGCTGGTCGCCGTGGGCGGTCAATGGGTCGTGCGATCGCTTTGAAGCGGTCAGCGCGTTCGCAATCATGATGAAACAGGAACCGTGCACATGAATGCGCGCGAAGACCGATCGAAAGAAGGACACAACGTCGTCGTCATCGGCACCCAATGGGGCGACGAAGGCAAGGGCAAGGTCGTCGACTGGTTGACCGACCACGCCCAGGCCGTGGTGCGCTTCCAGGGCGGCCACAACGCCGGCCACACGCTCGTCATCAAGGGCGTGAAGACGGCGCTGCAACTGATTCCCTCCGGGATCATGCGCGAAGGCGTGGCCTGCTACATCGGCAATGGCGTCGTCGTCGACCCGGCGCATTTGCTCGCGGAAATCGCACGCCTGGAGGGCATCGGCGTCGAAGTGCGCTCGCGCCTGTTCATCAGCGAATCGTGTCCGCTGATCCTGCCGTTTCACGTGCAGCTCGACGCGGCGCGCGAGGCGCTGCGCGAGAGCAGCGGCGCCGGCAAGATCGGCACCACCGGCAAGGGCATCGGCCCGGCATATGAAGACAAGGTCGCGCGCCGCGCGCTGCGCATGCAAGATTTGAAGCACCCGCTGCGCTTTGAGCGGAGGCTCCGTGAACTGCTGGAGCTGCACAACGCCGCGCTCACCGGCGTGCTGCGCTCCAAGGCAGTCGAATTCCAGCCGGTTCTCGACGGCGCGATGGCCGCGGCAAAGGCGCTCACGCCCATGATGGCCGACGTGGGCTACCTGCTGCACCACGCGCACCGCAACGGTGATAACGTGTTGTTCGAGGGGGCGCAGGGCAGCCTGCTCGACATCGACCACGGCACCTACCCGTACGTCACGTCGAGCAACTGCGTCGCCGGCAATGCGTCCGCGGGCTCGGGCGTCGGGCCAAACCTGCTGCACCACATCCTGGGCATCACCAAGGCTTACGCGACTCGCGTCGGCGGCGGCCCGTTCCCGAGCGAATTGCCGATGCAAGAACCGGGCAGCGTCGGCGAACACCTGTCGCGCGTGGGCCAGGAGTTCGGCACCGTCACCGGGCGCGCGCGGCGCTGCGGCTGGCTCGATGCCGCGGCGCTCAAGCGCGCGATCATCATCAACGGCGTGTCGGGCCTGTGCATCACCAAGCTCGACGTGCTCGATGGCCTGCCGGAGATCAAGGTCTGCGTCGGCTACGAGTTGGGGGCAAAGCGGCTGGACATCCTGCCGCTGGACGCCGACGAGATCGCGGTCTGCAAGCCCATCTACGACACCTTCCCCGGTTGGAACGAAAGCACCAAGGGCGTGACGCAGTGGGACCGCCTGCCGCTGAACGCGCGGCGCTACCTCGAGCGAGTGCAGCAGCTCATCGGCGCGCCCATCGACATGGTGTCCACCGGCCCGGACCGCGACGAGACCATTCTGTTGCGCCACCCCTTCAAGCACTGATCCATTCAATCTGCAGCGGAGACAAGCATGCTCACCGACGACGGTAAACACCTCTACGTCTCCTGGGACGAGTACCACATGCTGATCGAACGATTGGCGCTGAAGATCCACGCCTCGGGCTGGCAGTTCGACCAGATCCTGTGCCTGGCGCGCGGCGGCATGCGCCCGGGCGACGTGCTGTCGCGCGTGTTCGACAAGCCGCTCGCGATCATGGCGACGAGTTCGTACCGCGCCGAGGCGGGCACGATTCAAGGGCGACTTGATCTGGCGAAGTACATCACTTTGCCGAAGGGCGAGTTGGCCGGCCGCGTGCTGTTGGTCGACGACCTGGCCGATTCCGGGATCACGCTGCGCGCCGTCGTCGACCGCCTGCGCGGCATGCCGCAGATCAGCGAATTGCGCTCTGCCGTGATTTGGACCAAGGGCGTGTCGAGCTATACGCCCGACTATTTCGTCGAGCTGTTGCCGACGAGCCCGTGGATCCACCAGCCGTTCGAGGAGTACGACGAATTGCGGCCGGCGGGGTTGGCGAAGAAATTTGTGATTTGATGCTTGTGTCTTCCTGGGCCTCGCTTCGCGTCGGCTTTTGTACACGCCTCGCTTCGCATCGGCTTGCGAAGGCCACCTTCGGTGGCCGGGACTCGGCCACGTTCCGCGGCCCCGGTCCGGCTTGCAAGCCGGACCTTTCGAGTCCCTTCGCGCAGAGCGCGCAGGCGCTGCGCTCTGGGCACCAATACAAAAGGCCGCATACTGCGGCCTTTTGTATTGGTGCCCAGGAAGGGACTCGAACCCCCACGGAGTTACCCGCTAGTACCTGAAACTAGTGCGTCTACCAATTCCGCCACCTGGGCATTTCAGGAAGTCGGGGACTATACCATTCGCGATCAAAAATCGAAGAGCAAAGTCGGCGCCGAATTGATGAGTGAAGTCGACGGCACGGTGCAAGGGCACCGCGACGGCCACGGCTTCGTCGTGCGCGACGACGGCCAGCCCGACGTCTACCTGGCGCAGCAGGAAATGCGCGCGGTGTTGCACCGCGACCGCGTGAAAGTGCGCATCCTGCGCCACGACCGCAAGGGCCGGCCCGAGGGCCGCGTGCTCGAAATCCTGGAGCGCAGGCGCGCGCCGATCATCGGCCGGCTGCTGCACGAAAACGGCGTCTGGCTGGTGGCGCCGGAGGATCAACGCTACGGCCAGGACATCCTGATCCCGAACAACGCGACCGCCAACGCCACCGCGGGGCAGGTGGTGGCGCTCGAGCTCACCGAGCCGCCGTCGATGTTTTCGCAGCCGGTGGGCCGCGTCGTCGAGGTGCTGGGCGAGATCGACGATCCCGGCATGGAGATCGAGATCGCGGTGCGCAAGTACGAAGTGCCGCACCGCTTTTCGCCGCAGGCGTTGGCGCAGGCGGCGAGCCTGCCTTCGACGATTCGCGCCGTCGATCGCAAGCACCGCGTCGACCTGACCGATGTGGCGCTGGTGACGATCGACGGCGAAGACGCGCGCGATTTCGACGACGCCGTGTATTGCGAACCCGCCGTCATTGGCAAGGGCGTCGGCAAGAGCGGCGGCCGCGCGAAGGGCGAAAGAGCGACCGGCAGCGCCGCCAATGGGTGGCGCCTGCTGGTCGCGATCGCCGACGTGAGCCACTATGTCAAACCCGGCGATCCACTGGACACAGATGCGTACGAACGCGCAACCTCGGTCTACTTTCCGCGCCGCGTGATCCCGATGCTGCCCGAGCGCATCAGCAACGGCCTGTGTTCGCTCAATCCTGACGAAGAGCGCCTTGCGCTCGTGTGCGATATGCTGGTCACCGAGTCCGGCGACGTGCACGCGTACCAGTTCTATTCCGCGGTGATCCGCTCGCAAGCGCGCCTCACCTACGACGAAGTCGCCGCCATTCTGCTCAACACCCGCGGCGCGCAGGCCTTGAAGCGCGACGCGCTCGTGCCGCACCTGCTCAACCTGCACAGCGTGTACCGGGCGCTGGGCAAAGCGCGCGAGAAGCGCGGCGCGGTCGACTTCGCGACCAGCGAGACCCAGATCGTCTGCGATCCGAACGGGCGCATTGAGAAAATCGTGCCGCGCATGCGCAACGAAGCGCACCGCGTCATCGAAGAGGCGATGCTCGCAGCGAACGTGTGCGCGGCGGACTTCATCGGCCACGCCAAACACCCGGCGCTGTACCGCGTGCACGAAGGGCCGACGCCCGAGCGCCGCGTGCTGCTGCAAAACTACCTGAAGGCACTCGGCCTGGGCCTGTCGATCAGTGATTCGCCCAAGCCGGCCGAGTACCAGTCGATCGCCACGGCCACGCGCGACCGCATCGACGCTCAGCAGATCCACACGATGCTGCTGCGCTCGATGCAGCAGGCGATCTACACCGGCGTCAACGCCGGGCACTTCGGCCTGGCGTTCGACGCGTACACACACTTCACGAGCCCGATCCGGCGCTACCCCGATCTGTTGGTGCACCGCGTGATCCACGCGCTGCTCGGCGGCAAGCGCTACCACCTCGTGCCGGCGGACATTGTCGCGACACCGCTGTCGCGCAAGGGCGCGAAGCCGGCGAAGGCGCTGGGCAAGGAGGAGCAGGTCTGGGAGGCAGCGGGCGAACATTGCAGCGCCAACGAGCGCCGTGCCGACGAAGCGTCGCGCGACGTCGAGGCCTGGCTGAAATGCCGCTACATGCGCGAGCGTTTGGGCGAGGAGTTCGGCGGCACGGTCAGCGCCGTCGCGTCGTTCGGCCTGTTTGTGCAGCTCGACAGCTTGTACGTGGAGGGCCTGGTGCACATCACCGAACTGGGCGGCGAGTACTACCGCTTCGACGAGGCGCGCCAGGAGCTGCGCGGCGAGCGCAGCGGCCAGCGCTATGCGGTCGGCTCTCGCGTTCGCATCCAGGTCAGCCGTGTCGACCTCGACGGCCGGCGCATCGATTTCCGTCTGGTGCGCGAGGGCGAAGCGCTGCCGCCTCCCGGCCGCAGCCGGCGCGAGCGGCACGCGCAATCCGAGCAGAGCGCCGAGGAAGAACTGGCCGCGCTCAAAGGCATGGATCGCTCAGTCAAGGCGCTGGCCAAGCGCAGCGCCAAACTTGCGGCGGAGAAGATCGGCAACGCAGCGCGCGCGGCACCCGGCGCGCGCGTCAAGGTCGCAGGCAAGGCTGGAGCGGGGAAGACTGGAAAGACGACTCGGCCCAAGTCGATGAGCGGCAAGTCGCGCCGCGGCTGACAGGCTGAGCAACCGTCGCCGGGCCGCCCTTTACGGTGGGTGAGGGCGCAAATTCGGATGTGGCGCTGGGCTGCGCCCGCGGCGCAACTCGTGCATGCGTTCGATGAGATCGCCGGCGCGCAGCGGGCCGGCGTGAATTCCCTCGGCCGCCAGGCCATGCACGAAGACGGCACTTCGCGCAGCGTCAAAAGCGGCTTCACTGCTTGCTTCATCGATCCCCCCTGCCGGGGCGCACAACGTGGCGATCTGCGACCAGAGCCCACCGAGCCAGCCCGCGAGAACATCGCCCGTGCCCGCGCTGGCGAGGGACGGATTGCCGGTCGGGTTGATGTGTGGCGGGCGCCCCGGCGTGGCGATCACGCCGCCCGATCCTTTGAGCACGACGACGCAATTGAATTTGGCAGCGAGTCGGGTCGCGGCCTGCAGGCGATCGGCCTGCACCTGTGCGGCGCTGCACTGCAGCAGCCGCGCCGCTTCCAGCGGGTGCGGTGTCAACACCGTCGCCTGGCCGCGGCCGGCGCGCGCCGTCAGCTGGGCCTGCAGCGAAGTGTCGGTGGCGATGGCGTTGAGCGCGTCGGCGTCGAGCAGCAGGCGCGGACTCTGGCTGAGCAGCCTGGGCAAGATCTCACGCACGGCATCGCCGCCGCCGCATCCGCAGACGACGAGGCTGCCGCGCAGCACTTGCGCGTCCCCACGCGCCCAGCCCGGGCGCAGCATCAGCTCCGGGCGCTGCGGGTCGTGTGAAGTGTCGTGCGAAGGGTCATGGGCCAGACCCCGCGAGCCGAGCAGATCGACATAAACGCGCCCCGCCCCGGCGGCGAGTGCGGCCCGAGCGGCGAGCAGCGCGGCACCGCTCATTCCCGGCGCGCCGCCGACCACGGCGACGTCGCCGAAGCTGCCTTTGTGCTGCGCGTGGCGGCGCGCGGGCATCAGTTTCCACAGCGGTTCGGCGCCGCCCAAGGTCGCGCTCGGTGCGGTCTGGCTTGCTTCGACGTCCAAGTCGTCGAGCCAGATGTCGCCGGCATGGTCGCGCCCGACGCCGGTGAACAGCCCCGGCTTGAGCGTCAGCAGGCTCAAGGTGTGGCTCGCGCGCACGCAAATCTCGCCGAGAGCCGCACCGGTGTCCACGTTCAGTCCGGAAGGCACGTCTGCTGCAAGAACCGGGAAGGCCAGTGCGTTCAGTCGGCGGATCGCGGTTTCAATCGCACCTTCGGGTGCCCGGCTCGCGCCCACGCCGAGCAAGGCGTCGATCGCCAGATCGGGCTCGAAGCCGATGTCCAAGCCGCCATCGATGGGCACTCCGCAGACGCGTGCGCGCTGCAGCGCCGCGCGTGCGTCCGCCGGCTGCGACGCTTCATTCGCGAGCAAACTCACTGCGACGCGCTTGCCCCAGCGGTGCAAGTGCAGCGCGGCTTCGAGACCGTCGCCGCCATTGTTGCCGGGCCCGGCGGCGACCCAGATGCCGCGCGCGTGCGGTGCGAGCGCCAGCGCCAGGCGCGCCAGCGCGAGGCCGGCACGCTGCATCAAGACGTTGGGGCCGAGCGCCGCTTCGGCCTTCGCTTCGATGGCGCGCGTGCCGGCGATGTCGTGCAGCGGCAGCGCCTGTTCGCTCGGCAGAACCCGCTGCATCGCGGCTGCCTTACAAGCCCAGCCGTTGCAGCGACAGCGCCTGCATGTCGACCGGCGCCTCGCGCCCACTCACCATGTCGGCCAGCGCGCGTGCCGAGCCGCAGCTCAGCGCCCAGCCGCTCGAGCCGTGGCCGAGGTTGAGCCAGACGCCTGGCACGTTGCTCTTGCCGACGACCGGCGGGCCGTCGGGCAGCATCGGCCTGGCGCCTTTCCAGACCTGGGCGCGGCGCAGCTGCGCGCCGCCGGGGAACCAGTCGTTGAGCACCTTGTAGAGCGTGGCGACGGCGCCCTGGTGCTGTCGTTCCAGACTACCGCCGAGTTCGGCACTGCCGGCCACGCGCAGCCGCTGCCCGAGGCGGCTGATCACGACCTTGAAGCGTTCATCCATCACCGCCGAGCGCGGCCCGTGTTCGGCCGAACGCAGCGGAAACGTCAGCGAGTAGCCGTGCAGCGCCTGCAGCGGCAGGTGCATTCCCAGAGGAGCGAGCAGGCGCGTGCTGTCGACGCCGGCGCAGACGATCACCGCGTCGAACTCGGTTTCGCTCAGCGGATGGCCGAAGCGCGCAGCGGCGCGCGAGCGCAATGCCATCGCCTGCGAGACGAGCTCCGGATGGATGTCGGTCGCTTGGGCGAGCCGCGACGCTGCGTAATCGTCGTTCACGGCCAACTGGCGGATTTCGAGCTTGAGCGGCGGCCCGGGCTGGATGCGCAGCACCTGGTTGGCCAGGTGGAATTCGGCGCCGTGTTTTTCCGCATCGTCGCGCAGCAATTGAGTGAACTGGCGGCAGTTGCCGACTTCGTCGTTCGGCAGGTGAATGCCGCCAGCAAGCGGCTCATCGGCCTGCAGGCCGGGTTCAACGGTGCGGCAGCCCGCGGCGTCGAGTTCCTTGAAGGTCACGCCCAGGCTGCGCAGCAGTTCCGTGCCGGCGCGCGCGCGTTCGAGGTCCGCGTCGTCGCGGTGCACGACCAGCACGCCCCGGTTGCGCTCGAACTCGAGCTGGAGTTTTTCCGTCAGGCTCGCCAGGCGCTGCTGGCTGTACCGTGCCAGATGGTGCATTGCCGAGCGGTTGCGCTCGTACACCGGCGGCTGGCAGGCGCGCAGCCAGCGCCAGGCCCAGCGCCAGACGGTGGGGTTGAGCGTGGCATGCAATCGCACGGGGGTGTGCGCGCTGAACAGATGGCGCAAGATCTTGCCCGGCATGCCAGGGGCGGCCCATGGCGTGACGTAGCCCGGGGCGATGACGCCGGCGTTGGCGAAGCTGCATTCCGACGCCACCGCATTGCGCCGATCGAACACGTCGACGGTGTGGCCGTCCATCGTCAGTTCCCACGCCGTGGTGACTCCCACGACCCCGGCGCCGATCACGGCAATGTGCATGTTCAGACCGATTGCGTGTGAAGCGCCAATGCCGTTTCCACCGCGAGCGCGGCGTCGAGCACCGCGCCATCGCACAGGGCTCCGCTCCACAGCATCAGGCCGACCGGCATCTCGCTGGGCGCGTGGCATGGCAGCGAGATCGCACAGCCATCGAGCAGATTCACCATGGACGGGTTGCGCAGCAGCCGTGCGTTCGTGGCGAAGAAAGCCGCGTCGTCGGCGAGCAACGGCGCGATCGGCGGCGCGACCATCGGCACGGTGGGGCTGAGCATCGCGTCGACGTCACGCAGTGTCTCAGCCATCGCCGCGATCCAGGCCTGGCGCCGGGCGATCAGTTCGATGTACTCGGCCGCGCTCATGGCTTCACCGCGGCGAATGCGCAGTGCCACGCGCGGGTCGTAGCGCGCTTCGTCGCGCACGATGCGCTCGCGGTGCCAGGCCCAGGCTTCCACGGGCGCAAAACCGCCGCCGGCCATGATGGAGGGCACGTCGGCCAGCGCGCGAAGATCGATTTCCTCGATATGTGCGCCGGCGCGGCGCAGCGTCACGAGGCTTCGCTCGAAGGCTTTGGCGACGGTGGCATCCAGGTCGTCGAGCAGAAAGCCGCGCGGCATGGCCAGGCGCAGATGCTTCAACGGGACCGCGCGCAACGTCAGCGGCGCGTCGGCGAGGATCGAATGCAGCAGCGCGGCGTCGCGCACCGAGCGCGTGATCGCGCCGACGGTGTCGAGCGTCGTCGACAGTGGAATCGCGCCTTGCGTGGGCGTCAGGCGCGCCGTGTTCTTGAATCCGACGAGCCCTTGTAGCGCAGCGGGAACGCGCAGCGAACCGCCGGTGTCGGAGCCCAGTGCTGCCCAGGCCGCGCCGCTCGCCACCGACACCGCGCCACCCGAGGTGGAGCCGCCGGGAATGCGCGGCGTTGAATCGACGCCCAACGTCGCCGGATTGGCCGGCGTGCCGTGATGCGGGTTGATGCCCACCCCGGAGAACGCGAACTCGCTCATGTTGCTGCGGCCGATGAACGCTGCCCCCGCGCGCCGCAGATGCGCGACCGCCGGGCAGTCGGTGGCAGCAGGCGGTGCACGGCCAAGCACCACCGACCCGGCGGCGGTGACTTCGCCCTGCACGTCGAACAGGTCTTTCACGCTCACCGCCAGCCCGGCCAACGGCGGCAATGGAGCGCCGCACGCATGGGCGGCATCGACGCCGTGTGCCACTGCACGGGCCAGCGGATGGCTGGTGCGAAGCAGGGCCTTCGCGTTGCCGGGCGCGGCGCACGCGGCGATGCTCTCTTCCATCAGCGACGCGGCGCTGCGCTTGCCGGTCAGGATCTGATCGCGTGCCGCGCTGAGGTCGAGGGTCATGCTGGGTGCTACACTCTGCGGGTTTATCTGGGCGCGATTCCCTCGGTCCCAGATCAAACGAGACGCGAATCCGGCAATCGAAAGGTGTTGCTGCGTTTTTCTTGTCGGGGCTCAGTGCCCCGGCCTGCGACGCAGCGATTGAAGCCGGATTCTAGACACAACCTTTGGAGCCCACATGACGATCACGATGCGTGAAATGCTGGAAGCCGGCGTCCATTTCGGACACCAAACGCGCTTCTGGAACCCCAAGATGGCCCCGTACATTTACGGCCATCGCAACAAGATCCACATCATCAACCTGGAAAAGACGCTGCCGCTCTTTCAGGACGCGATGAAATTCGTGCGCCAGATCGCCGCCAAGCGCGGCACGGTGCTGATGATCGGCACGAAGCGCCAGGCGCGCGAAGTAGTGGCCCTGGAAGCCAAGCGCGCCGGCATGCCCTACGTCGACCAGCGCTGGCTGGGCGGCATGATGACGAATTTCAAGACCGTGAAAGCGTCGCTGAAGAAGCTCAAGGACATGCAGGCGCAAATCGAGGCCGGCACCGAAATCCGCATCAAGAAAGAGCAGCTGATGTTCCAGCGCGAACTCGCGAAGCTCGAAAAGGACATCGGCGGCATCCAGGACATGACGGCGCTGCCCGACGCGATGTTCGTGATCGACGTCGGCTACCACAAGATCGCCGTGGCCGAGGCGAAAAAGCTCGGCATCCCGATCATCGGCGTGGTCGATTCGAATCACTCGCCGATCGGCATCGACTACGTGATTCCCGGCAACGATGATTCCAGCAAGGCGCTGGCGCTGTACGCGCGTGCCGTGGCCGATGCGGTGCTCGAGGGCAAGGCGAACGCAATGAACGAAGTCGTGAGTGCGGTTGCACCCAAGGGCGATGAATTCGTCGAGGTCGACGAACACGCCTGAAGCGCCGCATCACCCCGGCCCCGGGGTCTGGACAGGGGCTGGCACAGCCCCTTTTTTCCGATGAACGACGGTTCGCGCTCCGACATCCACCGCGCGCGAACCCCAAGGAGCAACATCAAATGCCCGCGATCACTGCAAGCATGGTCGGCGAACTTCGCGCCAAGACCGACGCACCGATGATGGAGTGCAAGAAGGCGCTGACGGAAGCCGACGGCGACATGGCGCGCGCCGAGGAACTGCTGCGCGTCAAGCTCGGCAGCAAGGCCGGCAAGGCGGCGTCGCGCATCGCCGCCGAAGGCGTGGTCGCAGCCAGCGTGTCGGGAACGACCGGCGCGATGGTCGAGGTCAACTGCGAAACCGACTTCGTCACGAAGAACGATGCCTTCCTCGCCTTCGCCAAGGCGTGCGCGGAGTTGGCCGCCAAGCACAACCCGGCCGACGTGGCGGGCTTAAGCGCCTTGTCGCACAGCCAGGACGGGTTCGGCCCGACGCTTGAAGACGTGCGCAAGGGCCTGGTCGGCAAGATCGGCGAGAACATGGCGATCCGCCGTTTCAAGCGTTATGCCGGCGGCGGCAAACTGGCGCAGTACCTGCACGGCACGCGCATCGGCGTGCTCGTTGAATTCACTGGCGACGACGCGGCGGCGAAAGACGTGGCGATGCACATCGCGGCGATGAAGCCGGTGGCCTTGTCCTCGGCCGACGTGCCGGCCGCGCTGGTCGCCACCGAGCGCAACGTCGCGTCGATGAAGGCGGCCGAAGACGCCGAAAAAGCCAAGGCCGAGGGCAAGCCGGTGCAGTCGGCCGAGATCGTGACCAAGCGGGTCGAGGGCGCGGTGCAGAAGTATCTTGAAGGAAGTGAGCCTGTTCAACCAGGCCTTCGTGAAGAACGACAAACAAAGTGTCGAGAAGATGCTGCAAGAGCGCGCCACGCAGGTCAAGGCGTTCACGTTGTACGTGGTGGGCGAAGGGATCGAGAAGAAGAGCGACGACTTCGCCGCCGAAGTCGCCGCGCAGGTGGCGGCGTCGAAGGGCGCGCCCAAATCCTGACGCGACAGACGCCGCTGAAGGGCGTGACCGCGGTGCGCAGCTAGACTTCGAGTTCCGCCAGGCTTTCGCACCACCCAAGGAGTTCGCCGCATGCCCGCGTACAAGCGCATTTTGCTCAAGCTCTCGGGCGAGGCCCTGATGGGTGACGATGCCTACGGCATCAACCGCGCGACGATCGTGCGCATGGTGCGCGAAGTGCAGGAAGTGACCAAGCTGGGCGTCGAAGTCGCGGTCGTGATTGGCGGGGGCAACATCTTTCGTGGCGTGGCCGGCGGATCGGTGGGCATGGACCGTGCCACCGCCGACTACATGGGCATGCTCGCCACCGTGATGAACGCGCTGGCTCTGGCCGACACGATGCGCCAGGAGGGCATGGTGGCGCGCGTGATGTCCGCGATTTCGATCGAACAGGTCGTCGAGCCCTACGTGCGGCCCAAGGCCTTGCAGTACCTCGAAGAGGGCAAGGTGGTCGTGTTCGCGGCCGGCACCGGCAACCCGTTCTTCACGACCGATACCGCGGCGGCGCTGCGCGGCGCCGAGATCGGCGCGCAGATCGTTCTGAAGGCGACCAAGGTCGACGGCGTCTACAGCGCCGACCCGAAAAAAGACCCGAAGGCGACGCGCTACCGCGAAATCAGCTTCGACGAAGCGATCATCAAGAATCTTCAAGTGCTGGACGCGACCGCCTTTGCGCTGTGTCGCGACCAGAAGTTGCCGATCAAGGTGTTCAGCATCTCCAAGCCCGGGGCGCTCAAGCGCGTGGTGCTGGGCGAGGACGAAGGCACCTTGGTGCACGTGTAAGAGGAGAGTGTCGATGAGTCTGCCGGAGATCAAGAAAACCGCCGAAACCAAGATGGCGCGAACGCTCGAGTCGTTCAAGAGCGAACTGCAGAAGATTCGCACCGGCCGGGCGCACCCCGGCATCCTGGACCAGGTGCACGTCGACTACCACGGCTCGATGCTGCCGATCAGCCAGGTCGCGAATGTGTCGCTGCTCGACGCGCGCACCATCAGCGTGCAGCCCTGGGAAAAGGGCATGGGCGCGAAGATCGAAAAGGCGATTCGCGAGTCCGACCTCGGCCTGAACCCGGCCGCGCAAGGCGACCTGCTGCGCGTGCCGATGCCCGCGCTGACGGAAGAGCGGCGCAAAGACCTGACGAAAGTGGTGCGCCACGCCGGCGAAGAGGCGCGCATCGCGGCGCGCAACCTGCGGCGCGAAGCGAACGAACACGCGAAGAAGCTGCTCAAGGACAAGACGATCGGCGAAGACGAGGAGCGCCGCTCGCTGGATGATCTGCAAAAGCTCACCGACCGCACGATCGCCGAGATCGACCGGCTCGTGCCTCCAAGGAAGCCGAGATCCTGGCCGTCTGATGGCACTCGGCGAGAACCTCCAGGCGGCTCGCGGCGTGAGCGAAGCGACGCAGCGCGTGAATCCGCAGGGCCATGGTGCCGTGCCGCGCCACGTGGCCATCGTGATGGACGGCAACGGGCGCTGGGCGAAGAAGCGCTTTCTGATGCGTTTCTTCGGCCACAAGAAGGGCGTGGACACCCTCGTCAAGACGGTGCAGGCGTGTGCCGACCGCGGCATCGAATACCTGACCGTGTTCGCGTTCTCGTCGGAAAACTGGAAGCGCCCGAGCGACGAAGTCTCGGGCCTGATGCAGCTCGTGCTCGTGGCCGTGTCGCAGTACCTGGCCAAGCTCGCGGGCGACGGCGTGCGCATCCGCATCGTCGGCGACCGCAGCGGCGTCTCCGACAAGCTGCGACAGGCCTGGGAGCAGGCCGAGTGGAGCACGCAGCACAACCGGCGCATCACGCTGACGGTGGCGTTCAACTACGGTGGGCGCTGGGACATCGTACAGGCCTGCCGGCGCGCCATCGAAGCCGGCGTGAAGTCGAACGAGCTCGACGAAGCGCGCCTGAACCAGTTCATGGCGCTGAGCTACGCGCCTGACCCCGACCTGTTCATCCGCACCGGCGGCGAAGTGCGCATCAGCAACTTCCTGCTCTGGCAGGTGGCGTACTCGGAACTCGTTTTCACCGAACGCCTGTGGCCTGAATTCAGCGAGGCCGACCTGGACGCCGCACTGCAGGACTTCGCGCGACGCGACCGGCGCTTTGGTGCGTTGAAGGACGGTGCGGCTGCAACGGCGGCCCAGGCCGTTGTCGCGGCCCAGACGTGACATGCTCAAACAACGTGTCATCACGGCGCTGGTGCTGTTCGCGATTTTCGTGGCCACGCTGAGCGCCGGTTCCAACTGGCTGTTCGCCGCTTTCACGCTCGCCCTGATCGCAGCCGCCGGGTGGGAATGGGGCCGCCTGAACGCCGCGAAGGGTTTGTCGATCGCGATCGGCGCAGTCGTCGCGGTCATCGGCGCCGTGGCGCTGTGGCTCGGTTGGGGAAGCTTCGCGCCGCCCGCGCTGTGGTGGCTCGGGCTGCTGCTCTGGACGCTCGGCGGCGCCTGGGCGCTGCGCGCCGGCGTGGCCGCCTGGGGCGTGCACGCCGCGCCGCTGCGCTGGCTGCTCGGTGTGGCGATCCTTGCGCTCGCCTGGCTGGCGATCGTCAACGCACGCGGCGTCGGCGTGAACTTCCTGTTGTCGACCTGCTGCATCGTCTGGATGGCCGACATCGCGGCGTATTTCGGTGGCCGCGCTTTCGGCAAGCGCAAACTCGCTCCCGCCATCAGCCCTGGCAAAAGCTGGGAAGGTGTGTGGAGCGGCATGCTGGGTGTGCTGGCCCTGGCCGGCGTGTGGCTGGTCGTGGACCGCTCGTTGGCCGTCGATTCGCCGAGCCTGTTCACGCACCTGCTCGCACACCTCGGCTGGCCCGGCCTGGCGCTGGTGGTGCTGTTCCTCGCCGCGCTGAGCGTGGTGGGCGACCTGTTCGAGTCGCTGATCAAGCGCAGTGCCGGCGCGAAAGACAGCAGCCAGCTGCTGCCTGGGCATGGGGGCGTGCTCGACCGTTTCGACGCCTTGTTGCCGGTGCTGCCGGCGGCCTTGGCGTTTGCATCGTTGTGAGCGGGAACCTGCCCATGCAACGCCTGTGCATCCTCGGCGCCACCGGCTCGGTGGGCAGCAATACGCTGGAAGTGGTGGCGCTGCACCCCGAGCGCTTCGAGGTGTTTGCGCTTTCGGCGCACAGCCGCATCGATACCCTGTTCGAGCAATGCCAACGCTGGAACCCGCGCTGCGCGATCGTCAGCAATGCCGCGCAGGCCAGCAGCCTCGCGCCACGCCTCAAAGCCAAGGGCCTGCGCACCGAAGTGCTGCACGGCGAACAGGCGCTGATCGACCTGGCCTCGCACCCGCAGGTCGACATCGTGATGGGCGCGATCGTCGGCGCCGCGGGTCTCGCGCCTTGCCTCGCCGCGGCGCGTGCCGGCAAACGCCTGTTGCTCGCGAACAAGGAGGCGCTGGTGCTGGGCGGCGCGCTGTTCATGGACGCGGTGCGCACGGGTGGCGCGACGCTGCTGCCGATCGACAGTGAACATTCGGCGATTTTTCAATGCCTGCCGGAAGACCGCGGCGCTTGGGGCGAGCGCATCGACCACATCGTGCTCACCGCCTCCGGCGGGCCGTTTCGCGAGCGCGATCCGGCGACCCTTCGGGGCGTGACGCCCGACCAGGCCATCGCCCACCCGAACTGGGTGATGGGGCGCAAGATTTCCGTCGACTCGGCGACGATGATGAACAAGGCGCTCGAAGTCATCGAAGCGCGCTGGCTGTTCGACTTGCAGCCGCGGCAGATCCGTGTCGTGATCCATCCGCAAAGCATCGTGCATTCGATGGTCGTGTGCCGCGACCACTCGGTGCTCGCGCAACTGGGAACGCCCGACATGCGCGTGCCCATCGCTGTTGGACTGGCGTTTCCGCAGCGCATTGCGTCGGGGGCGAGCCAACTCGACTTCGCGAGCCTGGGCGCGCTGACGTTCGCGGCGCCCGATCACGCGCGTTACCCGGGGCTGCAACTCGCGTGGGACACGCTCGCCGGGCCGCCCGGGGGCACGGCGGTCCTGAACGCAGCCAACGAAGAGGCGGTGGCGGCGTTTCTCGACGGGCGCATCCGCTTCGACCAGATTCACGCCGTGAATGCGCGCGCGCTGGAGCGTGTGCTGCCTGAGGCGGGCAGCACCGGCAGCGTCGAGGCGCTGCTCGCGCTCGATGCCCGGGCACGCCGTGAGGCCGCGGCGTTGATTCAGGGTCTGCTGAAATGAAACTGGTCTACGCTGACTCGCGTCAAGCCTGCAGCGGCGCGCCGACTGCTTTCGGCCCATTGCTGACGTTCACCGCTGCGCGCACGCCAGCTGCGGGGCGAGGGCAGGTGGCGGGGGGCATCGAGCGCAAACCGGCGGTCTGCGCAAGCCCCGCCCGCCTGCGACCGTTCCCCAGGGCGGTGGCGGCACCCCCGTTCTCCGGCCCACGCTCGCGGGGCACCACCGAGGTCCACCTCGGGCAGCCGCGTCAACACCGTCCAAGCACGCGAACAGCCAGGACACCGCGAATGGGGCCTGCGCCCGGGGGCACCACCACCGCCCTGCTGCCACCCATGGTGACGGGCGATGCGCAGGGGTGCCACTTGGTTGCAGGGGCAGGTGGCTCGGGGTGCGGGCGCAGGCCCCATTCGCGGTGTCCTGGCTCCTCGAGAGCTTGGCTGGCGTTGATGGAATTGCGCGCCGTGGCCCACATCCGGTGCCCCGCGAGCGTGGGCCGGAGAACGTACCCCGGGCTACCTGCCCTCGCGCCGGAGCTGGCGTGCGCGCAGCGGCGAACGGCAGCAACGGGCCGAAAGCAGCCCTTGACGATGGAGTCTGGTAACTCACGGGTCGCGCGCAACGCGGTGGAGCAACTGACATGATCACTTTGCTCGCATTCATCCTGACCCTGGGCGTGCTGATCGTGATTCACGAGTACGGCCACTATCGGGTTGCGGTGGCGTGCGGCGTGAAAGTGCTGCGTTTCTCGGTCGGCTTCGGCCGTGTGATCTGGCGGCGCCAGAGACACGCCGACGCCACCGAATTCGTCGTCTGCGCGTTGCCGCTCGGCGGCTACGTGCGCATGCTCGACGAGCGCGAAGGCCCGGTCGCGCCCGACCAACTGCACGCCGCGTTCAACCGCAAGACGCTGTGGCAACGCACCGCGGTCGTCGCCGCCGGGCCGCTGGCGAACCTGCTGCTCGCGATTGCGCTCTACGCATGCGCGCATTGGATCGGCATCGAAGAAGCGAAAGCCGTGCTCGGCCCGCCGGCGCGCGCCAGCCTCGCTGAGTCCGCCGGCATGCGCGCCGGCGATTGGGCCCGCGCCTGGTCTGCCGACGGTGTGGAGTGGCAAGACGTGCAATCGCTGAGTGACTTGCGCTGGCAGGTCACTCGCGCCGTGCTGCGCGGCCAGCCCCTGCAGTTGATGGTGAGCGATCGCGACGGCCGCAGCCAACGCAGAATCGTGCTCAATCTCGATCGCCTGGGCAGCACCGACATCGACGCGGCGACGATGCAGCGCATCGGTCTGGGCAATGCCTTCAGCGAACCGGTGCTCGGCGATGTGAAGGCCGGCGGCCCGGCGGCGCGTGCCGGGCTGCGCGCCGGGGACCGGGTGCTCGCGATCGACGGTGTGAGCGTGATCGACGCTTCCGCGATCCGCGAGCTGATTCGCGCCAGCGGCGCCGGCGGCGGACTTGACCGCACTGCGAAGCCCATGGCCTGGCGCGTCGAGCGCGGCGGGCAGACGCTCGAGCTCGAAGTCAAGCCCAATGTCGTCAGCGAAGGCCAGGCGACTGTCGGCCGGATCGAGGCCTATCCGGGCCAGCCCCCTGAAATGCTGACGGTTCGCTACGGCCCCGTCGACGGAGTGCTGCGCGCCGCGAGCAAGACCTGGGAGATGTCGGCGCTGACGCTCGAGATGTTGGGCAAGATGGTGATCGGTCAGGCTTCGCTGAAGAACCTCAGCGGGCCGATCACGATCGCCGACTACGCCGGCCAATCGGTGCGCCTCGGGCTTGCGTATTACCTCGGTTTTCTGGCGGTGGTCAGCGTGAGTTTGGGCGTGCTCAACCTGCTGCCGCTGCCGATGCTCGACGGCGGGCACCTGATGTATTATCTTTTCGAGGCTGTGACAGGGCGTCCCGTCTCCGACCTGTGGCTCGAGAGACTGCAACGCGGCGGCGTCGCGATCATGCTGATGATGATGTCGCTCGCCCTCTACAACGACGTGGCTCGATTGCTGGGCCTGCACTGACCCCCCGGGCTTTCGACCGCATGCGTTTTCCGTACCCGCCGGCTGGCTTTCGCACTTCGATTCTGTATCTTGTGCTCGTCGCCGCATTGCAGGCAGGTAGTGCCTGGGCGGCCGAGCCCTTCGTGCTGAAAGACATTCGTGTCGAAGGCCTGCAACGCACCGATGCCGGCACCGTGTTCGCGTCGCTGCCGTTTCGCATCGGCGACACCTACACCGATGAAAAAGGCGCGGCCGCACTGCGCGCGCTGTTCGCCACCGGCCTGTTCAAGGACGTTCGCATCGACATCGACGGCGGCGTGGCGATCGTGATCGTCGAAGAGCGCTCGATCGTCGCGAACCTCGATTTCGTGGGGCTGAAGGAATTCGACAAGGACCAGCTGACCAAGTCGCTGAAAGACTTTGGCATCGGCGAAGGCCTGCCGTTCGACAAGGCGCTCGCCGACCGCGCCGAACAGGAGCTCAAGCGCCAGTACCTGACGCGCAGCCTCTACGGCGCCGAAGTCGTGACAACGGTGACGCCGCAGGAGCGCAACCGCGTCAACGTCACGTTCACGATCACGGAAGGCTCGGCGGCGAAGATCCGCGAACTGCGCATTGCCGGCAACAAGGCGTACGACGAAGGAGAGTTGAAAGGCCTGCTCGACTTGAACGACGGCGGCTGGCTCACCTGGTACACGAAAGCCGACCGCTATTCGCGCTCCAAGCTCAACGCCGATCTGGAAACGCTGCGCTCGTTCTACCTGAACCGGGGCTACCTCGAGTTCGCGGTCACGTCCACGCAGGTCGCGATCTCGCCGGACAAACAAGAGATTTCGATCACCATCAACGTCGACGAAGGCCAGCCGTACACGGTGACCGCGGTCACGCTCGAAGGCGAGTACCTCGGCAAGGAGGAGGACTTCAAGACGCTGGTCGCGGTGAAACCCGGCGAGCCGTACCGCGCTGAAGGAGTGACGAACACGACGCGCGCTTTCGTCGAGCGCTTCGCCACGTTCGGCTATGCGTTCGCGCGCGTCGAGCCGCGCACCGACATCGACCGCGCGAACGGCCGCGTCGCCGTGGCGCTGGTGGCCGACCCGCAGCGCCGCGTCTACGTGCGCCGCATCAGCGTCGCCGGCAACAGCCGCACGCGCGACGAGGTGGTGCGGCGCGAATTCCGCCAGTTCGAGTCGAGCTGGTACGACGGCGCGAAGATCAAGCTGTCGCGCGACCGGGTCGACCGGCTCGGTTACTTCAAGGATGTCGCGGTCGACAGTGCCGAAGTCCCCGGCGCGCAGGACCAGGTCGACCTGACCGTGAACGTGACGGAAAAGCCCACCGGCAACCTGTTGCTCGGCGCGGGCTTCTCGTCGGCCGACAAGTTGTCGATCACCGCGTCGATCAGGCAGGACAACGTGTTCGGTTCGGGCAACTACCTCGGCCTGGAGCTGAACACGAGCCGCTCCACGCGCACGATATCGCTCAGCACCGTCGACCCTTACTTCACGATCGATGGCATCTCCCGCGCGCTGGAGCTCTACTACCGCACCGTCAAGCCGTTCAACAGCCAGGGCGAGCAGTACGAGCTCGTGACGCCGGGCGCATCGATCCGTTTCGGCATTCCGTTCAGCGAATACGACACGGTGTTCCTGGGCATCGGCGCGGAGCAGACGGAAATTCGCGGCGACGTGAACCTGCCCGCGAACTACTTCAACTACCGCTACAACTTCGGCGCGAGAAGTCTTTCGGTCCCGGTCACGCTCGGTTGGGCGCGCGACGCGCGCGACAGCGCCATCGCCCCCACGGCCGGCCGCTACCTGCGGCTGAACTTCGAATGGGGCATCGCCGGCGATACGCGCTACCTGCGCAGCAACGCGCAGGCGCAGCAGTACATTCCACTAGGCACGAAGTTTTCGCTCGGCCTGAACGCCGAAATCGGTTGGGGCATCGGTCTGCAAGGGCGACCCTACCCGGTGTTCAAGAACTTCTACGGCGGCGGCTTGGGAACGGTGCGCGCCTTCGACCAGGGGTCGCTCGGGCCGCCCGACGTGCTGGGCGGCTACATCGGGGGAAATAGGCGCATCAACCTGAACAGCGAGTTGTACGTTCCGGTGCCGGGCTCGGGCAATGACCGGTCGCTGCGCCTGTTCGCTTATGTCGACGCCGGCAACGTGTGGGGCGAGTTCGAAAGCATCACGGCGCAGAGTCTGCGCGCGTCGGCGGGAGTGGGCCTGAGCTGGATCTCGCCGGTAGGCCCGTTGAAGCTGAGTTGGGGCGCGCCGTGGCGCAAGCAGCCGGGCGATAGAATCCAGCGTCTTCAATTCCAGATCGGGACTGCGTTCTGATGAAAATCTCTAGCGTCAAGACGTTCGCCGTCGCCGTGCTGATCGCCGGCACCGCGCTGGCTGGCTGGGCCCAGGAGTTGCGGATCGGCTACGTGAACAGCGACCGCGTTTTGCGCGACGCGATCCCCGCCAAGGCCGCGCAGGCGAAGCTCGAGACCGAATTCTCCAAGCGCGAGAAAGAGCTCGCCGAGTTCGCGAACCGCTTGAAGGCCGCCGGCGACAAGCTCGACAAAGATGCGCCCACGCTGTCGGAGACCGAGCGCAACCGGCGCCAGCGCGAGCTCGTCGAACAGGACCGCGAATTCCAGCGCAAGCGCCGCGAGTTCCAGGAAGACCTGAGCCAGCGCAAGAACGAAGAGCTGGCCGCCGTTGTCGAGCGCGCGAACAAAGTCATCAAGCAGATTTTCGAAACGGAAAAATACGACCTGATCCTGCAAGAGGCCGTGTTCGCCAGTTCGAAAGTCGACATCACCGACAAGGTCATCAAGGCGCTCAACGCGCAAGGCGCGAAGTAAGGCCCGGCGCCTGGCGACCTGCTGCGCACGGTTCTCAGTGGCCATCAGCGTTTCGGCGCGCGAGATCGTCAGCGCCCTGGGTGGCGAATTGATCGGCTCGCCCGAGCTGCAGGTCACGCGCATCGGCGGCCTCGAAGGTGCGACGCCTTCGACCATTTCCTTCCTCGCCAACCCACGTTTTCAGGCGCAACTCGCGTTGACGCAGGCCGGCTGCGTAATCGTCGCTCCGGCGTTTCGCGACGCCGTGGCGGCCCGGGGCACGGCGATCGTCACGCCCGACCCCTACCTCTACTTCGCGCGCCTCACGCAGTGGTGGGGCCGGAAGACCCGGCCGGCCTCGGCCGCCGGCGTGCACCCGAGTGCGGTGGTCGACCCACGAGCGCGAGTGGCGCCAGGTGCCAGCGTCGCGGCTCTGGCCGTGATTGAAGCGGATGCCGTGGTGGAAGACGGGGCCGTGATCGGTGCCTCGTGTTTCATCGGCGCCGGCGCGTTTGTCGGCCCGTTGACCCGCCTCGCACCCCGCGTGACCCTCGGTGCCGCTTGCCGCATCGGAAGCCGCTGCATCGTTCACAGCGGCGTCGTGATCGGTGCCGATGGATTCGGCTTCGCGCCCACCGAAGGCCGCTGGGAGAAGATCGAGCAGCTTGGCGCGGTGCGCATCGGCGACGACGTCGAGATCGGCGCCAACACCTGCATCGACCGCGGCGCGCTCGAAGACACGGTGTTAGAGGACGGCGTCAAGCTCGACAACCTGATCCAGATCGGCCACAACGTGCACATCGGCGCGCACACCGCGATCGCCGGCAACGCCGGCGTGGCCGGCAGCGCGCGCATCGGGCCGCACTGCACGATCGGCGGCGCGGCCAACATCCTCGGCCACCTGACGCTGGCCGAGGGCGTGCACATCTCGGCGGCGAGCGTCGTGATGCGCTCGATCCTCAAGCCGGGCCTGTACAGCGGCATCTTTCCCATCGACGACAATGCGTCGTGGGAGAAGAACGCGGCCACGCTGCGCCAACTGCACGCCTTGCGCGACCGGGTGCGCGCGCTGGAAAAGCAACTGAAGAACCGATCATGATGGACATTCACGAGATCCTCACCCGGCTGCCGCACCGCTACCCGTTCCTGCTGATCGACCGCGTGCTCGAGATCGAAAAGGGCGTGCGCATCAAGGCGCTGAAGAACGTCACGATCAACGAGCCGTTCTTCGTCGGCCACTTCCCGGTACGCCCGGTGATGCCCGGCGTGCTGATGCTCGAGGCGCTGGCGCAGAGCGCCGCGCTGCTGGCGTTCGAAACGCTGGGCCAGTTGCCCGACAGCAAGACGATCTACTACCTGGCCGCGCTCGATGCGGCGCGTTTCAAGCGGCCGGTGGAGCCGGGCGACCAGCTCGTGCTCGAAGCGAACCTGACGCGCAACAAGGCCAGCGTCTACAAGTTCGCGTGCAGCGGGCGGGTCGACGGCGAGCTCGTCGTCGAGTGCGAGCTGACGTGCACGATGCGCAAGTTCGCCTGATGCGAAACCGGGTTCACGCATAGCGCGCCCGCGCCCATGGCGACGATCCACCCCACGGCAATCATCGAGGCCGGCGCGTTGCTCGGCGAGAGCGTGCACGTCGACGCCTACGCGATCGTTCGCGCCAACGTTCGGATCGGCGAAGGCACGCGCATCGGCGCGCACGCGGTGATCGAAGGCCACACGACGATCGGCCGCGACAACCGCATCTTCCAGTTCTGTTCCGTCGGCGCGGAGCCGCAAGACAAGAAATACGCGAAGGAGCCTACCGAACTTCACATCGGCGACCGCAACACGATCCGCGAGTTCTGCACACTCAACGTCGGCACGGCGCAAGACGCCGGAGTCACGCGCATCGGCGACGACAACTGGATCATGGCCTACGTGCACATCGCGCACGATTGCCAGGTCGGCCACCAGACGATCTTCGCGAACAACGCGACGCTCGGCGGCCATGTGCACATCGGCGACTGGGTCATCATCGGTGGATTGAGCGGCATCCACCAGTTCGTGAAGATCGGCGCGCATGCCTTCGTCGGGTTCGGCAGTGCCGTCTCGCAAGACGTGCCTCCCTTCATGCTGGTCGACGGCAACCCGCTCGCGGTGCGCGGCTTCAACGTGGAAGGCCTGCGCCGGCGCGGTTTCTCGCCCGCGCGCATCGCTGTCATCAAGCAGATGCACAGACTGATCTACCGCAATGGATTGACGCTGGAGGCGGCCAAGGCACAAATGCCCGTGCTCGCCGCCACGACGCCGCAGGCGAGCGGCGACGTGAGCCTGGTTCTCGACTTCTTGCAGCGTGCCGAACGCGGCATCGCGCGATGATTTGTCGCCTCCTGCCTGCGACAAGCACGGACTTCACTCACTCTCCCTCTTCCGCGTGCGGGAGAGGGCCGGGGTGAGGGTGGGAGATGGCAGTCCCTGAAGCTCCACGCATCGCGATGGTCGCCGGCGAAGCATCCGGCGACTTGTTGGCCTCGCTGTTGCTCGGCGGACTGCGCGCACGCTGGCCGCAACTCCACGCCTTCGGCATCGGCGGCCCGAAGATGGCCGAACACGGCTTCGAGGCCTGGTGGCCGCACGACAAGCTGGCGGTGCGAGGCTATGTGGAAGTGCTCAGCCACTACCGCGAGATCTCGGGAATTCGCAACCAGCTCGCGGAGCGCCTGTTGCGCGAGCCGCCCGACCTGTTCATCGGCGTCGACGCGCCCGACTTCAACCTCGACCTCGAAGCCCGGCTCAAGGGCAAGGGCGTGCGCACGGTGCACTTCATCAGCCCGTCGGTCTGGGCGTGGCGCGCGAAGCGCATCGAAAAGGTCCACGTCGCCGTCGACCACATGCTGTGCGTGTTTCCCTTCGAGCCTGCGCTGTACGCCAAGCATGGCGTTGCAGCCACCTATGTCGGGCACCCGCTGGCCGATGCGATCCCGCTCGAGGTGCCGCGCACGCAGGCACGCGCCGCGCTCGGCATCGGCGAAGACGAGCAGCTGATCGCGCTACTGCCGGGCAGCCGCAAGTCGGAAGTCCAGTACATCGCGCCGCGCATGCTGGCCGCAGCGCAGGAGATGCACAAACAGCGCCCCGCGCTGCGTTTTGTGCTGCCTGTGGTTCAGGGCTTGCGCCACGCGATCGAACCGCTGCGGCGCCAGCACGCGAACGAGGTGCCGATCGATCTGCTCGACGGCCGCTCGCACGAAGCGCTCGCGGCGTGCGACGTGACGCTCATCGCCAGCGGCACGGCAACGCTCGAAGCCGCGCTGTTCAAGCGCCCGATGGTGATCTGCTACAGCATGCACGCGTTGAGCTGGCAGATGATGAAGCGCATGAAGCTGCAGCCGTGGGTCGGGCTGCCCAACATCCTGCTGCAGGAGACGGCGGTGCCCGAACTCCTGCAAGGCGACGCCACGCCCGAGAAGCTGGCGCAGGCCACACTCGCGTGGCTCGACGAGCCAGCGAAGGCGCAAGCGCTGGCGCGGCGCTTCCACGAGCTGCACCTGCAATTGCGCCGCAACACCGCGAAAGCCGCGACCGATGCGATCGAAAACCTCCTTGCGCAAACTGCCGCGTGAATTGGGGCTGAGCGGCGCTGGGCTCAAACCGGGCCTGTATGCCGGCGTCGACGAAGCCGGCCGCGGGCCGCTCGCCGGGCCGGTGGTGGCCGCGGCGGTGATGCTCGACGATCGCGCGCCGATCCGCGGCTTGAACGACTCGAAGAAGCTTGGCCACAAAACCCGCGAGCGCCTGTTCGAGGAGATTCTCGCGAAGGCGCTGTGCTTTCGCATCGCGACCGCGAGCGCGCAAGAGATCGACCGCTTGAACATCCTGCAAGCCACCTTGCTCGCGATGCGCCGCGCGGTGGAGGGCTTGAGGCTGCGCCCGCACCTGGTGCTCGTCGACGGCAACCGCGCGCCCGAACTGTATGTGCCGGCGCGCACCGTCGTGAAAGGCGACGCGAAGGTGCAATGCATCGCCGCAGCGTCGATCCTCGCGAAAGTGCACCGCGATCGGCTGTGCGCCGAGCTGCACGAACGCCACCCGCAATACGGCTTCGACGGCCACAAGGGGTATCCGACGCCAGCGCACCTGGCGGCGCTGCGCGAACACGGGCCGTGCCCGGAACATCGGCGCTCGTTTGCGCCGGTGCGCGACGCCATGTGAGATGGTGCAAGTCAGCCGCATCACGTCGCGCCACAACCCGCTGCTGGTGCGCCTGCGCAAACTCGCGGGCGATTCGCTCAGCTACCGCAAGCAGGGGCAGGTCTGGCTCGAGGGTGAGCACTTGTGCGGCGGGTATGCGACGCGCGGCGGTGCGGTTGCACAAGCGGTCATCACCGAGGCAGCTTGGGAGCAGGGCGGCGCATGCCGCGAGCTCGCGCAACGTGCCCACGCCGCTGCCGTGGTGCCGCAGGCCTTGATGGACGGGCTGAGCAGTCTGGAGTCGAGCGCGCAAGTTGCATTCGCCGTCGACTGGCCGGGCGCTGCGGCTGTGCAGGCCGGCGCCCCGAGCCTCGTTCTCGACCGCGTGCAAGACGCCGGCAACGTGGGCACGATGCTGCGCAGCGCCGCCGCGTTCGGCTTCACCCAGGTGCTCGCGCTCGCCGGCTGCGCAGGCCTGTGGTCGCCGAAAGTGCTGCGCGCCGGGATGGGTGCGCATTTCGCACTGAACCTGGTGGAAGGCGTCGATGAATCGGCGTTGGCGAACTTGGGCGTGCCGCTGCTCGCGGCCGACCCGCATGCCGGCGCGGCCCTGCACGAACACGCCTTGCCCTGGCCTTGTGCATGGCTGTTCGGCCACGAAGGGCAGGGCATTGCCGCGTCCTTGCGGTTACGCTGCGAACGTGTCTTGCGAATCCCTCAGCCTGGCGGCGAGGAATCGCTCAACGTGGCTTCGGCCGCCGCGGTGTGCATGTACGAGTCGATGCGCCAGCGTTCGCCCGAATAAGGCATGGTCTCGCCCATGGCACCCAGGTGCCGGAACTGGTGGGTCGAATCGTGCGTCTCATGCCGCAGTCTCGCCTGCAAAGTTGCGCCGCCGATAGCGGCATGGCAAGCCCGCCGGGATCATGTCGGCAACGCGACGGGAGCGCCCGTCAAGGGCTTGCGCTCGGTGGACGAAGCCGCAGCACGTTATGCGCCAGAACCGGGCGCTGAAAGCCCTTCAGCGAGAGTTCGCCAACCGCCTCTGCGTCGACTAGCAGCTCGGTCTTCGAGAAGATCCGCGGCGAGATCAATATCTGGCCGTCGTGTGCCTCTCCGCATAGTCGGGCCGCAAGGTTGGTGACGGTGCCGATCGCACCGTAGTCCAAGCGCCCCTCGAAGCCGATCGTGCCGATGGTTGCGTAGCCGCCGGCGATGCCCACGCCGAAGCCCAACGAAAAGCCGCGCTTCCTCCATCCCTGGGCCAGCACCGCCATCGAATCGCGCATGCGCAGCGCCATGCGGATGGCCTGCATTTCGTGTTCCGCCACGGGCAACGGGTCGTTGAACAAGATCATCACTCCGTCGCCGGAGAAATGCTCGATGGTCCCGTCGTGCGCGATGATCTCGCGGCCGAGTTCGGCGTGGTATTCGCGCAGCACGCTCATCACCTCCTCGGGCTCGGCGGTCTCGGTGAACGCCGTGAAGCCGCGCAGATCGACGAACACGACCGTGATCTCCCTGCGGCGCGTCTTGAGCGGGTCGTCGGCATCGCCGGCCATGATCATGTCGCTGACTTTGGGCGATAGGAACCGGGTCAGCTTGGACATCTGCCCGATCTGCGCCACCTGCTCGGCCACGCGTGTTTCAAGCCGCGCATTCCATTCTGCAATCTGCGCCGCCTGCTCCTGCACCTGCCGGTTCTTGTCGCGGATTTCGGCGTAGAGGGCTTCAAGCGCCCGGTTCTTTTCGGTGATGAGCTTGTTCGCCTGCTCGGTTCGCTGCGTCGCGTCGAGCAGTTCGCGCTCCGCCTGCTTTTGCTCGGTGATGTCGGTCATCACCGTGACCGTGCCGCCTGCCGGCACCCGGTGGCGCAGGATTCGGTACCAGCGACCATCGGGCGCATGGTCCTCGAAGCTGCGCCCGGAAGGGTTGCGCAGGCTTTCTACCCGCTGGGTAACCAGCGGCTCGATCTCGCCCTTTCCGTAGTAGCCGTTCTCGGCCAGATAGCGCAGGAAATCGGGGTACGGCCGGCCGGGTTGCAGCAACTCCTGCGGCACCGTGTACATCTCTTTGAAGCGGTTGTTGCAGACGACGATCTTCAGGTCGTCGTCCGTGTAGACCAGCGCGCCCGGCATGTTGTCGAGCGCCACTTGCAGTTGCGCTTCCTTGTCGGCCAGATTGAGTTCAGCCTGCTTCTGCTCGGTAACGTCGGTCATCACCGTGACCGTGCCGCCTGCCGGCGCGCGGTGGCGGCGAATGCGATACCAGCGACCTTCCGGAACATGGTCTTCAAAGCTGCGCCCGGAAGGGTTACGCAGACTCTCGACACGCTGCGCGACCAAGGCGTCGGGGTCGCCCTCGCCGTAGTAACCACGCTCGGCCAGACAGCGCAGAAAGTCGGGGTAGGGGCGGCCGGGTTGGAGCAACTCCCGCGGCACCGGATACATCTCCCTGAAGCGCTCGTTGCAGACGACGATGTTGAGTTCTTTGTCGGTGTAGACCAGCGCGCCCGGCATGTTGTCCAGGGCAGCCTGGAGTTGGGTTTGGACAGCTGTCGGCTGGGGGTCTGCCATGGTTGCCTTGTGCCTCTGATGGTAGTTTGGCACACTGACTCGAGGAGGTTGCCATGCCCAAAGACTCATCGCCGAGGATTCAAGGCTTCAGAGTTCGCACGGTGCGGGTGCCGATGGCCGAGCCGCATCGCACTGCAAGCGGCGTGGTCGCCGAGTCGCCCCTGGTATTGACCGACCTCATCACCGACGCAGGTGTCAGTGGGCACAGCATGGTGTTCACCTACACACCCGCCGCCCTGCATCCGACGGCAGAGCTGATCCGCAATTTCGAGGCGCTGGTCAAGGGTGACGTGCTGGCTCCAACCGAAGTCGAGCAAAAGCTTGCCAAACGATTCCGCCTGCTCGGCACCCAGGGCCTTGTCGGGATGGCGCTGGCCGCGATCGACATGGCGCTGTGGGATGCCCTGGCCCGAGTGCACGGCATGCCGCTCGTGCGCTTGCTGGGAGGGTTGGCGAAACCCATTCGCGCCTACGCTGCGGTCGGCTACGACGGCGTGCACGGCTGCGCAAAGACCGCCGAAGACTGGGCGACGCAAGGATTCACCGGCATCAAAGCGAAGATCGGCTACCCGACCGTGCAAGAGGACGTCGCCGTGGTGCGCGCCATGCGCAAGGCAGCCGGAAACGACATGGCCATCATGGTCGACTACAACCAGTGCCTCACTCCGGCAGAGGCCATAGAGCGACTTCGCCTTCTCGACGACGAGGGCCTGACTTGGGTGGAGGAGCCGACTCTGGCGCATGACTACGCCGGGCACGCCGCGGTCGCGCATGAGGCTCGAACGCCCATCCAGTGTGGCGAGAACTGGTGGGGAACCTTGGACATGGTGCACGCCATCGAGGCGCAGGCGTCGGACTTCGTCATGCCCGATGTGATGAAGATCGGTGGGGTGACCGGATGGCTGCGCGCAGCAAGCCTCGCGCACGCGAAGGGCATCCGCATGTCGAACCACCTCTGGCCCGAGATCAGCGCGCGCCTGCTGTGCTGCACGCCGACCGCACATTGGCTGGAGCACGCGCACTGGTGGGATCCGATTCTCATGGAACCGCTGCTGATCGAGAAAGGCATGGCCATCGTCGGCGACGCCGTCGGCACAGGGGTGGCTTGGAACGAAGACGCGGTGCATCGCTTTGCCACCTGAACGTGCCCCGCTCCGATGCCGCCGTGGCGGCCATCGTGGCGCGCCCTCCGAGACTCGAGCCCAGCGCCGATCGTTACTGCACGCACTCTCAGTACATCAACCGATCCGGCCGGAGATCGCGAAGAATCGTCGTCGCGATCTCTTCGATCGACTTGTGCGTCGACGACAGCCACGCGATGCCCTCGCGGCGCATCATCGACTCGGCCTGCGCCACCTCGAACCGGCAGTTCGGCAGCGACGCGTACTTGCTGTCGGGGCGCCGCTCCTGGCGGATCTGGTGCAGCCGATCCGCTGCGATCGTCAGGCCGAAACACTTGCGCTTGAAGGGCGCGAGTGATGCGGGCAACTGATTGCGCTCGAAGTCTTCCGGAATCAGCGGATAGTTCGCGGCCTTGATGCCGTGCTGCATCGCCAGATAGAGCGACGTCGGCGTCTTGCCGCTGCGGCTCACGCCGACCAAGATCACATCGGCTTCGGCGAGGTTCTTCGCCGACTGGCCGTCGTCGTGCGCGAGCGAGAAGTTGATCGCCTCGATGCGCTCGGTGTACTTCTCGCTCTTCGCCGCGTCGGGGTAATGGCCGACACGGTGATTCGACGTCATGCCGAATTCGGCTTCGAGCGGCTCGATGAAGGTGTTGAACAGGTCCAGCACGAGGGCCTGGCATTCGCCCTTGATGATCGCCAGCGCCTGCGCGTCGACCATCGTGATGAACACGACCGGGCGCTTGCCTTCCACCTGGCCGGTGTGGTTGATCTCGCGCACCACCTGATGCGCCTTGTCGGCGCTGTCGATAAAGGGCCGGCGCACGTGGCGCGGCTTGGCCGAGAACTGGTTCAGGATCGAATTGCCGAAGGTCTCGGCCGTGATGCCGGTGCTGTCGGAGACGAAGAAGACGGTGCGATCGGGCATGTGGGGTGCTCGGGTGGGCTTCGCTGTGGACCCGATGATAGGCATTGGGCGGCGCGGCCTGGCTCTTAGAATCGGCGCAATTCTTCGTCCTGCCTCTACCGTGAACCCGCACGCCTGCCGCCGCCGCACTACCCTGGCCGAGGCGTGTGCTTGTCTTCGCCACTCCCTCGAGCCGCGCTCGGGAGTCCGGGGCCCGGGGCGGCCTGCACCGATTCTTCACCCTCCCGGAGCCTTCCCATGTCCAACCCCAACCTGGCGACCGCCCTGGTCGTGCCGTTTGAAGACTTGAGGATGACCGACGTCGACGCGGTCGGCGGCAAGAACGCCTCGCTCGGCGAAATGATCAGCCAACTGGCCGCCAGCGGCGTGCGTGTGCCCGGCGGTTTTGCCACGACCGCGCATGCCTTCCGGCGCTTCCTCGCTCACGATGGGCTGGCGCAGAAGATCGAAGCTCGGCTGGCCACGCTCGACACCGAGGACACACGTGCGCTGGCTCAGGCCGGAACGCAGATTCGCGGGTGGATCGAGCACACGCCGTTCCCGAGCGACCTCGAAGCCGCGATTCGCAGTGAATTCGCCAAGCTCGCGGCCGGCGGTCCTGAAGCGCATTCCACCTCGTTCGCGGTGCGCTCCTCGGCCACGGCGGAAGACCTGCCCGATGCGTCGTTCGCCGGCCAGCAGGAGACGTTTCTGAACGTCGTCGGCATTGACGACGTTCTCGCGAAGATGAAAGAGGTGTTCGCCAGCCTCTACAACGACCGCGCCATCAGCTACCGAGTGCACAAGGGCTTCGCGCACGCCGGCGTGGCGCTGAGCGCCGGAGTGCAACGCATGGTGCGTTCCGACCTGGGCGCTGCGGGCGTGATGTTCACGATCGACACCGAAAGCGGCTTTCCCGACGTCGTGTTCATCACATCGAGCTACGGCCTGGGCGAAACCGTGGTGCAAGGGGCGGTGAACCCGGACGAGTTCTACGTGCACAAGCCCATGTTGCGCGCCGGCAAGGCGGCGGTGATCCGGCGCAGCCTCGGTTCGAAATTGATTCGCATGGAATTCGCCTCGCCGCAGGAGAAGGCGGCGAGCGGCAAGCTGGTGCGCACTGTCGACAACGCGACCGAGCAGCGCAATCGCTATTCGCTGAGCGATGCCGACGTGCTCGAGCTCGCGCGCTACGCGCTGACGATCGAATCGCACTACGGCCGGCCGATGGACATCGAGTGGGGCAAAGACGGTGCCGACGGCAAGATCTACATCCTGCAGGCGCGCCCCGAAACGGTGAAGAGCCAGGCGGCAGGCAAGGCCGAGGTGCGCTACCAGCTGAAGGGCGACGCGAACAAGAGTGTGTTGCTGACCGAGGGGCGCGCGATCGGCCAGAAGATCGGCACCGGCACGGTGCGCGTCGTGCACAGCACGGCCGACATGGAACGCGTGCAGCCGGGCGACGTGCTGGTGACCGACATGACCGATCCGAACTGGGAGCCGGTGATGAAGCGCGCCAGCGCGATCGTCACGAACCGGGGCGGGCGCACCTGTCACGCTGCGATCATCGCGCGCGAGCTCGGCGTGCCCGCGGTCGTGGGCTGCGGCAACGCGACCGAGGTGCTGAAAGACGGCGCGCTCGTCACCGTGGTCTGCTCAGAAGGCGACACCGGTCACATCTACGACGGCCTGCTGGACTCGGAAGTGACTGACGTCGTGCGCGGCGAGATGCCGCACTGCCCGGTGAAGATCATGATGAACGTGGGCAACCCGCAGCTCGCGTTCGAGTTCGCGCAGATGCCCAACTCGGGCGTCGGCCTGGCGCGGCTCGAGTTCATCATCAACAACAACATCGGCGTGCACCCGCGCGCGATCCTCGACTACCCGAACATCGACCTGGACTTGAAGAAGGCGGTGGAAAGCGTCGCGCGCGGCCATGCGTCGCCGCGGGCCTTCTATGTGGACAAGCTGGCCGAAGGCATCGCGACGATCGCCTCTGCGTTCTGGCCCAAGCCCGTGATCGTTCGGTTGTCCGACTTCAAGAGCAACGAATACCGCAAGCTGATCGGCGGCTCGCGCTACGAGCCCGAGGAAGAGAATCCGATGCTCGGGTTTCGCGGCGCGTCGCGCTACATCAGTGAGGCGTTCGGCGAGGCGTTCGCGATGGAGTGCGAAGCCTTGAGTCGCGTGCGCGGCGAGATGGGCCTGAGCAACGTGGAAGTGATGGTGCCCTTCGTGCGCACGCTCGCGCAAGCCAAGACGGTCGTGGACATGCTCGCCAAGCGCGGCCTGCGGCGCGCGAGCGACGGCGGAACGGACGGGCTGAAAGTCATCATGATGTGCGAAGTGCCGAGCAACGCGATCCTCGCCGAGCAGTTTCTCGATCACTTCGACGGCATGTCGATCGGCTCCAACGACCTGACGCAGTTGACTTTGGGCCTGGACCGCGATTCGGGCATGGAGCTGCTCGCGAAAGACTTCGATGAACGAGACCCCGCAGTGAAGGCGATGATCGCGCGCGCCATTGCAGCCTGCCTGTCGCAGGGCAAGTACGTCGGCATCTGCGGCCAGGGGCCGAGCGACCATCCCGATTTCGCCGATTGGCTGGCCGACGAGGGGATTGCGTCGATGTCGTTGAACCCGGACACGGTGGTGGCGACCTGGCAACGCCTCGCGAAGCGCTGAGCTGCGTCGGCGTTCAGGCCTGCCACACGCCGAAGCCGCGCTCCCGCAAGCCGATCGCGAGTTCGACTTCCATGTCGCGCGCCGCCTCATAAGGCATCGGGTTGTAGACCTCGTAGAGTTCGGGCACGAGCCGCACACCATAGCTCTGCACGAAGCGGTTCGCCTGGATGCCGGCCATGTGCTTGTCGAAGCGCATGTCGGGGTCCAGGCCGGTCATGCCGACATAGACGAAGGGCTTGCCGAGTTCGTAGTCGGGGTTGGCTTTGCGGAAACTTGGCTCGTTCCACACATGGTCCGCCAGCAGCACCACGTAGACATGATGGCTGAGTTTGGCGCGGCGCTTGCGCGGGGTCTTCATGGATGCAGCGCGTCGGTCTGGCCCGGTGAACGAAGCGCGCAGGCGCCGCGGCGTTGTCAGATCAGTCCGTCGAACGGCAACACGTCCACCAGCTCACCCGCGGCGACGTCGCCCTGCTCGTGGTGCAGAACGACCAGGCCGTTGGCCTGGCTCATGCTGCGCAGGATGCCCGAGCCCTGCGCGCCGGTGATTTCGACCTGCCAGTGTCCGGTTGAACTGCGCGTCACGATGCCGCGCTGGAATTCGGTGCGGCCGGGCTTCTTGCGCAACGCGCTGGTGCTCGCCGCGCGCAGCATCGGCAGCGGTTTGGGCGTGGCGCCGCTCATCGCGAGCAGCGCGCCTCGCACGAACGCGTAGAACGTGACCATCACGGCGACGGGGTTGCCGGGCAGGCCGAAGAGGATGGCGTGGTGGCCATTGCCGGGTTCGCCCCTCACCCCAACCCTCTCCCCGCTGGCGAGAGGGAGTGTTGGATCGGCGCTGACCCGGCCGATGGCCATCGGCCGGCCCGGGCGCATCGCGATGCGCCAGAACAGCACGTCGCCGACCTTGGCCATCACCTGCTTCGTGTGGTCGGCCTCGCCGACGCTGACGCCACCCGATGTGATCACCGCGTCGGCCGCGCCTGCCGCGGCGCGGAACGCCGCTTCCAGCGCCGCGGGCTCATCGCGTACGACGCCGAAGTCGAGCAGTTCGACGCCCAGACGGCTCAGCATGCCCCACAGCGTGTAGCGGTTGCTGTCGTAGACGCAGCCGGCCTCCAACGGCTCGCCGATCGAGCGCAGCTCGTCGCCGGTCGAGAAGAACGCCACCCTCAGACGTCGCCGCACCGGCACTTCGGCCTGGCCGAGCGAGGCGAGCAGCCCCAGGTCCGCCGGACTCAGGATGCGCCCCGCAGCGAGCGCGGCCTCACCGGCGGCGAGGTCTTCGCCGGCCAGGCGCCGGTTGTCGCCGGTGCGCACCACCTTGGGCGGCACCGCGATGCTTGCGCCGTCGACCCGAACGAATTCCTGCGGCACCACCGTGTCCAGGCCCGCCGGCATCACCGCGCCCGTCATGATCCGAACGCATTGGCCGGGCTGTACCGAGCCGTCGAACTGCTGGCCAGCGAAGCCGGTGCCCACGGCTTGCAGAACGGTGTCGCCATCGGCGCGAAGGTCCGAGCCGCGCAGCGCATAACCGTCCATCGCCGAGTTGTCGTGCGCCGGCACGTTGATTGCCGAGACGATGTCGCGCGCGAGCACGCGGCCGAGCGCCGAGCGCAGTGCCAGCATCTCGGTGGCTTCGACACGCGGCACGAGCCGTGCGATGAACTCCTGTGCCTGCGCGACCGGCAGCGACTCGGGATCGTAACCGCTGACGCAGGACGCGATTTCTTGCAGGCTGGGCATGTTCACTGGAGTACCTTCGTGCTGCGCATTCCGGTATTCGCCAGGTCCACGCAAGTGGACCCATCGGGTCCGAGGCGGCCCGGCGGGCTCATGGCGAGCCTGGCGCCTGGGCAAGCTGCTGCAATTCGGCGAGCGTGTTCGCGTTGGCGAATGCGTTCGTGTCGTCGAACGGCACCTCCACGCAGCGGTGCAGCGCGGTCCAGCGGTCGATCTTGCGCTCGCCCTTCGCGGTGAATTGCACCAGGCTTTCCATCAGACTCGAGTGCATCAGGCAGAACACGGGTTGGGTTCGCATCACGCCGTCTTCGAGCGTCGCGGCCATCGCGATCTCGGCGTCTTGTGCAACGAGCGCCTGCGCCAGACGCGCCACCAGGTCGAGCGGGAACTGGGGCGAGTCGCACGGCACCGTGACGAGGTAGGGTGTTTCGCATTGTTCGAGCCCGGCGAGAAAACCCGCCAGCGGCCCTGCGAAGTCGGGCAGGGCGTCGGGCCAGACCGGGGCGCCCAAGGCCTCGTATGCACCGAGATTACGGTTTGCGTTGAGCATCACGTGGCCAACTTGTGGGGCGAGGCGCAGCAGCGCGTGCAGCGCGAGCGGCACGCCACGGTAATTCTGCAACCCCTTGTCGGCGCCGCCCATGCGGCTGCCGCGCCCGCCGGCGAGCACCAGGCCGGTGATGTCTTCGCGCGCAATCATGCCCGGCCTCACCCGCCGATGTAGTGCATCTCGACGCGCCGCTGGCCGCTGCCCGGGTCGGCGGCGAGAGCGCCGCGCAGCTCGGAGTAGCGGTCGTCGCGGCCTTGCCAGATGAGGCCGATAGCGCCGGCAATCTGCGCATCGCTCGCGCCGTTGCGCAGGAGCGTTCGCAGGTCATGGCCCTGGCTCGCGAACAGGCACAGGAACAGCTTGCCTTCGGTGGACAGGCGGGCGCGGTTGCAGTCGCGGCAAAACGCCTGCGTGACGCTGGAGATCACGCCGATCTCGCCGGCGCCGTCCACGTAGCGCCAGCGCGCTGCCGTCTCGCCGGTCGCGTTCGGCTCGATCGCCTCGAGCGGGTGTTCGCGGTGAATTCGCGCGATCACGTCGCTTGATGCCAGCACTTCGTCCATGCGCCAGCCGTTGGTCGCGCCCACGTCCATGTATTCGATGAAGCGCAGCACGATCGGAGTGCCGCGGAAGTGCCGCGCCATCGCGAGGATCTCGTGATCGTTGGTGCCGCGCTTGACGACCATGTTGACCTTGATCGGCCCCAGGCCCACGGCTTGCGCGGCGGCAATCCCTGCCAGCACCTCGGCCACCGGAAAGTCGACGTCGTTCATGCGCCGGAACGTCGCATCGTCCAGGGCGTCCAGACTGACCGTGATGCGCTTCAGCCCGGCGTCTTTCAGCGCACGCGCCTTCTTCGTCAACAGCGACGCATTCGTCGTGAGCGTCAGGTCGAGCGCGTCGCCCTGCGGCGTGCGCAGTTCGCTCAGCATGCCGATCAGCACTTCGAGGTTCTTGCGCAGCAGCGGCTCGCCACCGGTCAGGCGCAGTTTCTGCACGCCGTGCGCGACGAAAATGCCTGCCAGTCGCGTGATCTCTTCGAAGCTGAGCAGCGAACTGTGCGGAAGGAAGCTGTACTGCTTGTCGAACACCTCCTTGGGCATGCAGTAGCTGCACCGAAAGTTGCAGCGGTCGGTGACTGAAATGCGCAAGTCGTGCAGCGGGCGGCCCAGCCGATCGCCCAGCACTCCGGTGGGCGGCGCCAACACCTGCGGGATGCGCGGCACCGAGGAGGCATAGCGGTGGTCCGCCAGGGGAATCACTTTTTCGGCCATGCGCGGATTGTGCCTGCGGGGCCGGATGCGACCGCATGCCCCCACGGGGGCGCGGGTCAGTTCGGCGCGGCTTCGGCGAGTGGAGTGGCTGCGGCGGGTGCGGCCGCAGCTGCAGGCACGGCCGACACTGGCGGTGCGGCATCGGGTGCCCCCGGTAGTGCCCTGGCAACGCTGGCCTCGGCCTGTTGCGAGCGCCTCGCTCCCGTGAAGCGCTTGCTCCAGTAGGCGATGTTCATTCTCTCCATGCGCACCGCGCCGCCGGTGCGCGGCGCGTGGATGAAGCGGCCCTCGCCGACGTAGATGCCCACGTGCGAAAAGGTGCGCTTCAGCGTATTGAAGAACACCAGGTCGCCCGGTTCGATCTGTTCGCGCGCCACTTTCACGAGCCCCGGTGCACTGGCCTGGTCGTCGACACGGCGCGGCAACGGCAGGCCCAGGCTGGTCTGAAATATGTGGCGCGTGAAACCGCTGCAATCGAAGCCCGACTCGGCGGAGTTGCCGCCGCGCCGGTAGGGCAGGTCGATGAACGTCATCGCCGTCATCACCATCTCGGACGCGCGCTGCGGCCACGACGGCGCTGCGGTTGCGGGCGCGGCCGGCCTGGCCGGCTCGACGATGCCGCGCTCGACAAGGTAACGGCCTACGGAATCGTCGTCTCCCGCGGGCTGGGCGCGCACCGGGCTCGAGAGCACGATGCTCAGCCACACAGCCACCAGCGCCGCCCGAGTCGGATGCAACATGGCGCGCAGCATAGGCGTTGCTGCTGCGCGAGGTCAATCGGAATTGGTATCGTGTGTCGCGGCTGGTACAACCTGCTTCGCCTCTGCGCTATCGTGTCGGCCAGCGCCGCGATCTGGCGCGATACGGCGCGATGGGGCGCTCACGCAGGAGACTCGGATGTTCAAGGCTTTGCTTCTCGAAAAAAACGACTCCGGCTTCCAGGCCGGCATCCAAACGCTGGACGAATCGCGCTTGCCCGCGGGCGACGTGCTCATCAAGGTCGAGCACTCCACGCTCAACTACAAAGACGGCCTGGCGATCACGAACAAGGGCCCGGTGGTTCGCAACTGGCCGATGGTGGCCGGCATCGACGCCGCCGGCACGGTGCTCGAGAGCACGCACCCGAAGTGGAAACCGGGTGACCGGATCGTGCACAACGGTTGGGGCGTCGGCGAAACGCGCTGGGGTGGCCTCGCGGAACGCGCGCGCCTGCAAGGCGATTGGCTGGTGGAATTGCCCAAGGCCTTCACGACGCGCCAGGCGATGGCCGTCGGTACCGCGGGATACACCGCGATGCTGTGTGTGCTGGCGCTCGAACAGCATGGCGCAAGGGCGGGCGATGGCGATGTGCTCGTGACGGGCGCTACAGGTGGCGTGGGCAGCGTCGCAGTGGCCTTGCTCGCCAAGCTGGGCTATGCCGTGACGGCCGCCACCGGCAAGGCTGCGCAGGCCGATTACCTGTTGGGTCTGGGTGCAAAGGCCATCATTGACCGCGCCGAGCTCGCCGCTGCCGGCAAGCCGCTGCAGAAGGAACGCTGGGCCGCGGTGGTCGACGCGGTGGGCAGCCACACGCTCGTCAACGCACTCGCACAGACGCGCTACGGTGGCGTGGTCGCGGCCTGCGGACTCGCGCAAGGCGCGGATCTGCCGGGCACCGTGATGCCGTTCATCCTGCGCGGCGTCACGCTGGCCGGGGTCGACTCGGTGATGGCACCGCTCGCAAGGCGGCAGCTGGCGTGGCAGCGCCTGGCGCGGGACCTCGACCCGGCCAAGCTCGAATCGATGATCGAAGACATCCCGCTGAACCGCGCCATCGAGCGCGCCCAGGCGTTGATGCAGGGTCAGGTGCGCGGGCGGATCGTCGTCTCGTTGTAGGGTCCGCGCTGGGGGCCCCCTTTCGTGGGGCCCCCTCGAGGGGGCGGCTGAAACAGCCCATTCCCGCCCTCAGCGGGATGGGCGGATCGCGGCGATTTCGCAAAACTCTTCTCCATCGAAACATCCGAATCGAGGAGACAGAAATGAACCGCATTCCCTTCGCGCTTGTCCAGCTGCTGCAAAGGCTGCGTGGGCGCAGCGCCGCGCAGCGCCGCTTCCTGATGATGAACCTCGCCGAGCTCGACCCGCTGCCGCTGGGGCCGGGCTGGTACGACTCGAGCTGGGAACTGGAAACGGGCCTGGAGGTCAGCGAGGCCGCTGGAGTCGATGCGCAACTCGCGCCCTGGTTCGACGCCGCGCTGCGCGAGCAGGAGGCGGTGTGCAGCCGCGCCACCGCCGCAGCGCCTGCGTCGCCGACCGTCGCGTGGGCGCCGCGCGATACGAACCTGATCGAGTTCGACCTCGGCGACGTCGGTGCGTGGCAACTTGCGGCGCCCGCAGCGCGTTCACCGAAGGCCTGCCATGCCGAGCTCGAATTGGCGCTGGTTTGAGCCGGTGCGCCGCCTCGATCACATCACGCCGCGCACCCGTTCGCGTGCCACGGCTTCGCCGAGTTCGACCACCGCCAGCGCGTAATAGCTCGACCAGTTGTAGCGCGTGATCGCATAAAAATTCTCGGTGCCGGCGACGTAGCTCGGCGCGGCGTCGCCGTTGTGGAGCTCCACCAGTGCGAGCTTGCCGTCGAACGCCGTCAGGTCGGCGTCCAGCAGCGCGCCGCGTTCGCTGAATTCCTGCGCGCTGAAGCTCGGCACGATGTCGGGCACCAGCAGCAGCGCGCGGTTGATGATCTCGCCGGGAGGTGTGACCGCAAAGCGCGGCGGCACACCACGTTGCCAGCCGAATGCGGCCAGGTAGTGCGCGACGCTGCCGATCGCGTCGGCCGCGCTGCCGTTCAAGTCGATGCTGCCGTCGTCGTCGAAATCGAGCGCGTATCTCGAGATGCTCGACGGCAGGAACTGCCCCAGACCCACCGCGCCGGCGTAACTGCCGCGGGTGGCGAACGGGTCCATCGTGGCGCCGTGGCACAGCAGCAGAAAACTCTCCAGCTCGTCGCGAAACAGGGCGCTGCGGTCGCTGCGTCCGCTGGGGAAGTCGAAGCTCAGGGTGGCGAGCGCGTCCAGCACTCGGTAGTTGCCCATGTGCCGGCCATACAGGGTTTCGATGCCGATGATGCCCACCACGACTTCCGGCGGCACACCCCAGCGTTCGTCGGCTCGTTGCAGCCAGGCCTCGTGCGCATTCCAGAAAGCGACGCCGGCGCGAGTGCGCACCGAGTCGATCGCGCGGGTTCGATACGCCGACCAGTTCTTCGCCGTGCCGGGTGCTGCCGGCATGATCAATCGCTCAACGCTCGGAATGCGCCGCGCCCGGGCGAGGATGGCCTGCGCCCAGTTTGCGTCGATGCCATGGCGCCGCGCCACTTCGAACGCGAATGCGGCGACGTCAGCTCGGCCACGGTAAGGCGTGGCGCCGGGTTCGGATTCGGGCAGTGCCGCGCCGTTGGCTCTTCTCGAGCGCGCCAGCGTCGGCGTGGCCGTTGCGGCAACCAGCAGGGCCGCGCACCAGGGCGTCAGCGTCAACTGCCGGAGCAGAGTGCGGCGGTGCATGGGTAAGGTGTGTGGGATGGGTGCCGCGACGGCGGCGAAGGGCGCGAGAGGCGAAAGGCTACCCAATTATCGAGTGGCCGAAGCGGCGCTCGCGCCCAGGCGACGCGCCTGTGCGACGAATTGCCGTGTCAGCGAATCCAGCGGTCGCTGCCGTTCGTCGCGGCCGTAGCGCTGCGCCTCCAGCGTCAACAGCAGTTCGACGAGTGGCGCCGCGGCATCGCCGAAGCGATTCTTGACGCGCTGCGCCAGTGCCCGCGGCGCTTCATGCGCTGCGCAGGGCAGGCCGGCCTTGCGAAGCGCGGCGCGCAGCTTGTCCATCTGGCGCGTCCATGGGTCGACAAAGTTGCGATCGCGCCACGCCCAGAGAGCGGCGAGCAGCGCCAGCGAACTCAGCGAACCCACCAGCAGCAGCGCCAGGTCTTCCCAGCGCGGCGATTCCAGGCCGAGGTTGCGCAACAGATCGAATTGCGCGCCGCGCGAATAGCCCAGCACCCACTGGTTCCAGCGGTTGTTCATCGTCTCCCAGCCTTGGCGCAGTCGGGCCAGCAGCTCGGGGTTCAAGGTGCTCAAGGCTCCGGCCACGAAGCCGGGCGCGGGCAACAGGTTGCGGCTGCGCTCGATGCGCTCCGGCGCCACTGCGGCGGTAGGATCAGCGCGCTGCCAACCCGTACCCTCTTGCCAATACTCGGCCCAGGCGTGCGCAGAACTCTGGCGCACGACGTAAAAGCCGTCCACCGGCGCCGGATCCGTGCCCTGGTAACCGGTGACCACACGCGCCGGAACGTCCAGCGCACGCATCACGACGACAAACGCGGCGGCGAAGTGCTCGCAGAATCCCGCGCGCCGATCGAGCCAGAATTCATCGATCGTGTCCCGACTCGCGTATTCGCCCGGCGCCAGCGTGTAGCTGTAACCCTCGGTGCGGATGCGTTGCAACAGCGCCGCTGCGAGCGCATTCGCGTCGGCGTTCGCGTAGCGCACATCGCTGCGCAGCGCCGCGGCCCAGGCCAGGGTGCGCGGGTTGAAGCCCGCCGGCAGCGCCAGGTAGTCGCGCAGGCCGAGGCTGAACTGCTGCGGCCCATGCGCGAACGCGGTGTGGCCCTGGACGCTGAAGCGCAAGCGCTGCAGCACTGGGCGGTCGGTGACCGCCTGCAAATCGTCTTGAATGCTGACCTGCATGCCCTCGATCTGCGGAGCTTGCGCAGTCGCTTCGAGCAGCGGCAGCAGCGACAGGCGCAGGGGCTCGAGCGTCATCTCGTAGTTGACGGGCGGCCCGAGCGGGCGCAACTGGCCCGGCAGGCGCCGCGGCGTCGGGAAGGTTGCCGGCAACGGGCGCCACTCGGTGCCGTCGAAGCGCGCGAGCACCGGGCCGCGAAAGTACATCGCCTGCGGGCGCGGCGCGGGGCCCTCGAAACGCACACGCAGCGCGATGCTGTCGTCCAGCGCGACTTCGGCCACCGAACCCATGCGCATGCGCAGCGACAAGCCGGTCATCGACACACTGTCCTGCGGCACGCCCCACAGCGGCCCGATGCGCGGGAACAGAACGAACAGCAGCGCCATGATCGGCGCGCCGAGCAACGCGGTACGCGCTGACAGTGCGCCAGCCTGGCGCAGGCTGGGCTGGCCCGCGGGCATGTGCGCGAGCACCAGAGCCGTGAGCAGGCCCCACACCGATACCAACATCGCGCCCGCGACGAGCAGGGATTGCGAATACAGGAAGTGCGTCAGCACCAAGAAGAAGCCGAGGAAGAACACGACAAAGGCGTCGCGCCGCGCGCGCAGCTCGAGGGTCTTGAGCGCCATCAGCGACACCGCCATCGTCACGCCCGGCTCCTTGCCGAACAGCGTCTGGTGCGACCACAGCGTCATCGCGGCGGCGAAGAACAGCACGATCAGCACCACCCAGCGGTTCGGAAGCGTCGCCTGGCCCAGCGCGAGCAGCGCGCGCCAGCCGAGCACGGACGCAGTGAGCAGCGTGCACCACAGCGGCAGGTGCGAGACATGCGGCGCCACGGTCCAGCCGATCACGCCGAGCAGGAACAGCGTGTCGCGCGCTTCGCGCGGCAGGTGGCGCCAGCCGGGCCAGCGCGGCGCCCTTGGCAGTTGCAGGCTCAACGCCACGGTGCTACTTCCACAGCGCGAGCGCCTCGAGGCAGCGGCGCCGGTGCGCTTCGCCGCTGGCCGCGGGCAGGCTCAGCCCCGGCAGCTCGAGCGAGTATTCGGCCCCACTGCGCTGCGCCGCGAGCACCCAGGCGGTGAGGCGCGACAGGCGCTGTTCGTCGCTCAGTCCGGCACACATCGTCCAATCCAGCTGCAACTGGCGCTGCAACGCGGCGCGCGTGTCGCGGCTCACGAGCTCGCCGCTACTGTCGAGTGCCTTGGCGGCTTTTTTCCAGACCACCAGCTTGAGCGGGTCGCCGCGCCGGTAGGTGCGAACGCCGTCGGTGTCGCCGTTCGACGCCGCGCGCTCCACGCTGCCGCCGGGAACGGCGCGCGCCGGCGGCAAGGCCGGAGGCTGCGGCTCCGGGCGAGGGTAGACGAGCAGGCGCGACGCCGGCCGCCAGAACGTCCAGGCGCGGAACAGCCCGAGCGGAAAGCGCGTTTCGATCGCGATCGCGGGCAGCGGCTCCAGACCGCGCTGCTCGGCGACGTAGCTGACCGTCGTGCTCGATTGACCGCCGGCAGGCACGTTGGTCCAGCTCACGTTGCGCGAGGGACCGGTGATCACGTTCAAGCCGATGCCGAAGCGCGGCCGGTCCGGGCTGGTGAGCACGCATTCCAGCAACGCGGCGTCGCCCGCGAAAACCGGCGCGACCGGCCGCAGGTGCAGCGTCAGTCCGCGCAAGGTGTTGTGCGTGACGTGCAGCGACACGACGCCGCTGCCGGCGAGCAGGAACGTCAGCACATAGCCGAGATTGAGCTGGTAGTTCAGCGACGCGACCAGCAGCACGAGCAGCGTGCCGGCAAACATGAAGCCGGCGCGCGTGGGCAGGATGTAGACGTTTCGCTGTGTCAGGACCCGGGTGTCCGACGGCGGCTGGCGGCTTTGCGACCAGGCTCGAAAACGCATGCGAACCCAGTGCGCCGGCAGGCCCAGCGCAGAGCGCGGCGCGTCGGGTTGAATGCGCCGATCGCGCATCACGTTCGCGGCCATCGGGTTCAGGCGCGGCGAAACAACCCTGCCTTCAAGGCAGTGCCACCGCCTCGATCATCGCGCGCACCTGCTCGACGCGGCCGCGCCCGGCGCCGGCCACCGGCACCAGACGGTGCGCGACCGTTTGCGGCAGGATCGCCTGAATGTCGTCTGGCGCCACATAGTCGCGCTGGTCCAGCAGCGCGCGGGCACGGGCCGCCCGCAGCACGCCGATGCCCGCGCGAGGGCTCAGGCCGGCGACGAACCAGCGGCCCGAGCGCGTGGCACCGATCAGCGCCTGGAGATAGTCGAGCAAGGCGTTGGACACGTGCACCGCCTGCACCGCCTTCTGGGCGGCGAGCATCTGTTCGGGCGACATCACCGGTGGCAGCGCCTGGATCGCTTCGCGCCGGTCCTGGCCCGCGAGCAGGGCGCGTTCGCTGGCTTGGTCCGGGTAGCCGAGCGTGATGCACATCAGGAAGCGGTCGAGTTGCGATTCCGGCAACGGGTAGGTGCCGAGCTGGTCGCTCGGATTCTGCGTCGCGATCACGAAGAACGGCTTGGGCAGCGCGCGCGTCTCGCCTTCCACCGTGACCTGGTGTTCCTCCATCGCCTCGAGCAGCGCGCTTTGCGTTTTCGGGCCGGCGCGGTTGATCTCATCGGCGAGCAGCACCTGCGCGAACACCGGCCCGGGGTGGAACACGAAGGCCTCCTTGGCGCGCTCGTAGACGCTGACGCCGGTCAGGTCGGAGGGCATCAGGTCAGCGGTGAACTGGGTGCGCGAGAAGCGCAAGCCGAGCGACACCGCCAGTGCGTGCGCCAGCGTCGTCTTGCCCACACCGGGAACGTCTTCGATCAGCAGGTGGCCGCCGGCGAGCAGGCAGGCGACGCAGTCTTCGATCTGCGGGCGTTTTCCCACGACGATCGTGCTAACCTGAGCGATCAATTGCGACAGCTTGTCGGCCAGGGTTTTGCTCATGAGGTCGGCCCGTTGCGCGGCTCGCAGGACTTGGGTTGGCACAGAATCGTTCATCCGCCCCACGTTACCCGAAAACTCACCCGGCAAAAGCACAATGTCCACCGCCTTTTTCACGCACCTCGACTGTCGCGGGCACGACATGGGGCGCGGCCACCCGGAAAGCCCGCAGCGCCTGGGCGCGATCGAAGACCATCTGCTCGCCACCGGCCTCGGCGCGACGCTCACACGGCGCGACGCGCCTTTGGCCGATCTGAAGCATGTGGGCTTCGCGCACAGCGCGGGCTACGTGAATGAACTGCGCGACCTGCTGGAGGACGTGGCACGAAACGGCACGCCGCGCGCGCTCGACCCCGACACCTCGGCCAGCGCCGGCACCTTGAATGCGGTGCTGCGCGGCGCGGGCGCGGCGGTCGCCGCCACCCAGGCCGTGCTCGCCGGCGAGTTCGAGAATGCGTTCTGCGCGGTGCGCCCGCCGGGCCACCACGCGACGCGCGGCCGGGCGATGGGGTTCTGCTTCTTCAACAACGTCGCAATCGCGGCGCGCTACGCGCTCGACGCGGGCGGCCTCACGCGGGTGGCGATCGTCGACTTCGACGTACACCACGGCAACGGCACGGAAGACATCGTCGCCAACGACGAGCGCATTCTGATGGTGAGCTACTTCCAGCACCCGCTCTACCCCGGAAGTGGCGTGCCGCCCTTGGGCACCAACATGGTGAACCTGCCGGTGCCGCCCTACACCAAGGGCCCGGCGATTCGGGTGCTGATCGACCAGCACTGGATGCCGCGGCTCGAAGCTTTCCGGCCGGAGATGATTTTCATCTCCGCCGGTTTCGACGCGCACCGCGAAGACGGGCTGGGTCAGCTCGGCCTGGTGGAAGCCGACTATGAATGGATCACGCAGCGCATCAAGGACGTGGCGCGCAAACACGCCAAGGGCCGCATCGTGTCGTGCCTGGAAGGCGGCTACAACCTGAGCGCGCTGGCGCGCAGCGTGGCGGCGCATTTGCGCGTGCTGAACGCGTGAGACCGACTCCCGCATGGCCCGGCCTGCCGCGACCCACGAACTGAGTGACCTTCTCGGCGCGCTGACCCAGCCCGCGGCGCTCACCGAGCTGGCCGTGCTGCTGGCCTGCATGGTGCTGGCCTGGGTCCTGGTGCGGCTGTGGCGCGGCCCGAAGGTGCCCGAAGGATCGATCTGGTTCGGCAAGCATGTCGTCGATGGCGTGCTCTTCCCCTCGCTCGCACTCGCGTTCGCGTATGGCGCGAAGCTGGGTTTGAGCGGCAGCGTCACGCCGGCGGTGTTCAAACTCGCGATCCCGATCCTGCTGTCGCTGGCCATCATTCGCCTGAGCGTGCGTGTACTCGGCGCGACGCTGCCGCGCGCGCGCTGGGTGCGTGCGATCGAGAAGACGATCTCCTGGCTCGCCTGGGGCGGCGTGGTGCTGTGGGTGACGGGTGTGCTGCCGTCGCTGTTCGAAGCGATGGAAGACGTGGGCTGGAAGATCGGCGGCGCGCGCATCAGCCTGCGCAACGTGATCGAAGGCACCGTCACCGCCGGCTTCGTGATGGTGCTGGCGCTGTGGGTCTCGGCGGCGATCGAGCGGCGCTTGCTGCGCGGCAGCGGCGACACGCTGTCGTTTCGCAAGATGGCGGCGACACTGGTGCGCGCGGCGCTGTTGCTGATCGGCTTGCTGCTCGCGCTGTCGGCGGTGGGCATCGACCTCACGGCGCTGAGTGTGCTCGGCGGGGCGCTCGGCGTTGGGCTGGGCTTCGGCTTGCAGAAGATCGCCGCGAACTACGTCAGCGGGTTTGTCGTGCTCGCTGAGCGGAGCCTGCGCATCGGCGACATGGTCAAGGTCGACGGTTTCGAAGGCCGCATCACCGACATCCGTACGCGCTACACGGTGATCAGGGCGTTTAATGGGCGCGAGGCGATTGTTCCCAATGAAATCCTGATCACGCAGCGCGTCGAGAACAGCTCGCTCGCCGACCCGTTGCTGGCGCTCCAATGCAGCGTGCAGGTTGCCTACGGCAGCGATGTGCGTGCGCTGCAAACGCGCCTCGAGGCCGCGGTGGCGGCGGTGCCGCGCGTGCTGTCCGAGCCCGCGCCCAACTGCCAGCTCAGCGCCTTTGCCGCCGATGGCCTGGACCTCAACATCGTGTTCTGGATTCGCGACCCGGAGAACGGCCAGGGCAACGTTCGCTCGGAGGTGAACCTGGCGATCCTCGATGCATTGAACGCGATGGGCGTGGAGATTCCGTTCCCGCAGCGCGTGGTGCACCAGTTGGCGCTGCGCGCCGATTGAGCCTGGCGCCATTCACGAGCATCCGCGTGCAGTGAGAGCGATGCGCATTCACCGCTTGGCGAGCCTGGGCGCCGCGATCTGGCTCGCGGCGTGCAGCGCAGCGCCACCGAATTCGCTGGAGTTCGCCGACGCCGCGCGCCCGCCCGCGCTGCAAGCGCGATCCGAGCGCGCGCCCGAGGCGGCCAGCGGATTCGCATCCAAGCCCGGTGTCGTCGCGCAGCGCTTCATCGTCGCCGCGGCGCATCCGCTGGCCACCGACGCCGGCCACGGAGTGCTCGCGGCGGGCGGCAGCGCAGTCGACGCGGCGATCGCGGTGCAGATGGTGTTGACGCTGGTGGAGCCGCAATCGTCGGGCATCGGCGGCGGTTTGTTCCTGCTGCACCACGATGGGCGCGATGTGACGGCGATCGATGGGCGCGAGACCGCTCCGGCGGCAGCAACGCCGCAGCTCTTCATGCAAGACGGCCAGCCGATGCCGTTCATGCAAAGCGTCGTCGGCGGGCGCGCGGTCGGAACACCCGGCGTGCTGCGCGCGCTGGCGCTGGCGCACCGCCTGCACGGCAAGCTCGCTTGGGAAGTGCTGTTCGAGCCGGCGATCCGCTTGGCCGAACAAGGTTTTCCGATCGGCCCGCGATTGGCCGCGCTGCTGCGCGAGGAGATGGCGCGCCCGTTGCGGCTCGATCCGGCTGCGGCAGCCTACTTTTTCAATGGCAACGGCACGCCGAAGCCCGCCGGCACCGTGCTGCGCAACCCTGAGCTCGCAAGCGTGTTGCGCGATATCGCGCGGCGCGGCGACGCGGCTTTCTACGAGGGCACGCTGGCGCGGCAGATCGTCGACAAGGTGCGCTCGCACGCGCGCAACCCGGGCGGATTGGCCTTGGCCGACATGGCCGGCTACCGCGCTGTGCAACGCGAAGCGCTGTGCTTCGACTACAAGCGCTGGCGCCTGTGCGGCATGCCGCCGCCGTCATCGGGCGCGCTCGCGATCGGCCAGATGCTGGGCATGATCGAACACGGTGGCCTGGCGTTGCCCGGTCCTCTGGCCACGGACTTCGGCGTAGAGCCGAGCGTCGACGCAGTGCACATGTTCAGCGAGTTGGGACGGTTGGCGTTCGCCGATCGCGCGCGCTACGTCGCCGACCCGGACTTTGTCCCGTTGCCCGGAGGCAGCGCCGTAGCCTTGCTCTCGCCACGCTATCTGCGCAGTCGGGCGACGCTGATCGGCGCGCGCAGCATGGGCGTTGCCTTGCCCGGTTCGCCACCTGTGCCCGGCCCGCCCGGTGAGGCGAACACGGCCTGGGCGGACCATGTGGGTGTCGAACGGCCGTCGACATCGCACGTGTCGATCGCCGACGTCCACGGCAATACGCTGGCGATGACAACCTCGATCGAAAACGCCTTCGGCGCGCAGATCATGGTGCGCGGCTTTCTGCTCAACAACCAGCTCACCGATTTTTCTGCGTTGCCCAGCCTCGACGGCGTGCCGGTCGCGAACCGCGTCGAGCCGGGCAAGCGGCCGCGCTCGTCGATGGCGCCGACACTCGTGTTCGAGCGCGACAGCGGCAAGCTGGTCGCGAGCCTGGGCTCACCCGGCGGCTCGGCGATTCCCCACTACACCGCGAAGGTATTGCTCGCCATGTTTGAGTGGGGGCTGGACGCGCAGCAAGCGATATCGCTGCCCAACTTCGGTTCGCGCAACGGGCCCACCGAGCTGGAGCTGGGGCGCGTTTCGCCCGGGCTGATCGCCGCACTCGAAGCGCGCGGCCATCAGGTTCAGGTGGGTCCGCAAACCAGCGGCGTACAGGCCATCGCGAGGGTCGTGCGCGACGGCCGCGAAGTCTGGTTCGGCGCAGCCGATCCGCGGCGCGAGGGCACGGTGCGCGGAGAGTAGTGCGGGCTCGGTGGCCTCTCGCGACACTTCAGCCGCGCTTGGCCGACCCGAAAAACTCGCAATACCGCGCCACGCCGCACTGGTCGCACAGCGGCTTACGCGATTGGCACACGTAGCGACCATGCAGGATCAGCCAATGGTGTGCATCGACTCGGTACTGCGGCGGAACGCGCTTCAGGAGGCCCAATTCGACATCGAGTGTCGTCTTGCCGACAGCCAACCCGGTGCGGTTCGCGACCCGAAACACATGCGTGTCGACGGCGATCGTCGGCTCGCCGAACGCCACGTTCAAGATCACATTCGCGGTCTTGCGTCCCACACCGGGCAGCGCCTGCAAGGCCTCGCGCGAGCGCGGCACAACGCCCGCGTGGTCGCGCACCAGGATTTCGCAGGTTTGCAGCAGGTGGCGCGCCTTGCCGCGGTACAGACCGATCGTGCGGATCTTCTCTTCGAGTCCGCTCGAGCCGAGCGCCAGCATCTTGGCCGGCGTGTTTGCCACCGCGAACAGGCCGCGCGTCGCCTTGTTGACTCCCACATCGGTCGCCTGCGCCGACAGCAGTACGGCGGCGAGCAGCTCGAACACGCTGGTGTATTCGAGCTCGGAACGCGGCTGTGGGTTCGCTGCCGCGAGCGCGGCGAAGAAGGGTTCGACGTCAGCGTCGCGCATCGCCAGGGGATGGCAGGGGCGTCAGCCGGCGGCCGCGAGGCGTGCCGACGCCGTGTCAATCCGCGCCTTCAGCTCGGGGTAGCTGTTCGTCACCGCGAACTGCGGAAAGCGCGCGGCGATCGCCGGTGGCGGATGGATGAAGAAGCCCGCGTGCGCGGCTTCCAGCATGCCGATGTCGTTGAACGAATCGCCCGCGGCGATCACCTGGTAGTTCAGGCCGCGCAGCGCGGTGACCGCGGCACGTTTCTGGTCTGGTTGACGAAGCCGGTAGTCGGCGACGAAACCCTGGGCGTCGACGATCAGGCGGTGGCACAGCAGCGTGGGGCGGGCGAGCTGGCGCATCAGCGGGTCGGCGAATTCGTAGAACGTGTCGGACAGGATGAACACCTGAAAACGGGCGCGCAACTCGTCGAGGAACTCGCGCGCGCCGGGCAGCACGCCCATGCCTTCGATGACACGCTGGATGTCGGCGAGCTTCAGGCCGTGCTGCGCGAGCAAGGCGAGGCGAAAGCGCATCAGCTTGTCGTAGTCGGGTTCATCGCGCGTGGTGCGCGAAAACTCGGCGATGCCGGTGCGCTTGGAAAACTCGATCCAGATTTCCGGAACCAGCACCCCCTCGAGGTCGAGGCAAATCACCTGCATTGAGCCGGCTCCCCTTCTGCAACGTTGCGCAACGCGAGTCTCGCGTTCGGCCACATCAATCACGCCGAACGCCGTGTGCGCGCGTCGCGGGCGGGGATGGTAACCCAGGCCATTCGCTACCATTGCCGCCGCCCGCAGCTCGAATGACGCCAACGTCGACTCAGCGAAACGGGTGCCCAAGAAGGGAGTGCCATGGCGATGAAGCCTTTGTCCACCTCGCGCACCCGCGACGTCGCCGGACCCGCCGAGCCCGTGGCGAGCGGGCGTGCGGTGAGTTCGACCAAGGGCGTCGAATCGCCAGGGCAACACCCTGGGCCGGCGCCGCGCCAGCACGGCGATGGCCGCGCGCCGCGTCGCCCGCGCGAGGAACGCGAGCTCGACGAGCAGCGCCATGCGCTGGCACGCATGATCCTGGGCGTCTTTGAGCCGGAAGGTTCGCCGGGAGATGCGCCGCTTGACGAATCCGGTGGCGAGGCTGGTCGCGGGCCCGGCGGCGAGATTGCGGCCGCGGCAAGCGAAGCCGCGTCTGCGGCGGCTCAAACCGCGCGCAACTCGCTGCTGGAACAGGCGGTCGTCGAGTTCATGTACGCGCTGTTTCATGCGCTCGACCAGATCGACGACGCCGAGCCCACCTTGGCGCATCACGCGCTCGCGCCGGCCGGCGCGGCATCTGGTGGGCGCAGTGCCTTCGGCGAGCGCCTGGACCTGCTCGCCGGACGCATCCTGGCGCCGCCTGCAGTGTCTTCGAGCGCGCCAGGGTCCGCCCATGACACTGGCGTGCCGCCGCGCCTGCTGCGCGCCTATGAGGGTGTGCTGCGCACGATTCACGGCGAGCGGGCTGTCGCCCCGGGGGCTGCGGACCCTCGCCACGCGCTTGCGGCGCTGCTGCGGCGCCTGGCCAATGCGATGCATGTCGCGCCAACGCTGGGCTACACCGCGGCCGCGACCATGGGCGCCTTGCTGCGCGTATCGGCGTGAGGTGGACCGCGCCCGAAGCGCCTTCGGCGGTGGAGATGAGCTCGCACGCGGCCGCTACCATCCGCCGATGAACCCCAAACTGCTGATCGGTTTTCACGCGGTGGGCGTGCGCATCAAGGTGCACCCGCAAACCGTGCTCGAGGTTCAGATCGACGCCGCGCGGCGCGACGCGCGCATGCGCCACTTTGCGGAGCGTGCGCAGGCCGCGGGCATTCGCGTCGTGCCGAGCGACGATGCGCAGCTGACCCAGACCTGCGGCACGCCACGCCACCAGGGCGTGATCGCGCGCGTTCAGCCGCTGCCGGTGAGCCACTCGCTGGACGACACGCTCGACGCCGTTCCCGGCGAGCCGCTGCTGCTGGTGCTCGACGGCGTGACCGACCCGCACAACCTGGGCGCCTGCCTGCGCGTGGCCGACGGCGCGGGCGCGAACGCCGTGATCGCCCCGAAGGACCACGCGGTGGGCGTGAACGCGACGGTCGCCAAGGTCGCCAGCGGCGCCGCCGAGACCGTGCCCTACTTCATGGTGACGAATCTGGCGCGAACCCTGGGTGAACTGAAAGAGCGCTCGATTCGCATCGTCGGTCTGGCCGATGAAGCCAGCGAGTCGCTCTACGAGCTGGACCTGCGCGGCCCACTCGCCTTCGTGCTCGGCGCCGAGGGCAGCGGCCTGCGCCAGTTGACGCGCAAGACCTGCGACTTGCTGGCGCACCTGCCGATGCTGGGGGCGGTGGAGAGCTTGAATGTGTCGGTCGCCAGCGGCGTGTGCCTGTACGAGGCGCTGCGCCAGCGCGGGGCAGCGCGGTCGGGCTGAGCTCGCCCGGGCCCGACCGCCGGTGGGTCATGAACCCGCCAAGATAAGGTCGCGCGGGCGTGACTTTTTCCAACTTGTCCAGACAAATTACACCTGTTTCCACGGATTACCGGGCGTTGACGCGAATATCGTTGCGCCCCTGCTACCTCACCTTCTACGCTTCAGCCATGAACAAACCAACAAGCGAGAGGCAGGAGATGCGCAAGCCGCACCGACTGTGGATGACGGAGAGCTTCGCGGTCTTGATGGCCGCACTGGGCCCGGTTGCCAACGGCGGCGTCGCCCAGAAGACGGTGCGCCACAGTCCGTACAGCGTGGGCGAGACGATCCTGCGCATCGAGGCGGAGGCGCTGAACCAGGGCCTGTCGGTTCTGGCCGAGCTGAACGGCTCGCAACCGGTGATCGTGCTGGGCTCGTCGATCGGCGGTACGCCGGTGGTGATGGACCGGGCCGATTCGCGACCGGCGATCCCGCTCAGCGTGGGCGTGCGCGAAGCCATGGACGGCGGCGTCGAGGTGCTGCTCGCCGACTCAGGGCAGGATACCGATTCCGACTGGGCTGACCTGCCTCCGGAGGTGACCGACGATCTTGCGGCGTTGCGTGGGTGGGTCGATCGGGCTCTGTCGTGAGCCGTTGAGCCCGCGCTGCACGCGCAACGCTTCCCGATTGGCAACGCGCCCGGCCATGGGGTGGCCTGGGGCACTCTCAAGCAGATGTGGCTTTGCCACTTTGCTTGAACCGCCACGGGGGGCGGGCCGGGCTGGCCCGGCCCTGGGGGCGCTCAGATCCCGCCGAACGCGCCCACCGCGGCGCCCAGCGCCACCAGCCACATCGGGCTGAGTTTGCTGGACAGCATCACCGCGAGCGTGATCGCCACCAGAACCAGCGCGCCGATGCGCTGCGTCGGCTCGCGCACGAACGGCTCGGCAAGCACCCAGCCGGTAGCGGCGAGCAGGCCGAGCGTCAACGGTGCCATGCCGGTGGTGAATGCACGGAGACAACGGGATTCGCGGCGCCGCGCGCCCAAGCGCGCGAAGCAGAGCGTGAGCACGGTGGACGGCAGCAGGCAGCCGAACATCGTGGCCGCCACACCCCACAGGCCGGCGATGTTCCAGCCGATCACGGCGACGAACAACACGTTCGGCCCGGGCGCCGCTTGGGCGATCGCGATCGACGAGCTGAACTGGCTTGGCGTGATCCAGCCGTTGTCGAGAACGACGTAACGCTGCATGTCGGGCGCGGTCGTGATCGCGCCGCCCACGGCCAGCAGGCTGAGCAGCATGAAGTGCAGCGTCAACGCCAGCAGCTCCGCCGCGCTCAGCGCGCTCGTGAATGCGCCCTCGAATCCCGTCATGGCGTGCCGAGCAGGTCTGGCTCGCGGCGGTGGGCGGGGCGACGCATGTGAATTTCGACGCTACCAGGCTCGTCAACGTGGCAGCCGTCGCCAGGCCAAGGCCATCGCCGCAGCACCCAACCCGCCGAGCACGGCCACGAGCGGCCAGCGCAGCAGCGCGATCGCGCAGAACGCCAATCCGGCCACGCCCACACAAACCGGCAGGCCGAGCGGACTGCGGCGCAGCGTGCCCGCCAGTTTGGCGGCGGTGCATAGCACCAAGCCGGCGGCGACCGCGCCCATGCCGCGCAACGCGCCTGCGAGCACGGTATCCTGCGCGAAGCTGGTGTAGAGAGCGGCCAGGCTCAGCACGATCAACAACGGCAGCGCCAGCAGCCCGGCGCACGCAGCGAACGCGCCGCGCAGACCAAAGTAGCCGTGGCCGAGCGCAAGCGCGAGGTTCACGATGTTGGGACCCGGCAGGACTTGGCTGATCGACAGCATCTCGACGAACTGTTCGCGCGTCAGCCAGCGCCTGCGCTCCACCAGTTCGCGCTGAGCGACCGCAAGAACGCCGCCGAAGCCTTGCAACGCGAGGTGGTTGCAGGCCCAGAACAGCTCGCGCGGGCTCGCGGGCCGGGGCGGCGCCGCCAGCGGCGGGGCCGGCGCTTCAACCAAGCGCACGCAAGGCCTCGGGATTGACGATGTTGCTCGGGCGATGCTCGATGAAATTGATCACGTTCTCGAACGCGCTGCGGAAATACAGCTCGTAGCTGTCCTGTTCGACGTAGCCGATGTGCGGTGTGCAGATCGCGTTTTCCATGCGCAGCAGCGGGTGGCCCTGCAGAATCGGCTCGTTCTCGAACACGTCGACCGCCGCGATGCCGGGGCGGCCGCGGTTCAGCGCGGCGACCAGCGCGCCGTCTTCGATCAATTCGGCGCGCGAGGTGTTGACGATCAGCGCGGTCGGCTTCATGCGCGACAGGGCGTCGAGCTTGACGATGCCGCGCGTCGTGTCATTCAGGCGCAGGTGCAGGCTGAGCACGTCGCAGGTTTCGAAGAAGGCCTCGCAAGTCGGCGCCGCGCTGTAGCCGTCGGCCAGCGCGCGCTGCCGCGAGTCTTCGCTGCCCCAGACGATCACATCCATGCCGAATGCGCGGCCGTAGCCGGCGACGATCTTGCCGATCTTGCCGTAGCCCCACACGCCCAGCGTGCGACCGCGAACCACTTGGCCCAGGCCGAAGTTCGGCGGCATCGACGCCGCCTTCAGGCCGGCTTGCTGCCACACGCCGTGCTTCAGGTTCGAGATGTACTGCGGCAAGCGGCGCATCGCGGCGAGCACCAAGGCCCAGGTCAACTCGGCGGCCGCGTGCGGCGAGCCCACGCCTTCGGCGACCGCGATGCCCTGCTGCGTGCACGCTGCCACGTCGATGTGGGGCCCGACGCGACCGGTCTGCGAAATCAACTTGAGCTTGGGCAGCTTTTCGAGCAGTGCGCGCGGGAAGTGCGTGCGCTCGCGAATCAGCACCAGGATGTCGGCGTCGCGCAGGCGGATCGACAGTTGGCCGATGCCCTTCACGGTGTTGGTGAAGACTTTTGCGTTCAGCGCCGCCAGCAGAGACGCGCAACTCAGTTTGCGTACCGCGTCCTGGTAGTCGTCCAAAATGATGATGTTCACGGCGGCGGTCGGCATCCTGCAAGGGCAAGCGCGATTGTGTAGCATGCCGGCCTCGTCAAACCCCCTCGGAGACTCCATGTCCATCTCGATGTCCTCGGCCAGTGTGCCGGTTCTGCTGCGCGCCCTCGGCAACCTTCAGGCGTGGTTCGAAAAGGCCGAGGCGCATGCGGCGGCCAAGAAATACGATCCGCAGGTCCTGCTCGCGGCGCGCCTCGCGCCCGACATGCTGCCGTTCACGAAGCAGGTGCAGATCGCCTGCGACAGCGCGAAGTTCGGCGTGGCACGCCTGTCGGGCGTGGAAGCGCCGAAGTTCGACGACACCGAAGCGAGCTTCGCCGATCTGCGCCAGCGCATCGCCAAGACGCTCGACTACATTCGCTCGGTGCCGGCCGCGCGCATCGACGGCACCGAGGACAAAGACGTGGTCGTGCCGCGGCGCGACGGCTCGATGACGCTGAAGGGCGAGTTCTACCTCAAGCACTACGTGCTGCCCAACGTGTTCTTCCATGTGACCACGGCCTACGCGCTGCTGCGCCACAACGGCGTGGACCTCGGCAAGGGCGACTACCTCGGCCCGCTGCCCTGAAGAGACCTGGCGGGATCGAGCGGCCATGGCCAAACGCCCACCCGAACCCAGTGCGCTGCGACGCGGCGCGATGCGAGCCCTGAAGTGGCTGGGCCTGGGCGGCGTCGCCCTTGTTGCGCTGGGCGCAGCCGTGGGCGCCGGCTACGCGGTCCTGGCGCTGCCCAAGGTCGACGGCTCGCTCGAGCTGTCCGGCCTGCGCGCCGGAGTCCGCATCGAGCGCGATGTGCACGGCATCCCGACGATCCGCGCGCAATCGGGCGCCGACGCGATCTTTGGGCTGGGCTTCGTGCACGCGCAAGACCGGCTGTGGCAGCTCGAGACGCACCGGCGTATCGGCTCGGGCAGGCTGGCCGAGGCCTTTGGCGCACCCGCTCTCGAGTCCGACAAATTTCTGCGGGCGCTGGGCGTGAAGCGCGCGGCGCAGGCGCAGTGGGACAAAGCCAGCCCGATGCTCCGCGAAGCGATGAGCGCCTACGCGGCGGGCATCAATGCCTTCGCGACGCAGGCGATGCAGGCGCGGCCGCCCGAGTTCGTGTTGCTCGGCCTGCCGTTCGAGCCGTGGACGCCGCAAGACAGTTTCGCCTGGTCGATCATGATGGCCTGGGACCTCGGCGGCAACTGGCGCACCGAGATGCTGCGTCTGCGCCTGGCGTTGAAGATGCCGGTGGCGCGCATCAACGAGCTGATTCCGCCTTACGCTGGCGAACAGCCACTTGTCACCGCCGACTACGCCGCCTTGTTTCGTGGCTTGCGCCTGGACGGCAAGCTCGGCGAGCAGGCCTTGTTGCACGCACCGCCCTCTGGCGTGGAGGGCGTGGGGTCGAACAACTGGGTGGTGAGCGGCAGCCACAGCGAGACGGAGAAACCGCTGCTCGCCAACGACCCGCACCTGAAGCTCAGCGCGCCGGCGCTCTGGTATTTCGCGCGCATCGAGGCACCGGGCTTGCGCGTCGCGGGGGCGACGATGCCGGGCCTGCCGGCGGTCGTGCTCGGCCAGAACGAGCACATCGCCTGGGGCTTCACGAACACCGGCCCGGATGTACAGGACCTGTACCTCGAGCGCATCAACCCCGATGATCCGGCGACGTATCAGACGCCGCAGGGCTGGGCGAAGTTCGAGAGCTTCAACGAGACGCTCAAGGTGAAGGGCCAGGCCGACGAGCCGATCACGGTTCGCGCGACGCGCCATGGGCCGGTGATTTCCGACGCCGGCATCGCCGAAGGCCTGACCGGCAGAAAAGACAAGCAGAGCTATGCGATCGCGCTGCGCTGGACCGCGCTCGACGCCGACCCGGGAACGATGGAAGCCTCACTCGCGCTGAATCGGGCCACCTCGGGCGCGCAGTTCGTGCAAGCGCTCGCACCGTATGTCGCGCCGATGCAGAACATGGTCGTCGCCGATCGCGAAGGCCACATCGGCGTGGTCTCGGCCGGCCGCGTGCCGCTGCGCAAGCCGACGAACGACCTGAAAGGGCAGGTGCCCGCACCCGGCTGGGACGCGCGCTACGACTGGGACGGCTTCCTCGACGCGGCGCGCACGCCGCGCGAAACCGACCCGGCGCGCGGCTGGATCGCCACTGCGAACCAGCGCATCCATGGGCCCGACTACCCGCACTACATCACCAACGAGTGGGCCGTGCCTTACCGCCAGCAGCGCATCGAGCAGTTGCTCGCGGCCAAGCCGCGCCACAGTCTGGCCAGCCTGCGCGACATCCAGTCCGACGAGTTGTCGCTCGCGACGCAGCGGCTCTTGCCCTTCATTCGAAAAGCCCAGTCGAACCATGCACTGGCGACAGCGGCGCAACAGCAGCTCGTGCAGTTCGATGGAACGATGCGCGCCGACGCCGCGGCGCCGCTGATCTTCTGGGCCTGGGCGCGGCAGCTCACGCTGGCCGTGTTCGGCGACGATGTCGGCCCCGTGCTGTTCGAGCGCACACTCGAGAACCGCGGCTTTCGCGACGCGCTCGAGCTGGTGCTGGAACGCGGCAGCGAACATTGGTGTGACAAGCAGGGCACGCCCGCCGTCGAGACCTGCTCGGAGCAGAACGACGCCGCGTTCACACAGGCGCTCGACGAACTGGCGAAGCGCCAGGGCAATGACGTGACGAAGTGGCAATGGGGCGCCGCGCACCAGGCGCGCAGCGAGCACCGGCCGTTCAGCAATGTGGGGCTGCTCGCACCCTGGTTCGAACTGCGCACGCCCGTCGGCGGCGACACCTTCACCGTGAACGTGGCGCGTGTCGGCCTGCGGCCGCTGCCGCGCACCGGCGAGCTGTACCTGAACGAGCACGGCCCTTCGCTGCGTGCGCTGTACGACCTGGCCAACCCGGCCAACTCGCGCGTGATGCATTCGAGTGGGCAATCGGGCATCGTGTTTTCGCCGCTCTACGGCAGCTTCGTCGCGCCCTGGGCGCGCGTGGGCGACGTGCCCTTGTGGGCCGCTCCGCCTGTGAGCAGCTTGACGCTCTCGCCGCGGCGCTGAGTGCCCCTGCGAGCTCGGCGGGCGACCGCGACTACATCAGCATGTTGTTGCGGATCAGCCCGACGGCCAGGCCCTCGAGTTCGAAATCGCCCTGATCCGCCGGCACGAGCAAGGTCTTGAAATCCGGGTTCTCGGGAATCAGCTCGATGCCGGCGCGTGTCTTGCGAAAACGCTTGACCGTCACTTCATCGCCGATGCGCGCGACGACGATCTGGCCGTTCTTCGCCTCCTTGGCTTTTTGCACCGCGAGCAGGTCGCCGTCCATGATGCCGGCGTCGCGCATGCTCATGCCGCGCACTTTCAGCAGGTAGTCGGGCCGACGCGGAAACATCGTCGCTTCGACAGAATAGGTCTGTTCGATGTGTTCAAGCGCGAGCATCGGGCTGCCCGCCGCGACCCGACCCACCAGCGGCAACGACAACTGCGCCAGCAGCGGCAGGCTGAACTGCTTGCCGCGCAGTTCGTTGAGCTTGCGCAATGTGTCAGACTTCAAGCGAATCCCGCGCGACGTGCCGCTCACGAGTTCGATGGCGCCTTTGCGCGCCAGCGCCTGCAAGTGCTCCTCAGCGGCATTGGCCGAGCGAAACCCGAGTTCGGCGGCGATCTCGGCGCGCGTGGGCGGCGCACCGGTGCGTTCGATCGCGGTGTGCACGAGTTCGAGGATCTGTTGTTGGCGCTCGGTGAGCTTGGGGGCTTCGTCCATGGTCGGGTCCTTCGCGGAGGTTCTCGCAATTGGCTGAATTGACGGGCACCAGTGAAGTTATATCCAGTAGCTGTATTTTCATCCAGCCAATCGCAAAATGCAATCAAAAATCGATGAGCCGTTGAAAGTGGTGGTGCTCGGCACCGGTGGAACGATCGCGGGAACCGCCGACGCGGCCGCCGACAACGTGCATTACCGGGCGGCGCAGTTGGGCGTGCAGCAGTTGCTCGACGCCGTGCCGGCGCTGGCCGGCCAGCCGCTCGAGGCCGAGCAAGTGGCGCAGCTCGACAGCAAGGACATGGACTTCGGCGTCTGGCTCGCGCTGGCGCAACGCATCGAATTCCACCTCGCTCGCGATGAGGTTGCGGGCGTCGTCGTCACGCATGGCACCGATACGCTCGAGGAAACCGCCTACTTCCTGCAGCGTGTGCTCAGCCCGCGCAAGCCCATCGTGATGACGGCGGCGATGCGCCCGTCCAATGCGATGCTGCGCGACGGGCCGCAGAACCTGTTCGACGCGGTGTGCGTGGCGCGGCAGCCTGGCGCCTCCGGCGTGGTCGCCGTGCTCGCCGGCGCGGTGCACGGCGCGCTCGATGTGCGCAAGGTGCACAGCTACCGGGTCGACGCGTTCGGCAGCGGCGACGCCGGCGTTCTGGGGTGGGTTGAAGAAGGGCGTTTGCGGCGCTTGCGCGAGTGGCCCGCTGGAGTGCCGACCGGCCTTTCACGGTTGCCGCGCGACACCTCAACGTGGCCGCTGGTCGAGATGATCACCGGCCACGCCGGCATGACGGGCGCGCTGGTTCAGGCGGCAATCGCGCAGGGAGTTCGCGGTCTTGTCGTTGCCGGGCCGGGCAACGGCAGCGTGCACCAGCGGCTCGAAGCCGCGCTGCGCATCGCGCAGAAAGGTGGCGTGCTGGTGTGGCGCTGCACACGCTGCCTCGACGGGCCGGTGTTCGACGAACCCGAGCTGCCGTTTCCTTCCGCGGGAACGCTGACGCCGGTGCAGGCGCGCATCGAGATGATGTTGAACTTGCTGGCGGCACCGGCCTGAGCCATGCCCGGCTCGCACTCAGTCGATCGACGCGCTGAGTTCGTCGATCCGGGTTCCCAGTTCGAGCCAGCGTTGCTCCAACTGCTCGATCTCTTCAGCCACGGCCTTCAGGCGTTTGCCGGCTTCGGCAATTTTGTCCGGCGCGATTCCCGGGTCGGAGAGCGCGGCTTCGAGCTGGTCGCGCTCGGCGAAGAGAACGCCTAAGCGGTTGTCGATCCGGTTTTGCTCCATGCGCAGCGGCTTGGCGTCGTCGCTGCGCTTCTGCCGCACGGCGGCAGCGGCTTTGCGCTCGTCGCGCCGGGGGGCGGGCGGTGTGCTCGTCGCCGCGGGCTTTGCTGGAACCTGTGCCGCCGCCGATCCGGCCTGGACCGCGGCTTTTGCTTCGTCGGACCTTGCGGCCCGCGATTGTTCGCGCTGCAGCTCGCGCGCCTGTTCGAGCAGCCAGCGCTGGTAGTCGTCCAGATCGCCGTCGAAGGGCTTGATCGCGCCATCGTTGACGAGCCAGAACTCGTCGCACACTTCGCGCAGCAAGGCGCGGTCGTGGCTCACCAGCATCACCGTGCCCTCGAATTCATTGAGCGCCATGCTCAGCGCTTCGCGCGTCGTCAGGTCGAGGTGGTTCGTCGGTTCGTCCAGCAGCAGCAGGTTCGGGCGCTGCCACACCAGCATCGCCAGCACGAGCCGCGCCTTCTCGCCGCCCGACAGCGTGCCCACCGCCTGCGTGACCATGTCGCCGACGAAGCGGAACGACCCGAGAAAGTCGCGCAACTCCTGCTCGCGCCCCGGCGGTCCGACGTCGCGCGCCAGGCGCACCATGTGCATCAACGCGCCGTCGTCGAGCGACAGTACGTCGAGCTCCTGCTGCGCGAAGTAGCCGATGCTCAGGCCCTTGCCTTCCGTGATGTGCCCGGCCAGCGGCGGCAGCGTGCGCGCGATCGTCTTCACGAGTGTGGACTTGCCGCGCCCGTTGGCGCCGAGGATGCCGATGCGCTGGCCGGCGAGCACGGAGCGGTTGATGCCTTTCACGATCGTCTTGGCGAGCCCTGCCGCGTCGCGGTAGCCGCAGGCGACGCCCTCGAAGGCGAGCATCGGATTGGGCAGGTTCGCCGGTTCGCGGAACTCGAACTGGAAGTCGCCGCTGGTCAGCACGGGCGCGATGCGCTCCATGCGCGCCAGCGCCTTGACGCGGCTTTGCGCCTGCTTCGCCTTGCTCGCCTTGGCCTTGAAGCGGTCGATGAAGCGCTTCAGGTGCGCGATGCGTTCCTGCTGCTTCGCGAAGTTCGCTTGCTGCTGCATCGCGCGCTCGGAGCGCATCTCTTCGAACGCCGTGTAGTTGCCGCCGTAGCGCGTGAGCTGCGTCTCATCCAGATGCAGCGTGGTGCGCGTGATCGCGTCGAGAAACTCGCGGTCGTGGCTGATCACGATCAGCGTTCCGGCGTAGCGCTGCAGCCAGGCCTCGAGCCAGACGAGCGCGTCGAGGTCGAGGTGGTTCGTCGGCTCATCTAACAGCATCAGGTCCGCTGGGCACATGAGCGCGCGTGCGAGTTGCAGCCGCATGCGCCAGCCGCCGGAAAAGCTGTTCACCGGCGCGTCGAGCTCGGCGTTTCTGAACCCCAGGCCGAGCAGCATCGCCTGGGCGCGGGCGCGCGCGTCGAAGCCGCCGGCTTCGTCGATCGCCTGGTGCGCGTGCGCCATCGCCTCGCCGTCGTCAGCGGTTTCCGCCGCGGTGAGTTCGGCTTGCGCCTGCATCAGCCGCGTGTCGCCTTGCAACACGAAGTCGGTCGCGGGCTCGGGCGTTTCCGGCATCTCCTGGGCGACCTCACCCAGGCGCCAGCGCGGTGGCCATTCCACTGAACCGGCGTCCGCGTGCAAACGGCCCGTGAGCAAGGAAAAGAGTGACGACTTTCCGGCACCGTTGCGCCCGACCAGGCCCACCTTTTCACCCGGCTGCAAGGTGACGCTGGCGCGCTCCAGGACCACCTTGACGCCGCGGCGCAGCGTCACTTCGCGCAACTGGATCATCGCGAGTTCCAGCGCTGCAGAGCGTCGCGTGTGACCAGCAGCACCTGGTCATGGCCGCCGCTGGTCTCGAGCCAGGCAACTTCGAGGCGCGGGAAGGCGGCCTCGAAGTGGGCGCGCTCGTGGCCGATCTCGAGCACGAGCACCGCGTCTGGTGTCATGCGGCCCGCGGCGTCGCGCACGATGTGGCGGATCAGGTCCATGCCGTCGGCGCCGCCGCGCAGCGCCAGGGCAGGCTCGGCGCGGTATTCGGCGGGCAGGGCGCCCATGCTGTTGTCATTCACGTAGGGCGGGTTGCAGACGATCAAGTCGTAGGGGCCGCGCAGCTTCGAGAACAGATCCGACTGCAGCAGATGGACGCGCTGCGCGAGCTTGTGCTTGTCGACATTGATGCGCGCCACTGCCAGCGCATCCGGCGAAATGTCGGCCGCGTCGACGTCGATTTCCGGGTACGCCATCGCGGCGATCACCGCGAGGCAGCCGCTGCCGGTGCACAGGTCCAGCACTTTGTGCGTGCGGTCGGAGAGCCACGCGTCCAGGGTTCCTTCGCCTTCGGCGTCGGCCAGCAACTCGGCGATATAGGAGCGCGGCACGAGCACGCGTTCGTCCACGAAGAAGGCAACGTTTTGCAGCCATGCCTCGTGCGTCAGGTAAGCGGCGGGTTGGCGCGTTTCGATGCGCCGCGTGACCAGCGCCTGCGCCTTGGCTTGCTCGTCGGCGCTCAGGCTCAGTTGGGCCTTCGCCTCGAGCGATTCGAAAGGCAGGCCCAATGCCCACATCACGAGCCAGGCCGCTTCATCGAAGGCGTTGGCAGTGCCATGCCCAAAACAAACGCCCGCCTGTTTGAGGCGGGCGCTTTGCGCGGTGATGAGGTCGATCAGCGTCATGTCAGCAGCCGCTCCAGTGTGGAGCGATAAATGTTCTTCAAGGGCTCGATGCTTGCCACGTCCACATGTTCATCGATCTTGTGGATGCTCGCGTTCACGGGGCCGAATTCAATCACCTGGGGGCATATTTTGGCGATGAAACGGCCGTCGGAAGTTCCGCCGGTGGTCGACAGCTGCGCGTGCACACCCGTGTGCTCGGCAATCGATTCCAGCAGTGCCTGACTGAGCGTGCCCACCGGGGTCAGAAACGGTTCCCCGCCGAGCGTCCAGGTCAGATCGAAGGGCAGATCGTAGCGCTTCAGCACGGCGTGCACGCGTTCCTTCAGCGACGCCGCGCTCGACTCGGTTGAAAAGCGGAAGTTGAAGTCGACGGTCGCGACGCCCGGAATCACGTTGCCGGCACCCGTGCCGGCGTGAATGTTGGAGATCTGAAAACTCGTCGGCGGGAAGTGGGCGTTGCCGCGGTCCCACTCGGTGGCCGCGAGTTCCGCCAACGCCGGCAGCGCCAGGTGAATAGGGTTGCGCGCAAGGTGCGGATACGCGATGTGGCCCTGCACGCCGCGAACCTGCAGCTTGCCCGAGAGCGTGCCGCGGCGGCCGTTCTTGATCATGTCGCCCAGCCGCTCGACGCTGGTGGGCTCGCCGACGATGCAGTAGTCGGGGCGAATGCCTTGTTCGACCAGCCAGTCGCAGACCTTGACCGTGCCGTCCACGGCCACGCCCTCTTCATCGCTGGTGAGCAGCAGCGCCAACGAGCCGAGCGCATGCGGGTGCGATTCGGTGAATTCCAGTGCGGCGATCACCATCGCGGCAAGCGACGTCTTCATGTCCGCCGCACCGCGCCCGTACAGGCGCCCGCCGCGATGAGTCGGCACGAACGGGTCGCTGCTCCAGGATTCGAGCGGCCCGGTGGGCACCACGTCGGTGTGCGCGGCCAGCACGAGCAGCGGGGAGTGAGTGTTGCCAACGGGCTTGCCGCGGCGCAATGCCCAGAGGTTTTGCACCTCGTGGCCGGCCGGGCCGCTGGGCAGGTGCCGGCATTCGAAGCCGCGTTCGCGCAGCAACTGCGCCACCAGGGCTTGGCAGCCGCCGTCGTCGGGGGTGACCGAACGCCGCGCGATGAGTTGTTCAGTCAGCGCGAGCGTGCGCACGGTTGCGTGCGTCAGAACCCGGTGAGAGGCACCGCGCGCGTGGTGCGTTCCTCGGGCCGGATGTCGAGCGTGATTTCGGTGAAGCTCGCGCCAAGGTCTTCTTCTTCCCTTTTCGCCACCAGGCGCGACGCCGGTGCCACGTCGTTCTCGAGCCGCCACATCAGGTTCGTCGGCGAATCGGCGAACGCGAGGCCTTCGTCGCGCGTGATCTTCCCGTGTGTGATCAGGCGCGCCAGGTCCTTCTCGAAAGTCTGCGAGCCCTCGCTGAGCGACTTTTCCATCGCCGAGCGAACGCCGTTGAAGTCGCCCTGTTCGATCAGCTCCGACACGAGTTGAGTGTTCAGCATCACTTCGACCGCCGGGATGCGCCCGCCGGCGACCGAGCGCACCAGGCGCTGCGAAATCACCGCGCGCAGGCCCGCGGCCAAGTCGGCCAGCAGCACCGGGCGAGCCTCGGGTGTGTAGAACGAAAGAATCCGCCCCATCGCGTGGTAGCTGTTGTTGGCGTGCAGCGTCGACAGCACCAGGTGGCCCGACAGCGCATACGAGATCGCCGCCGTCATCGTTTCGCGGTCGCGGATTTCGCCGATCATCACGCAGTCGGGGGCCTGCCGCATCGCGTTCTTCAGGCCCGTCTGCAGCGACTGCGTGTCGCGCCCGACCTCGCGCTGGTTGATCACCGACTTCTTGTTGCTGAACAGAAATTCGATCGGGTCCTCGATCGTCAAAATGTGCCCGGCAAGCTGCTGATTGCGCTGCTCGAGCATCGACGCCAGCGTCGTGCTCTTGCCGGTGCCGGTGGCGCCGACCATCAACACCAGTCCGCGCTTTTCCATCACGAGCGCAGACAACACGTCGGGCAGGTGCAGCGTGTCGAGTGACGGGATCTCAAACGGAATGCAGCGAAACACCGCGGCGATCGTGCCGCGCTGCTTGAAGGCGCTCAGTCGAAAGCTCCCCAACCCCGTCAAACCGATACCGATGTTCAGGTCGCCGGTCTCGTCCAGGTCTTCCAGTTGGCTCGGCGACAGCAGCTCGGCGAGCAACTGGCGCGGCTGGCTATGGGTCAGCGGCTGGTCGCTGAGCTGGATCACATTGCCGTTGATCTTGATGAGGATCGGCGAATTCGCCGACAGGTACACGTCCGAGGCGCCTTTCTCCGACATCAGGCGCAGCACGCGCTCCATGTTTCCGCCACTCATCGCCTGGCCCTCCTGCTGATTCCCGCGAACCGAACACCGATCGCGGGAGGCGATTGTCGCCGCGCGAGCTGCGAAGCTCAGGCGCGCAACAGCTCGTTGATGCTGGTTTTTGCACGGGTTTGGGCGTCGACGCGCTTCACGATCACGGCGCAGTACAGGCTGTACTTGCCGTCGGCGCTTGGCAGGTTGCCGCTCACGACCACGGAACCGGCGGGAATGCGGCCATAGCTCACAACGCCCGTCGCCCGGTCGTAGATCTTCGTGCTCTGGCCGATGTACACGCCCATCGAGATCACCGAGTTCTCCTCGACGATCACGCCTTCGACGACCTCGGAGCGCGCGCCGATGAAGCAGTTGTCTTCGATGATCGTGGGGCTGGCTTGCACCGGCTCGAGCACGCCGCCGATACCCACGCCGCCGGAGAGATGCACATTCTTCCCGATCTGCGCGCACGAGCCCACGGTGGCCCAGGTGTCGACCATCGTGCCTTCGTCGACGTAGGCGCCGATGTTCACGTAGGACGGCATCAGGACCACGTTTTTACCGATGAACGAGCCGCGCCGCGCCACCGCGGGCGGCACCACGCGCACACCGCTGGCGCGCATCGCGGCGTCGTCGAGGTGTGCGAATTTGGTCCCGACCTTGTCGTAGAAACCCAGGTCGCCAGCGCGGCTGATCTTGTTTTCGTTGAGGCGAAAGCTCAGCAGCACGGCCTTCTTCACCCATTGGTTGACGCTCCAGCGCCCGACGCCCTGGCGCTCGGCGACGCGCAGCCGCCCCTTGTTCAGGTCGGCAATCACGCGTTCGACCGCGCGCCGCACGTCGGGGGAGTTGGTTGGCGTCAGGTCGGCGCGGCCCTCCCAGGCGAGTTCGATGATGTTCTGCGATTCATGGGTCATGGGGGCGCTCAATGGGCTTGTAGGTACGAGACGATGCGTTGCGCGGCCTCGACGCACTCGTCGAGTTCGGCCACCAAGGCCAAGCGCACCCGGCCGGTGCCGGGGTTGACGCCGAACGCTTCGCGCGCGAGCAATCGGCCAGGCAAGACGGAGACATTGTATTGAGCCAGCAGCCCCCGGGCGAACGCGAGGTCGTCACCGCCCGGCACCTGCGCCCAGAGATAGAAGCCGGCGTCGGGCAGGGCGACGTTCAGGACCTTCGCCAGCATCGGCGTCACCCGATCGAACTTCGCGCGGTACAGCGCCCGGTTCTCGACCACGTGCTGCTCGTCACTCCAGGCGGCGATGCTCGCCTGCTGGATCGTCGGGCTCATCGCGCTGCCGTGGTAGGTGCGGTACAGCAAGAACTGCGCGAGCAACTTGGCATCGCCGGCGACGAAGCCCGAGCGCATGCCCGGCACATTCGATCGCTTCGACAGGCTGGTCAGCGCGACCAGGTTGCGGAAATCGCTGCGACCCAGTTGCAGCGCAGCTTGCAGCGAACCGAGGGGCGGCTGATCGCCGAAATAGATCTCTGAGTAGCATTCGTCGGAGGCGATCACGAATCCGTGCCGGTCGCTCAGTTCGAACAGCTGTGCCCACTCGTTCAGCGGCATCACCGCGCCGGTCGGGTTGCCGGGGCTGCACACGTAGAGCAGTTGGGTGCGCGCCCAAACATCAGGCGCGATGCCGGCCCAGTCGGCAGCGAAATTGCGGCTCGGATCGCTGTTGACGAACACGGTCCGGGCGCCCGCCAGCAGCGCCGCACCTTCGTAGATCTGGTAGAACGGATTGGGGCAGACCACGCTTGCTCCACTTTGTGTCGGGTCGATCACCGTCTGTGCCAGTGAGAACAGGGCCTCGCGCGTGCCGTTTACCGGTAGCACCTGGGTGCCGGGCTCAACAGTGACGCCGTAGCGGCGCTGCACCCACGCGGCGATGGCTTCGCGCAGGGCCGGCGCACCGGCGGTCGCCGGATAGGACGCCAGGCCCTTCAAGTTGGCCGTGAGCGCGCGCAGGATCAGCTCTGGTGTTGCGTGCTTGGGCTCGCCGATTCCGAGACCAATCGGTTTGTGCGCCGCACTCGGGGTGATGTCGCGAGTGAGCTCGCGCAGCCGCTCGAAAGGGTAAGGGTGCAGGCGCGACAACAGTGGGTTCATGCGAGGCGATTATCCTTGTGTCAAGCTGTACGATTGCGCCAGCGCCGCACCACCCCCGGGCTGCGACGCTGGCGTGCAGAAGTTACGCAACTCTCTGGCATTCAGCTTGACTTGGGTAGAGAATTGGCGCTCTTCGAACTTCAGGCGCTAGATGCAATGGTGAAGGTCAAGAACAAGCCGGTGCCGGTCAAGAAAGTCATCTGGCGGATGTCGGGCAACGCGCCGCTGGGCGAGTACGTCACGGCAGACGAAGCCGCTGGCGCGTCAGGCACTGCGGCCGAAGAGGCTCCAGGCTCGTCGAGTTGGAAGTTGTCCTCGATGGAGCTGCAAGACGGCATTCTGATCAGCGAGCAGCCCCTGGACACCTTGCCCGGCGAGCTGCTCGACGAATTCTTCAAACCCTGAGCCGCGCGCCGCGTCAATCGCGGGTCCCTGAGACGGCGGACCCGGCGCGATGCAGCGCATTCCAATGCCGCCAGTGAGCCATGTCCTGGTCGTCAGCGCCGACGCGGCGCTGCGCGAGCGGGTCGTTGAAGGCCTGAATGCCGCGGCCGCAAGGCTGCCCAATCCCCACGGAATCGCCGCGATCGGCGCGCTGACCGGAGAAGCCGCGCTGAGCGCCGTGCTGGCAGACGGGGACATCCAGGTCGTGCTCGTCGATCATGGCGACCATCGCCATGCGCAGGCAAGTGCCGCCGGGCCCAAGGCGCCGAACCGAACGGCGGTGTTGACGCTGCAGCGCATCATCGATCTGCGCCCCGAGTTGTCGCTTTACATGATGCTCGAGGACGACGACACCAAACTACTGGTAGAGGCTTTGGCGAGCGACGCGGTCGACGGCTACTTCTTCCGCGACGAAGAAGACCTGAGCGGCTGGTTTCGAATCATCGCCGCGGAAGTCGCACAAAAGTCGGACACGCCCTTTTACGACAAGTTGCGGGAATACGTGGCATTGGCCAAGGACAGCTGGCACACGCCAGGCCACGGCGGCGGCGATTCGTTCAAGGGCAGCAGCTGGGTCGGCGACTTCTACGACTTCGTCGGCGAAGAGATGCTGCGCGCCGACCTGTCGGTGTCCGTGCCGATGCTCGATTCGCTGTTGCACCCGACCGGCGTGATCGCGCAAAGCCAGAAGCTCGCCGCCAAGGCATTCGGCGCGCGGGCGACCTACTTCGCGACCAACGGCACGTCAACGTCGAACAAGGTGATCTTCCAGACCCTGCTGACGCCCGGGGCGAAGCTGCTGCTGGACCGCAACTGCCACAAGTCGGTGCACCATGGCGTCATCCTGTCGGGCGCGCGGCCGATCTATCTCGACTCCGCAGTGAACCGGCAGTTCGGCATCTTCGGTCCGGTACCGCGTGCGACGCTGCTGCGTGCCATCGAGGAACACGCCGACGCGCGCGTCTTGATCCTCACTTCGTGCACCTACGACGGTCTGCGCTACGACCTCAAGCCCATCATCGCGGCGGCTCACGCGAAGGGCATCAAGGTGATCGTCGACGAAGCCTGGTATGGCCACGCGCGCTTTCACCCCGAGCTGCGCCCCACCGCGCTGGAATGCGGTGCCGACTACGTGACGCAAAGCACCCACAAGGTGCTTTCGGCGTTTTCGCAGGCGAGCATGATTCACGTCAACGACGCCGCGTTCGACGAGCATCTGTTCCGCGAAAACTTCAACATGCACGCGTCGACCAGCCCGCAGTACAACCTGATCGCGAGCCTGGACGTGGCGCGCAAGCAGGCCGTGATGGAGGGCTACAAGCTGCTCGACCGCTCGTTGAAGTTCGCGCGCGAGCTGCGCGAAAAAATCAACTCGACGGGCGCGTTCCGGATTCTCGAACTTGACGATTTGCTGCCCGATGAGTTGCGCGACGACGGCATTCGCCTGGACCCGACCAAGCTCACGATCGACATTTCTGCCAGTGGGTTTTCAGCCGACGAGTTGCGCGATGCGCTGATCGAACGCTTCAACATCCAGGTCGAGAAGAACACGCACAACACGCTGACGCTGTTGCTGACGATCGGCACGACACGCAGCAAGGTGTCGCGCCTGTTCGACGCGATGCTGCGCCTGGCCAAGGAGCGCCGCCCGCCGCGCACCTACACGAAGTTGCCGCAGGCGCCTGGGTTTTCCCAGCTCGCTTGTCTGCCGCGCGACGCGTTCTACGAAACCGGCGAGCGCGTGGCCTTGCTCGACGACAACGGCCAGCCCAACCCGCACCTGCTGGGGCGCGTCTGTTGCGATCAGATCGTTCCCTACCCGCCGGGCATTCCGCTGCTGGTGCCGGGCCAGCTGATCGATGCCAACGCAGTCGCGTTTCTGGCGCGCCTGCTGCAGACGCAAAAGTCGATCGACGTGCACGGCCTGGCCGGCGCCGAAGGCGAGTGGCAATTGCGCGTGCTGACGCGCCGCGAAATGCAACTCGTCGTCGAACGCGACGCGCGTTGAGTTCGCGCTGAACGGGCCCGCGCACGGGGCCTGTTCAGCCTTGCATCCAGCCCTCAATCGCAGTCGTGATCCTCGTCGCCGCGGCAGTGCGCCGATGACTTGCCGATCGCCAGCCGGTGCAGTGCACGTGCGGTGACCGCGGTGTCCGGGAAGTCGGAGAACACGCCGTCGATGCCCTGGCCGTAGAAGTACATGTACTCGTCGACCGGCCTGCCGGCGTAATTGCTCGCCAAGCGGCGTTGTTCGTTGCGGAAGGTCCAGGTGTGAACTTGCAGCCCCAGCGCATGTGCGCGCTGGATCAGATCGCTGGGCGGCAGCCTCACGCGGTCCATTTCGTTGACCAGGCCGTCGCCGTTCACGTCGACGCATTTGCCGTCGGTCGGGGATGTCGTGCAGGCCGTGCTGCTGATGTAGACCTTCCACGGGCCGATGCCGTCGGCATAGGTACGCACCTCGGCCAGGCCGCTCGGCGTGACGAGGTCCCCGAACGTGCCGCCGCGCCCCGCTTTGGTCCAGTCGTAGGGCCTGTCGAATGGCGCCGCGTAGGTGATCTTGCCATCAGCGGCGATGTCGTCAGCGTCGACGAGTTGCACGATCTTCACCTGCGTCTTGCTGCGCAGGTACTTGAGGTTGGCGGTTTCGAACGACTGGATGAAGACCGGTGCATTGCGGTGGTTCCAACCGTGGCGCGAGAGCACGGCCAACAATCGATCTTCGAGCGGCAGGCCGCGCTCGGCATGGAACGTCGGGTGCTTGGTCTCGGGGTAAACGCCGATCGTGCGGCCCGTTTCCTTGGTCTTGCGCTTGGCCAGTTTGATCACTTCATCCAGCGTCGGAATCTGGAACTTACCGTCGAATTCTGTCGAGCGTTCGGCGGGCGCCTGTTGAATCGCGCGCAGTGTCTTGATTTCCGCGAGCGTGAAATCGAACGCGAACCATCCTTCTTCCACGACGCCATCGACGATGACCGGCTTGATGTCCGTTTTCAGATGCTTGCGGTCGGCGAACTCCCGGCGTGTGGCCACATCGGTCGTGCCGGTAATGTTCGGCTCGTGACGAGCGATCAGGTAGCCGTCTTTCGTCGCCACCAGGTCGGGCTCGATGAAGTCGGCGCCGCGCTCGATCGCGAGTGCGTAGCCTTCGAGCGTGTGCTCCGGCAGGTAACCGGCCGCGCCGCGGTGGCCGATGACCAGGGGTGCCTTGGGCCGGTCCGCGCCACGCTGTCGACCGTCGGCGAGAGAAGTGCCGCTGAAGCTGGTGAGCAGCAAGGCCAGCGCAAAGCCGATCGCGCTCGAGAGAGGGGTTCGCATGAATCGTCTCCGTGTCTTTGAAGGACGTGACGCTAAATCGGCCGTATGACGGCGTCGTGACGTGCGGGTTGCCGACTCGGCGCGGCGCAGGGTCACGGCTGCGCCGAGTTCATCCTAGTGCGGCTTGTTCGCGCGCGAACCCCTGGCTAACCCGGGAGAAGTTGTAAGACTGTCTGGCGTGTGGACCGGCACTGCGTCAAACGGCGGCGACGCGGGGCCAGTGAGGCGCCGAAGCGGCGGACCAAGCCTTCTTGCGATGCTCGGCAATCACGCGCGTCGCGATGCCGCCGCGCATGTTCCAACTCGCTGTGATGCGCACGAAGCGTGGGCGCGTTGCGGCAACGATGTCGTCGAGGATCAGGTTCGTCACCTTCTCGTGGAACGCCGCCTCGTCGCGGTAGCTCCAGAAGTACAGCTTCAAGCTCTTCAACTCGACACACAGCTTGTCGGCCACCATCTCGATCTGGAACTGGGCGAAATCGGGCTGGCCTGTGAGCGGGCACAGGCAGGTGAATTCCGGGATCTCGAACTCGATGACGTAGTCGCGCTCCGACGCCGGGTTGGGGAACACCTGGAGTTGTTTGGACGGCCGCGTCGGCGGCACGCTTGGGGCCACGCGCTGCGTCGCGGCGGGTTGCTTGCTGGGGTGTTTGGCCATGGGGCACACACGCGCGTGCACACGCGTTTCGCAGAGGTTGGGAAGGGGCGCGATGGTATCATCGCCGCCCGCTGAGAAGGCCGCGCAGACGCCCTCGGAGACATGAGATTTCCCCCACTGAATCAATCACATAGACGCGCAGTCTGCGTCCCGTCGCAGCGCTTTGCAGCGGCCCGTTTGCACCTCGATTGCCCATGCGCCTGAATTCCATCAAGCTGTCCGGTTTCAAGTCGTTCGCCGAACCGACGACGCTGCAATTGCCTGGGCAGCTGGTGGGCGTGGTCGGGCCGAACGGCTGCGGCAAGTCGAACGTGATGGACGCGGTGCGCTGGGTGCTGGGCGAATCGAAAGCCAGCGAATTGCGCGGCGAGTCGATGCAGGACGTGATCTTCAACGGCTCGGGCCAGCGCAAGCCGGCCGGCCGCGCCAGCGTCGAGCTCGTCTTCAACAACGAAGACGCGCGTGCCGGCGGGCAATGGAACCAGTTCGCCGAGATCGCTGTGAAGCGCGTGCTCACGCGTGACGGCACGAGCAGCTACTACATCAACGGCCAGCCGGTGCGCCGGCGCGATGTGCAGGACGTGTTCCTCGGCACGGGCCTCGGCCCACGCGCCTACGCGATCATCGGCCAGGGAACGATCAGCCGCATCATCGAGAGCAAGCCCGAGGAACTGCGCCTGTTCCTGGAAGAGGCTGCCGGCGTCTCCAAGTACAAGGAGCGGCGCCGCGAGACGGAGAACCGACTCAAGGACACACGCGACAACCTGACGCGCGTGGAAGACATCCTGCGCGAGCTGGGCAGCAACCTGGAAAAGCTCGAGTCGCAGGCCGAGGTCGCGACGCGCTACCGAGCCTTGCAGGCGAGCGGCGAGCTGAAACTGCACCAGCTCTGGTTTCTGCGCCATCGCGACGCCGCCAAGGAACAAGAGCGGCTCGCGAAGGCCGTGGCCGAAGCGTCGACCGCGCTCGAGGAACGCATGGCCGAATTGCGCCATGGCGAAGCACAGTTGGAGACGATCCGCCAGTCGCATTACCAGGCCAACGATGCGCTGCATGCGGCGCAAGGATCTGCTCGGCGAGGCCGCGCTCGAAGTGAGCCGCCTCGAAGAGCGCATCCGATTCGTCGTCGAAGGCCGGCAGCGCCTGGAGCAGCGCCGCATCGACCTGGCGGAACAGATGCGTCAATGGGAGCAGCGCCGCGCGCAGGCGCTGGCCGAGCAGGCCCAGGTCGGCTCCGAAATCGCCAGCCGCCGACGAACGCTGCGAAGTGTTGGTCGCGCAGGTGAGCGACCAGGCCGAGCTGCTGCCGGGTCTGGAAGAAGCCGTGTCCGGGTGCCAAGCGCGCGCGAATGAGCAGCGCACGGTCGTCAATGCCGTGCAGCAGCAGATCCAAGTGCTCGCCGAACAGGCGCGCCACATCGAAGAACAGCAGCGCGCCGCGCGCCAGCGCCGCGAGCGCCTGGCGGCGGAGACCACGCAGCTCAGCGCGCCCGACCTTGCCCGGTTGCACGAGCTGGAGCGCGAATCGGAAGCGGCCAAGCAAGCCCAGTCGCAAACGGATGCGAGCCTGCTGCAATTGAGCGAAACACTGCCCAGCCTCGACCAGGAACGGCGCGCATTGCAGGAACAGTTGAACGCCGAGTCGCGCAAACACACCGAGCTGAGTGCACGGCTGGACGCGTTGCGCGCCGTGCAGATGCGCGTGCAAACCGAGGGTAAGCTGAAACCCTGGCTGGCGCGCCACGGGCTGGAGGGGATGCAAGGCCTGTGGACGAAGATCCAGATCGAGGCGGGCTGGGAAACGGCGTTAGAGGCGGCGCTGCGCGAACGCATCAACGCGCTCGAGGTGGGCCGCATCGAGACGGTGCGCGCCTTTGCGGCGGACGCGCCGCCAGCGAAGCTGGCGTTCTACACGCCGCCGCTCGCGGCGATTCGCAATACGCATCAGACCCTGCCGCGCTTGTCGGACCTGCTCAAGTTGGGCGACGCCGGCCTGCAAGCGCTGCTCAACGATTGGCTGGAAGGCGTCTACACAGCGACAGGCATCGACGACGCGCTCGCCGCACGCGCCAGCCTGACGCATGGCGAAGTGATCATGACGCGCGAAGGCCACGCCGTGAGCCAGTTTGCGGTGAGCTTCTACGCACCGGATGCCGAGAACGCCGGCATGCTCGCGCGCGCCCAGGAAATCCAGAACCTGGAGCGCCAGCTGCGGGCACAGTCGCTGATTGCCGAGGAAACGCGTGCCGCGTCCATCCGCGCAGAGGCTTCGTACTCGCAAGCGTCGCAACGCGTCGAGCAGCTGCGGCGCGAAGCGGCCGCGGCGCAAACGCGCGCGCACCAACTGCATGTGGAGTGGTTGCGCCTGTCGCAGATCGCCGAGCAGACGAACACCCGGCGCAGCCAGCTCGCCGCGGAGCTGGCCGAGATCGACGCGCAGACCGAAGCGTTGAGCGAGCGGCAGGCGATCGGCGAGGCACGCTTCGAGGAACTCGACCAGCAACTCGCCGACACGCAGGGCAAACACGCCGATCTGGATGAAGCCATGCTCGCTGCGCAGCGCACGCTGAACGATGCGCGCGAAGCGCACCGTGCATTGGAGCGCCAGGCGCAAGAAGCGGCATTCGAATCGCGCGCGCTGGTCGCGCGCCGAGCCGAACTCGAACGCAACGTCGCCACTGCCGTGCAGCAGCTCGCCGCTTCCCAGCAATCGGCCGAACAACTGAGCCAGGAGCTGGAATCGCTCACCGACGTGACGGCGCAGTCGGGTCTGCAAACCGCGTTGGCGCTGAAGCTCGAACGCGAATCGGTGCTCGGATCGCGCCGCAGCGAGTACGACGACCTGAGCCAACGCCTGCGCCAAGCCGATGAGCTGCGATTGCAGCGCGAGCAGTCGCTGCAGCCGCTGCGCGATCGCATCGTCAAGTTGCAGCTCGAAGAGCAAGCCGCGCAGCTGGGCGGCGCGCAGTACCTGGAGCAGCTGCAAGCCGCCGGCGCCGACCTCGAAGCGCTCGCCGGCAGCATCGCCACGCAAGGCGTCAAGCTCGCCGGCCTGCAAGCCGAGATCGACCGCATCCAGGCCGAGATCGCCGAGCTCGGCGCCGTGAACCTCGCGGCGCTCGACGAGTTGAACGCGTCGCGCGAGCGCAAGACCTTCCTCGACGCGCAGAACGCGGATCTGGTGGAGGCGATGCAGACGCTGGAAGACGCCATTCGGAAGATCGACATCGAAACGCGCGACCTGCTCAGCGCCACTTTCGATCAGGTCAACCAGCACTTCGGCCGCATGTTCCCGCGCTCTTCGGCGGCGGCGTGGCGCGCCTCGTGATGACGGGCGACCAGATTCTGGATTCCGGCGTGCAGGTGATGGCGCAGCCGCCGGGCAAGAAGAACAGCACGATCCACCTGATGTCGGGCGGCGAGAAAGCGCTGACGGCGATCGCCCTCGTGTTCGCGATCTTCCAGCTCAACCCGGCGCCGTTCTGCCTGCTCGATGAAGTGGACGCGCCGCTGGACGACGCCAACACCGACCGCTATTGCAAACTGGTGACGGAAATGTCCAAGGGCACGCAGTTCCTGTTCATCAGCCACAACAAGATCGCGATGGAGATGGCGCAGCAGCTGATCGGCGTGACGATGCAGGAACAAGGCGTGTCCCGCATCGTCGCGGTGGACATGGATGTGGTCGTGGCGCTGGCACAGGCGGCCTGAGTTCGCCCCGGTGCCGACAGCCGAGCCGTTCCCGCCAAGCGCCGCAAACTCGTGAGCAACCTCACCATCGCGCTGACGGTCCTGAGCGTCTTCGTGCTCGTTGGCATCGGCGTGCATGGCGTGTGGGCGGCGCGCGCGGCCGGGCGCAAGCAGCAGGTGACACTGCAGGCGCGTCCACCCGCCGTGGACCCGGGTCGGAATGAGCCGGGCTTTTCCGAACCGGGTGTCAACGAGCCGGCACTGGCGCAACCAGCAGCTGACGCCTCGCCTGCCGCGATCAGCGTCAACGGTCTGCGGGCCAAGCGCCACGCGGCGCGCATCGACCCGCTGATCGACGCGATTGCCACGCTGGCCACCGAAGCGCCGCTCGGCGGCGCGCAACTGCTCGCGCATTTGCCGGGGTCGCTGCGCGCGGGCAGCAAACCGTTCCTGATCGAAGGCCTGGACACGGCCAGCGGCGAGTGGGAGCCGATCGCGCCCGAGCAGCAGTACCGCGAATTGCAGGCCGGCGTGCAACTCGCGAATCGTGGCGGTGCGATCAACGAAATCGAATACTCCGAGTTCGTGCAGACCCTGCAGCACTTCGCCGATGCGCTGAGCGCAATGGTCGAATTTCCCGACATGCTCGACGTGGTGGCGCGTGCGCGCGAACTTGACGGTTTTGCCGGCCAGCATGACGCGCAGCTTGCCGTGCACCTGCGTGCGCGCAGCGTCGCGTGGTCGGTGGGCTACGTGGTTCAGCACGCGTCGCGCCACGGCTTCGTTCCCGGCGCGGTGGCGGGACGCCTGGTGTTGCCGGCCCGAGAGGATGGCGCGCCGCCGGTGGTGCAGCTCAGCTTCGATCCGAATGCGGCGCTGGCGGCACTCGCCGACGACCCCCAACACAGTGTCGTGCGCGACGTGACGCTGAGCTTCGACGTGCCGCAAACCGACCCGCGTTTCACGCCGTTCGTTGCGTGGCAGGCGAGCGCGCAGGCCTTGGCGCTGGGCATGGACGCCGCCATCGTCGACGACCAAGGGCAACCGATCAGCGAAGCCGGCTTCGCGACGATCGGCGACGAGCTCGAACACATCTATGCCAGCCTGCGCGAGCGCGACCTCGCGGCGGGTTCGTCGGCGGCGCGGCGGCTGTTCAGTTGACGCTGCGGCGCGCCCGACCCACGCCACATCCAGCGACTCCCGCAGCGCCAATGCCAGGACTCAACATGCCGGCGCCGCCCGTGTCCCCCGTCGAGATCGCACGCCGTGCGTCTGAGTTGCGCCAACTGCTGAACGAGCATGCGCACCGCTACTACGTGCTCGACAGCCCGACCATACCCGACGCCGAATACGACCGGCTGTTCCAGGAATTGCAAGCCATCGAAGCCGCGCACCCGGGGCTGCGCAGCGCCGATTCGCCGACGCAGCGCGTGCTCGGCAAGGTGTTGCCGGGCTTCACGCCGGTGCGCCATGCGGTGCCGATGCTCTCCATCCGCACCGAGACCGACACCGAGTCGAGTGGCGCTCTGGCCTTCGACGCGCGGGTGCGGCGCGAACTCGAACTGACGCAGGCCGACGCGCCGATCGAGTACGCTGCGGAACTCAAGTTCGATGGTCTGGCGATCAACCTGCGCTACGAGGCGGGTGTGCTCGTTCAAGCAGCGACGCGCGGCGACGGCGAGTCGGGCGAAGACGTCACGCAGAACATCCGCACCATCGGCCAGATTCCGCTGCGCCTGCGCGGCGTGGACGCCCCGGTGCTCGAGGTGCGCGGCGAGGTCTACATCCGGCGCGATCATTTCGAGGCGCTCAACCAACGTCAGCGCGAGCTGATTGCGCAAGGCGAGAAAGGCGAGAAGACCTACATCAACCCGCGCAACACGGCGGCCGGCGCGGTGCGCCAGCTCGACCCGGCGATCGCCGCGCGCCGGCCCTTGAGCTTTTTCGTGTATGGGCTGGGCGACGTGCAGGGCTGGGATGTGCCGCCCACGCACAGCGGGCTGCTCGACGCGCTGGCCGGGATGGGACTGCCGGTGTGCGCCCATCGCGACGTGGTCAGCGGCGCCGATGGCCTGGTGGCGTTCCACCGCCGCATCGGCCAGATGCGCGACTTCCTGCCGTTCGACATCGACGGCGTCGTCTACAAAGTCAACTCACGCGCCTTGCAGCAGCGCCTGGGTTTCGTGTCGCGCGAGCCGCGCTGGGCGGTCGCGCACAAGTACCCGGCGCAGGAACAGATGACGGTGGTGCGCGACATCGAAATCCAGGTCGGCCGCACTGGCAAGCTCACGCCCGTGGCCAAGCTCGAGCCGGTGTTCGTCGGCGGCACGACGGTGAGCAACGCGACGCTGCACAACGAAGACGAGACCCGGCGCAAGGACGTTCGCATCGGCGACACCGTGATCGTGCGCCGCGCCGGCGACGTGATTCCGGAAGTGGTGGCGGTGGTGCTGGAGCGGCGCCCGGTGGACGCGGGCGAGCCGTTCGATCTGAGCCGGCAGTTGCAGGGGCGCTGCCCGGTGTGCTCGAGCGCGATCGCGCGCGAGGAGGGCGAAGCCGACTGGCGCTGCACGGGAGGCCTGTTCTGCGCCGCCCAGCGCAAGCAGGCGATCCTGCATTTCGCCGGGCGCCGCGCGATGGACATCGAAGGTCTGGGCGACAAGCTGGTCGAGCAACTTGTCGATGCCGGCCTCGTGCCTTCACTGCCGGCGCTCTACCAGCTCGATCTGGCACAACTGATGTCGCTCGAGCGCATGGGCGAAAAGAGCGCGAAGAATTTGCTGGATGCGTTGGCGGCCAGGCGCAAGACAACGCTGGCGCGGTTTCTCTACGCGCTCGGCATTCGCCATGTCGGCGAAACGACGGCGAAGGATTTGGCCAAGCACTTCGGCAGCCTGGACCGATTGATGGGTGCGAACCTCGACGAGCTGTTGCTGGTTCCCGATGTGGGCCCGGTGGTCGCGCAGAGCGTGCGGACCTTTTTCGACCAGCCGCACAACCGGGAAGTGATCGACGGCCTGCGCGGCGCGGGTGTGCAGTGGCCGGAATTCGAGCCCGCGCCTCAGGCGAGCGTGGCGCCGCTGGCAGGCAAGACGTTTGTGCTCACAGGCACCATGCCCTCGCTCACGCGCGACGAGGCCAAAGACATGATCGAGGCCGCGGGCGGCAAGGTCACGGGCTCGGTGTCGAAGAAGACCGACTACGTGGTCGCCGGTTCCGAAGCCGGATCGAAGCTCGACAAGGCCCGCGAGCTGGACATCACCATCCTCGACGAGGCAGGCTTGCGCGCCATGCTCGGCCCGCAAGCCGAAGCCGGTTCGCCCTGACGCGCTGCGCGGCCTGAATGGCTGACCCTGATCGCCTCCTCGCCGACTGGCTGGCCAGGCTGCGTGCCCGGGCCGACGCACCCGCGCTCGCGCCGCGCGTGGCGCTGACATGTGGGCCGCAGCAGCTGCGCATCGGATCGATCGACGCCGGCCTCGCGCAACGCCTGGGCGACGCCGAACTGCCGCTGCGCCGCGACGGTGCGGGCTGGCAGGTGCTGGCCCCGGTGGATGCGAGCCTGGCGCTGATCGCGCGCTGGCTGCACGCCGGCGGCCTGGGCGGACGCTGGCGCGACGAGCTGCTTGCGGTGACCGATGAACAACTGCGGCCGGTGTCGGTGATCGAGCGCGGGGTCGTGCGGGCGCTGGGCATCACCACGTTTGCCGTGCACCTGGTCGTGGCCCGTGCCGGCGACCACGTGTGGGTGCAGCAGCGCGCACTGAACAAGGCGACCGACCCGGGGCAATGGGACACGACGATGGGCGGGCAGGTGGCCGCGGGGGAAACGGCTGCGCAGGCGCTCGAGCGCGAGACCTGGGAGGAGGCGGGACTGCGCACCCCGCAGTTGCAGGGCTTGCGCGAGGCCGGGCGCATCATCATTCGCCGGCCGGTCGCGGAAGGCTACATGGTCGAGCACATCGAAGTTCTCGAAGCCACGCTGGCCGACTCAGTGCAGCCGGAGAATCAGGATGGAGAAGTGCAGTGCTTCGAATGCCTGTCGCCGCAGGAGCTCCGAGCCCGGTTGCTGGAAGACAGCTTCACGCTCGAAGCCGGGTTGATCCTGGTGTCCTGGCTGCAACGCCGCGGCCACTATTGACCCGCAGCACGCGGCCTCCTGGCGGCGCTGCGCGCAGTGACCTCAAATCTTGGTGTCCTCGTGCTGCTGGGTTACCAGCTGCGAATGGCGAATCCGGTTGTCGCGCAGCGCGCCTGCCGATTCGAGGATCGGATAGGCGAGCGAACAGATGTGCGAATTGATGCGTTTCAAGTCGCTGATCAGGTCCAGATGCAATGAACTCGTCTCGATGCTTTGCGCCGTGTTATCGCGCAGCCGCCCGATGTGGTTCGCCGCGTACTCGTGCTCCAGATCGCGAAACCGCGCCTTCTCCTCGAGCAGCTTCTTCGCGTCGCGCACATGGCCTTCGAGGAACACGCTCATTCCCAGCCGCAGGTTGGCCAGCAGCATCTCGTGCAGATGGCAGATCTCCGCCATGCCGGCGTCCGAGAAGCTGCGGTTCTTGCGCACCTTCTTGTCTTCCACGTCTTGCACGACGCGCTCAATGATGTCGCCGATCTGCTCCATGTTGATCGTGAACGACACCACGTCGCTCCAGCGCCGGCTTTCGCGCTCCGACAGCGCTTCGCGCGAAATCTGCGTCAGGTAGAGCTTGATCGCGGTGTACAGGCCATCGACGGTGTCGTCCATCTTGCGGATGCGCTCGGCCAGCGCGAGATCGTTCTGGCGGATCACGGTGAGCATGCCACGCAGCATCGTCTCCACCACGTCGGCCTGGCGCAAGCCTTCGCGCGCCGCGCAACTGATCGCCAACGACGGCGTGGCCAGTGCGACCAGATCGAGGTGTCGCGGCTTGCTCGAGTCGGCGTCGGCGGGTGGCTCGGGCAGCCAGCGCTCGACCCATCGGCCGACGACACCGGTGAAAGCGACGAACGCCAATGCCAGGCAGAGGTTGAATCCGAGATGGAATGCGACGATCTGCTGGTGCGCCGTGCCGGCGAGTTGCTGCAGCTGGCCCAGCACCTGCGGCAGGAACGGGATCACGAGCACGAGGCCGAGCAACTTGAACACCAGGTTGCCCAGCGGCAGGCGCCGTACCTGCGGCGACGCGCGGCTGGTGGCAAGCATGCCCAGCACGCCGCTGCCCAGATTCGCGCCGAGCACCAGGCCGAGCGCCACGTTCACCGGCACTATGCCGGTCGCGGCGAGCGTGGCGATCAACAGCACGATTGCCATGCTCGAATAGGCGAGCACGGTGAGCGCGGCGCCCACCACGACGGCGAGCAGCACCTCGTCGGGCAGGGCGGCGAGCAGGGCGCGCACCGCGGCAGAATCGGTGAGCGGTTTGGTCGCCTCCACGATCAGGTGCAGCGCCAGCGTGATCAGGCCCAGGCCGATCAACGCCCGGCCGATGCGCCCCGTCGAGCTGCCCTGGCTGGGGATGAACAGCATCACGCCGATGAAGATCAGCAACGGCGACAGCCACGACAGGTCGAACGAGAACACCACCACCATCAGGCTGCTGCCGACGTCTGCGCCCAGCATCACCGCCAGCGCGGCAGGAGTAGACACCAGGCCGGTGCCGACGAAACTCGCGACGATGAGGCAGGTGGCCGTGCTCGACTGCATCAGGCTCGTCACGCCCAAGCCAGCGAGCATCGCCTTCGGCCGCGAGCTGAAGCTGCGCGACAGCACGCCGCGCAGGTTCTCGCCGAACACGCGCAGCACGTCGGTGCGCACGATGTGCGTGCCCCAGACGAGCAATGCAATCGCGGCGAGCAGGTTGAGCAGGTGGATCATGGGGGGCCGGCTTCGGGTCGCGCGGCGCCGGTACGGCAGCGCGCTCGACCGCGAGCTTGGCTTCGAGGGGGCGCTAGAGGACTTCCGACGCGAAGTCCGCGAGGCGCGAACGCTCGCCGCGCGCCAGCATCACATGGCCGGAATGCGGCCAGCCCTTGAAACGATCGACGGCGAAGGTCAGCCCCGAGCTGCCTTCGGTCAGGTACGGCGTGTCGATCTGCGCCAGGTTGCCCAGGCAGACGATCTTCGTTCCCGGGCCGGCGCGCGTGATCAGCGTCTTCATCTGCTTGGGCGTCAGGTTCTGCGCCTCGTCGATCAGCACGAACTTGTTCAGGAAGGTTCGGCCGCGCATGAAGTTCATGCTCTTGATCTTGATCTTGCTGCGCACCAGGTCGTTCGTCGCGGCGCGGCCCCATTCGCCGGCCGCACCGTCGCTCTTGGACAGCACTTCGAGGTTGTCGTCGAGCGCGCCCATCCACGGGCTCATCTTTTCTTCTTCGGTGCCCGGCAGGAAACCGATGTCCTCGCCCACCGGCACGGTGACGCGCGTGACGATGATCTCGCTGTAGCGGCGTTCGTCCATCACCTGGCTCAGGCCCGCGGCCAGCGTCATCAGCGTCTTGCCGGTGCCTGCCGTGCCGGTGAGTGTGATGAAGTCGCACTCCGGGTCCATCAACAGGTTCAGCGCGAAGTTCTGTTCGCGGTTGCGCGCCGTCACGCCCCAGACGGCGTTCTTCTGGTGCGTGTATTCCTTCACCGTGCGCAGCACGGCGGTGCTGCCGGTGATCTCAGTCACCTTGGCGTACAGCGGCGCGGCGCCGGGCGCTTCGAGGAACACGAACTGGTTGATCAGCAGGGCAGGCACGAGCGGGCCGCTGATGCGGTAGCACGTCGTTCCGCCCTGGTTCCAGCTCTCCATCGTTTTGCCGTGCTTGTCCCAGAAGTCGGCCGGCAAGGTCAGCACGCCGGTGTAGAGCAGGTCGCCGTCTTCGAGCGCCTTGTCGTTGAAGTAGTCCTCGGCCGGCAAACCGAGCGCACGCGCCTTGATGCGCATGTTGATGTCCTTGGACACCAGCACCACGTCGCGGCCGGCGATGAGCTTCGCGCAGCGCCTGCACGACGCCCAGGATCTGGTTGTCCGCCTTGCCCGGCGGCAGGCCCGCCGGCAGGCTGACGTTGAGCGACTGGGTTTGGAAGAACAGTTTGCCGCCGGCCTCGCGCCGGCCGGTGCGGTTCAAGGCCACGCCTTCGCCCATCGCGGCGGTGTCGCGCGAAGCGATGGTTGCGGCCAGCGCGTCCAGGTCGCGGCTGACCTGGCGCACGTTGCGCGCCACTTCCGTCATGCCCTTCTTGTGGCCGTCGAGTTCTTCGAGCGTGATCATCGGCAGGTAGATGTCGTGCTCCTCGAAGCGGAACAGCGACGTCGGGTCGTGCATCAGCACGTTCGTGTCGAGCACAAACAGCTTGGCGGGCCCGGTGCCACGTGGCTTGCGCGCGCGCGGCTCGACGCTCGGCGTGCCCCGCGGCACGGCTTCCAGCTTCGGGCCCGGTGCCCTCTTCGGAGCGACGGCAGCGGCCGGCGGGCTGTCGTCGTACAGGTCGAGCACCGCCGGGGCCGTGGGGTCGACGCTCGGGCGTGTTTTGTGCGGCCGTGCCGCGGGCCGGGTGGCGGATTGCGCTTCGAAGTCGGCGGGGCTCAGCATCGAGCCGCGCTTGGCGGGGGGCTTGGGCAGTGGCATGGGGCGGGATGGGTGGCTAAAAAGCAAAAAGCCGCAACAGTCGACTGTGCGGCTTGGTTCGCGCGGCTCGGCCGGTGGCGCTCATACTCATCGATCGATTATGCACAGCGCACTATCGGCCACGACTCTGGGCGGGGCCACGCGGCGATGGCTCGTGCAAAGTGCGCAAAACCCGCCGTGGGGCCGCTGCTCGCGCGACCAAGCGCGTTCAGCCGGTTTTCTTCAGCGCCTTGACGGCCTTCAGCACTTCGTCGACATGGCCGGCCACTTTCAAGCCGCGCCATTCGGCGCGCAGCACGCCGGTCGCGTCGATCAGGAAGGTGCTGCGCTCGATGCCCTTGACCTTCTTGCCGTACATGATCTTGTTCTTCACCACGCCGAACATGTGGCACAGCTTTTCTTCGGTGTCGGCAATCAGGTCGAAGGGAAGTTCCAGGCCTTGCCTGAACTTGTCGTGCGAGGCCATGTTGTCGCGCGACACGCCGAACACCACGGCGCCGGCCTTGGTGAATTCCTTGTGGTGGTCGCGAAACTGCATCGCCTCCGTCGTGCACCCCGGCGTGTTGTCTTTCGGGTAGAAATACAGCACGACGATGCGGCCCAGAAATGCCGCGGGTGTGAACTTCACCCCACCGGTGGCATGCGCTTCGAATTCCGGGAGGGCTTTGTTGATGGCAGGCGTCATGGATTCCGATGCGGGTGCGCGCGCAGGCAGGCGTAGCTCTAAATTATAAACGCTGCCGCGCGTGGCTCGATTTGAATAGGCCCGGCACAGGGCCCCTATTCAATCGCGCCGCGCCTGTTCGAACAGCAGCGCCGCGACGACGGCGCGACCTTCGGCGAACAACACGTTGTAGGTGCGGCAGGCGGCCGCCGTGTCCATGGTTTCGACGCCGATGCGGCACGCCATCAACGGGCGCAACAGCCGTGGCGCTGGAAAGCGCAGCCGAGCGCCGCTGCCGAAGATCACGAGCTCGGGCGATAGATCGGCGAGTTGCCCGAAGTGGCTTTCTTCGAGTGCCTCGAAGTTCGGTACTGACCAAGGCACGATCGCGCCGAGCCAGGGCACGATGAGATTGATGCGGTACTCGACTCCTCCCACGAGCACGCCGCCCGGACCATGGCGTGTGATGGCGTTGGGCCCGTCGGGGCGATCGGCGTGCAGTTTCATGGGCGGTGGGCGTTGGCAAGACGCGGTATGGGCGGGGACACACAGGTGCTGTGCGAAAATTCTAGACGCTGCAATGCCCGCAAACCCCTCGTGGAGCCCCCTTGCTGAAATCCGTTTCGAAGTCGAGCAAGCTCGCCAATGTGTGTTACGACATCCGCGGGCCGGTGCTCGAGAAGGCCCGCCAGATGGAGGACGAGGGGCACCACATCATCAAGCTCAACATCGGCAACATCGCCGCTTTCGGGCTCGAGCCGCCCGACGAGATCGTGCAGGACATGATCCGCAACATGCCGCACAGCGCGGGCTACACCGACAGCAAGGGCCTGTTCGCGCCGCGCCGCGCAATCGTGCACTACAGCCAGGAAAAGCGAGTGCGCGGCGTGACGGTGGACGACGTCTACCTCGGCAACGGCGCGTCCGAACTGATCACGATGAGCCTGAACGCGCTGCTCAACAACGGCGACGAGGTGCTGATCCCCGCGCCCGACTACCCGCTGTACACCGCGTCGGTGGCGCTGTCGGGCGGCACGCCGGTGCATTACCAGTGCGATGAAGCCTCGGGCTGGCTGCCCGACGTGGCCGACATCCGCGCCAAGATCACGAGCAGCACCAAGGCCATCGTCGTCATCAACCCGAACAACCCGACCGGGGCGCTCTACCCCGACGCCGTGTTGCGCGACATTGTGGACGTGGCGCGCCAGCACCAGCTGATCATCCTGGCCGACGAGATCTACGACAAGACGCTGTACGACGGCAACGTGCACACCAGCATCGCCGCGCTCGCCGACGACGTGCTGTGCCTCACCTACAACGGCTTGTCGAAGAACTACCGCTCCTGTGGCTACCGCGCGGGCTGGATGGTCGTCTCCGGCGAGAAGCGCCATGCGCGCGACTACATCGAAGGCCTGAACATGCTCGCGTCGATGCGCCTTTGTTCGAACACACCCGGGCAGTTGGCGATCCAGACCGCCCTCGGCGGCTACCAGAGCATCGATGATCTGGTGGCGCCCAGCGGCCGTCTGTGCCGGCAGCGCGACCTGGCGTACAAGCTGCTGAGTGAGATTCCCGGCGTGAGCGTTGTCAAGCCCAAGGCGGCGCTCTACATGTTCCCGAAGCTCGATGCGAAGCTCTACCCGATCGCCGACGATCAGGAGTTCGCCTACGAGCTGCTCGCCGAAGAGAAGGTGCTTGATCGTGCAGGGCACCGGCTTCAACTGGGGAACGCCCGATCACTTCCGGCTCGTGTTCCTGCCCAACTCCGACGACTTGAGCGAGGCGATCGGCCGCATCGCGCGCTTTCTCGATCATTACAGCAAGCGCCACGCGCGCTGATTCGCACTTCATCATGGGCGAGGCCATTCAACCCATCCACGTCGGCCTGCTGGGCATCGGCACGGTCGGCGCGGGCACGTTCCGCGTGCTCGCGCGCAACCAGGAAGAGATTCAACGCCGGGCAGGGCGGCCGATCCGCATCGTCACGGTGGCTGACCTGGACCAGGCGCGCGCCCGGGAAATCGTCGGCGACGCGGCGCGAGTGGTTGGCGACGCGCGCGCGGTGATCGCCGACCCCGGCATTCACATCGTGATCGAGTTGATCGGCGGCTACGGCATCGCGCGCCAACTCGTGCTGGAGGCGATTGCCGCGGGCAAACACGTGGTCACCGCGAACAAGGCCCTGCTCGCGGTGCACGGCACCGAAATCTTCGCGGCGGCGCGCGCCAAGGGTGTCGTCGTCGCGTTCGAGGCGGCGGTGGCGGGCGGCATTCCGATCATCAAGGCGCTGCGCGAAGGTTTGACGGCGAACCGCATCGAGTGGATCGCCGGCATCATCAACGGCACGACGAATTTCATTCTGTCGGAGATGCGCGCGAAGGGCCTGGACTTCGCCACCGCGCTGAAGGAAGCGCAGCGCCTGGGCTACGCCGAGGCCGACCCGACGTTCGACATCGAAGGCATCGACGCCGCGCACAAAGCGGCGATCATGAGCGCGATCGCCTTCGGCACGCCGGTGCAGTTTGCGCAGGCGCATGTCGAGGGCATCACGCATTTGCAGGCCGCCGACATCGCGTATGCCGAGCAACTCGGCTACCGCATCAAGCTGCTCGGAATCACGAAGCGGCGCAACGACGTCGCGGGCGGCGGGATCGAGTTGCGCGTGCACCCGACGCTGATTCCGGCGCAGCGCCTGATCTCCAACGTCGAGGGCGCGATGAACGCGGTGCTCGTGCAGGGAGACGCCGTAGGCTCGACGCTTTACTACGGCAAGGGCGCGGGCGCGGAGCCCACCGCTTCGGCCGTGATCGCCGATCTGGTGGACATCGCGCGTCTGCACAGCGCCGACCCCGGCCACCATGTGCCCACGCTCGCGTTCCAGCCGAGCAGCCTGCACAACACGCCGATCCTGCCGATGGCGCGGGTGATCACGTCGTTCTACCTGCGCCTGCAGGTGGCCGACGAAGCGGGGGTGCTGGCGCGCATTACCGGCATCCTGGCGCAGCACAACATCTCGATCGACGCGCTGCTGCAGCGCCCGCACAGCGAGCAGGGCACGCAGGGTGGCGCGCACACCAACGTCATCATCCTCACGCACGACACGCAAGAGGGCGAGATGAACCAGGCGATCGCGGAAATGCAGGTGTTGCCGACGGTGCTTGCGACGATCGTTCGCATCCGCAAGGAAGACCTGAGTTGAGGTACCTCACTTGAGATACGTCAGCACGCGCGGCGCCGGCGAGCCCCGTGCCTTCTGCGAGATCCTGCTGGAGGGCCTGGCGCCCGACGGTGGCCTGTACCTGCCGCAGGCGTATCCGCAGGTCGACGCTTCGACGCTGGCGCGCTGGCGCACGCTGTCCTATCCGGACCTGGCGTTCGAGCTGCTGTCGCTCTACACCGACGACATCGCCGCGCCCGAATTGCGCGCGCTTGTCCGCAAGACATACACGGTGCAGGCCTTCGGCGACGCTCGCATCACGCCGCTGACACCGCTGCAAGGTGGGATGTTTCTGCAAGGCTTGTCCAACGGCCCGACGCTCGCGTTCAAGGACATCGCGATGCAGCTGCTCGGCAACCTGTTCGAGTTCGAACTCGCGCGCCGCGGCCAGGAGCTGAACATTCTCGGCGCGACTTCGGGCGATACCGGCAGCGCGGCGGAATACGCGATGCGCGGCAAGCGGGGCGTGCGCGTCTTCATGCTCTCGCCGCACGGCCGCATGAGCCCGTTCCAGCAGGCGCAGATGTTCAGCCTGCAAGACCCGAACATCCACAACATCGCGATTCGCGGCGTGTTCGACGACTGCCAGGACATCGTCAAGGCGGTCTCGAACGACCTGGAATTCAAGCAACGTTACCGCATCGGCACGGTCAACTCGATCAACTGGGCACGTCTGCTGGCCCAGGTGGTGTACTACTTCGCCGGCTACTTCCAGGCGACGCGAAGCGATGCCGAACAAGTCGACTTCGCCGTGCCCTCGGGCAACTTCGGCAACATCTGCGCCGGCCACATCGCGCGCATGATGGGCGCGCCGATCCGCCGGCTCGTGCTGGCGACGAACGAGAACAACGTGCTTGACGAGTTCTTTCGCAGCGGCACCTACCGGGTGCGCGCGCCCGCTGAAACGCATGAAACGTCGAGCCCGTCGATGGACATTTCGAAAGCCTCGAACTTCGAGCGCTTCATTTTCGATCTGGTCGGACGCGATGCGGCGCGCACGCGCGAACTGTTCGGCGCCGTGGCCCGCGGCGGTGCGTTCACGCTGCGGCGCGACGAGTTCGAGCGCATCGCCGGTTTCGGTTTCGTGTCGGGTTCGAGCACGCACGCCGACCGGCTGGCGACGATCGCGCGGACCTGGAAGCAGGAGCAGGTGCTGATCGACCCGCACACGGCCGACGGCCTGAAGGTCGGACGCGAGTTCGCGCAGGCTGGCGTGCCGATGCTCGTGCTCGAAACCGCGTTGCCCGCCAAGTTCGCCGAAACGATCCACGAGGCGGTCGGATTCGAACCCGCGCGCCCCGCGGCGTTGCGCGGCATCGAACAACTCCCCAAGCGGTTCAAGGTCATGCCGGTGGACGCGCAGGCCGTGAAGGACTACATCGCGCAGAATTGCCGGCCATGAAGGTCGTCGGCTTCTGCGGTTACTCGGGCTCGGGCAAGACCACGCTGGTCGAGCAGGTGATCGCGCACCTGCGGCTGGCCGGACAGCGCGTGTCGGTGGTGAAGCATGCGCACCACGCGTTCGACATCGACCACGAAGGCAAGGACTCGTGGCGGCATCGGCAGGCGGGGGCCTTCGAAGTCGTGATCGCCTCTGGCCGGCGCCTCGCGAAAATCCGCGAGTTCGAAGTGCACGCCGAGCCCACGGTGCACCAGCTGATCGCCGAGCTCTACGATTGCGACTGGGTGCTCGTCGAAGGATTCAAACACGCTGACCTGCTAAAGGTGGAAGTCTGGCGTGCCGCGACCGGCAAACCCGCGCAGTACCCGAATGACCCTTTTGTGGTGGCCATTTGCACCGACAGCGCCGAGAAGTTGCCCGAACTGACCGGCCTGCCGGTGCTCGACTTGAACGACCCCCACGCGCTGACGACATTCCTGCTCGAAGGCGCTGCCCGCTATGAATACAACTCACCCGCCGACGCCCCGACCGATGCTCTCTCTGGAAGCCGCATTGACGCGGCTGTTGAGCTCAGTCGGCGCGCTGCCGGCGACTGAAGCGCAAGAGCTTTCCACCTTCGACGCGCTCGGCCGCGTGTTGGCGGCGGATGTGCGCTCGAACCTGGACGTTCCGCCGGCCGACAACACGTCGATGGATGGGTATGCGTTGCGTTGCGCCGACTTGCTGGCACCCGCCGCTGCGCAGCGGATCGCAGGCCCCATCGCTTTGCCGGTCAGCCAGAGAGTTCCCGCCGGCACCGTGCCCGCGCCGTTGGTCCCTGGAACCGCGGCGCGAATCTTCACCGGCGCGCAGATTCCGCCTGGCGCAGACGCCGTCGTGATGCAGGAGCAATGCCGCAACGAGGGCGACAAGGTGTTCATCGACGCGAACCCAACACCCGGCCAATGGATTCGCAGGCAGGGCGAAGACGTGCGCCGCGGCGACGTGGTGCTGAGCGCCGGTGCGCGCCTGACTCCGCAGGCGATGGGTTTGGCGGCGAGCGTCGGCGCTGCCAGAGTGCGCGTCGCGCGCCGGCCGCGCGTCGCGCTGTTCTCCACGGGTGACGAACTCGTGATGCCGGGCGAGCCGCTGAAGCCCGGTGCCATTTACAACTCGAACCGCTACACGCTCAGGGGCCTGATCGAGCGGCTCGGCGGCGAGTGCACCGACCTGGGAATCGTTCCCGACAAGCTGGAAGCCACTCGCGCGGCACTGCGCGCCGCGGCATCAGGCAACGACTTGATCGTCACTTCGGGCGGCGTGTCGGTCGGCGAAGAAGACCATTTGCGCCCGGCCGTCGCTCTGGAAGGCAGCGTCGACCTCTGGCAGATCGCGATCAAGCCAGGCAAGCCGCTTGCTTATGGCACGGTGCGGCGGTCTGAAGCGGGCACGGCGCACTTCATCGGTCTGCCGGGCAACCCGGTGTCGAGCTGGGTCACGTTTCTGCTGCTCGTGCGGCCGGTGTTGCTGCGCTTGCAAGGCGCGACGCAGATCGAGCCGAAGGCGTTGTCGATGCGCGCCGACTTCGACTGGCCGCAGCCCGACAAGCGCCGCGAGTTCCTGCGTGCGCGCCGCAACGCCGAGGGTGGATTGGACCTGTTTGCGAACCAGAGTTCGGGCGTGCTCACGTCCACCGTCTGGGCCGACATGCTGATTGACAACCCCTCCTCGAAGTCCATCGCCAAGGGCGACGCGGTCCAGGCCTTGGCGATCTCGGAGCTGCTCGCATGAAAGTGACGGTGCGCTATTTCGCCTCGCTGCGCGAAGCGCTGGGGTCGGGCGAGTCGCTTGATTTCGCGGCCGGCGCCACGGTGGGCGAATTGCGCGACACGCTGATGCGCAGCAGCGACACGCACGCCCAGGCGCTCAGCCGAGCGCGCGCGCTGCGCTGCGCGTTGAACCAGGTGCTGTGCGACGAGGCCACGCCGCTGCCCGATGCCGCCGAGGTGGCTTTCTTTCCGCCGGTGACCGGGGGGTGAAGTGAAACTCGTCGACGTCAACTTGCGTCGAGCTTTCAGAGGAGCGCTGACTGCTCGGGGCCCTTGGCTGCCGTTCGCCGCTGCGCGCACGCCAGCGACTGCGCGAGGGCAGGTGGCCCGGGGTACGTTCTCCGGCCCACGCTCGCGGGGCACCGGAGGTGGTCCACGGCGCGCAATTCCATCAACGCCGGCCAAGCTCACGAGGAGCCAGGACACCGCGAATGGGGCCTCCGCCCGTACCCCGGGCCACCTGCCCCGGCCACCGGGCGGCACCCCCGCGCATCGCCCGCCACCGCCCTGGGGCGCAGTCGCTGGGGGGCTGGGCTTGCGCGGACAAAGGGTTTTCGCTCGAAGCCCCGGGCCACCTGCCCTCGCGCAGTCGCTGGCGTGCGCGCAGCGGCGAACGACAGCAACCGGCCGAAAGCAGCCCTTCACGAGACGTAGGCGTTTTTTGCGAAGCAGGTTGCACGAAGCGCGGCGGAGCAGCTGACATGCCGAACCCACCGCGCGTGCTCATCCAGCAGGCCGATTTCGACCTGAGCCAAGTTGTGGCCGAACTGCGCGCGAACGACGCCGCGGTGGGCGCCGTCGCCACGTTCATCGGCACGGTGCGTGACCGCAACGACGGCAGCGGCGTCAGCGCGATGGAGCTCGAACACTATCCCGGCATGACGGAGCGCTCGATCGAAGCGATGATCGACGTGGCGATGTCGCGCTTCAACATCTGCGGCGCGCGCGTGATCCACCGCGTCGGTGTCTTGAAGCCGCTGGATCAGATCGTGCTCGTCGCGGTGACGTCGGGCCACCGCGGCCACGCATTCCAGGCGTGCGAGTTCCTGATGGACTACCTGAAGACGCAGGCGCCGTTCTGGAAAAAGGAAACCACGCCCGACGGCGCGCGCTGGGTCGACGCGCGGGTCAGCGACGACGCGGCCTTGCAGCGCTGGGGCATCGCGGCTGGGAATGCAGCCGATGGGGTCGACGCCGGCAAAGCTGCTGCTGCCGCTGCTGCGCCACCGACCGTCGGCGAACCGAATTGATGAACTCCTCCGGCGCGCTGGCCCAGGGGCTCGCCGTCGCCGTCGGCGCTGCCTGCGGTGGCCTGCTGCGTTGGGGCACGGGCCTGTGGCTCAACGCGCGCTGGGCCGGTTTTCCGCTCGGCACGCTGGTCGTCAACTGCGTCGGCGGTGTGCTGGTTGGAGTTGCACTGGCCTGGTTCGAGCGCCGGCCCGACGAATTGTGGCGGGCCCTGTGGGTGACGGGTGTGCTCGGAGGTTTGACGACCTTTTCCGCGTTCTCCGCAGAGTCGCTGCTGCTGCTTCAGCGCGGTCAATGGGCGCTTGCCACCGGGCACACCTTGGCGCATGTGCTGGGTGCGCTGGGTTGTGCGGCGCTGGGTTATCGCGCCGCGCAGGCACTGATTGCCTGAGCCCAACCGCTGCGCCGCGCCTTGATGGAACTCAAGCAATGCGGCACAAGACGGCAGCCGCCGCGTCTTGAATTTTTCGCGGCTTCCCCAACCTCGGGTGCAATCGGAGGGTTTCCATGCGACTCGACAAACTGACCACGCAGTTTCAACACGCGTTGGCCGACGCGCAAAGCTTGGCCGTCGCACGCGACAACCCGTACATTGAGCCGGCCCATGTGCTGTCGGCGATGCTTTCGCAAGAGGAAGGCCCGAAGGCGCTGCTGGCGCGTGCGGGGGTGAACGTCGGCCGCCTGCAGACCGCGATCGACGCTGAAATTGCCAAACTGCCGCAGGTGCAGGGCGGCGAACAGGTCCAGCCCGGCCGCGACCTCAGCGCACTCCTCAACGCGACGGAAAAGGAAGCCGGCAAACGCGGCGACCAGTTCATCGCGAGTGAACTGTTCCTGCTTGCCGCGGCCGACAGCAAGGCGCCTTTCGGTGCGCTGCTCAAGGAACATGGCCTGACGCGCAAGGCGCTCGAAGCCGCGGTCGACGCGGTGCGTGGCGGCAAGGCGGTGGACAGCGCCGATGCCGAAGGCCAGCGGGAGGCCTTGAAGAAATACACGCTCGACCTGACGGAGCGCGCGCGCCTGGGCAAGCTCGACCCCGTGATCGGCCGCGACGATGAAATCCGCCGCGCGATCCAGGTGCTGCAGCGGCGCACGAAGAACAACCCCGTCTTGATCGGCGAGCCGGGCGTGGGCAAGACGGCGATCGTGGAAGGCCTGGCGCAGCGCATCGTCGCGGGCGAGGTACCCGACACGCTGAAGAACAAGCGCGTGCTTGTGCTCGACATGGCGCTGTTGCTCGCTGGTGCGAAGTACCGCGGCGAATTCGAGGAGCGCCTGAAATCGGTGCTCAAGGAAGTGGCGCAGGACGAAGGCCAGACGATCGTCTTCATCGACGAAATCCACACCATGGTCGGCGCCGGCAAGGCCGAGGGCGCGATCGACGCCGGCAACATGCTCAAGCCGGCGCTCGCGCGCGGCGAGCTGCATTGCATCGGTGCGACCACGCTCAACGAGTACCGCAAGTACGTCGAGAAAGACGCCGCGCTGGAGCGGCGTTTTCAGAAAATCCTGGTCGGCGAGCCGAGCGTCGAGGCGACGATCGCGATCCTGCGCGGCTTGCAGGAGAAATACGAAGTCCACCATGGCGTGGAGATTACCGACCCGGCGATCGTCGCCGCGGCGGAGCTGAGCCACCGCTACATCACGGACCGCTTCTTGCCCGACAAGGCGATCGACCTGATCGACGAAGCAGCGGCAAAAGTGAAGATCGAGATCGACTCCAAGCCCGAGGCGATGGACAAACTCGACCGGCGCCTGATTCAGTTGCAGATCGAGCGCGAGGCGGTGCGGCGCGAGAAGGACGAAGGATCGCGCAAGCGCTTCGGACTCATCGAAGAAGAGATCGACAAGCTCAAGCGCGAAGCCGCCGACCTGGATGAAATCTGGAAGGCCGAGAAGGCCGCGGCGCAGGGCTCGGCGCTCGTCAAGGAAGAAATCGACCGCATCCGCTTCCAGATCGAGGAATGGAAGCGCAAGGGCGACTTCAACCGCGTCGCCGAGCTGCAGTACGGCAAGTTGCCTGAGCTGGAGAAGAAGCTGAAGGACGCGCAGGCAGGCGAATCGAAACGCGGCGCCGACAAGAGCAAGCCGCAGCTGCTGCGCACGATGGTCGGTGCCGAAGAGATCGCCGAAGTCGTCGCGCGCGCGACCGGCATTCCCGTGTCCAAGCTGATGCAGGGCGAGCGCGAGAAGCTGTTGCAGATGGAAGCGAAACTGCATGAACGCGTGGTCGGGCAGGACGAGGCGATCAACGCGGTGGCCAATGCGATTCGGCGTTCGCGATCGGGGTTGTCTGACCCGAACCGGCCGACCGGATCGTTCCTGTTCCTCGGGCCCACGGGTGTGGGCAAGACCGAGTTGTGCAAGGCGCTGGCAGGCTTCCTTTTCGACAGCGACGAGCACATGGTGCGCCTGGACATGAGCGAGTTCATGGAGAAGCATTCCGTGGCACGCCTGATCGGCGCGCCGCCGGGCTATGTGGGCTACGACGAAGGCGGCTACCTGACGGAAGCGGTGCGGCGCAAGCCCTACAGCGTGCTGCTGCTCGACGAAGTGGAAAAAGCGCACCCGGACGTGTTCAACGTGCTGCTGCAAGTGCTCGACGACGGGCGCCTGACCGACGGCCAGGGCCGCACCGTCGACTTCAAGAACACGGTGATCGTGATGACGAGCAACCTCGGTTCGCACCTGATCATGCAGATGGTCGGCCAGAGCAGCGAGGCGATCCGCGAGGCCGTGTGGGGTGAGGTGAAGCAGCATTTCCGTCCCGAGTTCCTGAACCGCATCGACGAGGCGGTGGTGTTCCATGCGCTGGACATGAAGAACATCGAGGCGATCGCGAAGATTCAGCTCAAGGTGCTGGAAGGGCGGCTCGAAAAACTGGAAATGCGCCTGGACGTTTCACCGGCAGCGCTGGCCGAGCTCGCCAAGGCCGGTTTCGACCCGGTGTTCGGCGCGCGGCCGCTCAAGCGTGCGATTCAGCAGCGCATCGAGAACCCGGTGTCCAAGCTCATCATCGAGGGCCGCTTCGGGCCGAAGGACTTGATCCCGGTGGACGTGAACGGCGGTGTATTCAGCTTCGAGCGCGTCGTGCATTGACGCAGGCGACGCAAGGCGAGCCGTCGCGCCGTGTCGTCCGGCTCAGCCTTGCAGGCCGCGCCGGTCGCTTCGCAGGCGAGAGAGGGCGAGCAGTCGCCTTCTCTCGTCCGGTTCAGGCTCCGCGCGGGGCGTCTTCGAACAGGGCGTCCAGGCGCAGCACTTGAAGGCGTGCCAGCGTCAGATTCGTCGTGGCCTTGTCGAAGACGGCGTGCAGGGCGGCCTCCGGGTGCTTGGGAATGCCGCGCAGCAGCAGGTGGTGCGCGCCGAGCGTGATGGCGGCCTCGGGCATCGCCTCGCCGCTGCCCAGTGACTGGCTGGCGGCGGACATCGTCGCGAGCAGCTTCTGCCCTTGCCGCCCCAGCTCCATCGCGCTGTGCGAGTTGCCGCTGTGCGCCAGGCGGGCGCCGCTGGCAATGTTGAAGACGCAGCAGCTGCGCATTCCGTTCAGCGCGCTCAGCAGGCGCACATAGCGCTGCAGCATGCCGTGTTCGACAGCCGACGCCGAGAGATTCAAGGTCGGAACGAGGTCAGGGTGTGGTGCCGACAGATCGGCCAGGGCCATCTTGACCGTCGGCGCGGCTGCTCGAATCTCGGTTGCCCTGGTCGCGGTGCTTGGCGCGGAACGGCTGTACGAGGCGGCGGGTGGTGCGGCGGCGGCGCTTGGCTCGAGGCTGCCCGGCAAACCGATGCGCGCCGAACGCGGCGTCGTCGAAGGCCGCGAAGGCGGCTCGTGATCGTGACCGTAGGTCGACGGTGCGACCGACGGATAGCCCGACGAAGACGTCGCCGAAAACGTCGACCCGGTCCAGGGCAGCGGCTGCGACGGGCGCTCCACCGCCAGCTCCGGGATCGATTCGACCTCGCTGGCGACGCTCGGCTCGGGCGGGTCGCTGTCGTTCAGCCGCCTCCAGGTGTCGCTGATGTAGCCCCAGGCTTCCGCCGGCCGCGAGACCACCGGCGTGGTGCGCACGCTCAAGCCGCTGCGCTGCGCCAGGTCGTTGCCGTGCGCGATCAGGTTCGACGCCGAAGCCAGCGGCAGCAGCAGCAGGTGCCGGTTGTGCCATGGGCCGGCGGCAACGTCTGCGCGCAGCGCGTCCAGCTCGGGTTGCAGCACCATTGGCGAGACGTTGCCCACCATCAGCACGCCCAGCCGGCTGAAGGCGAGCAGCATGCGCGCGACGCCCTTGCGCGTGGCCGCGTCGGTCTCGGCCTGCGTGGTGTACATGCGCAATGTGGTGCCGTTGGTCGCGGGCAGTTCCAGGAAGAACAGCGTCGCCAGCGCCTGGCCGTAACCCTGGCGCCGAATCGCGAGTTTTTGCAGGGCGCGCCCACTGGCCGCGGCCAGTCCCTTGAGCAACTTGCGCGACGACGTGGTGCCGATGTCGTGCACGACGATGAAGTCGGCATGCGCCGATTCGAACTGCTGCTGCAACGCCGGGGCCACGTCGCACGAGACGAACAGTTCGCGTTCGTTCGGGCCGGTGATTCGGCCGATCTCGGTCAACTCTTGCGACAGGTACTCGTTTTTGTCGCGTTGGATCTGCGTGGCCAGCGAGGTCTGCGCGCGTGTGGCGTGCCAAGCCTCGGGGGCCGTCAGGGTCGCGGCACCACCGCTGGTACTGCTCCAATGGGATGCGCCTCGGCCGGACGTCGTCATGCACGCAGTGTAATCGTGCGCATGCTCTCGAATGTGGGCTTGGCGCGACGATGGGGCAGGCCTCTGAGCGCGCGAAGTCGCGTGCGGGCCCAATCATTCGCGCGAACTCGCGTGCGTGCCCAATCACGCGCGCGAACTCGCGTGCACCCCCATCACGCCGATCACGACCAGGCCGAGGCTCGCCAGCTTCACGGCGGTGGCCGGCTCCTTGAAGTACAGGATGCCGATCGCCGCGGTGACGGCCGTGCCCACGCCCGACCAGACCGCGTAGACGACGCTCAAGCCGAGTACCTTGATGACAAAGGTGTTCAGCCCGAACGACACGGCATAGAAAAGAAAGATCAGCACCGACGGCGTGAGGCGCGTGAAGCCATCGGACAGGCGCATGCACACCGTGCCGCAGATCTCGAAGAAGATCGCGATCGACAGCAGCCACCAGGCCTGCGCGAACGTGGGCGTGAAGCTGGCGATCGAACTCATCGCGAGGCTGGCGCGGTGCCCGCGCCAGCCGTGGGCGTGATGCGCCGACTCACGACGCCGGCGGCATGGCGCCGAGCACGATGCGAATCTTCATGACGGTGAGCACGACCCACAGAACCATCAGCCAGAAAAACGCGACGAGTCCAAGGTGCCGGTCCAGCACGATTTTCGGCGTGACCCAGCGTGTCACCTTCATCACCGGCGAGGTGAGTGTCTTGAACAGGCCATACACCATGTTCTGTTCGCGCTTCGATCCGGCGATGACCCACAGCACGCCCTGGCCGAGCATCGCCACGCCGGCGATTTCGGTGAGCGCCTTGAGGATCACGATAATCTCGAACATCGCTACAAGCCAGACAAAAACATTCCATGGACCATTGGCGATATTACCTGGGCGCGAGGCTGCTCGAGCTGCTGGGCCGAAAGCCGGCGGCGGTCGCCATGTACCTGGCGGCTCTGAAGTTCGAGTCCAAATTCGTTCGCGCTGAAAACCGGCTCGCCTACCTGCTCGCCGCGCTCGGCAGGTTCGACGACGCCCGTGCGCACTTCGAGCACGTACTCGCCGCCGACCCCGCCAATGCCGTCGCGCATTTCAACCTCGGGTTCGTGCTCGACAAACTGGGCCGCTTCGACGCAGCGATCGGCGCGTTTCGCGAAGCGACGCGCCTGAATCCGAAGATCGACCGTGCGTGGTACGGCTTGGGCTTGTCACTCGCCGCGCTCGGCCAACACGGGGACGCGGCCAAGGCCCTGCACGAGGCCGCGACGCTGCAACCGATGAATCCGCACGCCTGGTACCAGCTGGGCATGGCGCACCACACTCTGCAGCACGCCGACAAGGTGACCGAGGTGGCGATGCACCTGCTGCGCTTCGATCCACGCATGACGCGCCGCCTGATTCGCGACACGGCGCGCGCCGACCTCGAGCACCTGGTCAAGGACCTGGTCGTTTGAAGTCGCAGCTCAGTCTCGGCCGAACACGACCTGGGTGATCTTGAACTTGCGGCTTGCATCTTTCTGAAAGATCAGGATCGTCTCGTCGTCGACCCGGTTCTGATTGTCCGGATCGAAGGTCTTTTTCTTGTAGATCCACTTCGGCGTGTTCGGATTGCCGGTGTCCACGGAGTCGGGCTTGCCCACCTTGGCGGTCACTTCCTCTTCCGTCTTGTCGGTCACGTAGCCGGTGAACAGGCTGCGCTGCTGCCCGCCGCTGCCGCCGGAGCACGCCGCCAATGCGATCGCAAGGCCGCCCAACGTGCAGCCAAAACCCTCTCATTCTCGATCTCCTTGCGAAATGCCAAACATCAGATGCGATGCGCTTCAACAAGACAAAGCCCGCCGAAGCGGGCCCTGTTCTTTGGTAGGCGAAAGTTTAACGAGCTTCGCTGACGAGCGTATCGCCGGTCAGGTTGGGGTAGCGCACATGCTCCACCAGTTCTTGGACTTCCTTCGGCGGCGGCGCCGTCAGCAAACTGACGACGACGATCGTGAGCAAGCCCGCCGGCAAGCCGAACATGCCCGCCGACACCGGGTTCAGGCCGAACCACAGGTCCATCTTGGGAACGCCCATGTTGGTGAAGAACGGGTAAGTGCGCATCATGTAGTAGATGCACACGGCCAGGCCCGCGCCCATGCCGATCACCGCGCCCCACTTGTTGGCGCGTTTCCAGAACACACCCAACACCAGCGGCGGAAAGAACGCCGACGCGGCGAGCGAGAACGCCGCGCCCACCAGGAACAGGATGTCTCCCGGCTTGAGCGACGTGACGTAAGCCGCCAGCAGTGCCACCACCACGAGCAGGACCTTGGAGATCGTGACGCGCTTGGTCGTGCTCGCGTTCGGGTCGATCATCTTGTAGTAGAGGTCGTGCGACAGCGCGTTGGCGATCGTCAGCAACAGCCCGTCGGCCGTCGACAACGCGGCGGCAAGGCCGCCGGCAGCGACCAAACCCGACACGACGTACGGCAGCCCGGCAATCTCGGGCGTGGCCAGCACGATCAGGTCGCCGCCGATCACGACTTCGGCCCACTGCACGATGCCGTCCTTGTTGATGTCGGTGATGTTCAGCAGCGTCGGGTCGACCTTCGCCCAGGCAGCGGCCCAGGCGGGCAACGACGCGAACGAGCTGCCCACCAGATTCGAATACATGTCGAACTTGGCCAGCACCGCCAGGCAGGGTGCCGTGAAGTACAGCAGGAAGATGAAGAACAGCGACCAGAACACCGACACCCGCGCCTGCTGCACGCTGGGGGTGGTGTAGTAGCGCATCAGAATGTGCGGCAGCGCCGCGGTGCCGAACATCATGCAGAACACGATGCCGATGAAATTGAGCCGCGCCAGGTTCTGCGCCGCTTCATCCTTGCCGGGGAACGCCTGGGCGTGTGGGCGGGGTGGACTGGAGCGGGCCGCCAGGCCCTGTTCACGCGTCCACTGCGTCTTCGCCGCGGCCACGTCCTTCGGGTAGGCTGCGACGGCCTTCTCCGCGGCGCTCACCTGCTCGGCGACATTCGCCTCCTTCGCGTCGGCCAGCGCTTTCTCCACCTTGGCCTTGCCTTCCGCATAGGCCTTGTCCGGTTCGGCCAGCGCAGCACGGCCGGCAGCGGAACGGTCGGCGAAGACCTTGCGGACTTCCTGCTCCTTCGGGTCGGCGGTGATCTTCTTTTCCAGCTCGCCCACCTTTTGCAGCGTATAGCCGTAAGCCACTTGCGGGATCGGACTGCCGGTGTGCTTCAGGCCCAGCCACACCACCGGCGTCAGGTAGGCGATGATGAGGATGACGTACTGGGCCACCTGGGTCCAGGTCACCGCCTTCATGCCGCCGAGCATCGAGCACACCAGGATGCCGCCGAGACCGACGAACACGCCGATGCCGAACTCCAGGCCGGTGAAGCGGCTCGTGATCAGCCCCACGCCGTAGATCTGCGCAACGACGTAGACGAAGGAACAGGTGATCGCCGAAACGATGCCGATCGTGCGAACGATATTGCCGCCGTAGCGTTCGGCCAGAAAGTCGGGAATCGTGAACTGGCCGAACTTGCGCAGGTAGGGGGCGAGGAACAGCGCGACCAGGCAGTAGCCTCCCGTCCATCCCATCACCCAGGCCAGGCCGTCGTAGCCGCCCAGGAACAGCGTTCCGGCCATGCCGATGAAAGATGCCGCGCTCATCCAGTCCGCGCCGGTGGCCATGCCGTTGAAGAACGCCGGCACGCGCCGGCCCGCGACGTAGTACTCCGCCACTTCGGCGGTGCGGCTCATGATGCCGATGCCGGCGTACAGGCCGATCGTCGCGAACAGGAACCAGTAACCGATCCACTGCTTCGACATTCCCAACTGCTCGGCGATCGCCAGCGCGATCAGGAACGCGATGAAGCCGCCCGTATAGAACGTGTAGTACTTCTTCAGCGAGCTGTTGAACGACTTGTGCGAAAACGCCTGCGTGCTCATTCCAGGTCTCCTTCGTCGACGCCGTATTCCTTGTCGAGCTTGCTCATCAGGTACGCGTAGACGCCGATGATCACTACGTAAATGGCCAGCGAACCCTGCGCCGACATGTAGAACCCGAGCGGGAAGCCGAGGAAGGTGATGCCATTGAGTTCGCGCGCGAACCAGGCTTCAACAAAAGTGACGATGAACCAGATGAGCAAGAGGATCCCCGTGATCACGAGGTTCTTGCGCCAGTATTCGTCGTGCTTGGCGGTCAGTTGCATTGCATCCCCTTGAGTTGACGGCCGCAGAAGGATAGCCCCTCAGACCTCCTGCCGATCTCCTTGCATACCCTAAGCGCAGGGCACGTGCAGGCGCGGCGATCAAGGCCCGGCTGGCGCTGGGTTCAGCCGCTGTGCGGAAAGCCGGCGCGGTCGTTGATGCCCACCATCGCCTCGGGCACATGGTCGTGAAGGTCTTTGGTCGAGCGGATCTGTTCCTTGCCGCAGCCGCTGCACTTGTACAGCGGCATCTCGATTTCCAAGCGAAACGACGCCAGGTCCTGGTACGACAAGTCGTATGGGAAGACCTGGCAGCGCTCAGGCTTGGCCGCGAGTTCCTTGCCGCAGGCGCCGCAGAGATGCTTCTTGAACAGCAGGCCTTGCGACTTTCCCGCCGCAATCTGCGCTTCGCGGGCGCGAATTTCCTGGATCAGCCAGAGCATGAAGTCGCGGTGCACCGGCGTGCGGTGGCGCTTCGCGCACTCCAGCACCGGCAGCTCGCGCAGGCCAAGCTTGAGGGGCCCGCTTTCGCCCGTGACCGAGGGGAGCTTGCTCGATTCCAGCGCGCCGGAGCACAGCGGGCAATTTCTGAGGCGCTGCGTCATGGTCGTCCTCCGTTCGGATTGCCCGTCGCAGCATAGGGGCGCTTCGCCCCGGCCCGACAGTGGGTCAATCGCCAAGGGTCCTGGGGCCGTGCAGCCGCTATACTCGCCGGCTCGCCTTGCCACACCCAGTCAGACGCCCGGGGTGGCTTCCCCCTTCGGATACCCGAGGGAAACCATGAGGAGTTCCAATGCGTCACTATGAAATCGTGCTCTTGATCCACCCGGATCAGAGCGAACAGGTTCCGGCCATGCTGGAGCGCTACAAGAGCACCGTCACTGCCGGCGGCGGCAAGGTGCACCGTGTCGAAGACTGGGGCCGTCGCCAGATGGCCTACCTGATCCAGAAGCTCGCCAAGGCGCACTACCTGTGCATCAACATCGAGTGCAGCAAGGAAGTGCTGGTCGAGTTGGAGACGGGTTTCCGCTTCAACGACGCCGTGCTGCGCCACCTCACCGTGCTGAAAGACGCCGCCGAAACCACGCCCTCGGTGATGATGAAGAACGTGGAACGCGAAGAGTCGCGTCGCGCGCCGCAGGAGGCTTGAAGCCGCACGCGGTGCCTACTTGCCCGACCTGACGCGCGATGAACCGGCTGGTTCTGAGCGCGCTGCTCGTGCAAAGGGGCGCGCTGCGCTACACCCCGGCCGGTTTGCCCGCCCTGGACATGGGCTTGAAGCACGAGTCGCAGGTCACGCAAGACGGCCAGCCGCGCAAGGTGTCGATGGAGATCAAGGCGCGTGCTGTCGGAGAGATCGTGCAGCGCCTGAGCGGTCTGGAAATGGGCAGCGAACATGGATTCGCCGGATTTCTGGGTTCGCAGCGCAACGGCCGAGGTGTGATTTTTCATGTGACCGAGCTGGACTGATTTTGTTGGCCCCAGCACCCCGATACTGAATACTGCAAAGGAACGAAGATGCCCCCGCCCCGTGGAAAAGGCCGGTTCAACAAGGACCGCAAACCGAAACGCAACACCCAGTCGCTGCTGTTTCGCCGCAAGCGCTTCTGCCGCTTCACCGTCACCGGTGTCAAGCAGATCGATTACAAGGACGTCGACACGCTGCGCGACTTCATCGGCGAGAACGGCAAGATCACGCCGGCGCGCCTGACCGGAACGCGCGCGTTCTTCCAGCGCCAGTTGACGACGTGCATCAAGCGGGCGCGTTTCCTGGCGATGCTGCCGTACAGCGACCAGCACCGCGTTTGAGGAGCAACCGACCATGCAAGTGATCCTGCTCGACAAAGTGGCGAACCTGGGCAACCTGGGCGATGTGGTCAAGGTGAAAGACGGCTTCGCGCGCAACTACCTGATTCCGCAGCGCATCGCGCGCCGTGCGACCGAAACCGCGATCGCCGAGTTCGCGGTCAAGCGCGCCGAACTCGAAAAGTCGGCGGCCGAAAAGCTCGCGGTTGCCACGGCGCTGGGCGAGAAGATGAACGGCCGCTCGGTGCACATCATCCAGAAGGCGGGTGTGGACGGACGCCTGTTCGGTTCGGTGACGAACCACGACATCGCCGAGGCGTTGAACCGCATCGACTTCAAGGTGCTGAAGTCGCAGATCCGCATGCCCACCGGCCCGCTGAAAACGGTGGGCGAGCACATCGTCAAAGTGGCGCCGCACACCGACGTGACTGTGGAAGTGAAAGTCGTCGTCGTCGCCGAAGCGGAGTGACGCATGCCGGCCTCGTGCCGACAAACGGAAGGGCTGAAGTTTCCAGCCCTCCTTTCTTGCCCGCTGTTCTTGCAGACGCGCTTCCCACAGCATTCCCCAGGCTTGTCCACAGCCTTGCTCCGCTGCGCCACGGGCAATCGCCCGTAAGATGGCGTGATGATTTCAGCCCTGAGCGATGCCGCGAATTCCGCTCCCCCGAGGGCGGCTGACGATGAAGTGGCGAGGCTGCGTATCCCGCCGCATTCGGTGGAGGCCGAACAAAGCGTGCTCGGCGGCCTGCTGCTCGACAACAGCGCGTGGGACCGCGCCGGCGATCTTCTGACCGACAGCGATTTCTACCGCTTCGAGCACCGCCACATCTACGGCGCGATCAGCGTGCTGATCAACGCCAGCAAGCCGGCCGACGTGATCACGGTGCACGAGCAGTTGCAGAGCCTGGGCAAGGGCGACGAATGCGGCGGCCTGGCGTACCTGAACTCGCTCGCGCAAAGCGTGATCAGCGCGGCCAACATCCGGCGCTACGCCGAGATCGTGCGCGAACGCGCCGTGCTGCGCAAACTCGTCGCCACCAGCGACGAGATCGCGACCACGGCGTTCAACCCGCAGGGCCAACCGGTGTCGCAGATCCTCGACGAGGCCGAGGCGAAGATCTTTCGCATCGGCGAAGAAGGCTCGCGCTCGCGCCAGGGTTTCCAGACCATGGATTCGCTGGTCGTGCAGCTGATCGACCGGGTCAACGAGCTGCACGAAAACGGCGCGGAGGAAGTGACCGGCGTGCGCACCGGCTTCTACGACATGGACCGCATGACCGCCGGCCTGCAGCCGGGCGACTTGGTCGTTCTCGCGGCACGACCGTCGATGGGCAAGACCGCGCTGGCGCTGAACATCGCCGAGCATGTGGCGGTCGCCGAAGGCCTGCCGGTGGCGGTGTTTTCGATGGAAATGGGCGCCGCGCAACTCGCGCTGCGCATGGTGGGGTCGCTGGGTCGCATCGACCAGAGCAACCTGCGCACCGGCAAGCTGCGCGACGATGAATGGGGGCGCCTCTCCGACGCGGTGGAAAAGCTGAGCAAGGTCAGCATGTTCATCGACGAGAGCGGCGCGCTCACGCCCAGCGAACTGCGCGCCCGTGCGCGGCGCCTGGCACGCCAATGCGGGCAGCTCGGCTTGATCGTGATCGACTATCTGCAGTTGATGTCGGGCAGCACCGGCACCAGTGACGAGAACCGCGCCACCGTGATCGGCGAAATCTCGCGCGGCCTGAAGTCGCTCGCCAAGGAGCTGAAGTGCCCGGTGCTGGCGCTGTCGCAGCTCAACCGCAGCGTGGAGTCGCGCACCGACAAGCGCCCAATGATGAGCGACCTGCGCGAATCGGGCGCGATCGAGCAGGACGCCGACGTCATCATGTTCATCTACCGCGACGAGTACTACACCAAGGACGCGTGCAAGGAGCCCGGCGTGGCCGAGATCATTCTGGCCAAGCAGCGCAATGGACCTACCGGAACGGTGAAGCTGACGTTCCTGAAGCCGCTGACCAAGTTCGACAACCTGGCGCCGGGAAGCTCGTCGGACTACTGATCCACGCGCGCCGCGCAGCGCCTCCCGCGGCTCAGGCCACCAACGCGCGCCGCAGCTGCGCCGCGCAGATCGCCACCGCCTCGTTCGCTTCGTCCAGCACCCGCCCCATCAGAATGAAGCCGTGAATCTGGCGCTCGAAGCCGATGTGCGTCGTGCGCGTTCCCGCCAGGCTCAGCGCTTGCGCGTATTCGATGCCTTCGTCGCGCAGCGGGTCGTAGCCGGCGGTCAGCACCAGCGCCGGCGGCAGATTCGCCAGGTTCGGGTGCAGCAGCGGCGACGCGCGCCAATCGGGCACGTGCACGGGGTTGTCGATGTAGTGGCCCTCGAAGTACGCCATCGTGTCGCTTGTGAGCAGGTAGCCCTGGCCGTTGCGCGTGTGCGACGGCGCGATGCGCCGCATGTCGGTGGCCGGGTAGATCAGCAACTGGTACGCGAGCGGCAGGTCGCCGGCGTCGCGCGCGGCCAGGCACACCACGGCGGCGAGGTTGCCGCCGGCGCTGTCGCCACCGACCGCGATGCGCCTCGCATCCAGGCCGAGGTCAGCGGCCTGCGTGTGCACCCAGCGTGTCGCGGCGAGGCTGTCGTCCACTGCCGCCGGAAAACGATGCTCCGGGCCCATGCGGTAATCGACCGACACCACGGCGATGCCCGCGCCGTTGGCGAGTTCGCGGCACAGCGTGTCGTGCGTATCGAGGTCGCCAATGGTCCAGCCGCCGCCGTGAAAGTAAACCAGCACCGGCAACTTCGCGGGGGCATCGCCACCGCCGAGCCGCGGACGGTACAGGCGCAGCGCGATCGGGCCATCGGGTCCCGTCGCGCTGAGCGACTGCACCTGCGCCACTTCCGGCGGGTCGGGTTGCACAACGAGGCGCCGGTCGCGGTACAGGCGCCGTGAATCCGCGGGGCTCAGCGTGTGAAAGGGCGGGACGCCGCGCGCTTCGAGGGCATCGATCAAGGCTCGCGCCTGGGGGTGCAGCATGGGGGCTTTCGTGCGATTCGTGAGTGGGAGTGGGTGAACGCGCCGTCGGTGTGCCGCGAGCCGCTGCTACAGCGTGCGCTGCCGCGAGCGCGGCGGGTTCTTCGCGAAATAGCGCTTGATCCCGGTGGCCAGCGCCGTCACGAGCTGCTGCTGGTATTTCGGGTCGCGCAGTTTCGCTTCTTCGCCGGGGTTGGAAATGAACGCCGTCTCGACCAGGATCGACGGGATGTCGGGCGCTTTCAGCACCGCGAAGCCGGCCTGCTCGACATGCTCCTTGTGCAGCTTGCCGACCTTGCCGATGTGGCCGAGCACCTCGTTGCCGATCTTCAGGCTGTCCTTGATCTGCGCGGCGGTGCTCATCTCGACCAGCGCGCGCACAACGCCGGGGTCCTTGTTGCGCACGTTGACGCCACCCACCAGGTCGGCACCGTTTTCGCGCTCCGCCATCCAGCGCGCAGTGGCGCTGCTCGCGCCGCGCGTGCTGAGCGCGAACACCGACGCGCCGCGCGCCTTCGGCGTGGCCACGGCGTCGGCGTGCACCGAGACGAACAGGTCCGCCTGCACGCGGCGCGCCTTGCGCACCCGGTCGTGCAGCGGCACGTAGTAGTCGCCGTCGCGGGTGAGCATTGCGCGCATGCCGTCGATGGCGTTGATGCGGTCGCGCAGTTGCAAAGAGATGGCCAGCACCACGTCTTTCTCGCGCAGCCCGCGCCGCCCCGTCGCGCCCGGGTCTTCGCCGCCGTGCCCGGGGTCGATGGCGACGACGACCAGCCGGTCGATGCGGTTCTTGCCCGCGCCGGCGAGCGTGCGCGGCCCGAGCACGGCCGGCGCGGTGAGCGGGGCGTGTGCGCCCGACGCTGCCGGCGCGATCGGGTCCGACCCCGCGCCCGGTGCCGATGCGCCCGGCGCCGCCGGCCGAGCGGCAGCTTGCCCGGCCGTCGGTCCATTCACTGGACCATTCGTCGGCGCACTGCCTTGGGTATTCATCTGCGCATTCATCTCTCCGACCGCGTCGCCCACTTCCTTGGCGGCGCGCTGTTCGGCCGACTCCTTGTCGCGAATCAGCGCGAGCAAGGGGTCGCGCTCCTGCGCGGGATAGAGATCGAACACGAGGCGGTGCCGATACGCGGCAATCGGCGCCAGCGTGAACAGTTGCGGCGAGGTCGCCTGCTTCAGGTCGATCACCAGGCGCACGACCTTGGGCTGGAACTGGCCGATCCGCAGCCCGGCAATGTAGGGGTCGTCGGCCGTGATCTTGCCCACCAGCTCGCGCAGGCCCGCGCTCAGTTCCAGGCCGTCGACGTCGATCACCAGGCGCATCGGGTCCTGCAGCAGAAAGTGCTTCTCGGTGAGCGGCGCGTCAGACTCGATCGTGATGCGCGAATAGTCGAGCGCCGGCCAGACCCGCACCGCGACGATGCTTGCGCCCCAGGCGAGCTCGCGCGCGCCCAGGCTGAGCACCAAGCCGCCCAGCGCCTGCAGGGCGCCGCGACGCTGCAAACCGGCGCTGCCGTCGATCACCGGCAACATGCCGCGGGGGCTCTGCACCGTCATGCCATCAGCTCCAGCCCGCGTGGCGTGAAGGCGGTGAGCAGCACGCGGCGCGAGTCGCCCTCGAGCGGCTCGATCTCGATGCGCAGGTCAGGCCTCGGCAACACGCCTTGCGCCTTTTCAGGCCATTCGGCGAGCTTCAGGCCGTCGGCGGCGAACAGGTCGCGAAAGCCTGCGTCTTCCCATTCGTTCGGATCCTTGAACCGGAAAAAGTCGAAATGCCAGATGGACAAGGTGCCGCTCGGCGTCGCCGCCTCATGCGGCTCCACGACTGCATAGCTCGGGCTCTTCACGCGCCCCACCACGCCCAGGGAGCGCAGCAGGTGGCGCACGAAGGTCGTCTTGCCCGCGCCGAGCGGTCCACGCAGTTCGATGAAGGCGTTGTGCAGCGCCTCGTGGTGGGCCAGCGCGCGCGCACTGGCGGCGCAATCGGCCTCGCTGGCCCAGGCCAGGGCGCGGCTTCCTAGAATCGACGCATGACGCTGATGCGCGGTGAAGACGGAATGCTCGACGGGAATCACCTGTTGGCGCAGTTGCGCGGCTGGGCCGCGGCGCTGGGATTCTCCCAGATCGGCGTGGCCGATGTCGACCTCTCGAGCGCCGAGCCGGGCCTGATGCGTTGGCTCGAGGCGGGCTGCCACGGCCGCATGGCGTACATGCAGCGCCACGGCTTGAAGCGCGCGCGGCCCGCGCAGCTGGTGTCTGGAACGCTGCGCGTGATCACGGCGCGCATGGATTACCTGCCGCGCGGCGCCGCGCCGACCTGGCGCGACGCGCAGTGGCAGCGCATCGGCGATGCGTCGCAGGCGGTGATCTCCGTCTATGCCCACGGCCGCGACTACCACAAGGTGCTGCGGGCGCGCCTGGCCGGTCTGGCGCAGCGGCTCACTGAGGCCATCGGCCCGTTCGGCCACCGCGTGTTCACCGATTCGGCGCCGGTGCTCGAAGTCGAACTCGCGGCGCGCAGCGGCCTGGGCTGGCGCGGCAAACACACGCTGGCGCTGGAGCGCGATGCGGGCTCGATGTTCTTCCTCGGCGAAATCTTCGTCGACCTCGACCTGCCGCTCACACCCCCGAGCGCTGCGCATTGCGGCTCGTGCAGCGCGTGCATCGACATCTGCCCGACTCAGGCCATCGTCGGCCCGTACCGGCTCGATGCGCGGCGCTGCATCTCCTACCTGACGATCGAACACGACGGGCCGATCCCGACCGAACTGCGCGCCGCCATCGGCAACCGCATCTACGGCTGCGACGACTGCCAGCTGGTCTGCCCGTGGAACAAATACGCGCAGCGCAGCGCCTTGCCCGATTTCGACGAGCGCGGGCCGTTCGCGCACGCCTCGCTGCTCGCGCTGTGGGGCTGGAGCAAGGGCGATTTCCTGCGCCACACCGAAGGCAGCGCGATCCGGCGCATCGGCTTCGAGCGATGGCAGCGCAACCTCGCGGTGGCGCTCGGCAACGCCCGTCGCGCGGCGCCCAATGCGGTGGCGCAAGCCGAAATCTCGACGGCGCTTTCGGCGCGAAACGAAGCCGCGACGCCGCTGGTACGCGAGCACATCGCCTGGGCGCTCGCGCAAGGGTGCTGAAGCATGGCCAGCCGCAAGTCCCCGAAGGAGTCCGCCAAAGTCAGCGCCAGCAGCGACACCAAGGTCGACGGAGGAATCGAAGCACGCATCGCTGCCGAGAGCGATGCAGGCATCGACGCCTTCATCTCCGCGTTGTGGATCGAAGACGGCCTGTCGGCGAACACGCTCGCCGCGTACCGGCGCGACCTCACCGCATACGCACGTTGGCGCGCGCGCGCCAAGGGCGGTGGCCTGAACCACACCGTGGAGGCTGACCTGCTCGAATACGGCGTGCAGCGCCATGGCGCGAGCAAGGCGAGCAGCGTCAACCGGCGCCTGTCGGTGTTCAAGCGCTACTTCCGCTGGGCGCTGCGCGAAGGCCAGGTGCAGGCCGACCCGACGCTGCGCCTGCTCGGCGCCAAACAGCCGCTGCGCGTGCCGAAGGTCCTGAGCGAAGCGCAGGTCGAAGCGCTGCTCGCCGCGCCCGATGTCGAACAGCCTCGCGGCCTGCGCGACCGCACGATGCTCGAGTTGATGTACGCCAGCGGCCTGCGCGTCAGCGAGCTGGTCACGCTGAAGAGCGTGCACCTGGGGCTGAACGAAGGCGCGCTGCGGGTCACCGGCAAGGGTTCGCGCGAGCGCCTGGTTCCGTTCGGCGAAGAGGCCCATGCCTGGCTGCGCCGTTACCTCGCGCAGGGCCGCCCGGCACTGCTGCAAGTGCATACCAGCGACGCGCTGTTCGTCACCGCGCGCGGCGCGGCGATGTCGCGCCAGATGTTCTGGAAAATCGTCAAGAGCAATGCTTTGCGCGCCGGCATCACGGTGCCGCTGTCGCCGCACACCTTGCGCCACGCCTTCGCAACGCACCTGCTGAACCACGGCGCCGACCTGCGTGCGGTGCAATTGCTGCTGGGCCACGCCGACATCTCGACCACCACGATCTACACCCACGTCGCGCGCGAACGCCTGAAGGCCTTGCACGCCGCGCACCATCCGCGCGGGTAGTGGGGCGGGCGGACGACGTATGTCGTCGGCCTGGGGGCGCTTTCAGCGCGACACCCAGTTGCCGTTCACGTTCGCAAGATCGCAAGGCCGGGTGTAGTCCTGGCGCTTCGCGTCGCAGGCCTCCAGAGCCGCGGCCGCTGCCGACTCCGGCGACGCAGCGCCTGCATGCCAGCCCCAGGTTCCGGACGGCGACAACGCGAACGCCTTGTGGCTGGGCGCGGGAATGTATTCGTCGCGGAACACCGGCACCGCGGTAGGCGGCAAGCGCGCTTCGAGTTCGCCTTCCTTTGGGATCTGGAGCGCCGACCCGCCGGTGGGCATCACCTCCGCTACCAGGGTGCCGATCCAGCGATAGGTCGCGACGATCGTGGTCACCATCGCCACCACGGCCAACGCCGTGAGCAGGGCATTGCCGGGGCGCGGGCGCCCGCCGTGTTCATTCTCGTCCGGTGTTCCCGGCAGCGCCGCCAGACCGAGCAGGCCCACGACCCCGATGTAGGGCACGAACAACAGCGCGGCCCACCAGCCGCTGCCGTTGAAATCGTGCGCGCGCAGCACTGAAAGACGCACGATGAACCCGATCAGCACCGCCGTGCCGATGATCAGCAGGTTCAGGGTGAACACGGTGGGGCGCGGGATCGCGATCACGAGCAGCACGTTGATCCCGAGAATGGCGCACGCCAGCGCCGTCACATACGGCAAGCGCGCGAGTCTGCCGGAAAATCCGAGGCCCCAGGCCGAAGCAGCTTCGAGTGCCGCGCCGGCTTCGCCCGGCAACGGCGGCAGGCCGCGGCGCGCGCGTGCCTGCGCCAAGCGCCGCACGCGCTCTTCGGCTTCGCTTTCGCGCTTGTAGGCGATCGCCATCTGGATGTCCGATCCGCAGGCGCGGCACATCACGCGCCTGGCCTGGCGTTCACCGCAATTCGGGCAGGTGACTTCTTCTTCGATGGCAGGCAGCGCCACCGTGGGCGGCACGCTGGGCGCAGGAATCGTCTCGGCAGCCGCCGCGGCGGGTGGCGGCGCGGCCGCCGCCGGAGCAGCCGGTGGCGCAGCGGGTGTGGACTCAATCGCCTGCGATCGGGTGGGCTCGAAGTCGTCGGGTTCGATATGCACGCGCGCGCCCAAGTCGCGCAGCCGTTCTTCGTAGCCTTGCGCTTCGAAGAAGTCCATCTTGTCCTTCAGAACAATGCGCGCGCCGCTGAACAGCGCGGTGCGGCTCGCCTCGTCGATTTCGAGCAGATCGCCCAGGTCGTCGCGAACGTCTACCCGGCGAAAGCCGGGGACGACTTCACCGTAAAAGACGAGTTGAACTCGAGATTCCATGGGGCGGCGGGTGCAGCCGATTGTCGACTGCGCGGCAGCATACACGCCCTTCAGGGCATGATGTGCGTCTCATGATCGACCCGGCGCTGCCTGCGCACTTCGACGCAACCGCGATCCTCGCCCCACTCGCCGCGGTGGACGCGCAACGCCGGCAGCGCGGCGCCGACGCCGACTTGCGAACGCGAGTCCAGGCGGTCAAGCAATACCAGCAGCGCCGCTTCGCCCACACCTACGCCGATTTGCTGGGCAGCACGCGCTACCGCGACGCGGCGCGCTTTTTTCTCGACGAGCTGTACGGTCCACAGGACTTCGCGGGCCGCGACGCACAGCTCGCGCGCGTGATTCCGGCGTTGGTGCGGCTGTTCCCGCAGCGCATCGTCGACGTCGTGGGCATGGTGGTCAGCCTGCACGCGCTGTCGGAGCGGCTCGACACCTCGATGGCGCAGCAGCTGCCCAGCAGCGAAGTCGATGCGCAGGCCTACACCGCCGCGTGGCAGGCGACCGGCCAGCCGCAGGAGCGCGACCGCCAAGTCGCGCTGACGCTGCAAGTCGGCACCGCCCTCGACGAACTGGTGCGCAAGCCGTTGCTGCGCCGCAGCTTGCACCTGATGCGCGTCCCGGCGCGGGCGGCGGGGCTGGCCGAGTTGCAGGGGTTCCTCGAACGCGGCCTTGAGGCCTTTTCCGCGATGCAAGGCGCGGCTGAATTCCTTGCGCTGGTCGCGCAGCGTGAGCGGCAGCTCGCCGCGGCGTTGTTTCAAGCCGTCGGCAGCGATCCGCTCGGCACAGCGCTCACACTGCTGCCGCACGAATGAGGTTCAGACCACGGTGACGGGAATCTTGCCGATGCGCGACTGCCATTCGCGCGGACCGGTCTCGTGCACCGACGTGCCGTCGGAACTCACCGCCACCGTGACCGGCATGTCCTTCACGTCGAACTCGTAAATCGCCTCCATGCCGAGGTCGGCAAACGCCAGGACTTTCGAGGTCTTGATCGCCTTCGCGACGAGGTAGGCCGCGCCGCCCACCGCCATCAGGTACGCGCTCTTGTGTTTCCTGATCGCCTCCACCCCCACCGGCCCGCGCTCGGCCTTGCCGATCATGCCGATCAGGCCAGTCTGCGCCAGCATCATCTCGGTGAACTTGTCCATGCGCGTCGCGGTGGTCGGGCCGGCGGGTCCGACGACTTCGTCGCGCACCGGGTCCACGGGACCGACGTAGTAGATGACGCGGTTCGTGAAGTCCACCGGCAGCTTCTCGTTTCGCGCCAGCATGTCCTGGATGCGTTTGTGCGCGGCGTCTCGCCCGGTGAGCATCTTGCCCGACAGCAGCAGCGTCTCGCCCGGCTTCCACGCAGCGACTTCGGCCTTGGTGAGCGTATCGAGATTCACCTTGCGGCTCTTGTTGTAGTCGGGCTGCCAGCGCACGTCGGGCCACAAGTCCAAACTCGGCGGGTCGATGTACGCCGGGCCCGAACCGTCGAGCACGAAGTGCGCGTGGCGCGTCGCCGCGCAGTTCGGGATCATCGCCACCGGCTTGCCGGCGGCGTGCGTCGGGTACATCGCGATCTTCACGTCGAGCACGGTGGTCAAGCCGCCCAGGCCCTGCGCGCCGATGCCCAGCGCGTTGACCTTGTCGCACAGCTCGATGCGCAATTCTTCGACCTTGTTTTTCGGTCCGCGCCGCTTCAGATCGAACATGTCGATCGGCTCCATCAGCGACTCCTTGGCGAGCAGCATCGCCTTCTCCGCCGTGCCGCCGATGCCGATGCCCAGCATGCCCGGCGGGCACCAGCCCGCGCCCATCGTCGGCACGGTTTTCAGCACCCAGTCGACGATCGAATCGCTCGGGTTGAGCATCGCGAGCTTGCTCTTGTTCTCGCTGCCGCCGCCCTTCGCGGCGACCTGCACGTCCACCGTGTTGCCGGGCACCAGCGTCACGTTCGTCACGGCGGGCGTGTTGTCGCCGGTGTTCTTGCGCTCGAACTGCGGGTCGGCGACGAGCGAACCGCGCAGCTTGTTGCTGGGATCGAGGTAGGCCTTGCGCACCCCTGCGTTCACGGCGTCTTCCACGCTGCCGGGAAAGTCCGCAAAGCGCACACCCATGCCGACCTTCAGGAACACGTTGACGATTCCCGTGTCCTGGCAGATCGGGCGCTTGCCTTCGGCGCACATCTTCGAGTTGGTGAGGATCTGCGCGATCGCATCTTTCGCCGCCGGGCTTTGTTCGCTTGCGTAGGCGCGCGCCAGGTGCTCGATGTAATCGGCCGGGTGGTAGTAGGAAATGTATTGAAGGGCCGCGGCGACGCTTTCAACGAAGTCTGCATAGCGAATGACGGTCATGGCGCGTCCTCCCTTGGCCTAGTGTTTGGCGGCGGCGGTGGCGCCGATGCCCGCCATGATGCGGTCGGTGGCGGCGATCGCGATCGCCGAAAGCAAGAAGGTGACGTGAATCACCGTCTGGTACATCAGCACCTTCTCGGTGTAGTTCTCGGCGTTGATGAAGGTCTTGAGCAGGTGGATCGAGCTGATCCCGATGATCGCCGTGGCGAGCTTGACTTTCAGTACCGATGCGTTCACGTGGCTCAACCACTCGGGTTGGTCCGGGTGGCCTTCCAGGTTCATGCGCGACACGAAGGTCTCGTAGCCGCCGACGATCACCATGATCAGCAGGTTCGAGATCATCACCACGTCGATCAAGCCGAGCACGACGAGCATGATGATCGTCTCGTTCAGCTTGGGTGCGGCGCCGCCATAGTCGCCCTTGTAGCCGATGCCGCCGACCAGGATTTCGAGCGCCGCGCGGTCGCCGAACACCGCCTGGATCAGGTGTGTCAGCTCGACCCAGAAGTGAAAGACGTAGACGCACTGCGCGAGGATCAGCCCCAGGTACAGCGGCAGCTGCAGCCAGCGGCTCATGAAAATGAAGTTCGGGATCGGCCGCAGTCTGGCGTCGGTCGGATCTTGGAGCTGGGGCATCGAGGGTCTTTCGGGGGCTGGGAGCTTTGATCTATCGCAGGGCGGCGAATTGTAGTTGGCGCTGTTTCGCCGGCGTTCGCCGAAACCCCGCTTCGACGGCGCCGCGGAAGCCGCTAAAGTCTGAGTCGCAGTTCGAACCTTTCAGGAGACACCGATGAGCACCCCTTCCGCCCTGTACAACCCGCTAGACGCCGCGGTGCGCGGCGCCCACGTCTCGGGAATGCCCGCCTATCAGAAGTTGGTGGACGAGGCCAAGTCCGACCACGTGGCTTACTGGTCGCGCCTGGCGCGCGAACTGTTGAGTTGGAAGAAACCTTTCACAAAGGGCCTGGACGAATCGAACGCGCCGTTCTTCAAGTGGTTCGAAGACGGCACGCTCAACGTTTCCTACAACTGTCTGGACCGGCATGTCGACGCCGGCCTCGGCGCGAAGACGGCGATCATCTTCGAGGCCGATGACGGCAAGGTGACGAAGGTCAGCTACGCTGAACTGCTGGCGCGCACCTGCCAGCTCGCGAATGCACTCAAGGCGCGCGGCGTCAAAAAGGGCGACCGCGTCGTGATCTACATGCCAATGTCGGTGGAAGGCGTGATGGCGATGCAGGCCTGCGCGCGAATCGGCGCCACGCACTCGGTGGTGTTCGGCGGCTTCTCGGCGCAATCCTTGCGCGACCGCATCGAAGATGCCGGCGCCGTGATGGTGATCACCGCCGACGAACAACTGCGCGGCGGCAAGGCGCTGCCGTTGAAGGCGATCGTCGACGATGCGTTGGCACTCGGCGGCTGCGGCTCGATCCGCGACGTGATCGTCTACAAACGCACCGGCGGCAAGGTGAACTGGAATCCGCAGCTCGACAAGTGGCTGCACGAACTGACCGCCAGCGCAGCCAAGACCTGCGAGCCAGAATGGGTGGGCGCCGAGCACCCGCTGTTCCTGCTCTACACCTCGGGCTCGACCGGCAAACCGAAAGGCGTGCAGCACTCGACCGGCGGCTACTTGATGTTCGCGGCGTTGACGACGAAGTGGACCTTCGACCTGAAACCCGACGACGTGTTCTGGTGCACCGCCGACATCGGCTGGGTCACGGGCCACACCTACATCGCTTACGGCCCGCTGTCGCTGGGCGGCACCGAAATCGTGTTCGAAGGCGTTCCAGTCTACCCCGACGCCGGACGTTTCTGGAAAGTGATCCAGGACCACAAGGTGACGATCTTCTACACCGCACCCACGGCGATCAGATCGCTGATCAAGGCGGCCGAGGGCAACGCCGCGGTGCACCCGGACCGCTACAACCTGAAGTCGCTGCGCATCCTCGGCACGGTGGGCGAGCCCATCAATCCTGCCGCTTGGGAGTGGTATCACAAGCATGTCGGCGGAGGGCGCTGCCCGGTCGTCGACACGTTCTGGCAGACCGAAACCGGTGGCCACATGATCACGCCGCTGCCGGGCGCGACGCCACTCGTTCCCGGCTCATGCACGCTGCCGTTCCCCGGCATCGACGCGGCGGTCGTCGACGAGACCGGCAAGGAAGTGCCTTGGGGGCAGGGCGGCATTCTGGTCGTCAAGAAGCCGTGGCCGAGCATGATCCGCACGATCTGGGGCGACCCGGAGCGCTTCAAGAAGAGCTACTACCCGCAGGACTTCCAGGGCAAGTACTACCTCGCCGGCGACGGCGCGATCCGCGACGCCACGACCGGCTACTTCACGATCACCGGGCGCATCGACGATGTGCTCAACGTCTCCGGGCACCGCATGGGCACGATGGAGATCGAGTCGGCGCTGGTCGCCCACACCGCACTCGTGGCCGAGGCCGCCGTGGTGGGCCGACCGGACGAGACAACGGGCGAAGCGATCTGCGCTTTTGTCGTGCTCAAGCGCCCAAGGCCCACCGGCGACGAGGCGAAGAAGATCGCCAACGAACTGCGCAACTGGGTCGCGAAAGAAATCGGCCCGATCGCCAAGCCGAAAGACATCCGCTTCGGCGACAACCTGCCCAAGACACGCAGCGGCAAGATCATGCGGCGTCTGCTGCGCGCGGTGGCCAAGGGCGAGAAGATCACGCAGGACGTCTCTACCCTCGAGAACCCCGCCATTCTCGATCAGTTGTCGGAGAGCAACTGATGCTGTTCGATCCCACGAGCTTCAAGGCGTATGACATCCGTGGCGTCGTCGGCAAGGCCATCGACGAAGAGTTTGCCGAGGCGCTCGGCAAGGCCTTCGGCTCCGAGGTACTGCTCGCGGGCGACCGCGCGGTCGCTGTCGGGCGCGACGGTCGCCTGTCGGGACCGGCGCTGAGCGCCGCATTGATCCGCGGCCTGGCGAGCACGGGCCTGGACGTGGTGGACCTCGGCGCGGTGACGACGCCGATGCTCTACTACGTGGCCGCGACGCGCGGCAAGCACGGCTGCCGCAGCGGCATCATGGTGACCGGCAGCCACAACCCGAAGGATTACAACGGCTTCAAGATGGTGCTGGCCGGCGCCGCGATTTACGGCGAGGCGATCCAGGGCCTGAAGCGGCGCATCGAGACACGCAGCTACACGCAGGGCAATGGCCGCAGCGCGGCGATGAACATCGTTGCCGAGTACACGCAGCGCATCGCCAGCGACTGCCGGCTGAAACGGCGCATGAAGATCGTCGTCGATTCCGGCAACGGCATCCCGGGCGCCACCTCGCCCTCCGTGTTGCGCGCGCTCGGCTGCGATGTGACCGAGCTCTACTCCGAGGTCGACGGCAACTTCCCGAACCACCACCCGGACCCGAGCCAGCCCGCGAACCTGGCCGAGCTGATCGCCACCGTGAAGTCCACCGGCGCCGAGCTCGGCCTCGCGTTCGACGGCGACGGCGACCGCCTGGGCGTCGTCACGCGCGAGGGCCACATCATTTACCCCGACCGGCAGTTAATGCTGTTCGCCACCGACATCGTGCCGCGCCATCCCGGCGCGAGCGTGATCTTCGACGTGAAGTGCACGCAGCGCCTGGCACCCGCGATCCGCGCCGCCGGCGGCGTTCCGGTGATGTGGAAGACCGGGCATTCGCTGATCAAGGCGCACATGAAGGAGCTGAAGGCGCCGATCGCCGGTGAAATGAGCGGCCACATCTTTTTCGGCGAGCGCTGGTACGGCTTCGACGACGCCACCTACACGGCGGCGCGGCTGCTCGAAATCCTGAGCCGCAGCGCCGACCCGAGCGCGGTGCTGAATGCGTTGCCGACGAGCTTCAGCACGCCGGAACTCAACGTCGCGTGTGCCGAGGGCGAGCCGCGGCGAGTCGTCGAAGATCTTAAGCGCACCGCGAGCTTTCCTGGCGCGACCGAACTCATCACGATCGACGGCCTGCGCGTCGAGTACGACGACGGCTTCGGCCTGATCCGCTCCAGCAACACGACGCCGATGCTGGTGCTGCGCTTCGAGGGTCACACCCCGGCCGCGCTGGAACGCATTCAGACCGCGATGCTCGCCGCGCTGCGCAGCGTCAAGCCCGACGCGCGCATTCACAACGCGGCGCATTGACGTGGCGCCAGCCGGCGCGGCCAGCGCTGTCATCCCGTTGCCGTCATCCCGGCGAAAGCCGGGATCCAGGGCTTCAGGCAAGGGTGGATCCCGGCGTGCGCCGGGATGACGGTTGCTCGAACTGAGAACGCAGCGTGCGTGTCCTCATCGTCAAGCTCTCTTCGCTCGGGGACGTGGTGCACACGATGCCCGTGGTGCACGACGTCGCCGCGGCGATTCCCGGGGCGCTGATCGACTGGGTCGTCGAGCCGTCGTTCGCGCCGCTGCTGCGCCGCGTGCAAGGCATTGCCGAAGTCATCGAATGCCCGCTGCGCCGCTGGCGCCGGCGATGGTGGAGCGCGAGGGTGCGCAACGAGTGGCGGGCATTTCGCGAGCGCCTGCAGCGCGAGCGCTACGACGCGGTGATCGACTTGCAGGGCCTCACCAAATCGGCCGTGATCGCGCGCTTGGCCAAAGTCGCGTCCGCTGGGCCAGGCCAGCAGCCAGGCCGGCGCCACGGCCTGGCGAACGCCACCGAAGGCTCGAGTTTCGAGTGGCCGGCGCGCTGGCTGGTCGACAACCCGATTGCGATCGAGCCTCGCATTCATGCCTTGGACCGCGGGAGAGTGCTAACGTCCAAGGCGCTCGGCTATGCGTTGCAAGGCGGGCCCGAGTTCGGCCTGCGCACCACGCCGCCGCGCATTCGCCACGAGCGCCCGACCGTCGCCTTCGTACACGGCACGTCGCGCGACGACAAGCTCTGGCCGATCGACCTGTGGGTCAAACTCGGCAAGCGTTTCATCGAAGACGGTTGGCGCATCGCGCTGCCGCAGGGCAACGAGGCCGAGCAGACGCGCGCCGAGATGATCGCCGCGGGCTGGGAGGGGATCGGCAACGCGCAGATCGAGGTCTGGCCCTCGATGAAGATCGATGCGGTGCTCGACCGCCTTGCCGCGACGCAAGGCGTGGTGGGCGTCGACAGCGGCCTGAGCCACATCGCGGTCGCGCTGAAGCTGCCGCATGTGCAGCTCTACAACCACGCCACCGCCTGGCGCACCGGGCCGCTCGCGTCGCACGGCATGCGCCACCAGGTGGCGCTCGTGGACCGGCCGGCGCCGAAGCTGGAAGCCGTGTGGGCCGCGTGGAACCGGGTGATCGAGGCGGCGCACGCATGACCGCGCTGCCACGACTCGGGCGACTTCTCTACTCGACTGCACTGCGTTTGCTCACTCCGGCGTTGCTGCTGCGCTATGCGTGGCGCAGCCGGGCCGAGCCGATGTACCGGCACGCGATGCGGGAACGCCTCGGCCGCTACCGCCGCGAGCTGCGAGCCGGGTGCGGTCTGGGTGCACGCTGTGTCGCTCGGCGAAACGCGCGCTGCCGCCGCGCTGATCGATGCCTTGCGCGAGCTTCGCCCCGGCATGCGTCTGCTGCTCACCCACGGCACGGCGACCGGCCGCGTAGCCGGCCAGGCGCTGCTGCGCGAAGGCGATGTTCAGGCCTGGCTGCCGCTCGACACACCCGGCGCGGTGCGGCGTTTTCTGCGCCACTTCCGGCCGTCGGTCGGCGTCCTGATGGAAACCGAAATCTGGCCGAACCTGCTGCACGCAAGCGCAGCGCGAAGGTGTGCCGATGGTGCTGGCCAACGCGCGCCTGAGCGAAAGGAGCCAGCGCAAGGGCGAGCGCCTGGCCTGGCTGCTGCGCCCGGCGCTGCGCAGTCTGAAGCTGGTGCTGGCGCAGACCGACGACGATGCGACGCGGCTGCGCGCGAGCGGGGCAGGCGATGTCACGGTCGCCGGAAACCTGAAGTTCGACATGACGCCCGACCCGACAGCTCCTGGCGCGCGGCCGCGCCTGGCGCGAATCGCTCGGCCGCCAGGTCGTGCTCGCCGCGAGCACGCGCGAAGGCGAGGAAGCGCCGCTGCTCGCGGCGTGGCGCGAGCAAGCGATGAGCCTCGCGCCGCCGCGCCCGCTGCTGCTGATCGTGCCGCGCCATCCCCAACGCTTTGATGAAGTGGCCATGCTGGTGCAGGCCAGCGGCCTGTCGATGCGTCGCCGCAGCAGCTGGGCCGACGCGCCGCCGCACGGACGCAGGCGCGGCGGACGTCTGGCTCGGCGATTCGCTCGGCGAAATGGCGCTGTACTACGCCGCGGCGCATGTGGCCTTGCTCGGCGGCAGCTTCGCGCCGCTCGGCGGGCAGAACCTGATCGAAGCGGCGGCCTGCGGCTGCCCGGTCGTGATGGG
>CAWBTF010000031.1:0-98515 GCA_963791595.1 uncultured beta proteobacterium | reverse complement strand
GGATGTCAAGTGCACATAGTCGGTGCCCTTCTTGACGGAGAAGTAGAGCAACAAGTGCCCACTCAAAGTCACCTTGGCGTGCCGCACCGATGTCAGTGGGGTGTCTCGATGGACTCGTGCTGACGGCGCCCTCTCCATCAACTCAAGCTCGGCCGGCGAAAAGGTCTCGACCCCTGTTACATCGCCGTTATCTTCAACGCCTACAAGTAGTTCGCCGCCGTCTGCGTTCGCAAAGGCGACCAATGTCTCAGCAATGTCGGCGCAAATCGACTTGGTATCGCGGTTTGCCTTCCTGGACGGTGGACCCTCCAGAGCGCTCTTGTATTCACGAAAGTGGCTCTCGCCAAGTTGCGTGGCAGTTGCCGCCCTATCTGAAAGAATCACAATGTCCACATTGCATCCTCCTAGAAGAGCGCAGCCCGCCGCTTACAGCTACAAGCAGCCCGCGCTTGTACTCGGCACAACCAGTCGCGCTCACAGCACACTGGGTTGCCTTGAGTATCCCGACCCCGTAGCGCTTGATCGTAGCCCTATTGGCCGCCCAAACGACGTCCGCTTGGTTCGAGAGGGCGCGTCCGAGTTCGCGCTCGCGGTGTTCCCTATGTCGCCGAGGCCGACGTTGATCGGACCCACCGCGACCGGCTGCACCTCGTCTGTCCCTGCCGTTCCGTCCCTGTCTGCGGCGTCGCCGCTGAGCAGGCTGCCGTAGGCGGTGAGCCCTGCAGTCTCGCGCAGCGTCGCTACCGCACCATGTCTGGAGCTGGCTTGTCGGCGCCACTTGTGGATCAGATTGGCGTTCAGGCCATGAGCCTGTGTCACTCGGGCCACCGACGCTCCAGGCTGTGCGCACTCCGACAGGACTCGCGCCTTCAGCTCGTCAGAATGGCGCCGGCGTGGCGCGCGTTTGGAGTCTGCCATGGTGTCCACCTATTTGCTTGGTGGACACCATCCTGCTCATCGCGCGATTCAGTTTCAAGACGGGTTCGCTGCGCGCCTACCGCCGAGGCGCAATGTTGGCTGAGTAGCGGTTGCCGCCGGTGGGCGCCTGCCCCTTCAACGCCCGATGTCAGTCACGATGCGGTCACTCGGCCGACAACGAACTCGCCGATCGGCCGTGCGGTTTCGGGGGGCGGCGTTGACAATGGCTGCGAGCGGTTCGCTGTGTTCCTCAGTTGGCAAATACACTGCGCCCCGAGCTGGCGAACGCAGCGCATGCGCTCTTTCAAGGCTCAAAGGAGGAGGCGCCGTGGGAGAGCACTACAAGACCTATGCCGAGGTAGTGGAATCGCTCTCAAAGAAGAAGCGAAAGGTGCACCTACTGCTTGGCAACGGGTTCAGCATGGCCTACGACCCGAAGATCTTCTCCTATAACGCTCTCTACGATTTCGTTGCGGCGCTCGGCGATCCCGCGCTGATCAAGCTCTTCGAGGCGATCAAGACAAAGAACTTCGAACTGGTAGTGGGTCAGCTTGACCTGTTTGTGGCGCTTCTGGACGCCTTCGAGTCGAAGGAAGGTCTGCAAGATCGCGTGAAGCAGGCCGGAGCGCGGCTCCGGAAGAGCTTGCTAGATGCGGTCGGGGCGCTGCATCCGCAGCATGTTTTCAAAGTGCCTGCTGATCGGCTAGCTCGATGCGCCGAGTTCCTCAACTCGTTCCTCGCCACAGGGGGCAGCATCTTCACTACGAACTACGACCTTCTGCTGTATTGGGTTCTCCTGAGGGGCACCGTTCCAAATCACGTGGATGGCTTTGGTCGCGAGCTACTGAACCCGGTGGAGTCAAAGCACGGGGAAGAGAAGGAGTGGTCGGAATTGCGATGGGGACTCAATCGCGACCGCCAGAACGTCCACTACCTGCACGGAGCATTGCCGCTTTTCGACACCGGCCTTGAAATCGTCAAGGAGGAGTACACGGGCGACGCGTTCCTCCTTGAGAACATCACTGCGCGACTCCAGAAGAGCGAATACCCATTGTTCGTGACGGCGGGCAGCGGCGACGAGAAGCTTGAACGGATACGGCACAACAGATACCTCACGTTTTGCTATGACCAGCTTTGCGCAGCGGAGGGCTCATTGGTCACGTTCGGCTTCAACTTCGGCGAGTACGATTTGCACATCATTGATGCGATCAACAAGGCTGCGAAGCATGGCGCCAAGGACCCCGAGCGTCTATGGAGTGTCTACGTAGGGGTGTACTCTCCTCAGGCAGCCCTCCATGTCGCCAACATTGAGCAGCGCTTTCAGTGCAAGGTAAATACCTTCGACGCTAAGACGACTGCGGTATGGGGATAACCTGTCAGCCACCCTCGTCGAGTGTGGGCGAGCGTGGGCCTGACCGCATCACTCTATCTCAGTTGATGATGGGGTTTACGCGAGAGTCAATGGCTCAGGGGAACCGGCCAAATCCCTGACTGCAACCAACTGTGCAGCGGTTGTGCCCGTTCGACCTGGTGACGCATAAGCGGCTGATTCCCACTGCCGCGGATGGCGATGTCCCAGAACTTGTTGAATCGATGAACTGAGGGTGGCGGTTCCTTTCACCCCGCATGTGAACATGCGGGTGCCTCGCAAGCAAAGAAAGGAACCACCGAAATGAAGTCTCGCATGAAGCCCGCGTTGCGGGTAGTTCCGACTGCCCCCGTGCAGTTGTCGTTGAATGTCCAGGGCGTGCTGCGCGATGTGCAGCATGCGTTCTACGGTCCGCGTGTAACGCCGGCAAGCAAGTGCTGGCAGCCACGATGGAAGCCGATCGGGTGGCGCTGTGCGGCATCAAGAACGTGCCCGACGCCAACCGCCGCGCCGTGCGTGGCGGCACGACCCAATCCAGCGTCGTGCTCGGCGGCCAGCGCATCACTGTCACCAAGCCCCGGGCACGCAGCCTGAAGCAGGCGAGTCGGAGCTGCCCACGTTCGCCTGGGCTGCCGACACGGACACGCTGGACATGGTCACGCTGGCCTCGATCGCCGCGCGCCTGTCCACAGCCGCTACGCCGGCACCTTGACGAGTCGCCCGAGCCTGACGAGCCGCTGTCGGTGTCCAAGAGCGCGGTGTCGCGGCGCTGGGTGGCGCTGAGCCAGGCCCAACTGCATGAGCGGCTGTCGTGCTCGCTCAAGGAGGTGGCCCTGCCGGTGTCATGATCGACGGCATCCTCTTTCGCGACCGCGTCATCCTGGCGGCCCTGCAATCGACGCCAAGGGCAACAAGCACGTGCTGCGGCTGCGAGAAGGCTCCACGGAAAGCAGCCGGGTCGTGCGCTCGCTGCTCAGCGATCTGGTGGAGCGCGGGCTGGACGCAGATCGTGCGCGGCTGTGGGTGATCGACGGGGGCAAGGCGTTGCGCAAGGCGATCGTCGAATGCTTCGGGCGACTCGCGCTCATCCAGCGCTGCCAGGAGCACAAGCGGCGCAACGTGATCGAGCATCTGCCCGAGGAAATGCACGTCAGCGTAAGCCGTGCCATGCGCGATGCGTGGAACGGCGCGAACGCCGAGTTGGCCAAGAAGCAGCTCATGCGGCTGGCGGCTTCCCTTCATGCCCAGCGCCCCGGCGCCGCAGCGAGCCTGCGCGAAGGCTTGGAAGAGACGCTGACGGTGCAGGCGCTGGGCATCGAGGGCGCCCTGTACCGCACGCTGCGCACGACCAACCCGATCGAGAACCTCAACGGATCCATCGCGCACTTCACGCGCAACGTCAAGCGCTGGAAGGACGGACAGATGACGTTGCGCTGGGCAGCAGGCGCGTTGAGCGATGCCAAGGCGCGCTTCCGAAAGCTGCGCGGGCATCGTGACATGAAGTTCCTGTTGACTGCATTGAAAACCGGCGCGACCGTCGCAACGAAAGCTGAGCGCAAAGCCGCGTAGCATTCACCAAATTGGAGCTGCCATCCGGACCGCGTTCAACAATGATCGGGACATCGCCTTCCCGGTCGTTTGGCGCCGCGGAGGCCAACAGATCACGTCCTCGCGTCGCCGCCACGAATTTGATTCGGCCTTCTTCGCCGCCTGTGCCAGTCTGTCCATCTATGGTCCATGTATGCTGCTGGAATCAGGCCACACGCAAGCTGCTCCACGTCATGAGCGACAAAGAATTCGATGTCCCGCCAGATCTGAAGCACAAGATGCGCAAGGCGTTTCTCGCGCAGCTTGAACCGAATACCGTCGAAGTGTTCGAGCTCGAACTCTTTGTCTGGTACCTGAAGGAGACCGAAACCGTCGTGAGTGGAATGTTGGCCGCCGAACGCGAGGACGTCCAGCAGCAGACATCGCAAGGCGTGGAAGACGTGAACGACAGCGGAATCGTGGCAGCTGAGTACTACACGAAGCGTATTCGGTATTCGCACGTGATCTATCTAACGTCTCTGCTCGAGACTTGCCTCGAGCGGGCATGCTCTGTTCTGCGAACCGCCATCGGAGATGAGAACGTGCCGTTTCAACTCGCCGATCTCTCCGGTGACCAGTGGACGAAGAAGAGAAAGTTCTTGGAACGCTACGGGCACTTCGAGCTTCCGAAGGACCGCTGGTCCGAGATCGAGATCCTTACGTCCGTACGCAACTGCCTGGTGCACGACAACGGCAATTCCGATGGCCTCTCTCAGAACACCCGCAAGGCTGTTGGCCAGCGTCCAGGAATAAATGTCGAGGGAAACGAAGTTCGCATTGAAGAAGCGTTCGTCCGGCATTCAATATGAAGCGGTGCGATCCTTCGTGAAGTCAGTTGAGGAGCGCCTGAAAGACGTGGCGCAGCGAGCAGAGCATCCCCGGAGCGTCGGCTGAATGAACATTCAGCCGAACAGGTGGTGCGCCGCGGACACGCAGCGGTATTGCGCCGCCGGCCGCGTCCGACGCTAGGCCCCACAGGCGATGAGGTGTCACATGCCGTTCGATCTCTCTAACACGCTCGTTGTCGGCGTTGCCACGACCGCGCTGTTCGACATGACTGAGTCTGACTCCGCCTTCCGGGCCAAGTTCAAGAGCGATCGCCAAATCGCCGTTGCTGAGTACCGCGCATACGCCCTTGCTCATGAGAACGAGCCTCTTGCGGACGGAACAGGGATGCCGCTTGTCCGCGCATTGCTCACACTGAACCAGTACCGGAAGGATGATGACCCCCCGCTTGTAGAAGTCGTCGTCATGTCACGGAACAGCCCAGAGACCGGCATCCGTGTCTTCAACAACATCCGCTCTCGAGGGCTGCCCATATCCCGTCACGCGTTCACCGGCGGCGAGTCCGTGGTGCCGTACCTCGACGCCTACGACGTGGACCTGTTCCTGACGACCAATCCTAAGGACGCGCAGCGCGTCAGTGATGCTGGGAACTGCGCCACTGCAATCGTTAAGGCACCGCCCACCGACCTGGCGTCTATACCGCAAGGACAGGTCCGCATCGCATTCGACGGCGACGCCGTGCTGTTCGACGAAAGTAGTGAGATCGTCTACAAGGCCGAAGGGCTCACCGGGTTTCACGAGAGCGAGGATGCGAATCAAGACACTCCGATGCAGGAAGGTCCCTACGCTCAGTTCCTTCGGAAACTCGCCAAGCTTCAGAGTCGCTTGCCCTTCAGCGTCGAGTTCTCTCCTGTGCACTTGGCAATCGTCACCGCGCGCAATGCACCAGCCGAGCTTCGCGTCATCAAGACGCTCCGCCACTGGGGTGTTTACGTGAACGAGATCTTCTTCCTCGGCGGTCTCGAGAAGGCCAAAGTACTAAAAGCCTTCCGCGCGCACATCTTCTTCGATGACCAAGACGTCCACCTCGAGCCGGCGGCCAAGCATGTTCCGGCCGGGAAGGTACCGTACAAGTCAACTTCACCTCTTAATTAGCCAGACTCAGCAACGGAAGGAGGCACCCATGACGGACGCCCTTGATCGTGGCCGTTCCACCGGGGGCAATTCTGGGATCTCGTTGCCGGCAAAAGAGAAGTGGGTGTTCTGAGGCTTGCCCGCGTTGCAGTTGAAAGACCCGCCGTGCTACACGCAAGTCTGTATTGCAGCCGTGCGTCTATGGCACCGCCACCAAATGATCGCAGGAAGCCCCGGCAGCGCTAGGCCACGTAGGGCTGCACTGCCTTGAGCGCGCCCGACTTGAGCATCTCCCGCTTCAGGTCGTACCTACCCAGCGCCTCTCGCACGTCGATGGAGCTAAGGTGCTGGAAGTCGTTGACTTCCCAGGCAGACCTCGCAACTCGTACGGACAGCAGGTAGTCGTCGCGCATCTGTGCGGTCGCCGGGTCTCGCCGCTGCGAGTACCCGGATGCCACGACCGTCTGCGCTCTGGGCAGCGCGGCGAAGACTTCGCCGACCAAGCGGAACAGAATGCCGTGCACGTGCTCTGCATAGAGCCGCTGCACCTTCGTTGCGCCCATCTCCTTGACCGACAGCTTCAGGCCTCGCGCTGGCACGGCCGCGAGCTTTGTCGGCATGTGTTCAAGCTCCGGCAAGTCGACGTCGAGCATGACGCGAGCTCCATTGTCGAGTACATCAACCGCCAGCAGCGTCTCGCGAGGCCAGACGATGTCTTGGAGGCTTTCCTCCAGAAACTCCCCCATCGCTTGGACGTCCTCGTAGATGAGCGTCTCGACGAACGCCTTTCGCTTGGCGACCTGCATGTCGAACCGTGCCTTGGCCTGCTCCCATTTCGTCAGCTCGATGCGATAGCGCTCGTCCGCGAGACGGTTGGTCGCCTCGATGCGCTCACGCCGGCTGCGGAAGAGCTTGTCCCAGAAGCCAGGTCGTAGATGCTCTGGTTGCAATGGCCGGGCTTGCTCGAACGGCGGCGCGACGAATCGCGGCTGTACTCGACAGTCCGGCGTGTAGTGATGCAGGCGGCCTAGCGCCTCAACCTGCTCGTTCACTTCATCGCACTTGCGCTGAATCAGGCCAAGGATCGCTTCCTTGCTCTGCTTCTTCGCCTTCTCGACCCAGTGCTCGGGCACATCGGCGCCAGAGGCGTCCTTGAAGGTCAGCGTACCGTCGTCGGCGATACCACATGTCATCGACATCGTGGTCGTAGTCGCGTTCGTGAGGCGCGGCTGTGCGGCACCCGTGGGTGTGGGTCCGGACAGCCGTGAGCGCTCATACAAACCCAGGCCCGGGATGCCGGTGTTGAGGAACGTGCCGCGCTTGCCGATGCTGACCGACCCCCCGCGCGGACCGAGGGTGAAGCTCGAGCCCGAACCACTCAGGTTCCAGCGGATGCCGGGTGCCAGCTTGATGGACTTGCGAAAGCGCAGCGCCATCGTCTCCTCCAATCCTGTCCTGGCTGTTGTGCGCTGCTGACGGCAGCACGAGTGCTTCTTATAGCCCAACCTGACACGGTTTGCCCCAATCCACCAGCAGTGTCGACGAAGACCTGGCAACCCGCCACCTACCTTGAAGTGCGACGCAACGTCCTCGCGGCATTGGTAGCAAGCTGATTCATCTGCAGAGCGGACGCCACAAATCAGCCGCCCATCGATTTGTGATCGCATGGCCATCGGACAATGCGCAACGACGCCGTGGCGACGGCAACCCTTTTCCAGGCAACTCACTCACTGGCCGCCGCCCTGGCGACAGCAAGCTGCACAATGGGCCGGAATGGCCGCGCTGCGTATGAATGGGTGCGGTCGCGTTGATACCCGGCGCGCTTGGCCGTAAGAACTGGTCCCCCAAAAACGGACGCCACGAAGTCTGTTAGTTTTGACTTCTTGGAGGACATATGAAGGCAGGATCAGATCGGAAGTACACGGCCGAGTTTCGGGACGCGGCCGTCAAGCAAGTTGATGCAAGGCAAGCGCAGCATGGCGGCGGTAGCGCGCTCGCTGGAGATGTCGAGCAAGACGCTGGCCAATTGGGTGTACCTGGCCCGCAAAGGGCAGGCGCTGGTCAAGCGCCAGCCCGCGCGGCCGGTGACAGAGGTGGAGGCTGAACTGAGCCGCTTGAGACAGGAGAACGCCCGGCTGCGGCTGGAGAAGGAGATCCTAAAAAAAGCGGCAGCGTACTTTGCGAGGGAGTCGATGTGAAGTACGCGTGGATTGAAAAGCATCGACAAACCTATTGCACGACGCTGATGTGCGAGCTGCTCTCGGTGTCGCGCAGCGGATTCAACGCGGCGCGTGAACGCGAACCTTCGCAGCGCGCCCAGGACGACCAGCACCTGGTCGAGCAGATTCGCCAGGGCCAGCGCAAACATCGAGGGCGCTATGGGCGCCGACGCATGACGCCCGAGATCGGGGAGTTGGTGGGCCAGCCGGTCAACCACAAGCGCATCGGGCGCCTGATGCGCGAGCACGGGTTGCAAAGCCACAAGCGGCGGCGTTTCCGAGTCGTCACCACCGATTCCAAGCACGCCCACGCGGTGGCGCCCAACGTACTGGAGCGCAACTTCGAAGCGTCGGCACCCAACCAGAAGTGGTTGGCCGACATGACCTACGTGCCCACCGACGAAGGCTGGCTGTACGTGGCGCTGGTGCTGGACCTGCACGCACGCAAGCTGGTGGGCTGGGCGATGAGCGAGACGATGCCCCAGGAGCTGACGCTGCGCGCGCTGGACGTTGCGCTGGGTTGGCGCCATCCAGGAGCCGGCCTGGTGCATCACTCGGACCGCGGCACGCAATACGCGGCCAACGATTACCGCAACAAGCTCGAAGCGCTGGGCATCACGGTGTCGATGAGCCGCAAGGGAGACTGCTGGGACAACGCACCGATGGAATCGGTCAACGGGACCTTGAAAGTCGAGTGCGTGCACGACGAGCATTTCGAGACCCGCGAGCAGGCAAGGCAAGCGATTGTCGAGTACATCGGTTACTACAATACCGAGCGCCGTCATTCTGCATTGGGCTACGTCACACCCGCAGAATTCGAGCGACGCTGGCGCGCCGAGTCACACACAAGGGCAAGGGCGTTGCAGCAATGAGCGGCACCGCGTTACCCACCGCCGGCCGGTTCGGTTTCGTCGCAAGCGACCAAACCGGCCGTCCGTGGATAACGCTCATCGTGCTTCGTGGCGTCCACACGCAGGTAGAGCCCCAGAAGACCCCGCGGCACCCATGACGACCATCCGACTGACAGAGCGCGTAGGCACCGACGACGTCTTCGACTGGCAACTCCCGACGTGCTCGGTCATCAGATTTGGCAAGCGCGGCAGCTTCGAGGCGGGCGCGCACGGGCTGGCACTGGCGCTCCTCGCTGGCTTGAACCCGTCCGAGCAAGACATTCTGCTTGACTGTGAGTTCGACGAACCGACGAACAAGCAAGAGGTCGAGGCGACACTCTTCTCGGGCGCTTTCGGGTTCGCCCTCACGCGCTTGGTCAAACGGATCCGATTCGCAGGCCGACCAGCCTCCGCGCAGTTCAAGCCCCTGCTCAGCACCGTGTATAGGGAAGGGGCCGGCATTCTTGGAATCGGGTCCTCGGTGTCTGTGGTCTGCCCGGATCCGGTGTTCCAGCTTCCGCCCGCATTGCTCACCGACGAGGAAAGCGAAGGCCCTGACTCGTATCCCCCTCCCTCTGCCTTCACCAGGCTACTCCGCAAAGTTGTGAAGGATATGGGCTTTAGGCGGCTGCTGAGATCGACGGAGGAGTCCAGCATTGTTGAGTTTGTCTACGAAGCACTGCGCAACAGCCTGGAGCACGGCATGCCGAGCGATTCGGCGCGTCGCTCGAGGAGCACGAGGGCACTCATCCTCGAGAAGCTGGTTCTGCAGGCATCCGACTTGGCAGGCCGGCGTTTGTCACCTGAGCTCAAGCAATACCTTGAGCGGATCGCCGAAGCCAATGAAGGTTCTCTCGGCCTTGGCATCGCGTGCCTGACCGTGGCCGATCAAGGGCAAGGCATCCAGAGCACGCTGCCAGCGAAGGCGGAGGAGACAGAGGACGCGCGGCTTGCCCGTGCTTTCGAGCCCGGAGAGAGCCGAAAGCCCGCCGGCGTCGTCAGCCGCGGCCTTGGATTGCCTAAGGTCGTGTCGGCCGCACATCGCCTGCAGGCACTGATCCATGTCGCCTCGGGTAATCGCGTAGTTGGGCAGGACTTCTCGACGGGGGAGTCCAAATACCCGAAGCTGAATTTTCAAGCAGTCAAACGCCTGCGTGAAGGCTTCGTGAGCGGTACGGCGATCTCCGTGTTTGTCCCGGAGTTCGGGTTCGACCTCGATCAGCGCACGCTCTTCAAACGATAAACAGGCGAAGTGCGCGCCACATGTCACTGGCGTTCAGTTCAATCATTGTCGTCAAAGTCTCGGACTTTGAGCACGCAGTAGCTCAAATTCCCGATAGCTCGTCGCTTGATGCCACGGCCCTAGTGCTGCGCGTCGATGCGCAGTTGTGGCTTGAGCTCATGGCCAACGAGGCTGCGCTCATGAACGGCTCACGCGAGCTGGCTGAAGGCCAGCCCGAGCTCATGGCGGCACTAGTCACACAGTCGTACGCAGTGGCGCAGCGCGCGCCGCACACTCGCGTGTATCTGATTCCAGACGGTCACTCGCTGGCAAGGGCGGAACCTCCCTACATCGCCAGGCATGGCCCTCGAATGCTCTTCGAGGCGACACCCGATGGCCCCTTGTTCCAGCCCGTCTCTGCGGCCGTGTCGGCCGAGATTCGCCAGCACGACCTGACGCAATGCATCGAAGCGGCACGGTCACGATGTCTCATCTGCGCTGCATCGAGCTACCACTTCGCACTGCCTTCAGGCGCGCATGCGACGCAGTTCCTGCGGCTGGCGGAGGCATTCGTCGACATGGCTACCGTGGACAGGATCGCCTACTGGGTCGCGCACGACATTCAATCACAGGTTCCGCCCCTGAATGGAGACTGCTGGCCGTTGGTGGTAGACCATCCCAGCATGTTGATTTTGGCCGCCAGGGTCCAACGGCTAGTGCACGTCCGGTTGGACGTACACACGTTTCCCACGCATCCCTCCGACGTGGAAACGCGCGCGGCGGCCTTCGATGTCTTGCGCCGCGTTTCTGCACCAGGGAAGACGGTATTCGTGCTCATCGGCGTCGCGTCGACGGGGCGCTTGGCGCGCTTCATCGAGCGCTGGTCAATCGAGATGCCCGAGGTCACGATGAGCACGACCATCCTCTATACGCTGCAGGAAGTTGTCGATGCGAAGTCGTTGTGCCGTTTGGACTTGTCGGACTATCGGCATTTCGCCAGTGCCAACACCTGCGACCTGTGTGCGCAAGACAACCACCCTGTGTCCATTCACACTTCGAACTACATGGTCGGCTACGGCCCCGCGAGCGCGGTCAAGCTTCCCCCCGTCATGTTCGATGCGCAGAGACCGTTCTTGGAGCGCTGGGGCGGGTGCCCCAACGTCCTGCGTGTTCACTACGACGACCCCAACGAATCGACGGCCAGGCATCATGCGTTCTACGTGGATGTGGGCACGTTGCTCGATTTTCCCGCGTTCCAGGAAGAGGTCCGTTCCAAGGTACAGCATCTCCAGCCCGCCCCTGACGCGATCGCCGTTCCTGACCATCCGACGGCGCTGCGCATAGGGGCGCTCGTGGGCGGGGCACTGTTGTCCCGGTCGTCACACTGACGATGGGAGTGCTCAAAGGGGAAGTTCCGGCCGAGCCTGAGGTGGCCAGCGCGCGATGCGTCTTGGTCATCGACGACGTGTTCATCTCGGGGACCCGCCTGGACGTCATCAACCGCTTCCTGCGCGAGCAGCGAGCGCAACAGTTGCCCTCATTGGAGAACATCCACTACCTCACGCTATTGGCTACGCCTGCCTCTGAGCGCAAGTACCGGCAACGTCGTAGCGGTCTCGTGGGAAACCATGCATGGAGCGCCACGCTGGATCACCTATATAAGTTTCCTCTGCCCGATTGGCATACCCCAGGTCAATGCCCGTGGTGTAAGGAGCGCAAGGAACTCAGTCGCCTCGCACGGGTCATAGGTGACCTCGATGGTCCGCTGTCCGGTCGTCTAGGGCAACTGAACGACACGCAGCACGGCGTGACTAACGCGCTGTACTTTGTCGGTTCGCCGGACACTGCGATTCCCACGCTGGGCAGCAACTCGGTGCTGCTTCGCGAAGGAGCGACAGCGCTGCAGGTTCTATTCGCATGCGCAAGCGGGATGCAGCAATTGAGGAATGCGGATCAGGACGCGCTCAACGCGGACCAGTTCCCTGCTCCTGCCTACTTGGCCGAGCGCGTGTTCTCCGAGCACTACACAGAACGCATCATCTGGCTCGGTATGCTTCGGGCGCTCAAGGGCAACGAACTAGAGGCCGTGTTGAAGGGCTACCTGCGACGGGCGGCGCTGGCTGAAGACGATGCGCAGCGACGCCTTGTGTTCGCCGAACTGGCTGTCGCGGCCTTGCTTGGCAAGCTCGATGACATCGAGGTTTCCGAGGCCAGCCGTCGGATGTTCGAGGCGGTGGGGATCCCTTGGAGCGCTCTGTTCGAGGCTGGACTGGTCGACGCTACGCCGCCGTTGGTCAACCTGCGCGGCTGATCACCCGTTCCGGCCAGCCCGTGCCGGCGTCGGGTTCGGGCGAACGCGAGCGGTTGCCTCTGCAACTCTGCAGCGTCATGGCCCGGAGATCGACCGCCTCAATTCGGGAAACACCTTGCCCACCTTGGCGGTGACGTAGTCGCCGTACGTGCCGGCGAAGGCCTGCAGGTTGGCGCCGTCCCAGCGCCGGCCGCTGTCGTCCATGCCCGGGCCGCTGCCCGGCACGGGCTGCACGCGGGCGTCGAAATCGGGGTCGAAGAACAGCGGGATCGACAGGCGGTCGCGCCCGCTCGTGTTGATGGCCACCCGGTGCGGCACCGAGCGGTAGCGCCCGCCGGTCATGCGGTCGAGCATGTCGCCGATGTTGCAGACGAAGGTACCGGGGATCGGCGGCGCGTCGATCCAGCCGTCGTCGCCGCTGTCCGTTCTCACCTGCAGCCCACCGACATCGTCCTGCCAGAGCATCGTCAGCAGGCCGTAGTCGGTGTGCTCACCCACCCCCCAGCGCGCGTCCGTTCCCGCCGGCACCGGCCGGCTCGGGTAGTTGAACAGGCGCAGCAGGATCAGCGGGTCGGCCGTGCCGTGGTCGTGAAACCAGCGCTCGGGCAAGCCCAGGCCGAGGGCAACGCCGCCCATCAGCGCGTGGCCCAGGCGCGTCAGCGCGTCGAGATAGGCGAGCACGGTCTCGCGAAAGCCGGCGATGTCGGGCCACAGGTTGGCGCCGTGCAGGATCACGCCGTCGCGCACGCGCGGGTGCTCGGGCCCGAGTTCGCTGCCCAGGTACAGGCCTTCCTTCCAGTCGGGCCGGTTCGACGTGAGTTCGCCGCCGAGCGGGAAGAAACCGCGCCAGGCGCGGCCGCCGGCCGACATCGGGATGCGCAGCTTGGTGGCCTCCTCCTGCGCGAAGAAGGCACGCGACAGCGCCACGAGTTGCTCGACGAGCGCCGCATCCACACCGTGGCCCGCCGCATAGAAGAAGCCGTAGCGGCGCGCCGCCGCATCGAGTTCAGCGGCCACGGCCGCGCGTGCCGCCGGGCGGCTGCGCGAATCGACCAGCGCGGCCACGTCAATGACCGGCAGCGAGGCCATCAGACGTCACCGTCACGAGCGGCGTGTTGCCGGTCGAGCACGGCAGGGAGGTCGGTGCGCGGCATGGCCTGTTTATCGGTGCGGTGGCAATCGCTGTCAAGCCACCCGCCGGCGCTTGTCGGTGGCGCTGGCGGTGCGAGGCGTGGCCGGCGTCGACAACCAGCTGGTCGTCGGCAGTTCCTGAACGGCTTTCCTGAACTGCCTTCCCCAACGGTAGGCCGCGTGCGGGGTGCATCCGGCCCCGCCCGTGGTGGCGCTTCGCGCCCGGTAGCACCGGCACGGTGTGGGCCAACTGCTACCAGGTGATGGACCCGGCGACTCCGTTCAGTGGCTACAAGATGAGCGGCTTCGGCCGCGAATCGGGCCAGGAGCACATGCAGGAGTACTTGCAGACCAAGGCGGTGGTGTTGAAGCTCGCTTGACCCGCCTTACTTGAAGACTGCAGAAGCGTCGCCTCCACTGCCCCCGCCCGCCTGGCACTGAGGGTGAACGCAAGCCACGCGTGCACTTCATCACGGCGCCAGTCGGCCGGCATCCCGAAATGGAAAGCAAAACCACCAAGATGCCTTCTTGCGCCGGAAAGTAGCCGGATCCAGCAAGCCGTGCATGGCCGCATCAGGTCGCGAGGCCACGTTCATTCGACATGTCACCAACCGAAACCAAGGGAAGCCAAGATGCTGCAACGATTGCGCGACGCCGCGTACCAGGTCAAGAAGAGGGTGCTTGTCGACGCGACCTTGGTCGAGGGTAAATTGAAGGGGGATGACGCCCGCAGTCGTTGCCTGCTGGTGATGGATCGGAATTCACCCTTCGAAAACTACCTGCTCTATCGCATGTACGGCGACGAGTTTTCGCGACTCCGCACTCGGCGCCTGTGGGTTTCTTCCCTGAAGAAGATCGCCAGGAATCTTCCGGAACAAGCCGAGTTCTGCATCGCCGTATTGCCGTCGGAGTTGGACGCGACGTTCTCCCGTCTCACCGAAATCTCGAGCCCCGCGATCGTGCGCCAGGTCGTGGACCTCAGTGGCGAATGGGCCGATGTCAAGCGGCGCTTCTTGGAGTCGCGCCGCAAGACCGTGTTCAACCAGTTCATGCGGGACGACCGATTCAATTTCCGCATCTCGAACGACCCAGCGGACTTCGACCACTTCTACCGGCGGATGTATGTCCCTCATGTCCAGCAACAATTTCTCGATTCAGCCCGGGTCGACCCGAGCACAAAGCTCGACCCGTATTTCAAGAGCGGCTTCATGCTGATATTGAACGAGGGCAGTACCGATGTTGCCGGATCGCTTTGCTTCTTCAAGGGCGATACGATGTTCTTTCACCGAGGCGGAGTGCTCGACGGCAAGGAGGAATATGTCAGGGACGGCGCCCAGACGGCCCTGTACGTCGCCATGCTGCGACATGCCAAGGACAGCAAGATGCGATTGCTTGACCTCGGCCACAGCCGGGCGTTCTTCAACGATGGCGTCTACCGGCACAAGCGGGGCTGGGGAGCATCGGTTTCAGTTGATGCCGACCTGGACCGGTGGCTCTACTTCTTCAATCCCCACGACTCGGCGCGGGCCAACCGCTTCCTCCAGCAGAACCCGATGATCGTTCGTATGCGCGGTGGGTTGATGGGCTTTTGCACAGCAGCGGCCGGCGAAGATTGCACCGACGAAGAACGCAAACGCCTCGAGAAGCTCTATTTCTCCCCCGGGCTGCAGGGCATTCTTTTGCGTCCGGCGAGTGGCCGACAGCCGGTCGTGCTCGATTTCGCGGCCGAGGCAATCACAGCCAGGGGGGAGCCTCTGGGCCTTCAGGTCGGAGCCGCATGAGGCAACACGGGCGCCCATCTGGCGCGGTTCGACCACGCCTGCGCCTTGCTCAAGGTGGTGTCGTAAGGGCAGGAGGCACTCCCACTGCCCTACCCGCCCGTTTTCGTGCGATTCGGGCGCATGCCGCTCGCATAGACTTCACCCATGAACGACCGCATCCGCGAACTCGCCTTCTTCCTGCGCGTCTCGGAGGAGGCGAGCTTTTCCGCGGCGGCGCGCAGCCTGGACCTCGACCCCTCGACCATCAGCAAGGTCATCCAGCGCCTGGAAAACCGCCTGGGCGTGCGCCTGTTCCACCGCACCTCGCGCGTGCTGCAGCTCACGCAGGAAGGCGAGCAATTCCTCGCCGCCGCGCAGAAGGTGATGCAGGCGCTGGAAGAGGCGGAAGCGTCGATCGGTCCGGCCGCGACCGAGGCCACCGGCGTGCTGCGCCTGTCCAGCACGCCGGCGTTCGCGCGCCAGCGCCTCGCGCCGCTGATGCCCGATTTCCTGAAGGCCCATCCGGCGCTGCGCGTCGAGTTCGTTCTCGCCGCCACGCCGCCGGATCTGTTCGAACAGCAGATCGACGTGTCGTTCCAAAGCGGCAACATCCCGGATTCGACGCTCGTCGCGCGCCGCATCACGGTCGCGCGCTGGCGCCTGTGCGCGGCGCCGGCCTATCTGAAGGGCGCCGGCACGCCACACACGCCCGAAGACCTGCACAAGCACCGCTGCCTGAACTTCCTGCCCGGCTCGTACCGCAGCCGCTGGCAACTGCGCCGCGGCACGAAGATCGAATCGTTCGAGCCGAAGGCGCTGGTCGCGGCGAACAACGGCGACGTGCTGTGCGCGCTGGCGGTGTCGGGCATGGGCATCGCGCGCCTGGCCGACTACCACATCGCCGCTGAACTCCAGTCCGGCCAGCTGATCACGCTGCTCGACGAGTTCGAGCTCGACCGCGAACCGATCTACGCTGTGTACCCGAGCAAGCGCCACCTGAGCGCGCGGGTGCGGGTGTTTCTCGATTTCGTGGGGGAGCGGCTCGCGGCCGATTGAGACTCTGGCGCGGTCGCTGGCAGGCGTGCGCGCAGCGTCACCACGTGCCGCCCACGCACAGTTGCTTTTCCCTCGCCCGGCTTGATGGGCCGGCCCATTGCCGTGATCCTCGTGCGATGCCCACTCGCACCGCGTTTGCGTGACCGCCGCTCAGCTCACACCAGGTATCGAGGAGCGCGCGATGCTTCGCGATTCGGTGCGCGGCTTCCTCGCCGCGCATTGGCCCGCCGCCGGCGCGGTGCAGCGTGGCGACGATGCCGGCGCGATGACTGCGCTGTGGAGTGGTCTCGTCGGGCAAGGCCTCGCCACCCTGGGCAGCGACCCCGAAGAAGGTGGCCTGCGCGAGATCGCGATCGTGATGGAGGAGCTCGGCCGCGCTGCCTGCCCGGTGCCGCTGCTCGGCGCGATGCTGGCGAACCTGCTGCTCGGGCGCGGCGCTGTGAACGCGGCGCAGGCACGCGAATGGCTGGCGCCGTTGCACCAAGGGCTGTGGCGCATCGCGGTCGCGAGCGCCGGGCTCGCACCCGACGCATCGGCAGGCTCGCTGCAGCTTGACCGTGGCGTCGCGAACGGCACGCTCGGCTTCGTCGACGGCGCGGTTCACGCCACGCATCTGCTCGCGCTCGACGGCACGACGCTCGCCCTCATCGACTGCCGGCAAGGCGGCGTGCAGGTGCTGCCGGCGCGCGCGCTGGGCATGTCCGCCGGCCACGGCTGGGCCGAAGTGCGCCTGCACAACGCAGCGGCGCAGTGCATCGAACTCGCGCCCGAGAACATTGTCGACCTGCGCCACTGGCTGCGCCTGGGCCTGCTCGCGCGCGCCCATGGCGCGGCACGGCGCGCGTTCGAGTTGGCAGTCGATTACGCGAAAGAGCGGCGCCAGTTCGGCCAGCCGATCGGCAAGTTTCAGGCCGTGCAGCACAAGCTCGCGAACGGCCTGATCGCGCTCGAAGGCGTGCGCCTGACGCTGCAACACGCGGCGCAGGCCTTCGACGAAGGCGCGCCAAACTGGCGCTACTTCAGCGCCGCTGCGGCGGCGTTCGGCGGCGCCGCGCTGCGCCAGGTGTCGCTGGAGACGCACCATGCGTTCGGCGCGATCGGCTACGCCGAGGAGCACGAGGCACCGCGCCACTTTCGGCGCGTGCATCTGGATCTGCTGGCTCTCGGCGGCAGCGCGCAAGCGCGTTGCGAACTCGCGGCGCACCTGCTCGATGGCGACAGAGCCATGCTGCCCGAATACGACCTGGGCGAGGCCGGCAACCGCTTTCGCGTCGAGGTGCGCGAATGGCTGCAACAGCACTGGAGCGGCGCGCGCAAGGCGGCGTTCGAACGCCTGCCATTTGTTGACCGCGAGTTCGACGCCGTCGTTCGCGCTCGACCTCGGCAAAACCGGCTGGATCGGCTTGGGCTGGCCGAAGGAACACGGCGGCCAGAACCGAACGCCGCGCGAGCAGCTCGGCTTCATCGAAGTGATGGAACGCGCCGAAGCGCCGCGCGCCGGCGCCGCGGTGCAGGCCAACGCGCTGCTGATGCACGGCACGCCGGAACAGCGCGCGCAGTACCTGCCGGAAATCCTGCACGGTCAGGCGATGCACGGCATGGGCTACAGCGAACCCGATGCCGGCAGCGACCTCGCGTCGCTGCGCACCAGCGCCGTGCTCGACGGCGATGAGTGGGTCATCAACGGCCAGAAGATCTGGACCACCACGTACTGGGGCAAGTACATGTTCCTCGCGGCGCGCACCGACCGCGCCGCGCAGCCTGCACACAAAGGCATCAGCATGTTCATCGTGCCGATGGACACGCCCGGCATCAGCGTGAAGCCGGCGCGCACGATGTACGACGGCAGCTTCGCGAACATCTTCTACGACAACGTGCGCATTCCGGCGGCCAACCTGGTCGGCGCGGTGAACGGCGGCTGGAAGGTGTTGACCGACGCACTCGCCAACGAACGCGGGCTGATCGGCGGGGGCATCGTGCTCAAGGTCGCGCATGCGTTCAACCTGCTGTGCGCCGACGTGCGTTCCGACGCGCGACTGCGCCACGATGCGCTGGTGCGCGACCGCATCGGCGTGCTCGCCGCCGAGATCGAAGTCGGCCGCCAGTTGATGCTGCACTGCGCCGAACTTGCCGAGGGCGGCACCACGCCGCCCGAGATGGGCGCGATCAGCAAGGTGTTCTCGAGCGAGCTGATGGAGCGCTTCGGCCAAGCCGCGCTCGACATCCTCGGCCCGCGCGCGGCACTCTCGCAAGGCGCGCCGGGCGCCTTGCGCAACGGCCGCTACGAGCAGAACCTGCGCCACTCGCTGATGTGGGTGATCAGCATCGGCACCAACGAAATTCAGCGCAGCCTGATCGCGCAGCGCGGCCTGGGGCTGCCGCGCTGAGGCGCTACAACTGCCCTGAACGCGCCGATCCGATAGCGCCTCCTTGCCGATCTGCGTCACGCGCCCGGCACCATGTGCTGCATGTCGACCAGCCAGACTGACGCCGGTGTTCGGCCCGCCCTTGGGCGCGAGGCGCCGAAGAAGCGGTCACAATCTGCCACGGCACCGCGGGGATCCCATGACGCCCTATTTCCGTGAACAAGGCAGCGGCGACGGCGTCCTCTGCCTGCACTCCAATGCGAGCACCTCGTCGCAATGGCGTGCGCTTGGCCGATTTGCTGTCGAACCGCTACCGGGTCATTGCAGTGGATGGCTACGGCGCGGGGAAGAGCCCGCAGTGGCCGAACCAGAGGCCGCTGCGGCTGGAAGACGAAGTCGAGCTGCTCGCCCCGGTCTTGCAGATCGCCGGAGATCGCTTTCATGTCGTCGGCCACTCGTACGGGGGCGCGGTGGCGATGAAGCTCGCGACGATGCACCCGAGCGAATCAAATCCCTCGCGGTCTACGAGCCCACCCTGTTCCACCTGGTCGCGCCCGGCGATCCGCTGGTGTCACCGGCCGAAGGCATCTGGCGTGCAGCGACCGATGCCGCGCAATCGTTCGAACAAGGCGACAGTCACGCGGCCGCGCGGCGCTTCATCGACTTCTGGATGGGCGCCGGCAGTTGGGCCGGCATGCCGGCGGCCCGGCAAGCGGCCATCGCCGGCACGGCGCGAAACGTCAAAGCCTGGCGCGACACCTTGATGTCCGAAACTTTGCCGCTCTCCGCGCTGGCGTCGCTCGACGTGCCCGTACTGTGCCTGTGGGGAGAGACATCGCCCGAATCGTCGTTGTCGGTCACGCGAGTCTTGACCGCCACGCTGCCCCGAGCCACGCTCGCGCAGCAGCGCGGGCTCGGGCACATGGGGCCCGTGACGCATGCCGAGTTGGTGAATCCGCAGATCGCCGAATTTCTTGACCGGCACTGAGAACACCACTCGTTCGCGCAATAGTCGGGCGGCCACGGCAACGCCCCGTACCCCTCGCGCGACACCGGGGAAATCCACGCCTTGACGGGCGCACGGCACCCCCACAGAATCCGCGCACATCGACGAGAAGCACCGCCCATGCAGCGTGCGCCGAAGCTGTCAGTACCCTCACCCCGGAGACAAGGACATCTATGAAACACGAATCGCCGCGTGGCGCGCGCGCGCCCGCCCAGGGCCTGATGTGGAGCACGTTCATGGCAGCTGCACTCGTGCTATCGGCCTGCGGCAAGAAGGAAGAAGCCGCCAAGCCGGCGGCAGCGCCCGCGGCCACCGCGGGAAAAAGCGCGGCTCAGGTGGCGGTGGACGCCGCCAAGCCGCTGTGCACCGGCGGCAAGACGATCACGATCGTCTGGGAGGCCGGCCTGCAATCGCTCGACCCGAAGAACTTCTCCGGCCCGAAGTGGGAGAAGGAAACCGGCTGCAAGATCAACGTGATCGAGGTCTCGACCGCCGAGATGTTCACCAAGATCATGCAGGAGTTTCGTGCCGGCACCGGTGCGTACGACGCGCTGAACGTGATTCCCGCGTGGATGCCCGACCTGGCGCAAGCCGGCGCGCTCGAGCCTCTCGACGCGCTGGTCGACAAGTACGGTTTCCGCGACGAGCTGAAGAAGATCGCGCCGACCTACCGCGACAACCAGATGACGGTGGGCGGCAAGATCTACGGCTTCCCCGACGACGGCGACGTGTTCCTGATGTACTACCGCAAGGACCTGTTTGCGCGCGAAGACCTGCAGAAGGCCTACAAGGCCAAGCACAACGCCGACCTCGCGGTGCCCAAGACCTGGGACGATTTTCAGAAGGTCGGCAGCTTCTTCACCGAAGCGCTGAAGGGCGAAAACATCTACGGCGGGTCGATGTTCCGCGAGCCGGGCTACGGCAACTTCATGTTCCAGGAGCGCTTCCGCAACGAAGGCGGCAAGTTCTTCGACGCGAACATGAAAGCCACCGTCAACAGCCCGGCAGGCGCGAAGGTGCTCAAGGGCTGGCTCGATGAAAACAAGTGGATGCCCAAGGGCGTGGAGAAGTTCGGCTTCGTCGAGAACCTCGCCGTGTTCCTGAAGGGCGAGAGCGCGATGACGATCTCCTGGCCGCCGTACGGCCGCTTTGCCGCGGGCTACCTCGCGAACGAGAAGGCGCTGGACTGGGTGCCGAAGTCGCAAGTCGCCGGCAAGGTGGGCTACGCGCTGCCGCCGGGCGGGCACCCTGAACTGGCCGCGGGCTTTGCGCTGTCGGTCGCTTCCACCTCGAAGAACAAGGAAGCGGCGTACCTGTTCATCCAGTGGCTGAACAGCGAAGAAATCAGCAACCAGCGCGTGCAACTGCCCTACGCGCTGCGCGACCCCTTCCGCGATTCGCACTTCACGAACCCGGGTTACCTGGCGCTGTGGCCGGACGCGAAGGACTATCTCGCCGCGCTCGGCCAGGGTGCGCAGACCGGTCTGCTCGACCTGTCGCTGATCCAGACCGACAAGTACGAAGAGGCGCTGCGCCAGGGCATCAGCAAGCTGTGGGCCGGCGAAGACCCGCAGAAGATCATGGACAAGGTGGCGGCCGATTGGGATGCGGTGACCGCGCAGGTCGGCGTCGACAAGCAGAAGCCCGTGTACGAAGCATGGGCCGCGAAGTCGGGCGCTTATCCGAAGTAAGCGCGCGGCGCGAGCGAAAGCGGGCCCCGGCCCGCCGCCCCAGCCAGGCATCCCGGCCCCAGGCGGTCATCCCGGCGCAAGCCGGGATCCAGTACCCGGCACGGGGTGGATCCCGGCTTGCGCCGGGATGACCCTGGCTGCAGTGGCGAACAACTTCCGGCTTTCATGCCCAGACGAACCGGCACACCCGACCGCCGCTTCAAGTACTCGTTGATCGCGCCGTCGATCTTCGTGCTGCTGCTGATCGGCGTGTTTCCGCTCGTTTATCTGCTCGTCGTGAGCTTTCAGGGCATCACGATGACGATGAACGACACGAGCTTCCACGGCCTGCGCAATTTCGCGCAGCTGTTCCACGACGTGCGGCTCTGGGAATCGCTGCTGCACACGGTCGTGTTCACGGCGATCGCGCTGCCGCTCGAATTGATCCTCGGCCTGCTGATGGCGCAGCTGTTCATCGACCACCTGCCCGGGCGGCAGGTGTTCGTTGCCTTGCTCGTGCTGCCGGTCGTCGTCTCGCCCATCGTCGCGGGCGCCACCTGGAGCCTGATGTTCGACAACCGCTTCGGGCCGATCAACCAGGTGCTCGGTTGGATCGCCGGGCATGAGATGACGCTGCTCTGGACGATCAACCCGAACCTCGTCTACCCGGCGATCCTCGCCGCCGAGGTGTGGCAGTGGACGCCGTTCATGTTCCTGCTGCTGCTCGCGGCGCTGTCGGCGGTGGACAAGTCGCAGCTGGAAGCCGCGGCGATCGACGGCGCCGGCTACTGGCACAGCTTCTTTCGCATCGTCCTGCCCGCCATCTGGCCGGTGATGGCGGTGGCGATCCTGATTCGCGGCCTCGATCTGTTCCGCCTGTTCGACATCGTGTGGGCGCTCACCAAGGGCGGGCCGGGAACGAGCACCGAAACGATCTCGATCTTCACCTACGTGAAGGGCTTCCAGCAGTTCGAGACCAGCTACACCGGCGCGGTGGCGCTGCTCATCATCGTCGCGCTGTCGGTGATCTTGTCGCTGGCGCTGCGGCGCGTGGAGTTGGCGCGATGAAGCTGCGGCACAGGCGCCAGGCGACGCTGCTGCTCCGCTACGCGGCGGCGGTGCTGCTGACCGTGTTCTTCCTGTTCCCGATCTACTGGCTGTTCATGATGTCGTTCAAGACCGCGGACGAGATTTACGCGTACCCGCCGGTGTGGTGGCCGGCCAGCATTCAATGGAACAACTACGTCGTGCTGTTCAAGGACGGCGACGCGCGCACCGTGTGGAACAGCCTGGTCGTGTCGACGCTCAGCACCATCGCCGCGATGTTCCTCGGCACGATCTGCGCGTACAGCCTGGCACGCTTCAAGACCGGCGGCGAGCACCTGGCGAACTGGATCATTTCGCAGCGCATGGTGCCGCCGATCGCCGTGGTGTTCCCGATCTTCCTGATCTACGTCTGGTTCCACCTGGTGGACACCTACTTCGGGCTGATCCTGCTCTACACCGCGTTCAACCTGCCTTACGTGATCTGGATGATGCGCGGCTACATTCTGGACATTCCGATCGCGCTGGAACACGCCGCGCTGGTGGACGGCTACACGCGCTGGCAGGTGCTGCTCAAGGTGATCTTCCCGATGTGCCGCGCGGGCCTGTTCGCCACCGCCGTGTTCACTTTCGTGTTCGCCTGGAACGACTTCCTGTTCGCGCTCGTGCTCACGCGCACCGAGGTGACTACCTACACGGTGCAGGTGACGCATTATTTCGGCGGGCAGTCGAATTTCTGGTCGAAGATTTCGGCGATGTCGGTGCTGGGAACGCTGCCGATCTTCGTCGTCGTCGGGTTCATGCAGCGCTATCTGGTGCGTGGCATTTCGCTGGGTGCGGTGAAGGGATGACACAGTGGCCGACCTGAAAATCACCGCCCTGCACAAACACTATGGCGGGGTGCACGCCGTGCGCGGCATCGACCTGGAAATTCCCGGCGGGCGAGTTCACCGTGCTCGTCGGCCAGTCGGGCTGCGGCAAGAGCACGCTGCTGCGCGCGATTGCCGGGCTGGAAGACATCTCCAGCGGCAGCATCGCGATCGCCGGCGAAGTGGTGAACGACCTGCCGCCGCGCGAGCGCGACATCGCGATGGTGTTCCAGAACTACGCGCTCTACCCGTACATGACGGTGTACGACAACATCGGATTCGGCCTGCGCGCGCGCAAGACGCCCAAGGCCGAGATCGACACCAAGATCCAGGCCGCGGCGAAGATGCTCGGCATTCACCACCTGCTGGATCGGCATCCGCGCCAGTTGTCGGGCGGGCAATTGCAGCGCGTCGCGATCGGCCGCGCGATCGTGCGCAACGCGCGCCTGTACCTGTTCGACGAACCGCTCTCGAACCTCGACGCGCAGTTGCGCGACGAGATGCGCGGCGAGATCAAGCGGCTGCACCAGGAATTGGGCAAGACGATGATCTACGTGACGCACGACCAGATCGAAGCGATGACGATGGCGGACCGCATCGTGCTGATGCGCGACGGGCGCATCGAGCAGCAAGGCGCGCCGCTCGACCTGTACGAGCGCCCGGCCACCAAGTATGTGGCCGGGCTTCCTGGGTTCGCCGGCGATGAATTTCATCGACGCGCAACTGGTCGCCGCGCCTTCCGCCAATGCCACCGGCGAGCCCGGCCTGGCAGTGCGCCTGGCCGATGGCACGCTGCTGGCGTTGCCGCCCGGCCGGCAGGGGCGCGCTCGCCGCGCAGCGCGACCGCGCGGTCATCCTCGGCGTGCGCCCGGAACACATCAGCCGCGCGCGCGACGCCGATGCGCGCAGCGGCCTCGCGCGCTACGCTGCGCCGATCGACATCGTTCAGCCCACGGGCTCGCGCACCTACGCCACCTTCAAGTTCGGCGGCACGCAGGCTGTGGCCGAACTGCAGGCGCACGACGTGCCGCATGTGAACGAACGCATCGATCTCGCGATCGACATGAACCGCGCCGTGTTGATCGACCCGCAAACCGAACTTGTGCTTTGAGGCAGAAGGGGCAAACCATGAGCAAAGTGACGAGCGCCATCAAACTGTGCGGCACCGAGCAGCCGGACGTGGTCGGCCGCATCCTGCACGCCGGGCCGACGCAGGTGGAGTTCGAGAACGGCCAGCTGCGCTACCTGAAAGTGAACGGCGTCGAAGTGCTGCGCATGGTCGGCTTTCTGGTGCGCGACGAGAACTGGGGCACCTACACGCCCGCCATCAGCAAGCTGGTGGTCGACCAGCGCAGCGACAGCTTCTCGGTGTCGTTCCACGCGGTGTGCAGCCGCCCCGGCCAGGAGATCGCTTACGACGCGAAGATCGAAGGCCACGCCAACGGCAACCTCGAGTTCTCCGGCACCGGCGTGCCGAAGACCGACTTCCTGACCGCGCGCACCGGCTTCGTCGTGCTGCACCCGCTGAAGGGCGTCGCGGGGCATGCGCTGCGCGTCGAGCATGTCGACGGTCGGATTGTCGACTCCACGTTTCCGGCACTCGTCGATCCCGTTCAGCCCTTCCTCGCGGTGCGCGCGCTCACGCATGAAGTGAGCCCGGGCTTGAAAGCCACCGTGCGCATGGAGGGCGACACCTTCGAGATGGAAGACCACCGCAACTGGACCGACGCGTCGTTCAAGACCTATGTGCGCCCGCTTGCGCTGCCGTGGCCGTACACCTTGAAGGCGGGTGAAGTGGTGCGGCAATCGGTGAGCGTCTCGCTGTCGGGCGCGGCCACGGGCGGGGCGAAGGCAGGCGCTGTCAAGGGCATCACGGTCAAGCTCGGCGCGGTGACGAAGCGCAAGCTGCTGCCGCTGGGGTTGGGCGTCCCAGCCGAGGAAATCGACGCCGCGCGCTCACGCATCGATCTGCTCAAACTCGCGAACCCGCGCATCCTGCAGTGCCACTTCGACCCGCGGCAACGCCATGGTCTGAACGAACTGAACGGCTATCGCGCGCTCGCCGAGGCGACGGGCGCAGCCGTGGTGCTGGAGATCGTCGTCGAAAGCGTTGATGCCTACGCTCAGGAACTGCAGGGCGTTGCCGGGCTCGTCAAGCAGTCCGGGCTCGCGCTATCGGCGATCGCTGTGTGCCCGGTGGGCGACTTGAAATCCGTGCTTCCTGGCGGCGCGCGCCCGCCGGCGCCGCCGCTTGGAAGATCTGTACGCCGCGGCGCGCCAGGCGTTCCCGGGCGTGAAGCTTGGCGGCGGCATGTTCTCGTTCTTCACCGAACTGAACCGCAAGCGCCCGCCCGCGCAGTTGCTCGACTTCGTGACGAACACGACCTGCCCGATCGTGCACGCGGCGGACGACCGCTCCGTGATGGAGACGCTCGAAGCGCTGCCATACCAGGTGAACACCGCGCGTACCTACATCGGCAGAGCAGCGCACCGCGTGGGCCCAAGCGCCATCGGCTGCCGCGACAACCCGCATGGCGCGACGTTCACGCCGAACCCGAACAACCAGCGTGTGTGCCTGGCGAAGATGGACCCGCGCATGCGCGGCGTGTTCGGCGCGGCGTGGCTGCTCGGCTACATCGCCACTCTCGCGCGCACCGGCATCGAGGCGCTGACGATCGGCGCGCCCACCGGGCCGCTGGGAATCATCTACCGCAGAACGGCGGACGCGCAGCCCTACTACGACGAACTCACCGCACCCGCCGTGTACCCGCTGTTCCACGTGATCAGCGGGTTGACGCGCGGTGCCGGCGCGCGCTTGGTGGATGCCACCTGTTCCGACGACCAGAAAGTGCAATGCCTCGCCTACCGCGCCCAAGGCGGCGGCACGACGCTCTGGCTCGCCAACCTCACCGCGCAGTCGCAGTCCGTGCAGATCGCAGGCGGCAACGCTGCAAACGGTGCGACGATCGGCGCGATGCTCGATGAGTCCAGCTTCGAACTCGCAACCACCCGGCCCGGCGACTTCCAGAAGTCGTGGAAGACGCTCGGCCAGAACCTGACGCTCAAACCCTACGGCGTGGCGATACTGGCCATCGCCGACTGATGCTTTTCAGACCCATTCATTCCCAAGGAACTCCATGACGACCAACATCGCCCTGTTCGGCGCCGGCGGCAAGATGGGCGCGCGCCTGTCGAAAAACCTGATGGGTTCGCCCTACACCGTGCGCCACGTCGAGCCCGGCGCCGGCGGGCGCCAGCGCCTGAAAGACGAACTCGGCATCACGGCGGTTTCGCTCTGACGCCGCGCTCGACGGCGCGGACGTGGTGATCCTCGCCGTGCCCGACACCTTGATCGGCAAGTTAGCCGCCGAAATCTCGCCCAAGCTCAAAGCCGGCACGATGGTGATCACGCTCGACGCCGCGGCGCCGTTTGCCGGCCACCTGCCGGACCGCAAGGACCTGACCTACTTCGTCACGCACCCCTGCCACCCATCGATCTTCAGCGCCGACGCGCACAAGGCCGGCGCGCCGGACTACTTCGGCAGCGCCGCGGCGCCGCAGGCGATCGTCAGCTCGCTGATGCAAGGCCCCGATTCGGCGTTCGCGCTCGGCGAAGCGATCGCGAAGTACATCTACGCGCCGGTGCTGCGTTCGCACCGCGTCACGGTGGAGCAGATGGCGCTGCTGGAGCCGGGCCTGTCGGAGACCGTCTGCGCAACCCTGCTCGACACGATGCGCGAAGCGATGGACGAAGTGGTGGCGCGCGGCGTGCCGGCCGAATGCGCGCGCGACTTTCTGCTGGGCCACATGACGATTCTTTCGGCCGTGATCTTCAAGCAGATTCCGGGGCAGTTTTCCGACGCATGCAACAAGGCGATCGTGAACGGCAAGCCGCGCCTGCTGCGCGACGATTGGTTGAAGGTGTTCGACCGCGAGGAGATCGCGGAGAGCATTCGCCGCATTACGTGAGTTGAATTCGGCGTCGGGTGCCATGGGTAGCAGGGTCGCGCGTCAGCGTCCGAGCGGGGGCAGGCGGCCCGGGGTGCGTTCTCCGGCCCACGCTCGCGGGGTACCAGCCGTGGTCGGGAAGCGTCCATGCGTCAACACCGGCGTTTGTCCAAGAGCGTCCAGGACACCGCGAATGGGGCCTGCGAACGCACCCCGAGCCACCTGCCCCGGCACCTCAAGGTGACGGGCAACGAGGTGCCGCGCCGCCGGCCGAGCAACAGGGCGGTGGTGGTGCCCCCGGGCGCAGGCCCCATTCGCGGTGTCCTGGCTCTTCCCGCGCCTGGACGGTGATGACGCGGCTGAGCGTCGTGGGCCGAGGTGGTACCCCGCGAGCGTGGGCCGGAGAACGGGGGCGCCGCCACCGCCCTGCCGCGCGGAACCTGATGTGCGCGCCATATCCGGACATCCGGCGCACCGCAGATCACCACCCATGAGTGAACGCATCCACGCCCGCTACTGGCTGGAAACCGGCGACGAGCCGCAGCGCGCCGCCGAGGTGATCGCCGGCGAGCAGTCGAGCGGCACCTTCCTCGCGCTCGCCAACGAAACACCCGAATTGAAAGCCCGCTCAGGCGCACGCATCGAACACCTGCAAGTGCTCGACACATCCAGTCAACCCAGCCTGCCCGGCCACTACAAAACAGGCAGCGTGTTCACGCGCTGCGAGCTGGAACTGTCGTGGCCGATCGAAAACCTCGGCCCCTCGCTGCCGAACCTGCTCGCCACCATCGCCGGCAACCTGTTCGAGCTGCGCCAGGTGTCGGGCCTGCGCATCACCGGGCTCACGCTGCCGGCGTCGTTCGCCGCGGCCTACCCCGGCCCGGCATTCGGCATCGACGGCACGCGCAGGCTCGCCGGCGTCGCGAAGGGCCCGTTGATCGGAACGATCATCAAGCCGAGCGTCGGTCTGAACCCGGAACAGACCGCCGCGGAAGTCAAAAAGCTCGTCGACGGCGGCATCGATTTCATCAAGGACGATGAACTCCAGGCCGACGGCCCGCATTGCCCGTTCGATCAGCGCGTGCGCGCCGTGATGCGCGTCGTCAACGAGGGCGCGCAGCGCTCCGGCAAGAAGGCCATGGTCGCGTTCAACCTCACCGGCGAACTCGACGAGATGAAACGCCGCCACGACCTGGTGCTGAGCGAAGGCGGCACCTGCGTGATGGCGAGCTTGAACAGCATCGGCCTGGTGGGCCTGCGCGAGCTGCGCCGCCACAGCGCCCTGCCGATCCACGCGCACCGCAACGGCTGGGGCTACCTGAGCCGCAGCCCGGTGCTGGGCTGGGACTACGCGCCGTGGCAGCAGATCTGGCGCCTGGCCGGTGCCGACCATCTGCACGTGAACGGCCTCGCCAACAAATTCAGCGAAGACGATGCGAGCGTGATCGCCTCGGCGCGCGCCGTGCTCGCGCCGCTGTGGCCCCATACGACATTGCCGCCGATGCGCGCGATGCCGGTGTTCAGCTCGGGCCAGACCGGGCTCGTCGCCGCCGCCACGTATGCGGCGCTGGGCAGCACCGACCTGATCTTCGCCGCGGGCGGCGGCATCTTCGGCCACCCCGGCGGCGTGGGCGCGGGCGTGAGCGCGCTGCGCCAGGCATGGGACGCGGCAGTGGCCGGCGTGCCATTGGCCGAGCACGCGCGCCACCACGGCGAACTGCGCGACGCGTTGGGGTTCTGGTGAGCCCCATCGACGCCTGGCCCGAACGGCCCGCTGCTCGCCTACGTCGGCGACGACTTCACCGGCTCCACCGACGTGATGGAGGCCTTCACCGCCGCGGGCGTGCCCACCATCCTGTTCCTCGCGCCGCCGAGCCCAGCGTGGCTCGCTCGCTTCGCCGGCCAGCGCTGCATCGGCCTGGCGAGCACCGCGCGCGGCCAAACTCCGTTGTGGATGGACACGCACCTGCCCGCGATGTTCGAACGCATGAAGGCCTTCGGCGCGCCGATCCTGCAATACAAGGTGTGTTCGACCTTCGACTCGTCACCCGGCATCGGCTCGATCGGCCGCGCGGTCGACATCGGCAGCCGGGCGATGCCGAGCCGCTGGTCGCCGATGGTCGTGGGTGCGCCGCGCCTGAAGCGCTACCAGGCTTTCGGCAACCTGTTCGCGATCGCCGACGGCCAGGGCCATCGCCTGGACCGGCACCCGACGATGAGCGTGCACCCGGTGACGCCGATGAACGAGGCCGACCTGCGCCGCCACCTCGCCCGCCAGACGCAGCGCCGCATCGAGCTGATCGACCTGACGCATTTGCACAGTGGACTCGGCGCCGCGCGGCGCGACGCGCTTGCCGGTGACGACAAGCCTGTCGTGCTGATCGACGTGGTCGACGACGCGACGCTCGTCGAAGCCGGCAGGCTCGTCTGGCAGGGGCGCGGCGAGGGCCTGTTCAGCGCATCATCGTCGGGCTTGCAATACGCGCTCGCCGCGCATTGGCGTTCCTGCGGCCTGCTGCCTCAGGTGCCGTCCCTTCCAATCGCGGGCGCAGTCGACGCCATTGCCGTGATCAGCGGCAGCTGCTCGCCGGTGACCGCTGCGCAGATCGCTTGGGCTCGCGCCCAAGGCTTCGCCGTGCTGCGCATGGACATCGCACGCGTGCTCGACGCAGCCGCCGCGCCCGTTGAAATCGAACGCCTGGTCGGCGGCGCCGCGCAGGCGCTGCGCGAGGGGCGCAGCCCGGTCGTCTACTCCGCCGAAGGCCCGGCCGACCCGGCCGTGACCGGCTTCGACGTTGCCGCAAGCGCAGCCAGCCTCGCCCGCAGCGATGCAGCGCAACGCATCGCCGGCGCTCTGGCCGAAGTGACTCGCGCCCTGCTGGACCGCACGCCGGCCTTGCGCCGCATCGTCGTCGCGGGAGGTGACAGCTCCGGCGCGGTGGCCGGCGCACTGGGCATTGCCGCACTCAGCATCGAAGCCGGCCTCGCCCCCGGCGGGCCGCTGTGCCGAGCGTGGTCGGAAAGCCCGAAGCGCGATGGCCTGCAGATCGTACTCAAGGGCGGCCAGATCGGCGCGGCGGATTTTTTCGGTGTGGTGCGCAACGGGCGCGCTTGATCACGAGCCGCCGATTCCGGCGCACAGCGCACGCCCCTGCCCAGCAGCCTGCCGTGGGCACGCCTCGCCCCTCAGGCCCGCACCACCGACTTCGGCACCCGCCCATTCGCGAAGTCGACGATGCAGCTCAGGCCCTCGCGCGCGATCGCATCGAAGCACTCGTCGGTCCAGCACAGCGCGTGCGGCGTGAGCAGCACGTTGTCCATCGTCAGCAGCGGGTTGTCGGGCGCCACCGGCTCCTGCTCGAACACGTCGATTCCCGCGCCGGCGATGGCGCCGTTTTTCAACGCGGCGATCAGCGCGGCCTCGTCGCAGATGGGCCCGCGCGACAGGTTGATGAAGTAGCTGCTGCGCTTCATCTGCGCGAAGCGCTTTGCATTCATCAGGTGCCGGGTTTGGGCGTTGAGCAAGACGGTGGCGACGACGAAGTCCGACGCCTCGAGCAGCCGGTCCAAGGTCACCAGTTCGGCACCGAGCGCGGCCACCGCGGCCGGCTCCACGAACGGGTCCGCCGCGAGCATCTTCCAGCCGAAGGGCCGGGCCAGCGCGAGCAACTCGCGGCCGATGCCGCCGGCGCCGATCACGCCCAATGTGCGTGTCGTCAGCCCCAGGCCCATGAAGTTCGTGCGCTCGTTCCAGCGCCCGCTGCGCGTGAGCCGGTCTTTCTGGACCAGCTTGCCGGCCAACGCGAAGATGAAGGTGAGCGCCGCCACCGCGACCGGGCGGCGTACGGCAACCGGCGTATTGGTCGTGATCACGCCGCGCGCCGCGAGCGCGGGTACATCGACCGAGTCGTAGCCCACGCCGTGGCGCGCGACGATCTTCACGCGCAGGTCGGCGCGCGCGACCGACGCTGCGGTGACGCGCGGCGAGTTCACGTACAAGCCGTCGTAGCGCGCCATGATGTCGGGCGTGATCTCGGCGGCGTTGTCCGACAGAAACTCCCAGTCGATGCGAGAGTCGTCGTTCAACAGCGCCAGCGGCGCATTGCCGAACGAAGGCGTGCCGTCGCTCGTCAGGATGTCGCGCGTTAAGCCGACGCGAAATTTCGGCACCGCGCTCATCGTGCCCCGGCCTCGATCCGCCCCACCATGTTCTTCACCGCGAGTTCGAGCAGACCGGTGTCGGTGCCGGCCGCGATCATCGTGTAGCCCATTTCGCGCACCCGCGCGATCCACGCTGCGTCGGTGGCCATGAACGCGGCCGCCTTGCCGTTCGCGCGCGCAACCTGCGCCACCTTGCGCATCGCGGCGTCGAAGCGCGGGTCATTGAACTGCGCCGGAATTCCCATGAAGTTGGACAGGTCGAAGTGCCCGACCCAGAGCACGTCGATGCCGTCGACTGCGGCGATCTCCTCTACCTGTGCCAACCCACGTTCGGTTTCGATCTGCGCAATGATCAGCGTGCGCTCGTTGTAGGCACGGATCTTCTGTCCGACGTCGCCGCCCTGGTAGTCGCACTGCGCGAAGCCGAACGCCGCGCCGCGCCGGCCGTGCGGCGGGTAGCGGCACGCCTGCACGATCGCCTTGGCGTGCTCGGCCGATTCCACCATCGGAATCATCACGCCGCGCGCGCCGAGGTCGAGCGCGCGCGCGAGCCAGGTGTATTCGCCGCGCGGCACGCGCACCATCGGTTCGATCGGCAAACCGCGGCAACTCGCGAACAGCCACTTCAGCGTCTCGAAGCCGAGGCCCGTGTGCTCCATGTCGTAGAGCACGAAGCGGCAGCCGGCGTTGGCGAGGATCGTCGCGACACCGGGCGAGAAGAATTCGAACACCATCGCGCCGGCGACTGTTCTGCCGCCGAGCACGTCGGCCTTGATTGCATTGGGTTTCATACTTGCCTCCGGTACATGCCCTATTTGACGGCTGCGAGCCTCTCGAACTCATCCATCAGCCGGTTCATGCGCGCCATCAGCGCCTGGTAGGGGGCGCCAGGCATCACGACCCCCCGGGGCTTGTGGTGCAACCGCGTGAAATTGGCCACCGCTGTTCACGCGGCTATTCTTGCCGATACGACGAGTCCGGCAAGTCAATCAAACCCTGAGGCTTCCGGTGCAGCGGTGTGCGTCGCACGCAGGACCCCCGCGAGGCGCGGATACTCCCGAAGTACCAGTGACCCCGAACCCCGCTTCAACGCACCCCGCCCTGCCCGCCGACGCACTGGCGCGCCTGCAACGGCTGCTCGCTCGAGGCCGGCGCACCGTGCTCGGCCTCGTCGGGCCGCCGGGTGCCGGCAAGTCCACGCTCGCGGCGGCCTTGTGCGCGGCCAGCGCGGGCGCGGCGCAGGTGGTTCCGATGGACGGCTTTCATCTCGCGAACAGCGAATTGCAGCGCCTCGGCCGCAAAGGCCGCAAGGGCGCGCCCGACACCTTCGACGCCGCCGGCTACGCCGCCTTGCTGCGCCGGCTCCGCGAGCAAGGCGAAGGCCGCGACGAGCCGTTCGTGTATGCGCCCGAGTACCGGCGCGAGATCGAAGAGGCGGTGGCCGGCGCCATCGCCATCCGCGCCGAGACACGACTGATCGTCACCGAGGGCAACTACCTGCTGCTCGACCAGGGCGATTGGTCAGGCGTGGCGGCGCTGCTCGATGAATGCTGGTACGTCCACAGTGACGACGCGCTGCGCGTCGAGCGCCTCACGCAGCGCCACGTGCGGTTCGGTCGCACGCCCGAGCAGGCGCGCGCGTGGGTGGCGAGCACGGACGAGCCCAATGCGCGCGCGATCGCCGCCACGCGTGGCCGGGCGCATTGGGTGTTTTGCTGGGAGGGGGTTTGACTGCCCGCCGAACTTCAGTTTGCGCTTCGGCGACGCCGTGATCGCCGCGACCTACCGCAGTGCCGATTTCCGCGATGGCGCGCGCGCCTTCTTGGACAAGCGCGCCCCAGGTTGGTCTGGCAAGCAGCGCCGCGAAGTCCGCAGCAGCTGCGCGAACTGGTCGTGCGAGACGGGTCGGCTGAAATAGTAGCCCTGCGTCTGATCGCAGTCGTGTTCGCGCAGGAATGTTTCCTGCTCCAGGGTTTCGACGCCTTCGGCGACAACGGTGAGTCCCAGGGCCTTGCCCATCGCGATGATCGCCTTGGCGATCGCCACGTCCTCGGCATCGTGCGGGATGGCATGGATGAAGGAGCGATCGATCTTGAGCGTGTCGATCGGGAAGCGCTTGAGCTGCGCCAGCGACGAATAGCCGGTGCCGAAATCGTCGATGGCCAGACGCACGCCCATTTCCTTGATGGCGCCGAGTTGTCGGGCCGCCCGATCGACATTGCCCATCACCATGCTTTCCGTGATTTCGAGTTCCAGCAGCTCCGGGGCCATGCCCGTTTCCTCGAGCACGGCGGCGAGGTGCCGCAGCCAGTTCTCATCGGCAAATTGGCGCGGCGACAGGTTGACCGCCATGCGCACCGGCGGCAGGCCCGCGCGCTGCCACGCGACATTTTGTTCGCACGCGGTCTTCAGTACCCACTTGCCGATCGGCACGATCAATCCCGTTTCTTCGGCCAGCGCAATGAACTGTGCCGGCGACACCAGCCCGAGCGTCGGATGGAGCCAGCGCAGCAGCGCTTCGACGCCGGTGATCGCCCCGCTCGAGAGCTCGAGCTTGGCCTGGTAGTGCAGGAAGAACTCTTCGCGCTCCAGGGCCTGTTGCAGGCTCGCCTCCAGGCTCAGACGTTCGCGCGACTCGGTCTTGATTTCCTCGGAGTAGAAGTGGAACGTGTTCTTCCCCTCTTCCTTGGCGACGTACATGGCGGCATCGGCGTTTTTCATCAACGACTGTTCGTCGCATGCGTCGGTCGGGAACATGCTGATGCCGATGCTCGCCGTCACGCGGCATTCCTGCCCCAGGATGGTCACCGGCTGAATCATCGCAACCAGGAGTTTGCGTGCCACGATGGCGACATGCTCCACGTCGTCGACCTCCTGCACCAACACGACGAACTCATCACCGCCCAGCCGCGCGACGAAGTCGCTTGCGCGCAGGCCCTCCCGGATGCGCCGCGCCATCTCTTTGAGCAGTGTGTCGCCCGCTTCGTGCCCCAAGGTGTCGTTGATGATCTTGAAACGATCGAGGTCGATGAACAGCACGGCAAAGCGGCGCGCAAAACGGCGTGCCGAGTGGATCGCCTGCTCCAGCGTCTGGCTGAACGAGACGCGGTTGGGCAGGCCGGTCAGGCCGTCGTGATTGGCCAGGTATTCGATGCGCTGCGCCGCGCGCTGACGCTCGGCCTCGCGCTCGAAGTTGTCGAGCGCATGGGAAACGTTCTCCGCCATGCGCTCGAGCAGTCGGAGGATCTCGGCGTCGAACGCATTCAGCTCGTCGTCGTAGATCAGCACGGCGCCGATGCTGCGGCTGCCTTGAATCAGAGGCAACGCCGCCGCTGCGCGACAGCCCGATTGATGGCCGATGTTGTGCCACGGTCGGGTGCGTTCGTCATGCAGGAAGTCGTTGCTGACGCTGGGCTTCTGGCTGCGGAACGCGAGGCCGATCAGTCCGCGCGCTTCCGGCAGCGTCTCGTCGAGTGAGATCTTCAACTCTCGGAGCAAGTGTGCAGCCCGGCCGGCGGCAGCCGCCGGGCTCACCCCACCGCCACCTGGGCCGACGAGGAAGATCGAGGTGTTGGAGAATTTTCCGCCGTGCACGGCGGCCTCGCAGACCCGCTGGAAGAGTTCGTCGGGCGACCGGGCATGCAGGATGGCGTCGTTCGTTTCGCTGAGCGCGGCGAACATCCTTGCGAGCCGCAGCGCGGCCTGTTGGGAGTTCTTGCGCTGCAGGAACTGGCCGAGCTGACTGCCGATCACGCGAATCGCCTGGAGCAGCTGGTCGTCGGGTTCGCGGATTTCGCGGCTGTGAAAGATCAGCACGCCGATCGTTTCGCCCTGCGAAGCGACTGCAACCGCGAAGGCTCCGCGCATGCCTGTTTCGCGTGCCAGGACCGTCCGTGCGACACGGCTGTCCTGGCCGATGTCGGCCACCCACAGCGGCTCGCCGGACTGCCAGACCCGACCCACCAGCCCGACGCCGGGGCCATAGACCATGCTGCGCGACGCCTCGGCGTAGCGCTCGATGTTCGGATTGGGCACGCTCCAGGCCTCGCCGAAACGCAGCACGCCGGCCGGCGCGTCGACCCGAAGGTAGCGGCCGCATTCCCAGCCTTCCGTTTCGCAGATGTGTCGAAGCACCCGTTTCAGTGCCTCCTGAACGCTGTCCACCTCGTTCAGGCTGCGGTTCACCGCGTGCTCCAACGCGCGCAACTGCTCGGCACGCTTGCGTTCGGTGATGTCGGCTCCGACACCGCGGTAACCGAGGAATCGACCCTCGGCATCGAACATCGGCTCGCCGCTCGTGCTCATGTAGCGCAGTCTTCCATCCGCGTAGGTGCGCCACATGACGGCGTCGCGAAACGGCAGGTGGGCCTCGAGCAGCGCGCGGTGCGCGGCCCATCCGCCCTCGATCTCGGTGCCGATCTCTTCGCGCGTCTTGCCGAGGTCGCTTTGAAACGCCGAACGGTCGCCCGTGATGTGCCGGCCCTCGAGTCGGGTGAAGCGGAACTGCGCGTCCTGTTCCCAGAACCAGTCCGACGAAAGGTCGTTCAGGCTGCGAAAGCGCGCCTCGCTCTCGCGCAACGCCGCCTCGGCCTGGCGCTGGGCCGTGATGTCGCCGAAGGTCGAAACGACGCCGTAGTAGTCGGGTTCACCGGGCCGGCGCAGAAAGCCGGTGTTCACCGACAGCCATGTCACGGAACCATGCGCGCGTTTGATTCCCACAATCCGGCCCGCCAGCGGGCTGCCGGTCCGAGCGGTGACGCGCGTCGGGCGGTCTTCGGGCAGCAGAGGCGAGCCGTCCTCGTGCACGCAGGGCAAGACTGAAGTGAACCCCGCGGCACCGGTCAACTCTGCCAGCGGCAGGCCGATGATGCGTTCGGCGGCCGCATTGCCGGCGACGACGCGCAGCGCGCGGTCGTAGACGAGGATGCCCTCGTTCGCCGAGTCGACCACGGCGCGGAAGTGTTCTTCGCTTTCGCGCAGGACCTGCTCCGCCTGCTTGCGTTGCAACAGTTGCCCGATCTGGGCGCCGATGACGACGATCGCCTGCATCAGGCGTTCTTCAGGCGCGCGCACTTCACGGCTGTTGAAGGCGAGCGCGCCGATCGGTTTGCCTTCCGACACGATCGGGAAGACGAATGCACCACGGATGCCGACATCGGCGGTCAAGGCCGACCGCGTTGCCCGCTTGTCCTGGGTGACGTCGGCAACCCACAGTGGCTGGCCCGACTGCCATGCGATGCCTGTCAATCCGACGCCCGGCGCATAGGCCAGTCCCTGGGAGCGCGCGATGAAGCGCTGAATCGCAGGGTCCGGCACGCCCCACGATTCGCCGAAACGCAGCACACCGGTCTTTTCGTCCCAGAAGAAGTATCGGCCGCACTCCCATTGCTCGGTTTCGCACACGGTGCGAATCGCTGCCCTGAGCGCCCCCGTCGCGCTGTCCGCCTCGGCAAGAGAGCGGCTCACCGAGTGTTCCAGCCTCAGCAACTCTTCGGCGCGTTTGGCGTCCGTGATGTCCTTGGCGATGCCGCGGTAGCCTCTGAACTGCCGGTTTTCGTCGAATATCGGCTGCCCGCTGCTGCTGATCGTGCGCAACTCCCCCCTCGAGTTGACGCGACTGAAAACGAAGTCGGCGAAAGGCAGCCTGGCTTCCAGCGCAACCTTGTGCCAGGCCCAGCTGCCGCCAGCGCCGACCGGCACGGCAGCGCCGTCCCAAGGCGTCGTGCCGAGAAATTGTTTCGAATCGATTCCGGCGTTTTCCAGGTTACCGCCGCTCAGCACCGTGAAGCGGTACGCCTCGTCCTGCTCCCAGTACGCGTCGCTGGACAGCGTAACCAGGCTGCGAAAGCGCGCTTCGCTGTCGCGCAGCCTTTCGGTGAGCGTGGCGGCGCAGGGCAGGGTGCCAACATCTTCGTCAGCGGTCCTGCCCGGGTCTGCGAACTCTGCTTTGACGACACCCACGGCGCACTCCCCGTGTGGGCAGCGCCGATCCGTGCGGAGCCGCTCACGTGTGGGACTTCGGCAGGCGGCGTCGTTTGTTGAGCCGAGATTGCGCTTGCCTCGTGAAAAAGGCGCCCGCGGCAGCGAATGTGTGCGCTGCAGGAAAGCTCGTCTATCTGCCGAACTTCGCCTTGCGCTTTTCCTTGAACGCCGCCGTCGCTTCCCGGTGATCGGGCAATTCGAAGGTCACTTGCTCCAATGCCATCGACGCTTCGATCTGCAGGTTCACCCGCTGCTTCAGCACCTGATTGATCGACAGTTTGGTCCAGCGCGTCGCCCAGGTCGGGCCGTCGGCCAGTTCCTGCGCGATCTGGCGCGCGAACGGCACCACCTCGGCCGCCGCGACGCAGTGGTTCACGAGGCCGATGCGCTCGGCTTCGCGCCCCTTGAGCAGCGTGCCGCGCATCAGGTATTCCTTGGCTTTCGACACGCCGATCAGCAGCGGCCAGATCACGTTGCCGCCGTCGCCGGCGACCAGGCCGACCTTGTTGACGTGGCTGTCGCCGATGCGTGCGTCTTCGCTCATCACGGTGATGTCGCAGAACAGCGCGATCGTCGCGGCCAGGCCGACCACGTCGCCGTTCATCGCGCAGACGATCGGCTTGTCGAGTTCGAGCTGGCGGTTCACCAGGCGGCGGCTGATCATCGGGTCGTGCACTTCGCCTTCTTCGAGCACGTCGCCGCCGGGGCGCTCCGACATCGCTTTCACGTCGCCGCCGACGCTGAAGAACTTGCCAGCGCCGGTGAGCAGTACGGCGTTCACGTCCATGTCGTCGCCCAGGTCGTCCCAGATCGTGCGGAACTCGCGGATCAGGCGCTGGTTGATCGCGTTGCGCGCGTCGGGCCGGTTGATCGTGACGGTCGCGACCTTGTTCGCGACTTCGATTTTCAGGTCGTGGTAGTTGGGCGTAGCGGGACATGCGGGCTCCGGTGAGAAGGGATGCTGATGGGAACGCCTAGTCGGCGCGGATGTTGTTGTCGCGAACCACCTGGCCCCAGCGCGCCGAGTCCTCGGCGATCAAGGCGCCCAATTGCGCGGGTGTCATCGTGCGAACGAGCTGGCCCAGGCCGTTCATCTTGTCCTGGATCTCGCGCGTGCCGAGGATCGCGTTGATCTCGATGTTGAGCTTGTTGATGATCTCGGGCGGCGTACCCGCGGTCGTGACGAAGCCGAACCAGGTTTCCGCCACATAACCCGGCAGCACGCTGCCCACCGTGGGCACGCCCACCGCCTGCGGCGACGGCGCGGCAGCGGTCACGGCCAGCAGCTTCAACTTGCCGCTGTCGATGAAGCCGCGCATCGTCCCGGACATGCTGGTGATGAGCAACTGCACCTCGCCCGTGAGCACGGCGTTCGTGCTCGGCGCCTGGCCCTTGTAGGGCACGTGCGTCATCGTCAGTCCTGCCGCCTTGATGAACAGCTCGCTCGCCAGGTGGCCGAACGAACCCACGCCCGCCGTCGCGTACGCCCCCGGCGCGCTCTGCTTCTTCATGTGCTCGATGTAGCCGCGCAGGTCCGTCACCGGCAGCGTGCCGGGCACGACGACGAACAGCGGCGCCATCGTCGCCAGCGCAACCGGGGCGAAGTCTTTCACGCCGTCGAAGCCCGCTTCTTTCTGCACATGCGGGGTGACCGCGACGATGCCACTGTTGATGAACAGCAGCGCATGGCCGTCGGGTTTGCCGCGCGCTACTTCGCGCGCGGCGAGCACGCCCGACGCGCCGGGTTTGTTCTCGACGATGATGGTCTGGCCGAGCGCCTTTTGGATCGGCTCTTGCAGCGAGCGCGCCATCACGTCGGTGGTGCCGCCTGCCGGGTACGGGATCAGCATCTGGATCGGGCGGTTCGGGAACGCTTGCGCGAACGCGAGCGTGGGGGCCAGCAGCAGGCTGGCAATCAAGGTCTTCATCGGATGCTCCGGCTTCACTTCAATTGCTCCACGGCGTTTCGCATCCCGTGCGCCGCACGAAACGCGGATGCATCGGGGAGGGTTGATTTCGGCCCATTGCTGTCGTTCGGCGCCGCGCGCGCGCCAGCTCCGGCGCGAGGGCAGGTGGCCCGGGGTACGTTCTCCGGTCCACGCTCGCGGGGCACCCGATGTGGTCCACAGCGCGCAGCGCCATCAACGCCGTCCAGGCGCGCAAAGGACCAGGACACCGCGAATGGGACCTGCGCCCGTACCCCGAGCCACCTGCCCTGGCCACCGGGCGGCACCCCTGCGCAGCACCCGCCAACATGGGTGGTAGCAGGGCGGTGGTGGTGCCCCCGGGCGCAGGCCCCATTCGCGGTGTCCTGGCTCTTCGTGCGCTCGGCTGGTGATGACGCGGCTGAGCGTGGTGGGCCTCGGTAGTGCCCCGCGAGCGTGGGCCGGAGAACGGGGGCGCCGCCACCGCCCTGGGGCGCAGTCGCTGGAGGGCTGGGCTTGCGCGGACAGACGGGATTCGCTCGAAGCCCCAGTCAACCTGCCCTCGCGCAGTCGCTGGCGCGCGCGCAGCGGCGAACGTCAGCAATGGGCCGAAACCAGCCGGCGCTGCGCCGAAAGCTTGATGAAAGTCGATGTTGACAAGGTTCATTTCAGCAGGTGCCGCGCGATCACCAAACGCTGGATCTGGTTCGTGCCTTCGAAAATCTGCGCGAGCTTGGCATCGCGCATCATGCGCTCGACCGGGTAGTCCATCGTGTAGCCGTAGCCGCCGAAGATCTGCACCGCATCCGTCGTCACCTTCATCGCCATGTCGCTGCCGAAACACTTGGCCATGCTCGCGAGCACGTTCAAGCGTTCCCAGTCGCCTTCGTCGCCGGCGCGCGCGCATTCGTAGACGAGGGCGCGCGCCGCTTCGATGTTGATCACCATGTCGGCCAGCATGAACTGAATGCCCTGAAATTCGGCGATGCTGCGCTTGAACTGCTTGCGCTCTTTCGCATACGCCACCGACACATCGAGCGCCCCCTGCGCCAGGCCCACCGCCTGCGCGCCGATCGTCGGGCGGTTCAGGTCGAGCGCGCGCATGCTCGCCTTGAAACCCTTGCCCTCTTCGCCCACCAGGTTCTCGATGGGCACACGCACGTTGTCCAGAAAGATCGGCGTATTGGGCGCACCACGCCAGCCCATCTTCCGCTCGTGCCGGCCGAAGGTGATGCCGTTCATCTTTTTCGGCTCGAGCACAAAGGCGCTGATGCCCTCGGCGCCGCTCGTGCCACTGGTGCGCGCGAACAGCACGATGAAATCGGCGACCACACCGTAGCTGCACCACTGCTTGCGGCCGTTGATGACGTAAGAGTCGCCGTCGCGCACCGCCTTGGTCGTCATCGCGCTCACGTCGGAGCCGGCTTGCGGTTCGGACAATGCGATCGCCGTGACCACACCGCCTTTCGCGACGATGGGCAGGAAACGTTGCCGCTGCTCCTCCGAGCCGAAGTGCAGCAGCGGCATGATGAACATCGTGTTCAACCCGGCGATGGATCCGCAAGCCGGCGAGTAGCGCGAGACCTCTTCGCGCGCGATGCACATCAGCGTCAGGTTGCCCTCGGGGCCGCCGTAGCGTTCGGGCACCCACAACTGCATCAACCCCATCTCGCCGAACAGCTTCACCAACTCCAGCGGGAAGCGGTCTTTCTCGTCGACCTCGGCGGCAATCGGCGCGACATGCTTTTCCGCCATGCGCCGGATGCTGTCGCGAAACGCGAGTTGTTCTTCGGTGAGTTTCATCAGCGAAGTCTGCGGCCGGCCCACGGCATCGGCCAAGCCATTCACACGGCACAGCATCTGTGCGCATGGCGCCATGCTCTTCGGAGCGATCCGATGCAGCATCGCGTCATGCAAAGCGAACCCACCCGAGCCGGCGCACTCGACGGCTTGCGCGTGCTCGACTTCACGATCATGCTCGCCGGCCCGTACTGCACGCGGCTGCTCGCCGATCTGGGCGCCGACGTGATCAAGATCGAGCCACCCGACGGCGACGACATGCGCCTGCGCGCCCCGCTGCGCCCGGCGCGCGACGGCAGCACGGCCAAGCACAGCACCTACTTCGGCCAGCTCAACGCAGGCAAGCGCAGCGTCGCGCTCGACTTGAAGAATCCGCAGGCCATCGCCCTCGTGCGGCGCATGGTCGAGCAAGCCGACGTGCTGGTCGAGAACTTCCGCCCCGGCGTGATGCAGCGCCTCGGCCTGGGCTACGACGAACTCGCCGCGCTGAACCCGAAGTTGATCTACTGCTCGGTGTCGGGTTACGGCCAGTCCGGCCCCGGCGCCGAGCGCGCCGCGTACGCGATGATGGTGCAGGCCGCGAGCGGGTTCGATCGCAGCCTGATGCGCTACGCCGGCGACCGCGATCGCCCCGCACCGAGCGCCGTGTTCGTCGCCGACCTGCTGGGCGGCGTGAACGCTTTTGCCGCGATCCAGACCGCGCTCGTGCAGCGCGCGCGCACCGGGGCAGGCCAGCGCATCGACGTCGCGCTGATGGACGGTATGCTGAACCTGCTGATCTACGAAATGCAGGAGGCGCAGTTCCCGGTGGCGAGCAAGCGGCCGTCGTACGGCCCGGTGCGCGCGCTCGACGGCGACCTGCTCATCGCCCCGATCACGCAACGCAACTTCGAAGCGCTGTGCGAGGTGACGGGCCTGGCCGCACTGCGCGATGACCCGCGCTTCGCGACCGTGCCCACACGCGGCGCGAACTGGAAGGCGATGATGGACGCGGTCGAACCATGGACATCGCAGCGCAGCCGGGCCGAGTGCCTGCGCCTGCTCGATGCCGGCGGCGTGCCCTGCTCGGCCTACGCCGACCCCGGTGATGCGCTCAGCGACGAGCACCTGCTTCAGCGCGGCGTGTTCAGCGAAGTGCAAGACGCGGCGGGCAGCTTCACCGGCGTGAACCCGCCGTGGCAGATGAGCGGCACCGCGACGCAGGTGCGCAGCTGGGTGCCAGGCGTCGGCGAGCACACGGCCGAGGTGCTGCGCGACGTACTGCAGCTCGATTCGGCGGCCGTGCAACGATTGAGTGACGCAGGGGCGTTTGGGGCGGCGGTACCTTGACCCAGCGCTGTACGCCATCGATCTGCGTCAACAAGTCGATTCGCCGCGGCGGCTGCCCGAGTTGGATGACGTTGTCGGCGTCGAAATCGCGAGCGCTCAGCCCGAGCGATGCGAAGCCGAAATCGTTCAGGGCCTCGAGCAGGCGTTGCAGGTTGTCGGCGCTCGGGCGCACCCAGAAGTCGATGTCGCCGGTGTAGCGCGGGTGGCCGTGCGCCGCCAGCGCGTAGCCGCCGACCAGCAGATAGTCAACGCCGCGCGCGTTTAACAATTCGACAAATTCTTTGAAGTCGCTGTTCAGCATCGGAGGCGTGTTGTTGAGGCGCAGCCTGCTCGCGAAACGCCTCGACCGCGGCGATGCGCTCGGCCATCGGCCTGGACAGCCAGAACGCCAGGTCAGCGACTTGTTGCTGCCGCTTCGGCGTGCGCGTCACGCTGCGTTTCATCGCGCTATTGTCGCCGACCTGTCACCGCGCCCGCGCCCTTTCGCCGACCCACCGGGCCCTTAACATGCGCTGGCATCACGGCGGAAATCGGGCATGAATTCCTACAAGATCGGATCAGCCACCGACCTGCGCGCACTCGAACGCCTGCCTTATGCGCACTTCATGGCGCACAGCTCTGTGCTCGCAGCGCTCGAACACAGCGCCGCGCTCCACGGTGAGCGGCCGGCGTTGACCGCTCTCGACTCCGCCGCGCCGGGCGCGCCACCGCGCCGCTGGACCCATGCGCAATACGCCGCCGAAGTGCGGCGCGCTGCGCACCTGTTCGCGCGCCTGGCCGGCAATGACATTCCGCGTGTGGCCTTGCTGCTGCCGCCGATTCCCGAGGCGCACTTTTCGCTGTGGGGCGCCGAGACGGTGGGTGTGGCCTGCCCGATCAACCACCAGCTCAACGCCGAGCATGTGGCGGCGCTGGTGCGTGCGGCCGGCGCGAACATCGTCGTTGCGCTCGGGCCATGCGCGGAGCTCGACATCTGGTCGTGCGTGCAGGGGCTGGTTGCGTCATGCCCGTCAGTGCGGCATCTGCTGGCGGTCGGCGGCGCGCCGGGCGCGCTCGACTTCCGCGCCGAGATCGAACGCGAGTCCGGCGACTCGCTGCCCAGCTCGGGCACGGCCGCTTGCACGGCGAACCCGGCCGCCCGGCAAGGCGACGCCGGGCGGATCGCGGCGCTGTTCCACACCGGCGGCACCACGGGCGCGCCGAAACTCGCGCAGCACACCCAGGCGAACCAGTTGCACGCGGCGTGGAGCGCGGCGCAGATGTATGGCGCGACAGAGCGCGACGTCATCCTGAACGGCTTTCCACTGTTCCATGTGGCGGGCTCGTTCGTCTATGGGTTGTCGATCCTGCTCGCCGGCGGCGAAGTGGTGCTGCCGCCAATGCTGGCCTATCGCGACCCGACGTTCATGGCCGGCTATGGCGACGTGGTGCAGCGCCACCACGTGACCTTGCTCGCCACGGTGCCGACGCTGATCGCCGCGCTGCTGTCGCTGCCCTTGCAGCGCGCGCAACTCGCGAGCGTGCGCGCGCTGCTCACCGGCGGCTCGCCCTTGCCCGACGAACTGGCGGCGGGCTTCGAGCAACGCCATGGCATCCCTGTGCGCAACATCCTGGGAATGACGGAGTGCGCCGGCGTCATCGCGATCGAGCCGCTCGCCGCGGTCGCTTCCGCCTGCCCTCACCCCTGCCCTCTCCCAGGGGGAGAGGGAGCAAGACCGAAGCGGTTCAGCCTTTCAGCTCAGTCATCGTCGCCGTTGCGATGGTCGTCGCCATCGTCATCTTCGCGCGGCGACTTGCAGACGAAGTTCGCGGCGTCTTCGATGCTACCGCTGCCGACGTAGCGCGCCTGTGCAGGGTACGCACACAGCGGCCGGGTGCGGCCCGGCCATGGCGTTCCGGCGGGTGCGGTGGCGAGCAGGCTCTGCGGTGCCTGGCCGTTTTCAACCCAGTTCACGACCGCCGAAAACGCGTCGAAGTTCGACGTCGACGGCCCGCCGCCGCAGTGGTTGTAGCCTGGCACCATGAACAGGCGTGCGAACCGCTGCGTCTTGCGCACGCCGCCGTTGCGGTCAATCAGCTTGCGGTACCACTTCTCGTGGTACTTGGTGGAAAACACCGGGTCCGCCTGGCCGGTGTAGACGATCAGCTTCGATCCGCCGTGACGGAACTTGCGGTAGTTCGTGCTGCCAGTGCCCATGAAGTCCATCGCCGACTCTTCAAATTGGCCGCTGCGCGAAAAGATCTTCGGCGCGTCGGTATCCATGTTGAAGCTCAGCACCCAGGGCACGAAGGCGTCGTTCAGGCCCGAGAACGCCGGGTTCGGCCCGGCCGTCGTGATGACCGTGCTGGCGTGCAGCGTTGTGCCGCCGGTGGCCGTATTCGGCGGCGTCGTGAAGATGAACGGCAGCGCACCTCCGCCAAGCGTCGTGTTCAGCGCGGTGTTGCCCGGCACCGGCAGCAGCGGCCCGATCTTCCAGACGCGCCAGCCGCCCGCCGCGATGCCCGGGTCCCAGTACCAGCCGGCGTAGAGCGACTTGCCGCGCGAATTCTTCGCACCGCCGAACACCTTCTCGAGCGCGGTGACCTGCTTTGCCGACAACGCCCCAGTCCCGGAGGGCCCAAGCGTTTGCGGATCGAAGCGGCACGCCTGTGGGTTGAACACCATGCCGTCTTTCAGCCCGTCCTGCGCATCGCAGGCGTCGAGAATCGCCTGGCCGACGACGCCCAGCTCGGCAGAGGTGAACGAACTCGCCAGGTCCGGGTTGCCGAACGGCGTAAGGGTTCGCGCCGCCGCCGCGAAGGCTTGCGAATCCCAGGCTTCGGCGATGGCGGCCTTGGGCAAATCCATCCCGGGGTTCCCAGAGACGATGCCGTCGAACATGCCCGGGAAGCGCTGCGAGAACATCAGCCCCTCGCGCCCGCCTTCCGAACACCCTTGGAAGTAGGAATAGCGCGGCGACTGTCCGTACAGCGCCTTGATGATCGCCTTGGACGCGACCGCGGTTCGGGCCGGGCCGTTGTAGCCGTAGTCGCGGCGCGCCTGCGGGTCGTAGCCGAACTGAAACGAGCCGGCGAGTGCCGTATTGTTGACAACGTTGTCGTGCCCGCTGTCGGTGGACACGACCGCGTAGCCGGCAGCGATGGGCGCCGCGTCGGCGTTGCCCAGGCTGCCGTCGGTGCCGCCGCCGCCCTGGTAGAAGAAGCGCTGGTTCCACGTCGTGGGCAGGCGCAGGTGGAAACGGATGGCGTAGCGCTGCCCATCCTCGCCGGTGCGCTCATCGATCGCGCCGATCACTTCGCAGTGCTCCGGTAGGGCGGTCGTCGCCGCGTTGAGTTTGGCCACACCGATCGTCGCGCCTTCGATCGTGCTGCCCGCGAGCGCAGCGCAATCGGTCGCCGCGCTCGCGGGGCCGTGAGCGATCCCGCTGATCAACAGCGCCGGGCACATCGCCGCGAACTTCGAACTCCATGTCATGCTTGTCTCCGGTGGATTGAATGGTTGAAGTGCGCCGCTCGCCCAGGCGGCTCAAGACTCCCCGGTGAACCCGGTCTTCTTCACGAGCGGCCCCCAGCGCTCGAACTCCGCCTTCTGGCTGCGTGCCATTTCCTCGGCTGTCGAACTCTGCGCGACCAGGCCGACGACGCCCAGCCCGTCGATCACGCTCTTGTCTTTCAGCGCGGTGACGATCGCGGCGTTCGCCGCAGCCACCACCGCCGCGGGCGTGCGCGCCGGCGCGTAGAAGCCGAACCACTCTTCCACCGTGAATTCGGGGAAGCCCTGTTCGGCGAACGTCGCCACGTCAGGGATGAAGGGCGAGCGCTTCGCGCCGCTGGTGGCCAGGATGCGCAGCTTGCCGGCCTTGTGGTTGGCGATGAAGTCGCCGCTGGGCGTCATCATGGCGGCGATCTGGCCGCCGACCACGTCGGTCACGCCAGGCACCGAGCCGCGGTAGGGCACGTGCTTGAGATCGACGCCGCTGTTGATGCCCAACAGCGCGCCGATGAAGTGCGGTGTCGAGCCGGCCGCCGGCGAGCCGTAGTTCGCGTCTTTCGGGTTCGCCTTGGCCCACGCGAGAAAACTCTTCACATCGGTCACGCTGGCCGGAACCATCGGGCCAACCGCAAGGCCGTGGTACATGATCGCGGCGATCGACACTGGAACAAAATCGCGCAGCGGGTCGTAGCTGAGCTTGGCGCCGTAGACATGCGGGTAGATCGAGGTGCAGGAAAACGGCGACAGGCACAGCGTCGCGCCGTCGGCGGCCGAGGCCTTCAGCGCATCGAGCGCGATGCGCCCGCCCGCGCCGGGTTTGTTCTCGACGACGGCGGCGTTGCGCGTGTAGGAACTGCCGGCCACCTTTTCGGCGACACGGCGCGCGACGATGTCGCCCGCGCTGCCGGCCGGAAAGCCGTAGATGAATTTCGCCTGTTCCAGCGCCTGCGCCGCGGCGTCGCGAATGCCGAACGTGGCGAGCGCGGTGCCGCCGAGGGTGGCTTTGAGAAGGTGTCTGCGGTGGGTCATGGGAGGTCTCCTTGTCGTGGGTCGAGGTTCATTGTCGGTTCAAGGCCGGTCAATTGCGCCGGAGCGCGGATCACGCGTTCATCGGGCACATCGCGGTACAGCAGATCCACTTCCGCCGCGCGCCGCGCCAGCACCGCGCGCTGGTTCACGTAGCCCTTGTCGGTGATCTCGCCGGCGTCGGCGTTCGGCGGTTCGGTGAGCACGAGCGCTCGCGTCGGCGTCTGCGCCGACCCACCGCCTTGCGCGGCCAAAACGCCGAGCGCCGCGCCGATCTTCGCCGCCAACGCATCCGCACTCAACTGCGCACACACCGCGCTCGGGAAGATCAACGCGCCGATCTGGTCGCGGTCGTGGCCGGCGAGCACCACGTCCTGCGCATACGGCGCGAACACCGAGACGAGTTTCAGGCGCAGCATGCCCACCGAGACCCAGGTGCCCGTGGTGAGCTTGAAGTCTTCGGCGACGCGCCCGTCGAACATCACGCCGCGCTCGGGGTTGGCCTCATCGGCGAGGTAGCCCGCGTCGCCGATTCTGTAGAAGCCTTCTTCGTCGAACGCCGCCGCGGTGAGCTCCGGCGCGTTGCGGTAACCCGGAAACACCGACACGCCGCGCACGCGCAACTCGCGCTTGGCTCCCTCGCCTGGACCGATCGGTACCAGTTTCAACTCGACGCCCGGCAAGGGGTTGCCGATGCAACCCGCGGACTCCAGCTTCCAATGCGCGCTCGTCACCGCGGGCGAGGTTTCGGTGGCACCCCACGCGGTGGTGAGCCACAGCGCCTCGCTTCGCACCTTGGCCGCCACGGCGGTGAGGCGCTGCCAGGTGGAAGGCGGCAGCGCCGCGCCGGCGTAGAACACGCAGCGCAGGCCCGAGAGCACGTCGCGCGCCAGGTCGAGGTCGTTCTCGAGGAACGGCAGCAGCATGTCCAGGCCACGCGGCACATTGAAATGCAGGTTAGGGCGGACTTCTCGCAGGTTGCGCACCGTCTTGTCGATCAGCCCCGGCGCCGGCCGGCCTTCGTCGATGTAGAACGTGCCGCCGTTGCGCAGCACGAGGTTGAAGTTGTGGTTCGCGCCGAAGGTGTGGCTCCACGGCAGCCAGTCGAGCAGCACCGGCCTTTCATGCTCGAGGAAGCGCCACGCCTGCGCCACCATCTGCTGGTTCGCGCAGAGCATGCGGTGGGTGTTGATCACCACCTTGGGCTGGCCGGTCGAGCCGGAGGTGAGCAGGTATTTGGCATGGTCGTCGGCATCGATCGCGTTGAACGCGCGCTGCACCTCGGGGCCTTCGGGCGTGGCGAGCAGCGTCGCGAAGTGAATCGCGCCGGGAACGCTGTCCGCCCCCTGGCTCAACAGCGTGAGCGCGCTACCGCGGCACGCGGCGAGCGCGGCGCCGTAGGTGGCGGCGTCGGACGCGTAGACGAGCGCCGGGTCGAGCGCGCGCACGATGCCTTCGACCTTTGCGTAGTTCTTCGTCAGCCGGCAGTAGGCACTCGACACCGAACACACCGCGCGGCCGATGTGCATGGCGGAGAGCATCAGCAGCGCGTGGTCGATGCGCGTTGTCGGACAAGATGACGATCGGCTTGCCGGCGGGCAGGCGCAGATCCAGCAGCGCTTGCGCGACGCTTCCCACCCGCGCGCGCGTCTCGCGCCAACTCAGGCGCTGCCAGGCACCGTCGGCGCCGCGCTGGGCGAATGCCAGCGTGTCCGGCGTGTCGCGCGCCCAGCGTTCCAGCCATTCACCGATACAGCGCGCATACGGCTGCAGCTTCTGCGGCGAGCGCAGCACGGTGCTGCCGTCGGCACGGTCCGAACGCAGGGTTTGCGGCGGGGCGAGCATCGCCGGGTTGTCGAAGAATGAAGTCACGCCGTCGCCGTTCGAATTCCTGCCCACGCGGGTGGGCGCTATCCTAGATGAACGCCACATCGCGGCGGCTAGGGTTTACGCAATCTTCAGACGGCCGCCGTGGGCCTTCGCTGCACGCACCGGCGGCATCGGCCGTGGCCGCACAATCCCGCGGCGTGATACCGCACCGCCTGCGCCCACCGATGACCCCCTCGCCCCTCGCCACGCGACTCAGCTTCCGCGCCCGGATGCGGCTGCTGACGCTGCTCGGCAACCTGGGCGGCGCGGTGCTGACCTTGCTCTACTTTCGCGATGTCGATCCAACCGCCGCCCCCGGCGGCGGGCAGAGCTCGAGCACCTGGGTCTTCTATGGCTACTCGGCGCTGGGCTTCGGGTTGCTGTACACATCCGGCGTGCGCTTGACGAAGCGCTGGCTGGCGCTGCCGTCGCAAACAGGCGCCCTGGCTGCGCCCGGCCCACTCGGCGGCGCGGCGCAGCGGCGCGCGTTGCTGCTGCCGGCCTACGTCGCGATTCTGAGCGGCAGCCTGTGGTCGGCCGCGGCGCTGCTCTGGGGCGTGATCTGGCCGCTGCTGGCGGGCTATTTCGAGGCCGGGCTCGCGTTGCGCCAGGTGTTCGGCATCGCGCTCGTCGCCGGCCCGTTCGTCGCCGCGATCGTCTTCTTCGGCACCGAACGCCTGATGCGCGATGAACTGCCGCAGCTGATCCCGAGTGGCGAACTCAGCGCGTTGCGCGCGCCGCGGCTCGGCGTGCGCACGCGCATGCTCGCGGCCTTCGTGCTGCTCGGCCTGCTGCCGCTGGCGGTGCTGGCGGTTGCCGCGCTGACCCGCGCCGACGCGCTGCGCAGCGCCGATGCCGCCGCCGCGGCGGCGATCATTCGCAACCTGAATCTCGTGATCGTCGTGCTCGGTCTCGGCGGGCTGGCGATTTCGGTCGCGCTGGCCTGGCTGGTGTCAGCCAGCGTCGCCGGGCCGCTGCGCGACGCTGCAGGCGGCGATGGCGCGGGTGCGCGGCGGCGCGCTCGATGCGCATTGCGCGGTGGTCTCGAACGACGAGATCGGCGCCGTCGCGGAGGGCTTCAATGCGATGGTCCAGGGCCTGCGCGAACGCGAAGCGATCCGCGCCACCTTCGGCCGCTACGTCAGCCCCGAAGTGCGCGACGAGATCCTCGCCGGCCGGGTGAGCGGCGCCGGCGTGCAGCGCGAGGTGACGATCCTGTTCGCCGACCTGCGCGACTTCACGCCCTGGGTCGAGGCCACGCCGCCCGCCGAGGTGGTGGCGGACCTGAACGCCTATTTCACCGAAATGGACGCCGCGATCCGCGCCCACGGCGGCCTGGTGCTGCAGTTCATCGGCGACGAGATCGAGGCCGTGTTCGGGGCGCCGATCGAAGACCCGCGCCATGCCGACGCCGCGGTGGCCGCGGCGCGCGACATGGCGCAGCGCCTCGACGCCTGGAACGCCGCACGCCTTGCGGCCGGCAAGGCGCCGCTGCGCCACGGCATCGGCATTCACACCGGGACCGTGATCGCCGGCAACATCGGCAGCGCCGAGCGCATGTCGTACGCGTTGGTCGGCGACGCAGTCAACCTGGCCTCGCGCATCCAGGCGCTCAACAAGGAATTCGGAACGCAAATGCTGGTCAGCGAAGCGACTCGGGCCAGGCTTGCATCGACGCTCGGGCTGGCGGCGCTGCCGGCGGTTCAGGTCAAGGGGCGCAGCGCCCAGGTGTCGGTGTTCGCGCTGAGCTGATCGGATGTCGACCGACGCGCGCCCGCTCAACGCGAGAACCGCAAGACCCCGTCGTCCACCGCGCCAAAGCGCAGCGCCACCAGGTCGCTGAGGTAATTCTGGTTCAGCTTCCAGGGTTTGCGGTCCCCTTGCCTGGGCAACAGATCGGCCGAACGTTGAAAGTAGCCCGATGAAAAGTCGACCCACGGCAGCAACGGTGCCTGCGGGCCCGGCGCGCCGGGCATGCACTGGCGCGCGCCGGTCTGGCGCATGTGCTTGAGCAGCCGGCAGACGTAGCGCGCCGTCAAGTCGGCCTTGAGTGTCCAGGACGCATTCGTATAGCCGAAGGTGTTGGCCAGGTTGGGCACACCGCTGTACATCAGACCCTTGTAGTTGACGGTGCGCGACGGTACGACGCGCTGGCCGTCGACGTTCAGCTCGATCTGGCCGACGGCGAGCACCAGGCCGGTGGCGCTGACGATGATGTCGGCGTCCAGCGCCACGCCGGAGCGCAGCTTCACGCCGGTCTCGGTGAAACACTCGATGTGGTCGGTCACGACGCTGGCACTTCCGGCGTTGATGGCCCGGAACAAGTCGCCGTCGCGCACCAGACACAGGCGCTGCTCCCACGGGTTGTAGCGCGGCGTGAAGTGGGTCGCGATGTCGGCGTCGGGCCCGAGCGCGTGGCGCACGCCCTTGAGCAACAACTCGCGCATGCGCTGCGGCCTGCGCTTGCAGAGCTGGAACACGGCAATGGCGAGCAGCACGTTCTTCCAGCGCGTCAGCCACAACGCCAGGCGCAACGGCAGCCAGCGCCGCAGCCAGGTGCTGACCGGGTCCACCGACGGCAGCGCGGCCATCCAGGTCGGCGAGCGCTGCAACATCGTCACGTGCGCGGCCTTTTGTGCCAGCGCCGGCACCAGCGTCACCGCGGTGGCGCCGCTGCCGATCACGACCACGCGTCGGCCCGAACAGTCCAGATCCTCGGGCCACTTCTGCGGGTGCACGATGCGCCCGCGAAACGATGCCTGCCCCGGGAACTCGGGCTGGTAGCCGTTGGCGTAGTCGTAGTAGCCGCTGCACAGGAACAGGAAGGCGCAGCGCAGGCGCGATGTACTGGCGTCGCGCTCGTGACGGAGCTGCACCGTCCAGCGCGCATCCTGCGACGACCAGTCGGCCCGCACGACGCGGCAGCCGAAGCGGATCTTCCGGTCGATGCCGTATTCGTGCGCCGTATCGCGCAGGTAGTTCAGGATCGTCGGCCCGTCGGCGATGGCCTTGGGCTCGGTCCACGGGCGGAACGAGTAGCCCAGCGTGTGCATGTCGGAGTCCGAGCGAACGCCGGGGTAGCGGAACAGGTCCCAGGTTCCACCCAGATCCTCGCGCGCCTCGACGATCGCGTAACTGTGGTCCGGGCAGAACTTCTGCAGGTGATAGGCGGCGCCGATGCCGGAGATTCCGGCGCCCACCACCAGCACATCGACATATTCGTCGGCCATCGTCAGCGCTCCCGCCCCTGAGGAGCGCAGTATCGACGAGCGTCGGCGTCAGCCACACCGCGGCCAACGAAAGCGCGACCGCACACGATGCGGCTGCAACGATCAGGGGCCCGGGGCAACACCGATCACAGAACGCGCCAACCGGTACGGCTGGTCGCCGAGCATCGCGGCACCGAGCGCGCGCAGTCGGGTGAATTCGGCAGCGCCGAGCGACGCGTTCAGTTCCGCGCTGGCGATGTTCTCCAGCTTCGCGACCGTCGAGTTCGGCCGGCTCTGATTGGCGGCGTACCAGGCGTCGGAGCAGCCGAGCAAGCGTGCAGCATCGTCCGGCCGGGCGGTGAGGGCACACAGCACGGCCACGTGGCTCAGGATCAGTCCTTCCCCTTCACCCGCTTCGAGGATCGGCTGGGCCTTGCGCAGACTTTCCCGCGCATCGTCGACTCGGCGCGCCATCAGTTGCGCGGCACCGAGCTCGGCCGCGGCCTGGGCCCAGGCGCACTCGATGTTGAGGTGGTCCAGCGTGTCCATCGCCTGCCGGCAGATGTGAATCGCCTGCGGCACGTCGTTGACGAGCATGGCCGCGTCGGCCAGCCCGAGCTGCGCGAGCCACACGCCGTTGTCGAAACCGGCGCGCGAGCTGATCTGCAGCACATCTTGCATCGCGCGCGCACAGCCTTCGGTATCGCCGAGCTCCTTGCAGACGTTGCCGCAATGGAAGGTGAACTGGGCCCGCAGCCGCGCCGGCCAATCGGGCTGCTCGAGCGCCCGCCCTTCGGCGACGGCGCGCTTCGCGCTCGGCAGATCGCCGACGACAACGCCCACCGCGGCCTGCGCACCCAGGGCCTCGTACAAGCGCTGCGCATCACCCAGCTCGCGCCGCAGCGCGACCAATTCGCGCGCGGCGTCGGCGCGCGAGACCTCCTGGATCGTCGACACGTAGGTGTTGGCAAACAGACCCAACAGCTTGGCGCGGGTGCGGCCCTGGGCCGCCGGCAGCAACTGGGCCGCCGACTTCAGGCGTTTGTGCCGCCCCGCGCCGATGACGCGCAGGTTGCGCAACATCGTCAGCGCGCCGCTCAGTTCAGCCGCAGCGTCAACCCAACCCGCAGCGCAGGCGCGCTCGTAGCAGACCTGCAGATCGTCATAGTCGGCCATGAAACGGCGCAACAGTTCGCGGTCTGCGCTGACCCAGTACATCGAGTCGAGCTCGACGGCGAGCCGGGCCATCGCGTCGCAGTGGCGCTGCATCGCAGCGCCGGCCTCGCCCGCCTCTTCGAGCCGCTGCGCGGCGTACAGGCGGGTCGACTCGAGCAGGCGGTAGCGTGGTGGCTCGAGCTGGACGATCTTGAGCATCGACTTGTCGACCAGCCCGAACAACGCGTCGAGCACGGTCGACTCGTCGATGCCTGCGGCCACCGCCACCGCCACCGCCAGCGCCGCGTCGAGGCGGAAGCTCCCGGCGAACACCGCGAGCCGGCGCAGCACGCTCTTTTCTTCGTCGGCGAGCAGCGCGTGGCTCCAGTCGTGCGTCGCGCCCAGGGTCTGGTGCCGCGCCGGGGCCTCGCGGCGCGTGTTGCGCAGCGAGCGCAGCCGGTCGCCCAGGTGTGAGGCCACGGCGTCGAAGCCGAGCACCGGCAGTCGGGCCGCGGCCATTTCGATCGCCAAGGCAATGCCGTCGAGCTGCCGGCACAGTTCGATCGCCTGGACCACCGAGCGTTCGTTCAGGCAGAAGCGCTGGTCGACCGCCTGCGCGCGCTGCTCCAACAACTGGACCGCGCCGAAGCAACGCGCCACCTCCAGCGGCACCGGCGCCGGCGGCACGGCGAGCCCGTCGAGCCGAAAGATCTGCTCGCCCGCGACCTTGAGCGACTCCAACGAAGTCGCGAGCAAGCGCAACTTCGGCGCGCCGGCGAGCGCTTCGGCGGCGATGTGCGACACGTCGTTGATCAGGTGTTCGCAGTTGTCCAGGACCAGCAGCGTGTCGCGCAATCCGAGCGCGCGCCGCAGCAGCGTCGCCGCGTCGCCGTCACCCAGAGGGATGGCGGCGGCCTGCGCGATCGCCGCGGCGACCTGGTCCGCGGTGCGCAGCGCTGCCAGATCGACCCACCAGACACCGTTGGCGTGCAGCGTCACGCGCTGCCGCGCGACGGCCTGGGCCAACAAGGTCTTGCCGATGCCGCTCGGGCCGACCAGCGTCACGAGCCGGTGCTGGTCCAGCAGGCGGTTCACGGCTTCGATGTCGGCGTCGCGGCCGATCAGCGGCGCCGACGCTTCGGGCAGGTTGTGGCGCCGATCGCCGAAGCGCTCGCCCGGCGGCACGGCTGCCGCGGCGGCCGGTGGCGTCGGCGCTGCTTCGCCCTTGTCGGGGTCGACCGTCACGGCAAGGCGGTAGCCGCGCCCGGGAATCGTCGCGATCGCCTTCGGCCCGAGCAATTTGCGCAGGCTGCTGATCTGCACGTGCAGGTTCGCCTCTTCGACCACCAGACCCGGCCAGACGCGGTCGAGCAGCTCGTTCTTCGTGATCAGCCTGCCGGGGTTCTCGATCAGCGTTTGCAGCAGGTCGAAGGCGCGCGTGCCGATCGGCGTCGGCTGGCCATCGACCAGCAGCCGGCGCTCGACGGGCTGGACCTCGAAGCGGTCAAAGCAGTAGGTGGTTGACATCTTGCCTGGGGCGTCAAGCAGAACTCTATCCGCCGCGACGCGGTTTTAGAAGGTTTTAGGCACGGGTTTTGTCCGTTTAAGGACGCTGTTGGGGGTGGGCTCGCACAGTTGCGGCACCGCTTCAATCCAACCGGAGTCCCGCCATGAACCGCACCCGCAAGATCGCTTGCCAGCTCGCCTTGTCCAGCGCCGTCATCCTCGCCGCATGCGGCGGCGGCGGCGGCGGATCGAGCTCGACCGGGTCGGGCGCTGCCCCCGCAGGCTCGGCCGGGCCGGGCTCAACCGGGTCGGGCACCCCGCCGGTCTCGACCCCTGGAACGAACCCGGGGCCCGCCGCCTCGTCTTCATTCATGCTGCCGTACCGAATCGGCAACGAGGTGATCCCGTCGCGGCTGCCGCACATCGCGATCGACGCCGCCGGCGGCGTGCACGCGGTGTACGCCGCGAACGCCGCCGACAACCAAGGCCGGCGCCCGGCGTACTACGCGTACTGCGCGGCCGATTGCAGCGGCACCGATCGCTTCAGCACGGTGGCGCTCGGCGACGGTCTGGGCGATGCCCAGATCCAGCTCACGAGCGCCGGCCAACCACGGATCTTGCTCGCGACGCAGCCGACCTCGGTGAGCACGGTCCAGTACGAATACTGGTCGTGCGACAGCAACTGCCTGCAAAGCGCCGGCTGGAGGCAAAGCGTCGTCGTCGAAGCCGGCACGCCGTTTTTTCCGTCCGACTCGGAGAACACGCAGTCGTTTGCGCTCGACGCGCAAGGCCGGCCGCGCTTCATCTTCCAATCCAATTCGATCGGGACGGGCAGCGCGCTGAACGGCGTGTTGTTCGCGTCGTGCGACAGCGGCTGCACGAGCGCCACGCAGTGGCGGCTCGCCCAGCTCGACGAGAACCTGTGGAAGAACGCCTCACTCGCGATCGATCCGCAAGGCCTGCCCCGGATCGCGTACTCGATGATGCAGGCGGCCGAGCCCTGGGCCGTGCCGGTGATCGGCTACATGGAGTGCGCGACGCGTGACTGCTCGGCCGGCGTGAGCCGCCAGCCGCTGGCGATCACGACGACCGACGGCACCTTGAGCACCGCCACGTTTTCGATGCGCCTGACGACGAGCGGCGCGCCGCGCATCGCGCTCTACCCCGGCACCGGCGCCGGCGGCGAGTTCACGCCGAACGCGCTCTACTACCTGTCGTGCGACGCGGCGTGCGCGCAGGCGACGAGTGTCTGGGGCGCCCTCGACGTGGGCCTGCCGGCCGCGTGGGGCCAGGAGGGTGTCGATCTCGCGCTCGACAGCCGCAACCGCCCGCGCATCGCACTGCGCATTCCCGTCCCCGTGGACGAACTCGCCTACGTCTGGTGCGACGCGCAATGCGAAACCAGCGCGCTCGGCTGGCACAACAAGCCTCTGCCGTCGGCCAAAGCGGCCGAAACCGAAATGGGCCTGCCGGCGCGCATGGGCTGCCCGCAGTGCATCCCGCCGATTCCGCCCTGCCCGAGCGCTTACTGGCTTGCCGGCTTCTGGCCTTCGATCACGCTCGACCGCAACGGCAACCCGGTGATCGGATACGAAGTGCAACTGCAGGCCGGCGGCGGCGCCTGTTCGGTCGGCGTGATGGCGCGCGTGCCGCGTCTGATGGCGTTCGAACAACCGCGCTGAGCGGCGCCGCGAAGCAATCAAGCGCTGGCCGCGCCATCCGATCACGATCAGGAAGACGTTCCATGAAACCTCGTCAAGCCGCAGCCATCGGTTTGCTCAGCTGGGCCGCCGCAGCGGCGGCCGCCGATGCGGACACGATCAAGGTCGACCTTCGCCTGAGCGGCGCCGCCTACCCCAGCGACGGATGCAGCGGCGGGCAGTGGAGTGTCAAGTGGCGCGGCGAGTTGCCGTCCGAAGGCAGCTCGATCGCCGACATGTTGATCAGCTACGGCGCGTTCGACACGACGCTGGAGGAAGGGCGCATCGACCCGCCGGCGCAGATCGACGCGACGCCGATCGTCTGCAAGGACGGGGAAGGCAAGGTGACGCTGCGCGCCCATCTGGGCGGCGGCGCGCGCAAGATCCGCGGCGTGATCGCGCTGAAGCAAGACCCCATGCAGCACTCCCCGGGGTTCTGGTTTTCGGTCGACGATGTCGGCGCTTGCCACTACGCAGGCGCAGGCGCCGCGAACCTGACGCTGCCGACGATCGTCGAATTGCAGCCCGTGCTCGGCACGCTGCTGTCGCCGCCGTTGCGCCTGACGCGCAAAGACCTGCAGGACGGCTTCGAGAAGCGCTACACGATCAGCGGCACCGCGCTCACCGGGCCCGGCATCTGCATGTCCAGCCCGCTCGAAAGCGGCGAGCTGGTCCTGAGCTACAAACGCAACGCCAGCGACCCGAGTCTGACGCTCGACGGTTGCGCGGCCTTGCCGGTCGGGCAGACGACGAAGCTGAGCGCGGCGGTTGAACCCAAGGGCGGTGTGCTGCGTTTCTGGGCCGAGCCGGGAAGTGCGCTGTCCGTGCAGTCGCTGGGTCTGGCGGCAAACGTCAGCGCGGTCACGCCAGGCAAAGGCAAGATCAGGGCCGAATACGAGGTCGACGGCAGAAGCGCGAGCGCCGAGTTGCCGGCGGCGAGCTTGAAGCTGAACTCGATCAACGGCGGCGCACCGCTTCCGAAGCTCGGCTTGATCGGCATCGACGGCAAGCCGAACCACAAGGTCTACACCTTCCCCTACGACCTGGAGAGCGCCGACGCGAGCGACATGATCTCGTTCACGCTCGGCAACGGCGCGCTCGCGAACGTGCAGAACAACCGCGGCAGCGTCGGCCTGCAGGCGGTGAACGAAGGGCGCACGACGCTGCATGCGAAGACGCGCTGCGGGCAGCTGCTGGGCCATCCGGTTGACATCGAGATCGTTCCCTGCGACGACGAAGTCAGGCAAGCGCTGACCAACAAAGTCGACCATTTGAAAGCGGAAGAGAAGAAGATCGTCAAGCACATGCAGCAAATCCTCGGCGATTCGGAGTTCGACCGGGCGGCGCGCGAAATCAAGGACACGACCCAGGAGCTGGCGGTCAAGACGGCCGAAGTCATCGCCGCCACCCTGACCGGCAGCGAGGCCACTGCGGTCAAGAACGGCATCTCGGTCGGCAAGAGCCTGCAGACGATCGAAGCCGTGCAAACCCTGTGGGACACGGGCAACGCGATCAAGGATCTGCTCGCGGGCAAGATCGTCGCCGGCGGCGTGGGCGCCATCGTCGCGAAGCTCGGCAGCTGGCAGCTGTCGTCGCTGAAAAGTTTCATCGAAGCCGGGCTCGCAGCCGAAAAGTTCGGCCAAGACCTCGGCATCATCGAAGGCGTCGTGCAGGAGCTCGAAGAACTCGACGCGCAGCGCGACAGCGTGAGCCGCGAGCTGTACCGGATCGAAAGCTTGCTCAAGCGCTGCGACAAACAACCGCCGCCCCCCGCGCCGCCCGCGCCACCGACCAAGGTCGACCCCAAGCCACCCAAGCCACCCAAGCCGCGCACGCCGCCGCCGGTAGACGCGCCGCCGGCCGACGCGCCGCCGACGCCCGGCACGACGCCACCGACGAAGCAACCCCCCGTCGACCCCCCACTCGAAGTGCCGACGCGTGGCGCCGGGCTGTGCGTTCGCCCGGCCACCGACCCTGGCTTCAGCGCGGCGCAGCTGCGCGAGATTTCGCAGTCGGCCAGCGCTTACCGCAACGGCGTTCGCAGCGCCGCCGCGGCGACCCGCAGCCTGCCGGGCCTCAGCCAGCAAATCCAGGCGGCCGACGCCTTGCCCGAGCCCGCACGTTCGCAGCGCCTGGGCACGTTCAGCGCCCCGATCGACGCGTTCCTCGCCGATTTCTACAAGACCGGCGAATTCGCCGAGGCGCCGCCGAACCGCTTCGAGCTGTGCACGTTCACGTTGCCGGCGTGGCTGGGCACGCTGCGTACGCGCTATTGACGCCATCGAACGACACGCTGCGCCCGCCACCCGCACTGTTTTAGAAGGTTTTAGGCGCCGGCCCGCGCCGCTTAAGGACAGCGCGGCGGCTCGGCGGGCACAGTGCGTTCACGGCCAAACCAATCGTTTCAAGCGTTCCAACCGCCCGCTGACCCACCCAAGGAGATTCACATGTCCAAGCCCGCTGTCGCATTCCTGATCACCGCGGCCTTCGTCGCCGCTGCCAACGCCCAGAATCGGTTGCCGACGCCGAGCGTCGACTACCAGGCCGAGCGCATCGTCGAGTCGAGCGCCGGCAACTTCACCGGCCGCGTCTACTACAGCGCCGACAAGGAGCGCACCGACACCGAGATGGGCGGCTTTCAAGACGTGCGCATCGTGCGCCGCGACCGCAACGTCGTCTGGAACCTGATGCCAGCGCAGCGCATGGTGCGCGAGACCGACCTGCGCGCCGCGCGCGACCCCGCTGCCCCGCCGAGCGGCGACGAAACGAGCATCAGCGTCGTCGGGCCCGAAACCGTCGAAGGCGTCGCCGCGACGAAGTACAAGCTGATCGCCAAAGACGGCGGCGCCGGTGGCTTCATGTGGTTCACGCGCGAAGGCATCGCGGTGAAGATGGACCTGCTGCAAAAAGAAGGCGGCAAGGCGTCGCGCATGACGGTGACGCTGCGCAATCTGCAGATCGGCGCCGTCGACGCGATGGTGTTCGAAGTTCCCGAGGGTTACTCGAAGATGCCAACGTTCAAGTCGATGCTCGGCAGCGTTTCGCCGCTCGACGCGATGAAGGCCATGTTGCCGCGCTGAACGCCACGCACTCGACAAGGAGCCACATCATGAATTCACGCACCATCCTGAAGATCGCCGCACTCGCGCTGCTGATGGCGAGCCACGCCGTGCGCGCCGATTGGGATACCGAGGCAGAACGGCGCCATGCCGAAGCAGCCTATGTCGCCGGGCAGGCCGCCGAGCGCGCTGGAAAGATGGCCGAGGCACTCGAGCACTACGTGGAGGCACAGGGCGGCAGAAGCCCGAACGCACCGAAGGCCGCGCAACGTGCGGCGCAGATCGCTCCCGCCTTGGCCAGCGCCGAGGAGAAGAAGGGCAATCACGCTCAGGCCGCCGCTCTGTACGACCAGGGAGGCCACTTCGCCGCCGCCGACCGCGCGCTGATGACCGCGTTGCGCACACAGCTGGAGTCGCCACGCGTCGTCGGCGAACTGCTGAAGCGCTTCGAGGACCGTTCGTCAGAGTCCTTCAAGGTCAACCACAAGCTGCGCTTCGCCGCGGTGGGGCCCTACACGCCCGGCGCCAGCCTGATCCAGGAAGTGCGCAACGCCCTCGCCAAAGGCCCGGAGCGCACGCTGCAGCGCGAGGCCGCCGCGTTCGATGCGAACTACCTCCAGGAGCGCGTGGCGCTCGCGCGCGCGCGGCCGGACTCGATCGAAGTCGCCGTGCACCTGGCGGCGGCGAACCGTGAAGCCGCGTTCCTCCAGAAGTGGCCCGACGATCTGCTGAAGAAGTCGCTCGGCGAGCTCGGTGTGCTGCGCGAGTGGTCGCAAGTCGAATCCGACCCGCGCGTGCAGGCGGCGATCGAAGCCCAGCTCGTGAAGCGCGCCGAGGAACGCGCCGGCGCACTGGCCGCCAACTACAGCGCTGCGCCCGAGCTGCTGGAAAGCGCGAAAGACTACGCGCTGGCCGCGCATTACCTGAAACCTGCCGAGCCACGCATCGCGTCGATCAAGGCCCTGGCCAACAAACTCGGCGACGAAGCCGAAGCGAATGGCCGGTTCGTGCTCGCAGCGACTTACTTCCAAGTCGCCGACGACCGCGCCAAGGTGCAGGCGGTGCAGAAACGCAACGAGCAACTCGCGCGGCAGAAGCTGCAGCCCGACATCGACGCCGGCAAGCGCCTGGCCGAATCGATGCGCGCGCAGTACAGCGACCCGGCGGCGGTCGAGGCGATGCGCAAGCAGGCGCTCGCCGCAAAAGCGGCCATGCAGGCGCAGCGCCCCGCGGCGCAGGCCTCGAAGCAAAGCGCTGCCGACTTGCAGAAGGACCTGGGGCTGAAGTGACCCGAGGCGCAGCCGCGCGGCAGGTCGCTTCCCGTCAGCGCGGCGGCCGCTGAATTTCCTCCCTCTCCCAGAGGGAGAGGGAGCAAAACCGAAAAACTCTCAGCCGGTCAGCGCAGGTTGTCGTACACCGCGGTCTCGAAAGCGAAGTACAGCGGCAGCGACTTGGTGTCGACAAACGGCAGGATCTGCGTGAGGTACGCGCCGCCGATGCCGCTGACCGGGTCGATCCAGTAGTAGGAGTTGGCCAGGCCGGCCCACATCATCCCGCCCGCGGGGCGGCCGGTGGGCGCGGCCTGCTCGTTGATCTGGAAGCCCAGTCCGAAGGACTTGCTCACGCCGGGGAAGAACTCGCCGCTGTTGGACAGCGACGGGATCGCCGTCTTCAGTTCGGTGACGCGAATGTCGCCCATGTTGTTGCGCGACATCAGGCTCACCGTCTCCGGCCGCAGCACGCGGTTGCCGTTGCCGGCGCCGCCGTTGAGGATCATGCGCACGAATTTCAGATAGTCTCCCATCGTGCCGTACAGGCCGCCGCCGCCCATCTCGAATTCGGGGTCTTGCACGATCTCCAGGTCGATCGGCGTCAGCACGCCGTCGTCGCCGCGCTGGTGCAGCTTGGCGAGCCGGCTGCGCATCGACGGCGTGATGCGAAACGCCGTGCTGTCCATGCCCAGCGGACCCAACAGGTTGTCCTGCAGGTAGGCGCCGAGCTTGCGCCCGCTCACCGCTTCGACCATCTTGCCGGCCCAGTCGATGTTGATGCCGTATTCCCAGCGCTCGCCCGGGTCGAACAACAACGGCGTGTGCAGCGACGCGTTCTTGCATTCCGTGATGCCCGGCAGCCCCCACGCAGCCTGCGCCTTCTGGATGTCGCTGTTCCAGATTTCATAGCTGAAGCCGGCGCTGTGCGTGAGCAGGTGGCGCAGCGTGATGGCGCGTTTGGGTGCGCGCGTTTGCGGCCGGCCGCTCGCGTCGAACCCGGTCAGCACTTGCGCTTCGGCAATTTGCGGAACGACCCGGCTCGCGGGTGCGTCCAGGTCGATCTTGCCTTGTTCGACGAGCTGCATCGCCGCGCTCGACGTGATGGCCTTGGTCATCGAAGCGATCCAGCCCACCGTGTCCACGGTCATCGCCGGGCCCTGGCCGCGCACGCGCTCGCCGAAGGCGCCCTCGTAAATGGTGCCTTCGCGGTTCGTCGCCATGGCCACGACGCCGGGCACGTCGCCCGCCTGGGTGGCGCGGCTCAGGAGTGCATCGACTTGTCTTTGCAACGACATATTCGTCTCCAAGAGAATTGATGGGACGGCCACTGTATTCGCGTCGCTCCGCGCAGGCAATGCGGCTGCGACGGTTCTACGGGAATCCCCGGGTGCGTTGGCGCGCGGCGGATTGGGATGCGGCGCCGCATGACGCGCGGCGAGCCCCGTACACTGAGATTTGACTTCTTGCCTCGCCCATGAACGCCCCAAACTCACCGATCGCGCGGGCCGCACTCTCGCTGGCGGTGGTCGCTTTGCTCTGCTCGAACGCAACGGCGCAAGACCTCGCTCTCGAACCCGTGGCCGAAGGCCTCACGGCGCCGATCCATCTGGAAGAGCCGGCCGACGGCAGCGGGCGCAAGTTCATCGTCCAGCAAGACGGCGTGGTGCGAACGCTGAACGCCGATGGCCGGCTCGCGCCCGAGCCTTTCTTCGACCTGCGGCCGCGCATGCTGCCACTGGAACAGAACTTCGAAGAGCGCGGCCTGCTCGGCTTCGTGCTGCATCCGCAGTTTGCGCGCAACGGCCGTGTCTTCGCCAGCTACTCTGCACCCCTGCGCACCGGCGCACCGGCGAACTGGAACTACACGCGGCGGGTGTCGGAGTTCAGCGCGAAGCCGGGCGACCTGTCGCGCATCGATGTCGCCTCCGAACGCGTGCTGCTCGAGATCGACTGGCCGAGCCGCAAGCACAACGGCGGCGGTCTCGCGTTCGGGCCCGATGGGTTTCTGTACATCGGCCTGGGCGACAGCGGTGCGTCGCACGGCATCGGCAAGGAGGTGCGCTGGGAGGCGTTCAACGTGCCGGCGGAAGGGTTGGCGTGGGACGGCCTGGCGCAAGACCGCGAGTCGCTGTTCGGCAAGATTCTGCGAATCGACATCGACCGCGGTTTCCCGGGTTATGCGATTCCGCGCGACAACCCGTTCGCCGCCAGCGGCGGGCGGCGCGAAATCTGGGCCTGGGGATTTCGCAATCCGTATCGAATCGCCTTCGATTCCAATGGCAGCGGCGACTTCTATGTGACCGCTGTCGCCGAGACATTGTGGGAAGCCACCTACCGCGTGAAGGCGCCGGGCAACTTCGGCTGGCCGCTGATCGAGGGCACCCATTGCGTGGACCGGCTGCGGCCGCGCCAACCACCGGTGAGTTGCGCGAACCGCGACGCCTTCGGCACCCGGCTCGAACTTCCCGTGGCCGAATACGCCAACATGCAAGCGTCGCACCCCGACACCAAACTGGGCCTGAAAGGCGTGGGCACCGCCGTCACCGGAGCGCGTGTCTACCGCGGCCGCGCGATACCGCGGCTCGCCGGGCAGTTGCTGATTGCCGATTGGAGCGCCGATTTCAAGCAGGCCTCCGGGCAGATCTTCGTCGCCGCACCGTCCAGCCGCGGCGGCGAGCTCTGGCCGATGACCCGCGCGCTGCGACTCGAGACGCGCGTGATCGGCCTGGCCGAAGACCGCGCCGGCGAGTTCTACGTGCTGACCAACGAGACCTTCGGTCCGTACGGGACCACGGGCAGGGTGCTGCGCCTGGTCGATCGGCCCTGATCCACGTGCGGACGCGCCGGGCGTTGCGTTCGCCGCCTTTGCCACGATCGCACGCCCTCACCGCCGGAAAGGTGCGGAAGAACGTGTTGCGCGATCCGTATTGGGAAGGTCGCGCGAGAAGGATCTGACTGGGCGGTGGCCCGGAGCTTCGAGCGAATACCCTTTGTCCGCACCGGCCCAGCCCACATGCGACTGCGCCCCAGTGCGGTGGTGGCGCCCCCGTTCTCCGGCCCACGCTCGCGGGGCACCATCGGAGGTCCACCACGGACAGCCGCGTCATCACCATCCAAGCGGGCAGAAAGCCAGGACACCGCGAATGGGGCCTGCGCCCGGGGGCACCACCACCGCCCTGCTGCCACCCGTGGTGACAGGCGATGCGCAGGGGTGCCACCCGGTGGCCAGGGCAGGTGGCTCGGGGGGAGGGCGGAGGCCCCATTCGCGGTGTCCTGGCTCCTCAAGAGCTTGGCTGGCGTTGATGGAAATGCGCGCCGTGGACCACATCCGGTGCCCCGCGAGCGTGGGCCGGAGAACGTACCCCGGGCACCTGCCCTCGCGCAGTCGCTGGCGTGCGCGCAGCGGCGAACGACAGCAATGGGCCGAACGCGGACGCCCATTCTTTTGCGATTGAACGTCAAAGGGTATCAAGCCCCGCGCCGGCGCAAGCGATCGAGCCGCTGCAGGATCGCGTCGCGCCCTTGCGTCTGGTTGTTCGCCACCGAGCGCTGACGTTCGAGCGCCAGCGCGTCGTGAAACGGCAGCGCCGCTTCGTCGTCGAGCAAGCGCTTGTAGGCCTTCACCGTTTCAGGCACGCCGGCGAGCATCTGCCGCGCCAGTTCTTCGGCTTTGTCCTGCAATCGATCGGTCGGTACGACGTGATTCACCAATCCCCAGGCGAGCGCTTCGTCGGCGCCGAGAAAGCGCCCGGTGAGCGCAAGTTCTTTCGCGCGGCTCAATCCGATCAGGCGTGCCAGGCGCACCGAGCCACCCCAGCCGGGCAGCAGGCCCACCTTGACATGCGTGTCGGCAAAGCGTGCTTCGCTGGAAGCGATCAACAGGTCGCAGCTGAGCGCGATCTCCAGGCCACCGGTGATCGCCATGCCGTTGATCGCGCCGATCACCGGGCCGCTGAAGCGCTGCAGCACCGCGACGGGATCGAATTCATAGGCGCCCGCCGCAGCCTTGTCGCCGGGTTGCCATTCGTCCAGGTCCAGTCCCGCGGTGAACGCGCGCCCGGTGCCGGTGAGGATGAGCACGCGCACATTGACGTCGGCTTCGAGCGCGTCGATCGCCGCGCCGATTTCCTGGCGCATGCGGATCGACAGCGTGTTCAGCTTTTCCGGCCGGTTCAGGCGCAGCGTGGCAAAGCCTTCGTCGTTCTTCTCGACGACGATGGCTTCGAACGATTCGAGTTTCATCGACCGCGAAACACCGGTTTGCGGCGCTCGACCATCGCGGCGATGCCTTCTTGTGCATCGGCCGTCGCGGCCACGCGCGCAAGCGTCAGCGCTTCGTCTTCGAGCTGCGCGGCGAGTTGGTCGGAGCCGGCACGCAGGAACAAGCGCTTGATCTCGCCGAGCGCGACGGTGGGCCCATCGGCCAGGCGCCGCGCCAGCGCGAGCGCTTCGTCCTGCAGCTTGTCGTCGGCGACCACGCGGTCCGCCAGGCCGGCTTGCAGCGCTTCGGCACTGCTCAGCACTTCGGTCAGCAGCACGAAGCGCTTCGCGCGCGCCGGACCCATGCGCGCGGTGAGCGTGGCGCTCGAGCCCGAGTCGCAACTGAAGCCGAGCTGCGCGAACGCCGAGCCGAACTTCGCCGATTCGGCGGCGAGCACCACGTCGCAACCCGCGACCACGGCCACGCCGCCGCCCATCGCAAAGCCCTGCACCGCGGTGACGACCGGCACTTTCAACTGCCAGAAACGTTGCAGGCCCATGTGCAGGTTGCCGGTCCATTCGCGCACCAGCGGCCCAAGACGCTCGCGCACCGGGAAGAAGCTTTTCAGGTCGCCGCCGTAGCTGAAATTCGCGCCGTCGGCGCGCAGCAGCACGCCGCGCAGGCCGGGGGCGTCCCACAGGTCGGCGACGACTTGTTTGAACTCGCGCGCGAAATCGCCGTCGATCGGGTTGCCGCGCGCGGGCTGCGCCAGGTTCACGACGGCCAGGCCGTCTTGCATTTCGACGCGGATGGTTGAAGGGGTCATGCGGCATCGCCTCCTGCGGGTTCTGACATTGCGGGCTACTGTACGCTACCGTACTACCATCGCGACTGTGAAGATCCCGAGCCAGCCTGCACCATGCTCAGCCCGCAAGACGACCTGATCGGCCACCAGCTGTCGACCACGTTCGACCAGATCGACAACAGCGATCCGGCGTGGATGGAGCGGCTCTGGTACACCGGCCATCCTGCGCCAGGCGGCGAAGTGATCTTCGACATTGGCCTGGGCTACCACCCGAACCGCAATGTGATGGATGCGTTCGCGGGCGTGGCCGTGCCGGGGCGGCAGTGGAACTTTCGCGCGTCGCGCCGGCTGCGCCCGGACCCGTTGAACACGAGCGTCGGGCCACTGTCGATCAAGGTGATCGAGGGCCTGCGCCGCCATTCGCTGACGCTGGGCGAGAACGATTCGGGCATCCGCTTCGAGCTCGAATTCCACGCGACGATGAATGCGCACGAAGAAAAGGCGCACCAGCGCCGGCGCGACGGGCGCATCACCGAGAACATGGCGCGCGCCCAGCAGCTCGGCCGCTACACCGGCTGGCTGGAATACGCCGGCCAACGCGTCGAGGTCGATTCCTGGCTCGGCCAGCGCGACCATTCCTGGGGCGTGCGCGCCGAGATGCGCAGCGACGAGACGGCGCCGCCGCTCACCTTCTACCCACCCTTCTTCTACTGCTGGACCACAGCGCAATTCAAGGACCGCGGCCTGCACATCTTCTTCAAGGAACGCGCACCGGGCGACAAGATCTATCTGTCGGGCGAAGAGGTGTTCGGCGTCGGCAGCAAGGCCTCATCGCGCCACCAGCTCGCCGACGTGCGCCATGATGTGCAATGGAGCGCCGACCCGCACGGCCAATCGATGGCGTCGGCGACGTTTCATCTGCGCTTTGCCGACGGCAGCGAGCGCCCGATTTCGATCCGCGTGCTGCCGACGCGCTATTACCTGAAGGGTGGCCTGTACGGCGGGCTGGACGGCTGGTTCCATGGCGACGACCGCGGCAAGCTGTTCCTCGCGCACGACGAGTGGGACCTGAACGACCCGGCGACGCGAAAGCGCGTACGCACACTCGGCGACCAGGTGATCGAAGTGCGCGACGGTGACGACGTCGGGTACGGCATCATCGAATACGGCGTCGGCAGGGGCTACGCGATGTACGAGGGCGTGCAGGGGCATCCGCCGATTTGAACCCGCTGCGGCGCGGATTTCACATCAGCGTCGCATTGCGCTGCGTGCCATCCGCAATGCACGAAACGTCCCGTTGAATCACCGTTTGCTGCCCAAAGTGGCCGTTCGCTGCTGCGCGCACTCCAAGCCCCGCGCGAGGGCAGGTGGCCCGGGGTACGTTCTCCGGCCCACGCTCGCGGGGCACCCGGATGTGGTCCACGGCGCGCAATTCCATCAACGCCAGCCAAGCTCGCGAGGAGCCAGGACACCGCGAATGGGGCCTGCGCCCGCACCCCGAGCCACCTGCCCTGGCTACCGGGTGGCACCCCTGCGCATCGCCCGCCACCATGGGTTGCCGCAGGGCGCAGTCGCATGAGGGCTGGGCTTGCGCGGACAGAAGGCTTTCGCTCGAAGCGCCGCGCGGGCATCTTGGATGCGTTCACACCTTCTGCGTCCGGGCCAGCCGCGCCAGCACCACCCGTATCGCGCCGAAGGCGAGCAGCAGGCCCGCCACCACCGCCGCGATGCCGAGCACCTGCAACAGCGTGGGCACTTCGCCCAGCACCGGAATCGCAAGCAGCGTCGCCGCGCCCGGCACCATCGCGCCGAAGAACGCGGCTCGCCCGGCGCCCAGCAGTTCGCTGGCGCGGCTGAACGCCAGCACCGCCACCAGCCCCGCGCCGAGGCCCTGGGCGACGATTTGCACCACGAGCATGCCCGCACTGGCGTGGGCCAGGCCGGAGAAGTCGCCAAGCGCAAGGTAGACCGGCGCCCAAAGCAAGAACGACAGCACCACGTAGACGGCCGTCACCCGCAGTGGATCCACGCTCCAGCGCCGCGACAGCGCGCCGAACAGGCCCCAGCACGCGCCGCCAGCGGCGAACAGCGCATCGCCCACGAGCGTGCCCTGCCCGTGCAGGATGCTGTCGGCACCCATGAACACCAGCCCCAGCGTGATCACGGCGGCGCCCAGCGCCGTCTCGCGCGTCCAGCGCTGGCTTGCGAGCCACGCCGACAGCGTGAGGCCCGAAAGCATCTGGCACGCCGGCGCGATGACGGCACCATGCGCGAGCGGCGCGAGGCTGAAACCCGTCATCAGCAGCAGGCTGAACGCCGGCCCGCACAGCAGCGCCAACAACACGCCGCGGCCCCAACCGATGCCGGCCAGGTCGCGCCAACCCCAACGCCAGACCAGCGGGGCCATCAGCAAAGCGCCGGGCGCGAAACGCAGCAGCGTCAGGTCACCCGGGCTCAGCCCTGACGTGACGGCCAAGCGCGCCAGCACCGAGTAACTGGTCCAGATCGCGGCGGCGAGCAGGCCCCAGCTCAGGCCCGTGATGAATGCTTTGCGGGGTAAGGCGTCGGCGGCTTGGGGCATGCGGTAGTGTCACCGCACACCATCAGAACGCCAGCGCCGCGCGATGCGCGTCAGCGTCGATCTCGTCGGTCGCCCCGCGATCGATGATCTCGCCTTTGGCCATCACCACGAAACGCTGCGTCACGCGGCGCACCAGGTTCAGGTGCTGCTCGACGACGAGGATGCCGGTGCCGGCGTCGCGAATTTTGTTGAAGGTGCGCGCGAGCTCGTCAACCAGGATCGGCGACAGCCCTTCGCTCGGCTCGTCGAGCAGCAGCACGCGCGGGTTCGCGAGCAGGGCGCGACCCACCGCGAGCATCTGCTGCTGGCCGCCGCTGAGAGCGGTGCCCATTTTGTCGCGCCGCTCTTTCAGGATCGGGAACAGCGCGAACACGCTCTCCAGCGTCCAGTGGCCCTTGCGCCCCGGCGCGGCGCCGAGCAGCAGGTTCTCCTGCACCGTGAGGTGCGGCAGGATCAGGCGCCCTTGCGGCGAGATGCTGACGCCGTGTTTCGGCGCGGCGTAGGCGGGCAGCTTTTCGATCGCCACACCACCCAGCACGATGCTGCCGCCCTTGATCGTGGTGCCGCCGAAGAAGCTGTTCAGCAGCGTCGACTTGCCGGCGCCGTTCTTGCCGACCACAGCGACCGATTCGCCCTCGTCAACGTCCAGATCCACGCCGCGCAGCACGACCGATTTGCCGTAGCCTGCCGTCAACCCCTGGATGCGCAAAAAACTCACGCCGCCGTCCCCAGGTACGCCGCGATCACGCGAGAGTCCTTGCGCACCGCATCGGGCTTGCCGGTGACGATGAGTTGCCCGAGATCCAGCGCCGTCACGTCGTCGCAGAAGCGGAACACTGCGTCGACGTCGTGCTCGACGACGAGCGCCGTCACGCCGCGTTGCTTGACGAGCTTTTGCAAATGTTCGAACAGCGAGATCGTCTCGGTCGTCGACAGCCCGGCGGCCGGCTCGTCGAGCAACATCAGGCTCGGCTTGCCCACCATCGCCAGTGCGATGTCGACGCGCCGCTGGTCGCCGTAGGCGATGGTGTCGGCGCTTTCGTCGAGCGCGGCGCGCAGCTCGAACGCGTCGACGATTTCATCGAGGTTCGGCTCGCCGAGTTGCGACGCCACGAGCTCGAGCTGCTCGCGCACCGTGAGCCCGGGGAAGATGCTGGTGCGCTGAAACGAGCGCGACATGCCGCCGCGCCGCCGCGCTTCGACGCTCAGCGCCGTGATGTCCACGCCGTTGACGAACACGCGGCCGCGCGTCGGCCTGCGCCGGCCGGTGATCGCGTCCATCAATGTCGTTTTGCCTGCGCCGTTGGGGCCGATGATGCCGTGCAGCACGCCGCGCTGCGCGACTTCCAGGCTTACGCCTTCCAGCGCTTGCACGCTGCCGTAGGCGACGCTCAGGTCTTCGATGCGCAGCATGCGTCGATTCCTTTAGACCACCGGCTTGCCGCGCGCGCGCTGCCAGAGCTGGATCAGGAAACCCATCGCGCCCTTGGGAAAGGCCGAGATCATCAGCACGACGGCGATGCCGGTCAGCAGTTCCAGATAACCGGTGGCGCCGAACGCGTCTTGGCCCCAGGTGTAGAGCAGCGCGCCGAACAGCGGCCCGGCCACGGTGCCGGCGCCGCCGACGAGCATCGCGACGAGCGAATGGCCGCCGGTGGCGAAGTCCAGCGCCTCGGGCGACGCGAACGCCGAGTTCAGGCCCATCAGCACGCCCGCCACCGACACGATGAAACTCGCGAGCGTGAACGCGAGCAGCCGCGGCACGTAGGTGTTGAAGCCGGAAAAGCGCATGCGCTCTTCGTTCGCCTGCGTCGCGCGCAGCACCTGGCCGAAGCGCGAATTCGACGCGAGCCAGGCGATCGCCAGCACTGCGCACAGCGCCAGCCATGCGAGCGGCCAGAAGCTCGCCGGCTTGCCGAGCGCGCTTTGGCTGAGCGTGAAGAACGTTCCCTTGAACGTCATCGCCAGGCCGTCATCGCCGCCGGTGATCGGGCGCATCACTTGCAGCGTGGACATCGACTTGAGCATTTGCGCGAGCGCGAGCGTGAGCATCGCAAACGGCAGCGGCCGCGCGCGCACGACAAGCGCGCCCACCAGAGCCGCAAACAGCGTGCTGCACACGAGCGCAAACGCCACCGCGCTGTGCAGGCTGAAGCCCAGTTTCATCGATGCGATTCCCAGCAGGTACGCCGGCAAGCCGATGAACGCCGCCACGCCGAACATCACGAGGCCGCACTGGTGCATCAGGAAACCGATGCCCACGGCTGCCACGCCGAGCACGATGCCGTTGATCAGCAGGCCGAGGTAGAACTTGCTCGTGATGAGCTGCGGCGCGAACAGACCCGCCACGACGACGAGCAGCGCCAGCCAGAACCCTCGCGAGCGAAACAGCTTCACCCTACCCGCCCGCGGCCCAGGCCTTGCGGCCGCCACAGCAGCACGATGAACAGCAACAGGTAAGGCGCGAGCACAGCGACCGAGGGCAAGAGCACGGTGCCTATGACCTGGATGAACCCGTAGACCACGGCCGCGGCGATCGCGCCGCCGATGCTGCCCAATCCACCGACGACAACGACGATCAGGCAACTGATGAGGATCGACGCACCCATGCCCGGGTCGACCGACAGGTAAGGCCCGGCGAGCACGCCGGCCAGGCCCGCGAATGCGCTGCCCAGGCACACGACGAGCAGGCTCAGGCGATCGGTGTTCACGCCCATCATGCGCGCCACATGCGGCTGCTGGCTCACGGCGCGCGTGTGCATGCCGCTGCGCGTGTACTTGAGCCAGGCCGCGAGCAGCAGGCAGGTGCCGAAACCCATGCCGATCAGGAACAGGCGATACACCGGGTACATCGTCCCCAACAACTGGGTCGAGCCGGCCAGCACCGCCGGCGGCTCCACCGCCAGTGGCACCGTGCCCCAGATCTTGTGCACCGCCGGGCCGACGATCAGGCCGATGCCGAAGGTGACGAGGGCCACGTCCATGTGGGAGCGCTTTTGCAGCGGGCGCAGCACGGCGAGCTCGAACACGACGCCCAGCACCGCCAGCAGCAGCGGCACGACGACCAGCGCGGCCCAGAAATTCATCGACTTGGTGACGCTGAAGCCGAGGTAGGCGCCGAGCATGTAGAACGCGCCGTGGCCGAAGTTCATCACGTCGCGCAGGCCGAAGATCAGGGCGAGGCCGCTGGCGAGAATCGTCAGCAGCGACGCCAACGCCAAGGCGTTGGCGAGCTGGGCGGCGCTGAAGAGCTGCGCGAAGTCCACGCGGCGGAGGATTCAGGAATTCAGATGCGCCGCGCGGACCGGGTCACGCCCGGATCAGTTCACCTTGCACTCGGGGCTGGGCGCCGGGTAGATTTCCGGCCCGGACTTCACGACCTTCATCTCGAACTTGGTCTTGCCGTTCGGCGCGCGCACCACTTGCGCCATGCCGTGCTGGCGAATCAGGTGGTGGTCGGCGGCGCGCATCTCCACGTTGCCGAAGATCGTGTCGGCACGCACGCCTTCCATGCCCTTGCGCACGTCGGCCACTTCGGACGACTTGGCGCGGACCACGCCGGCGCGAAACACTTCGAGCGCGGCCATGATGTCGGCGTCGGTATAGAACGGACGCCGCTTGACCTTGGCCTCGAACTCCTTCACGAACGCGGCGTTGCGCGCGCCGGCGCAGCTCGGGCGTCCAGCTCAGGCTGTTCACGACGCCCAGCACGTTATCGCCATGCGCTTCCAACTGGAAGTCGGTGGCGAAGCCGTTGCCGATGATCATCTTGTACTTGTCGAACAGGCCGAACTGCTTCTGCTGCTTCGCGAAGCTCTGGCCGTCGCTCATGAAGAGGGTGACGACCAGCGCGTCGGCCGGCTTGGAGAGCTGCGAGATCTGGCTGCCGAAGTCGGTGGTGTTCGGCGCCGAGAACAGGTTCTGCTGCACGCTGCCGCCCAGGCCGGTGACGAGCTCGCTGAACGCCTTGCTGAAGCTGTGGCCTGCCGCGTAGTCCATCGAGATCAGGTTCCAGGTCTTCGCGCCGCTGGCCTTCACGTAGTCTTGCATCATGCGGGTCGTCAGCGCGTCGGGCGTGTTGACGCGGAAATAGTTGGGCACGCAAGCCTTGGTGAGCAGGTCGTTGCTCTGCGCATAGGTGTCGATGTGCAGCACGTTCAGATCCGCCAGCTTGGGCGCCAAGGCCAGCGAGTGCGAGCTGAGCGTCTGGCCGATGATGACCGTGACGCCGCCCTGCTGCGCGAGTTTGGTCGCTGCTTGCAGCGCCGTGGCCGGCGTGCCGCTGTGCGCCTGCACCACGAGCTCGAACTTGCGGCCGAGTGCGCCGCCTTCGGCGTTCATCCAGTCGACGCCGAAGCGCGCTGCCTGTTCCACCAGATTCGCGTAGGTGGCGAACGGGCCGCTGTCGATCGTGAGCAACCCGACTTTGATGGTGGCCTGGGCGTGCGCGGCCAGCGGCAGGCCGAGCGCCAAAAGTGAGGCGGCGGCGAGCGTGAGCAGTCTTCGGGTCGGATTGAACATTCGGGTCGCTCCTGGGCGTGAGGTCCAGCCTGCATGGGCCAGAGGGGGTGGGGATCGGCGGGCGCAAGGCGGCAATGAACATGGCGGCGCGCCCGCGATTCGTACACTACCTTACGGTACGGTTGAAAATCTACCCGATCCCGGGTGCGTGTCAATCGGGGGAACACCAGCATCGGGTGTTCGCGGCAGCGCCAGCCACCGCCGCCGCGGTCACAGCAACTGTGAAGTGCCGAAATCGGATAATGGCTCCATGCACCCCAGCCTCGCGCCGCATGCCGAAGCGATCAAGTCGCTGTGCGAGCGCCTGGGCGTGAAACGGCTCGAACTCTTCGGCTCCGCTGCTGCAGGCCAATTCATCGCCGGGCGCAGCGACTATGACTTTCTGGTGGAGTTGGACGCATCCGGCGGCTCGCGCGCACAGCGGTTGATCGATCTGGCGGAAGCCCTGGAAAAATTGTTAGGGGCGCGAATCGATCTGGTCAATCCGAACTACATCCGCAATCCCTTCTTCGCCGCGGAAGTGGAGCGGACCCGAACGCCCGTCTATGGCTGAACGCAGGCCCAAGCTCGTGTTCGACGCGCTGAGCGCCATGAACGCGGCGCGCTCATTCATCGCCGATGTGAGCTTCGAGGACTACGCGCAGAACCTGTTGATTCGATCGGCTGTGGAACGCCAGCTCGAAATCCTTGGGGAGGCGTGCGCGCGACTGGCGAATGTGGATGACAAATTGTTCGACCATGTTCCGACCGCGCGGCTGGCGATCGGTCTGCGCAATCGCATCATCCACGGCTACGACGCGATCGACGACGAAACCGTATACCTCACGGTTCAACAGGATCTGGAGCCGATGTCGGCGCAATTGAAAGCTTGGCTCGATCAACTCACCGGTTGAAGCGGCACCCCGTCAGGGGCTCTCGCGCCCGCTCGAAATCTCCGCAAACAGCGGCCGTGGTGAGTTTTTCAGTTCGATCTCGACTTCGGCGCGCATCGCGGTGCGCAGCAGCATTTCGATGGCCGTTGCTTGCTCCGGAGAAAGATCGTCGCGCTCGGCATCGAGCCATTCGAGCATGGCACCGATGGCCCGATTGCCGTCGTCGCGCTGGGCCAGCAGGTCGCTCGCCGGTGTAGCGCGGGGCAGCGGCGATTGCGGCATTGCGGGTAGCGGCAGGCCCGCCGCAACATCTGGCAACAAAGCGGCTACCTCATCCAACGCCTCGCGCTGCGCGCCGATCTGCTGCAGCAGAAAACCCGCCGACCAATCGGCGCGCACCTTGAACGTGTTCAGCACGTTGATCACGCCGAAAACCTGGCCGCGCGCGAATTCGTCCGTGAGGCGCGTCAGCACTTCGCTGCGCAGCGTGGCGCACATACCGTCGATCAGGCGGGCAAACGAATTGTTCATGCTGACGCCGAGCTTAGAGGCGCGGGAGTCGCCGCGGTGATTGTCTTCTCCATCTGGCGCAGGCAGGTCGCGACCTGGCTGCCCATCGCCGGCATGCGCATGTCGTTGAAGCGCCCTTCCTCGAAACAGCGCGCCGCGGCCATGTGCGTCGCGGCGAGCTTCAGGAGGGCCAGCGCCTGGTAGTAGCGCACCGAATCCATCGATACGGTGAAGCCGGCGAGCTCGCCGTAGCGCGCATAGAACGCCGCCGGCTCCGCGAGGCGGCAGATCAGCTTGCTGCCGCCCATGTACATCGGCAGGCTGGCCCAGCCCAGGTCTTCGTGCGGGTCGCCCAGGTGCACGAGTTCCCAGTCGAGGATCGCCGTGATGCGCCCGCCCTGCTCCAGAAAATTGCCGGTGCGGTAGTCGCCGTGCACGATCGCCACGTGCGGCGCGACCGGCGCGTTCGCTTTCAACCAGCGCAGGCCCCATTGGGCGAGCGGGTACGGCCGCATCGCCCAGCGCGCGATCTGCGCTTCCCAATGCTCCACGTTGCGCAGCGCGGCGTTCTCGGGCGTGATGCCTTGGGCGAGCGCGGCGATCGGCTTGGCCCGCCAATCCACGCGGTGCAGCGCGGCGAGGATGGCGATGAACTGTTCGGCCAGACGATCGCGGTAGCCCTCTTCCAGGCCCGCTTCCTTGGCCGACACCCACGGCACGACGGCAGCGCCTTGCGCCTTCTCACAAAAGAGAAACGGCGCGCCGAAGATCGACGCATCGTCGCTGCTCCAGAAGGCGCGCGGTAGCGGCACCGCGCTGCCCTCGAGAGACCGCATCGCCAGCACCTGCGGGACGGCGCTGTACGGTGCGAACAAGCCATCATCCGGGCCCAGGCGCAGGATCAGCTCTTCGGTGTCATCACCCCCGCGCAGCCCGGTCACGGGCACCGCGAAAGTAAGCCACGAAAATCCCACCGGGAAGCGCCGGATCGCGCCTACGCGCACTTCGTGCCCGACCTGCTGGCTCAGATAGTGAGCGACCTGTGTCGCCAGGGCAGCGTCGTCGGGGATTGCGCTCATGCTCACGGGCCGGCAACGCAGCATCGCCCAGCCTTCGATCGACATCGCCACCTCGTCGTTCTGGTTGATCGCCTCCTGGCGCATCAACATCGAGCCGCGGTCGGGTTTGCTGCGCGAGGGGCGGGTTTCGAGCACCGTCACCCGGGCGCGCAGCCGGTCGCCGGGGCGCACGGGTTTGAGCCAGCGCAGTTGTTCCAGGCCCGGCGAGCCCATCGACGCTTGCGGCGAGATGAAGTGGTCGCACACCATTCGCATCAGCACCGAACCCGTCATCCAGCCGCTCGCGACCAGCCCGCCGAAGTGCGACTGAGCCGCGGCGGCAGCGTCGAGGTGAAACGGCTGCGGGTCGTAGCGGCGCGCGAACTCGACGATTTCTTGTTCCGTGATCGCGGTAGTCGCCGAACTCGAACACCTCCCCGACGCGATAGTCTTCGAACCAGCGTTGCTGCAACGGTGTGGTCATGCGGGCACCCTTCAACGTGGCTTGCGCAGCAGCTCGGGCAGCTTCGCGCGGTGAAAACCTTCGAACGGGCGGCTGCGATCGTGCGCTTGCAGCTTCCAGGTGCCGCGCGCGTTCGGCGTTCCGCCGTCGACGCGCGTGCAGGTGCCGGTGATGTAAGCGGCGCCCGGCGACAGCAGGAACACAATGGCCGCCGACACTTCGGCCTCGGTGCCGAAACGCTGCAGCGGCACCGTCGGCGGGAACTCGAGGATCTTCGCCTGCGCTTCGGGCAGATAGGTATCGAAGCCGCTCGATGCGATTCCGCCCGGCGCCACCGCGTTGACGCGCACGCCCGAGGCCGCCCATTCGCACGCCGCGGTTTCGGTCAACGTCAACATGCCGCCGCGCGCCGCGCCCGAGTGTGCGAAGTCGGGCCAGCCATGCCAGATGTCGGCGATGATGTTGACGATGGCGCCTCCATTGCGCTTCCATGCAACGGTTGTAGGCCTCGCGCATGAAGATGAAGCCGCCGGTGAGGTTGCTGCGCACCACGGCTTCGAAGCCCTTGGTCGAGATCGTCTTCATCGGCGCGCGGTACTGGCCGCCGGCGTTGTTGACCAGGCCGTCGATGCGGCCACGTGCGTTCAACACGGCGTCGATGGTGGCGCCGACCGCAGCCTCGTCGCGGATGTCGCAGACATGCGTGCTCGCGCTGCCGCCGTCTTCCACGATCTCCTTCTGCACAGCGGTGAGCTTGTCCAGCGTGCGCCCAATCAGCGCGACATGCGCGCCCAGCGCTGCGAGTTCATGCGACGTGCAACGGCCGATGCCGCTGCCGCCGCCGGTGACGATGACCGTCTGGCCGGCAAACAGGTCTGCTCGATAGATCGATTGGTAGGGCATCGGGGTCTTGCTCGCCTCGAGGTTCTGATTCAGTATTGCACCGCGACCCGGCCGATGCGTTCGCGCGCGATGATCAGCTTCATCACCTGCGCCGTGCCGTCGCCGATCTCCAGCCCCATCACGTCGCGCAGGCGCTGCTGGTGCGGCAGGTCCTTGCTCCAGCCGTAATGGCCGAACGTCAGCAGGCATTGGTGGATCACGTCGAATGCGTGGCGCGGCCCCATCCATTTGCACATCGCCGCTTCTTTCGTGTGCGGCTCGCCTGCGTCGCGCAGCGCGAGCGCGTGGTAGCAGAGCTGGCGCACCGCGGCGATCTGCGATTCGCCCTCCGCGAGCGGAAAGCTCACGCCCTGGAACTGGCCGATCGGCCGGCCGAAGGCTTCGCGCTCTTTCACGTAGGCCCAGGCTTCGTCGAGCGAGGCTTGCGCCGCACCCACGCATTGCAGGCCGATCAGTGCACGGCTGTAGTCGAAGCCCTGCATCACCTGCGTGAAACCCTTGCCTTCGTCGCCGAGACGGTGGCTGGCGGGCACGCGAACGTCGTCGAAGAACACCGAGCCGCGGCCGATGATCGCACTGCCCACGTCGTCGAAATGGGTGCGTGAGATGCCCTTCGTTCCTGCATACGGAATGAAAAACGCGCTGACGCCTTTCGCGCCTTGTTCGGGGGTTCCGGTGCGCGCGAAGATCAGGTAGGCGTCGGCGCGGTCGGCGAACGTGATCGAGGTTTTTTCGCCGTTGATGACGTAATGGTCGCCTTGTGCATCGGTCACGCGGCGCGCACGCAACTGCAAGTTGCTCGCGTCCGACCCGCCGCGCGGCTCGGTCAGGCAGATCGCGACGACAGCCTGACCGCTCGTCATGCGCGGCACCCATTCGTTGACGATCTCGGACCGCGCGTGGCGAATCAGGATCGCGGCGTTGAGCGAAATCCCCACCGGCACCGCGCTGACGTTGAAGTCGCCGTAGGCGAGTTCTTCGGCGATCAAGCCGGTGGTCACCGCGTCGACGCCCATGCCGCCGAGTTCTTCCGGCAAGTCCATGCCGAGAAACCCCAGCCGCCCCATCTCGGCCACCAGCTCGCGGTCGAGCACGCCGAGCTTTTCGCGCTTCTGGTAGTCGGGCAGCAGGCGCTCGCGCGCGAAGCGGCGTGCCGACGCCTGCAACGCCTTCTGGTCTTCGGTCAATACCATGCGCGGGGGCTCCAGGGATGCATTTGGCAGGCGGAAACTTGGCACAGGCCGGCAAGCTCGCCAGCACTTACGCCGGTGGGCACGCGAGCGAATTCAGCACGGCACTGTATCGATTCGCCAAAGGGCGCCACGCTACGCGACATGAGCCGCCCCTGCCTTGCGCAGTGCGTCGATGCTGCCCGCGTCCAGACCCCATTCGGCGAGCACCTCCAATCCATGCTGTCCGGCAGCTGGCGCAGGGCGGCGCAAAACGCCTTCGGTGCGGCTGAAGCGTGGCGCCGGAGTCGGGTGCATGACGCCGTCGAAGCGCGTGAACACGCCACGCGCCTGCATGTGCGGATGCGCCCAGGCCTCGTCGATGTCGAGCACGGGTGCAAAGCAGGCTTCGCGGCCGGCAAACGCACGTTCCCAGTCGGCCCGCGTGCGGGTGCGAAACGCCGCGGCAAATCGCTCGCGAATCGCGGGCCAATGGCTGCGGTCGTGTTGTGCCGCAAGCGTGGCTGCATCGATCCCCAGCACCGCAAGCAGGTTGACGTAGAAGTGCGGCTCGATCGCGCCGACCGCGACGTACCTGCCGTCGAGCGTCTGGTACGTGCCGAAGAACGGCGCGCCGCCGTCGACGATGTTTTCGCCGCGGTTCGCCGTCCACACACCTTGCTGGCGAAACGATTGAAACGCCGACATCAGGTTCGCCACGCCATCGACGATGGCCGCATCCACCACTTGCCCGCGGCCCGAGGTGCGCACCTCGAGCAGCGCCGACAACACGCCCACCACGAGGTACATCGCGCCTCCGCCGAGATCAGCCACCAGGTTCAGCGGCGGCACGGGCGGCCCACCGGCAGCGCCGATGCAATGCAGCGCGCCGGTCAGCGCCAGGTAGTTGATGTCGTGCCCGGCCTCCTGCGCGAGCGGCCCGTCCTGGCCCCAGCCCGTCATGCGGCCATAGATCAGGCGCGGGTTCGCAGACAGACATGGCTGCGGACCAAGACCCAGGCGCTCAGCGACACCGGGGCGGTAGCCTTCCATCAACACATCCGCACTCGCCACCATTTTCAGCAACGCCTGCGTCGACGCGGGCGACTTCAGGTCGAGCGCGAGCGAGCGCTTGTTGCGGTTGTAGAAGTCCAGTTGCGGAGGCCTTTCGGGTTCCGCGCCGGGCACGGGTTTGCGGTCGATGCGAACCACGTCAGCGCCCAGGTCGGCCAGCAAAGCGCCGGCAAACGGCACCGGGCCGATGGCGGTGAGTTCGATCACGCGGATGCCTGCGAGCGGGCCGGTCATGGGTGTTGCGCCACTTCCCACATCGTCAACGATGAAACCGCACCGCATCGCCCAGCGGCAGGCGATCGACACGCGCCGCGTTCGCCATGTTGACCCGGGTCTTCGTAACCGAACGAAATGCCGAACAGCAGCCGGTGGTCATCGGGCAAGCCGAGGTGCTCGCGCACGATCGGCGGGTACAGACCCAGCGCCCCCTGCGCGCATGATGCGATGCCGCGTGAGGTGAGCAGCAGCATCAGCGTCTGCGCGTAGATGCCGAGGTCGGTGGCTTCGCGCGTGTCGAACGGCGCCTGCATGAACACGAACACCGCGTGCGGCGCGCCGAAGAAGGCGTGGTTGCGCAGGTAGGCCGCGCGGCGCGCTGCGATGTCGTGGCGCTGCACGCCCATCGCGCCGTAGAGCGCGCGCGCCGCGGCGACCTGGCGTTCGCGGTACACGCCGTGGTAGATGCCATCGGCCGGCCAGTCGGGGGCGATCGGCTGGTCTTGCGCGCCGGCCATCACGAGCGCGTCGCGCAGGCGCGCCAGCGCCGCGCCCGACATGACGTGTGGCACCCAAGGCTGCACGTTGCAGTTCGACGGCGCCCATTGGGCGAGCTCGAACACCTCGTTCAGCACCGCCTGCGGCACTTCGCGCGGCAAGTAGCCGCGCACCGAACGGCGCGTGCGGATCGCCTCGTCCAGACCCATCGGCAGCGCGCGGCTCCTGAGCAGATCCGGCTTTGCCGGGCTGCTCAGCCCCCCTCGGGGGGCGGACGACGTAGTCGTCGGCCTGGGGGCACTCATGCCGCCTCCTCGATCAATTTCATGCCGCGCTGCGCATACGCGAGCGAAAGTTTGCGGCCGATGCGCGCCGCGTCGGGCAGCACCGCGTTGCCGCCCTCGCCGCGGCTCGCCACGCTGGCCGAACCGACCGACGCGCGGAACATCGCGAAGGCCTTGTGGAACGTGGTCATGCGTTCTTTCGACTTTGCGAACTCGTAGTAGCGCTCCAGAAACTGCTCTTCGCTGGGGATGCCCAGTTCCGCCAGCGGTTGACCCAACAGACCGCCGTTTTCATCGGGCGCCATGCGCCACGCCTGCGCGCTGAAGGCCACGTCGACGAGCGGGTGGCCGAGCGTGGAGAGTTCCCAGTCGAGCACGCCGATCACGCGCGGCTCGCTGCGGTGGAACATCATGTTGCCGATGCGCAGATCGCCATGGCACAGCGTGATCTGTTCGCTTTCGGGCACGCGCTCTTTCAACCAGCGCACGAGTTGGTCCAGCGCGGGGTTGTCTGCATCGCCTTTGCGCCAGATGGACCATTGGTCTGACCAGCGCTTGAGCTGGCGCGCGAAGTAGTTGCCGGGCCGGCCGTAGTCGGCCAGGCCGATCGCCGCGAAATCGAGTTGGTGGATGGCGGCCATCGTGGCGACCATCGCCTCATACAACGCAGCCCGCTCGGTGCGCGAAATGCCGGGCGCCGAGTACTCGAGGAAGATGCGGCCGTCCAGCCACTCCATCAGGTAGAACGGCGTGCCCAACACGTCGCGCTGCGCGCAGTAGTGCAGCGGCTCGGGCACCGGCACATCGGTCTTGCGCAACGCTGTCAGGACGCGAAACTCGCGGTCGATGGCGTGCGCCGAAGGCATCACTTCGCCGGCGGGCTGTTTGCGCAGCACGGCGCGCCACGTGCCGCGGCGCAGGTAGTACGTCGGGTTGGACATGCCGCTCTCGGTGCGCCGAACCTCCAGCGCGCCGCTGCCCACGCCGAGTTGCGTGCGCAGGTAGTCGTCCAGGCGCGCCACGTCGAAGTCGACGTTGCGCCCCGCACTCGCCCTGCTTGTCACACTCGCCACCCTGTTGACCCCGATCTCCGCACGCCCAGCATCACCCCTGCGCGTTCGAGCTCGCCTTCTTGCCGCTGAAGCCGAACAGGTACTGCGCCACGCGTCGAATCTGCACTTCCTCGGTCCCTTCCGTGATGCGGTAACGGCGGTGGTGGCGGTAGATGTGTTCGAACGGCAGGGCGCGGCTGTAGCCCATGCCGCCGTGGATTTGCATCGCGCGGTCCGCCGCTTCGCAGCACAGGCGGTTCGCGCGGAAATTGCAGATCGACACCATGTCGCTGATCTCCAGCGGGTTCTGCCGGTCCATCTGCCACGCCGTCTTGAAGATGTAGTTGCGCACCATCTCGCACTCGGCGTACAGCTCGACCAGCGGGAACTGCACCGCCTGCTTCTTCGCGAGCGGCTCGCCGAACGCGACGCGTTCGCGCGCGTAACTCGCGGCACGCTCGATGCAGTAGCGCGCCGCACCCGCGCTCGCCGCCGCCTGGCGCACCCGGTTCTCGTGCACGAAGCGCTGCGCGCAGACCAGCCCTTCGCCTTCCTGGTGCAGGATCGCGCTGTCTGGCACGCGAACGTTCTTCAGCTCCGTCTCCGCGTGGTCGCTCGGCATGTTGAACGTCCAGTGGTTGTAGAGGATGTGTGTGGCCGGGGGTCGCGGTCGGCACGATGAACGCGGTGATGCCTTTCGCGTCGCCCGGCTTGCCCGACGTGCGCGCGAACACCAGGTTGGCGTGGGCGCGCGCGACCTGGCTGTTCCAGCGCTTCATGCCGTTGATGATCCAGTCGCCGCTGCCGTCCGTCGCGCGCACGCCGGTCGTTTCCATCCACGTCGCGTCGCTGCCGTGGCCGGGTTCGGTGAGGCCGAAGCTCAGGTGCATCTTTCCGGTGATGATGCCTTCGATGTACTGCTTCTGCTGCGGCGTGCCGTAGTCGGCGATCACCGGAACGATGGGGAAGTTGCCGACGATCGAGCTTTCGTCCTGCAGGTCGTTGTGCAGGCCCAGGCCCTTGGCGGCGAGGTGCTCGCGGATCGCCGCGATCATCAGGTTGCGACGCCGCACCACCGCCGCAGCTCTTCGGCAGGCCCAGGCGCAGGTGGCCGCGCCTTGTCGGCCCGGCGCTCCATTTCCACGATGAGCGCGCGCCACTCGTCGCGCGGCCGGCCGTCGTTCTCCCAGTCGGTGCGGGCGTATTCGCGCCGGTGGTCGAAGAACTGCATGTGTTCGCGCTCGAGCGGCTTGATTTCACCCTCGATGAACGCGTCGAGCTCGGCGAGCTTGGCGGTGACCTCGGCGGGAAGGGTGAAATCCATGGGTCGGTTCCTCGGGGAATGAGACAGCGCCGCGCAGGCTTTACGCTAGCGTACGATATCGCTCGCGCGGAACTCCCGGATACCCTTATCGGGGCATGCTTGGTGTGCGGCGGCGTCAGTCCGGCGCGGTCGTACTCTGGTCTCGCCCGCGCTGCGCCACCTGGCGCCGGCGCGCTTCGATCTGCTGGCTGTCGACTGTGCGCGGCCCACTCGTGCGAGCGCGCTTTTTCGAGCAGCAGGCCTTGCTCCAAGGTCGTCGCCAGGCCGTCGTCGATGAGCCGCTTGTACGCCGGCAGCATTTCAGGCAACACCGACAGCATGTCGCCCGCGAGCGCCAGCGCCTGCGGCAGCAATTGGTCGGGCTCGACGACGCGGTTCACGAGGCCCCAGGCTACGGCCGTCTGCGCGCCAAGGAAATTTCCCGGTCAGCGACAGCTCCTTCGCCCGCGAAGCGCCGACGATCCGCGGCAGGCGCTGCGACAGGCCCCAGCCCGGCATCACGCCCACGCGCGCGTGCGTATCGGCAAAGCTCGCCGCGGTCGACGCGATCAGCACGTCGCACCCGAGTGCGAGTTCGAAGCCGCCGGTGATCGCCACGCCGTTGATCGCGCCGATGATGGGGCCGGTGAAGCGCGCGAGCGCCGCGACCGGGTCCAGCGCTTCCGCAGGAACCAGCGCCGTGGCGGGATCGCTGCCCGCACCCAGCTCTTTCAAATCCAACCCGGCGCAAAAAGCCTTGCCGGCGCCGGTGAGAACCAGCACTCGCACGCTTGTGTCGGCACTCAAGCGGTTCAGCGCGGCGACCAACTCGGCGCGCAGCGCTGTGGACAACGCGTTCATCGCGCGCGGCCGGTTCAGCGTGACGAGCGCGCAGCCGTCGATTGGGCGCTCGACGATGACCAGAGTTTCGGCGTTCATTCAGCGGCCGGCAGTCGCGGAAGACTCCTGCACCCTCTTCGTCTGGACCTTGCGCCTCACTCCACCTTCGCGCCCGAAGAAATCACCACCTTCTCCCACTTCGCCGTCTCGGCGGCGATGACCTTGGCGAAAGTCTTCCGGCGTTCCACCGATCGGCTTGCCGCCGAGTTCCGCCAGGCGCTCGCGCATCTTCGGGTCGGCCAGGGCGCGGTTGATCTCGGCGTTGACTTTGTCGATCACGTCGCGCGGCGTGCCCTTGGGCATGCCGATGCCGAACCACGCGGTGGCTTCATAGCCGGGAACGGTTTCGCCGACGGTGGGCAGGTGCGCCATGGCAGGTTCGCGCTGCTCCGACGTGACGGCCAGGGCGCGCAGCTTGCCGGCCTTGATGTGATTGATGGAGGACGGCAGGTTGTCGAACAGCACATCGACCTGGCCGCCCATCAGGTCCGTCAACGCCGGCCCCGCGCCCTTGTACGGCACGTGCAGCATGTTGCAGCCCGTCATCGACTTGAACAGCTCGCCCGACAAGTGCACCGAGGTGCCGCTGCCTGATGAGGCCATGTTGATCTTGCCGGGATTGGCCTTGCAGTGGGCGATGAACTCCTGCACCGTCTTGGCCGGGAACGACGGCGTCACCTCCATCACGTTGGGCGTGCGGATCAGGCCGGCCACCGGCACGATGTCGCGGATGAAGTTGTAGTTGAGGTTCTTGTAGAGCGTCGCGTTGATGCCGTTGGCCGGGTTCACGAGCAGCATCGTGTAGCCGTCGGGCGGCGAATTGACGACGAACTCGACGCCGATGTTGTTGCCCGCGCCGGGTTTGTTGTCCACGACGAAGGGCTGGCCCATCTTCTCGGTGAGCCACTGGGCCACGATGCGCGCGAGCACGTCGGTGGTGCCCGCGGGCGGATAGGGCACCACCCACTTCACGGGTTTGGTCGGGTAGTCGGCGGCGAGCGTGGGTGTGGCGGTGGCAAGAGCGGCGGCCACAGCGGCGAGCAGGGCAGCGATGCGGGCAAGTTGGATCAAGGTTGCTCCTTGGGTGGTTCGGCTGTCACCCGCCAATGGGTCGGGCGTTGCAACATGATGCTGCAAGTCGCGATGTCAATTCGACACCCGGGAAAACCCGCGCGCCGCGGCGTTCAGCCACTTCGCGCAAGCCATCCCGTTCTGCGCTGGTTAGGCTGTGCCCTGCTTGCATCGACCTGGGTACTGATCACGCCGCCGTAGACTCGCGCCCTGAACCCGCCCCTTCCGGAGACATCACCCATGAACTCAGCACTTCGCCGGCTCGCCGCCGCGCTGACCGCGAGCGCCGCTTGCCTCACGCTCGCGCAGGCGCAGCCCTACCCCAACAAACCGATCAAGGCGATCGTTCCATTCGCTCCCGGCAGCGCCACCGACCAGATCGGCCGCGCCTTCGCCGAGAAGATGGCGGCCACGCTCGGCCAGCCGATCGTGATCGACAACAAACCGGGCGCGAACGGCATGCTCGGCGCCGACATCGTCGCCAAATCGCCTGCCGACGGCTACACGCTGCTGGTGGGAACGAACAGCACCAATGCCGCGCTGAAGTTCCTGATGAAGAAATTGCCCTACGACCAGGACACGGCGTTCGCGCCGGTGGGCTACCTCGGCTCGGTGCCGCTGATGATTGCCGTGCACCCCGACGTGCCGGCCAAGACGCTGCGCGAGTTCGTCGATCTGGCCAAGGCCAAACCGGGACAGGTGAGTTTTGCGTATGCGAGCACGTCGCAGCAGGTGTCGTCGGAGATGCTCGCGAGCATGGCCGGCATCCAGATGAACCCGATTCCCTACAAGAGCGGCCCGGCGGCGATGACCGACCTGATCGGCGGCCAGGTCAACATGTTCACCGCCGACTTCGGCGTCACCGTGTCGCAGCACAAGGCGGGCAAGATTCGCGGTCTCGCCGTCACGTCGACGCAGCGCTCGCCGGCCGTGCCCGAGCTGCCGACCGTGAACGAGGCGCTGGGCCTGAAGGACTATGAACTGATCGCCTACTTCGCCGTGTTCGCGCCTGCGGGCACGCCGCCCGATGTGATTGCCAAGCTCAACCAGGCGATCAACGCGGCCGCCAGCGCCAAGGACCTGCAAGAAAAATTCGGCGCCACCGGCTTCGCGATCGACCCCGGCACGCCCGACGCGCTGGCGCAGCGCAACAAGGTCGAGACGGTGAAGTGGGGCAAGGCGATTCGCGACGCGAAGATCGAGGCGCAGTAGCCGCCGCTGATGCAATCCATCTGCCAAGACCTGCTCGACGAATACCGCGACCTGGCTGCGCTGTGCGGCTCTTTGAGTGCGCAGCAATGGCGCGCACCGAGCGCGTTCTACGGTTGGGCGGCGTGGGACGAGGTGGCGCATCTGTGCTACTTCGACGAGACCGGACTGCAATCCGCCACCGACCCGGCAGGCTTCGCGCGCGACGCCGCGCTGCTGGGCCGGCGAATCGAGCGCGGCGAAGAGATCAGCGCCATCGCACGCGAGCGCTACGGCGCGCTCGACGGGCCTGCCCTGCTGGCGCGCTGGCGGCAGCTGCACGAAGGCCTGGTCGCGGCGCTGGCCAAGCTCGACCCGAAGGCGCGATTGCCCTGGTACGGCCCGCCGATGAGCGCACGCTCTTTTGCCACGGCGCGCCTGATGGAAACCTGGGCCCATGGCCAGGACGTGTGGGACACCGTGCGCCGTGAGCGACCAGCGAGCGCGCGCTTGAAGCACATCGCGCACCTGGGCGTGACGACGTTTCGCTGGACCTTCATGAACCGCAAACTCGAGGTTCCTGCCGCGTTGCCCTACGTCGAGTTGGCCGCGCCTGACGGCAGCGTGTGGACCTGGAACGAGGCTTCGAGCGAGCACTTCGTGCGCGGCTCGGCACAAGACTTCTGCCTGCTCGTCACGCAGCGCCGCCATGTGGACGACACGGCGCTGCAATACCGCGGCGACGGCGTCAAACAGTGGCTGTTGCTGGCGCAATGTTTCGCCGGCCCGCCGGCGAACGGCCCTGCGCCCGGAGTGCGCAGGGTGGTGTATTGAGCGCGAGCGACTCTGCGCGCGCGGCGGCGGGCGGCCGTGCCGGCGTGCCGCTGAATCTGGACCAGATGCGCGACATCGATGCAGCGCTGTCCGCTCTAGCGCACGGTCAGGCCGAACACGCGCTGTCCGACCCGCTGTTCGCGAACCTCTACCTGTTCCGGCGCCCGCACGACTACCGCTACCTGCCGGGGCGCTTGGCCTGCATCTCGGGCCGGACCTACGACGGCGCGCGCCATCTGCTGCCGTTGTTCGAATTGCAGCGCGCGCCGCTTCGCAGCTTGCGCGCTCTGCTGCATGGGCACGACTGCTTCTATCCGATCAGCGCAACCCAAGTGAACGCGCTCGACCCGGCGTTGTTCGATTGGACTTCGTCGCGCGACGACGCCGACTACCTCTACCCGGCCACGCATTTCCTGCACTACCGCGGCACGGCGCTCAACAAGAAGCGCAACCTGGTGAAGCAATTGCTGGCGGCACACAGCGTGACGGCGACGCCCTATTCGATTGCGCACCTCGACGCTGCGCTGCACGTGCTCGCCGGCTGGATGGCAGACAAGACCAAGGCCACCGGCGCAGCCGACGAACCCGCCTGCACCGAAGCGCTGCAACTCGCGCCGCGGCTCGGGCTGCACGGTTTCATCTACCGCGCGGGCAGCGAGCCGGCCGGCTTCGTGCTCGCGCAGCCGCTTCAGCCCGGTGTGTGGGCGATGCGCTTTGCGAAAGGATTGAACCGCTACAAGGGCATCTACCAGCACATGTTCCAGCACTTTTGCGCTGCAATGCCACAGGTGCGGTGGCTGAATTTCGAGCAGGACATGGGGCATACGGGGTTTCGCCGCACCAAGCTCTCGTATCAGCCGAGCGCATTGATTCCGAAGTTCCGCGTGCGGCTGCAGCGAGAGGTCTAGCCACTTCGCGCAAGACGCAGCACCCGCCCCGCCCTACCCTGGCCCTTCAACCTCCCATCTCCCATGGCCATCATCGAATCCACCATCGCCCCCGGCAGCGAAGCGTTTCAGGCCAACCGCGCCGGCATGCTGGAACTGATCCGCCGCGTTCGCGAATACGAGCAGCGCAGCGTCGCGAAATCGGCCGAGTCGCGCCCACGATTCGAGAAGCGCCAACAACTGCTGCCGCGCGAGCGCCTGTCGCTGCTGCTCGACCCGGGAACGCCGTTTCTGGAGTTGTGCACGCTCGCCGGGTTGGGCCTGGACCAGGCCGACCTCGACAAAAGCGTTCCCGGTGGCGGTGTGATCGCCGGCATCGGCACCGTGTCGGGCATTCGCTGCATGATCACCGCATCGGATTCGGGCATCGACGCGGGCGCGCTGCAAGCGATGGGGCTGGACAAGCAACTGCGCATCCAGGAACTGGCGCTGGAAAACAAGCTGCCGTTCGTGCAACTCGTGGAGAGCGCCGGCGCGAACCTGATGCTCTACCGCGTGGAGCACTTCGTTCGCGGCGGCGGGCTGTTCCGCAATCTCGCGCGCATGTCGGCCGCGGGCCTGCCGGTCGTGACGGTGACGCACGGTTCGTCGACGGCCGGCGGCGCGTACCAGACGGGGCTGTCGGACTACATCGTGATGGTGCGCGACCGCTCCCGCGCCTTTCTCGCCGGCCCGCCGCTGCTGATGGCGGCCACCGGCGAAGTGGCGACCGAAGAAGAACTCGGCGGCGCGGTGATGCACACGCATGTCTCGGGGCTGGGCGACTACCTCGCCGAGGACGACCGCGACGCGATCCGCATCGCGCGCGAAATCCTGGCGAGCATCGACTGGAACCGCGGCGGGGCTCATGAGCGGGAGCGGGACCACGATCGCGAGCGCAGCTTCAAGCCGCCGCGCCATGACACCGAAGAGCTGCTCGGCATCATGCCGATGGACCACAAGCGCCCGGTCGACATGAAACAGGTGATCGCGCGCATCGCCGACGACTCCGACTTTCTGGAGTTCGGCGAGAACTACGGCCCCGCCACCGTCTGCGGCACGATCAAGCTGGAAGGCTGGGCCCTGGGCATCATCACCAACAACGGCCCGATCGACGTTCCCGGCGCGAACAAGGCCACGCATTTCATCCAGGCCTGCTGCCAGGCGCGCACGCCGATCCTCTACCTGAACAACACGACGGGCTACATGGTGGGCCGCGCGCATGAAGAAGCGGGAATGATCAAACACGGCTCGAAGATGATCCAGGCCGTGTCCAACGCGACAGTGCCGCAGATCACGATTTATTGCGGCGCATCGTTCGGCGCCGGCAACTACGGCATGTGCGGGCGCGGCTTCCACCCGCGCTTCTGCTTCAGTTGGCCGAACGCCAAGACCGCCGTGATGGGCGGCGAGCAGGCCGCGAAGACGATGGCCATCGTCACGGAGGCCGGCATGCGCCGCAAGGGCGCGGTCGACCAGGCCAAGCTCGACGAACTGCAACGCACCATCATCGAGCGCTTCGACCGCCAGATGAGCGTGTTCGTCACGAGCGCGATGATTCTCGACGACGGCGTGATCGACCCGCGCGACACGCGCGCCGTGCTCGCCCAGGTGCTCGCAGTGTGCCGCGAAGGCGATTCGCGCGAGCCGCAGAAGATGCAGTTTTCGGTGGCTCGGCCGTAATGCGCCCACTTCCGCGCGCCGTGACGGCGGGGCCTTCAACCTCCGAGGGGCGGGAAGGAGACGGCACCCCCAACTTCCGCGCGGCAGGGCGGTGGCGGCGCCCCCGTTCTCCGGCCCACGCTCGCGGGGTACCACCGAGAAGCACCACGGCCATTCTCGTCATCACCGCCAGTGCCCTGGCAACGCTTGCGGGCCACCGCGAATGGGGCCTGCGCCCGGGGGCACCACCACCGCCCTGTGCTCCGGGGGTGACGCGGCACCTCTTTTCCCGTCACCGTGGGTGCCGGGGCAGGTGGCTCGGGGTGCGGGCGGAGGCCCCATTCGCGGTGGCCCGCAAACGCATCCTTGGCTACGGCGGTGTTGACGCATGGACGCATCCTTGCCACGGCGGGTACCCCGCGAGCGTGGGCCGGAGAACGCACCCCGGGCCGCCTGCCCACGCTCCGTGCCTGCGGGCGCGTGTCCCAGCAGGTCGAGCCTGGCGCAACGACGTCGCGAGCCTCGTGAAATGCCCCGGTTTGCTCCAGCGACCCAACAGCGCAACCCCAGAGACGTCCCCAGCATGACCGCAGCACAAACGCCCTTCGACAAGATCCTCATCGCAAACCGCGGCGAGATCGCGCTGCGTGTGATGCGCAGCGCGCGTGCCCATGGCTACCGCACAGTGGCCGTGTACTCGACCGCCGACGCCCACTCGCGCCATGTGATCGAGGCCGACCAGGCGGTGTGCATCGGGCAGGCGCTGCCGGCGCAGTCGTACCTGAACATTCCGAGCATCATCGACGCCGCGCGCAAGACGGGTGCCGACGCGGTGCACCCGGGCTACGGATTTCTGGCCGAGAACGCCGAGTTCGCGCAGGCCTGCATTGACGCCGGTCTCGTCTTCATCGGCCCGTCGCCCAAGGCGATTTTGGCGATGGGCAACAAGGCCGGCGCGAAGCGGCTGATGATCGACGCCGGCGTGCCGTGCATTCCCGGCTACCAAGGTACCGAGCAAAGCGAGCCGCGCCTGGCCGACGAAGCCGCGCGCATCGGCTACCCGGTGATGATCAAGGCCACGGCGGGCGGTGGTGGGCGCGGCATGCGGCTCGTGAACGCCGCCGCCGACTTTGCCGACGCGCTGCGCAGCGCACAGTCGGAAGCGAAGAACGCGTTCGGCGACGCCACCGTGATCCTGGAGCGCGCGATTGCCGAGCCGCGCCATATCGAGATTCAAATTTTCGCCGACCGTCACGGCAACGCGATCCACCTCGGGGAGCGCGATTGTTCGGTGCAGCGGCGCCACCAGAAGCTGATCGAAGAAGCGCCCTCGCCGGCGGTCTCCGCTCAGCTTCGCGAACGCATGGGCGCGACCGCCGTGGCGGCAGTGAAGGCGATCGGGTATGAAGGCGCCGGCACGCTCGAGTTCTTGCTCGACGTTGAAGGCAACTACTACTTCATGGAGATGAACACGCGGCTCCAGGTGGAACACCCGGTCACGGAGGCGATCACGGGCCTGGACTTGGTGGACCTGCAATTGCGCGTCGCGTCCGGTCAGGCGCTGCCGATCACGCAGGCCGACGTCAAGTTTCACGGCCACGCGATCGAGGTGCGGCTGTGCGCGGAAGACGCCGCGCAGTCGTTCATGCCGCAAAGTGGCACGCTCGCGCTGTGGCACATGCCGCGAGCAGATGCGCGTCGAGCACGCGCTGAAGTCCGGCGCCGAAATTCCGCCGTATTACGACTCGATGATCGCCAAGCTCATCAGCCACGGCGCGACACGCGACGAAGCGCGCCGAAAACTGCTGCGCGGCCTGGAAGACGCCGTCGCGCTGGGCGTGATCACGAACCAGACGTTCCTCGCGCATTGCCTCGCGCACCCGGTGTTCGCGCAAGGCGGCGCGACCACGGCGTTCATCGGCGTGCATTTGAGCGAACTGCTGCAGCGCGACGCGCAGGCGCAGATGCGCGCCACCGCGCTCGCCGCGCCGCTGCTGCTGGAGACGACCACCGGCGCCAGGCCGCGCAGCGCCGGGCGGCGCCTGATGAACAGCTTGCCGCTCAGCGTGCGACTCGAGATCGACGGCGCCAAACGAGTGGTGGCGTTGACGCAGCAAGGCGCGCAACGCTACGACTGCGAGGTGGAAGGCCGGCGCTTCGAACTGGAGTTGGTTGAGGTGGGCGCGCACACGGTCCGCTTTGTGTGCGATGGCGTGATGGAAAGCGCTGTCTACACCCGCGACGGTTCGCGCCTGCTGCTGCGCTACCGCGGCGAAACGTTTGCCATCGAAGACCGCACGCGCGCCGCCTCGGCGCGGCAAGACGCAGCGCGTGGCGGTGACGGCAAGCTGCGTGCGTCGATGAACGGGCGTGTGGTCGCGGTGCTGGTCGCCACCGGCGATCGCGTCACCGCCGGCCAGCCGATGGTCACGCTCGAAGCGATGAAGATGGAGCATGTTCACGCCGCGCTGCTGGCGGGCGTCGTGAAAGCCGTCCACGTCGCGGTGGGCGAGCAGGTTCCGGCGCTGCGCATCGTGGCCGAGATCGAACCGGACGGAGAACCCGCGAAAACATCATGAGCGAAACAAGTGCCATGAACCCCACCGCCGCCGTGCTGCACGAAAAACGCGGCCACGCGTTCTGGATCACGATCAACCGGCCCGACAAGCGCAATGCGCTCAATGCCGAAGTCGTCGCCGGCATTCGCGACGGCTACGCCCAGGCGCATGCGGACGGCGACGTGCGCGTGATCGTGCTGACGGGCGCCGGCGACAAGGCGTTTTGCGCCGGAGGCGACTTGCAGCCCGGCAAGGGCTTTGCGTTCGACCTCGCACAGCCGACCATTCCCTTCGCCGACCTGCTGCGTGAAGCGCACAACGCGACGCTGCCTTCGATCGCGCGCATCAACGGCGTGTGCATGGCGGGCGGCATGGGCTTGCTGTGCATGGCCGACATGGCGATCGCCGCCGATCACGTGCTGTTCGGCCTGCCTGAAGTGAAGATCGGCGTGTTCCCGATGCAGGTGCTGAGCCTGCTGCAGCTCATCGCGCCGCGGCGTTCGGTTCGCGAGTGGGCACTGAGCGGCGAGCCGTTCAGTGCGGCGCAGGCCAAAGAGGCCGGCCTGGTCAACCACGTGGTGCCGGCGGCGGAACTCGACGCGAAGACCGACTGGCTGGTCGGCCGCATCACCGACAAATCGCCCACCGCGATCCGGCGTGGCAAGTACGCGCTGCGCGCCATCGAAGGCATGACTTTCGACCAGGCGATCGCGTTCACCGAAAGCCAGATCGCGCTGCTCGCGCAGACCGAAGACGCGAAAGAAGGTTTGGCTTCCTTCAACGAGAAGCGAAAGCCGAGATGGACGGGGCGTTGATCTGGCGCTGACCGCCGCCGCGAACCGGTCCCGACCCAAGGAACACCCATGCCATTCGACCCCAGCCCCAAGGTCCAAGACCTGCAACAGCGCCTCGCCGCCTTCATGGACGAGCACATCTACCCGAACGAGAAGCGCCACGTCGAAGAGGCCGAGGCGCTGGGCCCGTGGAAGGTGCTGCCGTTGATCGACGAGCTGAAACCCAAGGCACGCGCGCTCGGCCTGTGGAACCTGTTCCTGCCGCAGTCTCCCCATGGCGCGGGCCTGACGAACCTGGAGTACGCGCCGCTGTGCGAGATCATGGGCCGATCCCTGCTCGCGCCCGAGGTCTTCAACTGCTCGGCGCCCGACACCGGCAACATGGAAGTGCTGGCGCGTTACGGTACGCCCGAGCACCAGGAACGCTGGTTGAAGCCGCTGCTCGCCGGCGAAATTCGCTCGTGCTTTGCGATGACGGAGCCTGGCGTGGCCTCGAGCGATGCGACCAACATTGAATCGAGCATCGTGCGCGACGGCGACGAGTACGTGATCAACGGCCACAAGTGGTACACGACGAACGCGACCGACCCGCGCTGCAAGATCGCGATCTTCATGGGCAAGACCGATCCCGATAATGCGGACCGGCACAAGCAGCAGTCGATGATCCTGGTGCCGATGGACGCGCCCGGCGTGAAGGTGATTGCGCCCGCTGCCGGTGTTCGGCTACTACGGCATGCCGGATCGCGCGTCGGAAGTGCTGTTCGAGAACGTTCGCGTTCCGGCGTCGAACATGCTGCTGGGCGTTGGCCGCGGCTTCGAGATCGCGCAGGGGCGCCTGGGGCCCGGGCGCATCCACCACTGCATGCGCCAGATCGGCCTGGCCGAGCGCGCGCTGGAACGCATGTGCCGGCGCAGCCTGTCGCGCGTCGCGTTCGGCAAGCCGGTGGCGCAGCAGGGCGTGACGCTGGAGCGTATTGCCGAAGTCGCGCATCCTGATCGAGCAGGCGCGGCTGCTGACGCTGAACGCCGCGCACCGCATGGACACGGTGGGCAACAAGGGCGCGAAGACCGAAATCGCGATGATCAAGGTCGCCGTCCCTAACATGGCATGCAAGGTGATCGACTGGGCGATCCAGGCGCATGGCGGCGGCGGCACGAACAACGACTTCGGGCTGGCGCACGCCTACGCGATGTCGCGCGTGCTGCGCCTGGCCGATGGGCCGGATGAGGTGCACCGCAATCAGATCGGGAAGTTGGAGTTGAGGAAGTACCAGTAGGGATTGCTTGTCCTCATCCGCGTGGGGTTCGGTGCGCTCGGCACACGGCGGTGCGCGCGGCAGGGCGGTGGCGGCGACGCGTGGGCATCAGGACCATCGCGCCTTTGGCCAATCGACCCGGCCGGTCACCCACGGCCTACCGCGCAAACGCACTGGAGGTGCTGGTCCGCGAATTCATCGGTCAAATATTGCGAGGCACACTCAAAACGCCGGATGCTCAATCCCAGGGCGATGCTCCCGAGGCCCTTGCGCGGCCCCGAAGGCCGAAGGGAACGTTTGGTCGCGCCGCCTCGGGTGCCGCCAGCGTGGTGCCGGGCAAATCGGTGGGAGGTGTGCGCTGCGTGTTCATGCCCGCGAATTTAGGCGGCCCATTCCAATGGCACCATCGCCCATCGCTGTGCTCGAAGGGTGCCCCCAACGGGTGGCATCGAGCGATGCAAGCGAATTCAGGCGGTTCGGATTAGGCCGCCCCAATGCAGCCAGCCGCGGCGGCCTATCGCATCCGAACCATTGGGAAGCCCCGATCCGGAAAATTTTGGACAGCCTATTCCGCCTCGATGAATCCGAACCGATACTTGCAGCCCAGGTGGAGTTCCGATGCCTGCACGTATCCACAGCCGAGATAGACCAACTCGCGGTCCTCGCCTATCTCGGCTCCACTTCTAGTTAGGCTTCGCAATACCCTTTGTGTCGTTGAAACACAGTGCAATCTCTACTCCTCTGCCCCCGACTTCCGCGCTTTTCCGCCCGCTTTACCCGCTCAGTCGTTGTGAATCAATGACTTATGTTCGCCGGGCACTACGTTTTTCGGTCCCGGGGGTGTGGCCGATGTAGTGCCCGCAGGTGGGGTTGGCGATGGGAGTCTTCGATCAGCTGCGATCCACCTCGACATCGAGATTGCGTTTGAGGCCGAACGCCTTGTAGATGCGCGCCGCGTCGTGCCCGAAGACGCTGGGCAGGCGGTACTTGGCCTTCGTGGTCTTGTGCTGCACGATGCTGGCCTGCACGTCGTGCAGGACGGCGCGGATGCGCTGCACGCTCATCGAGCCTTGCGCCAGCCCGATGCGCTGCTGGGCGTGGCGAGTCAGCGCGAAGGCCAGGTAGCACAGACCGATGTGGGCTTGGATTCGCTCGGGCTTGAAGTGGTAGATCGGGCGCACCGCCAAGCCGTGCTTGAGCGTGCGAAACGACTCCTCGATCACCCACAGCCGACGGTAGCGCGCCAGCAGTTCGCGAGCCCGGCTCGTGCGGTCGTTGGTGACGATGGCGTGCAGCCCGTCCCAGGCCGCGTCGTTGGCGATTCTGTCCTCGTCCAGCACGAACGCGCCGCCCGTGTCGGCGTGCTCCACATAGCGCAGGTAGCCCGAGTTGGTGATCAGCTTTTGCGCGTTAGGCTTGGCGGGCTTGATCTCGCCGGTCTTCTTGTCCACGCGCTGGCTGGGGCCCAGCTTGGCGCTCAGGCGCTCAAGCAGCGCTTGGCGGTCGGCCCGATCCTTGTGCGCGCGCTTGGAGCTGTAGGTGACGATCAAGCGTCGGCCCTGCCAGTCGAACTCGCGCACCCAAACCAGATCGCCCTCGACCTCGCACGGCGCGGCCAGCGCCGTTTGCAGCACCTGTGCCTGCTCGGCCGCCTTCAGGCTCCTGCGCAGCGGCATGGCCACCACGTAGCTCCAGGGTGCGGCCTCCAGCGCGGTCAGGTTGGCCTTGCTGCACAGCGCCCGGTCGGCGACGAAGCTGACGCGCTCGATCTTCAAACTCTGCTGCCAACTCCGCATGCACGCCAGCAGCGTACTCACCTCGGCCGTGTTCCCGGGGAACAGCTCGTAGCCGATGGGCAGCCCGTCGGCGTCGGTGGCCAAGGCCAGCACCACCTGCGTGCAGTGGTACTTCTGGTCCTTGGAGTAGCCGAAGGCGCGCAGCGTGTCGGCATCCACGCTCTCGAAGTACAGCGTGCTCACATCGAACAGCATCACCTGCGCCGCGCCGCCAATCAGCGACGCGGTGGCCTCGTGCACGATTGCCTTCAAGCGATCGAGCCGCTTGTGCAGCGCATCCATCAGCCGGTACAAGCGGTCCAGCGGGTAGGCGCGACCGTAGTGCGCATCGAGCTCGGCGGCGCTGCCGCGCTTGGACGCCGGGGCCATGACGCGGGCGATAACCAAGTCGCGCAGCATGGCCGTGCCGTGCACGCCCAGGATCCGGTCGAAGTGCAGGTAGTCGAACAGGTGGCCCAGCACCTCATGGGGCCCTTCCACGCGGCGCGCCACCTCGGCGACCTCGGCCAAGCGCACCTGGTCGGGCGCGGCCACCGAGGCCAGCGTCTGGCGCGGCGGGCGCCCGCCGCGGCGCACCGGGGCAGACTCGAACAGCGCCCCGGCATTGAGCCGCTCGGCGAGGCTGCGCGAGATGAACTCCTCGGCCATCGCGCGCAGCTTGATCTCTTCGTCGGCATCCAGCGCGATGCCGATGTGGCGCACGATGCGTTGCGTGACGCGATCGCCCTTTCGCGCGGACTCGACAACCTGCACGCTGCGGCGCGGGGAGTTGGGCGAGGACTTGATGCGAACGAACACGCCGCCACGTTACGCCACGATGGACCGCGACGCAAGCGGTATTAATAAATCGCTAGGCACTACAACTCCAAAACTCGATTCCTCACCTATGAAGAACGGGCTCGGGGTGGGCCAAAACCGCCGAAGTCGGGATTACGGCATGCCGGATCGCGCGTCGGAGGTGCTGTTCGAGAACGTTCGCGTTCCGGCGTCGAACATGCTGCTGGGCGAAGGGCGCGGCTTCGAGATCGCGCAGGGGCGCCTGGGGCCCGGGCGCATCCACCACTGCATGCGCCAGATCGGCCTGGCCGAGCGCGCGCTGGAACGCCTGTGCCGGCGCAGCCTGTCGCGCGTCGCGTTCGGCAAGCCGGTGGCGCAGCAGGGCGTGACGCTGGAGCGCATTGCGCAGTCGCGCATCCTGATCGAGCAGGCGCGGCTGCTGACGCTGAACGCCGCGCACCGCATGGACACCGTGGGCAACAAGGGCGCGAAGACCGAAATCGCGATGATCAAGGTCGCCGTCCCTAACATGGCATGCAAGGTGATCGACTGGGCGATCCAGGCGCACGGCGGCGGCGGAACGAACAACGACTTCGGGCTGGCGCACGCCTACGCGATGTCGCGCGTGCTGCGCCTGGCCGATGGGCCGGATGAGGTGCACCGCAATCAGATCGGGAAGTTGGAGTTGAGGAAGTACCAGTAGGGATTGCTTGACCTCATCCGCGTGGGGTTCGGTGCGCTCGGCACACGGCGGTGCGCGCGGCAGGGCGGTGGCGGCGACGCGTGGGCATCAGGACCATCGCGCCTTTGGCCAATCGACCCGGCCGGTCACCCACGGCCTACCGCGCAAACGCACTGGAGGTGCTGGTCCGCGAATTCATGGGTCAAATATTGCGAGGCACACTCAAAACGCCGGATGCTCAATCCCAGGGCGACGCTCCCGAGGCCCTGCGCGGCCCCGAAGGCCGAAGGGAACGTTTGGTCGCGCCGCCTCGGGTGCCGCCAGCGTGGTGCCGGGCAAATCGGTGGGAGGTGTGCGCTGCGTGTTCATGCCCGCGAGTTTAGGCGGCCCATTCCAATGGCACCATCGCCCATCGCTGTGCTCGAAGGGTGCCCCCAACGGGTGGCATCGAGCGATGCAAGCGAATTCAGGCGGTTCGGATTAGGCCGCCCCAATGCAGCCAGCCGCGGCGGCCTATCGCATCCGAACCATTGGGAAGCCCCGATCCGGAAAATTTTGGACAGCCTATTCCGCCTCGATGAATCCGAACCGATACTTGCAGCCCAGGTGGAGTTCCGATGCCTGCCCGTATCCACAGCCGAGATAGACCAACTCGCGGTCCTCGCCTATCTCGGCTCCACTTCTTAGTTGGGCTTCGCAATACCCTTTGTGTCGTTGAAACACAGTGCAATCTCTACTCCTCTGCCTTCACCTCTTAACTATACCCATATAACATGCTCAGAAAGATTCGCCGCTACTTAACGTACCAAATCAACTTCCGAACAGGGAGGCTAGACCCCCTAATTCCACCGCCGTCTCTTCACACGGTGGGTTCGCCGCCGGATTTTGTAGCAGTCGGCGAAGAATTCTTTGGACACTTTGTTGACCGCTGTGGACTCAAGCCACAGGAACGGGTTTTGGATGTTGGATGCGGTACCGGCCGCTTGGCCAAACCGCTAACTAGGTTTATTGATGGCGGAAAATATGATGGCTTAGATATTGTGGAACCGTCTATAAGATGGTGCCAGGAAACATATAAGCCAAGATACCCAAACTTCGATTTTCACTTTGCAAACATCTACAACCAAGGGTACAACAAAGGTGGGGCGATCAAAGCAAATGAATATAAGTTTCCCTTCCCGGATCAATCGTTTGACTTTGTATTTCTTACGTCTGTATTCACACACATGCTGCGAGAAGACCTAGCAAATTATCTTTCAGAAATTGCTCGGGTCTTAAAAAGAGAAGGTCGCTGTCTGATAACGTATTTTCTTATGAACGAAGAATCTCTGAGACTTATCAGTAAAGGCATAAGTGATTACAGCTTTAAGAACGAATATAACGGTTGCCGTGTAGAGTCTTTGAAAATGCCTGAAGCTGTCGTGGGTTATGACGAGAGCCAAATTCGTACTATGTATCAAGAGCTAAGCTTGAACATCGTAGAGCCTATTCTTTATGGACGATGGTGCAAGCGGGAGCCGGCAATAAGTTATCAGGACATAATCATTGCTAATAGGCCTTAGAGCGGGCAAAGCGCAGCCCACAAGTTTGTTGAAGTCGCAAAGCGATATCTCGTCCTACCGTCAGCTTTCTCAGGTGCCGCTAGGCGAAGCGTTCGTCATGAGAAACGTCATGGCGGAGGCGCAGCCCAACCCCGCGCTCGAGCGGACCCGCAAGGGCAGGCCGCGCTACACCGGGTCATTAGTTTGGTTCGGCGCGGCCTGCCCTTGCGGGCCGCTCAGCGCAAACGT
>CAWBTF010000030.1:0-86842 GCA_963791595.1 uncultured beta proteobacterium | reverse complement strand
TTCGTTTGTGCAGGCTCAGCTCGCTGGCCCCGACAGTCGATGCGTCCACTTGACGACCGTGCTTGGCCGCGTGTGAAGCCGCCCGAGAATTATCGAGAGCGGCCTGCTCGCGCCCACCCCGCATCCACGGGTGCGCTCGTCCCATTTGTGTGCGGGATTGGGCGCCGGGCAGGTCAATCAGGTTCTGCCGGACGGCCGCCTCGGGACGCGCCGGCCTGCCATACTCTGAGTCGATCCCCGTGGACCCTGACCATGACGCTCACCGAGCTTCGCTATATCGTCGCCGTCGCAAGGGAAAGGCATTTCGGGCGGGCGGCCGAAGCGTGTTTTGTTTCGCAGCCCACATTGAGCGTTTCGATCAAGAAGCTCGAAGAGGAGCTCGACGTGCGCATCTTCGAGCGCGGCAGCAGCGAGGTCAGCGTGACCCCGCTCGGCCAGGAGATCGTGCGCCAGGCACAGGCCGTGATCGAACAGGCGCTGCAGATCAAGGAAATCGCCAAGCGCGGCAAGGACCCGCTGGCCGGGCCGTTGCGTCTGGGGGTGATCTACACGATCGGCCCCTACCTGTTGCCCGACCTGGTGAAACAGGCGATCGCTCGTACCCCCCAAATGCCTCTCGTGCTCCAGGAGAACTTCACCGCGAAACTGCTCGAGATGCTTCGCACCGGCGAACTCGACTGCGCCATCATGGCCGAGCCGTTCCCGGATGCCGGGCTGGCCAGCGCGGCGCTGTACGACGAACCCTTCATGGTGGCGTTGCCGCGCACTCACCCGCTGACCGCGCGCAAAAGCATCGGCGCGGAAGAGCTGAAGGCCGAGACCATGCTGCTGCTCGGCACGGGCCACTGTTTTCGCGATCACGTGCTCGAAGTCTGCCCGGAGTACGCCCGGTTTTCGAGCGACGCCGAGGGCATTCGCAAGAGCTTCGAAGGCTCATCGCTGGAAACCATCAAGTACATGGTCGCTTCCGGCGTGGGCATCACCGTCGTTCCGCAACTCAGCGTTGCCAAGGACATGCAGCAGCAGGTCGCCTATGTGCCGTTTGCCGAACCGGTGCCGACGCGCCGTGTCGTTCTGGTCTGGCGCCGAACGTTCACCCGCTATGAAGCGATCGCTGCGCTGCGCAACGCGATCTATGCCTGCCCGCTCGAAGGCGTGTTGCGTCTGACGGCTTGATCTCGACGGCGCGATTGCTATCACGATCTTCGATACGATCGATTGGATCGGCCGCGCCGCATTGACATCCTTCATCGCGTGTACCACGCGAAACGAAGGAGCATTGGCTGCGCAGTCTGCTCGAAGAGTAGGGAACCGCGCAGTGCTGGCGCGGCGACTTCGTGGCGCCGATACCCTGCCGCAGGTCGATGGCGACGCCGATCACTGCGCAACCGTCATCGCTTTCGCGAGCGTCAGCTTGCCTTCCTGATCGGATCGGCTGGGATCGCGCGAAGCCGCGCCTCGTGAATCGCTTGCCCGATCTCGGGCCCGGTATTTCCTTGAGCGGCGGCGCGCGCCGCGACGCCTGCCGTCTCGACCCCGAGCACATGCGCGAGCACGCGCCGCAAGTGCGCGGATGGAGCAAGCGCGCCATCGTCGAGCGCCACGCCCGCGCCGCGGGCGATGCAGTCGCAAGCCAGCAGGAGGGTGTCGAAGCGCTGCGGCCGGCGCAATGCGTCGCAGCGCTCGAGCAGGTTGAGCAATTCCTCCGGAGCCATCGACTCAGCGCGCCACACCGCATCGAACTCGCGCGCCGCGAGTTCAGCCAGCTCGCGGCAAGCGGCCGGCACGCGCAACCGGTCGCACAGCGCGTCGAGCGCTGGCAGTTCCGTTTCGCGGCGCGCCGAATCCGGGCTTTCGGGCACCATTGGCGCTCGAGCCGCTTCGATGGCATGCCCGAGGCAGGCGAAACGCTCCGGCAACGCGCAGCGCATTTCCGCACAGGCGTCGAGTGCACGCAGAAGGCTGTCTGCCGCGCGAGGCTCGGCGCTCTCGTGAGGAGCATCACCCCACAACCGGTTCACTCCAGGCATCAGCCGTACCAATGCGCCGCACTCGCGCAACACCTCGAACATGCGCGACGGCCGGGTCTCCATCAAACCGCGCGCCAGTTCCTGCCACACGCGTTCCGGCACAAGCGCGTCGACTTCGCCGGCATTCACCATTTGCCGCGCCAGCTCCAGCGTACCCGGTGCGACGCTGAAGTCGGGCAGCCGCGCCGCGAAACGCGCCAGGCGCAGGATGCGCACCGGGTCTTCGGCAAAAGCCGGGGAGACATGGCGCAACACGCGCGCCTGAAGATCGTCGCGGCCGCCGTACGGATCGATCAGCGCACCGCTTTCATCGAATGCCATCGCATTGATCGTCAAGTCGCGCCGAGCGAGGTCTTGCTCCAACGTGACCGCTTCATCGGCGTGAAAAGTGAAGCCGTGGTAGCCCGGTGCCGTCTTGCGTTCGGTGCGCGCCAGCGCGTACTCCTGCTTCGTTTGCGGATGCAGGAACACCGGAAAGTCGCGCCCGACGGCGATGAAACCGGCCTGCACCATCTGCTGCGGCGTGCTGCCGACGACGACCCAGTCCTTGTCGGTACTGGCGCGCCCGAGCAGCGCGTCGCGCACCGCGCCGCCCACCACGTAGGCCTTCATCGCGGCATGGCCTGCGCTGCCTCGCTACCGCCGCTGGCGGTAGGGCTCATCGTCGACGATGAAGTCGTGCTCGGCCAGCGCGTCCTTGAGCCACTCCTGAAACGCCGCCAGTGCGAAGACGCGCTCGATATACGCCGCCACGGGCGCACTCACCGGCAGCACATAGGTACGGATGCGGGCACCGACCGGCGCGAAATACGCATCCGCGATGCAGAACTTGCCGAACAGGAACGGTCCGCCGCTTTGCGCCAGCTGCTGCGACCACATTTGCTCGATGCGCGCCAAGTCCTGCGCGGCGTTGCTGGTCTCACGCAAGACGCGTTGCCCCACTTCGGGCAGTGACGCTTCGAGGTTCATCGGAAAACTGCTGCGCAGCGCGCCGAACCCTGAATGCATTTCGGCGCACAGGCTGCGGGCTCGGGCGCGCTGCTTCGGGTCCGCCGGCCAGAGCTGGAGCGTCGGGAATTTCTCGGCCAAATATTCGGCGATGGCCAACGTGTCCCAGACCGCCAGATCGCCGTCGATCAACAACGGCACCTTGCCTGTCGGCGCGAGCCGCAGCAGTTCTTTCTTGAACGGCGAGTCGGCCTCGAACGCGAGGCGAAGTTTGACTTCTTCGAATTCGATGCCGAACTGGCGCATCAACAGCCATGCCCGCAGCGACCACGACGAGTAGTTCTTGTTGCCGATGTACAGCTGCATGCAAGTGCTCCGAGGGTGCGTGACGGAGTGCGATCCGGCGAGTTCAAACACGCCGGGCGCGCGAGCGCAGCGGGTCGAGCCGGGCCACGCCTTGACCGGCTGCGAGGTAAAGCGGCACCACGGCGTCGAGCGCGCTGGCGCGAATGCCGACGTGCGACAGGCCCGGCAACTGCCCGCTCGCGACGCTGGGCACGCGCATCGAATCGAGGTTGTCGCGCGACATCAACGGCGTGCCCGGCAGCAGCTCCATCAGCGTGGCCTGGAGCCGCGCCAGACTGGGCGGCAGCGGCACGATGCGCCGTTCATGGCCAGACCAGCGCCCGGCCAGGCGGGCCAGCTCGGCGAGCGTTTGCACGTCCGGCCCGGCGCACTCCAAAGTCAGGCCGATCGTGCCGGGGTCGTCCAGGCAATTCACGATCGCCGCCGCCACGTCTTCCACCCACACGGGCTGAAAGCGCGCATCGGCGCCGGCCAGCGGGAGCACGGGAAACACCGCTTGGAGTTGGGCGAACAGGTTCAGAAAGCGGTCGCCCTCGCCGAAGATGACGGAGGGCCGCAGCAGTGTCAGGTCCAGGCGCGCCGCTTTCAACTGGGTCTCGCCGGCCGCCTTGGACCGCAAGTAGCGGCTCGGCGCCCCCTCGCTCGCGCCCAGTGCGCTGACGTGCACGAGGCGCCGCACGCCGTTGGCGGCACACGCCTGTGCCAGTTTGCGCGGCAGTGCGACGTGAGCCTCGTGAAACCGCGCCTCGCTGCCATGCAGGATGGCGACCAGGTTGACTACCGCGTCGCGTCCCTTGACCAGACGGCTGAGTTCGGCCTGACTGTGGACGTCGGCCTCGATCACTTCCAGCGTCGGCAGCAACTGAATCTGCCTCGCGTGCGCCGCTCGCCGCGTCGCCACCGCAATGCAGCCGGCCGCCCCGCCCGACCGCGCGACGAGCCGCGCACACAAGCTGCGCCCGACGAAGCCCGTGCCACCCAGGACCAAGATGTTGGACATTTCACCCCTCGCTCGCGAGCCACTCGCCGCGGCTTCGGTATTTTGGCGCCTTGGGTGATGGATCACCCTGAGGGCCGCCTGGCTACGCTTGATTCAGGGCAAGTCGAGATCCGGTGGTGGGGCCTCCGCCAGCCGCGGGCCGACCGTTTCGCCGAGCGGCTCTTTCAACGACGCCGGGCGCTCGCTCAGCAGCGCGGTGTAGAACGCGGCATTGCTCAGCACTTTCTTCACATAGTCGCGCGTCTCGGTGAACGGGATGTTTTCGGCCCACACCGCCGCCTCGAGCACGGGGCCTTCACGCCACTTGCGTGATCGCGACGGGCCGGCGTTGTAAGCCGCCGCGGCCATCGCCAGCGAACCGCCGAACTCGTCAAGCACCAGTTTCAGATAGCTCGAGCCCAGCCTCAAATTGGTCTGGCGCTCGGCAATGTGATCGGCTTGATAGTTCACCATGCCGATCTTGCGCGCCGTCCAGCGCGCCGTGGCTGGCATCACTTGCATCAGCCCCATCGCGCCGACATTCGACTTGGCATCGACGATGAAGCGCGACTCCTGACGGATCACACCGAACACGTAGGCCGGGTCGACGCCGGCCTCTTGCGCCCGCGCCTGGACCTCGGCGCGAAACGGCGTGGGAAAACGCTGCTCCATGTCGACTTCGGCGCGCGTGCGCTCGCTGGTGTTGATGCAGCGGTCCCAGATTTCGCGGTCGCAGGCGACTTGCGCGGCGGCGAGCAGTTCGCGGTCGGCCATGCCGCGCAGCGAGAAATTCCACTCGCGCACACCTTCCTGGCGCAAACCCAGCGCGATCAGTTGCAGCGCTCGAGTCAGGCCTGGCTGACGCATCGCCGCTTCGCGTTCGCTTTCGGTGAGCGGGGCGGGACGCGCCGGCAAGCTCAGTGTCTGCCCCAGGTTTTCGGTCGCCAAACCGCCGTAAAAACTGAGCTGGCCGGCGATGTTCCCCAGCAGAGTCTGCGCCGTCGCACGCAGCGTCTCGGCATCGGGCGATTCGCGCGAGATCGCCTGCAAGGCGCGCGCTTTCCAGTACAGCCACGCTGCCTCGCGCTGCTCGGCAGCGCTCATCGCATCGATGCCTTGCAACACCGCGTGCCAGCGTGGCACGCCGTTGTCGCCGCGCAGCGCGGCGCGGACTTTCCACGCCAGCGTGTCGTCGGTCCAATCCAGGCTCGCGCCCGCCTTTGCGGCGCGCAGTTCGGCGCGCAGGAAATAGTCGGAGGCCTCCGCTTGCAGGCGCAATGCGGCTTGCCGAGCCACCGCCAACCAGGTGGCCGCGGCCAGGTCGCCGGGCAGCGCCGTGTCCCAGCGCTCGTTCAATTGGCGCGCCGCGGCGTCGGCATCGCTGCCCGCCATGCGCACCAGTGCCAGCGCCGCGAATTCGGCCTCCTGGCGATTCGCTGTGCCCTTGCGCGACAGGTAACGCGCCGGGTTGTCGTTCAACTCATTGACCTGACTCGCCGCGGCCACGCTCACCAGCACGGCAGCCTGGCGGGCCGCGCGCGGCTTGTTCGCCTCGATCGAAAGGCGCACCTTGCGCCACACATCCGCCGCCGTGATGCGCTTGGCGTCATAGAGCGCCGCGGCCATCATCGCGCAACCGTCGTCGGCTTCGCGCTGTTCGTACCAGGAGGCCAGCGCCTTGTCGCGCACGTCCTTGCCCGTCACGTGTTCTGCGAGCAGCGCGTAGCACGTCACCTCGCGGTCGTCATTCATTCGAAAGCGCGGCATCTCGGCGCCGAAGTTCACCCAGTCGCGGCGCCGCCCGAGTTCGAGCAGCCAGTCGTTGCGCAGCCGGTCTTCGACGTAGGTGCCGGGCCAGCGAGCGTAGAAGGCAGTGAGCTCTTCCTGCCGAGCTTCGGTGAGCCTGTCGCTCAGTTCCCAGTAGTCGACCCACATCGCCAGCGGGTGCTGTTGTGCGGTGGCCGCGGTGCGCGCGGATTGCAGCTTGGCGCGGTCCTTCTTGCGGACGGCCTCGCGCGCTTCGAGGATGGCGCTGTCGCCAGGCTGGGCCCATGCTGTGCGCACCGCCAGCGGCGCTGCCAAGCACAGCGTGAGCGCCAGTACGACGCTTTGCGCAACGCTGCGTGCGGCACGGCGTGCTCCGACTTCGCTCAAAATCCGCCTTGAATTCAATCTCATCGCAACCCCAATTGACTTCTTCGGCCCCCGAACCGTCACCTACCCTGCCATCGCGCCTCGACCTGCGCCGCCGCTTGCTTGTGCAGCGCGGCGCCTTCGCTGGATCACCCGCCGCCGCCTCTGCGGCTCAAGCCCTGTCCCAGCATCTGCTTACGCTGGTCACCACGCTCGAACCGCAGTGCCTGGGCATTTACTGGCCGGTTCGAAGCGAATTTAACGCAAGCCAGATGTTCCGGCACCACGCTTCTCGTAACACGATGCGGTTGGCGCTGCCGTTTGTGCACAAGTCGCCCCCTCGGATGGAGTATCGGCTCTGGGACGGGCAGGCGCCCAGCGTGCGCGATGAAGTGGGCATTCCCAGCGTCGCCGCGGCGTGTGCCTTGCCCGATGTGGTGCTCGTGCCTTGCCTGGGCTTCACCGACGACGCCTATCGGCTGGGCTATGGCGGCGGCTACTTCGACCGCTGGCTCGCCGCGAATCCGCATGTGGTGGCGGTGGGCATCGCCTGGGAGTTTGGCCGACTCGCTCGCGGCGAGTTCGAGGTGCTGCCCCACGATCTGCCGCTGAGCATGATGGTCACCGAGCGGGGCGTGATCTGAGCGCACACGGCGTGACCAATTGGCGCAATCAGATTGCGGGCACTGCTCGACGCAGTGGTTCGGCGCGCCGGGGCTACCGGCGTCTTGCACAATGCCCATCTCGGGTGACGCAAGCCGAATCGACGCTTCGGAACGTTGACGCCCGATCGCATCACTGCGCGCCGCTGCGCCACCGACCGAGGTTTGCTGCATGGCTTCGAATTCGCCCGACCCTCAACGCGCCGCGTTGCGCCAGAAGCTCGTCGCGGCCCGGCTGGCGTTGCCGGACCGGCTCGAGCGCGCCGTGGCCCTGCAAAACGCGCTGCGCGTCTGGCTGATCGGCCGCAGTGAATCGAGCATCGGCGCATACTGGCCGATCAAGGGCGAATTCGATCCACTGCCGGCGCTGTACCGCTGGAGCGAGGGAGCGCCCGAGGGTGTGACGCGGCGCATCGGCTTGCCCGTCGCCGATCGCAAGAGCGGGTCGCTGCGATTTCACATCTGGTATCCGGGTTGCCCGATGGAGCTGGACGCCTACAACATCTCCAAACCCAAGGGCACCGAGGAGTTCGCGCCGCAGATGCTGCTCGTGCCGTGCCTGGGTTACGGCCCGGGCGGGGTTCGCCTGGGTTATGGCGGCGGTTTTTTCGAGCGCACGCTGCTTGCCGTCGAGCCGAGCCCGGTGACGGTGGGCGTGAGCTACACGCACGGCTTCGTGCCGATGCTGCGGGCGGGTCAGGGCGAGGTGGAGCTCGACGTGATCATCACCGAAGACGGCGTGATGTGGGAGCGCAGCACCGGGCAAATGTGAGGCTGTGAGGCCGCAGGCGAATCGCGGGTCGTTCAGGCGTTCAGACGCTGCACGATCTCCAGCGTCAGCGCGCTCTGGTTCATCGTGTAGAAGTGGATGCCCGGCGCACCGCCGGCGATCAGGCGCTCGCACATCCGCGTCACCACGTCCAGGCCGAAGGCTCGAATCGACACTGCGTCGTCGACGAAGCCCTCCATCTTCAACGCCACCCAGCGCGGGATCTCGATGCCGTCGCGCGCCGCGAACTGGGCGATCTTCGCGAAGTTGTGGAACGGCATCACGCCGGGAACGATCGGCACCGTGACGCCCAGCGCGCGCACCTGCTCGACGAGGTGAAAGTAGGCGTCGGCGTTGAAGAAGAACTGCGTGATCGCCGAATCGGCGCCGCTCTTGACCTTGTCGACGAAGTGCGCCAGGTCGCGCGCCGCATACCGCTGTTGCGGGTGGTACTCGGGGTAGGCCGCCACTTCGATGTGGAAATGCTGCGCCTGCGTTTCGCGAATGAAGCGCACCAGGTCGGCGGCGTAACGGAATTCGCCGCCTGCCGCGGTGCCGCTGGGCAGGTCGCCGCGCAGCGCCACGATGCGGCGCAGGCCGTGGCCGCGGTAGGTCGACAAGAGTTGCGCGACGGTCTCGCGCGTCGCGCCCACGCATGACAAATGCGGCGCCGCGCTGTGCCCGCCCGCCGCGATGGCGAGCACGGTTTGCAGCGTCTTGTCGCGCGTCGCGCCGCCGGCGCCGTAGGTGACGCTGAAGAACTCGGGTTGCACCGCCCCGAGCTGGCGCACCACGTCGACCAGCTTGGCGTCGCCCACCGGCGTGTTCGGCGGGAAGAATTCGAAGCTGATCGGGATGCGGGGTTGGCGTTCGCTCATGGCTGCGCTCCATGCGGATCGGCGGCGGCGCGCGGTTTGGCGTGCACAAAAAATTCGCGGTTGCCGTCGCCGCCGGCAATGGCGCTCTCGAACCAGTCGGTCACATCGAGTCCCGTGGTTGCGCAGGCGTCGCGGATGCGCTGTTCGACGCGGCCCAGCGCCGCGGCGTCGCGCACCAAACCGCCTTTGCCGATGTCCGCCGGCTGCAACTCGAACTGCGGCTTGACCAGCAGCAAGATCTGCGCAGCACCGAGCAGCGCGAGTGCCGGCAGCACATGCGTGAGCGAGATGAACGACAGATCGCCCGTGACCAGATCGAAGCGCACCTCGGGTAGATCCGACGCTTGCAGATGGCGCGCATTGATGCCTTCGAGCGCCGTCACACGCGCATCGCCGCGCAGGCTCGGGTGCAGCTGGCCATGCCCGACGTCCACACCGATCACGCGCGCCGCGCCGTGGCGCAGCAGCACGTCGGTGAAACCGCCGCTGCCCTGGCCCACGTCCAGGCAGACGGCGCCGCGCACGTCGATGCCGCAACGTTCGAGAGCCGCGGCGAGCTTGAGCCCGCCGCGCGAGACGTAGCGAACCTCGGCGTCGTCGGTGATCTCGACGCGGCAATCCGCGGGCAGGTCTTCACCCGCCTTGCCGGCCACGGCCCAGCCCGATGGCCCGAGCCAGCGCACCGCGCCGCGCTCCAGCAGGCGCCGCGCGGCCGATCGGCTCGGCGCCAGGCCTTGCTGCACCAGCAACTGGTCGACACGCATCACGGACGGGGCCACGAGGCCGAAGCCCACTTCTTCAATAGCGGTAGCTGTCGGGCTTGTACGGCCCTTGCTTGGGAACGCCGATGTAGGCCGCCTGTTCGTCGCTCAACTCGGTGAGCTGGGCGTTCAGCGTTTTCAGTTGCAGGCGCGCCACCTTCTCGTCCAGGTGCTTCGGCAATACGTAGACCTTGCCCTGTTCGTAGAAATCGCTGTGCGTGAACAGCTCGATCTGCGCGATCGTCTGGTTCGCGAACGAGCTGCTCATCACGTAGCTCGGGTGGCCCGTGCCGCAGCCCAGGTTCACGAGGCGTCCCTTGGCGAGCAGGATGATGCGCTTGCCGCCCTCGAAGATCACATGGTCGACCTGCGGCTTGATCTCTTCCCACCTGCACTTCTTCTCGATCGACGCGATGTCGATCTCGTTATCGAAGTGGCCAATGTTGCAGACGATCGCGTTGTGCTTCATCGCTGCCATGTGGGCGTAGGTGATCACGCCCTTGTTGCCGGTGGCGGTGACGAAGATGTCGGCCTTGTCGGCCGCATCGTCCATCGTCACGACGCGGTAGCCCTCCATCGCCGCCTGCAGCGCGTTGATCGGGTCGACCTCGGTCACCCAGACCTGCGCGCTGAGCGCACGCAGCGCCTGTGCCGAGCCCTTGCCGACGTCGCCATAGCCCGCGACGACGGCGATCTTGCCGGCGACCATCACGTCGGTCGCGCGCTTGATGCCGTCGACCAGGCTCTCGCGGCAGCCGTAGAGGTTGTCGAACTTGCTCTTCGTCACCGAATCGTTGACGTTGATCGCACGGAACATCAATGTGCCCTTCGCGCTCATCTCTTTCAAACGGTGCACGCCGGTCGTCGTTTCTTCCGTCACGCCGACGATCTGCGCGCCCTTGCGGCTGTACCAGGTGGGGTCGAGTGCGAGCTTGGCCTTGATCGCGGCGTAGAGCTCGCGCTCTTCCTCGCTCGTCGGGTCGGAGATCAGGCGCGCATCGGTTTCGGCGCGTTTGCCCAGGTGCATCAGCAGCGTCGCGTCGCCACCGTCGTCGAGGATCATGTTCGGGCCTTCGCCGGGCACATTCTTCGTGCCGAACTCGAAGATGCGGTGCGTGTAGTCCCAGTAGTCCTTCAGCGTCTCGCCCTTGTAGGCGAACACCGGCGTGCCTTTCACCGCCAGCGCCGCGGCCGCATGGTCTTGCGTGCTGAAGATGTTGCACGAGGCCCAGCGCACCTGCGCGCCCAAGGCCTGCAGCGTCTCCACCAGCACAGCGGTCTGGATCGTCATGTGCAGGCTGCCGGCGATGCGCGCGCCCTTGAGCGGTTGCGCCTTCGCGTATTCGCCGCGGATCGCCATCAGCGCCGGCATTTCGCTTTCGGCAATCGCGATTTCCTTGCGGCCCCAGTCGGCGAGTTTCAGGTCGGCGACGGCGTGGTCTTGGTTCGGTTTCAACACAGCATTCATCAGTGGCTCCTTGGGCGGTTGACCCGCGGGGAGGCGCGTGGACGATGGTGCCGTTTCAACACTCACCCTCGGGGCGTCCCGGTGCGGGTGAGCGCGGTTGCTGTTCAGATTCCGAGCCTGGCCCCTGCGGGGGTTGCAACGCTCCTCGGAAGGCGCGCATTGTAGCGAGGCCGCGCCGCTTGGGAACCACGGCGCGTGACACACTGGGCGCCATGCCGCGCCGTGCATCACCCTGGTCGAGTTGTCCGCCACATCGCCTGCGCGATGTGGCTGGCGTGCTGACCGACATCGACGACACCTTGACGCGAGACGGTGCGATCGAGCCGGCCGCGCTCGTCGCGCTGCATCGCTTGGCCGAGGCGGGCTTGCCGGCGATCGCGATCACCGGCAGGCCGATGGGTTGGAGCGAACCGTTCGCGCGCACCTGGCCGCTGCGGGCCATCGTCGCGGAAAACGGCGCCGTCGTGATGTTCCGCCAAGGCGACGAACTGTGCATCGAATACGCGCAAGGCGCTGCGGTCCGCGCGGCCAACCGGCTGCGGCTGAACGAAGCGGCGCAGGCCGTGTTGCACGAAGTGCCAAAGGCGCGGCTGGCGACCGACAGCGCCGGCCGCGTGACCGACATCGCCATCGATCACAGCGAACATGCGCACCTGACCCAAAGCAACATCGAACGCATCGTCACGCTGCTGCGCAAGCGCGGCATGAACGCCAGCGTGAGCTCGATCCACATCAACGCGTGGTTCGGCGAGCACGACAAGCTCAGCGGTGCGCGCTGGATCGTGCGCCGTTTGCTCGGGATCGACCTGGACGCGCAGACGCCGCGCTGGGTCTACGTCGGCGATTCGACCAACGACCAATTGATGTTCGGCCACTTCGAGTTGAGCGTCGGCGTGGCGAATCTGATGCACTTCGAATCCCGGTTGCACACCTGGCCGGCGTATCTGACCGCTGGCGAGCGTGGCGCAGGGTTTGCGGAAGTCACCGACGCATTGATCGCGGCTCGCCGGCCTATCTGACGACAGGCCTACAGCCCCAAAAAGCTGCGCAGGTGGTCGGTCTCCTCATCGAGCGCCCGCCGGAACGCGGCGCCACGTGGCGCGCGACCGGCTATGTAGCCAGGCTCGACGCAGAGCGCTTCGCCGTTGACCGACACATTCGCCCAGCCGAGCACCCGGTCGTGCCACAACAACGGCAACGCGTAGTAGCCACGAATCCGTTTGCGCGCCGGCGTGTACGCCTCGAAACGATAGGCCCAGCCCCAGAGCACCTCAAACCGGCGCCGGTCCCAGACGATGGGATCGAACGGCGCGAGCAGGCGCAGCGCCGTGTCGGGCTCGCGGCGCTTCGCCGCTGGGTTTTCGCCCTCGGGCCAGTACCAGCACACACCCTCCACTTCAGCGCTCGGCAGCCGCTGCCGCGCCCGTTCGAACGTATCACGCCGCAAGTGCGCCCACTGTGGCGCACCACCGCGCAAATGGCTCACCAACTCGCCCAGGCTGCGCGCCGGCAGCGGCGCGTACTTGTGCACGATCACGTCGACCAGCGCATCCAGCGCGGCGCAAGGATCGAGTTCCGGCGCTTGCGCCGCAAGATCCTCGCGCGCCGCGTACATCCTCACCCCGCCCTCGCGCCGCGCGATGCGCACCAGGCCTCGGTAGTGCATGTCGTCGAGCAGCTGCGTGCTCGCGTTGCTCGAACCGCCGAACCAGTTGCGCACTTTGCCATGCGCGAAATGCGCGTCCACTTCGCGCGGGTGCACCACGCCGCGCTCGCGCACGAAGTCGAGCACCGCGTGCGCCTGCGCCCAGCGCGCCTTGCTCCAGGGCGTGGCCGGCGTGCGCGGGTGCATCAGGCGCTGCGTCGTGCGTGGCAAGAAACCGTAGTTGACGAAGAAATCCTCTTCGATCGCGAGTTGCGGGTAGCGGCGTTCCAGATCGCCGGCCTTGTAGCCCTTCACACGGTGGCGCAGCGTCAGATCCTGGGCGCGTGCCGGGGCGCGAATCGGGTCCGCCTGCACGAAGCCGAGTTGCGCAACCGCCCGCGCCAGCGTCGTCGGTGTGAACAGGCTGCGCGCCACGGCGTAGCGGCGCAGCGTGTCGAGCGTCAAAGGGGCGGCCATCGCACCATCATGCCATTGCCTCTATGCTCGGCGCATGACGGCACTCGCGATCGGCACAGCGGATCAGTTGCGGCAGCGATTGTTGGAATTCAACGTCGTGTCGATCGACGCGACCGGGCGGCGCCACGCCGCTGTCGCCGTGACGGTCACGCAAGAAGGCCATGGCGCCGATGTGGTTGGCCTGCCCAGCCACGAGTTCTGGAGCAGCGAGCCGGCGCTGTTGCTGACGCGCCGCGCCGACAAACTGCGCAGCCACGCCGGCCAATGGGCGATGCCCGGCGGGCGCATCGACGCCGGCGAAACGCCGGAACAAGCGGCGCTGCGCGAGCTGGCCGAAGAAGTGGGCTTGGTGCTCGACGCGAGCGCCGTGCTCGGCCGGCTCGACGATTACGCGACGCGCTCAGGCTACGTGATCACGCCCGTCGTCGTCTGGGCCGGCGCGGCGCGCGAGCTCACGCCCAATACCGCCGAAGTGGCCGCCATCCACCGCATCCCGACGCGCGAGCTGCTGCGCCCCGACGCACCGCTGCTGAACCAGGTGCGCGGTGCCGCGCATCCGGTGCTGCGCATGCCGATCGGCAAGGCCTGGATCGCCGCGCCGACCGCCGCGTTCCTCTACCAGTTCCGCGAATGGTGCCTGTGCGCGCGGCCGACGCGCGTGGCGCATTTCGATCAGCCGTACTTCGCCTGGCGCTGAGGCGCGTTCACGCCGCGCGGGCTCGGCGCGCCGGACTCAAATCGCAGGCCGCGCGCCGGTGGCCCACGCTCAGTTCACTTCGCGCCGATGTTGATCAGCGGCGCCGTCTGCATGTTCGCCGGAATCACCACCGTCGTCGTGCCGCCCTTTTCGGCGAACTTCTGCAGCGCCAGATTCGACTCGTGCTGCAGGTATTCGCGCGTCAGGCTCTGGTTGATGATCTGGTTTGCCTTGGCGATGCCCTCGGCCTTCTTGATCTCGACCTGCGCTTCCGCCTCGGCAATGGCGATGCGCTGCTTGGTCGTCTCCAATTGCTTTTGCGCGGCCACGGATTCCTGAATTGCCTTTTCGATCGCCGGGTCGGTGGTGAGTGCGCGGATCACGACGCGCGTGACGGAGAACAAGCCCGCATCGTTGGCGTCGAGCTCGACCTGCAGTGCCTTGTGCACGGCGGCGGCGAGTTCGTCGCGGCGCGTGTGCATCACCAGCGAATCGATGCGCGCCGCCTGTTCGTACACGGCGTTGCGCGCCAGGCGCAGCAGCAAGCCGTTGGCGGGCAGGAACACGTTTCGTTTGCCTTCCTCCAGACCGTGCATCGCGGCGTACTTGATGTACAGGTCCGCCACCGCCGTGGGCACGACGCGGTAGTAGACCGTCACGTCCAGGTCGCGCAGCGACAGGTTGTCGCGCGCTTTCGGCGTCAGGTCGTTCAAGTCGATGCCGATTTCCTTGGCCGAGAACTCCTGCACCCGGCTGATGCCCGGTACGCCGAGATACAGGCCCGGCTCCACTTCATCGGGGTTCACCTTGCCGAGCGTCGTGCGAATCCCGACGTTGCCCGATTCGATCGTGCCGCAGCTCGCCAGCGCGGCCAGCGCGAGTGCCAGGACGAACACAGCAACAACAATGCGTTGAATCATGGGACAGGAGCGCAAAGCAGTGGGGCGCCGATGATCGCGGCAAAGCAGGCGCTCGCGCTACCTTACGCCGGCCCGAGCCAAGCCGCCAGCGTGACTTTCTTGTGGGCAGCGCGGCTCGGCATCGCGTGGCCGAGCTCGCCCGGCGGGAGCATACTGCCCGCAGAGCCGCGGTTTCGCCACTGCGACGCGGCCCTCCATGACCGCGGCCCGCACAAGGACCCACATGACCCACACCGCCGCATCAGAACTCGCAGCGATCGACGCCAAGGGCACGGTCGAGCGCCGGTCAGGCGCGTCCTCGGCGAGCCGAAGCGGCCCCGCGCGCAGCGAATCGCCACCGTTTCGCTTCTACGACAACCGCCAGAAGTACCTGGCCTTCGTCAACACCTGCAACGAAAAAGCGGCGGTCGCGGCGCGCGCCGCGCAGGAGCTGAAACTGGTGCACCCCTGCCCGCCATGCCTGCGCCTGTTCGACGCCGGCATGGGCGATGCCACCGTGCTCGCCCGGCTGATGCGCAGCACGCACCGGCAGTTCCCGACCGTGCCGCTGCTCGTCGTCGCCAAGGAAATCAGCCTGGAAGACGTGCGCCTCGGCCTGGAGAAGATGCCCGATCGGTTCTTCGAACACCCGCACACGGTGCTCGTGATCACGAACCTGAACTACTCCGAGGCGCCGCGCCTGATGCCCAGCGACGTCACCGCCGCCGCCGCGCTGAACTGGCAAACGGTGCGCTTGACCGGCCACAGCGCGCATGAATACGACGAGCAGATCGAAGCGCTGGGGCCGATGCTGTCGCACGGCTGGCAAACCAAGCCGAGCCCGAAGACCGGCAACCCGGTGTACACGCGGCCGACGGTGCTCGTGATCTACCGCGACGACCACAAGTTCCTGCTCGACAACGTGATCCCCAAACCCGGCCAGACGCTCGGCAACTACGACCTGATCCTGGCGTCGCAGCCGTGGCGCGCGCGCACGCTCGGCCGCGTTCAAGGCGCAGAAGATCCTCGCGCCGCTGACGCGCAGCCTCGCGCCGGGCGGGCGCCTGGTGACGATCCAGTCGTACGGGCAGGACCCGGCGTTGGAGATCGTCCAGACGCTTTGGCCCGACGAGATGCCGTTTCGCGTGAACCGGCATGAGTTGCTGAAGGCGCTGAAGGCCGAACTCGGCCACGCCGCGCGCAACTACGTGCTCGCCGCGCCGCCCGACGACAAGGCGCTGTTTCGCTACAAGATGCACACGCTGCCGTCCGAAATCGGCGAACGCGTCGGCACCTCGACGCTGTTCGCCGCATGGAACGCCGCGATCTACGTGAACCAGATCGCCGACGAGATGCTCGATTCCGTCGTCACGACCGGCGCCTACCTCGAAGCCACGCAAGCGGTGCTGAAGAAGCACGGCGGACTGTGGTTCAACGACGAGTCCTTCGTCGTGTCGTGCAAGCGGCATTGACACTCCACCGGCACCCACGCATGGCCTCGACGTCCACCTTCGAACCCACCGCGGCGCCGAACCTGCTGGCCGACTGCGAAGCCGAACTGATGATCGGCGGCTCGCTCGAGATGAGCCCCGAGCGCTCCGGCGACGCCGGGGGAATCGCCGCGCTGCTGCCCTCGGGCACGCGCGTCTACGTGAACCACTTGCCCAACCACGGGCTGGCGCAATCGCTCGCGGCGCTGGCGAGCGTGCGCGCGGCGGGGCTCGAACCGGTGCCGCACATCGCGGCGCGGCGCATCACCTCCCGCGACGAGTTGAAGAACTTCCTGAGCGAAGCGGTTCGAGGCGCGGGCGTCAGCAAGGTGCTGCTGATCGGTGGCGACGACCCGCAGCCCGCCGGCCCGTTTGCCGATGGCATCGAGGTGTTGCGCGAGCGCGTGCTGGCGGATGCGGGCTTGCGCGAAGTCGTCCTGCCCGGCTACCCGGAAGGGCACCCGCGCATTCCCCAGGCCGCGCTCGACCAGGCGCTGGCCGACAAACTCGGCTTGGCCAAGGCGCAGGGTCTGGCGGCGGCGATCGTCACCCAGTTCTCGTTCGCGCCGGCGCGCATCGTCGAATACTGCAACGAGCTCGCGCGCAAATTCCCCGGCGTGCCGGTGTACGTCGGCATGGCCGGCCCGACGAATGCGGCCACGCTGCTGCGCTTCGCGCAGCGCTGCGGCGTCAGCGCGTCATTGCGTGCGATGGGCGCGCAGGGCATGGGTGCGGTGCGCATGCTGATGCACACCGAACCGAGCGACCAGTTACGGGCGGTCGCGCAGTACTGTTTGCGCCATGCCGACTGCAACGTCGTCGGCGCGCACCTGTTCAGCTTCGGCGCGGTGGCCAAGTCGGCGCAGTGGATGAACCGGGTGATCACGGCGCGCGATGCGCCGGTTTAGCGCTCTCCCTGTTCAGAGGCCAACGGCCGCCCGCAATGCCTTCGCGCGATCCGTTCGTTCCCAGGTAAATTCCGGCTCCTCGCGGCCAAAGTGGCCATAGGCGGCGGTTTTTTCGTAGATCGGGCGCAGCAGGTCGAGCATCTGGATGATGCCTTTCGGGCGAAGGTCGAAATGCTCGTTCACCAGCGCCGCGATCTTGTCGTCGGGGATCTTCCCTGTGCCCTCGGTGTACACCGTCACGTTCATCGGACGCGCCACGCCGATCGCATACGCAACTTGAATCTGGCATTGCTTCGCGATGCCTGCCGCGACGATGTTCTTCGCGACGTAGCGCGCCGCGTACGCCGCTGAACGGTCGACCTTGCTCGGATCCTTGCCGCTGAACGCGCCGCCGCCGTGCGGGCAGGCGCCGCCGTAGGTGTCGACGATGATCTTGCGCCCGGTCAAGCCGCAGTCGCCCTGCGGCCCGCCGATCACGAAGCGGCCGGTCGGGTTGATCAGGTACTTGGTGTCCTTCAGCCACGCCTTGGGCAGCACCGGCTTGATGATCTCCTCGATCACGGCCTCGACGAACGCCGGCAGCATCTTCTTGCCGTCGCTCATCTCCGGCGCGTGCTGACTTGACAACACAACGGTATCGATCGAATGGGGTTTCCCATCCACATAGCGCATCGTCACCTGGCTCTTCGCATCCGGGCGCAGGAACGGCAGCCGCCCGTCCTTGCGCATCTGCGCCTGGCGCTCCACAAGCCGGTGCGCGTAGTAGATCGGCGCGGGCATCAGCTCCGGCGTCTCGTCGCAGGCGTAGCCGAACATCAGGCCCTGGTCGCCCGCGCCGGTGTTCAGGTGGTCGTCGCTCGCGTGGTCCACACCTTGCGCGATGTCGTTGCTCTGCTTGTCGTAGCAGACCATGACCGCGCAGCCCTTGTAGTCGATGCCGTATTCGGTGTTGTCGTAGCCGATGCGCTTGATCGTGTCGCGTGCGACCTGGATGTAGTCGACGTGCGCGTTGGTGGTGATCTCGCCGGCCAGCACCACCAGGCCGGTGTTGCACAGCGTCTCGGCAGCGACGCGCGAGCGCGGGTCCTGTTTGAAGATCGCGTCGAGAATCGCGTCCGACACTTGGTCCGCCACCTTGTCGGGGTGGCCCTCGGAAACGGATTCGGACGTGAACAGAAAGTCGTTGGCCACTTATAAACTCCTTCAAGTTGCAGGTCGCGTTGCCGGCCTGGGTTTCAGGAGAAGCGGCGAACGCTTTAGCGGAATTTTCAGGTCGGCGCGTCGATTCGCTGACCTGAACAGCGGCGGGTTGGCGCCGTTGTTCATCGCCCCGCAAGTAGTTCAATAACTCGGCGACGCGGCGAATTATAGAAACATGTTCAGCTTGGCTCGATGGCTCGCACGCCAACCCCTTTGGCTGCTGCACGGCGTGGGCGCGCTGCTGGGCTGGATCGCCTACGCCTTGTCGCCGACTTACCGCAGGCGCTTCATCGCCAACGTGCTTCAGGCGGGTGTGAGCACGGGCGAGGCGCGGCCAGCCATTGCCGCGGCCGGGCGAGCGATCATGGAGATGCCTTACCTGTGGCTGCGTCCAGCGTCACAGCGCATCGTTCCCGAGCCGACATTGGTCGGCACCGAACTGGTGGAGGCCGCACACGCGAAGGGCGCGGGAATCGTGTTCCTGACGCCGCACATGGGCTGCTTCGAGATCACGGCGCAGGCGATCGCGCAACACTTCGGCGCGCGCCATGGCCCGATCACCGTGCTGTACCGTCCGGCGCGCAAGGCGGTGCTGCGCGAGCTGATGGACAGCGCGCGCGCGCGCCCAGGCCTAGCCACCGCACCGGCCACGCTCGCCGGCGTGCGCCAGTTGATTCGCGCGCTGCGCCGAGGTGAATCGGTGGGTTTGTTGCCCGACCAGGTCCCGCCCGACGGCATGGGCGTCTGGGCACCGTTCTTCGGCAAACCCGCCTACACGATGACGCTCGCTGCGCGCCTGGTGCAGCAGACCGGCGCGGTGCCGCTGCTGGTGTGGGGCGAACGCTTGAGCGCGGGACGCGGCTTCACGGTGCACTTTCTGCCGATGGATGAAATGCTTCCCGAGCAGTCGCAAAATCCAGTCGAGTCGGCGACGGCCATCAACCGGGCGATGGAGCGCCTGATCCTGCGCTGCCCGCAGCAGTACCTGTGGGGCTATCACCGCTACAAGCAACCGCGCGAGGCGGACGACGCCGGCATCGAATGAGCGCATCGGTGAGTGCGTCGACATGGGGCCGCGCCGCAGGCGCGCGAATCTTTCTGGCCACGCTGTGGCTGCTGCACTTTCTGCCGCTCGCGCTGCTCGCGCCGCTCGGGCGCGGCCTGGGAACGCTGCTGTACGCGCTGGCGCGCTCGCGGCGCCGCATCGCGCTGCGCAACCTGGCCTTGTGCCTGCCCGAGCTGAGCGGCGCGCAACGCCAGCGCCTGACCCACGAGCACTTTCAATGGCTCGGGCGCAGCATCCTGGAGCGTGGGCTGCTCTGGTATGCGTCGCCGCAGCGCCTGAAGCGCCTGATCCACATCGACGGCGACGTGCATCTCGCCGAACGAAGTGAACGCGCCGTGATGTGGCTCGTGCCCCACTTCATCGCGCTCGACGTCGCCGGCGCGGCGACGCAGTTGTTCCAGTCGAAGTGGGTCGCATCGATCTATCAGCAGCAAAGCGACCCGACGCTCGACGCGGCGATTCGCCGCGGGCGCCTGCGCCATGGCCAGGGCGAGGTATTCGCGCGCAGCGACTCGGCGCGGCCCCTGATGCGCGCGATCCGCGGCGGTGCGGCGTTCTTCAACCTGCCCGACATGGACTTCGGCATGCGCGACGCCGCGTTCGTGCCGTTTTTCGGTGTGCCGGCCGCAACGCTGCTCGCGCCGTCGCGCATGGCGCGGGCGCTGGACATGGTGGTGCAACCTGTCATCGCGCGCATGCTGCCGGGCGGCCAGGGTTACCGCGTGTCGTTTCTCGCGCCGTGGAGCGACTTCCCGAGCACCGACGCCGTGGCCGACACGGCGCGCATGAACCGCTGGATCGAGGAGCAGATTCGCGCCGACCCGGCGCAGTACCTGTGGGTGCACAAGCGCTTCAAGACACGCCCGCCCGGCGAGGCACCACTCTATTGAACACGCCGCCACGGCCGCACGGCTCGGCCTGCGCCCGACGATAATCGGCCGCATGAGACTGCGCTTCACCAAGATGCAAGGCGCGGGCAACGACTTCGTCGTGATCGACGCGACGCGAGCGCGCATCGATCTGAGCGAGGCGCAGTACCGTCGGTTGGGCGACCGGCGCTTCGGCGTCGGCGCGGACCAGATCCTCGTCGTCGAAGCGAGCGACATGCCGGGCGTGGACTTCCGCTACCGCATCTTCAACAACAGCGGCGACGAAGTCGAACATTGCGGCAACGGCGCGCGCTGCTTCGTGCACTTCGTTCGCGACCACGGCTTGAGCGACAAGCGCGTGCTGCGCGTGCAGACCGTGAACAACCTGCTCGAGCTGCGCCTGCAAGACGATGGCCGGGTGACGGTCGACATGAACCTGCCGGTGTTCGAGCTAGCGCGCGTGCCGTTCGACCCGGCCGGTTTGCCCCCGCGCATGATGAACGGCTTCGAGCTGTGGCCGCTGGACGGGCTTGAGTCGGCACCGCGCAACGTGGAGGTGGCGGTGCTGTCGATGGGCAACCCGCACGCCGTACTGATCGTCGATGATGTGGAGCACGCGCCCGTGGCCGAACTTGGCCCGCGCATCGAGTCGCACCCGCGTTTTGCGCGCAAGGTGAACGCCGGTTTCATGCAGGTGGTCGCGCGCGACCGCATCCGGCTGCGCGTGCACGAGCGCGGCGCGGGCGAAACGCTGGCCTGCGGCACGGGAGCGTGCGCGGCGGTGGTGGTGGGAATTCGCCTCGGGCTGCTCGATTCGCGCGTCGACGTGCAGGCGCGCGGCGGTCTGCTGACCGTTGAGTGGCAAGGCGCTGACAGCCCGGTGCTGATGACGGGGCCGGCGCAAACGGTGTTTGAAGGAGAGATCGATCTATGAAAGCCAACGCGTGAACAAGAGCGGCAAATTCCAAGGAGGGGTGCGCGGTGTCACCGAGGCCGACATCGCGAACTACCTGGCGATCACGCCCGAGTTCTTCGAGCGCCACGCCGAGCTGCTGGGTTCGGTACAGCTCGCCAGCCCGCATGGTGCGCGGGCGGTGTCGTTGCAGGAACGCCAGATCGAGATGCTGCGCGACAAGATCAAGGGGCTCGAGCAGCGCATCATGGAAATGATCCGCCACGGCCAGGAGAACGTCGGCGTCGCCGACCGCCTGCACCGCTGGACGCTCGAACTCATGCTCGCCGCGCAACCGGCCGATCTGCCCGAAACCTTGTTGCGCGAGCTGATGCGCCTGTTCCTGGTGCCGCAGGCGAGCCTGCGCGTCTGGGGCGTGGCGAGCGAATTTGCCGACTCCGACTACGCGCGCGACGTCGGCGCCGACGTCAAGAGCTTCGCGAGCAGCCTCACGGTACCGTACTGCGGTGTCAATGCCGGCTTCGAAGCGCTGCAATGGCTGGACGACCCGGCTGTGGTGATGTCGACGGCGCTGATTCCACTGCGCCGGCCGCAGGCGAGCACGGCCTTCGGCATGCTGGTGCTCGCCTCGCCCGACCCCACGCGCTACAGCGCCGACATGGGCACCGAGTTCCTGAGCCGCATCGGCGAGCTCGCCGGCGCCGCGCTGGCGCGTTTGCTGCCGGTGTCCTGAATCGGATTGACACGCGATGCCAGCGTCGCAGTCACCGCCGCGCGCCGCGCCCGCAGGGGCACGGGCGCACGAACCGCTGAAACCTCAAGCCGATCCGGCGCTGAATGCGTCGCCGAGCCCCGCGTTGAATCCGCCCTTGCATCCCCAGTTGCAGGCGCACCTGGTGCACTTGGAGGTCGAGCGCCGCCTCGCCGCGCGAACCCTCGCGATCTACCGCGACGCGCTGCGCAAGTTGCAGGCCTTCGCCGCGCAGGCACAGGTCGAGCTCGTGCAGGCGCGCACCCACCATGTGCGGCGCTGGGCCGCGCAACTTCACGGCGCTGGCCTCGCGCCGCGCAGCATCGCGCTCGCGCTGTCGGCCTGGCGCGGCTTTTACCGATGGCTCGGGCGCGACGCACTGATCGCAAACAACCCGGTGCTCGGCGTGCGCGCGCCGAAAGCGGCGCGGCCGTTGCCCAAGGCGCTGTCGGTCGACCAGGCCGTGGCGCTGGCGGAACACCGCGCCGGCCCCAGCGATTCGGCCGACGCCGCGGTACTCGATACGCGCGACCACTGCATCGTCGAGTTGCTCTACGGCTGCGGCTTGCGGGTTTCGGAATTGACGGGCCTGGACGTGCGCGGTGGGCCGTCCGCTGCCGGCTGGATCGACGTCTCGGACGCGAGCGCGCAGGTGCTGGGCAAGGGCTCGAAGCGGCGCAGCGTGCCGGTCGGCCGCGCCGCGCTTCAATCGCTGGCTGCGTGGCTGGGCGTGCGCGACCGCTGGGCGCGCGGCGACGAGGCAGCGCTGTTCGTCAGCCGGCTCGGCACGCGCTTGAGCGCGGGCCAATTGCGCATGCGCCTGAAGCGCAACGCCTTGCAGGCCGAGCTGCCGACCCATGTGCACCCGCACATGCTGCGCCACTCGTTTGCGTCGCACCTGTTGCAAAGCAGCGGCGACCTGCGCGCGGTGCAAGAGCTGCTCGGCCACGCCAACATCGCGACGACGCAGGTCTACACCAAGCTCGACTTCGGCCACTTGAGCAAGATTTACGACGCCGCCCATCCGCGCGCGAAGAGGCGCGGCTGATGGGCCGGTTGGCGTCCGGCCCCTGGCCTCTTGACGCGGCCAGCCGCGGATGAAGACGGTTCAGCTGCGCGCCGGCAAAGAGCGCTCCTTGCAACGCCGCCACCCCTGGGTGTTCGAGAGCAGCGTCGCCAAGGGCAAGGCCGATTCCGGCGAAACCGTGCGCGTGGTCGGCGCCGACGGCGAGTTTCTGGCGTGGGCCGCGTTCAGCCCGCAGTCGCAGATTCGGCTGCGCGCCTGGAGCTTTGTCGAGGCCGATCGCATCGACGCGGCGTTTTTCGCGCAGCGCATCGCGCAGGCTGTCGAGTTGCGAACCCGGATGGCGCTGCCGAGCAACGGCATGCGTCTGATTCACGGCGAGTCCGACGCGCTGCCGGGATTGATCGTCGATGCCTACGGCGACACGCTGTGCGCGCAGTTCCTGTCGGCCGGTGTCGAGCGCTGGAAGGCGCCGATCGCCGATGCGCTGCTCGCCGCCACCGGCTTCACGCGCCTGTACGAGCGCAGCGACGCCAGCGTGCGCAGCCTCGAAGGATTGGCGCCGCACACCGATTGGCTGCGCGGCAGCGGCGCGATCGGCGTGCAAATTCAAGAGCACGGCTGGCGTTTCAACGTCGACCTCGCCGAAGGCCACAAGACCGGCTTCTACCTCGACCAGCGCGACAACCGCAAACTCTTCGCCGAGGCCGTCGCGCGCTTCCAGCTGCGCAGGGTGTTGAACTGCTTTTGCTACACGGGCGGCTTCAGCGTCGCAGCACTCAAGGCCGGTGCTGCGCAAGTCGCGAGCGTCGACTCTTCCGGGCCCGCGCTCGCGCGCGTCGTCGAGCACCTCGCGCTGAACGGTCTGAAGGCGGAGCCGCACGAAGCGATTGAAGGCGACGTGAACCAGACGCTGCGCGCCTTTCTCGCCGCCGGCCGGCGATTTGATGCGATCGTGCTCGACCCGCCGAAGTTCGCACCGACCGCGGCGCACGCCGAACGCGCGGCACGCGCCTACAAGGATATCAACCGCCTGGCCCTGATGCTGTTGGACCCCGGCGGCATGCTGTTCACGTTTTCGTGCTCGGGCGGCATCGGGCCCGAGCTGTTCCAGAAGATCGTCGCCGGAGCGGCCGTCGACGCCGGCGTCGACGGCATCTTCTACGCGCGCCTGGGCGCGGCGCCCGACCATCCGAGCACGCTGCTGTTTCCGGAGGGCGACTACCTGAAGGGCCTGGCGATCATCAAGCGCTAGGTTTGGCGTCGAGCGGACTCGGCAAGTGAATCGCCGGTTCGAACTTCGCGCGGTGCACGCTGAAGAAGGTCTTCACGTTGCGCACGTTCGCGTCCTGCGTGAACAGGCGCAGCACCAGCGCGTGGTACGCCTCCATGTCGGGCAACTGGACAATGAGCACGAAGTCCGGCCCCGACGAGACGCGGTAGCACTGCTGCACCGGCGCTTCGGCAACGGCGCGCGCCTCGAACGCCGCAAGGTGTTCCGCGCCTTGCCGATCGAGCGTGACTTCGATGATCGCGCCCAGGCCCGCGCCCAGCTTGACCGGCGACAGCAGCGCGATGCGGCGCTCGATCACGCCTAAGCCTTCGAGGCGCTTGACACGCCGCAGGCAGGTGGCTGGCGACGTCAGCGCCACGGCGGCCAGGGCTTGGTTGGTGAGCGAGGCGTCGGACTGCAGCTGCGCGAGGATGCGCAGATCGGTTGCGTCCAGGTCGATTGTTGCGGTGGAATCCATCAAGATGACAGTCTTCGTGAACTAATGAACCGGCGCTCGTCTCGAGAGGATGAAAGTTTGCATGCTTTTGGAGGTATTTTGCAAACAATCGCCATGATGGCGCGCCTACCATCGCCGAACTCACGTTTTCCCGGAAGGAACACCCATCATGTGCGGAATCGTCGGCGCGGTCAGCACCCGAAACATCGTTCCGATCCTGATCGAGGGTCTGCGCCGCCTCGAATACCGTGGCTACGACTCTTGCGGCGTGGCGGTGCATCAAGACGGCCAGTTGCGCCGCGCGCGCAGCACGGCGCGCGTGGCCGAGCTCGATTCGAACGTGGCCACCGACAAGGTGCAGAGCGGCACCGGCATCGCCCACACGCGCTGGGCCACGCATGGCGCGCCGGCGGTGCACAACGCGCACCCGCATTTTTCGCACGGCCCGCGCATCAACGCCGCGGAGTGGGCGAAGAGCGGATCGAAGGCGACAGCCGGGCGCATCGCCCTCGTGCACAACGGCATCATCGAAAACCACGATGAATTGCGTGACGAGCTCAAGGCGAAAGACTATCGCTTCAGCAGCCAGACCGACACCGAAGTCATCGCGCACCTGATCGACCACCACTACAGCGGCGACCTGCTGGAAGCGGTGCAGCGCGTCACGCCGATGCTGCGCGGCGCCTACGCGATTGCTGTCTTCTGCCGCGACGAGCCGCACCGCGTGATCGGCGCACGCCACGGCTCGCCGCTCGTGCTGGGCGTGGGTTCGCACAAGGGCAAGGCCGAGACCTTCCTCGCATCCGACGCGATGGCGCTGGCGGGCGTGACCGACCAGATCGTCTACCTCGAAGAGGGCGACGTCGTCGACCTGCAGATGGGCAAGTACTGGATCACGCACGCCACGCCCGAGGGCGCGTTCAAGGTGGTGCAGCGCGAAGTGCGCACCGTGCAGGCGCACAGCGGCGCGGCAGAGCTGGGACCCTACCGCCACTACATGCAGAAGGAAATCTTCGAGCAGCCCAAGGCGATTGCCGACACGCTCGACGCGATCGAGTCGATCACGCCCGAGCTCTTCGGCGACGGCGCGCACAAGATCTTCAAGGAAGTGGATTCCGTGCTGATCCTCGCCTGCGGCACCAGCTACTACAGCGGCTCCACCGCGAAGTACTGGCTGGAGAGCATCGCCAAGATTCCCACGAGTGTGGAGGTCGCCAGCGAATACCGTTATCGCGACAGCGTTCCCAACCCGAAAACGCTGGTCGTGACGATCACCCAAAGCGGCGAAACCGCCGACACGCTGGCCGCGCTGAAACACGCGCGGTCGCTCGGCATGAAGCACACCCTGACGGTGTGCAACGTCGCCACCAGCGCGATGGTGCGCGAGTGCAAACTCGCGTACATCACGCGCGCCGGCGCCGAGATCGGCGTCGCATCGACCAAGGCGTTCACGACCCAGCTCGCCGGCTTGTTCCTGCTGACCCTCGCGCTCGCGCAAGTGCGTGGCCACTTGAGCGACACCGAGGAGGCGAAACACCTGAAGGACCTGCGGCATTTGCCGGTCGCCCTGCAAGCCGTGCTCGCGCTTGAGCCGCAGGTGATCGCCTGGTCGGAAGAATTCGCGCGCAAGGAAAACGCACTGTTCCTCGGCCGTGGCCTGCACTACCCGATCGCATTGGAAGGCGCGCTCAAGCTCAAGGAAATCAGCTACATCCACGCCGAGGCCTACCCGGCGGGAGAACTCAAGCACGGGCCGCTCGCGCTGGTGACCTCGGCGATGCCGGTCGTGACGATCGCGCCGAACGACGCGCTGCTCGAAAAGCTCAAGAGCAACCTGCAGGAAGTGCGCGCACGCGGCGGCGAACTGTTCGTCTTTGCCGACGGCGACTCACGCATCGAAGCGGGCCCCGGCTTGCACGTGATCCGCATGCCCGAGCACTACGGCGTGCTGTCGCCGATCCTGCACGTCGTGCCGCTGCAATTGCTCGCCTATCACACCGCCTGCGCCCGCGGGACGGATGTGGACAAGCCACGCAACCTCGCCAAGAGCGTGACGGTCGAATGACCATCACGCTCCTGCGGTGCGCCGCGCCGGCGCCGCAGGCGCGCGAGGGTGCGTGGCTTGCGGCATCCGCTCACATCGCGTAGCGATGTGAAGGCGCGAAGCGCCGGGCGGGAGCCACACGCCGAGAAACTTGCCGTGGTGCCGCGCCGCGTAAGATTTGCCCGATGACACCGAACCCGGACGACAACGACCCGATCCACGAACCCACCCACTGGCGCGACAACGGCTGGACGGCCCGCGTCATCAAGAACGAAGACGACGAAGGCTGGGCCGTCGCGATGACACGCGACTTTGATCCCGAACCGGCGCTCGTCGGCCCGTGGACGATGGGCCGCGACAAGAAGAACCCCAAGCCGCTCGACACCGCCGCGTTCAACGTGCTGGTGAAGACCGCCGCCGAGGTGATCCGCCGCCATGAGCAAGCCTGGCATGCACGGCACCACAATAACGTCAGCGTCACGGTGGGCGGGCAGCGAATGCTCGTCACGCTCGACATCGTGCCCGACGAAGACGACCCGCACGCCGTTCTGGCGGCACAGGATGCGTTCGGCGAAGCGCTCGGGAAAGTCCGCGTGAAACCGAACTTCAAGCTGACGACGGGCAGTGCACAGGCCTGGATCGAAGACGAGTTCCGCAAGCCGGGCTGATCCTTGTCGCATCACGGCCGTCTGCATTCGCAATCGGCGCGTGGTCTGCTCGGCCTTCGCATCGTCGATCCGGTCTTGACAGAGTGGCAGCTGCGGGCGGCTGAGGTTTCTCGCTATTCAGGACGCACGATGACATGACCGAGTCAGTTGATACTCCCGGATCGATCTGACTGGATCAAACGACGGCATCGGCCCATGACAGACCCAAGCTCCTCGCGTTCGTCCATCGAGTGCGACGTCCTCATCGTCGGCTCGGGCGCGTCCGGCATGTCAGCCGCCGTGACCGCGGCCGCGCAGGGCCTGAAAGTCGTCGTGGCCGAGAAGCAGCCTCTGTTCGGCGGCACGACGGCACGATCGGGCGGCTGGCTGTGGATCCCCGGCACACGACTGGCCACCGAACAGGGCATCCATGAGCCCGCGGGTGCGGCGCGCGCCTACCTGCGGCACGAGGCGACGACGCACTTCGACGCGGCCCGCGTCGACGCGTTTCTCGAGAACGGCCCGAAGGCGATTGACTTCTTCACGAGCCAGACCTGCGTGCAGTTCGACATGCCACCGCTTTTCCCCGACTACCACGCTGAAGCCCCTGGCGGCCAGCCGGGAGGGCGCTCGATGGTCACGCGGCCGTTCGATGGCCACGAACTCGGCGAACGCGTCAAGTCGCTCGCCCCGGCGCTGCCCGAGTTAACCGTGTTCGGAATGATGCTGGGCTCGGGCAAGGAAATCTGGCATTTCATGCGTGCCTTCAAATCCCTGGAGTCGTTCCTCTATGTCGCCAAGCGGCTCACGCGCCACTTTGTCGACGTGAGACGCCATGGCCGCGGCATGCTGCTCACGAACGGCAATGCGCTGGCCGGCCGCCTCGCCAAAGCGGGCATGGACCAGGGTGTCGACGTCTGGCTCAGGTCTCCGGTGCGCAAGCTGCTCACCGAAGCAGGAGCGGTGATCGGTGCGGTCGTCGAGCGCGACGGCGTCGCGACGACGGTCACTGTGCGCCGCGGCGTGGTCCTCGCCGCCGGCGGCTTCCCGCACGATATCGAGCGTCGCAAGCAGCTGTTCCCGCATGCGCCCACCGGCCACGAGCACTTCACGCCGTCGCCGCCGGGGAACACCGGCGACGGGCTGCGCCTGGCTGAAGCGGTGGGCGGCCGGGTGGACACCACGATCCCGCACGCCGCGGCATGGGTTCCCACGTCGGAGACGACGCGCAAGGACGGCACGGCGGGCGTGATGCCGCATTTCATCGACCGTGCCAAGCCCGGCGTCATCGCCGTCACGCGGCGGGGCCAACGCTTCGCAAACGAAGGCGATTCGTACCACGACTTCGTTCAGTCCCTGGTCGCTGCGACGAAAGGCGACAAGGACATCCACGCGTGGGAGATCTGCGACCACAAGACCTTGCGCCAGTACGGCATGGGCTGCGTCGCACCGTTCCCGCTGCCGATCGGCCGGCACCTGAGAACCGGTTACCTGAAACGCGGCCGCACGGTGGCGGAGCTTGCCCAGGCCATCGGCGTTGACGTCGTTGCGCTGCAGGCCACCGTCGATCAATTCAATCGCCACGCCGCCAAGGGCGAAGACCCCGCGTTCGGCAAAGGCAGCAAGGCCTACAACCGCTACCAGGGCGACGCGCTGAATCAGCCGAATCCTTGCGTGCGCCCGCTCGACACGGGCCCCTACTACGGGATCAAGCTCGTCATCGGCGACATCGGAACCTTTGCCGGCCTGGTGACCGACGCCCAGACGCGTGTGCTCGACGCCGACAACCTGCCCATCCCGGGCCTCCATGCCGTGGGCAACGACGCGGCTTCGGTGATGGGCGGTAACTATCCCGGCGCCGGAATCACACTCGGCCCGGCGCTCACCTTCGGCTTCATCGCCGGCAATGAACTTGCGCGCGCGCCGGACTGGCACTGCGAGCGACCACTCGGTTCCGCGACGCCGATCGCCGCGGTGCGGCAAGCCGCTTGAACGCACGCGTCACCGCTCACCGTCCAAAGGCGCGATCAAGATGCTGACGCAGTCCCTCGCCGCCGAACTGGCGAAGGATGGTGTGCGCGTGAATGCGCTCGCCCCGGGCGTGATCGCCACACCGATGACCCAGGCCACGCGCGGCGACCCGCAGCCCCTCGAGAAATTCCTGATGCGCATTCCGATGGGCCGCGTCGGCGAACCCGAAGAACTGGTTGGCCCGGTCTTGTTTCTCTCATCGCGCCTGTCCGGCTACGTGACCGGCGTGACCCTGCCCGTGGATGGTGGGTTTCTCGCCGTCTGATCGGCAAGCATCCCCGGGGTGGCAAACCCAAGCAAGTCACACACCGGCGTCGGCGCTTCGGCGCACCAGCACCGGTTTGCGCCTATATTGGCTTGAAGCGGCTCATTACCGGACTCATCCATGTCGAACCAAGCCCCGCAATTCCGCCCTTCCGGAACGATTGAATTCGAACAGGTCGTGTTCGAAGCCCCGGCCGCCAAGCCGGCGCAGGCGGAAGCACCGCCGGTCGACGCGTCGATCGACGCCGACCCGCTGTCTGTCACCTTCGGCCGCAAGAAAGAAGAAAAGGCGAGCGCTGCCGAGCGCATGCTGGCCGGTGCCACGATCGACTGGCTTGTAGCGTTCCCGAACGACGCCCGGCCCAAGGCACTGTGCGAACGCTATCCGCACGTCGCCAACCGCCTGGCCAAGGATTGGCCGAATGCGTCGCGCTCGGCACAAACCCTGAACGCGCTGATCGCCGACACCCGCTGGGGCAGCACCGGCTTTCCCGCGCAAGTGCAGGGCGAATTGAAGCGCCTGCTGCTGCAGCTCGGCGCAGTGGCGCACTGAGCGAGACGCGCGCCTCGCCCATCGCCCCTGCTTCCTTCAGGGTTTGAACACGAACCCTGGCCCGATGGCCACGTCGGCCGGGATCGGCGGCAGGTCGGAGAACAGCTCGGGTTTGTCTTTCATCACTTTCAAGATGTGCTTCGGCTCGATGTGCTTGTTCACGTCGAACGTTGCCTTCAGGATGCCCAGCCGGTTCAGCCGATCCTGCGCTGCCCAGAGCGCCCGGTAGTTGTTCGCCGACAAGCGGCGGTCGTTCTGCTGAATGTTGAACTGGATCGCGGCTTCGGCCACGTCGGGTTTCAGCCCGGGGATCCAGCGCGTCGCGACCTGCGCTGCGAGTTTCGGATTCGCGCGCATCCACTTGTCGGCCTCGGCCACTGCTGCCAGGAACTTCTCGATCGTCTCGCCGTTCTTCTCGACCCAGCCGCGCGCGGCGACATTGAAGCCGAGGTAGGAGATCACGTCGCCGCCGCGGATCACGGCGTAAGCACCCGGAACGTCTTTCTGCGCGACGATGGGCCAGGGGTCCCAGCCAGAAAACGCGTCGATGCCCTTGGACAGCAGCGCCACCGTCATGTCGGGCGGCGGCGTGTTGACGAGCGTCACGTCGGCCGGCGTGAGGCCGGCTTTTTCGATCAGCGCGAGCGCGTACAAGTGGTTGATCGTGCCGAACGAAGCGGCGATTTTCTTGCCCTTCAACGTGGCCAGATTGTTCTTGTCGATGCCCGAGCCCTCGCGCGCCACCAGCGCCATCGTCGCGTCCGAACCCAGCCTGGTCGCGCTGCCGCTGTAGTTGCCGAGCGCCACCAGGTCCATGCCGCGCAGCACCGCGCCGATCATCGGCACGCCCACCTGCACGATGTCGCTCTCGCCCGCTTGCAGCGCATTGAGCGCGTCGACGCCGGTGGCGTACGGCCGCGCGACGGTCACGTCCAGGCCGTGCTTCTCGAAAAAACCGCGCTCCAGTGCGATCGGCAGGCCCACCTGGTCGATGCCGGTCACCATGCCGGCTTTCATCTTCACGAGCGTTTGCGCTTCGGCGGTGTGCGGCGTGGTGAGTGCAAAACTCAGTGCCGCCAACGCCAACAGCGGCGTGGCGACCGCTCGCCAGGGTCCTAGCAATTTGCCTCTTTTCATCACAGTCTCCTCAGGGTGGAACATCATTGTGCCGGCAGCGGTTCGGCACGCTTGACCCAATAAGGCCGGGCCAATTCATTCAGGGTCGCGACATTGACGCCGCGCACTTCGATCGAGTCTTCGCCGGTGCCCGACACCCGGCCATGCTGCTGAAACGCCAGCACGTGAAAGCGCTCCGGCGGGCAGCGCAGCGTGACGAGCACATTCACCTGGCCGCGTGCATTGGGCGTGAAGCCAGGCATCACTTTGCTCGGGGCCACGAGCACGATGCCGACTTTCCAGACCGCGAGCGCGACGATCGCCCCGATCACGATGCAGCCGCGCGTCGAACGCACGGCGTCGCGAATCATCCCCATGGCGACACCCGACCCCGCTTCATGCCGCGCGCACCTGCTGCAGCACCCGCGCCGCCAGGGCCTTGAAGCCCGCGTCTTCGATCAGCGCATCCCACGCGCGTGGCCGCGGCAAGTCGATGGCGATGTCGTCGAGCACCGCGCCGTGCGACAGCACGATCACGCGATTGGCCAGGAATACCGCTTCGCTCACGTCGTGCGTGATGAACAGCACCGTCGGCCGGCGCTGCTCCCAGATGCGCGTCAGCTCTTCCTGCAGCGTCATGCGCGTCTGCGCGTCCACACTGGCGAAAGGCTCGTCCATCAACAGCACGTCGGGTTGATTGGCCAGGGCCCGCACCACGCCCACACGCTGCTGCATGCCGCCCGACAGTTCGTTCGGGTAGCGCTCCGCCGCGTGCGAGAGACCAGCGAGCGCCAGGTACTCGCGCGCGACCTCGTGGCGCTTCGCCTTGGGCATGCCGCGCATCTTCGGCCCGAACGCCACGTTGTCGAGCACGCTGCGCCATGGGAACAGCGCGAACGACTGGAACACGACGCCGCGGTCCGGTCCCGGCCCGCTCACAGCGCGGCCGTCGACCCGAATCTCACCCGCAGTGGGCGCCAGGAAGCCGGCGATCGTGTTCAGCAACGTCGTCTTGCCGCAGCCCGAGGGCCCGACGACGGCGACGAAGTCGCCCGCGTCAACGCTCAGCGAGATCTCGCGAATCGCGACCACCTGCTTGTCGGCGAACGGATCGAAGTAGGTCTTCTGGAGGTGCTCGATCGTCAGGCTCTTCATCGTGTCACCGTTCCCCAGCGTTCCCCCGTCGCGCGCTCGATCGGGGCGAGCACCCAGCTGTCGACGATCACCCAGAGCACGCCGAGCACGATCATGCCGAGCATGATCTCCACCACCGAGCCGGCGCGGCGCGCGTCGAACATCAGGAAGCCGATGCCGCTCGTGCCGACGATGATCTCCGCGGCGATCAACGCGCGCCAACCGAAGCCCAGGCCGTTGCGCAGCCCCGTCATGATGTTGGGCAAGGCGCCGGGCAGCACCACTTCCCAAACCACGCGCGCCTTCGATGCGCCGAGCGACAGCGCGGCACGGTGCAGCTCGAGTGGCACGGAGCGCACACCGAGCACCGTGTTCAGCACCACCGGGAACAGCACGGTATAGACGATCACGAAGGTCATCGTCGTCAGGCCGAAACCGAACCAGATCAGCAAGATCGGCAGCCAGGCGATGTCGCCGATCGCCTGGAAGAACAGCAGCACCGGCCAGAGCGCCCGGTGCGCGCGGTCGCTCAGGCCCACCAGCAGGCCGAGCGGAATGCCGATCGCCATGCCGACCGCCGTTCCTGCAGCGAGGCGGATCACGCTGTCTTCCAGGTAGGCGGGCAGGATGCCGTTGGCCATCAGCGTGCCGAACTTCTGGATCACCACGCCCGGACCCGGAAAGAACACGGCCGGGAACAGACCCGACTGAGCCACGCCGGCCCACAGCAACAGCACCGGAACGAAGGGCACGAGCGCGGCCAGCGTAGGGCTGCGTGCCGACCAGCGCAGGTACGCGCCCCACAGGCGCAGCCACGGCGAGACGGGTGGCGCGCTCATGGTGGAAGAGCCGAGCCTGTCATGCCGCCCTCACCATGCCCCAGCGCTCGATCGTCGCGCGCTCCAGCGGCGCGAGCAGCAGGCGATCGAGCAGCAGCCAGATCGCGCCGATGATCACCATGCCGAGCACGATCACCTCGGTGCGATAGAAGTCGCGCGCGACGAACAGCATGTAGCCCAGGCCGACGTCGGTGGCAATCATCTCGGCCGCGATCAGACCGCGCCACGCGAAGCCGAGGCCCGTGCGGATACCGGTCACGATGTTGGGCAGCGCGCCCGGCAACAGCACTTCGATGAACAGTTGCCAGCGGCCCGCGCCGAGCGAGCGCGCGGCATTGCGCAAGGGCATCGGTATCCCGGTCACGCCCAGCAACGCGTTGTAAGCGACGACGAAGAACACGGCATTGAAGATCACGAATGTGATGGCGCCGAAGCCGTAGCCGAACCACAGCGTGGCGATCGGAATCCACGCGATGCCTGCGAGCACCGAAAAGAAGCGCAGCAGCGGTGAGAAGAACAGTGAGACCGCGCGGTTCGTTCCCATCGCGACGCCCAGCGGCACGGCAAGCACGATACCGATCAATGTGCCCAAGGCAATGCGGCCGAGGCTCGCGCCGATGTGGCGGATGAGTGTGCCGTCGACAACCGCTTCGACGCCGGCCTTGACCACCGGCGCGACGGCGGGGAACACGCGGGGATTCACGTCAAAGGCGCGCACCGTCACTTCCCAGATCGCGAGCAAGCCCAGCAATGGAAGTAGGAACATTGCGGCGCCCGCGATGGGCCCTGGCCTCCTCATGGGCGGCGATGCTACAGGCCCAACGTCGATGCGCGGCCTCGGGGTTGCCCTGATTCGAGCCTGCTGCATCTCTGCGGGCGAGGCCGACGATGTCGTGCGGCCGGGGCGATTTCCCGGTGGCGCGGCTCCGACGCGCCGCGCTATCCTCGTGCTCACCCGGCGCCGGGGGATGGTGTCGATACTCTTTCCAGCGAGGAGACGCTCGTGCATACGCGCAATTTCAGGACTCGCAACGGAACGGACCTGGCGTTTTCAGCCATCGGCATCGGCACCGCGCCGATGGGCGACCTGTACGAGCTGCTCGACGAGAAGACGCAGGTAGCGACGATCGAGCACGCCTATGCGAGCGGCGTGCGCGTGTTCGACACGTCGCCGCACTACGGCAACGGCCTGGCCGAGGCGCGCGTCGGCGCCGGCCTGCGCCATCTGCCGCGCGCCGACGTGATCGTCTCGACCAAGATCGGGCGCGTGATGGACCCGTTCGGCCAACCGCCCGAGCGCAACCGGGACGCCTATTCGCCCGGCTTCAAGGGCGGCCATCCGCACGCCGCGCGCTTCGACTATTCGTACGACGGCACGATGCGCTCGGTCGAACAGTCGCTGCTGCGCATGGGCCTGAGCCGCATCGACGTGCTGCTGATCCACGACTGCGATGTCTGGACCCACGGCCAGGCCGACGCGCCGCGCCGCTTCAGCGAGGCGATGGACGGCGCCTACAAGGCGCTGGACAAGCTGCGCAGCGAAAAGACGGTCGCCGCGATCGGCTTTGGCATCAACGAGGCCGACACCTGCGCCAAGTTCGCCCGCGCAGGCGACTTCGACGTCGCGATGATGGCCGGCCGCTACTCGTTGCTGATCCAGAACGGGTTGAGCGAATTCCTGCCGCTGGCGCTCGAGAAGAAGATCGGCGTGATGCTGGCGGGTGTGTTCAATTCCGGCATCCTGGCCACCGGCGCGATCCCCGGTGCCAAGTTCGAATACGCCCCGGCACCGCCCGAAATCTTGGAGCGCGTTCGCAAGATCGAGGCGATCTGCACCCGCCACGCCACGACACTGCGGCGCGCGGCGCTGCATTTCGCGCTGCGCCACCCGGCGGTCGTGTCGGTCGTGCTCGGTGCGGTGAAGCCCGCCGAGGTGCAGGCCAACGCCGCCGACGCCGAGCATCCGGTGCCGGCCGGCCTGTGGCGGGAGCTCAAGGCCGCGGGCCTGCTCGACCCGGCGGCGCCCACCAGTTGAACGTGGCTGCCGCGCATCGCGGCCCCCACGGGTTTGCGATTCAGGTCAACTCCGGTCGCTCGCCACGGATACGACGCGGGCTGGCCCACAATGGCAGCATCCCCAACCACCCGTCAGGCCCACCCCATGTTGAAGTTCTACTACTCGCTCGCGCCCAACCCGATGAAGGTTGCGCTGTTTCTGGAGGAGGCCGGCATCCCTTATGAGGCCATTCCAGTGGACACGCGCAAGGGCGAGCAGCACCTGCCCGGATTCACGGCACTGAACCCGAACGCCAAGGTGCCGGTGATCGTCGACGACGGCGTCACCGTGTTCGACAGCAACGCGATCCTGCTTTACCTGGCCGAGAAGATCGGGCCAGTTTCTGCCCGCGGCCGCGGACCGCGGCCCGATGCTGTCGTGGCTGATGTTCGTCGCTTCGGGCATCGGGCCTTTCACCGGCCAGTGCGTGCACTTCAAGCACTACGCGCCCGAACCCCACCCGTATTCGATCAACCGCTACGACTTCGAAGCGTGGCGCCACTGGAAGATCCTGAACGCCCATCTCGCCGACCGGCCGTGGATGGTGAGCAAGCGCTACACGCTGCTCGACATGGCGGTGTGGGGCTGGGCGCGCGCGGTGCCGTTCGCATTCGGTGCCGAAGCCTGGGCGCAATTGCCGCACGTGAAGCGCCTGCTCGACGCGGTGACCGAGCGCCCCGCGGCGCAGCGCGCGGCCGCGCTGAAAGACAAACACGCCTTCAAGACCGAGATGGACGACGCGGCGCGGCGCGCGATGTTCCCGCAAAACGAGCGGCTGAAGGCCTGAGCGCCGTGCGGGCGGCGATGGGGCGGCCGCCTTCGCCGCGCATCGCCCATCGCGCAGTTCAAGACCGAGCGCTGAGCAGCACGCTCAGCTGCCGTGCCGCACCGGCTTCCCGTTCACGATCTTCACCACGTCTCCGGCGCGCAGCGCCGGGTCGCTGCTGCGCTCGAAGCGCTTCTGTGTGCCGTCCTTGAACGTCACCGTCGTGATCCAGACGGTGTGCTTCTTCATGTTCTTCTCGATCTCATTGCCCGCCACGGCGCCGCCGACGGCGCCGACCACCGTCATCGCGGTCTTGCCGTTGCCGCGGCCGAACTGGTTGCCGACCACGCCACCGGCCACTGCGCCGCCCACCGCGCCCACGCCGCTGGCCTGGCCCTTGCGCGTTTCGGTTCGCTCGTTGGCGACGACGCCGCAGCCCTTGCACAGCGACGCGAGCGCCACGCCGTGCACGACCTTGCCCTTGGCGTGACCGTTGGCGTTGCCATTGCCGTTGGAGGCAGCGAAGGCGGGCTGCGCGATGAACATCGCGGCGACGACAAGAACGGCAAATGAGGGACGCAGCATGCGGGCTCTCCAATGAAATTTCGAGGCGAACAGATTGCCATGCACACGCGCCGCCGATCGCGCGAACAACGAGGTTCCTGCGTGCCTTCTCGACGTTTCGAGGTCACCGCAACGCGCGCCGTGCAACCCGCGCAGGGGTCCCAGCCGATGGCACGACCCGCCCTGTGCAACTGCACCACAATCAGCAGCTGCCAAGGCACCGTCCCCAACGCCCGATGATGACTTCCGACGAGTATGTACGCCACGACGGCCTGGCCCTTGCCGGCTTGATTCGTCGCGGCGACGTGAGTCCCTCGGAGCTTCTCGACGCAGCCATCGCCCGCATCGAGCGGCACAACCCGGCGCTGAACGCCGTGATTCGAACGCGCTTCGAGGCAGCGCGGCGCGAAGCCGCGGCGGTGGACCGCAACGCGGTGTTTGCCGGCGTGCCCTTCCTGGTCAAGGACCTGCTCGCCACGATCGCGGGCGAGCCCACCGGCAGCGGCAACCGCATGCTCGCGGCGCTGCCGATGCCGCGCGACAGCGAAATGGTGCGACGCTATCGCGCCGCGGGCCTGGTGATCGCGGGGCGCACCAATACGCCTGAGTTCGGCTTGACGCCCTACACCGAACCGGTGGCGTTCGGGCCCGCGCTCAACCCCTGGTCGCCGGCCCACTCGCCCGGCGGCAGCAGCGGCGGTTCGGCGGCTGCCGTGGCGGCGCGGTTCGTGCCGATGGCCAGCGGCGGCGATGGCGGCGGCTCGATCCGCATTCCCGCGTCGTGTTGCGGCCTGTTCGGTTTCAAGCCCAGCCGCGGCATGACGCCCACCGGCCCCGACCTCAGTGAACTCTGGCGTGGCCTGGCGATCGAGCACGCGATCACGCGCTCGGTGCGCGACAGCGCCGCGCTGCTCGACGCGACTGCCGGCGCCGACCCAGGCGCGCCCTACCTCGCACCGCCGCGCGAGCGGCCGTTTGCCGATGAGGTGAAGTTGCCGCCGGGGCGCCTGCGCATCGCCTTCAGCCATCAGCCTTTGTTCGGGCGCCATGTGCACGCCGACTGCATCGCTGGCTTGAACGCGAGCGCGAAGCTGCTCGAATCGCTGGGGCACAGCGTGGAGGAGGCAGCGCCGCCGCTGGACGGGCAGGCCTGCGCGATCGCCTTCGTCACGCTGCTGGCCGGCGAAGTGCGCGCCGAAATCGAAGCGGCGGCACGCTTTGCGCGGCGCCAGCCGAACGCGCGCGACTTCGAGCCTTCGACGTTCAGCCTTGGCCTGCTCGGCCGCGCACTCAGCGCCGCCGATTACGCCAATGCAGGCCGCACCTTGCAGCTGGCCGCGCGCAAGATGGCGCCGTTCTTCGAGCGCCACGACGTGTTGCTCACACCCACGCTCGGCGCGCCGCCCGCGGCGATCGGCTCGCTGCAACCGTCCCCCGCCGAAGTGCGGCTGATGCGCATCGTGAATGCGCTGAACGCCGGCTGGCTGCTCCGCCTTCTGGGCGTGATCAAGCCGCTGGCGGACAAGTCCTTCGACTACGTGCCGTTCACGCCGCTGTTCAATGCGACGGGTCAGCCCGCCATGTCGGTGCCCTTGCACTGGAACGACGCCGGCCTGCCGATCGGCATGCAGTTCGTGACGCGCCTGGGCAACGACGCCACGCTGTTTCGCCTGGCCGCGCAGTTGGAGCAGGCCCAGCCCTGGTTCGAGCGCGTCGCGCCGGGGTATTGATGCGAACGTTTGAGCGCGGGCGCCGCGAACGCGCCCGGTTCTTCTTGCGCTGAGCCCGATGCGCGCCCAAGACGTTTTCGAGCTCTGCGTGCTCAGCCTGCTGTGGGGCGCCGCGTATTTGTTCATGCGCGCTGCCGTTCCGGCATTCGGGCCTGCGCCGCTGATCGCGCTGCGCCTGGGGCTGGCGGCATTGATGCTTCTGCCGTTGCTGATCTGGCGCGGCGGCATGCCGGCGTTGCGCGCGCACCCGCGCCAGATGCTGACCCTGGGCATTCCGCTGACCGCGCTGCCGTTCGTGCTGCTCGCTTACGCGTCGCTGCACATCAGCGCGGGCCTGGTGGCCGTGCTCAACGCGACCGCGCCGCTGTTCGCGGCGCTGATCGCGCACCACTTTCTGAAAGAACGCCTCGGGGCGTGGCGCGCGCTCGGCCTCGTGATCGGGTTCGCCGGCGTGGGCGTGTTGATGTGGGGCAGCGCCTCGTTCAAGACGGGCGACGGCGTGCTCGCGGTGCTGGCGGTGCTGGGCACATCGACGTTCTGGGGCCTGGGCGCGAACTACACCCGCAAGCACTTCGCCGGAGTCGACGCGATGGTCATCACGGTGGGCACGCTGCTCTGCGCCAGCGTATTTCTCGCGCCGTTCGCATGGGCCGCGTGGCCCAGCGAGCCCCCGAGCGCACGTGCCTGGGCCGAGCTGGCATTCCTCGGTGTCGCGAGTTCGGGCCTGGGCTTTCTGCTGTACTTCAGGTTGCTGCGGCGCATCGGCCCGGTGCGTGCGATGTCGGTGACGTTTCTCAACCCCGTGGTCGCGATGGCGTCGGGCGCGTGGTACCTCGGCGAAGCGGTGACATCGCAAATGGTGGCCGGCGGTGCCGTGGTGCTGCTCGGCACCGGGCTGAGCCTGGGGCTGATCGGGCCGAAGCCGGCGCTGGCGGTGCCTGCCAATCCGGTGTGACGGGCGCGAGTTCGAAGCGAGCCGGGCGCCGCCCGGCGTTGCTCAGTACCGGCGTGCCGGCGCGCCGGTCGACGGCCCGCGCCGCTCCAGGTGACGGAACGTGATGCGGCCCTTGCTCAAGTCGTAAGGCGAGAGTTCGAGCGAGACGTTGTCGCCGGCCAGGATGCGGATGTGGTTCTTGCGCATCTTGCCCGAGGTGTAGGCGATCAGCACATGGCCGTTGTCGAGCTTGACGCGAAAGCGCGAGTCGGGCAGCACTTCGTTGACGACGCCGCTCATTTCGATCAATTCTTCTTTGGCCATGGTCTGGGCTCCTGCCGTGAACGGCAACGGTACGAAGCCGCCGGAGCATCAAGGCCGCGGAAGGATCGACGGGGGATTCGATAAAGGCGTTGCGGCGAATTGGCGCGGCTCCTGGGCGAGCCGCTTCACACGCAAACGGGAGCCGGGACTGTACCACCGATGCGTTGGCATGCGGCAGCACGCGCAGTGACCGATGGAGCCGCGCCGCCCGGCGTGCTACGCGCCGTGCGTGGGTGCTCACACCGGGCCGAGCGATTGCCGTCTTCGGCGCGCGAAGTCTCAGCGCTGGCGCGGGTCGAGCGCGTCGCGCAACCCGTCACCGAGCAGGTTGAACGACATCACGAGCGCGAAGATCGCCAAGCCCGGCCACACCGCCATCCACGGCGCGTTTTCGACGAAGTTCTTCGCCGTGTTGAGCATGCTGCCCCAGCTCGGCGCCGGCGGCTGCTGGCCCAGGCCCAGGAACGACAGGCTGGCTTCGGCGATCACCGCGCCGGCGATCGCGAGTGTGGCCTGCACGATCAGCGGCGCCGTCACGTTGGGCGCGATGTGGCGCAGCGCCACGCGCCACGGCGGGTTGCCGATCGCGCGCGCGGCTTCGATGTAGTCCTCGACCTTCACATTGAGCACTTGTGCGCGCGTCAGGCGCACGAAGATCGGCGTCGCGGAGATCCCGATCGCGATCATTGCGTTGCTCAGCGACGGCCCCAGGAACGCGGCGAGCGCGATCGCGAGGATCAGGAACGGGCAGGCAAGGAAAGCGTCGGTGATGCGCGAAATCAGCGCGTCGACCCAGCCGCCCAGCACGCCGGCGAGCAGGCCGATCGGCACACCGAGCATCAGGGAGATCGACACCGACACCACGCCGGCGAGCAGCGATGCGCGCGTGCCGAAGATCACGCGCGACAGCACGTCGCGGCCGACTTCATCGGTGCCGAACCAGTGCGCGCTGCTCGGCGCCTTGCGCAGCGCGCCCCAGTCGGTGGCGACCGGGTCGTAGCCCGAGATCCACGGCGCGAACAGCGCGAGTGCGATGAAGCCGAGCACGACGAACAGCCCCAGCATCGCGGCACGCCGGCGCCGCAAGCGGCGCCAGGCGCGTTGCATCGGACTCGCGGGCGCGGGCGCGGTATCGTCGGGAAAAGCTTGCGCGGGCGCGTTCGCGCTGACGGCACTCACCGCCGCAACCTCGGGTTGGCGAGAAAGTAGGCCAGGTCGGCGAGCAGATTCAGCACGATGTAGGTCGTCGCCGTCACCAGCACGACGCCTTGCACGACGGCGTAATCGCGGTTGAAGACGGAATCGACGATCAACTTGCCGAAACCCGGAATCGTGAACACCTGTTCCGTGAGCACCGCTCCGGAAAGCAGCGTGCCCAGCTCCAGCGCGCCGAGCGTGATCACCGGTGTCAGCGCATTGCGCAGCGCGTGCTTGAGTACGACGGCGCGCTCGCGCAGGCCTTTGGCGCGCGCGGTGCGCACGTAGTCGGTGTTCATCACCTGCAGCATCGCGCTGCGCGTGTGGCGCATCAGCACCGCGGCAATGGCGTTACCGAGCACGAACGCGGGCATCGCCATCGCCGCGAGGTTCGCGCCCAGGTCTTCGAACGGGCTCACGTAACCCGACGCCGGCAGCCAGCCGAGCTGCACCGAGAACAGCAGGATCATCAGGATGCCGAGCCAGAAGTTCGGCGTCGACAAGCCCCACAGCGCGAACGCATTGGCGATCGTGTCCCACACCGTGCCGCGCCACACCGCGGCGACGATTCCCGCCGGGATTCCCACCAGCAGCGCCACCGCGAACGCCATCAGCGCGAGCTGCACCGTGACCGGGAGCTTTTGCGCGACCAGCTCGCGCACCGGCAGTTGCATGCGCACCGATTCGCCCAGGTCGCCGCGCAGCACGCCGCCCACCCAGTACGCATAGCGCACCGGCAGAGGCTCGTCCAGGTGCATCGTCTTGCGCAGGTGCGCGACGACGGCCGGGTCCTGCTCCTCACCGGCCAGGATCAACGCCGGATCGCCAGGCAGCAATTGCTGCAGCCCGAAGATCAGCATCGACACGAAGATCAGCGTCGGGATCAGCGTGGCGATGCGCTTGGCGAGGTATTCGAGCATGCGGCGGAAAGGGGTTCAGCGGTTGGTGTCTCGTTCTCAGTTCAGTTTCAACCCGGTCACCCGCAACAAGCCATCAGGCACATTGCGCACGCCCGACAGCTTGGCGTTGAACGCCCACAGCCAGTTGCGGTGGTAGAGATAGATGATGGGCCGGTCGGCGAGCACGCGCGCGGCGACTTTGTCGTAGACCTTCTTGCGCTCGGCGGGGTCGCGCGCAGTGCGCGATTCGTTGAGCAGCGCGTCGACCTCGGGCACGCAGTAACCCGCGTAGTTGAGCGGCTGCTTGCATGCGTCGAAGCTGTAGAGGTTGCCGTCGGGGTCGGCGCGGCCGCTCCAGGCGAGCACATAGGCCTCGAACTCGCCCTTGTCGGCCATGTTCAGCGAAGTCGCGAACTCGGTCGTCTGGATCTTCACGTCGAAGCCCGCGTCCTTGCTCATCGCCTGCACGACGAGCGCGAGGCGTTGCGCGTCCGACGTCGTGGTCGTCATCAGCGTGAAGCTCGGGTTCGTCACGCCAGCTTCCTTCAGCAAGGCACGCGCCCTTTCGACGTTGCGCTTCGGGATCGGCACACCCTTGGCGTAGTACGGATTGTTCGGCGCGACCCACTGGTTGCCGACCGTCGCTTCGTTGTCCATCACCACTTGCGCCAGGCCCGCGCGATCGATTGACAGCTCGAACGCCTCGCGCACCTTGGCGTCGCGGCCGAGCGGGTTCTTCTGCGCCTGCTCGCTTTTGCCCACATTGATCGTGATGCCCTGGTAGCCGATCTCGGTGATGCTCGCGCTCTTCAGGCGCTTGTCCTTGCGGATCGCCTCCATGTCGGACGCGGCCACGCGCTCGGCAAAGTCGAGCTGGCCCGATTTCAGGTTCGCCAGGCGCACCGTGGAGTCGGTGATCGGCGTATAGACCACCTTGTCGAAGTGAACCGCCGCCTTGTTCCAGTACTCGGGGAAACGCTCGAACACGATGCGGTCCTGCGGCACGCGCTCCACAAACCGGAACGGCCCGGAGCACACCGGCTTGGTGGCGAACTGCGCGCCGAGCGCCTGCGCGGCTTTGGGCGAGACCATCATGCCGGCGCGATCGGCCAGCGCGGCGAGCAGCGGCGAGAACGGCGCGGTCAAGTTCAGGCGCACCGTCATCGCATCGACCACGTCGACGCTCGCCACCGGGCGCAATTCGCCGCTGCGGTTGGAGCCGGCCAGCGTCTTGTGGCGCTCGATGTTGAACTTCACCGCCGCTGCGTCGAACTTTTCGCCGTCGTGGAACACGACGCCGCTGCGCAGCTTGATCGTCAGCGCCTTGCTGTCGGCCGACCATTCGTGGCTCGCCGCGAGCTGCGGCACGATGGCGAGCTTTTCGTCGATGTCGAACAGCTTGTCGCACAGCGCCGCGAAGACGACGCGGCCGACGAAGGTGCGCGCAAGCGTGGGGTCGAGCGCGTCGGGGTCTTCGGCCAGGCCGATGCGCAGGGTCTGCGAATGCGCGGCGAGTGCTGCGCCGAGCAGAGTGAGGGCCGCCAGGCTTGCGCGCAACGCGGTGAAGGGTGGTTTCATGGTTCGTCTCCTTGGGTCGATGGATGGCAGATTCAACTGAGGCTCGGCGCGTGCAGCGGGAATGAAGGCGGCCTGCAGGTCCTGCAGGCGCCGGCGCCGTGCCGCCGCTTCGGGTGCAGTGTCGGTGCGCGCTGCGTCGAGCGCGGGCGGCACGATCTCGCGCCAGAAGTGGCACGCGACGGCATGGCCGTCGCTCGCGGTCAGCTCCGGCACCTGTTGCGAGCACAGCGGCCGCGCGTGCGGGCAGCGCGTGTGAAAGGCGCAGCCGGGCGTTTGCACCAGGGGGCTGGGCACATCGCCACGCGGCACCTCGCGCGCCGTACCGCGGCTCGGCAGCAAACGCGGAATCGCCGCGAGCAGGGCCTGCGCATAGGGATGGCGCGGCGCGGCGAACAACTCCCGCGGCGTCGCGACTTCGACGATGCGCCCCAGGTACATCACCGCGATGCGATGCGCGATGTGGCGCACGACGGCCAGGTCGTGCGCGATGAACAGGTAGGCGATGCCGAAGCGCTCCTGCAAGTCCTGCAGCAGGTTGATCACCTGCGCCTGCACCGAGACGTCGAGCGCGGAGACCGCTTCGTCGCAGACGATCAGCTTGGGCTCCACCGCGAGTGCGCGCGCGATGCCGATGCGCTGGCGCTGGCCGCCGGAAAATTCATGCGGGTAGCGCTGCGCGTGGGCGGCGTTCAGGCCCACGGTGCGCAGCAATTCGGCGACGCGCCCGGCGTGGCGGCCGGTGTGCAGACCGTGCAGCAGCAGCGGTTCGGCGAGGATCTGCCCGACCGTCATGCGCGGGTTCAGCGAGCCGAACGGGTCTTGAAAAATGATCTGCATCGCGCGGCGTTTCGCGCGCAGTGCGGGTGCATCAAGGGCGCCGAGTTCATGGCCGTCGAACCACACCTGGCCGCGGCTCGGCTCGAGCAGGCGCAGCACCAGGCGCCCGAGCGTGGATTTGCCGCAACCCGATTCGCCGACGATGCCCAGCGTCTGTCCGGCGTCGAGGCTCAGGTCGACGCCCTCGACCGCGCGCACCGCGCCGCTCACCCGGCCGAACACGCCGCGGCGCACCTCGAAGTGTTTGCTCAGGCCCTGCGTGCGCAGCAGCGTCTGGGTCACGGCACCAACTCCGGTGTGGCCAAGCTTGTCGCGCGCAACGTGGCGGGGTCCAGCGGCGCACGCCAGCAAGCTGCGAGGTGGCCGTTTCCGACGTCGCGCAGAAGCGGCGCCTGCTCGCGGCACCGATCCTGCACGAAGGGGCAGCGCGCGGCGAAGCGGCAACCGGGCGGCAGGCGCAAGGGGTTGGGCAACTGGCCGGCGATGGCCGCCAGGCGGGCGCGGCGCGGATCGGCTTGCTCCGGTTCGCCGGGTTCGTCGAGATCGGCCGAATCGTCCAAGCCCGGCACCGCGCCGAGCAGCCCCACCGTGTACGGATGCTGCGGCTCGCTGAACAGTTGCTGTGCGCTGGCCTGTTCCACCGCCTGGCCGGCGTACATCACGAGCACCCGGTCGGCCATTTCGGCGACCACGCCCAGGTCGTGCGTGATGAGCACGATCGCCATGCCGGTCTCGGCCTGCAGCGTGCGCATCAGGTCGAGGATCTGCGCCTGGATCGTCACGTCCAGCGCAGTCGTCGGCTCGTCCGCGATCAGCAGGCGCGGTTCGCAGCTGAGCGCCATCGCGATCATCGCGCGCTGGCGCATGCCGCCCGAGAGCTTGTGCGGGTACTCGTGCAGGCGCTGCTCGGGGGCGGGCATGCGCACCTGGCGCAAGGCGTCGAGCGCGCGCGCTTCGGCCTGGGCGCGGCTGAGCGGGCGATGGCGCAGCAGCGTCTCGACGATCTGCTCGCCGATCGTGAACGCCGGGTTCAGGCTCGACATCGGCTCCTGAAAAATCATCGCCATCGCGTTGCCGCGCAGGTCTTGCAACTCGCTCAGCGGCAGGCCGATCAGCTCCTTGCCTTCAAAGCGCACCGAGCCCGCGCTGACGCGCCCCGCGGGATGCGGCAGCAGCCCCATGATCGACAGCGCTGTGACGCTCTTGCCGCAACCCGATTCGCCGACGACGGCGAGCGTCTGGCCTGCCTCGATTTCGAAGCTGACACCATCGACCGCGCCCAGTTCGCCTTCGTCGGTGGCAAAGCGCGTTTGCAGATCGCGCACGTCGAGCAGGACGCTCATCGGGGCGCGCTTTCGGGCTCGGCGGGCGCGCCGCGTGCCGCTTGCGCCGCCTGAAATCGCAGCACCGTCTCTTCGATCGCGGCGCGGTCGATCAGGCCCACCGGGTCGAGCCGGCCCGCCAGGCAGGCGATGAAGGGCTGAAAGCGCTCCAGGCTCTTCAGGTAGAGGCGGTGCAGCTCTTCAATCGGCTCTGCGTGGTCGTCGACGCGAATGTCCAGCGCCGGGTAGTCTTCTTCGGCGTGGATGCGCAACGCGGCGGATTGTTGGCCGCGCTTGTCGCCGCCCTGGGCTTGCCCTGCTGCCATCGCGGCGATCAGGCGCTCGGCCAGGGGCTGGCCGGCCGATGCTCGGTAGGCCGCAGCGGTGGCCGCTATCACCGCATCGCCCACGAGCATATTGCCGGCGACGCTGAAACCTTCAGCGTCGAGATGGCCGCACCAGCCGACGCATTCGCTGCCCGTGTGCGCGGCGGATGCACCTTTTGCGTCGAGCACATGCACCTGGCGGTGCGCACGGCCGGCGTCGGCCTGGGTCAGGCGTGCCACCACACCGCTCGGCGCCGCGCCTTCGGCGAACCACTGCATTCCCGAGCGGCCCGTACAGCGGATTCATCAGCGCCTGGGTGGACAGCGCACCCACGCCGCGCCGCGTGTGCACGCACAGCGCGCCTACGGCGAAGAAGCGGCTTGCGATCGCGACACCGAAGCGGCCGTCTTCATCGCGCGCCAGAATGGACCAGGTCATGGGAATCGGGTTGGATTGGAAGCCGCGATCTTGCGCGATTCCGGCGGCTTCGCGGCTACGGGATTGTCCTTGACCGGGGCAGAGCGAGTTTCGTGCCTGGCCCCGAATGGCCGACGAAGGGCCGACGGTGCCACGTCACAATGGGTCCATGGAAGTTCAATTCACCGATCAGATCGAGCAACTGAAGCTCGGCGCAGGCGCCACCTTCCACGGCGAGGGCATTCTCGCGATCACGAAAGCGCTGTTGCAATCGGGTGTGGCCTACATCGGTGGCTACCAGGGCGCGCCGGTGTCGCACCTGCTCGACGTGATGGTGCAAGCCAAGCCCTATGTCGACACGTTGGGCGTGCACGTCGAGGCTTGTTCCAACGAGGCGTCGGCCGCGGCGATGCTCGGCGCGTCGATCCACTACCCGCTGCGCGGCGCGGTGACGTGGAAGTCGATCGTCGGCACGAATGTCGCGGCGGATGCGTTGTCGAACCTCGCGTCGCCCGGTGTCGTGGGCGGGGCGCTGATCGTCGTCGGCGAAGACTATGGCGAAGGCGCGAGCGTGATCCAGGAGCGCACCCACGCCTATGCGCTGAAGAGCACGCTGGCGCTGTTCGACCCGCGTCCCGATCTGGCGAACATGGTGCGCCTTGTCGAACACGCTTTCTGTTTGAGCGAAGCGAGCAACATGCCTGCGGTGATGGAGCTGCGCATCCGCGCCTGCCATGTGCGCGGCACCTTCGTCGCGAAGGACAACGTGGCGCCGAGGTTCTCAACGCGCGAGCTGATCGCCGAGCCCGCCGCGTTCGACTACATGCGGCTGGCCCATCCGCCCGTGACGTTCCGCCACGAGAAGCTCAAGATCAGCCAGCGCCTGCCGGCCGCTCAGGCTTACATCGCGCAGCACGGCTTGAACGAGCGCTTCGACGGGTCGCGCAGCGACGTCGGCCTGATCGTGCAAGGAGGTCTCTACAACGCGACGATCCGCGCGTTGCAGCAGTGTGGGCTGGCCGATGCCTTCGGCACGAGCGAGCTGCCGCTGCTCGTGCTCAACGTCACGTACCCGCTCGTGCCCGAGGAAGTGAGCGGGTTCTGCGCGGGCAAGCGCGGCGTGCTGGTGGTCGAGGAAGGCACGCCGGAGTACATCGAAAAAGACTTGGCGCAGGCGTTGCGGCGCCTGGATGTGCAAACGCCCGTGCACGGCAAGGACATGCTGCCCGCGGCGGGCGAATACACCGTGGAAGTGATCGCGCAAGGGCTGATCGCCTTTGCAGACAAGCACCTGCCGGGAGTGGACTTGAGTGCCGCGCGCGCCTGGCTCGCCGGCAACGCCGCGCGCCGCGCCGATGTGGAAAGGACCCTCGGCCCGCTGCCCGCGCGCCCGCCGAGTTTTTGCGTCGGTTGCCCGGAGCGGCCGGTGTTCGCCGCGTTGAAACTCGCGCAAGCCGCAGTCGGCCCGGTGCACGTGGCGGCCGACATCGGCTGCCACGCACTCGCCACGTTCGAGCCGTTCAGCTCGGGCCACTCGATCCTCGGTTACGGCATGAGCCTGGCGAGCCGCGCCGGGGTGTCGCCGATGCTGCAACGGCGCACGCTCGCGATCATGGGCGACGGCGGCTTCTGGCACAACGGCCTGCTCACCGGCGTTCAATCAGCCCTGTTCAGCGGCGACGACGCGGTGCTGATGATCATGAAGAACGGCTACACGTCGGCCACCGGCACGCAGGACATCCTGAACACGCCGGACGATGAAGCGAAGGCCCAGGCACAACGTGACGCGAGCCTGCACCAGAGCCTGGCGCACAAGAACCAGGTGATCGAGACCACACTGAAAGGCATGGGCGTGACCTGGATGCGCACCGTGCACACCTATGACGTCGACGCGATGCGGCGCACGCTGCAAGAGGCGTTCACGAGCCCGTTCAACGGCTTGAAAGTCATCATTGCCGAAGGCGAATGCCAGCTGGAGCGGCAGCGCCGCATCCGGCCGTGGACGGCGGCGCGCTTGCAGCGCGGCGAACGCGTCGAGCGCGTGAAGTACGGCGTCGATGAAGACGTGTGCACGGGCGACCATGCATGCATCCGCCTGTCGGGCTGCCCGACGCTGACGCTGAAAGACAACCCCGATCCGTTGCGGGTCGACCCGGTGGCGACCGTGATCGACGGCTGCGTCGGCTGCGGGTTGTGCGGCGCGAATGCACACGCCGCCACGCTGTGCCCGAGCTTCTATCGCGCTGAAGTGGTACGCAACCCACCGTGGGCAGAGCTGCTGGTGGCGCGGCTGCGCGAAGCCGTCACCGCCTGGCTGCGCCCGGTGGGCTTGCCCACGTCCGCCCTCTCACCCCAACCCTCTCCCCCGAGGATAGTGGAGAGGGAGCCGCATTCTCACCCTCTCCCGCTTGCGGGAGAGGGCCGGGGTGAGGGTGAACCAGGCCGCCCCATCACGATCCTCGTCGCCGCACTCGGTGGCGAAGGCGGCGGCGTGCTCAGCGAGTGGCTGTATGAGGCCGCGGTACGCGCCGGCCACAGCGCGCAGAGCACGTCGATCCCCGGCGTCGCGCAGCGCACCGGCGCGACCACGTATTACGTGGAAATTCATCCGGAGCCGGATTCTGCCCTCGCCAGGCGCCGGCCGGTGTTCAGCCTGAACCCCGTGCCCGGCGCGATCGACTTGCTGGCCTCGAGCGAGCTGCTGGAAACGGTGCGCCAGGTCGGCACAGGCATGGCCGATGCGGCGCGCACCTTGATCGTCAGTTCCACCGCGCGTGCACTCACCGTCGCCGAGAAGATGCAGATGGGCGACGGCCGGTCCGATACCGCGGCGCTGCTCGCGACGCTGGGGCGCCACGCGCGCGGCGTCGAGCTGCTCGACATGCCGCGGCTCGCGCATGAGTCCGAAGCCGCGATCAGCGCCGTGCTGTTCGGCGCGATCGCGGCGAGCGGTGTATTGCCGTTTGCCCGCTCCATCTTCGAGGAAACGATCCGCGCCGGCGGCAAGGGCGTGCAATCGAGCCTGCGCGGCTTTGCGCTGGCGTTCGACGCTGTCGCGCAGCGCCGCGCGCAGCAGGCGCTGGTCGACGCCGCGCTCGCGCCGCCCGACCTGCGCGAGATTGCGCTGCCGCGCCTGCGCGACTATCAGGATGACGCCTACGCCCAGCTCTACGAGGCACGTATCGAGCGCATCGCCGCGCCGGAGCGCGACTCCGGCGCGCCTGCCGCGAAGCCGGGCGCGACGGTGCAAGAGGTCACTCGCTGGCTCGCGCTGTGGATGATGTTTGACGACATCGTGCATGTCGCTTCGCTCAAGCTGAGCAGCAAGCGTATGGAGCGCGTGAAGCGCGAGGTGAGCGCGCGCGACGATGAGATCGTCAAGGTTTACGACCACTTCAAGCCCGGCGTCCCCGAGTTCGCGGCGCTGCTGCCGGCCTCCCTTGCGACGCGCTTGCAGGCCTGGGACAGCAAGCGCGTCGCGCGCGGCCTCGATCCGTGGGCGCTGCCGCTGCGCGTCGGCGCGCACACCGTGCTCGGTGCACTGGCGCTGAAGCTGCTCGCGGCGCTCAATGGCCAGCGTCGGCGCGGCCAGCGCTTTGCGGTCGAACAGGCATTGATCGAACGCTGGCTCGCGGCGGTCGAGCGCGGTGCGCGTGAAGACGCAACGCTTGGCCACGAGATCGCCGCGAGCGGCCGGCTGATCAAGGGTTACGGCAGCACCAACGAGCGCGGCAAGGAGAACCTGCTGCACATCGTCGATCACCTCGCATTTGGCGGCAACGCCACGGCGCAGGCGCGCGCGCTGGCGGTGCGCCAGGCGCGCGAGGCGGCCCTGGCCGACGACACCGGCCGCACGCTCGACCGCACGCTCGCGGCACACGGCGCCCCGATTCGCGCGCCGCGCGAGCAGGCACTGAGGTTCTTCAAGCGCCGTCCGGCGGCGTGAGCCTCGCCGGCGCGTTGGCGCTTGCCGAAGCCATGCCAAGCTAACTAAGGCGCTCGGAAGGATCGGTCAGGCGCGAAGACCCGCTCGCGCCAACGCTGCCCGCACCAGCGGCAGGCGGTCGTTCCCAAAATACATGTCGTTGCCGTTCACGAAAATCGTCGGCGAGCCGAAGCCACCGCGGCGCATCACCTCGTCGGTGTTGAGTCTGAGTTGCTCCTTGATTTGGGGCTGCGCGATCGCCGCAAACAGCGGCGCCGCGTCGACGCCGGCACGCGCGCAGACCTGGGCCAGCACGGCGTCCTGCGAGATGTCTTCGTTGCGGCCCCAGTGGGCTTCGAACACTTCGGTGGCAAACGGAACCAGCTTGTTCTGCGCATCGAGCACGATGCAGGCGCGCATCGCTTTCACACTGTTCACCGGGAACACCTGCGGCGGAAAGACGATGCGCAGGCCGGCTTCACGCGCCCAGTCCTGCAGGTCTTTGAGCATGTAGTCGCGCTTGGGCGGCACCGGGTTCTCGCGCATCGCGTAGACGCTGGGGTTCACCTGATTGAAGATGCCGCCCACCAGCACCGGGCGCCAGCGAATGGGCGCGCCGAACTCGGCGGCAAGCGGCTGGATGTTGTGGAACGCGAGGTAGGTCCACGGGCTGGAACAGTCGAAGAAGAACTCGATCATGTTCCCAGTCTATCGACTCGCGACGCACCGCGCGCAGTCATCGGATCGAGATCGGCACCGCCACCAGGCGCTGCGCGTCAGCCAGGCGAACACCGAGTCGACGGTGACGGTTTCGATGCAGGCGCTGAAGCGCTTGTGGTTCGGGTGGTCGTCGAACGCGATGTGGGCTTGCGTGGCGCGTGCGCCCAGGCGCGTGAACGCCGAGAGCTGCAGCGTGGTGGGTTCGTAGCCCATGAGCTTCAGCCACGCCTGCGCGCGTTCGTGCGTGGTCGCGCCAGCCTCGATGCTGAACGCCAGCGTCTCGATCGCCCATTGGTTCGATTGCTGGTAGCTCGTCGCCCATGGGTAGGCGAGCATGTTGTAGGCGGGCGTGTGCAGCGTGGCGATGCGCCGGTTGTCGCGCAGGGTGTCGACCAGCGCCGCCTGCACCTCGGGTACCAGCACCATCACAGCGGCTTCGTATTCGTACAGGTCGTCCAGAAAGAACTCACCGAGGCCCTGCCGGTACGGCGCGCCGTGCGTGGTGCCGCATTGCATCGTCCAGGCCTTCGTGTCGCGGCGGATCGAGACGTTTTGCATGAGGCCGCCTTCGAGGTGTGGTTGAACACGCGGGCATGGTCAGGGCGTTGGCGTCGGGTATCAAGCGTTCCCCGCTGGGTCGCCATCGCGCGGCCGTCTGGTATCGTCTCGCGGTACCTGATCGGAGCCACGACGATGAGCACGACCCAAGACCTGGTGAGCGCGTTGAAAGCCGAACTCAAAGCGGCAGGCATCACTTACGCCGAACTGGCGGGGCACCTGGGGCTGGCCGAGTCGAGCATCAAGCGCGTCTTCGCGAAAGCCGACATGCCGCTGTCGCGCATCGATGAGGTGCTGCGCGTGCTGAAGATGGATTTCGCCGAACTCGCGCGCAAGGTCGCCGACGCGCAACCGCTGCGCCGCGAGCTGACGCTGGAGCAGGAAAAAGCCGTCGTCGGCGACCGCAAATTGCTGCTCGCCGCGATCTGCTGCCTGAGCCATTGGACCTTCGAGCAGATCGTGTCGACCTACACCTTCAGCGACGCCGAATGCGTGGGCCTGCTGGCGCGGCTCGATCGCCTGAGCATCATCGAACTGCGCCCACTGAACCGCTACCGCCTCAATGTGGCGAAGGGTTTTCGCTGGCGCCCGAATGGTCCCGTGATGGAGTACTTTCGCAAGAATGTGGTTGCCGACTATTACAGCGGCGGTTTCGACGGCGAAGGCGAGATGCTGATGCTGGTGCACGGCCAGATCAGCAAGGGGCTGGCGACGACGTTCGCCGAACGCTTGCAGCGCATAGGCCAGGACTTCGCGCAGCAGCACCTGGCCGACCAGCGCCTGGAGCCCGACCAGAAGCGCCCCTACACGCTGGTGGTGGGCATGCGCTCCTGGTTGTTCGTCGCGTTTCGCGACTTGAAGCGTGCGGCGTCGGCGCGGCGCTGAAGCGGGGGGCCTCAGGCCGGGCGATGTTCGAGCAAGTGGTGCGCGCCCGCGTACTGCCCGAGCACCTGCGTCAGGTACGGCAGCACGACTTGCAGTTGTGCGTGCAGCGTATGCGGCGGGTTGATGATCACGATGCCGCTGCCGTTCAGGCCGAAGCCGGGTTCGTTCGACGGCTGCACCGTCAGGCTCGCGTGCAACCAGCCCTTGGGCGCGAGCGCGATCAGGCGCTTGGGCAATTGCGCGGCTTCGAGTTTGCTGACCTGCGGGTACCAGACCAGGTAGACGCCTTCGGCAAAGCGTGTCAGCGCGTCGCGCAGCGCGGCGTGCACACGTGCGTAGTCGGCACGGCCTTCGTAGCTCGGGTCCAGCAACACAACGGCGCGGCGCGTCGACGGCGGCACCTGGCTCTTCAGGCCTTCGAAGCCGTCGGTGTCCATGACTTCGGCGTTCCTGGCGTCCGCCAGATAGGCCGCCAGGATGCGGTGGTCGGTCGGGTGCATCTCGAACAGGCGATGCTGGTCGATCGGGCGCAGCAGAAATTGGGCGAGGGCCGGTGAGCCCGGGTACTGTTGCAGCTCGCCGCTGGGGTTGAATTGGCGCACCAGGTCCACGTAGTCGGCCACCGCGGGCGGCAGGTCGTCGCGCTTCATCAGGCGCGCAATGCCTTGTTCGAACTCGCGCTTCTTGCGCGCATGGTCGCCTTGCAGCGAGTAGCCTCCGGCGCCTGCATGGGTGTCGACCAGCCGGTAGGGCTTGGGCTTGGCGTTCATGTGGCGCAGCACGGTGCACAGCACGACGTGCTTGAGCACATCGGCATGGTTGCCGGCGTGAAAGGCGTGACGGTAGGCCAGCATGGGGTGGGTGGGTGCAAGTGGCGCTGCGCGCAAGCTCAAACGTGAAGCTCGCGCCGCGTCGGCGCTGCCAAATGTAGCTTGGAGCGCTCGCGGGCTCGGGCACACGCGTCGTACCGCCGGAGCTCGATCTTGCTCGGGGGTGGCGGCGTCTTCGCCGCCTGGCATCTCAGGGCAGCCGATAACCGCGCTGCGCGGCGACGACGCTTCGCCCCTTGGGGCCCGTCACCCAAGTCGTGAACAGCTTGGCCGCGCCGTGTTTGGAGCGAAAGCCCTGCATCACATGGACTGGCACGCGCAGGATCGGGTCGCCCTGGATCAACACGTCGAGCGGCGCCCCGCCGTGGTCTGCCCAGACGCCGCGTTCCACCAGCGCATAGGCTCGCTCGCGGCGCGCTTGCGCGAGCAGCTGGTTCGGCGCTTGCGCATGGCGGTACCAGGCAGCTGCGGGCGCCAGTTTCGCGGCGCGCCAGAGCGCCTGTTCCGCGACATGCGTTCCAGAACCGTCGTGCGCCGACAAGAAGCGAATCGTGTCGTCGCCGACCGACGTTTCCCCCAAGCGTTGCAGCGCGTGGGTGGCACCGCTGGTGCCCATCAGGCCGGCTGGGTCGCGCGGTTTGGCGGGGGCGCTTGGCTTGCTGGGTTTCAAATTCTTGTCCAGGCCCGCCGATTTGGCGGGTTTGACCGGCGCCGCCTTCACCGGAGCCGGCTTCGTCACCGGGCCGACGATCACGAACTCGCTCACCGCGACCGGGCTGCGGTCATGCGCAAATCCCTGCGCGACCAACGCGGCTTCTTCGAGCGGCGCGTTGCAGAGAACGGCATCGAGTTCGCCACGCTCAAGCGCTTGCAGCGCGAGCAGCGCGGGCACGGGGACGAGCTTCACGGCCACGCCGGTGTCGCGCCCGAAGCCGCGTTGCAGCGCAGGCGCCAGGCCGGAAGCGTGCAGCGCCGGGTCGACGCCCAGACGCAGAGGGTCGCGCAGCGAGCGCGCTTGTTGCGCCCGGGAGGCTCCGGCAAAAGACACAAGACTCGACAGCAACAGGGCACGGCGCAGGCGCATGGAGAAAGTCCGCTTCGGCGAAGCCGCCACTGTTCATCGTGTCGGCGCAAGCCGCAAGGACACGGCCCAGCGAAGCCGGCCCGGGCCATGACTTAGTGCCGCATCCGGGTCGGCTTTCCCCCGCAAAGCGGTGAAGAGGGCGGAAGTACACTGCGCCGAAAATGCCGCCACCGGCAGCCATTGGAACCAGGATGACCTCACTCACCATCGAAGCCCTGCGCCTGACCCTCCCGCCCCACGTTCGCCACGCGAGGCTCATCGAATGGGTCGAAGAGATGGCGGCGCTGACGCAGGCGCGCGATGTCTATTGGTGCGACGGCAGCGAAGCGGAGTACGACCGCCTGTGCGCGCAGCTGGTGGCCGCGGGAACGATGGAGCGGCTCAACCCGAAGCTGCGCCCGAACAGCTACCTCGCACGAAGCAGCCCGAGCGACGTGGCACGCGTCGAAGACCGAACCTATATCTGCAGCGCCCGCAAGGAAGACGCCGGCCCCACGAACAACTGGATGGCACCGGCGCAAATGCGCGAGCTGCTGCAAAGCGGCGACAAGGCGCTGTTCGAGGGTTGCATGCGCGGGCGCACGATGTACGTGGTGCCGTTCAGCATGGGACCGCTGGGTTCGCCGATCGCGCACATCGGCGTCGAACTGTCGGACAGCGCCTACGTCGCGGTGAACATGAAGATCATGACGCGCATGGGACGCGCCGTGCTCGACGTGCTGGGCAGCGACGGCCACTTCGTGCCCTGCATGCACAGCGTCGGCGCGCCGCTGCGCGAAGGCGAGAAAGACGTGCCTTGGCCGTGCAACGACACCAAGTACATCGTGCACTACCCCGAGACGCAGGAAATCTGGAGCTACGGCAGCGGCTACGGCGGCAACGCGCTGCTCGGCAAGAAGTGCTTCGCGCTGCGTATCGCCAGCACGATGGGGCGCGACCAGGGTTGGCTCGCCGAACACATGCTGGTGCTGGGCGTCACCTCGCCCGACGGCAAGAAACACCATGTCGCGGCAGCATTCCCCAGCGCCTGTGGCAAGACCAATTTCGCGATGCTCGTGCCGCCCGAGGCAATGCAGGGCTGGAAAGTCACGACGATCGGCGAAGACATCGCGTGGATCAAACCCGGCAAGGACGGACGCCTGTACGCGATCAACCCGGAAGCGGGTTATTTCGGCGTCGCGCCGGGAACCAACGAGCACACCAATTCGAATTGCATGGCGAGCCTGCGCAGTGACGTGATCTTCACGAACGTGGCGCGCACCGATGACGGCGACGTCTGGTGGGAAGGCATGACCGATGCCCCACCCGCGCACCTGATCGACTGGCAAGGCAAGGACTGGACGCCGGCGGTCGCCAAGCAGACCGGCGCCAAGGCAGCACACCCGAATTCGCGCTTCACCGTCGCCGCGACCAACAACCCCGCACTCGACCCCGAATGGGACAACCCCGCAGGCGTGCCGATCGACGCGTTCGTGTTCGGCGGCCGGCGCTCGACGACGGTGCCGCTGGTCACGGAAGCGCGCAACTGGGTCGAAGGCGTCTACTTGGCGGCGACGATGGGTTCGGAGACGACCGCCGCCGCGAGCGGGGCACAAGGCGTGGTGCGACGCGACCCGTTCGCGATGCTGCCCTTCATTGGCTACAACATGAGCGACTATTTCCAGCATTGGCTGGATCTGGGCGCGAAACTCGAAGCGGGCAAGGCCGCGCTGCCGCGCATCTACTGCGTCAACTGGTTCCGCAAGGGGCCGGACGGCAAATTCGTCTGGCCGGGTTACGGCGAGAACATGCGTGTGCTGCAGTGGATCGTCGAGCGCATCCAGGGCCGCTCCAAGGGCGAAGACCACCTCATGGGCGTGAGCCCGGGCTACGCCGACCTGAACTGGAAGGGCCTCGACTTCAACGCGGCCCAGTTCCGGCAGGTGACCGACATCGACCCCGCGGCGTGGACCCAGGAGCTCACGCTGCACGGCGAACTTTTCAAGCAACTGGCCTATCATCTGCCGCCAACGCTGCTTGACACGATGGCCAGCATCCGCAAGCGCCTCGAACGCTAGCCGCCCGATCGGCGGCGTCGCGCAGGCGCCCTTGTACTGCGACCTTGAAACCGACGCCTCCGATGGCCCTGACGATCGATCTGTTGATTCGCAACGTGCGCGTCGTGACCTGTGTCGACGATGCATGTTCCGTGTCGCCGCCGGCCTTCGTCACCATCTCCAAGGGCTTCATCGTCGGCATGGGTCCGATCGGTACGCTTGACCCGAGCATCCGCGTGCACGACGAGCTCGACGGCGACGGCGCGCTGCTCACGCCAGGGCTGATCGACTGCCACACCCACCTCGTCTACGCGGGGGATCGGGCGCAGGAGTTCGAACTGCGCCAGCGCGGCGTGAGCTACGAAGAGATCGCGCGCGCCGGCGGCGGCATCCTGTCCACGGTGGACCATACGCGCGAAGCGAATCCGGTGGACCTGCTGAAGCAGTCTGCGCGCCGTGTCGAGGCGATGATCGACCACGGCGTGACCACGGTGGAGATCAAGAGCGGCTACGGGTTGTCGCTGAAGGCCGAACTGAAATCGCTGCGCGTCGCGCGCCAGCTGGGCACCGAGCAACCGATCAACGTGCGCACGACGCTGCTCGCCGCGCACGCCGTGCCGCCCGAGTTCATGGGCAACGCCGACGACTACGTGAGCCACATCGTCGAACACATCCTGCCCGAGGCGGTGCGCCTGAACCTGGCCGACGCGGTGGACGCGTTCTGCGAAAACATCGCGTTCAGCCCGGCGCAGACGCGCCGCATCTTCGATGCCGCGCGCGCTTTCGACCTGCCGGTGAAGCTGCACGCCGACCAACTGTCGAACCAGGGCGGCGCGGCGCTCGCCGCCGAGTTCGGCGCACTCTCGGCCGACCACCTGGAGCACACCGACGAAGCCGGCGTCGCCGCGCTGGCGCGCGCCGGAACGGTGGCGGTGATGCTGCCCGGCGCCTACTATTTCCTGCGCGACACGCACCTGCCGCCGATCGCACTGCTGCGGCGCTACGGCGTGCCGATGGCGGTGGCCACCGACTGCAACCCCGGCACCAGCCCGACGACGCACCTGCCGCTGATGATGAACATGGCCTGCGTGCTGTTTCGCATGACGACCGCCGAGGCCCTGCTCGGCGTGACGCGCAACGCGGCGATGGCGCTGGGCATCGCCGAAACACGCGGCACGGTTCAGGTCGGCAAACACGCCGACCTGTGCCTGTGGAACGTCGACCACACCGCGGAGCTGGCGCATGCGATCGGCGCGAGCCCGCTGCGCGTGCGGCTGCGCCGCGGCGTGGCGCTCGAGCGGCGCGAAGCCCCGTACTCCTGAGTACCCCCAGGAAATGACTTCGTCATTCCCGCCCCCAGGGGTCAAGCAAAGTGGCAAAGCCACATTTGCTTGAGACGGCAAGCCCGCCGTCGATGCGCCTGCAACTGCTGTCCGACCTGCACCTCGAGTCGGAAGATTTCGAACCCGAGCCCGCGCCACAAGCCGAACTGCTGGTGCTGGCGGGAGACATCGACAGCACCTGGGTGGCGCTGGAGCGGTTTCGCGGCTGGCCGGTGCCGGTGCTGTTCGTCGCGGGAAACCACGAATTCGACGGACGCGAACTGAACCACGCCTGGCTGGCGCTGGCCGAGCATTGCGCGCGCCTGGGGCTGCGCCTGCTCGAGCGCGAAAGCCTGGTGCTGAGCGATTCGCTGGGGCGCCGCATCCGCTTCGTCGCGACGATCCGCTGGGCCGATTTCGACCTGTTCGGCCCCGCAAAGCGCGCCAAGGCGTTGCGCGCGGCGGACTACTTTCAACGCGTGATGCGCGCGACGCAACACGGCGCGCCGTTCGACGCCGCTGCGGTACGCATCGAAGCGCTGGCGTGCCGCGCCTGGCTGAAGGTCGAACTCACGCGTGTTGCCGAGACGAACGACACCGAACCCTGCCACGCCACCGTCGTGATCACCCATTTCGCGCCGAGCTTTCGCAGCGCCGACCCGCGCTTCGGCGCGCAGCCCACGACCGCGAGCTTCTGCAACGCCGACGACGACCTACTGCCTCTGGCCGACCTGTGGCTGCACGGCCACTTGCATTGCCGGCACGACTACATGCATGCGCATGCGCGGGGCCGCACTCGGGTCGTGTGCAATTCGCGTGGCCTGGCGTTGCGCGGCGAGACCTTGAAGCACGAGCCCGGTTTGATCATCGAGGTGTGAAGCACTGCGGCAGCGTCGTGGGGCCGAACCCGAACCCATTGCGGAGTCCGACGCGCTTCTATGCAGTAGCCACCCCCGGCCGGCCGGCCTCGGCGACAAATCGGGCCTGCGTCGTCAGCTTCGCCTGCGCCCTCGCCGGGAACGGCGTCGCCCGGAATTCGCAACTCGCGGCGCCGGGAGTGACCTCGATCAGCGCGTAGCCGCGTTCGTCGCTGCGGCCATGCACGATGTCCGGGTTGCTGGATCGCATCAACTCCATCACTGCTTCCGACACCCCGTGGCTCGTGATCGAGCTGCAGACGAATTCGGCGGCGACGATCGGCGAGGTTCGGTCCACGCCGCCGCGCAGCTGCGCGGCGAGGTGGCGGTGCACGTCGCCGCCCAGACACACGACGTTGCCGTTGCGTGTCTCCGCAATCGACTGCATGAAGCGCGCGCGGGCGCGTGGGTAGCCGTCCCAGCCGTCGGAAAAAATGCGTCGACCCATGGGCGATTGGATACCGCCCGGGCACACCTGGCTGCCTTGCCCCAGCAGTTTCCAGCGCCGGTCGCTGCGCGCCAGGCCTTGCGCCAGCCACTGTTCCTGCTCCATGCCGAGCAGGCTGCGCGACTCGAGCGCGAGCTCGCCGCAATCGGCCAGCACCCTTCCGCCGCCGCGCCCCGGCTCGCCGCAGGCCTGCGCGCTGCGGTATTGGCGCGAGTCGAGCGTCCACAGCTCCGCCAAGCGGCCCCAGGTGAAGTGCTGGTGGATGCGCATCGCCGCGCCCTGCGGGGCCATGCTCGGCGCGACCGGCATGTGTTCGAAGTAGGCCTTGTACGCGGCGGCGCGGCGTGCCAGAAATTCCTCGGGCGGCTTGCCCGACGGGCTCTGGTCGTTGGCGTAATCGTTTTCGACTTCGTGGTCGTCCCAGGTCAGCAGCCAGGGGTGGGCGGCGTGCGCGGCGCGCAGGTCGGCGTCGAATTTGTAGGTGGCGTGGCGCGCGCGGTACTCGGCCAGCGTCTTCGGCGGCGGACCTTCGTGCGAGCGCAAGCGGTAGCGCGGGTTGCTTGACTCGTAGATGTAGTCGCCGACGAACAGCACCGCGTCGAGGTCGTGCTCGGCAATGTCGCGGTGCGCCGCAAACGCGCCCTGCTCGTAGTGCTGGCACGACGCGAGCGCGATGCGCAGCCGCGCCACCGCGGCGTCAGGCGCCGGCGCGGTGCGCGTACGGCCCAGTGGGCTGACGGCGTCGCCGACGAGGAAACGGTAGAACAGCGGTGTCGCGCTCGGCAGCCCTTCGGCCTGCACGTGCACGCTGTGCCCATGCTCGGGCCGCGCCGTGAACGTGCCGCTGCGCAAGCCGCGCGAGAAGCCTTCGTCCTGCGCCAGTTCCCAGCGCACGTCAATCGGCGCGTCGGGCAAACCGCCGAGCGGCGCGTGCGGGCGCGGCGCGAGGCGCGTCCAGAGCACCACCGAATCGGGCCGCGGCATGCCGCTGGCCACGCCCAGCGTGAACGGATACTCGCCACGCGGCAGCGGCGTGGCCGCGCGAGTGGCCGGCGCGGTGGCACCGAACAGGCTGGCCCAGGCCCAGGCCGCGGCGCCACGGCTGAGCCGCGCGAGGCTGTCGCGGCGGTTCATCGCGCGCTTGGCTCTGTCAAGGCCCGCCCGGCAAACTACTGGGCTGCCACGTACTTGTTGCCCGCCGCCTTGAAGCGCGCGACCGCATTCTTCAGATCCTTGTACTCCTCGCAGGGCAAAAAACACGCCTTGTCCAGCGCCGCAAGGCGCTGCTCGGCCTTGGCCAGGTCGCCCTGCATCAGGTACAGCTCGCCCGAATACTCAAGCGCGCCACGGTGCTTGGGGTTGATGCGCAGCGCCTCGTTGTAGAACTTCTCGGCCGCCGCGAGGTCCGGCGCTTTCGATTTTCGGTGGCAGTAACCCATCAGGTTGTTCCAGTCGGCGTTGCCCGCGTCGTTGACGCGCTTGAGCTCGTCGATCGCGCCGCTCCAGTTCTTCGCGGCGATTTGGGCGCGCGCCGGGCTCAGCGCATCGGTCGCGGGCTTGACTTCCACCGTGTCGGCCGCAGCCACGACGCCGCACAGCGCCATGGACAAGACAAACAAGAGGATGCGTTCACTCCATTGCTGCATGGTTCGGGGTTCCTTGTGGATCGCGATGCTGTCGAAGATAGCAGGATAGCGTGACGCTTGGGGGGCGCGACGCAATGTCCGACTCCGGCCCCTAGAATCCGACCCCCCTTTGCACCGCGACCACGCGCTCGTCTGCATGTTCTGCGCGATCGATTTCGGCACCTCGAACTCCGCCATTGGCGTTCGCGGCGCGTTGGGGGAGATGCAGCTCGTCGAGCTCGAGCCGGGTGAGAAAACCATGCCGACGGCCGTGTTCTATCACGCTGAAGCCGGCGCAGGCGGCGCACAAGTGCCGCGCAGTTTCGGCCGCGCCGCGATCGCGGCGTATGTGGACGGCATCGACGGCCGGCTGATGCGCTCGATGAAAAGCCTGCTCGGCTCCAAGCTGCTCGACCAGACGACGGAAGTCGGTGGCGGCCGCGGCGTCAAGTACCACGACGTGGTTGCCGGTTACTTGCAACACCTGAAGGCCTGCGCTGAAGCGCAGGCCGGGCAAGCAATTCGCCGCGCGGTGCTGGGACGACCGGTGTTCTTCGTCGACGACGATCCCGTGCGCGACGCGCAAGCCCAGGCCGCGCTCGAAGCGGCGGCGCGCCAGGTCGGCTTTGCCGAAGTGCAGTTCCAGTTTGAACCGATCGCCGCGGCGCTCGACTACGAACGCGGCGTGGACCACGAAGAGATCGTGCTCGTTGCCGACATCGGCGGCGGCACGTCGGACTTCTCCGTCGTGCGCGTCGGCCCCCGGCAGCGCGAGCGCCCCGACCGCAAGGCCGACATCCTGGCCAACCACGGCGTGCACAGTGCCGGAGGCGACTTTGACCGGCGCGTCGAACTCAGCGCCATCCTGCCCGAGCTCGGCTTCGGCGCGTTCGGTCCGCCGCGCGGCGACGAGCCGGCGCGCGAAGTGCCGAGCGGCGTTTACTTCGACCTCGCGACCTGGCACCTCATCAACACCGTCTACACGCCGCAGCGCGTGGCCGAGCTGCGCGCTGGGCGCCGCGACTATGCGAATGCGCGCCACCACGAACGGCTGATGACGGCCGTGACCCAGCGCCTCGGCCACGATCTTGCGGCACGCGCTGAGGCCGCGAAGATCGAGCTGGCGGGCGCTGGCCGCGCGCGCATCGACCTCGGGTTGGTCGAGCGGCACTTGGGGGTGTCAATTTCCGAGGTGCAAATGCTAGACGCGCTTCGCGCCGAAACCGAAAAGATCGTCGCAGCGGCGCGCGCCGCGGTCTCTCAGGCGGGGCTCGCGGCGCAAGGCGTCGACGCGCTGTACTTCACGGGCGGCTCCACCGGTTTGCGTGCGTTGACCGAGGCCATCGCGGCGCGCGTGCCCGCGGCGAGGGTGGTGCGTGGCGATCGCTTCGCCAGCGTCGCCACCGGTTTGGGCTTGTTCGCGCGGATGTGGTTTGAGCGTGTGTAGGCCACGTCGCGCCGCGCGCTCAATCGCTGCGCGTGTCGTTCCAAACAGGTTTCTGGCCGAACCGCACGAAGAAATCCGACAAGAACCTCTGGTTTTCGTCCGGCAACGCCTGGAACAGGGTGGGCTCGAAGTCATTCCCCCGCGCCAGGTCTTCCGGCCGGTAGCCCATGACCTGCAGCAGCGTCGGGTGGAGATTGAACAGGCTGGCACGTCCGGAGTTGGTCTGCGCGGCTTGGCGAAACAACTCACGCAAGGCAGGCTCCTGGGTAATTGCGGCCAGCGGAACCCTGCCCTCACTTGAGCGCGACACGACCCAAGCCGCAGTGCGTGGCAAAGCCCGGTCTTCCGTCTTCGTGGAAGTCTTGGCCGTGGTCGGAGGTATAGACGATGAGGGTGTTCCTCAGGTCAGCGCCTGACAGCAGCAACTCGAAGAACTTGCCGACATTCCACCCGACACAGTTCTTGTACGAATTGACAAAACGCAGGCGTTCCTGCGGACCCCACTTGTCACCAAAAGGGCGGCTCACCAGCAGGTCGCCTCGATTCCCGAAGTAGGTTTGGTCCATGCTCGGGGTGAACCGTCTCTCTGCTTCGGGGTACTTCCCGGCGTAGGGAAAGTGGCAGCCCATTTTGTTCACGTACATGAAGTTCGCAGCGGGTTCGTCGATGAATTGCCGCAGACGGCGCGCAATCTCGAGATCCCTTTGTGCGGGCGTCACCTGTTCATCGAGCTGGATGAACCGGTCGATGTGCGACCGCTCCAGATCCGTCATGAAATTCTGCAAATTCCCGTTGTGGCGCTGCGCGTCGACATAGGTTGTCGAGTACCCGGCCTTCTTCGCGTACTCCCATATCGAAGGGTTGACGCTCAAATCGCGCAAGTAGTTTGCCTTGGTCGCCCCGTAGCGCAGGCTGACATTCGACTCTTCGGAGCAATTGGCCTGGGAGGATGCCACTCCGAAATTCACCAGGGAGTCGCCTGCCTGGAGCAGGTTCGATCGCACTCCCGTCGATGCGTTGACGTCTAGAAAGTCGCCGCGAATGCTTTCGTCCATGATGACGATGATCTTGCCCAGCGGCGCACGCCCAGTGTGCGCCAGTGCAACGCCCGCGCGTGGCGGAACGGGTGGGACGAGCATCCTCTCGACTCCCACAACCGCCGCGAAGGCCATCGGAACGTATTGCACCGGCATGCCATTCGAGCCCATGCCCCCGCGGGAATACAGAATCAGGCTGATCGCAATGACGGGTGCGAATTGCAGGGCTCCCGCATGCCGCAGGACGCGCAGCGTTCGAAGGCCATTCGAGAACGTTTGGAAGGGCGGCATGTTGAGGGCAATCGCACCGAGCCAGGACCACATGCCGGCGGCAATGACCAGATTGCCGTAGCTCCCCAGCACGTTGTCGAAGAACGCGAAAAGGCCGACCAAGCGCTCGAATTCACTCAGTGTCATCGGTCCCGCGGTGATGAGATGGAAAGTCAGACTGAACATGCTGCAGGCCACCAGCGGGATCGTCCACAGCACGCGCACACCCCGCTTCGGGGTGAAGGCAACGGCGACCAGCGCGAGCAGCGCCATGAGCCAGACGGCTGAGAACACAACGAGCCCCAGCTGCAAGCCGATGTCCCTGACGCGATCGATCAGACCCTGGTTGGTTCCATAGAGGAAAAGCCCCAGGAGCGCGAGTTTGACGGCCAGCAGCAGCTTGTTCTTGGAGAGTGCGTTCATGGCGCCAAGTCTAGGCACCATGCGAAACCCGGCGCGGCAAGAAGTCCGATTTGTAGCGGTGCCTTCGTGAAAACCGTCCCAAGTCTGCGCCGCCCGCGCACAACCCGTTGAGGTTCAGCGCAGCACCGCGGCAAACGCCACCGCCGTCGCCTCGACGTTGTTCGTGTTCAAGCCCGCGACGCACATGCGCCCCGAGCGCACCAGGTAGACGGCGTGTTTCTCGCGCAGCAGGTCCACCTGCTCGGGCGACAGGCCGGTGTAGCTGAACATGCCGCGCTGGGTCAGGAAGTAGTCGAAGTTGCGGCCCGGCACTTTCGCCGTCAGCACGGCGTGGACGCGTCTGCGCATGGCGAGGATGCGCTCGCGCATCGCCGCGAGTTCACGCTCCCAGAGCAGGCCGCAGTTCGGGGTCTGACAAGACCGTGGCGACGATCTGCCCGCCGTGGATCGGCGGGCTCGAGTAGTTGCGCCGCACCGTGAACTTGAGTTGACCGAGCACGCGGCTCGCCTGCGTCGCATCGGGGCAGACGACGCTCAGCGCGCCGCAGCGCTCGCCGTAGACGCTCATGCTCTTGGAGAACGAGTTCGCGACGAAGAAGCTCAGGCCGTTGGCGGCGAGCGCGCGCACCGCGTAGGCGTCTTGCTCGATGCTGTCGCCAAAGCCTTGGTACGCGAGGTCCAGGTAGGGCAGCAGTTCGCGCTCGCGCAGCACCGGGATCAATTGGTCCCATTGCGCGGTGCTCAGGTCCACGCCGGTCGGGTTGTGGCAGCACGCGTGCAGCAGCACGACGCTGCGCGCCGGCAGGCAGCGGATCGCGTCCAACATCGCGCCGAATTTAAGTCCGCCAGTGGCGGCATCGTAGTAGGGATAGGTGTGGACCGTGAGGCCCGCACCTTCGAACATCGACCGGTGGTTGTCCCAGGTCGGGTCGCTGACCCAGACCTGGCTCTCGGGAAAGTGGCGCGCCAGGAAATCGGCGCCCACCTTGAGGCCGCCGCTCGAGCCGACCGACTGGATCGTCGCGATGCGCCCGCTGGTCACGGCTTCATGATCGGCGCCGAACAGCAACTGTTGAACCGCGCTGCGGAAGTTCGCCGCGCCTTCGATCGGCAGATAGGGTTTGGGCCCACCCTTCGCGACCACCAGCGCCTCGGCGCGGTGGACCGATTCGAGCACCGGGATGCGCCCGGCGTCGTCGAAATAGATGCCGATGCTCAGGTTGATCTTGTTCGGCCGGGGATCTTTCTGAAAGTCTTCGTTCAGGCTCAGGATCGGGTCGCCGGCGAACGGCGGGATGTGCTGGAACATGATGGGAAAGCGCGGGGTGGGGCTGGAGAGTGAAGCAGTGGGGTTGGGTCAGGCGGCGAGTGCCGCTTCGATGTCGGCGCGCAGCGCTTGCGGAGGTTCGCTCGGCGCGTACCGCTTGACGATGCGGCCATCGCGGCCGATCAGGAACTTGGTGAAATTCCACTTGACCGCCTGGCTGCCCAGCAAGCCCGGTGCTTCGCGCGTCAGCCATTGCCACAACGGGTGGGCCTGCGCGCCGTTCACGTCCACCTTGGCCATCATCGGGAAACTCACGCCGTAGTTCAGCTCGCAAAACGAGGCAATCTCGGAGTTGCTGCCGGAATCCTGCGCGCCGAACTGGTTGCAGGGAAAGCCCACGATCACCAGGCCCTGGTCGCGATAGTCGCGCCACAGCTCTTCAAGCCCGGCGAACTGTGGCGTGAAGCCGCACGCGCTGGCGGTGTTGACGATCAGCAGCACCTTGCCGCGTTGCGTCGACAAATGGGCCGGTTTGCCCTCGATCGACACGGCTTCGAAGTCGTAGACGCTGGTGGCGGGTGGGTTCATGGCGATGGTCGGCGGTGGCAGCCTCGCGATGGTAGCGCTTGCGCCGCTCCCGGCCGGCTTCAGCCGGTGCGGGGCCTCAGGGCGAAGGCGAAGGCGAGGGAGTGGGGGCGGGCGCGGGCTCGAGCGCAGACAAGGCCGCGGCGAGCAGGATCAAAGCGCCCCCGAGGACCAAGCGAGTCGTCAGCGTGCCTCCACCCAGCAGCAGCGCCGAGACGGAGGCGAACAGCACTTCCGACAGCATCACAATCGCGGTGACGCTGGCACGCAGCCGCGCCGCGCCGTATTGCAAGGCGAGGTTGCCCGACAGGAACAGCAGCGCCAGGCCCAGCGCCCAAGGCGCGAGCGACCCGTCGATGGCCCCCGGCGGCGCGATCGTCCCGGAGCGCGTGAGCAGCGCACCGAGCACGCCGGCGACCAGCGCGCCGCCGACGAACATTGCCAACGCGCGGCCCTCGTCCGGGCGGTGCGATTCGCGCCGCAGCATCACGTTGTTCAGCGCGAACGAGAAGCCGCCAATGACACCCAGCCAGTCGGGCAGCGAACGCGGCACCGGCCAGGTCGACGCGTCGGCGGCGGATGCCTCGGGCCACAGCACCATCGCCGCGCCCGCCAGTGCCAGCGCGGCGCGCGCCACGGTCGAAGAAGTCAGGCGCTCGCCCAGCATGACCCGCGCCAGCAGCACCGCCCACAGCGGCATCAGGTAGAACAGCAGCACGACGCGCACCACGTCGCCGATCACGACGCCCCAGTTGAACGCCGCGTTGGTGGCGCCCGAGGCGCACAGCAGCACCCACAGCGCGGGCGTGCGAATCAGTTGCCGCAACGCATCCGGGCGCGCCACCACGATCACGGTCGCGCTGAGCGTATAGACGAACGCCGTGGTCCACAACGGGTGCAGACCGAGCGCCTCGAGCCTTCGGAACGGCCACCAGCTCGTGCCCCAGACGAGGGCGTTGAACAGCAATGCCAGGACGGGCAGCAGCGTGGCGTGGGGGGTGGTGGTCATGGAGAGATTGTGGGTGGCCGTCGCGCCACGTTGACCCAACGGTGCTTGTGTCTGCGGCCGGCGCTTCGCGCCTTAACTTCGCTGCGCGCGTGCCCGTCGCGAGACGCGCCGGGCGCTCAAGCAGTCCGACAGTGCACAGGCACTGTCGGAGCCGCGGCTTTCGCAGCCTTCGACGCAAACATTGACCGCTTTGCGGTCAATGTTTGTCCGATCTTGCGATCGCGAGCAATCGCTCGATCTCGTCGCGATGGCGCACGCAGTTGCGGAGATGCCAGCGGCGGATCAGCTCCATCACCCCGGCAACGACCAGGCCAAACACAGCGATCGCGGTGAACGCCGACAGGCCCAGGCGCGTCATCGCGGTGTAGAACGCGCCCAGGCCGAGGATGCAAGCCTGTTCGTTGAAGTTCTGCACTGCGATGGATCTCCCCGCGCCCATCAGGTTGTGGCCGCGGTGCTGCAGAAGCGCGTTCATCGGCACCACCAGGAAGCCACCGGCCGTGCCGAGCAGGATCAGGAACGGCACGGCCACCCAGAGGTCGCGAATCGCATTCAGGCCGATGATCAGCACGCCCATCAGGATGCCCAGCGGAATCACGGCGGTCGCCCGGTCCAGCCGCATGCGCATCGACGCCCACACCGCACCGGTGGCCATGCCGATCGTCACCACGCCGGCGAGCGACGACGCCTGCGTCGTCGAATAGCCCAGCGCCACGGCGGCCCATGGGAACACGATCACGCGCAGGTTGCCGCCCACACCCCAGAAAATCGTCGTCGTTGCCAGCGAAATCTGGCCGAGCTTGTCGTCCCACAGACGCGCGTTGCACGCCGAGAAGTCGCGCACCAGGAACACCGCGTTGCGCGACAAGGTCTGCAGCGGCGAGTCGGTGCGCGGAATGTAGAGATTGAAGATCGCGGCGAGCATGTAGACGGCGATCAGCGCGGCGATCGCCACCTCGGGGCTGGTGTCGATGCTGCTGTCGATCATCGGCATGTCGATGCCGAGCAACCACGGCGCGATCTTCGGGCCGACCAGCTGGCCGCCGAGCAGGATGCCCAGAATGATCGAGGCGATCGTCAGGCCTTCGATCCAGCCGTTGGCCTTGACCAGTTGCGAAGGCGGCAGCAACTCGGTGAGGATGCCGTACTTGGCCGGCGAGTAGGCGGCGGCGCCAAGGCCCACCACGGCGTAGGCGAGCAAGGGGTGCCCGCCGAACAGCATCATCAAACAGCCCACGACCTTGATCGCGTTCGAGATGAACATCACCTTGCCCTTGGGCACGGCGTCGGCGAACGCGCCGACAAAGGGCGCGAGAATCACGTAGAACAGCGCGAACATCGGCGTCAGCGCCGGCACCTGCCAGGCCGGCGCGCCCGAACTCTTGAGCAGTTCGATCGCGGCCACCAGCAAGGCGTTGTCTGCCAGCGAGCTGCAGAACTGCGCCGACATGATGGTGTAGAAGCCTTTTTTCATTCGCTCGTCGCTGCGCCCAAGGCTTCGTATGACGGCCCCCAGGGCCGGGCCAGCCCGGCCCGCCCCCCATGGGGTTCGAGCAAAGTGGCAAAGCCACAGTTGCCCAAGAGGTATGCAGGGCTCGCCTGCCGGCGGGTTTATAGCACGTGGCCCTTGAGTGCCGGCGCAGCGTGCACCCACATTGCAAGAGGTCGGCTGGCAGAATTGCCGGATGCCGCGACCGATCGAAGCCATCATTCACCGCGACGCGCTGGCGCACAACCTGGCGCGGGCCCGCGCCGGCGCGCCCGACGCCAAGGTCTGGGCGGTGGTCAAGGCCAACGCTTACGGCCACGGCATCGAACGCGTGTACGAGGGCCTGCGCGGCGCCGACGGCTTTGCCTTGCTCGATTTGGCCGAAGCTGAACGGATTCGCGCGCTCGGCTGGCGCGGCCCGGTTCTGTTGCTCGAAGGCTGCTTCGAGGCGCGCGACCTGGAGCTCTGCTCGCGGCTCGGGCTGTGGCACACGGTGCATCATGAGGCGCAGATCGACTGGCTCGCGGCGCACAAGACGAACGCGCCGCACCGCGTGTTCCTGAAGCTCAACAGCGGCATGAACCGGCTCGGCTTCAGCGCGTCGGCGTACCGCGGCGCCTGGCAGCGCCTGAGCGGCTTGACGCAAGTCGACGAGATCACGTTGCTGACGCATTTTTCCGACGCCGACGGCGCTGCGGGCGTGACGCGCGCGATGGCGGTGTTCGAGGAAATCACCCGCGACCTGCCCGGCGAGCGCTCGCTCTGCAACAGCGCCGCGACGCTGCGTTTCGCCGCCGGCTCGGCGCAGGTGCGCGGCGACTGGGTACGCCCGGGCATCATGCTCTACGGCTCCTCGCCCGACCATCCGGCGCACCGCAGTGCGCACTGGGACTTGCAGCCGACGATGACGCTGCGCGCGAAGCTGATCGCGACACGCGAGTTGCAGTCAGGCGACAGCGTCGGCTACGGCAGCAGCTTCACGGCACCGGTGCCGATGCGCATCGGTGTGGCCGCCTGCGGCTACGCCGACGGCTACCCGCGCGTCGCGCCCACCGGCACGCCGGTGCTGGTGGATGGCGTGCGCACGCGTCTCGTCGGGCGGGTGTCGATGGACATGGTGACCGTCGATCTCTCAGGCCTGCCCGCTGCCCGGCTTGGCAGCGAAGTCACGCTGTGGGGGCGTGGTCCGGCGGACAGCCTGCTGCCCATCGACGAAGTCGCGCACGCCGCGGGGACGCTGGGCTATGAGTTGATGTGCGCGCTGGCACCGCGGGTGCCGGTGCGTGTTGAATGACTCCGCCGATGCGTCGCTTCGCGGGCTTTGAGCACGCGGTGCGTGCCGACTTGCAGCGCCGGCGCTGGCTGAAGTTCCACGCCCTCCTGCTCGGCACGCTGTGTTTCTTGTGCAGTTGGGCGCTGTCTACGGGCCTGATGCACGCTGGGGTCGAGCGCCTGTCGATGCGTTGGGCCTTGGCGCTGGCCGCGACCTACCTGGTCTACCTTGGCTTGCTGCGCTTGTGGGGCGGCTGGCTGCTGTCGCGCGACGAGGGCCATGGTGATGGCTCGCTCGACGGCATCGACCTGCCCGGGGCCGGCGCGTCGCCCGGCGAAGCGGGGCCCGCGCCGATCTCCTCGGGCGGCGGCGGCGATTTTGGGGGCGGTGGGGCGAGCGCGTCGTTCGATGCAGGCGAGGCCGGCAGCGCGGCGGGCGAGATCGCCCAGGGCGTGGCCGAAGCCGCAGGGGCTGCCGACGAAGGCATCGTGATCGTCGTGCCGCTGGCGATCGTGATCGGCATCGCGGCGATGATCGCCGGCGCGCTCGGGTTCGCGGTGTTCGGTCTGTTCGGGGTCGAGATCCTGCTCGGCGTCGCGGTGGAGATCGCGTTCGCTGCGGCCGGCGGTGCGCTGGCGTTTCGCGCCCGGCGCGAGGGTTGGCTGCCGCATGCGGCGTCGCGCTCGGCCGCGCCGATGCTGTTCCTCCTGCTGATCTGCATCGCACTCGGCGCGGCGATCGACCATTGGCTGCCCGAGGCGAACTCGTTGCCGCAGGCGATCCGCGCCATGCAGGGGTGACCGAGCCCCATGCGCATTCCCTTCGAGCTGATCCCCGCGGAAATCGACATCACGGCGGTGCGCGCGCAGGGCGCGGGCGGGCAGAACGTCAACAAGGTGTCGAGCGCGGTGCACCTGCGCTTCGACGTGGCGGCTTCCTCCTTGCCCGAGCAGTTGAAAGAGCGGCTGCTGGCGCTGGCCGACTCGCGCATTTCCAGCGACGGCGTGGTGGTCATCAAGGCGCAACAACACCGCAGCCAGGACATGAACCGAAGCGACGCGATCGAGCGGCTGCAAGAGTTGCTCGAAGCCGCGGCCCATGTGCCACGCGTGCGCCGGCCGACGAAACCGACGCGTGCGTCGCGCGAGCGGCGCCTGGAGGGCAAGGCGGTGCGCAGCGTGGTCAAGGCGGGGCGCGGCAAGGTCGACAAGGCGCATGAGTGAAGCCGTGGGCGACGCGCCCGCTAAAGTCCCGGGGTGAACAAAGCCAAATCGCTCTACACCTGCAATGAATGCGGCGGCACCAGTGCGAAGTGGCTGGGCAAGTGCCCGAGCTGCGGCGCGTGGAATTCGCTGGTCGAAGGCGTGGCCGAGGCGCCGGGCAAGCACCGCTACCAGGCGCTGGTCGCGGCGCAGCCGGTCGCGACGCTTTCGGACATCGAAGCCACCGAGGTCGAACGCCAGCCGACCGGCATCGACGAGCTCGACCGCGTGCTGGGCGGGGGCATCGTCGCCGGTGGCGTGGTGCTGATCGGCGGCGACCCGGGCATCGGCAAATCGACGCTGTTGCTGCAGGCACTCGATGCCATTGCACGCGGCAAGCGCACACTGTACGTGACCGGCGAGGAGTCGGGCGCGCAGGTCGCGTTGCGCTCGCGGCGCCTCGGGTTGGAGGCCTCGCAGGTGCGCGTGATCGCGGAGATTCAGCTCGAAAAAATCGCCGCGACGATCGCCGCCGAGCAGCCTGCCGTGTGCGTGATCGACAGCATCCAGACCGTCTACAGCGAACAGCTCACGTCAGCGCCGGGCTCGGTGGCGCAGGTGCGCGAATGCGCTGCGCAGCTCACGCGCCTGGCCAAGAGCAGCGGCACGTCGATCGTGCTGGTCGGTCACGTGACGAAAGACGGTGCGCTGGCCGGGCCGCGCGTGCTCGAGCACATCGTCGACACGGTGCTCTATTTCGAAGGCGACACGCACAGCAGCTTTCGGCTGGTGCGCGCGATCAAGAACCGCTTCGGCGCGATCAACGAGATTGGCGTGTTCGCGATGACGGAGCGTGGCTTGAAGGGTGTGTCCAACCCGAGCGCGATCTTTCTGTCGACGCATGGCGACCCGGTACCGGGCTCGTGCGTGCTGGTCACGGTCGAGGGCACTCGGCCGATGCTGGTGGAGGTGCAGGCGCTGGTGGACAGCGGCGGCCCGAGCCCGCGGCGCCTGAGCGTCGGGCTGGACCGGGACCGTCTGGCGATGATGCTCGCCGTGCTGCACCGCCACGCGGGAATCGCGTGCCTGGACCAGGACGTGTTCGTCAACGCGGTGGGCGGCGTGCGCATCAGCGAGCCCGCGGCCGACCTGGCGGTGATGCTGGCGATTCAAGGCAGCCTGCGCGGCCGGCCGCTGCCGCGCGGCTTCTTTGCTTTCGGTGAGGTCGGCCTGGCCGGTGAAGTGCGTCCGGCGCCGCGCGGCCAGGAGCGCTTGAAAGAGGCCGCGAAGCTGGGTTTCAGCGTGGCGATCGTTCCGAAGGCGAACGCACCGCGCCGCGCGATCGAGGGGCTCACCGTGCACGCGGTGGAGCGCATCGAGCAGGCGATCGACCTGGCGCGCGGCTTGTGAGTAGGGCGGCATGAATCCGGTCGTCGGCTGGGCCCTGGCCCTCGCCGCGTTGTTCGCCGGCTGGCAGAGCTATGGCTGGCAAGGGCTGGTGTTCTCGATCACACTGATCGTGTTCTGGCTCGTGCTGCAGTTCAACCGCGCGCTGCGGGTCATGAAGAATGCCGCGTCGGCGCCGCTGGGCCATGTGAAGAGCGCGGTGATGCTGAACGCCAAACTGGAGCCGCGCATGACGATGCTGCAGATCGTGGCGCTGACGCGCAGCTTGGGCCGCAAGCTGCAAGCCGAACCGGAAACATGGGCCTGGAGCGACGTCGGCGGTGCCACCGTGACGCTGGTGTTCAAGGGCGGCAAGCTCGACAGCTGGGCGCTCACCCGCGAGGCGGAGCAAGACCCGCCCGCCACGCTCCTAGAATCGGCGGACTGAACAGGAGCCGAACCATGTCAATGGAAGACCGCGACGGAAAGATCTGGATGGATGGCGAGCTGGTGGAGTGGCGCGACGCCAAGATCCACGTGCTGAGCCACACGCTGCATTACGGTTGCGGCGCGTTCGAAGGCGTGCGCGCCTACAACACGAAACGCGGCACGGCGATCTTCCGCCTGCGCGAGCACACCGAGCGGTTGTTCAACAGCGCGAAGATCCTGCGCATGAAGATTCCGTTCACGTTCGATCAGGTGTGCGAGGCGCAGCGCACCGTGGTGCGCGAGAACAAGCTGGAATCTTGTTATCTGCGCCCGCTCACGTGGATCGGCTCGGAAAAGCTCGGCGTTTCTCCACGAGGCAACAAGATCCACCTGATGGTCGCTGCATGGGCCTGGGGCGCCTACCTCGGCGACGATGGCCTGAAGCGCGGCATCCGAGTCAAGACCTCGAGCTATACGCGGCACCACGTGAACATCACGATGACGCAGGCCAAGGCGGTGAGCAACTACACGAATTCGATCCTCGCCAACATGGAGGCGCTGGACGACGGTTACGACGAGGCGCTGCTGCTCGACGCGTCGGGCTTCGTCAGCGAGGGCGCGGGCGAGAACCTGTTTGTCATCAAGGCCGGCGTGGTCTACACGCCCGACCTGTCGGCCGGGGCGCTGAACGGCATCACGCGCAACACCGTGTTCGCGATCTGCAACGACCTCGGTTTGAAGCTGGTGGAAAAACGCATCACGCGCGACGAGGTCTACATCTGCGACGAAGCGTTCTTCACCGGCACCGCCGCCGAAGTGACGCCGATCCGCGAGCTGGACCGCATCGAACTCGGGTCCGGCTCGCGCGGCCCGATCACGGAGAAGATCCAGAGCGCGTTCTTCGACATCGTGAACGGGCGCAACCCGAAGTACGCCGAATGGCTGACGCCGGTATAGGCGCGTGGAAGGACAAGCCATGAGCGGCAGCGCAATCGAAGTCGCGGCGAAAGACCTGCAAGGGCCGGGGGTCGTGTTCTGCCCGAACCCGAAGATGACGCTGTGGAGCAACCACCCCAAGGTCTTCATCGACGTCGCCAGCACCGGCCAGGGCAAGTGCCCGTATTGCGGCACGGTGTATGTGTTGAAGGCGGGCGAGAAGGTGCACGGGCACTGAGCCCAAAATCGGCAGTTGGCTGATTTCCTGCGCACCCTGGTGGTCGCGCCGCAGTGGATCGGCGACGCGGTGATGAGCGAGCCACTGCTCGCCGCGCTGGCGGCGCGCGGCGAGCAGCTCACGGTGGCCGCACTGCCCTGGGTGGCGCCGGTGTACCGAGCGATGCCGCAGGTGGGCACGGTGCTCGAGTGGCCGTTTGCACATGGCCGGCTCGATTGGGCGAAGCGCCGGCGCATCGCGCGCGAATTGCGCGGCCGCTTCGACAGCGCTTACGTGCTGCCGAACTCGTTGAAGTCGGCTCTGATCCCATTCCTGGCGCGAATTCCACAGCGCCATGGCTACTTCGGCGAAGGGCGCTGGCTGCTGCTGAATCGGCGCCTGGACAATGGCGCGAAGCGCCCGCCGATGGTTGAGTTCTATCTGGCGCTGGCCGGCGCGCGCACGGGTTCCGGGCCCGCGCACGCCCGCCCGGACGGAGCGCGCGACGAGCCGGCGCCGGCACCGCGCCTGCGCCTGGATACGAACGCGCGAACACAGGCCATGCAGCGAGCCGGTGTCAGCGAAGGCGGCTTCTGGGTGTTCGCCCCCGGTGCCGAATACGGCCCGGCCAAGTGCTGGCCGGCCGAGCACTACGCGGCACTGGCGCGCGCCTTGTTCGAGCAAAGCGGAGCGCCGGTGCTGTTGCTTGGCTCGCCGAAAGAAGCGGCGCTGTGCGAATCGATCTCAGCCGCTGCCGCGCCGGCCTGCCGCGTGCTCGCCGGCAAGACCGCTCTGCTCGAGGCAATCGCATTGATTGCCGCCTCGCGCGGCATGGTCAGCAACGACTCCGGGCTGATGCATGTCGCTGCTGCATTCGGCATCCCGCAGGTCGCGTTGTTCGGCTCGACGAGCCCCGTGCACACGCCGCCGCTTAATCCGCGCGCGCAAGTGCTGTGGTTGAAAGACGAATTGAAGCTTGACTGCGCGCCGTGTTTCGATCGCAGCTGCCGTTTCGGGCATACGCGCTGCCTGGTGGAAATCGAACCCGCGCGCGCGCAGGCCGCGCTGTCGCGCGCGCTGCAATTCGCGGGGGCCGAACGTTCGGTTCGTACAATCGACACGACGCAGCGCGCCGAGTCTGCCCCACCCACCTGAACCATGCCCACGTCCCGCGAGTTCGTCTTGACGCTGTCGTGCCGGGACAAGGAAGGCATCGTCTACGCGGTGTCGGGTCTGCTCTACCAGGCGGGTTGCAACATCATCGACTCGCAGCAGTTCGGCGACGTGGGCCATGCCGACAGCACGGGGCTGTTCTTCATGCGCGTGCACTTCGGCGCGCCCGAGCACCTGGATTACGCGGCGACGCTGGAGCGCATGTTCACCAACGTGCGCCAGCAGTTCGGCATGGAAGCGCGCATCCACTCGCTGGCGCGCCGGCCGCGCCTGCTGCTGATGGTGAGCAAGTTCGGCCATTGCCTGAACGACCTGCTGTACCGCTGGCAATCAGGGCAACTCGGCGTGGACATCGGCGCAGTGGTGTCGAACCACCCCGACTTCGCCGAGCTCGCGGCGCGCTTTGGCGTGCTGTTCCACCACCTGCCGCTGGCCGCGGGTTCGGGTGCCGAAGCCAAGCGCATACAGGAGCGCCAGGTCGAGGCCCTGGTCACCAAGCTGAACATCGACCTGGTCGTGCTCGCGCGCTACATGCAGATCCTGAGCCCGGACTTCTGCGAATTCCTGCGAGGCCGGGCGATCAACATCCACCACAGTTTCCTGCCGAGCTTCAAGGGCGCGAAGCCCTACTTCCAGGCGCACGATCGCGGCGTGAAACTGATCGGCGCGACGGCGCATTACGTGACCGCCGAACTCGACGAGGGGCCGATCATCGAGCAGGACGTAGCGCGCGTCGACCATTCGCTCAGTCCAGAAGACCTGACCGCCGTGGGGCGCGACGTCGAGTCGGTTGTGCTGGCTCGCGCGGTGCGTTGGCACGTTGAGCACCGCGTCCTGATGAACGGCCACAAGACGATCGTCTTCAAGTAAGCCCGTCCGCTCGATGCCGCGCAACAAGCCGCCGCCGATCCCGACCCTGGCGCTCACGTCGGCGGCCGAGGTCGAGCAGCAGTTCTACGCAGCATTGCGCCATGCCGACATCGAGGCGCTGATGGCGCTGTGGGCCGACGACGACGAGGTGGTGTGCGTGCACCCCGGCGGCACCCGGTTCATCGGCCACGCAGCCGTGCGTGCGAGTTTCGAGGCCATCTTCACGAATGGGCCGATTGACATTCATCCGGAGAAAGTGCGCTGCCTCGATGCGCCCGCGATCGCCGTGCACAGCGTACTCGAACGCGTGCAGGTGCGCGAAGCGCGCCGCATGGCGTCAGGCTGGGTGGTGGCGAGCAATGTCTACGTCGAAACGCCGGCCGGCTGGCGCATCGTCGCGCACCACGCAAGCCCCGGCGTGCAGGGCGAACCGCAAGAAGGTGCCGACCCAGCGGCAGTGCTGCATTGAGAGGCTATCGCGCGCCGGCGTGGCTGCCCGGGGGCCACGCCCAGACCCTCTGGCCGGCGCTCGTCAATAAGCGCTTGCTACAGCCGCAGCCCGACTATCAGCGCGAGCGCTGGGCGACGCCGGACGGCGACTTCATCGATCTCGATTGGATGGATGCCGCTGCGGATGCGCCGTTGCTGGTGCTGTTCCACGGCCTGGAGGGCACGTCGGATAGCCACTATGCGCTGGCGTTCGCGCACTGGGCGCACCTTCACGGATGGCGCTTCGTCGTGCCGCATTTCCGCGGCTGCTCGGGCGAAATGAACCTCGCGCCGCGCGCCTACCACTCGGGCGATCACGAAGAGCTGAACTGGATCTTGAGACGCCTGCGCGGCGTCCACGCGGGACCGATCTTCGCGGTCGGCGTGTCGCTCGGCGGCAATGCGCTGCTGCGCTGGGCCGAAGAGGCCGGTACCACGGCGGCGGCCAGCGTGCAGGGCGTTGCCGCGGTATGCGCGCCGATCGATTTGACGGCGAGCGGCCACGCCATCGGGCGCGGCTTCAATGCCTTGGTGTATACGCGCATGTTTCTGCGCAGCCTGAAGCCCAAGGCGCTGCGCAAGCTGCGCCAGCACCCGGGCCTGTTCGATCGCGATGCGATGCTGGCCGCGCGCAACCTCTATGAGTTCGACAATGTCGTGACCGCGCCGCTGCATGGCTTTCGCGACACCGACGACTACTGGGCACGCGCTTCGGCCAAGCCGCAGTTGCAGCGCATTCGGATTCCAGCCCTTGTGCTGAACGCACTGAACGACCCCTTCGTGCCCGCGTCCAGCCTGCCGCGCGTGGACGCGCCGACAGCGCAGCTCGGCCGGTGGGTCACGCTGCTGCAGCCGGCACATGGCGGTCACGTCGGGTTTCCCGGTGGGCCGTGGCCCGGACACATGAAGTCGCTTCCGGAGCTCGTAATGGCCTGGTTCACCGCCACTTGTGCAGCTGAATTTGCGCCAGCATCGCGGCATGGATGACATCGTCGAAGCGGCGCTGCGCAAGTGGCCGAACGTGCCGCACTGTCACGGCTGGCTCGGCCTGGACGCGCGCGGCCACTGGTACCTGCGCGATGAGCGCACCCAGGCGGCAGGCGCGTTCACTCAGGCCCGAGGCAGCCGCATCGAGCATCGCGGCCTGCTCGAATTCATCCAGCGCAACTACGCGGGCGACGACGCCGGTTGCTGGTACTTCCAGAACGGGCCGCAGCGCGTCTACGTCGAACTCGAAGTGGCGCCTTGGATCTGGCGCATTGCTGAAACCAGCGCAGGCTGGACGATCGAGTCACACGCGGCTCGGCCCGCGCGGTTTGAATCCGCCTGGCTCGACGAAACCGGGCGCCTGTTCCTCGCCACCGATCTGGGCCTGGGCCTCGTGCACAGCCTCGACATGGAGCGCGCGGGCCGCGCGATCGACGCAGGTCAGTGGCTACCGAGCGAATGCGTCTTCGCGACGCTGGCCGCGCGCTTCGGTCACGTGCTGAGCCCGGCAGCGCTGCACGCCGCGCCGTGAGCCTGCACGATCGCGGCCGTTTTACTTCGCCGGCGCCTTTGGCTCCTCGAGCTTGCCGCCGGACTTGTTGGCCATGAACACCACGGCGCGGCCGATCTCGAAATCACTGAAATCGCCGCCACCCTGGGCGACCATTGCGCCCTTGCCCTTCAATGCCGAATTGAGCAGCGCGGGATAGCCGGTGGCCAGGCGCGGTGCCCAGGCCGCTGCATCGCCGAGTTTGGGCGCGTTGGCCACGCCGGGTGTATGGCAGGCGGTGCACATCGCCGCAAACACCTGCTCGCCGGTCTTGGCTTCGGCGGCGCCCGATGCGTCCTTGATCTCGACCTTGCCCACCGGCGCGATGCGCGCGGCCACCGCCTGCGGGGCCAGGCCATCGGTGCCGGGAGGCGGCGCCAGATCGCGGGTCACGAAGCTCACCAGCAGCACGATCACCGCGATCGGAATGGCGAACGACAGGAAAATCGTGAGGATCAGTTGCTTGGGCGTCTTGATCGGGCTCTCGTGCTGATGATCGGCACCGGAATCGGCTTGGCTCATGGGTCTCCTTCGGCTTGTCGGTTCTGGGATCGCGCTGCGCAAGAGCTGCCGCCGGCCGCGCTCAAAAGGGCGGAATTATAGGCATGGCGCGGGCCGCGAAGGCTCGGCCGCGGGCTTGGCGAGACCCCCGCTGATAGAATCCGCCGCCTGCGTCCGTAGCTCAATGGATAGAGTACTGCCCTCCGAAGGCAGGGGTTGCTGGTTCGATCCCAGCCGGGCGCGCCAGTGGGCTGCGCGCAGCGCCAAGCGTCGTCCGGCAAGCCAACGTCGACAACCCGGCCCACCGCGAATGAGCGACTCGCACTCGAATCAGTTCACGCTGCTGCGGCAACGCCGTTTCGCGCCATTCTTCTGGACCCAGTTCCTCGGCGCCGGCAACGACAACCTGTTCAAGTTCGCGTTCACCGTGATGGTGACGTACCAAGTGCAGGTGCAGTGGCTGCCTGCCGCACTGGCCGGCCTGGCGATCGGCGCGCTGTTCATCCTGCCGTTCCTGCTGTTCTCCGCGACGAGCGGCCAGATGGCTGACAAGTTCGAGAAGTCGCTGCTGATGCGCTTCGTCAAGTCGCTCGAGATCGCGATCATGGCGCTCGCCGGTTGGGGCTTCATCGTCGCGAATGTGCCCGTGCTGCTGGGCTGTGTGTTCCTGATGGGACTGCACTCCACGCTGTTCGGGCCGGTGAAGTTCGCCTACCTGCCGCAGCACCTGAACGAGCGCGAAATCACCGGCGGCAACGGCGTCGTCGAGATGGGCACCTTCGTCGCGATCCTGCTCGGCAACGTCTGCGGGCAGTCTGCTGATCGGCGTACCCGAGGCTGGCGCGACCTACGTCTGCTGGGCGTGCCTCGCGCTTGCCCTGCTCGGCCGCGTGATGGCGCAGTTCATCCCCGCATCGCCAGCCACCGACCCGGGCCTGCGCATCAACTGGAACCCGTTCAGCGAAACCTGGCGCAACTTGCAACTCGCGCGCGGCAACATCGTCGTGTTCCGCTCGTTGCTCGGCATTTCGTGGATGTGGTTCTTCGGCGCCGTGTTCCTCGCGCAATTCCCGTCGTTCGCGAAAGACGTGTTGCACGGCAACGAACACGTGGCTTCGGCCTTGTTGGTCGTATTTTCGCTGGGCATCGGCGTCGGTTCGCTGCTGTGCGAGATGCTCAGCCGGCGCCATGTGGAGATCGGCCTGGTGCCGTTCGGCGCGATCGGCATGAGCGTGTTTGCCATCGATTTGTACTTCGCATCGCACGCGCTCGCACCCGCAAGCGGTCTGACGCTGGCGCAGTTTCTCGACGTGGCCGCACACTGGCGCGTGCTTGCCGACTTGGCGCTGCTGTCGCTGTTCGCCGGCCTGTACAGCGTGCCGATGTATGCGCTGATCCAGACCCGCGCGCCGGCCAGCCACCGGGCGCGCATCATCGCGGCGAACAACATCCTGAATGCGCTGTTCATGATCGTCAGCGCGTTGGCCGTTGGCGCCTTGCTGCATTTCGGCTGGTCAATCCCGCAGGTGTTCCTGATCGTGGGGCTGGCGAATGCGGTCGTCGCGACCTACATCTTCCTTCTCATTCCCGAGTACCTGCTGCGTTTCATCGCCTGGGTCGTGTCGCGCCTCATCTACCGCTTCGACGTGCGCGACGAAGAGCACATCCCGGTGCAAGGCGCGGCGATCCTGGTGTGCAACCACGTGAGCTTCATCGATGCGGTGCTGCTGATGGCGGCGAGCCCGCGGCCGATCCGCTTCATCATGGACCACAAGATCTTCCGGATCCCTGTGCTCGGCGCACTGTTTCGCCTGGCCAAGGCGATACCGATCGCGTCGCAGCGCGACGACCCGGCTGTCTACGAGGCGGCGTTCAGAGACGCCCGCGCGGTGCTGGCGGACGGCGACCTGCTCTGCATCTTTCCGGAGGGAGCGATCACGCGCGACGGCGAACTCGGCGAATTCAAGGGCGGTGTGATGAAAGTGCTGGAGACCCACCCGGTGCCCGTGGTTCCGCTCGCGCTGCACAACCTGTGGGGTTCGTTCTTCTCGCGCGCCGACGGCGCGGCGATGACCCGGCCATTCCGGCGCGGCCTGTGGTCGCGCGTCGGCGTGCGTGCCGGTGCGGCGCTGCCTGCTGCCGAGGTCACGCCGCAGCGCTTGCGCGAACGCGTCGCGGCGCTGCTGGCGCCCTGAACGTTCGGCAGTGTTGCGCGCACGCACGCCGATGGCCCTCAACTTCAGCCGCGCCGCATGGGTTCGTTGTGCGCCGTTTGCCTTGTTCATCGCGCTGCTGGCGCTGCGCGGCGCGGCGCCGGCTGACGGCTCCTGGGGGTTCGACCCGCAGTGGATCTACGCCTGGGGCGTGTTGCTCGTGGGCGCGCTGCTCTGGGCGTGGCGGCGCGAATACGGTGAATTGTTCGCCCAGACCTTTCCGGCCTTGCGCGAGGTCTTGCTCGCCGTGCTGGTCGGCGGCGTGGTTTTCTTCCTGTGGATCACGCTCGACGCGCCCTGGATGCGCCTGGGCGAAGCGACCCGCGGGTTTCGCCCGGTCGACGCGCAAGGCAACATGATCTGGCCGCTGCTGGCGGTGCGCTGGCTCGGCGCCACCCTGTTGGTGCCCGTGATGGAAGAGCTGTTCTGGCGCTCGTTCCTGATGCGCTGGATTCAGGCGCCGCAGTTCGAGGCTGTCGACCCCATGCGGGTCGGCTTGCGCGCCGTGCTGCTGTCAACCTTCGTCTTCATGCTCGCGCACACCTTGTGGCTGGCGGCGATCGTTGCCGGACTGGCCTACGCCTGGCTCTACATCCGCACGGGCCGACTGTGGTCGGCCGTGATCGCACATGCCGTCACGAACGGATTGCTCGGCGTTTGGGTGGTGTTCAGCGGCAACTGGGGTTTCTGGTAGGCGCAGGGCGCCGCCTTATGGCAACTGCGGCACGAGCACGGCCGGCGGATTCAAGCCGCGATGGCGCTGACCAGACGGCCGCGCGCGAAGAACTCCTGAAGGTTGTCGAACACGCGCTGCGCCATCGCGGAGCGCGTTTCGTGCGTGGCACTGCCCACATGCGGGAGCAACACCGCGTTGTCGAGTTGCATCAGCTCGGTGGGGACGTGTGGCTCGTTTTCGAACACATCGAGCGCGGCGCCGGCGATGCGCTTGTCGCGCAGCGCGCGCACCAGCGCCGCTTCGTCGACCACCGAGCCGCGCGCGACGTTGATCAGGTACCCCTCTGGCCCCAGCGCATCGAGCACGGTCTCGTTGATCAGATGCCGCGTCGCGGCTCCGCCGGGAACGATGATCACGAGAAAGTCGGACCAGCGCGCGAGCTCGACCAACGACGGCTCGTAGGCGATCTGCGTATCCGCGGCCGGCCGGCGGTTGTGGTAACGCAGCGGCATGTCGAACGCGGCGGCGCGATGCGCGATCGCCTTACCGATGCGCCCGAGGCCGACGATGCCCATGCGCTTGCCACTGACGCGGCGTTGCAGCGGATAGGGCCCCTTCGGCCATTCGCCGCGCCGCAGGTAACGGTCCGACGCGCTCAGCCCGCGCGCGACGTCGATCGCCAGGCCGATCGCGAGGTCCGCCACGCAGTCGTTCAGCACGTCGGGCGTATTGCCCACCAGGATGCCACGCCGACCCGCCGCGACCAGATCGACCTTGTCGACGCCGACGCCGAAGCTGGAGATGACTTTCAGCGAAGGCAGCGCGGCGATCAGCGCCGCGTCGGCAAAGCCGCCGGTGGCCAGGCCGACGAAGTCACCGCCGCGCGCCGCGAGAAAGGCTTTCGGATCGGCTTCGTCCGCGAGGCGATGCAGGTCGAAGGCCTCGGTGAGTTGGCGCTCGAGCGCGGGCATCAGGCGGCCGTATTGCAGAACCTTGGGTTTCAACTCTTTTCTCCTGTGTGAGTGTGATTCGGCACGGTGCAGGGGCCTCGGCTCGCGGCGAATCTCGAGACAATCGTGCGGCGCATGCCCTTGCAACACCGGTCACTCTAGCCCATGCCACCGATTCGCACCGCACCGGCCGAATTGATGTGCTCGGGGGTGTCAGCGCGGCTCGTGCGCCGCGCCGTGTTCTGGGTCGCGGCCGCAGGGCTCGCAGCCTGCACCACAAGCCCATCGGACCGCGATGGCCCGCCTGCAACACCCGCATCGATGAGCCGCGTGCGCGACGCCGAACCCAAGGTGGAAGCGCTGCGCGGCGCCGGGCCCAACGGCCCGTATCGGGTGCTCGGGCAGGACTACGTGCCGCTGACGCGCGACGTCGGATTTCGGCAGAAGGGCCTGGCCTCGTGGTACGGCCGCAAGTTTCACGGCCGGCCCACGGCGAGCGGCGAGCCCTATGACATGTATGCGATGACCGCCGCGCACCCGACCTTGCCGATCCCGAGCTACGCGCGCGTCTCGAACCCCGCGAACGGGCGCAGCGTCGTGGTTCGCATCAACGACCGCGGGCCGTTCCACGCCGGGCGCGTGATCGACCTGAGTTATGCCGCCGCGTGGAAGCTCGACGTGCTGGCCGGTGTGGCGCCGGTCGAGCTGGAACGCATCACGTTCGAGATGATTCGCGACGGATCGTGGAGGCGTTGACAGCGGAGCGCGCGGACGATATTCGCGTCCGGAGCGCTCGACTTCGAGCGCGATCGCATCCGATTCAACGGCCCTCAGGGCCTTCAACGCGAGCCCATGCCACGAGCAGATGCTGTGCATGGCACGCAGACTGCACCGTGACGTCGACGCTGCCTCGCGCCGTGTGAATCGCAGCCCGCCGCGCGCCGTGCTGGAGCCCAGCCGTGAACGTGTTCGGCGCGATCGACAAGCCGCTGCCCACGGCCTTCAGGCAAGCCTCCTTGCGCGTCCAGGCAGTGAAGAACGCCAAGTCGCGCGACGCGCCGTCGGTGGCCTCGAGTTCGGCGCATTCTTCGCGGCTGAAGCTTCGGCGTGCCAGCGTCAGCGCGTCGGGCATCGGGCGAAGCAGCTCGATGTCGACACCGATCTCGCCCTCTGTGGCGATCGCGACGAGCGCCTCGTCATCGCAGTGACTCAGGTTGAAAACACAACGCTGCGGATGGCGCGCCTCGTCCAACGCGGGCTTGCCGTGCGGCCCTTCGCGGAACCGCAAATCTCGCGGTTCCGCCCCCAGCCGCTGCGCCAGCAACTGGCGCAACGCCGTGTGGGCGGCCTCGAAGCGGCGCCGGTCGCGCTCGAAGACAAAGCGTGCCGACCTGGTGCGTTCCTGCGGCGACAAGCAGGCCAGCATCGGCGGCGACGGCTGGAATCGAAGGTCGATGCGCCAAAATTCGAGGTCCGCCGCCGGCACGGCCAGCCGCTGCGGCTCGACCGCGTCGAGCATGGGCAGTGAAGTGCTGTCGCCGCGCGTCACGCCACCATCAGCGAAGGCGCGCTGTCGGCCGCGGCACTTCCGGTGCGAGCCGTTTGCATCGCGGCCAAAGCGCGGGTGTCCAGCCAGGCTTCGACCCGTTCGATCAGCGTGGCTTGGGCGTGCGGCTGAATGAAGGTGTGGTCGCTGCGCGGCAGATACTCATAGCCGACCCGGTCCACAAAACCGTACTCGCCGAACATGTCGCGGAACTGTCGCTCATAGTTGTACCAACGGGGCTCGCCGCCCGAGTACAGAAACAGCAGTTCCACGCCGCCATCGACCAGAGTTCGAATTCGCTGCCCGAACTGGTCTCGCGGCGGCATCTCCGAACGGCCGAAGATCGTCGGGCCCAGGGGCGGCTGCGCGTCGGGTGCGCCGCTCGCCGCCCTTGCGTCGCCGCCGGTCAGGCGCTTCAAGGCTTTCTGGACGAGCCCGCCCGGCGTGTTGCAGCGCAGGCGATGCAGCAGGCCGCGAAATTTCGCCTCGGGCGTGGGATAGACGTACGAGTCCCACATCAGAACCGCGCGCAAGCGCTTGTCTTCCAACGCCGTTACATGGGCAACGTCGCCGCCCGAACAAAACCCGACCGCGAAGAACCGTTCGGCGCCGAATTTCGCCTGCGCCAGATCCATCGCGCAGCGCGTATCGAAGGTGAACTGGTCGACCGTCGAGCGCTGCGAGCTGGAGCGCCGGCTGTCGCCCAAGCCGCTCAGATCGAAGCGCAATGTGGCGATCCCAAGCTCGGCGAAGCGTCGGGCCAGCTTGACGTTCAAACGGTGCGGTCCGATACGCGGAATCACGCCGGCGTTCGTCAGCAGCGCCATCGTGCCTGCATGACCGGGCTTGGCCTGGGCTGGCAGCGTGACTGTGCCGACGAGATGTTTGTCGGGGCCGAAGATGAGCGTCTGTTCATGCATGGGGAGTCGGTGGCAAGGTCGCCAACAAGGTTCGTGGTATGTCCTGCGGCACGATGGCCGTGCCGAGGGCCTCGATCGACAACCAGTCAGTGGCGGTTTCAACGGCGTGCAGGCTAAGATTCGAAATCCGTGCGTCGGCGTAGCGCTCGAGTTGCGGCTGCCGGTGCGCCAACACCAAGCGTGTCCAGCGTTGTGTGATGGAACGCAGCGGCAATTCACGCAGTTCGCACAGTTCGCGATGCAGCTTCTGACCCACTGGAAACCCCAGCACGCTGCCCGGCACCACTGGCTCGGCCTCGCCACCGCGCGAAGCGAGCACATGCCAGGGACGCTGCATTTCGCGCACGAGTTCCTTGCGGTGGGCGCCGAGCAAGCGCTCCAGATAGCTCGGCCCGTCGTCAACCGGCTCCCAAAGCACTAGGCATGCAGCTGGCTGCTCCGCCAGCGGCGCAGCCAGCGCCGCGCTGGTCGCGCCCAGGCCCATCGCGAACCAGTGGCGCGGCAGCCCCGGCGCGTCCGCACGCAGCTGAGCGTCGCCGGCGAGTGCATCACCCGCCCAATCGCTGAGCGCCTGATCGTCCGGCTCACCGGGTGAATCGCCGCAGCCGTGGAAGTCGATCGTCAACACGAAACATCCCTCACGCGCGAGCCGATCCGACATTGCACGGTAGATCGGCGCGGTGCGCACCGCCTCCTGGCCGAACGGGCGACACATCAGGAACGCCGCACGCGGCGCCTTGCCGGGCCGCGGGTGTTGCAGCAGGCCCAGCACTTGGCGGGCGGGCGGTCCGAAGCGTCGACTGAAGAGCTCCATGGGTCAGTGGCTGCGTGGTTGGGTTTCGGGCTTCGCAGCAGGAGAAGCCGGTCTGGTTGCACTCTCGGCACTTCGTGTGCCGCGGCGAAGCCGGGCGACACTCGCCTTGGCGGTCCGGGTAGCCTCGGCGACGCGCCAAACGCCTTGCCCGAACCGACCCAGGGGCAGCACCAGCGTGCTCAATTGCCGACGCGCCGGCCATAGCGAATCGATGAAAGATCCCGGTGCTGCACCGCTGTCGATGTAGGCCAGGTCGGAACAAACTTCGGGTGCGTTTTCCACCAGGTGGACCTCATTGAGGATGCCGACACCGTACTTGCGGTAGTCCTCGTTCCAGCCCACCTTGAAGGCGAACCCGGCGCCACCCGAGATGAAGTTGCTGGTGGATGCGATCGCCTGGCCGTTCAAGCTGAGCTCGGTGAACCAGGCACGGCCTTCGGTGGCGAAGCCGGTGGTCATGTCGCGAAAGAAGGACTCGTGGGCGGAATCGGAGCGCAATGACGAGCCAGCTTCGGCCTTCCACCCACGGTGTTCGAGCGCGAGGAAATTCTCGATCTCTCTGCCGGGTTCCGTTGGGCGCAATGTGTGCCATTCGCACGTGCCTTCCCGGGCGAGCCGGCGCCGGTTGCGCCCCATTTCATTCGCCTTCGACCCCAGGGCTGCTTTGATGGCGCCGGGTCCGGCTTGGCCCGGCACAAGCACCGCGCGAGCATGCGCGTCGCGCCGGTGCATTTGCGTCGCGTGGTGCCGGCCCCAGGTGGCCATCAACTCGGCGACCGGCCCGTCCGACTGAACAGTAGGCAGAACGACGGCCAAGCCCCTGGTGGGTGCGCCCAGGGCGGCATCCAGCATCTGTTCGAGTGCCTGCGCCGCGTGTGCTCGGTCGAGCAACGGCCCACCCAGATACGAATGCACGCTCTGGTACGCCTGGAGATGCGGAAACGGAAAGTGGGTCGACCAACGCTTGCGCAGGAACGCGCAGACGCCGATCAACTCCGCGTCATTGGCATCGGATCGTCGTGCGAACCAGATCTCGGCGTTCGCCTGCGGATCGAGAAAGCGCAGCGCCGGCAACACGAAGTGCGCAGACATGTACGGGTTGGGCTCGATCGCGCGCGCTTCCAGCGCCGACCACTGCGCAATGTCGCTTGCGGTGAGTTGCTCGACGCGAATGACGTGCAGGCCCCGGCGTCCGGCCATGCCAAACACGCTGGCGCTCGGCGCCGACGGCGTTGCGGATGCTACTCGGTAGGCGCTCGAATTCATTGTCATTGCACGCGAGGTCTTGTTCAGGGCCCGGAGTATGCCGAAGGGCCCAAACGAGCCCGGCGACCGAGGGGGCCGCGGAGGCCGCCGCCGAGGATTCCTCACGCAATGAAAGTGCACGGCGGGCGCGGCCGTTTGCGGCCTGGCGCCGCGCTGCCTTGGGGTTGGCATCGTGCTCGACACCATTGCCGTGCACCCAGCGAGCCCGATTCCCTGAATCGTCACGGCTGCCCAAATCTCGCACGCAGCGCACTCGAATGGGAGCCGCACACCCTTGGATGCGGGGTACGCCGCTGCGCTGTGCTTCCGATAATTCTTCGAACAC
>CAWBTF010000029.1:0-33988 GCA_963791595.1 uncultured beta proteobacterium | reverse complement strand
CAACTTGCGGAGGTGTACGAGTTCACGTCCGTCCGACTCAGCGATGTTGCGTTTCCGAAGTATTCCCTGGCAACCAACGAACTCTCGCTAGAACTAGACTCCATAAGTGAGACTCAAGTGGAACAACGCGAAACACGCAGTATGGTCGAGCTTTCAAAGCCACGAAGGTCCATTCGAGAGTGGGTATCGGTCATTGCATCAGCCGTAGGCGCGGGAGGCGCGGGGGGCGCATTTCTCTGCAGCGATCGGTAGCCCGCAACATTCACACCAATTTCAGAGCGGGCTTCCTGTCGCTGCGCCTGGGCGACTCCCCACAGCAGTACGCCGGGCGCATGCGTCTTGTCCAAGCTTCGCGCACGCCTCAGAGTGCGCGCCCTGTTCTGTACGCGAGCCACGAGACCATCTATCGAGGCATTCGCGACTTGCCCCACGGCGCCGATCGCGCCGCGCTGACCCGGCTGCTTCGCCGCAGCACGGGTGGACGGCGCCCTCGCCGTGGCAGCGCCCGCTACAACGCAGTCTCAGAATTGAAGTGCGACACCTTGTGCCCACACAGAGTTGCGGTTCGAGCCAGAGCGGCACCTGCTCTTCGAAAACACGAGGCATCTCATCGAGAGATTCAAAGCCGCATATCGAGCCGGGATCGAACGTCGCGCTGCTCTGCACGCTCTCGAACTCAAGTAGCATCCGCTACCGTTCAACCGCCCCGTGATGCACCGCGCTTACCGGCACGGACAAGTCCGGATGAAGAGCGTACGGCTGAATCGCAGGCGAAGGCCTGCGTCTTTCCCGCGCGACTTGCCTCAAACGATGGCCGACGACCCCAAGCGAACCGCACGCACGCCGCCCGCCAAGGCCGGCGCCGACGTGCTCGAGATCCGTTCCGTGCGGCGCGCCGACATGGAGCAGGTGATCGGCATCGACGCCAGCGTGACCGGACTGGCGAAGCGCAAGTACTGGGCCTCTGTGTATCGGCGCTACGGGGCCACCGGAGGGTCGCGCGGCGCACAGCACTTTCTGGTGGCGCTCTTGCAGGGGCAGGTCGTCGGTTTCATCATCGGCGAGGTGCGCGACTGGGAGTTCGGCTCGCCGCCGTGCGGCTGGGTGTTCGCGATCGACGTGCTGCCGCAGGCGCGGCTGGCCGGCGTGGGAACTCGGCTGCTGGCCGAGATCAGCGCGCGCTTTCGCCGTGCCGGCGTGACGAAGCTGCGCACGATGCTGGCGCGTGACAACACGCTGATTCTGTCGTTCTTTCGCAGCCAGGGAATGATGGCCGGGCCGTTGATCTCGCTGGAAATGGACCTCGATGCTTCCGACGAAGCGAGTGGCTCGGCCTCTGGGGCCAGGCGATGAGGTTGCAGAAGAACACGCTGCTCGCGCTGTACAGCGTGCTCGAATTCGCGCAGGAGCCGAGCGGCCACATCGCGGCAGGAAGGATCGCCGACAAATACGGCGTGTCGCCGCATCACCTGGCGAAGGTGCTCGCAGAATTGGCGCGCGCCGGTATCGTCGAGTCGGTGCGCGGCGCCGGCGGCGGCTACCGCTTCACCGGCAATGCACGCCGCCTGACGCTGCTCGACATCATTCAGCGCTTCGAAGACTTCACGCCCACGGCGCAGCGCGATGCACAGAGCATGGCCACGCCTGTGGACCAGGCGCTCGCGCTGGTGCTGTCGGAGATCGATCAGAACGCGAAGGCGACGTTCGGCTCGATCACGTTGGCGACGATGCTGCGGTTGATCGAACGCCAGCAAGGCCGAGCACCGGCCCGCCAATCGCAAACTTGAATCCGCGGCGCGACGGCACCACCCGTTCAGCGCAAGGCCGCGTTGCGAAATCGGCTCGTCGCACGCGCATTTGATCCAGTTCAAGGACGCACCGGCCCTCTCGGGCCGACGATTCGCACGTTCGCACTCAACCCGAGCTTGCCACGCTGCGCGAACCGCGATGCGCAGCGTGGCGCGCTACATGAACAACGGAGAGAACTCGATGAGACCACTGAACATGAGCCGCCTTGCCGCGTTGGCGCTTGCCGGCTGGACCATCGGCGCCACCGCGCAAACGGCGACGGCCCCCACGATGACCGCCGACGAACTCGCCATCGGCAAGAAGATCTATTTCGAGCGCTGCGCCGGCTGCCACGGCGTGCTGCGCAAGGGCGCGACCGGCAAGAACCTGGAGCCGCACTGGGCCAAGAAGGCTGCGGACGGCACCGCGCAGGAAGGCGGCACGCTCAAGCTCGGCACCGCGCGGCTCGAGAAGATCATCGGCATCGGCACCGAAGGCGGCATGGTGAACTACGACGACATCCTGAGCAAGGATGAAATCAACATCATGGCGCGCTACATCCAGCAGGTGCCCGACGTGCCGCCCGAGTTCAGCCTGAAGGACATGGAGGCGAGCTGGAAGCTGCTCGTGCCCGTGGACCAACGGCCCAAGAAGCAGCTGAGCAAGATCAACCTGAAGAACGTGTTCGCGGTGACGCTGCGCGACACGGGCGAACTCGCCTTGATCGACGGCGACACCAAGCAGATCTGGGAGATCCTGAAGACCGGCTACGCGGTGCACATCTCGCGCATCTCGCTGTCCGGCCGCTATGTCTACACCGTGGGGCGCGACGGCCTGGTGACGCTGATCGACATGTGGTTCGAGAAGCCGACGACGGTGGCGACGATCCGCATGGGCTCGGACGCGCGCTCCGTCGAAACGTCGAAGTTCAAGGGCTTCGAAGACAAGTACCTGATCGGCGGCAGCTATTGGCCGCCGCAGTACTCGATCATGGAGGGCGAGACGCTGAAGCCGCTGAAGGTGATCTCGACGCGCGGCATGACGGTCGACGGCGAGTACCACCCCGAGCCGCGCGTCGCGTCGATCGTCGCCTCGCACATCAAGCCCGAGTGGGTGGTGAACGTGAAGGAGACGGGGCAGATCCTGCTCGTCGACTACAGCGACATCAAGAACCTGAAGACGACGACGATCGAATCGGCCAAGTTCCTGCACGACGGCGGCTGGGACGCGAGCAAGCGCTACTTCATGGTCGCGGCGAACGCGTCGCACAAGGTCGCCGCGGTCGACACCAAGACCGGCAAGCTCGCCGCGCTGATCGACACCGCGAAGATTCCGCACCCCGGGCGCGGCGCGAACTTCAACCACCCGAAATACGGGCCGGTCTGGGCCACCGGCCACCTGGGAGGCGCGGCGGTGTCGCTGATCTCCACGGCGTCGGACAAGAAGGAACACGCCCAGTACAAGCGGCACAACTGGAAAGTCGTCGAGGAGCTGAAGATGCCCGGCGCGGGCAACCTGTTCGTGAAGACGCACCCGAAGTCGAAGAACCTGTGGGCAGACATGCCGATGAACCCTGAGCGCGAAAACGCCGAGTCGGTGCATGTGTATGCGCTGAACGACCTGGCCAAGCCGCCGGTGAAGATCGACGTCGCCAAGGACTCTGGCCTTCCAGTGACCAAAGCGCTGCGCCGCGCCGTGCACCCCGAGTACAGCCAGGACGGCACCGAAGTCTGGATCTCGCTGTGGGGCGGCAAGACGGATCAGTCGGCGATCGTGATCTATGACGACAAGACGCTCAAGCTCAAGAAAGTGATCACCGACCCGAAGATGATCACGCCCACCGGCAAGTTCAACGTCTGGAATACGCAGCAGGACATCTACTGACCGGATCGGGCGCGTGCCATGAACAACAAGAACACCGACGGCGGGCCCGTCAGCCTGTGGCAGCGCCTGCGCCGGCCCTCGGCGAAGTATTCGCTGGCCACGTTGCTCGTGCTCGGCGGCTTGGCCGGCGTGCTCTTCTGGGGCGGCTTCCACACGATCGTCGAAGCGACCAACACCGAGACCTTCTGCATCGGCTGCCACGAGATGCGGACGAATGTCTACGCCGAGTACCAGAAGACGATCCACTACAACAACCGCACCGGCGTGCGCGCGATCTGCCCCGACTGCCATGTGCCGCGCGAGTGGGGGCCGAAGATGATCCGCAAGGTGCAGGCCACGCGCGAGCTGTACGGCAAGGTGATGGGAACGATCGACACGCGCGAGAAGTTCGAGGCGCGGCGCCTGAGCCTCGCCGAGAACGAGTGGAAGCGCATGAAGGCGAACGACTCGCTCGAATGCCGCAACTGCCATTCGCTGATCAGCATGGACGCCGAGAAGCAGAAACCGCGCGCGAAGAAGTCGCACGAACTCGCCGTGAAGAACAAGGACACGTGCATCGATTGCCACAAAGGCATCGCGCACCAGAAGCCCCAGGGCATGAAAGAAGAGGACTGAGCACCATGAACTTCCAACGCTTGCATCTGCTGGCCGGCACGGCCGACCTGTTCCTCGCCGCCACGGCGCACGGCGCAGGCCCCGACTGGGGCAAGGTGCCGGCCAAGACGATCACGCTGTTCTACCCCGGCGTCTCGCCGGTCGAATGGGTGACCAAGGGCACCGAACACGGCGGCGCGCGCGCGATGCGCAAGGGCGAGTCCTGCGCGAGCTGCCACCACGACGAAGCCGCCGACATGGGCAAGAAGATGGCGACCGGCCAGAAGATCGAGCCCAAGCCGATCAAGGGCAAGGCCGGCTCGATTCCCGTGAACGTGCAGGCGGCGCACGACGGAACCAACCTGTACCTGCGCTTCAGCTGGAAGCAGCCTCCAGGCGGCGCCGACAAGATGGACAAGGACAACGCGGTCAAGCTCGCCTTCATGCTCGAAGACAACAAGGTCGCCGGGCGCGAACCTGTCGGGTTGCTGGGAGACCTGCCATGTCGATGCACGCACGATGCCCGACGCCAAGGACGACAAGAAGACCAAGTACGTGAAGGACGGCAATCTGCTCGAGCGGCGTCTATTACGACCTGGTGCAGTGGACAGCGAAGGGCGCGAAGTTCGACGGCCATGTGGCCGACAAGCGTGTCATGGAAGGCGGCAAGGCGCTCGTCGAAGCGAAGGGCGAGAAGAAAGGCGACGAATGGGTCGTCAACTTCACGCGCAAGCTCAGCGGCGGCGAAGGCGACGTTGCGCTCACGAGCGGCAAGACCGTGAACTTCGGCTTCGCGATCCACGACGACTACAGCGCCGGGCGCTTCCACCATGTGTCGCTCGGCTACACGCTGGGCATCGACGCGAAGGCCGATGTGACTGCGGCGAAGCAATAGGCGCGGCACCCGACCGATTCAACGGACTGCAGGCCATGCATCGCCCCGCTTTGCGCCGCAACACCGCCGCGGCGTTGCTCGCGGGTGCGTTCCTGTGGTCAGCCACGTGCGCCGGCGCGGCCGCTGCAGAAGCGGTCGAGGTCCTGATCCAGGACTACAAGTACGCGCCCGCCGCGCTGACGGTCAAGGTCGGCACCACCGTGAAGTGGGTCAACAACGAGAAGCGCACGACGCACTCGATCCTGTTCACCGGCCCGGGCGGCTTCGAAAGCGAGCGCATCTTTCCCGGTGAGTCGTGGCAGCGCACCTTCGACAAGCCGGGCGCTTACGCCTACACCTGCGGCCCGCATCCGGAGATGAAGGGAAAGATCGACGTCACGCCGTGATGCCGCGCGAATAGCGCGGCCGCGGCTGCCGCAACGCGGCCCAACGGATAGAACGTCTGATTGCTCCCGAACCGCGCCCGAACCGGGTGCCCGCTGTCGCGGCCTTCATCCGTACCCAGCCGCACCCGTGACTCGATTTCGCGGTTTCGTCGGCGCCGCGCCTGAGCCGCGCACCCGCGGCGCACAATGAGGGCTCCCTTCGCTCGAGGATCCTGATGCTCGGGAGCATGCGTGCCGCGCTCAACCGCGCCGACGACGGTTATGCCGCGCGCGTGCTGCACGCGCTCGACCGGCGCCGGCTCGCCGCGGTGACGCTGGTGACGCTGCTGCTGTCCCTCGGTGTGTTGTTCAGCCCGACCTTGCTGGATTTCTTCTCGCCGGCCGAGATCGCGCTGGCCTGGTTCGAGCATCTGGTCGAACTGGGCGTCGTCGCCGCTGCGCTGCTGGCCGTCTACACCTTGCTCGACGAGGCGCTGCCGCGCCGCATGCGGCTGCGCCTGGCCCTGGTCTGCGCGGCGCTGTTCGCAGCGTCGGCAGCGATGACCTTGCTGCTCTACGCGTATTACGCGCACGGTTTCGAACACCTGCCGCCGGCGCTGCGCCTGTTCGCAGGTTCGCTGCGCTGGGGCTTGCCTGCCGTGTTCATGGTGCTCATCGCCGACGTGCACCAGCGCGCCTTGCGGGCCGACTCGGCGGCGCTCGCCGCCGAGCTCGCGAGCGCCCAGGCGAAACAGGGCGAGAGCGAACAGCAACTCGCGCTGCTGCAGGCGCAGATCGAACCGCATTTCCTGTTCAACGTGCTGGGCAATGTGCGGCGCCTGTACCGCACGCGGCCGCAGGCGGGTGCCGAAGCGATCGCGAGCCTGATGCGCTATCTGCGCGGCGCATGGCCGCAACTGCGCAGCCGCGGCGGTTGCCTGCGCGACGAACTCGAACTGGTGCGCGCCTACCTCGAGCTGTTCCGCGTGCGCATGGGCGAGCGCCTGACGTTCTCGATCGAAGCCGACTTGGGCCTGCTCGACGCCGAATTTCCGCCGATGCTGCTCGTCACCCTGGTCGAGAACGCGGTTCGGCACGGGCTGGAGCCTGCCGGCGGCGGCCATGTCCTGGTGCGCGCGCGGCGCCACCGCCACCTGCTGGAGACGAGCGTTCTCGACGACGGCGCGGGCTTCGGCGCCGCGCCCAGCAGCGGCACCGGCGTCGGCCTGGCCAACGTGCAGCGCCAGTTGGCCGCGCGTTACCCGAACCAGGGGCGGCTCGTCCTGGCTTCGCGCGAACCGCGCGGGGCCAGCGCCACCATTTCCATTCCGCTGCGCATGGCCAGCGCGGGCGGGACCGTTCCGCACGCTGCCACTCCCGCCACGAGCTGAGAAGGCACGCATGGATGCAACGCTGTCACTGCGGCCGGCCGCGCACCAAGCCGTGGCGGAGCGAATTGCCGACTTCACGCGCTGGCTGCGAACGCATCGCGGCGCGTTCACGCTGGCGGGCCTGCTCGCGTTCGCGACACCGGTGACGCTGTTCACCGGTGCCGTGAGCGTGATGCGCGAGCCGAGCACCGCCAATGTGACACTGCTGGGCCTGTGGTGGTTGCTGTACGGCGGCGCGCAGTGGTGCCTGCTGCTGGTCGCCGGCTACGCGGGCCTGCACTTGCGGCTGGCGCCGGGACGCTACGCGCCCGCTGCGGCCTGGCTGCTGAGCGCCGCCGCGGGCGTGGCGGGCGTGACCCTCGTTGACGACGGGGCGATCCGGCATCCTGGTCGAGCAGGCCGTGGTCCACAGCGTCGCCGCGATGCACCTGAACGCCTTCACCCTTTCGTTCACGATGGCGCTGCTCTACTTCGCGCACCTGCGGCGCGGCCGCAGCCACGAGCAGGCGGCGGCACGCCTGGTGGCCGCGCAGACCGCGCAGCGCGACGCGAGGCGCGAGACGGTGCAGGCGCGGTTGCAGGCGGTGCAGGCGCGCATCGACCCGCAACTCCTGTTCGAGATGCTCGACGCGGTGCGCGATGCCTACAAAATCGACACCGCGCGCGCGGAATTGCTGCTCGACGAGCTCACCGCCTTCCTGCGCGCCGCACTGCCGCGCCTGCGCAGCGCGTCGTCGAGCGTGGCGCGAGAAGGCGAACTCGCGCGCGCGTATGCCCGCTTGCACGAGTTGGCCGGCCACAGCGCCGCGAGCCTGGATCTCGACGTCGCGGCGAGCGCGATGCATGCGCGTTTTCCGCCGGGTGTGCTGCTGCCGCTCGTGCAGGGCGCGCTGCGTGCGCTCGCCGGGCCATGCACGCTGAGCGCCACGCGCTGCGCCGACGCCTGCCGGCTCGTCCTGACGCTGCCCGCCGCGCCCGCGCCGGCGGTGCTGGCCCACGTGCGTGCCATGCTCGCCGACGTGCATGGCGCGCAGGCCGAACTCAGCGTCGACGCGAGCGGCGCACCGGTGCGGATCACGCTGGACGTGCCCTATGAACTCGCCTGAAACCCCGCTACGCACCGCGCCGACGGCGATCCTCGCCGAAGACGAGCCGCTGCTCGCCGACGAACTGGCCGATCTGCTGGGCACGTTGTGGCCGCAGCTGACGATCGTCGCCCGTGCGGCGGACGGTGTGGCCGCGCTCAACGCCATCGAGGAGCATCGACCCGATCTGGCGCTGCTGGACATCCACATGCCGCTGCTCACGGGCATCGAGGTCGCGCGCCAGGTCGCGGGGCGTTGCCACACGGTGTTCATCACCTCCTACGACCAGCACGCGCTCGAAGCCTTCGAAGCCGGCGCGATCGACTACGTGCTCAAGCCGCCGACCGCCGCAAGACTGATGACGACGGTGCGGCGCCTGAAAGAGCGCCTGAAACAGCCGCCCACCGACCATCGCGCCGCGCTCGAAGGCATCGGCCGCCAGGCGCAGCCGGCGCCGCGCTACCTGCAGTGGATCAACGCGTCGCGCGGCGCCGCCGTGCGCCTGCTCACCGTCGAGGAGATTGCTGTACTTCAAGTCCGACCAGAAGTACACGCTGGTGGTGACCGCCGACGCGCAAGCGTTGATCAAGAAGACGATTCGCGAGCTGGCCGACGAGCTCGACCCGACCATGTTCTGGCAGGTGCACCGCTCGACCGTGGTCAACGTCCACGCGATCGACAGCGTGCTTCGCGACGAGCGCGGCAACCTGACGTTGCGCCTGAAGAACCGTGCCGAAAGCCTGGCCGTCAGCGAGGCCTACCACCACCTGTTTCGGCAGATGTGAGACCCGATCCTCAAAGGAGAACCGCATGTCCAAGATGAAACCCCGCTGCTCCGGCGCTGCACTGACCCGGCGCCAGGCCGCGGCGCTGCTCGCGGCCTTCGGCGTGAGCGCCGAAGTGCTGGCGCAGGATGCGGCGGCCGCCGACCCGCGCTCGTACCGCGTCGTGCTCGACAACGACCGGGTGCGCGTTCTCGAATACAAGAGCCGGCCGGGCCTGGGCGTGTGCGGCCAGGGCATGCACTACCACCCCGCCCACGTCACGATCTCGCTCACCGGCGCGAAGCTGAAGAAGACGGAAGCGGGCAAGGTCACGTTCCCGGAAGTTCCACCCGGGCACGTGTTCTTCGCCGACGCCGAGACGCACTCGGCCGAGGTGATCGGCGGCTCGGGAACGCGCACCTACATCGTCGAGTTCAAGGGCAAGGACTGGAAGCCGAGCACGGGTTGAGCGAGCGCGCGTGGAGCGCCTCTGGGCCCGAACCGCACCAGCGCCGATCCGCACCCAGACGCAACCATCCCGCGCCTTCCCGCATTCGTCGCCATGTCCTTGGCGCGCGCCGCCGCGCTGCCTACATTGCCTCGCAGCGCAGCCTGCGTTGCGCATCGACGCCCACCCCACCCGCAAAGGATCCGATCATGATGAATGCACGCAATCCCACCGCAATGGTCTGGTTGCTCGGCGCAGCCGCGTGGCTCGCCGCGGCCACGGCCAATGCCGATGTGGTCACCGACTGGAACGAAAAGGCCGTCGCCGCCGGCTATGTGGCGCCGCGCCTGAATCCGGCGCAGCACTCGCGCGCCTCGGCGATCGTGCACATCGCGATGTTCGAGGCGCTGAACTCGATCGATGCGCGCTATGCGCCGTATCGGGCGCGCCTGAGCGCCGAGCCTGGCACTTCACGCGAAGCGGCGGCGGCGGCAGCGGCGCACCACGCGCTGTCGCGCCTGTATCCGCAGCAGGCCAAGGACTTCGACGCCGCATTGCAGGCATCCCTGGCCAGCGTCGCCGAAGGGCCTGCCAAGGTGAGCGGAGTTCGCCTGGGCGAGCGCGCCGCCGCGGCGATCCTCGCCGAGCGCGCCCAAGACGGCGCCACGGCCAACATTCCCTATCGCCCGTTCACGGTCGCGGGCAAGTACGTGCCGACGGTGTTGCCGGCGTCGTCGACCTGGGGCGCGGTGCGGCCGTTCGCGCTGAAGAGCGGCGACGCGGTGCGGCCACCCGCCCCTTATGCGCTGAGCAGCGCGATGTGGAGCAAGGACTTCGACGAGGTCAAGAAGGTGGGGTCGAAGACGAGTTCGGCGCGAACCGCCGAGCAGACCGACATCGCCCGTTTCTGGGAGATGACCGGACCGGCCACAACCGACCCGGTGGCGCGCCAGATCGCGGCGGCGAAGAAGCTCAACCTGCTCGACAACGCACGCCTGTTCGCGCTGTTTACGATCGCGATGGCGGATTCGGGGATCGCGGTTTTCGACGCCAAGTACGCCTATGACTTCTGGCGCCCGGTGACGGCGATCCGCAACGCCGAGATCGACGGCAACGACGCCACCGTTCCCGAGCCCGGCTGGGAGCCTCTGATTCCCACGCCGATGCACCCCGAGTACCCCTGCGCGCACTGCATCTTCGATGCGGCCGCGGCGAGCGTGCTGCAAGCCCATTTCGGCGATGCGGTTCCGAGGTTCACGTTGACAAGCACCACCGCACCCGGCGTGACGCGCAGCTTCGAGCGGCTGTCCGACTTCGCTGCCGAGGTCGTCGACGCGCGCGTCTGGAGCGGTGTGCACTACCGCGTGTCGGGCGAGGTGGGCTCCGCGATGGGCCGCAAGATCGGCGAGTACGTCGTGCAGAACTTGTTGAAGCCTCAGCACTGAACGGATCGGCTCGGCGCCGAGCCGGCTGCGTAACCTGGCCCCCGGGGGGCGTCTTCTTCTCGGCGTGGCGCTCGCGTCCGGCATCATCTCTATCCAGTTGGCCGGCGAGGCCGCCGGCCAATGGCATATCGCGGGTTGCTAATCTTCGGCTCGCACGCGCGCTGCATACGCGCGGCCTGCGTGCATGGCTGCGTCGGGATCGGTCTCGACCTTCATGCCGATCAACTGCGCAAGGTCCGGCGCGGCGTCAGGGGTGCAGAACGCGGCCGCCATCATCTGATCGCCGGTTCCCAAGGGGACGAAGCGTTGCGCTGTGCCCTTGGCCTCCAACACGGCATTCGCTGCGCGCAACGTAGTTCGAACATCGTAGTAGTCACCGTGATATGCGGCCGCGTACTCGATCAGCGTGTCATCGCATGCAAATCGCACGACGCAGACGCTGTCGGCCTCATGGCCTTCTCGGCAATGCCATGTCTGAACCACCGCGCGCGGCAGGAATCTCTTTCGGCTGTTGGCGCCCAATTCCGACAGGAGTTCGCTGTAGTGAGGGCAGACCTCCGATGACTCCGCATCGAAGGCCGCGATAACCTCGGCGCACTGCAACACATCCGCAGGTTGCGCGCGGATTCCCTTCGACGTCCTTGCGCACTCAACAGCAGCCGCGGCTTCTTCGGCGTCGATCGCCCCAATTTGCACCAATCGCTCGGCGGCGCTCGGGACGTCGAGGTCGTCGAAGGCGCGGTTCCCTGGCGGGCACAGGGCCCCACTGTCCCCCGGAGCCGCCGCCTCCAACCGGCCATGGTGACGAAGAAATCGCACCACAATCTTGCGAACCGACGCAGGAAGCGCAATTGCAGACAATTGCATTGCCAGTGCGAGTCGGGTATCCATTTCTCCCGGTTTCGCCCAGTGGAGCAATCGATACGCGGCATTGCCTTTCGCGTCGTCCGCCTCGTGCGAAGCCATGAACTCAGTCCACGTCTGCAACTCGGATCGCGCGAGCAAACCGCACCACGCCTCATAGCGGTGGTACGGCTCTTCCGTTGTTCGGCGCGCGATCTCGTTCAGTGCGATAAGCGCCGCTTCGCTGGACGATGCGGCCAGCGCTTCGATGGCGCTCGCGCGAACATTGAACCAGGTGTCGCGGGTGAAGCTGCTGGGAGGCTGTTCCGAACCCTGGAGAAAAGCGAGCAGCTTGCGCTGCGCTCTTTCCCGCATCTCGACATTGCCGTAGCGAATGAAGTCGCGGAGGGCCGCCAGCAGCGCCTTCAGCACGGAAACGCTTTGAAATGCCGGGTCATCGATGAGCTTGATGGCCAAATCGAGCGCGCCCAGATCCTGACCTCGCTTGGCCAGAAACGCAATCACGAATTCCGTTTCTGCGTGGTGGTGCGGCGGCTCGCAGACGAGTCGATGCCAGACATCGTCATCGAACCTCAGATCCATGAGGTCGCAAAGTTCCACGGCCAGCCGTCGATTCCAGCGGTCGGCTTCGAAGAGCATTTTCTGAAGATCGGCGCAGGCCTTTTCCGAGCTCTTGAACACGATCTCGAGTGCATCCTTGTTCGCGCGGTTGTCGACACTGTGGCGGCGCAAATCGATGACCGCCGTGCGACGCACGCTCGAACGCGAATTGCCGAGCAGCCATGCGAGCCCGCGCACTGCATCGCTCTCACCCAGCCGCAGCAGCAGGTTCAGGATGGACGACATTCCATCGGCTGAGTCCTGTTCCAGCAGTGCCCGCGCGAGCCTCTCCACCGACGCGCGGCGGTCCTCAAGCAACGCAGGCAGGAGTTTTTCGTACGCACGGCCGGTACGAATGCAGGCGTCGACTTGGCGCTGGCGTTCTTCCTCGTATGACGCGATATGTTCGCCTACGGCGCGGGGGTCGGTTGACAGTCGAACCTCCCCCACGGCAAGCGGGGCCGCTCGATCCGTCTTCTCGATGTTCATCGCCTGGCCATCTGTTGCCGGTCATCGATTCTCCATCAGCATCAGTCCGGCAGCGGTGTTCGAGATCGGGATGTGATAGTTCCGGTGCAGCTGCGTCACCCGGCCCGGCAGCGCGGCACGGGTGGCGAGCCACATCAGCAACTCGATGCCCTGCGTGCCCGCCTTCTCCACCAGCTCGTGCGTGCTGAACTGCGTGGCCCACGCCGGCTCGTCGATCAGGCTGCGCATGAACTCTAGGTCGAAGGGCTTGTTGATGAAACCGGCACGCTCGCCGTCGAGCTGGTGCGACAGGCCTCCGGTGCCGATCATCAGCACCGTCTCGTCGCCCGGCCACGACTGCACCGCGCGCGCCACCGCCTGGCCGAGCTTGTAGCAGCGCCTGGCCGAGGGCAGCGGCGCCTGCACGGTGTTGATGCACACCGGCACCACCTTCACCGGCCACTTCTGGTCCGGCCAGAGCAGCGCCATCGGCAGGCTCACCGCGTGGTCGACGAGCATCTCCTGGCACGTCACGGGATCGAACTCCTCATCGACGAGCGATTCGATGATGTGCCAAGACAGCGCCGGGTGCCCGGCCTGCGGCGCCAGTGTCGGGAGGCCCCAGCCTTCGTCGGCGTTGCGGTATTCGGGCGCCGCACCGACCGCGAACGTGGGCATCTTGTCGAGGAAGAAGTTCAGGCCATGGTCGTTGTAGAACACCACCGCCACATCGGGCTTGGTCTGCGCGAGCCATTGCCGAACGGGCACGAAGCCGTCGAAGAAGGGTTTCCAGTAGGGCTCGTTCTGCAAGCCCTTGGCGATGGCGCCGCCGATGGCGGGCACGTGAGAAGTGGTGATTCCACCGGCGATTCTGGCCATGAGTGCTCCCGGGTTCGCGTGTGTTCGCCGCTCAGCGCTGCTCGTTGGCCGCCACCAGCCTGGCCTGGAACTGCGTCTTGCTGAGCCCCGTTTGCTGTGCGCCGATGTCCTGCATGTCCAGGCCGAAGATGCCGGCGAACTTGGCCAGGTAGTAGGCATTGCCGCCGGCCTCGATGAGGCGCAGCACGTTGCGCGCGCGGATCGCCTCGCGCTGCGCCGGGTTCAGGCCGTAGCGCGCGCAGTAGGCGTCTTCATCGGCGAGAAAGGCCTGGCGGTTCGCTGCGTCGTTGAACGAGTAGCACATCTTGTTCAGCGCGTAGCCCTTCATGGCCTGCGTGCTGTCGAAGATCACCGTGCCTGGGATTTGCGGGCGGGCGTGGCTCATACCGACCCCCCTATTGCCGGATCGCCGGCACCGGCGTCCCGACGAAGGTGCTGCGAACCAGCGGCGCCACGTCGACTTGCGCGACATGGCAGCTGTTGCACTGGTACCGGTCCATTCGCACCGAAGCCGCGCCGCCGGTCGCGGTGAGCAGGTGCGTGTCTGCCACCTTGGGTTCTGTTCGCGTGGCGCTCGGGGCTGTGGCACTCCATGCACTGGTTCTCGGCGACGGTGATCTCGTCGAAGTTGTCTACCGCGTGCGGGATCAGCGGCGGCTGTTCCTTGAACGTGCGTGCGATCGCCTGCCCCGAGCCCGGCCGTTTGCCTGCGTAGGCCTTGGCCTCGGGCGCCACGTCAGCGGCCGCCGCGTCGGCGCCGCGCAGCGTGGCGATGCCGGCGAACTGGGCGCAGCCGAGCAGGCCGGCAACAAGCGCCGCGGCACCCGCGGCCCGCATCGTTCGGATCGAAGTTTTCATGGTCGCTTCCTTTCGCATGAATCGGGGCGTGAAGGGTTCATGGGGTTCTTGTGGCGATACGCTCGCCGTGCAGCGACGGCGCGCGCCCGGCCCAGCGCGTACCGAACTGAAACACGTCTTTCGAGCAGACGTCGATGCAGCGCGCGCAGTTCGTGCAGTTCATCGCCACGATCACCGGCCCGGCGCCCGCCACCGCCTTCAGCGCCGGTTTGATGACGAGCGGTTCGGGGCACACCGCATAACAATCCGCGCAGTCGTTGCAGGCGTCGCGGCGCGCCGCGACCACCCGCAGCACGCTCGCGCACGCCGGCAGGCTGTAGAACGCGCCCACCGGGCACAGGTGGCCGCACCAGCCGCGCTGCTGGACGAACAGATCGAAGACGAAGACGCCGAGCACGACCGCCCAGGCCGCGCCGACGCCGAAGAGCAGCGCGCGGTGCAGCATCGACACCGGATTGACCAGCTCCCACGCGATGCTGCCGGTTGCCGCCGCGACGAGCAGCGTCATCGCGAGAAGCCAGTAGCGCGCGCTGCGCGAGATGCGCGCGCCGCCCCGGATGCCCAGGCGCTCGCGCAGCCAGCGCCGCGGCGTCGGTCACCAGGTTCAGCGGGCAGACCCACGAGCAATAGGCCCGGCCGCCGACCAGCAGGTAGAACACGAGCACGATGGCCGCACCGATCAGCGCCGTGCGCTGCAGCGCGTGGCCGGCGAACAGCGACTGCAGCAGCACGTAGGGGTCGGTGAGCGGCAGCACGCCCAGGGTCAGGCTCGAAGCTCAGGTTGCCCTTCGACGATCCAGACGCCGAACCACGGCCCCGACAGGAACAGCCAGCAGCACGCCCGACCTGCGTGAGCGCGGCGCAGCAGCAGCCACCTGTGGGCGCGCAGCCAGCCCTTGGCTTTGATCGCCTCGGCGCCGATCGCCGCCGACCTTGGCGCGGCGCTCACAGCTTGTCTCCCTGCAGGGCGCGTGGTCGCGCTCGAGCGCACCGTGCGCGCGATCTTGCCGCGGGGCGCGACTGGGCGCGGCGGCGGGAGCGGCACCGTCGGAAGATGTCAGGCCGCTGCCAGGCTCGTAGCGCATGCCCTCGGGCAGGTTGTAGCGGTGCTCGGGTTCCGGTGCGACCAGGCTGGCGCCGGCCTTGTCCTTCTCCACCCAGCCGAGCCGGTAGTGCGCGGCCAGGCTCGCCCTTGGCGAGATCGATCGGCAAGACCTTGATCGCCGCGTCCGGCAGCGGGCAGGCCTTCTCGCACTTGCCGCAGCCGGTGCAGGCGTCCGAATGCACGACCGGGATGAACAGCGCGTGCTTGCCGGTGCGCGCATTGCGCTGCGTGCTCGAGCGTGATCGCCTTGTCGATCAGCGGGCAGACGCGATAGCAGATGTCGCAGCGCAGGCCGAGGAAGTTGAGGCAGTTTTCCTGGTCGACCAGCACCGCCAGGCCCATCTTCGCCTTGGTTGACGTCGGTGAGTTCGTGGTGCGAGCGCGCCGCTCGGGCACGCCTTCACGCAAGGCATGTCGTCGCACATCTCGCACGGCCAGTTGGCGCGCCACGAAGTACGGCGTGCCGTTGGCCACCGGCTGCTCGGGCTTGGCCAGGCTCAGGATGTCGTAGGGGCAGTCGCGCACGCACAGGCCGCAGCGCATGCAGGCGCGCGAGAAAGTCTTTCTCGGCCAGCGCGCCCGGCGGGCGCAGGGCCATCGGCGGCAACGCCTGCGCCTGCCTGGCGTGCAGGCCGAGACCGAGACCGACGCATTCCGACGCCGCACGCCATACGCGCGGCGTCGAGCACGAAACTGCCGCCGCGCCGCGCCGCGCTGGGCGGGCTTGTCTGGATTGCCGCATGTCGACGAGCGGACGCGTCCTTGCCCTGCGTCCGCAGTGTCGCCCGTGCCGCGCTCCGGCTACGCCTTCACCACCTTGACCGCGCACTTCTTGAAGTCGGTCTCTTTCGAGATCGGGCAGGTGGCATCCAGCGTCAGCTTGTTCGCCAGCCGGTGCTCGTCGAAGAACGGCATGAACACCAGGCCCTCGGGCATGCTTGTTGCGCCCGCGCGTGTTCGACGCGCAACGCCATCTCGCCGCGCCGGCTCGTCACCTTCACCACGTCGCCATGTTTGAGGCCGCGCTTTTCGGCGTCTTTCGGGTGCATCCAGACCACGGCGTCGGGGAACGCGCGGTACAGCTCGGGAACGCGCCGCGTCATGCTGCCGGTGTGCCAGTGCTCGAGCACGCGGCCGGTGCACAGCCACAGGTCGTATTCGGCGTCGGGCTGTTCGGCGGCCGGCTGGTAGGGCAGCGCGAAGATCGTCGCCTTGCCGTCGGGCTTGCCGTAGAACCGCACGCCCTCGCCGGCTTCTTCACGTACGGGTCATAACCCTCGCGGTAGCGCCACAGCGTTTCCTTGCCGTTCAGCCACCGGCCAGCGCAGCCCGCGCACCTTGTGATAGTGGTCGAACGTCGCCGAGGTCCTTGCCCTTGCCGAGGCCGAACTTGCGGTACTCCTCGAACAGGCCCTTCTGCAGGTAGAAGCCGAACGCCTCGGTCTCGTCGTTGCTGTAGTTCGCCCACGCATGCGCGTTGACGCGCGCGGCCTCGGCCTTCGGATACTTGTCGACCTCGCCGTTCGCGTACAGCACCTCGTACAGCGTCTTACCCTTGTACTGCGGGTTCTTCTCCAGCAGCTCGGCGGGCCAGACTTCGTCGGTCTTGAAGCGCTTGGAGAACTCGACGTACTGCCACAGGTCGGCTCTTCGCCTCGCCCGGCGCCTTGACCTGCTGGCGCCAGAACTGGCCGCGCCGCTCGGCGTTGCCGTACGCGCCTTCCTTCTCCGTCCACATGGCAGAGGGCAGGATCAGGTCGGCCGACATCGCCGTCACGGTCGGATAGGCGTCGGAGACGACGATGAAGTTCTCCGGGTTGCGAAAGCCGGGATAGCGCTCGCCGTTGATGTTCGGCCCGGCCTGCATGTTGTTGGTGGTGCTGGTCCAGTAGAAGTTGAGCTTGCCGTCTTTCAGCATGCGGTCCTGCAGCACCGCGTGGTAGCCGATCTTCGCCGCGCAGCGTTCCGGCCGGCAGGTGCCAGATCTTCTCGGCCGTCTCGCGGTGCTGCGGATTCGTCGATCAGCAGGTCGGCCGGCAGGCGGTGCGCGAAGGTGCCGCACTTCGCGCGCGGTGCCGCACGCGCTAGGGCTGGCCCGTCAGCGAGAACGGGCTGTTGCCCGGCTCGGAAATCTTGCCCACCAGCAGGTGCACGTTGTAGATCATGTTGTTGACCCAGGTGCCGCGCGTGTGCTGGTTGAAGCCCATCGTCCAGTACGACGTGACCTTGGTTTTCGGGTCGGCGTAGAGCTTGGCCAGCGCTTCCAGCTTGTCCTTGGGCACACCGGACAGCTCGCGACGTGTAGTCGAGCGTGTAGGTCGGAGACGAACTGCTTGAACTCGTCGAAGCGTGATCGGCGTCGACGCCATCGGGTTGCCCTTCACCTTGCCGTCGGCGCCGGCATAACCGTTGTTGCCGGCCACCTGCTCGAGCGGGTGGTTCGGCCGCAGGCCGTAGCCGATGTCGGTGACGCCCTTGTGGAAGTTGACGTGCTTCTTCACGAAGTCCTCGTTCACCGCGCCGCTCTGAATGATGTGGTTGCAGACGTAGTTGAGGATCGCCAGATCGGTCTGCGGCTTGAAGATCAGTTCTGCGTCGGCCACTTCGCACGAGCGGTGCGAGAACGTCGACAGCACGTGCACTTTCACGTGCGGGGCGCTGAGTCGCCGGTTCGTGATGCGCGACCACAGGATCGGGTGCATCTCGGCCATGTTCGAGCCCCACAGCACGAAGGCGTCGGCGTGTTCGGCGTCGTCGTAGCAGCCCATCGGCTCGTCGGCGCCGAAGGTGCGGATGAAGCCGAACACCGCGCTGGCCATGCAATGGCGCGCGTTCGGGTCGATGTTGTTCGAGCGCAGCCCGGCCTTGAACAGCTTGTTCGCGGCGTAACCCTCGAACACCGTCCACTGGCCCGAGCCGAACATGCCCACCGCCGTCGGGCCCTTGGCCTTCAGCGCCGCCTTGCACTTTTCTTCCATGATGTCGAAGGCCTGGGTCCAGCCGATCGGCCTGGAACTCGCCGTTCTTGTCGTACTTGCCGTCCTTCATGCGCAGCAGCGGCGTCGTCAGGCGGTCCTTGCCGTGTACTGGATCTTCGCGAGGAAGTAACCCTTGACGCAGTTCAGCCCCTTGTTCACCGGCGCATCCGGGTCGCCTTGGGTGGCGACGACGCGGCCGTCCTTCACGCCGACCAGCACGCCGCAACCGGTGCCGCAGTAGCGGCACACGCCCTTGTCCCAGCGCACGCCGTCGCCAGCACCCGGCTGCGCCGCGGTCTGCGCCAGCGCCAGCGATTCGGGCAAGGCGATTCCGGCGCTGAGCGCCGCGGCCGCTGCCGCCTTGTTCTTGATGAACTCGCGCCGTGTCAACGGCACCAGGCTCGCCGGGCCGTCCGCTGGGCACGGCGTGTCGTGCGCGGCGGCGCAGTCAGTGGGGTGGGCGTGAGGGTGGTTCATGCGGGGGCCTCCTGTTGCGGCTCGGGTTCGAACTGGTGATAGACCAGCGCGACCGACATCACGCCCTCCAGCGCCCGCAGGCGCTCGAAGGTGTCGGTGCTCTGGCCGTCGGTGAGGGTTTCGACCGTGACGATCAGCTTGCCCTGCGGCGTGCGCGCATGGATCTGCACGCCGCTCCAGGCGCGCAGCGCGTCGCACACGCCGGAAAGATGCTCAGGCCGCGCGTCGACGACGAGGCTAGAAATGTTCATCGATCGATTCGTCGCGCAGCGACATCGCAGCGTTGACTCGGGACAACAGCCCACACGCTAGTGCGATTGCGCCGCCGAAAACATGACACGGAACAAGATTTCGCGATGCCGGGCCGGTGGCCCGGGCGCAAGCCCGTTCTCCTGAATTGCCTCGCCCTTGACACAGTTCAAGGCGCACGTCGGCGCCGAGCCGCACGATGCGCATGCGTGTCAGGCCCGAATGGGGCCAGAGCGCTTGCTCAGCCATCAGCCGAACATGGAGCCACGATGAAATCACACCGCATCGGATCGATTGCCTCTCTGCTGATCGCCACCCTGGCATGCGCAGCGTTCGCGCAGGAAAAGAAACCCGTCACCGAACCCGAACTCAGCTACCAGGCCGGCACCTCGCCGCTCGCCGGCGAGCCGATGGTGCAGAGCTCGAACCCGAAGGCGCCGCCGATGACGGTCGCCGAGTTCGAGAGCGCGCGCAGGATCTACTTCGAGCGCTGCGCCGGCTGCCACGGCGTGTTGCGCAAGGGCGCGACGGGCAAGGCGCTGACGCCCGACATCACGATCCCGAAGGGCACCGAGTACCTGAAGGTGTTCATCGCCTACGGCTCGCCGGCAGGCATGCCGAACTGGCAGACCTCGGGCGAGATGACGGAAGCCCAGGTCGATCTGATGGCGCGCTACGTGCAGCAAGACCCGCCGCAACCGCCCGAGTTCGGCATGAAGGAGATGAAGGCGACGTGGAAGGTCACCGTGCCGGTGGGCGAGCGGCCGACGAAGAAGCTGAACAACTACAACATCGGCAACATCTTCTCGACGACGCTGCGCGACACCGGCGAAGTGGCGCTGATCGACGGCGACACGAAGAAGATCATCAACATCGTCAAGACCGGCTACGCGGTGCACATCACGCGCGTCTCGGCGTCGGGCCGCTACCTGTTCGTGATCGGGCGCGACGCGAAGGTCAACATGATCGACCTGTGGATGGCCAAGCCCGACAACGTCGCCGAGGTGCGCATCGGCCTGGAAGCGCGCTCCGTCGATACGTCCAAGGCCAAGGGCTACGAGGACAAGCTCGCGATCGCCGGCGCGTACTGGCCGCCGCAGTTCGTCATCATGAAGGGCGACACGCTCGAGCCGCTGAAGATCGTCTCCACGCGCGGCATGACGGTGGACACGCAGGAGTACCACCCCGAGCCGCGCGTCGCGGCGATCGTCGCCGAGCACGCGCGCCCGCATTTCGTCGTGAACGTGAAGGAGACGGGCAAGATCGTGATGGTCAATTACAGCGACCTGAACAACATCCGCAGCACCGAAGTCGGCGCGGCGCGCTTCCTGCACGACGGCGGCTGGGACGCGAGCAAGCGCTACTTCCTGGTCGCGGCGAACCAGCTGAACAAGATCGCCGTGCTCGACACCAAGACCGACAAGCTCGCTGCGCTGGTGGACGTCGACAAGATCCCGCACCCCGGGCGCGGCGCGAACTTCGTGCACCCGAAGTGCGGCCCGGTCTGGGCCACCGGCCACCTGGGCAGCGAGAAGGTTGTCGCTGATCGGCACCGACCCGGCCAAGCACAAGGACCACGCGTGGAAGGTCTGCGAAACGCTCGACGGCCAGGGCGGCGGCAACCTGTTCATCAAGACGCACCCGAAGTCGAAGCACTTGTATGTCGATACGCCGCTGAACCCGGACCCGAAGATCAGCCAGTCGATCGCCGTCTACGACATCCACAACCTGAAGGCCGGCTTCAAGGTGCTGCCGATCGCGCAGTGGGCCGGCATCAACGACGGCGGCGCGATGCGCGTCGTGCAGCCCGAGTACAACAAGGCGGGCGACGAAGTCTGGTTCGCGGTCTGGTCGGCGAAAGACAAGCAGTCGGCGCTCGTGGTCGTCGACGACAAGACGCTGAAGCTCAAGACCGTGATCAAGGACCCGAAGCTGATCACGCCCACCGGCCACTTCAACGTCAACAACACGCAGCATGACGTGTATTGACGCTGCGCTGAACCGATGCGAGGTCTTGCCGTGACCGCCCTGGCTGTTCTGCCCATGCTGTGCGCGCTGCTCGCCACGTTCGCGGGACCTGCCGCCGCGGCGGACCTGCCGCGCGGCGCGCCAGCTCGAACTGGTGCGGATGGTGCGGCAAGACTGCGGCTCGTGCCACGGCATGCGGCTCACCGGCGGTCTCGGGCCCGGCGCTGACTCGCGACGCGCTCGCCGACAAGCCTGTGGAGGGCCTCGCCGCGACCATCTTTCAGGGCCGGCCCGGAACGCCGATGCCGGGCTGGCGCCGCATGCTGAACGAAGCCGAATCGCTGTGGATCGCCGAGCAATTGATGCAGGGCTTCCCCGAGGAGCGGAGGGCGCAACGGTGAAGCGGCGCGATCTGCTCACGCTGATCGGTGCCGCACCCGCTGCTTCGCTGCTCGCGGGCTGCGCGGCGGCGCCGGCCACCACCGGAACGGGCGACCTCGGCGTCGTGATCGAGCGTGCACGTGGCACGCTGGCACTCGTCAACACCAGTTCGCGCACCCTGCTTGCCGAGATCCCGGGGCTTGGTGACCTGTCGCACGCGTCGGTGGTGTTTTCGCGCGATGGCGCTTTCGCTTATGTGTTCGGGCGTGACGGCGGCCTCACCAAAGTGAACCTGCTGGCACGACTCATCGACGCGCGCATCATGCAGGCCGGCAATTCGATCGGCGGTGCGATTTCGGCCGACGGCACGCTCGTTGCGGCACAGAATTACACGCCGGGCGGCGTGAAGGTGTTCGATGCGAAGACGCTCGCGCTGGTCGCGGACATTCCGGCGCGATTCGACTCGCCCGGCGAGCCGGGCAAGCTCTCGCGAGTCGTCGGCCTGGTCGACCTGCCGGGCCGGCGCTTCGCCTTCAGCCTGTTCGACGCAAACGCAATCTGGATCGCCGACCTGTCCGATCCTTTGAGGCCACAGCTCACGAAGCTGAACGACGTTGGCCGCCAACCCTACGACGCGCTTGTCACGCCCGATGGGCGCTACTACATCGCCGGCCTGTTCGGCGAAGATGGACTCGCGCTCGTCGACCTGTGGGAGCCTGCGCCGAAGGCGCGCCGCATCCTCGCCGGTTATGGCCGCGGCCAAGAGCCCCTGCCCGTCTACAAGATGCCGCACCTGCGCGGCTGGGCGATCGCCGGGCGCCACGCCTGGCTGCCGGCAATCGGCCGCCATGAAGTGCTGGTCGTCGACACGGCGACCTGGCAGGAAGTGGACCGCATCACGGTCGCGGGCCAGCCGGTGTTCGTGATGGCGCAGCCTGACGGGCGCCAGGTCTGGGTCAACTTCGCGGTTCCCGACTACGACCGCGTGCAGGTCATCGACACGCTGTCGCGCCGCATCGTGCAGACGCTGTCGCCGGGCAAGGCCGTGCTGCACATGGAGTTCACACCGCGCGGCGAGGCGGTGTGGATCAGCTCGCGCGACGCGAACCGTGTTTCAGTGATCGATACGCGGCGCTTCGAGACGCTGGCCATGCTCGACATCGATTCGCCCAGCGGCGTGTTCTTCACGAGCCGCGCGGCGCGCATGGGGTTCTAGAAATGGCGCCCCCACGCTCACTTCGTTCGCGGCCCCCCCGAGGGGGTGTCAGTACCTTCGGAACGGCCGGGCGGTACTGACATGGGAGCGGCGCTGCACACCGATTCGAGCTTCGCGCTTCTCAACGACTGGCAGCGCGGTTTCCCGCTCGTCGCCGAACCCTTCGCCGAGATCGGCAAAGTCGTCGGCATCGACGAAGCAGAGGTGCTCGATGGCTACCGCGAGCTGCTGCGCAACGGCGCCATCAGCCGCATCGGCGGCGTCTGGGGCGCAGGTGCCGGTGGCGCGGCGTTGCTGTGCGCGTTCGCGGTGCCGCGGCACCGGCTCGACGCGGTGGCGGCGATCGTTTCCGCACACCCCGGCGTGAACCACAACTACGAGCGCGAACACGCGTACAACCTGTGGTTCGTGCTCACCGGGCGCAACGCCACCTGCGTGGCCCAGGCGCTCGATGGCTCTCGAGCGCCAGACCGGCTGCCTCGCGCTGCGCCTGCCGATGCGGCGCGCCTACCGCATCGACCTGGGCTTCGACCTGCGCGACAGGCTCGCCGCGAGTTGCGGCGAGGCGCCGCGCACCGATTGGGCTTCGCAGAGCCGCCGCAGCAGTGCAAGGCGAAGACACGCCGCTGGCCGAGCTCGTGGAAGGCGGCCTGCCGATCGTCGCGATGCCCTACGACGTTTGGGCTCGCGCTCTGCGCCAGCCGCGCGACGACGTGCTCGCGACCCTGCGCCGCTGGTTGAAGACAGGAACGCTGCGCCGCTTCGGCGCGATCGTGCGCCACCATGAAGCCGGTTTCACGCACAACGCGATGACGGTGTTCGACGTTCCCGACGAGCAGGTCGACGCGATCGGCGCCCAGCTCGCCCACGAGCCCGGCGTGACGCTCGCGTACCGGCGCGAGCGCGCGCCGGGCTGGCCCTACAACCTGTATTGCATGGTGCACGGGCGCGACCGAGACGCCGTGCGTGCTGCGATCGACACGGCCACCGAGCGCTGCCACCTGGCGGGGCAGCCGCGCTCGGTGCTGTTCAGCACGCGCCGCTTCAAGCAAAGCGGCGCGCGCTATTTCCGCGGCGCCACCGAAGGAACGGTCCATGTCGCTGGCTGAGCCCATCATCGACATCGATGCGCGCGACGCGCGGCTGCTCGCTCGGCTGCACGGCGACCTGCCGTTGATCGACCATCCGTTCGCGGCGATAGGCAGCGAGCTCGGCATGGACGAAGACGAAGTGTTGGAGCGGCTGCGCCGCCTGCTCGCACAGGGCGTGTTGTCGCGCTTCGGGCCACTCTACCGGATCGAGCGCGCCGGCGGCATCTATGTGCTGGCCGCTCTTGAGGTGCCGCTCGAACGTTTCGATGCGGTCGCGCAGATCGTCAACGCCTTGCCCGAAGTCGCGCACAACTACCGGCGCGAGCACCCGTTCAACATGTGGTTCGTCGTCGCTGCCGAGTCGCAGGCTGCCGCCGACGCCGCGCTCGAGCGCATCGCGCAGCGCACCGGCTTGCCGGTGCATGCGTTTCCGAAGGAGCGCGAGTATGCCGTCGAGTTGCGCCTGCCGCTGTTGACACCGCAAGGAGAGCCCCGTGGCGCTCGATGAATTCGACCGCGCGCTGATCGGCGCCACGCAAAGCGGCTTGCCGCTCGTGCCGCGGCCTTACGAAGCGGTGGGTGCGATGCTCGGCGTGAGCGGCGAGGTGGTGCGCGAACGTCTTGGCCAGATGCTGTCCAATGGTTTGATCCGCCGCATCGGTGCCGTGCCGAATCACTACCGGCTCGGCTTTGTCGCGAACGGCATGACGGTGTGGGACGTCGACGACGCGCGCATCGATCAACTCGGCGCGCGCGTCGGAGCCATGCCCGGCGTCAGCCATTGCTACCGGCGCCGGCGCGAATTGCCGGGCTGGCCCTACAACCTGTTCGCGATGCTGCACGGCCGCTCGCGCGACGAAGTGGAGCGCCAGCGGTCTGAAGTGCGCGCGCTGCTGGGCAACGCATGCCGAAGCGACGACGTGCTTTATTCGAGCGCGATCCTGAAGAAGACCGGGCTGCGGCTATCGGAGGATTGAAGACATGTTCCGCATCTCGCACTTCATGCGGCTGATCGCCGATGCGCAGCGCAGCGGCTCGATGGCGCCCGCGCGCCGCGTTCGGCCACCAGGCCCAGTCGTCATCTGGAACCTGATCCGGCGCTGCAACCTGACGTGCAAGCATTGCTACGCGCTGTCCGCCGACCACGACTACGCGGGCGAGTTGTCCTTCGATGAAGTGGGCGCGGTGATGGACGACTTGAAGCAATTTCGCGTTCCGGTGCTGATCCTCTCCGGCGGCGAGCCACTGTTGCGGCCCGATCTGTTCGAAATCGCCGCGCGCGCGAAAGCGATGCGCTTTTACGTCGGGCTGTCGACGAACGGCACCTTGATCGATGCGCCAATGGCCGAGCGCGTGGTCGCCGCCGGTTTCGACTACGTGGGCATCAGCCTCGACGGCCTGCAAGCCACGCACGACAAGTTCCGCCGCATGCCGGGCGCGTTTGCGAAGAGTCTGGCCGCGGTGCGCCTGCTGCGCGAGCGCGATGTCAAGGTCGGCCTGCGCTTCACGATGACGGCGCTGAACGCGCACGACCTGCCGGCGCTGCTGCAGCTGATGCGCGACGAGCAGGTCGACAAGTTCTACTTCTCGCACCTGAACTACGCCGGCCGCGGCAACATCCACCGCGCGAAGGACGCGCAGTTCGCCGCGACGCGCGACGCGCTCGACCTGCTGTTCGATCGTGCTTGGGCAGCGGCTTGGGAAGGACGCGCGCCCGGCGCCGGGCCGCCCCAAGACGGGCGCACCCCCACGGGGGGCGGCGCCGCAGGCGCCTGGGGGCTGTCATCCGAGGAGTATGTGACCGGCAACAACGACGCCGACGGCCCCTACCTGCTGCAATGGGTGCAGCGCCGCTTCCCACAGTGGCACGACGGCTTGCGCGATCACCTCGTCGCCTGGGGCGGCAATTCGAGCGGCGTGAACGTCGCCAACATCGACAACCTCGGCAACGTCCACCCCGACACGATGTGGTGGCACCACACGCTCGGCAATGTGCGGCAGCGTGCGTTCTCAGCGATCTGGTCGACGCGAGCGAGCCGCTGATGGCCGGGCTGAAAGCGCATCCGCGCCCGGTGCAGGGGCGCTGCGCGAAATGCGTGCACTTCGACATCTGCGGCGGCAACACGCGGGTGCGCGCGCAGCAGGTGACCGGCAATGCCTGGGCCGAAGACCCGGGTTGCTACCTCGATGACGCCGAGATCGGTGTCGCGCAAGGGCATGCGCGAGTCGCTGTCACGCCCTTCGCCAGCCTGGAGCATTGACCATGAGAAACGGTATCGACCTGGCCTGGCGAATCGCGCTCGCCGCCGGCCTGGCACTGATGGGCGTCGACCTCGCGCGCGCCGCCACGCCCGACATCCTGTATCAACAGCACTGCGCCGCGTGCCACGGCACCCAGCGCACTGGCGGCATGGGCCCGGCGCTGCTGCCCGAAAGCCTGGAGCGCTTGCGCCGCGCAGAGGCGCTGAAGGTCATCGCACAGGGCCGCATCGCGACGCAGATGCAGGGCTTTCACGACAAGCTGGCAGCCGACCAGATCGCCGCGCTCGCGCAGTGGATCTACACCCCGGTCAGCCCGGCGCCGGTGTGGTCCGAGGCCGACATCCGCGCCTCGCGCGTCGCGGTGGTTGATGCCACCAAGTTGCCGAACAAGCCGCGCTGGAGCGCCGACCCGATGAATCTGTTCGTCGTCGTCGAAGGCGGCGACCACCATGTGTCGCTCGTCGATGGCGACCGCTTCGAGGCGATTCACCGTTTCCCGAGCCGCTACGCGCTGCACGGCGGGCCGAAATTCACGCCCGACGGGCGCTTCGTCTACTTCGGCTCGCGCGACGGCTGGATCACGAAGTACGACTTGTGGAACCTGAGCGTGATCGCCGAGGTGCGCGCCGGGCTGAACATGCGCAATGTGGCGGTCAGCGGAGACGGCCGCTTCGTGCTCGCTGCGAACTACTTCCCGCACACGCTCGCGCTGTTCGACTCCGAGTTGAACCTGGTGAAGACCTATGCTGCGGCCACGCTCGACGGCAAGGCCACGTCGCGCGTCTCGGCGGTCTACGACGCAGCGCCGCGCCGCAGTTTCATCGTCGCGCTGAAAGACATCCCCGAGCTCTGGGAGATTTCCTACGACCCGAAGGCGGAAGACATCTTCGAAGGCCTGGTGCACGACTACCGCATGGGCGAGGGCATCGCCAAGCGCGGCTTTCTGAACCCGAAACGCACCCGGCTCGACGAGCCGCTCGACGATTTCTTCTTCGACCAGGGCTACATCCACGTGCTCGGCGCGACTCGGCCCAAGAGCGCAGAAACCGGCGCCGAGAGCCGCGCGAGCGCCCAGGTGATCAACCTCGACGTGCGCCGGCGCATCGCGACGCTGCCGATCGCCGGCATGCCGCACCTCGGCTCGGGCATCACGTTCACCTGGAACGGCATGACGCTGATGGCGAGCCCCAATTTGAAGGACGGCGCGCTCGACGTGATCGACATGAAGACCTGGACCACGCTGACGACGATTCCGACGCCGGGCCCGGGCTTCTTCATGCGCAGCCACGAGAACTCGCGCTACGCGTGGACCGATTCGATGATGAGCGCGGGCGCGAAAGACACGCTGACGATCATCGACAAGCGCATGCTCGAGCCGGTGGCGCAGGTGCGCGAGCCCGGGCGCACGCTCGCGCACGTCGAGTTCACGAAAGACGGCCGCTACGCGCTGGCGAGCCTGTGGGAGAACGACGGCGCGCTGATCGTCTACGACGCTACGACATTCAAGGAAGTGAAGCGCCTGAAGATGAACAAGCCGGTGGGCAAGTACAACGTATGGAACAAGATCAACCGGTCGGAGGGGACTTCGCACTGACCTTGATCGGAACGTTCAATGGGAGCGCCTCCGCTCGAGAAGTGCTTTACCCCAGCTTTACCTCGCAGGCGGTTGGGTCGGTCAACGCGTGGGGCAATATCGCGTTGGGTGGCCGGTAGCCACTGTTCACCGAGGAGAGTCTTGTGAGTTCCATTCGTCAAGTTTCAAGGTTGAGCGCCCTGGCGGTTTTGGCCGTGATGCTTTCCGGCTGCATTGTCCTGCCCTATGGGCACGGCCACGGCAGACATGGGGGCGGCGACAAACACTATGAGCACTCCGGCGACAGGGGCGGTGACTCGTCGTCAGATCGGCGCCACGAGCGCCGCGGCAGGTAGCTCGGCCGAGACTGCGCTGCGGTTTTCCCAGGATCAGCTCATTCCCCCCGCATGCCATAACGCCGCGAAGAAGTGGCAGGTGCTTCCGCCCAGCACGAACAGGTGCCAGACGAAGTGCGCGTAGCGCAGCTTCGAATCGAACAGGTAGACCACGGCGCCGGCGGTGTACGACACGCCGCCGGCCACCAACCACAGCAGGCCGGCGGTGGACATGCGTTCGAACAGGGGCACCGCCGCGATGAGTGCGACCCAGCCCATCGCCACATACAGGCCGGTGGACCACAGCGGGTGCTTCAGGCGGTCGAGCAACTTGGCGACGACACCCAGCGCCGCCGCTGCCCACACCACGCCGAACAGCGACCAGCCCCACGCGCCGTTCAACACGCCGAACAGGAACGGCATGTAGCTGCCGGCGATGAAGACGTAGATCACCGCGTGGTCGAGCCGGTTGAACCAGTCCTTCGCCGCGCCGGCGGGCAGCGAGTGGTACACGGTGGAGACAAGGTAGAGCAGGATCGCGGTGCCGGCGAACAGGCTCGCGCCGACCACGTCGACCGCGCTGCCCTGCGAGGCAGCGTGATGCACCAGGATCGGCAGCGACGCGATGGCGAGCAGCAGGCCCAGGCCGTGGCTCACTGCGTTGGCGATTTCTTCGCCGAGGGTCTGTTCACGAACCATGTCAGCGATCTTAGTCGGGCGCAATCCGCGGCGGCACGCTCGTTCATACCGGCGACAGCTCGGCGAGCGCGGCGCTGCCTTCATCGCGCAAGCCCTGCGCCTCGGAGTCTGTGCCCGCGCCGAGACGGCTCAGCAGTTGCTGGAGCGCCATTCGATGCGCGATGCGCAGCGCCTCCTTGGCGGCGCAGGCAACGTCGGGCAGCACACCGGCGCCCTCGCCGCAGCCGCCGCCTCGCCGGACCACTCCGGGTGATGAAACTCGCGCACCTCGAGCAGGCCGATCCGGCCCGGCAATCGCTCGACCCGATGGATGCCGTGATGGTCGGCTTCGGCAGCGCGGCGCTGTTCGTCCCTGCGCGCCTGGGCGTCGGCCCCGGACTGGGCAGGCATTTGCGCGAACCATCGCACGCGCAAGTGACGATCCGGACAAACCGCCAGCAGTTGCGCGGTCAGCGCCTCCGCCCGAGCGTGGCCGGTGCTAGGTGCTAGAAACGCGGCATCGTCTTGCCAACGCAGCAAGGCCTGGCACATCAGTTCGGCACGATCGGCAAAAACGTAGTGCCGCCGCAGCTTGTCGCAAAGCGTCTTGATCAATCCGCGGCGCTGCGCCGAATCGGAACTGTCTTTGAGGTCACCCATCGTTCGCCCTGGGGCTGCGATGGATGCAAGTCTAAATCGCCAACGCGGCGGCGCGTCTGCAGCAGCAGGCTCGGCTAAAGTTGTCCCCGCCATGAATGAATTCACCGCCCAGATCCACTGGCAGCGCCAAGGCGCCGTGTTCACCGACAAGCGCTACAGCCGCGGCCACGACTGGCATTTCGACGGCGGTGTGAGCGTGCCGGCGTCGTCGTCACCGCATTCGGTGAAGCTGCCCTACTCCGTGGCCGCAGCGGTGGACCCGGAAGAAGCGTTCGTCGCCGCGATTTCGAGCTGCCACATGCTGTGGTTCCTCGACTTCGCGGCGCGCGCCGGCTGGGTCGTCGACGACTACCGCGACGACGCGCGCGGCGTGATGACGCCCAATGCGCACGGGCGCTTGTGGGTGAGCCTGGTGACGCTGCGCCCCGCGGTCCGCTTCGCCGGCGAGTCGCTGCCCGGTGCGGACGAGGTGGCGCGCCTGCACCACCTGGCGCATGAAGAGTGCTTCATCGCCAACTCGGTGCGCAGCGAGGTGCGCGTCGAGCCGGTGCTCTGAATTACCGCCGCCGGGCCGCCCCAAGACGGCTGCTCGCCCCCGCGGGGCTCCGCGAGAGGCAGCTGCGAAGCGCCCGTGGGCGAACCTGCAAGAGACTGAGCCGCGCGGCTCAGCCGGTCCAGACCGCCAGCAGGATCAGCCCCAGCGCCAGCGCCTGAAAGGCGACGCGCATCGTCATCCACTGCGCACTCGTGCGGTGCCCGACTTCGCCATGGTTGACCATCGCCGCGACGCCGAAGGCGAGCGAGCCGATCACGCACATCAAGGCCACCACCACCAGCAACACCATCATGCTCATGATGTTTCCTTCACCTATGCGGTGGCCCGTCGAGCCGGCGCTGCGCCACTGGCCCTGACCACCTTGCACCCCCTGTGGCGGGAACCTACACCCGGCGTCGCACGACGCCTTGAGCTTTCGCAAATTTCCGGCCGATGCGCGCCGCAGAATAGTCAGCCACAGCGACCCACGGAGGTTTCAATGGACCACAAACTGCACCTGCTCGAATCGTTCAGCGCACGCGGTTCCGACGGCGCGATGTACAAGGTCTGCGCCTTCGAACGTCTGGCGCGGGACACGTCGCTCGCCGACGGGCTGGAGCATTGGGAGCCCACCGGCGTGGCCGAGTACCGGCTCGCCGACGGCGACTTGGTCGACGTGGCGCGCGACGGCTCGATGCGCATTGCCGGCAAAGGCGTCGAGTTGACGATCAGCAAGCCGCACTGACCTGTTCAGCGCCGGGGGCGCGTCGCAGCGTGCGGGCGGGCCTTCAGATCCACACGAGCCAACCCGCGACGCTCTTGGCTCGCGCCATCGCGGCGATCTGCGCGAAGCACAGCAGCGCCGCGACGAACGCCGCAGCGCGAATCGCACGCGGCAGCGCTTGGCGCAGCGCCACCATGCCGAGTGCGATGTAGAGAAGCAGGCCGACGATCTTCGCCAGCAGCCACGGTGTGTCGATCGGGTTCAGGCGCAGCCACCAGGCCAGCCCGATCGCGGAGGCGAGCAACACGGTGTCGACGACGTGCGGCAAGGTGCGCGCGATCCGCGTTCGCACCCAGCGCGCATGCAGCAGCGCCGCGACACCGCGCGCGGCGAAGCCGGCGATCGACAGTGCGACAGCGCCTTGGTGCACGAGCTTGAGGGTCGCGTAGTCCATCGACATCGGTCAAAGGCGGGTATCTTGTCGGGCGGGTCCGAGCAGTGCGGCTCGTCGACACCCTCTCAGCCCGGCCTGCCGTCGAGCCGCTCGCGCGTCAACACCGGCCAGTAGCGCAGCGTGAACAGCGCGAAGCCGGCTGACCACAGCAGCGCGGAGAGCATCACCGCGGCAAGCGTCGCCTGCGGCGCGGCCAGCGGCAGCGCCACGCGCACCAGCGCGGCCGCTTGAATGGCAAGGTAGCACGCGGTGTCGAAGGCGTCGGCGCGCAACGGGCGCGCGGTGTGGCCGCGCGCGGTGCGCGTCATCATGCCGAGCGTCAGGCCACCGACGCCACCGACCGTGAGCGCATGCGTGGCCAGCGACGGCGCCACCCACCCCATCTCGGCCCCGGCGCGCAACGCCAGGTGCAGCACGATCCACAGGTAGGCGGCGTGCAGGACCCACACCAGCGGCGTGCGCCAGGTGCGCCACGGTTGCCAGAGCGCGAGGCGCAGCAGATGCGCCGCCGCGCAGAGGCCGACAAGCGCCGCGAGCACCGCGCCCTGCAGCGCGAATGCGTCGGCCGCTGCGAGCAGCAGCACGCCGCCGAGCGCCACCCACTCCAACGCCGGATGGCGGCGCGCCTGGGTTCCCGGCACGCCGTTGTTCGTGAACATCGGGATCACGCGGCCACCCATCACGGCCATGATGAAAAGCAACATATCCAGCCCGACCCGAATGCCGAGCCACGGCGCGAGCTCGAGCACTCTCAACTGCGACAGGTGCACACCGAGTTGCGCGAACCCGAGCAGAACCAGCGCTCCGATGAAGAAGTAGTTGCGCCGATTGCCCGCGCCCACCAGCGCCCTGCCGAGGCCGACCGCAGCGGCGAACGGAAATGCGCAGTTCACGAGCGCAGCGGCCCAGTGCCACGGGGTCAGCACGAGCACTCGGCCGGCGAGCCACAGCAGTGCCAAAACCATCAGCGCCGCACCCGTGGGCGTGGGCCGGCCCGACCAGTTGCGCCCGGCAGTGAAGAGAAACCCGACGACGACCGCGAGCGCGTAGCCGAACAGCATCTCGTGCGCGTGCCACACCGGCCCCGCGAGATACGGCATCGAGAGCCAGCCGCTGAATTGCAGCGCCCACAAGCCGACCGAGACCGCCGCGAACGCCCCGGCAAGCAGGTAGAACGGGCGAAAGCCGAGCTGCCAAAGCGCCCAGCGCGGCGCCGTGGCGTTACGCTGCGCGGGTTCCTCAATCTTCACCAAGCTCATTGCATCGTTCACTCGCCGCGGCGGACGTCATTCTGAGTGATTGTCCGCTGGTTGTTGAGCTGATCGGACGGCGCCACCACCTTGGGCACGGCCACGCTCAACGCCGGCGTGGCCAGCCTGGCGACGAGCTTCGCGCCGCAGGCAACCACATCCTCACCGTCCACAGCGTGGCCTACGGCTACGACGCCGCCGGCCACGTCACCAGCATCGTCAACCCCTCCGGGCGCAGGCTGAGCGTCACCTACACCAAGGGCGTGCCCAGCGCGATCGGCTTGGCCAAGGACGCGGCCGCCACGCCACTGAGCCTGATCGGCGCGATCCAGTGGGAGCCCTTCGGCGCGGCCAGGAGCTGGCTGTGGCAGTTGAGCACCGGCACCCAGCTGCACAGCAGGGAGTTCGACACTGCCGGGCGCATGCTGCGCTACCGGCTGGGCGGCTTCGTGCGCGACCTCGCCTACGACGCGGCCGACCGCATCGCGAGCTACAGCCACCTGGACGTGGCCACGGCCAGCGCCACCGCGGCAGCCAGCGCGCTCAACCAGAGCTTCGGCTACGACGAGCTCGGGCGCCTGACCGGCATCGCCACCGCCTCGACAAGCTGGAGCATCGGCTACGACGCGAACGGCAACCGCACCGGGGTGACGCTGAACGGCGCGGCCAGCGCTTACGCCACCTCGGCGACGAGCAACCGGCTGGACTCGATCACCAACCCGGCCCGCAGCTTCGGCTACGACAACGCGGGCAACACCACGTCGGACAGCGCAGGCTACACCGCCACGGTCGACCTGGCCGGGCGCATCGCCACGCTGACCAAGGCGGGAGTCACCACCACCTACAGCTACAACGCCCAGGGCCAGCGGGTGCGCAAGTTCGCCGGCACCGGGCCGAGCAGCACCATTGTGTTCGTGTACGACCAGCAGGGGCAGTTGCTGGGCGAGTACGATCAGGCGGGCAATGCGATCCGCGAGTATGTGTGGCTGGGGTCTACGCCGATCGCGATCTTTACGCCCGACCCGGCGAATGCAGCGAACCCGCCGCTCGTGTATTCATTCATGCCGATCACATCGATACGCCCAGGGTCGTGGTGGACCGGGCGAACAATCTGAGGTGGAGGTGGTTGGCGGAGCCGTTTGGGACCACGGCGCCGGAGACGAATCCATCGGGGCTCGGGGCGTTTACGCAGAACTTGCGCTTCCCGGGGCAGTATGCGGATGCCGAGTCGGGGTTGAATTACAACTACTTCAGGGACTACGATTCGTCGATCGGTCGGTATGTGCAGTCCGATCCCATCGGGCTGGCGGGGGGGATCAATACGTATGCCTACTCGGGTTCGGCGCCCACGATGTACACCGACCCGGCGGGTCTCATCAGTGGTGGTTGAGCCGGTGCTCTGAGCAACCGTCGCCGGGCCGCCCCGAAGACGGCTGCTCGCCCCCGCGGGGCTCCGCGAGAGGCAGCTGCGAAGCGCTCGTGGGCAAACCTGCAAGAGACTGAGCCGCGCCGGCTCAGCCGGTCCAGACGGCCAGCAGGATCAGCCCCAACGCCAGCGCCTGAAAGGCGACGCGCATCGTCATCCACTGCGCACTCGTGCGGTGCCCGACTTCGCCATGGTTGACCATCGCCGCGACGCCGAAGGCGAGCGAGCCGATCACGCACATCAAGGCCACCACCACCAGCAACACCATCATGCTCATGATGTTTCCTTCACCTATGCG
>CAWBTF010000028.1:0-203044 GCA_963791595.1 uncultured beta proteobacterium | reverse complement strand
CGGCAAGCTGATGCGATTTACCCCCTCTCCCGCCTGCGGGAGAGGGTCGGGGTGAGGGCCGGGGCACGGCGGCCAGCCGCCAGCCCTCACCCCAACCCTCTCCCAGAGGGAGAGGGAGCGAAAACGTAAGACTTTCAACCTCTCAGATGATCCGCGAAAAGCGCTCCCGCTGTGCCGCATTCAGATAGCGGTCGAACACCGCCGCCACCGCGCGCACGAAATACCAACCGGTGGGTGTGACCTGGATCGCGCGCGGCTCGAGCGTGACCAGGCCCTGCTCGGCCAGCGCTTCGAGGCGCTCGAATTCGGCGCCGAAGGCCTCGCGCATCCGAATCCCGTGCGCGGCCTCGATCGCGCTGAACTCGACCCTGCCCTGGCACATGATGGCCATGATCACGTCGCGCCGCAGCAGATCGTCGGCGGATAGCAAAAGGCCGCGCTCGATCGGCAAGCGTCCTTGATTCAGCGCCTCGTAGTAGGCGCCGAGCGTCTTCACGTTCTGGCTGAAGGTCGCGCCGACCTTGCCGATCGCCGAGACCCCGAGCGCGATCAAGTCGCAGTCGGGCTGTGTGCTGTAGCCCTGAAAATTGCGGTGCAGCCGGCCCTCGCGCTTGGCGACTGCGAGCGCATCGTCGTGCAGCGCGAAGTGGTCCATGCCGATGTGCGCGTAGCCCATTGCCTGGAACCCGGCAATCGCTTCGCCGAGCATCTGCACGCGGTCGCCGGCGGGAGGCAAATCGGCACTCTCAATGCGCCGCTGCGGCTTGAAGCGTTGCGGCAGGTGGGCGTAGGCGTAGAGCGCGATCCGGTCCGGCCGCAGCGACGCGACCTGCGCGATCGTGCGCTCGAACGACTGCGGCGTCTGGCGCGGCAGGCCGTAGATCAGGTCGACATTGATCGAATCGAAGCCGATACCGCGCGCCGAGTCCATCAGCGCGCGCACCGATTCGAACGGCTGAACGCGGTGCACGGCCTGCTGAACTTCTGGGTCGAAGTCCTGCACGCCGAAGCTCAGCCGGTTGAAGCCGAGCGACTTCAAGTGCACGAGCCGTGCCGCGTCGACGGTACGCGGGTCGACCTCGATCGAAATTTCGGCGCCGGGCTGAAAACGGAACCCTTCGCGCAAGTGCGCCATCGTCGATGCCAATTCAGCATCGGACAGAAAGGTCGGCGAGCCGCCGCCGAAGTGGAGTTGGCACAGTGGCGCTCCCGCGCCCAGCGTCGCGAGCTGCAGTTCCAGCTCGCGGTGCAGCGCGTGCAGGTACTCGCCGGCGCGCTCGTGGTGGCGCGTGACGATCTTGTTGCACGCGCAGTAGTAGCAGACCTGCTCGCAGAACGGGATGTGCACGTAGACCGACAACGCACGGTCGTTGCCGGCCGCCGCGCGCTGCGCAAGCGCTTCCAGGTACTGCGCCGCGCCGAAGGCATCGCTGAAACGGTCCGCCGTCGGGTACGACGTGTAGCGCGGGCCGGGAACGTCGTGCTTGCGCAGCAGCGCCTCGGACAGGAGGGGTTCGATCGCAACGGTGTTCATCTTGCCCACACTGTGCCAAGCCGAGGCCGGGTGGGCCTTGACATGGCTCAAGGCCGTGCACGGACCCGGCCTGCTGCCGCCCAGGCTCTTGGCATATATACTGGATACATAAGCTGCTTGCTCGGAGATTCACCATGGCCACGACCGCGCCACTGCTGTTGAAGTTTCGCGCCAAGGACAGTCGCTTCGGCGTCACACGCGACACCGTGCGGGCGCTTGCGGGTGCGCTCGATACGACGGAGACCCAGGTCGTGCATCTGGCCCTGTCCAAGCTCGCGCAGGAAACCCTTCCCGCCTATGAGGCCGACGATGGGCCGTTGACACCGCGCCAACTGGTCGCGGTGCGCAGGCAGGCGAAGGCGGCCATGCCCAAGGGGAAGTTGTTGACCAAGAAGACCTTGTTCTGAGACTGGGCAGGCCGTGATTCGACAGACCTGGCCGCCACCGTCTCCGGGTGATCTGGTCTGGTGCCGGTTTCCGGAGCTTCCCGCATCCACCCCTGGCCCGAAGCCGCGCCCGGCTTTGGTGGCCCAGGTGGACACGCGCGCCGATGGTGTTGTCGTCCACGTCGTCTATGGAACGTCGCAGCGCGTGGCGCGCCTCGAGGCTGGCGAATTTGCGATTGCGCGCGACGTGAATCCGAGCGCGTTTGAATTGGCCGGCCTGTCGTTCGACACCAAGTTCGACTTCAATTCGGTGCTGGAACTGCCCTGGACCGAGCAATTCTTCAAGGTGCCGCCGCGCTCACCTCACGGGCAGACGCCGAGGCTCGGCACGCTGCATCCCTCGCTGCTGCGCACCGCGAAAGCGGCCTATGACGCGGCGCGCAGGCGCTGAGGGTTCTGCCCGGCATCGTGCGGATCAATGGCTGCCGTCGTGCCCCCGCAGGCTCGTCGAATGGATGTGCCACACCGCGACGAACATCGCGGCGATCACCGGGCCGAGAACGAAACCGTTGATGCCGAACACCGCCATGCCGCCGAGCGTGGTGAGCAGCACCACGTAGTCGGGCATGCGGGTGTCTTTGCCCACCAGGGCCGGGCGCAGCAGGTTGTCTACCAGGCCGATGACCAGCACGCCGTAAGCCATCAGGGCGAAGCCCTGCCACAGCGCTCCGGTCAGCAGCAGGTACGCCGCGACCGGCAGCCACACCAAGGCGGCGCCGACGGCGGGCAGCAGCGACAGGAACGCCATCAACACGCCCCAGAGCAGCGCGGCATTGATGCCGAGCCACCAGAAGGCGAAGCCGCCGAGCGCGCCCTGAATTGCCGCCACCAGCAGGTTGCCCTTCACTGTCGCGCGGACCACGGTGCTGAACTTGTCGAACAACTCCTGCTGGTGCGCTGGCGTCAATGGCACGGCGCGTTGCGCCGCGCGCGCAACGCTGTCGGCGTCGCGGATCAGGAAGAACGCCAGGTACAGCGCAATGCACAGGCTGACGAAAAAATCGAAGGTGCCGTGGCCGATGCCCAGCGCCTGGCTCGCGATGATGCGGCTGCCCTGCGCGAGCGCGCTCGCCAGCGAGCGCTGCAGGGTGTCGAAGGTGATACCCCAGCGTTCGAGCAGGGCGGTCGCCGATGCGGGCAGCGCGTCGAACAAGCCTCGCAGCACCAGTGCCGGATTGAACTCGCCCGATTGCAGGTGCTGCACTGCGAGCGCCGCTTCGCGCGCGAGCGCGGCGCCGACCAGCGCCACGGGCAGCACGACGATCAGCAGCGCGGCCAGCAGCGTCAGCAGCGCGGCAGGGAGAACCCTTGCGCGTAAGCGCGCGAGCAGCCAGCGGTGCAGCGGCGCGAACAGCAGCGCGATGATCCAGCCCCACAGAATCGCGCCGTAGAACGGCACGAGAATCCAGGCGAGGGCGAGCGACGCCGCGACCAGCAGCCCCAGCAACACGCGCCGCTCCAGGTCCGCCGATCCGCGGTCATCGGCGGGTGTCATCACTCCTCGGCGCCGCGCCGCGGGCTCGCGAGCCACAGCGTGACGGCCGACGCTGAAGCGATCAGGACCCAGAACGCAAGAAACGCGAGCGTGTACGTCGCCTGTCGGCTGAGCGGTAGCGCCTCGCCGCCGATCCAGTGCAAGTCGCTCGGATCGATCATCGCGAAGACGAGCATCTCCATCACGCCGGCGGTGAAGAACGCCGGCCACAGCACCGTCAGCGCGCGCACCGCGAAGCTGCTCATGGAGACGGCCTCGTTGCGCCCGTACCGCCCGTGGCGGCATGGTTGCGCGCCTGGACCGCCGGGGTTTCGGCTGCCGCGCCAGTGGGTTCGATGCGCAATACCGGGTCCGCGCCGCGCACCGCGATCACCGCGGTGACGACACCGGCGACAACGACGAGTGCCGGTCCAGCGAGGGCGAACCAGACCATGCCGACGCGCCACCAGGGGAGTTCGCTGCCGGGCTCGCTGTGGCGCTGCGTTGCATCGCTGTGGCTCATGAGGTTCTCCTTGGCGGCGTGGGGGCGCGATCAGCGCGGCACGACAAAGGTCGACTTCTCGACCAGCGTCGCGCCGTCGCCCAACGCGTGATCGAGAAGCGCACCGGGTGCGCGCCGGCACCGGCCGTCGCAGCCGCTTCGGGCGCGATGCGCAGCGCCACCGGCATCCAACGCGACTGCGCAGCGCCGACCTCGATCTGATCGGCAGAGGCGAGCTTGGCGCCGCTCAATCCTTCCACGCCGACGCGGTAGCGCTGCGCCGATTCGGTCGCGTTCATGATCTGCAGGCGGTAGCTGTTTTCGATGAAGCCCTCGCCGACCTGGCGCGCGAGCGCGCCGCGGTCGCGCACCACGTCCACCTTGAACGGCTTGCGGAGCCACAGGCTCGCGACAAAGGCGCTGGCAATCAACAGCAGCAGTGCGCCGTAGATCAAGACCCGCGGCCTGAACGCGCGGCGCCACATCTGCGCACGGCTCCAGCCGTTGGCGATGGCGTTCTGCGTCGCATAGCGGATCAAGCCGCGCGGCGAGCCCATCTTGTCCATCACGCCGTCGCAGGCGTCGATGCACGCGGTGCAGCCGATGCATTCGTACTGCAGGCCTTTGCGAATGTCGATGCCGGTGGGGCACACCTGCACGCACAGGGTGCAGTCGATGCAGTCGCCCTTGCCGACGGACCGGGGATCGATGTTGCGCGGCCGCGAGCCGCGCGGTTCGCCGCGTGCCGTGTCGTAGCCGATGATCAGCGTGTCGCGGTCGAACATCGCGCTCTGAAAGCGCGCGTACGGGCACATGTGCTTGCACACCTGCTCGCGCATGAAGCCGGCGTTGCCCCAGGTCGCGGCGCCGTAGAACAGCACCCAGAACCATTCCCACGGCCCGAAGTCGAGCGTGAAGGCTTCGGCCCACAGGTGCTTGATCGGCGTGAAGTAGCCGACGAAAGTGAAGCCGGTCCACAGGCCGAGCGCGACCCAGGTCGCGTGCTTGCCTCCCTTGCGCCACAACTTGTCCAGGCTCCACGGCGCCGCGTCGAGCTTCTGGCGGCGCACCCGGTCGCCCTCGAACCAGCGCTCGATCGCCATGAAGATTTCGGTGTACACGGTCTGCGGACAGGCGTAGCCGCACCACAGGCGCCCCGCCACCGCGGTGAACAGGAACAGGCCATAGGCGGCGAGCAGCAGCAGCGCGGTGAGGTAGATGAAGTCCTGTGGGTACAGCACCAGCGGGCCGATGTAGAAACGCCGCGCCGCCAGGTCGAACAGCACCGCCTGGCGCTCGTTCCATGGCAGCCACGGCGCGCCGTAGAACACGAGCTGCGTCGCGATCACGAGGGCCCAGCGCCACCACGCGAAGCGGCCGCTGACGGCGCGCGGGTACAGCTTCGCGCTCTTCTCGTAGAGCCAGACGGTGGTTTCGGCGCCGGCGCCGGTGGTGGCGGTCGCAGCCGGCGTGCCTGGTGCGATCGGGATCACCCGGTTCACTGGAACCCCCTCGCGCCACGCGCGAGCCCCGGTGGGGTCACGGCGCGGCCTTGGTCGCCGACCTCGACAGTTGCCACACGTATGCGGCGAGCACCTTGATCTGATCGGCACTCAGGCGCTCGGCGTGCGCCGGCATCGTATTGGTCTTGCCCTGCGTGATCATCGAAACCACCACCGGTTCGCCCCAGCCGTGCAGCCAGACCTTGTCGGTGAGGTTGGGTGCGCCGAGCAGCGGATTGCCTTCGCCCTTCGGCCCATGGCAGGCGGCGCACACGGCGAACTTTTCGCGCCCGAGTTGTGCGGCAATCGGATCCGGCGCGACGCCCGACAAGCTGAGCACGAAGTTCGCGACTCTGCGCACGTCCTCGGCATTGCCCACCGCTGCGGCCATCGGCGGCATCATGCCCTGGCGGCCGGCGGAAATCGTCTGCACGATGGCCTCGGGAGTGCCGCCCCAGAGCCAGTCGTTGTCGGTGAGATTCGGGAAACCCTTGCTACCGCGCGCATCCGAGCCGTGGCAGGTGGCGCAGTGGTTGACGAACAGGCGCTCGCCCACGCCCATCGCCTGCGCGTCGGCGGCGAGTTGCTCCGGCGTCAACGCAGCGAAGCGTGCGTAGAGCGGCGCCGCGGCTTGTTGCGCCCGCTCGCGTTCGCGGCTGTGCTGGTTTTCGCTGGTCCAGCCGAACGATCCGGCAGCGCTGCCCAGCCCCGGGTAAAGCCAGAGGTAGCCGAACGAGAACACAACCGTGATGATGAACAGCCACATCCACCAGCGTGGCAGCGGGTTGTTCAGCTCGGTGAGGTCGACGTCCCAGATGTGGCCGGTGGTGTCGTCGGGTTTGCCGTCGGGGCGAAGCACAACTTTGCGCTTGGCGGCGAAAAACAGCAGTGCAAGGCAGGCGATCAGGCTGAGCAAGGTCGCCGCGGCGACGTAGATCGACCAGCCGGAGGAGATGAAGTCACTCATGATGGTTCTTTTGCATTCGCCGGTTCATCGGCAAACGGCAAGGCCGCCGCTTGTTCGTGTTGCTCCCGGTTCGCGCCGCGCCACACGCGCACGACGATCGCGATGAACACGATGAAAGCAATCAACGTGACGATGCTGCGAATCTGATTCAGGTCCATGACTCGTTGCTTCCGTCATTTCACCGCGGTGCCGAGCACCTGCAGGTAGGCCACCAGCGCATCGAGTTCGGTCTTGCCTTGGGTGTCCGCGGCGGCTTTTGCGATCTCATCGTCGCCGTACGGTACGCCGACCCGGCGCAGCGCCGTCATGTGCCGCCCAATCTCGGTGCTCGCCACCGGCGCGCGTTCGAGCCACGGATACGCCGGCATGTTCGACTCGGGCACCAGGTCGCGAGGGGCGAGCAGGTGCGCGCGCTGCCACTCGTCGCTGTACTTGCCGCCCACGCGGTGCAGGTCTGGCCCGGTGCGCTTGCTGCCCCACTGGAACGGGTGGTCGTAGACGAACTCGCCCGCCTTGGAGTACGCACCGTAGCGCAGCGTCTCGGCGAGCAGCGGCCGCACCATCTGCGAATGGCAGTTGTAGCAACCTTCGCGAATGTAAATATCGCGGCCCGCGAGTTGCAGCGCGGTGTAGGGCTTGACGCCCGGCGCGGCCTGCGTGGTCGAGCGCTGGAAGTACAGCGGCACGATCTCGACCAGCCCACCCACCGCGACCACGGCGAGGATCAATACGATCATCAGGAAATTGCTGGTCTCGATGCGCTCGTGACCCGTCGCTTTGCCGGCTTCGCTCATTCTTGTTCCCTGGAGTTCAAGCCCGCGCCGGGGCCAAGGCCGCCGGCACCGGAATCGGCGCGACGCGACCGCCGCGCGCTGTCATCACGACGTTCCACGCCATGATCGCCATCCCGCCGAGGTAAAGCGTGCCGCCGACGAAGCGGATGAAGTAGAACGGCCAGGTCGCCTTCACGCTTTCGACGAAGCTGTACACCAAGGTGCCGTCGGCGTTGACGCTGCGCCACATCAGGCCCTGCATCACGCCGGCGATCCACATCGCGGCGATGTAGAGCACGATGCCGAGCGTCGCGATCCAGAAGTGCAGTTCGATCGCGCGCACGCTGTGCATCTGGGTTCGGCCCACCATGCGCGGGATCAGGTGGTACAGGCACCCCATCGACACCAGGCCCACCCAGCCGAGTGCCCCCGAATGCACGTGGCCCACCGTCCAGTCGGTGTAGTGGCTGAGCGCGTTGACGGTCTTGATCGACATCATCGGTCCCTCGAACGTGCTCATGCCGTAGAACGACAGAGAAACAATGAGGAACTTCAGGATGGGATCGTCGCGCAGCTTGTGCCACGCGCCGGAGAGCGTCATCATGCCGTTGATCATTCCGCCCCAACTCGGCGCGAGCAGCACCAGCGAGAACAGCATGCCGATCGACTGCGCCCAGTCGGGCAGCGCGGTGTAGTGCAGGTGGTGCGGCCCGGCCCACATGTAGGTGAAGATCAGCGCCCAGAAGTGCACGATCGACAGGCGGTAGCTGTACACCGGGCGCTGCGCCTGCTTCGGGATGTAGTAGTACATCATCCCGAGGAAACCCGCAGTGAGGAAGAAGCCCACCGCGTTGTGGCCGTACCACCACTGCACCATCGCGTCCTGCACGCCGGCGTAGACCGAATAGCTCTTCATCCAGCCGGCGGGAATGGCGGCGCTGTTGACGATGTGCAGCAGCGCCACGGTCAGGATGAAGGCGCCGAAGAACCAGTTCGCGACATAGATGTGGCGCACCTTGCGTGTGCCGATCGTGCCGAAGAAGACCACCGCGTAGGCGACCCAGACGACAGCGATCAGGATGTCGATCGGCCACTCGAGCTCGGCGTATTCCTTGCCTTGCGTGTAGCCGAGCGGCAGCGAAATCGCCGCGGCGACGATCACCGCCTGCCAACCCCAGAACACGAATTCGGCGAGCTTCGGAAGAAACAGTGGCACCTGGCAGGTCCGCTGCACGACATGAAAGCTGGTCGCGAACAGCGTGCAGCCGCCGAACGCGAAGATCACCGCGTTCGTGTGCAGCGGGCGCAACCGGCCGTAGCTGAGCCAGGGTACGCCGAAATTGAGTTCCGGCCAGGTGAGCTGGGCGGCGATCAGCACGCCCACCAGCATGCCGACGATGCCCCAGAGCACCGCGGCGTAGGCGAACAGGCGGACGGTCGTGTCGTGAAAGACCGGGGCGGGTTGGTTGATATTCAGTGGCATGGCGGCAATTGTTCGGTTCCGGCACGGGCGCCGCTTTGATCGGAATCAAGGAGAACTCGCTGGCCTTCGAGTTCAAGCTCGTCGAACTGGCCGCCATGCAGTGCCCAGGCGAAGACGCCCAGAACCCCGAACATGGCCACCACGGAAAGGGGAATCAGCAGGTACAGGATGTCCATCGGTGGGCGCGGATTCAGCGTTGCGCCGCGATTGTTCGCGGCGCTCGGAGTTGCGCCTTGATCCGGATCAAACCATGGCGGGCGCGCCTGGATCCGTCGAAGCCCGGGTGCTGGCTGCTGCTGGCCGCACCCACGCAGCCCCCATTCCGGGGTTGCCGCCGCGGGCCTGGCGTTCCGACAATGCACGCATCGGACAACGCAATCTCGCAGTCCGGGCGGAGACAAGAATTGCTTGCAAGTGCCTGGGTCCGGTTCGGGCTGTTCCTGATGGCACTTGCGCTGCTGGCGGCGCAGGCCCTGCCTGCCCGCCGTGGCGAGCCACAGGCCTTTGGGCAGGCGCTCGTTGCCCAGTATCGGCTTGGGCCGGACGCGCTGGAACGCTACGCGGCGTTGGCCGCGGGCACGGCTCTCGACGAACCACGCCGCGAGAACTCGCGCTTCGTCGACGAAGCGCCGTGGGTCGGGCCTTGGCAGCCGGTCGGCATCGGGCGCAACCCGTACACCCTGGTGTTGACGGTCAGCGGTGCGGCCACCGCGCAAGGCCGAGTGTCGGCGCAGTGGCAGGGCGGTTGGAACGTCCTCGAGTCGGCGCTGGTGCGCGAAGTCGTGCTGGACCTGCCTGACCTCAGCACCACGGTCGCCGCAGTCACCGAGCCGGTGACGCTGACAGCGAGCAGCGGGCGCGTCAGTTTCCGCGGTGAGCGCACCGCGGCGCCGAAGCTGGGCCTGGTGAGTGCGCGCAACCTGAAGATCCAAGACGTGCAGCTTCAAGTCTGGTCAGGCGTCGCGCCGCTGGCGTGGCCGCTGCTGCCGACCGCATGCATCATGCTGCTGGCGCTGGGTGCGGCGTCACTTGGGTTTGGGATCTTGGTTCGTCGTTCAGGTTCGGGCTCCGGTTCGACCGGTGTTCCCGTTGCTCCTGTCAATCAGCGCTGCAATCGAACCGAATTGGCCACCACGAGCAGCGAACTCGCCGCCATGCCCAGCCCCGCCGCCCACGGCGGCAGTGCGCCGAGCAGCGCGAGCGGCACGCAGACCGCGTTGTAGCTCGCCGCCCAGGTGATGTTCTGGCGAATGGCGCGCAGGCTGCGCCTGGCCATCGCGCGTGCGTGCACCACGTCACCCAGGCGGTTCGAGACGATCACGGCGTCGGCATTCGCGCGCGCGAGCAGCGCGCCTTCGCCCATCGCCAGCGAGACGTCGGCGCGCGCCAGCACCGGCGCGTCGTTGATGCCGTCACCGATCATGCCGACGCATTACGCCCCGCGCCTGCGCGGCCTCGATTTCGAGCAGCTTGCGCTCCGGCGTCGCGCCGCCAATGGCCTGCGCAGCGTCGATGTCCAGGCGCCGCGCCAGACGCTGTACGTGCGCCGGCGCGTCGCCCGACAGCAGCGTCAGCGCCACGCCGTCGGCGCGCAGTGCGGCGAGCGCCTGCACCACGCCGTCGGCAAGCGTCTCGTCGAAGTGGAAGCGGGCCATGGCCCGGCCTTCGCGGCCCAGCGTGACGCTCAGGGCGCCGGCGTGCGGATCGGCATCGTCGTTGCCATCCCCGCCCAATCGCCCGCTGGTCGTGCCCGGTGCGGTAGTTCCGTTTGTCTCGGCGGCAGCGGCACCGACCCACTGCGCCTTGCCGAGCCGCCAATGCCATCCGAGAACGTCGATCGCCTCCACGCCGGCGCCTGCCTGTTCGCGCACGTTGTGCCAGGTGTGCGGGCGGTTGCCCGGAAGGCTGCCGTTCAAGGCAGCCTCGCGCAGCGCCATCGACACCGGGTGGTTGGACCACGCGGCAAGCGACGCCGCCAGGCGCAGCAGTTCCGATTCGCTCGAGTCGCCGCTCCCCGCCATGCGCTCGATGCGGGCGAGCCTGGGCTTCGGCGTCGTGAGTGTCCCGGTCTTGTCGAGAAACAGGCGTTGCATGCCGGCCAGGGGTTGCAGCGCGTCGATGCGCCGCAACAGCACGCCGCGCCGCGCCAATGCCTGCGCCGCGGCGAGCAGCGCAGCGGGCGTGGCCAGCGACAGCGCGCAAGGGCAGGTGACGACCAGCACCGACACCGCGACCCACACCGCACGCGACGGGTCGATGAAACTCCACGCCAAGGCGCCAAGGCCGGCGAGCAGCAGCACGGTCCACAGGAACGGTCCGGCCCAGCGGTCCGCCCAGCGCGCCGCGGCCGGGCGCTGGGTCGCCGCCTCCCGCATCAGGCTGACGATGGCCTCATAGCGCGTGTCCGCGCCGCAGCGCTCGACGCGCATCACGAGCGGCGCGCCGAGGTTGATGCTGCCGCCGACCACCGCCGCACCGACCGCTTTGGCGACCGGTTTCGATTCACCGCTGAGCAGCGCCTCGTCGGCCTCGCTCGCTCCCTCGAGCACCACGCCGTCGGCCGGGAACGCCTGGCCGACGGGCACCCGCACGCTGTCACCCGGACGCAGCAGGTCGATCGCCACCGCCTCGGTGCGGCCATCAGGGCCGAGCCGCCACGCGGTCTCGGGCATGGCGCCGGTGGCAGCCTCCAGCGCCTGCGCGGCGCGGTGCCGCATGCGCATCTCGAACCAGCGGCCGAGCAGCAGGAAGCTGACGAACATCGTCAAGGAATCGAAGTAAACCTCGGCGCCGAACACGCCCAGCGGGTTGAGCGCGGCACCGCTGCTCGCGACGAAGGTGACAGCGATGCCCAGTGCCACCGGCACGTCCATGCCGATGTGCCTGCTGCGCAGCGAGCGCCACGCGCCGCTGAAAAACGGTGCCGCGGAAAACACCAGCACCGGCAGCGTCAACAGCCAAGCGCCCCAATCGAGCAGACGCTTCAAGTCGGGTGCGATGTCGCCCGGCTCGGCCACGTAGAACGGCACCGCGAGCATCATCACCTGCATCGCGCAAAACGCCGCGACGAAGGCGCGCCACAGCGCGGTTCTGCTCTCGGTGCGCCGCAGTTCACGTGCCGCCGCGACTTCATCGAGCGCCGCCCCATAGCCGGCGCGGCGCACCGCCTCGAGCAGGGCTCGCGGATCGGTGCGACCTGGGTCGAACCGCACGCGCGACGACTGCGACGCGTACGACGCCGTCGCGGTGCGCACCCCGGCGACGCCGCGCAACGCCGTTTCCACGTTGGCCGCGCAGCCGGCACAGTGCAGGCCCGACAGGCGGAGCAGCACCTCTTGCAGGCGCTCGGATTGGACTTCGAGCAACCCGTGCAAGAGCCGGTCAGCACCGTGCGCGGGAGTTGTGGCCAGAGATGGAGACATCGGGGCGAGTCTGCACGCCAGGCGAGCCGCGCGAACTGATCTGAATCAATCCGCGCGGGCCGGCGGAGCCGGCGTGGACAACAGGCACTCGACCAGCTCGCGCACGCTGCGAATCTCTTCACCGAACGGCAGCTCGCCGCTACCGCGGAAGAACAGGCCCTTGTGCACGTCACCGCGCAACGCCGCGGCAAGCTGCTGGTCGATGCAGAACTGGCCCCACGCCGGATTGCCGTCGCGCAGCCCGCAGTGGGCGAGGCAATCGAAGCCGAGCGTGCAGCGCGCCTTCTTGTGGGCCACGGACTGCAACTTCGTCTGGGCCTTCAGGTAGGCGGCGAGCCACGGTGTGAGCACGGCGCGCGCCGGCAGCCCGGCGACGCTGACGAACTCCACCATCTCAGCGTCGTGCGCCTGCGCCAGCACGCGCTTGAATTCCGGGTGCGCGTCGCCTTCCTCGGTCACCGCGAACGGCGTGCCGAGCTGCACCGCCGCAGCGCCCAGCGCCTGCACGCGTGCGATGTCGGCATGACTGCGGATGCCGCCCGCGGCGATCAACGGAATCTCGCGCTCGATGCCGGCGGACTTCAGAAACTCGCGCGCCTGCGGCAGCACGTTCTCGAACTCGAAGCGTGGATCGTTCAACTCTTCGATCCTGGCCGCGCCGAGGTGGCCGCCCGCCAGACGCGGGTGCTCGATGACGATCGCGTCGGGCAGGCGCTTCTTGCGCTCCCACTTCTTCACGACGAGTTGCACGCCGCGCGCGTCGGACAGAATCGGAATCAGCAGCGCCTTGGGGTGGTCCGCAGCGAGGTCGGGCAGATCGAGCGGCAGCCCGGCGCCCACCACCACCGCGTCGATGCCGCATTCGAGCGCGCGCGTCACGCTGGGCCCATATTCGGACACCGCGCGCATCACGTTGATCGCGAGCAGGCCGCGCCCCTGCGCGAGCTCGCGTGCCGATGCGATCTCGCGTTCCAGGGCCTCCAGGTTCGCGGCGTCGATGGTCGCCTTCGCGTTCGGCCCGAAGCCGATGCCGCGCGTGCGCGCCATCAGGTCAGGGTGATGGCGGCGCAGGTCGACGGAGGAGATCGTGCCCATGCCGCCGAGCGCCGCCACGCTGCCGGCCAGGCGGTGCGCCGAGACGCCGATGCCCATGCCGCCTTGCACGATCGGCAACAGCGTGCGCCCGCCGAGCACAAGCGCGGCAAGACCGCTGCGCTGAAGCAGTGGGGCGAAGTCGGGGTGCAGATGCATCGGTACCTGTGGCGTGGCGCGCAGCTTGCCCGATGCGAGCGGTGCCCGAATTGATCTGCGACAAACGAGCCGACAATCGCCATGATGGCGGATCGCCACGTCAATGAATCCTGTGCCGCAGACTTCTCGCAATTGGTCCACCGCAGACCCATGAAACTCACCTTCCTCGGCGCCGCCGACACCGTCACCGGCTCGAAACACCTGGTCGACACCGGCGGCGCCCGCGTGCTGCTCGATTGCGGCTTGTTTCAGGGCTTCAAGACACTGCGCGAGCGCAACTGGGCGGCGCCGGCGGTCGCGCCGAGCGGCATCGATGCCGTCGTGCTCAGCCACGCCCACCTCGACCACAGCGGCTGGCTGCCAGCGCTCGTCAAGCACGGTTTCAAAGGGCCGGTCTACGCGAGTGCCGCGACGCGCGACCTGGCCGAGGTGCTGCTGCTCGACAGCGCGCATCTGCAGGAAGAAGACGCACGCCGTGCAAACCGCGGCGGCTGGTCGCGGCACCAGCCGGCGCTGCCGCTGTACAGCGTGGCCGACGCGAAGCGCGCGATTGGGAAAATCGAGGCCGTGACGGCCGGCCGCACGGTGCGCATCGGTGACGCGATCGTCGGTTTCACGCCGGTCGGCCACCTGCTCGGCGCGAACGCGCTGAGCCTGCGCGTCGGTGGCCGCACCCTCGTGTTCACGGGCGACCTCGGCCGCGAAGACGACTTGCTGATGCCGGCGCCGCGCCGCATCGCGCAGGCCGATGTGCTGCTGATCGAATCGACCTACGGCAACCGGCTGCACCCGCATGAAGACGTGCAGGCGCGGCTCGGCCAGATCATCCGCGCGACCGCGCGCCGCGGCGGCAGCGTGCTGCTGCCGTCATTCGCCGTCGGCCGCGCGCAGGCGCTGCTGCTGGTGCTGCAGCGCCTGAAGGCGGCCGGCGAGATCGCCGCCGAGCTGCCGGTGTTCCTCGACAGCCCGATGGCCAGCGCCGCCACCGCGCTGTACCAGCGGCACCGCAAGCTGCTGCGCATCGGCGCGCGCGAGGCGGCGACGCTGACGAATGACGTGACGCTGATCGGCAGCCCGCAGGAATCGGAAAAGCTGACCCGTTCGCGCTGGCCGAAGGTGGTGATCTCCGCCGCCGGCATGGCCACCGGCGGGCGCGTGCTGCACCACCTGAAGGCGATGGCACCGAACCCGCGCAACGCGATCGTGTTTCCCGGTTTTCAGGTCGGCGGAACACGCGGCGCGAACCTGATCGCCGGCGCGCGCGAGGTGAAGATCCACGGCGAATTTGTCGCGGTGAAAGCCGAGGTCAGCCACCTCGAAGGCTTCTCCGGCCACGCCGACGCGAACGGCTTGATGGAATGGCTGCGTGGCTTCGAGGCGCCGCCCGACCACACCTTCGTCGTGCACGGCGAACCCGCCGCGTCGGACGCGCTGCGCATGCGAATCAAGTCGGAGCTCGGCTGGCGTGTCGAGGTGCCCGAGCATGGGGCGACGCTCGAGGTCTGAGAGCCTGAGAGTCTTTCGATCATGCCCGCTCATCACGCCAGAAGGCGCCCGCTCGTCGTTGCAAATGCTCGCCATAGCCCCCGCTATGGCTGCGCTTTGCGCCTAGATCGGCCACCTTCTGGCGTGCTGCTCGGGCACGCCCGAAAAACTCTCAGGCTCTGAGCCCGGCAGCTCGTCGAGACGACGCCGCCACGCACACGCCGCGCGTCAGCGCCGTTCGTACTGCTGTTTGCCGAACAACACCTCGCGCGCCTTGTCGTCCACCAGCGGCTTGCGCAGGTTCGCGAGCACCTCGACGCCGCGCTGCACCGCAGGGCGCGCGCCGATCTCGTCGAACCAGCCCTTCAGGTGCGGATAGTCGCTCCACTCGATGCCCTGGTTCTTCCACGAGCGCAGCCACGGGAAGATGGCGATGTCGGCGATGCTGTACTGGGCGCCCGCGATGTAGCGGGTTTTCGCGAGGCGCTTGTCCATCACGCCGTACAGGCGCTTCGCCTCGTTGGTGTAGCGGTTCACCGCGTATTCGATCTTTTCCGGCGCATAGATGCGAAAGTGGTGCGCCTGGCCGAGCATCGGCCCCACGCCGCCCATCTGGAACATCAGCCACTCGAGCACCTCGTAGCGATCGCGCGTGGACTCGGGCAGGAACTGGCCGGTCTTGGTGGCCAGGTACAGCAGGATGGCGCCGGACTCGAACATCGAGATCGGTTTGCCGTCGGGGCCCTGCGGGTCGACGATCGCCGGAATCTTGTTGTTCGGGCTGATCGCCAGGAATTCGGCGCTGAACTGGTCGCCCGCGCCGATGTCCACCGCGTGCGCGCGGTACGGCAGGCCGCACTCCTCGAGCATGATGTGAACCTTGTGGCCATTGGGCGTGGCCCACGAATACACTTCGATCATTGACGCTGCTCCGAACCTTGGGGAGCACGACTCTAGTGGAAAAACATTCCGCGCCTTCTGCCATGGCGCATTTCACTGAAGGGTGGGGAGAACCATGCTCGAATCGTTCAAGCGCATCTTCACGGCCTCGACGCCAGGCGGCGACGCCGCCGAAATCTCGGCGTGGGCGGTCAAGCGCGGCTACCGCTACGCGCCGATGGAAGGCGGCTTCGCGATCGACGGCAACATGGAGGGCACGCCGTGGCAGTTGGAGTGGGCGCCGGCGCAGCGCCCGTTCATGCAGGGCCAGGAGTTGCGCATGCAGATCCGCGCCGTGATCCCGCCCGACCTGCACATGATGCTGCTGTCGCTGCCGCTGATGAAGGCGCTGGAAAAGCAGGCCTACGACCGCTTCACGCAGACGCTGCAGACCCAGATCGACGACGGTTCGAGCGAGGAAGAGCGCTGGCTCGTGATGTTCGCGAAGACCGACCTGGCCGGTGTGCTCGACGTCGCGTCGCACTACGCTGCGGTGGCGAGCTCTCCGGCGCAGTGCCGCATCTGGATCGAGGGGCCGCTGGCAACGCTGCTGCACCGTGCGGTGGGCACGCTGCTGGTGGGCGAGCCGCCGTTCGTGATGACGGTGTCGCGCGGCCGGGTCGCGATGCACATCCAGCTCGGCGACGTGTCGCCGCCGTTCCTCGGCGCTGCGATCAGTCTGTTCGAGACCGCGGTGGCGCAGGCGCCGCATTAGATCTTGGTGCGCTCGTCGACCGCGAGTTGCTCGACGAAATCGTTCATCAGCGCGGCCAGGCCTGGCTTGGCGCCGAAGGCCTCGTACAGGCGCGTGTCGCTCGCCTGCGCTTGCGAAGCGCTGTGCAACGCGGCGGCGCCGCTGGCGAGCAAGAGGGTGAGCAGGAAGCGCAACATGGTCAGCCCCTCCAGGCGGGCGGGGCGCTTCAAAACGCGACCTGCGCCGACAGGTAGGCCCCGGTCTGGCGGCGCGAAACCACCGCGGGAACGATGCGGCCGAGGTCGACGTAGGCGAGCGTGATGGACAGATGTTTGTTCGGCGCCCAGGCGACGAAGGCATCGAACCAATCGTCTTCCTTCAACCCGGTGCCGAGCGCCGATGGATTCAGCGCGTCGGGCTTGGCGCGATACTCGGCGCCGATCGCCGGGCCGCGGCCCAGGGAGCCTTGAGCAGGGCTAGCGCAGGATCGACTCCAATGACAAACTCCGGAGCCCATACGGTAGAAGCCAACGTGAAGAACTTCGGGTTGCATGCGCCGCGGCGATTCCTGCTGTGGTCGCTCGGTTCGATCGGATTGCTATTCGCCGCTGCGATCGTTGGCTTGGCGAGTGCTCCGACGGCGACTCTGAACGCCCTGGCCTCGATCGACACGCGCCGTCTCGCGGCGGACCTGCCCTACGGCCCCCTGACGCGCCAGCGCCTGGACATCTACGCACCGGCGGTACCAGCGCCGCCGGGCGGTCATCCCGTCATCGTGTTTCTCTATGGCGGTTCATGGAACCGCGGCGAGCGAGCCGACTATCGTTTCGTCGGCGAAGCGCTGGCGTCGCGCGGCGTGCTCACGCTGCTCGCCGACTACCGCCTCTACCCCGAAGTGCGCTACCCCGAATTCCTGTCCGACTGTGCACTCGCCCTCGCCTACGCGATGCACGAAGCCTCGAGCCTGGGCGGCAACCCGCGGCGCGTGTTCGTGATGGGGCACAGCGCCGGCGCGTACAACGCCGCGATGCTGGCGCTCGACGCCAGCCGTCTCGCGCCGACCGGTCATTCGCCGAAAGAGCTGGCCGGCTGGATCGGCCTGGCCGGACCGTACGACTTCCTGCCAATGACCAACCGCGACGCGCAGCCGGTGTTCTTTCACCCGAACTACCCGAGCGGCACGCAGCCGCTGGACTACGCAGCGCCGGGCGCGCCGCGCAGCTTTCTCGCCGCGCCCGTTGACGACAAACTTGTCAACCCGCGGCGCAACACGGTGGGTCTGGCGCAGCGGCTGCGCGACGCCGGCGCCGCGGTCGAGTTGAAGCTGTATTCAGGCGTCGACCACATGACCCTGGTCGGCGCCTTCGCCTGGCCGCTGCGCAGGCTGGCGCCGGTGCTCGACGACGTGGTCGCGTTCGTCGAGGCCCGGTCGTAGCAATTCACCGGGCAGATTCAGCCCGGCTTGCCTGCGGGTATTGTCTTGGATTGCGCTGCAGGGTGCGCAAGGCCCTCGCTCAGGCGTGCCGTCCGAGCTCCAGCTTCGCGATCGCGTTGCGGTGCACTTCGTCCGGGCCGTCGGCGAAGCGCAGCGTGCGGGCGGCGGTGAAGAAGTAGGCCAGGGGCGTGTCCTGGCACATCGCCGCGCCGCCGTGCACCTGCATCGCCCAGTCGATCACCTTGCCGGCCATGTTCGGCGCCACCACCTTGATCATCGCGATCTCGGCTTTCGCCGTCTTGTTGCCGGCCACGTCCATCATCCAGGCGGCCTTCAGCGTCAGCAGGCGCGACTGCTCGATCATGCAGCGCGCCTCGGCAATGCGCTCGCGCGTCACGCCCTGGTCGCTGACCGGCTTGCCGAACGCGATGCGGCGCGTCGAGCGCTTGCACATCAGCTCCAGCGACCGCTCGGCCAGGCCGATCAGCCGCATGCAGTGGTGAATGCGCCCGGGGCCCAGGCGCCCCTGCGCGATCTCGAAGCCGCGCCCTTCGCCGAGCAGGATGTTGCTCGCCGGAACGCGCACCTTGTCGAAGCGAACTTCCATGTGGCCGTGCGGCGCGTCGTCGTAACCGAACACGCTCAGCGCGCGCAGCACGGTGATGCCGGGGGCGTCGGCCGGAACCAGGATCATCGACTGCTGCGAATGGCGCGGCGCGTCGGGGTCGGTCTTGCCCATGAAGATGTAGACCTTGCAGCGCGGGTCGCCGGCGCCTGAGGTCCACCACTTCAGGCCGTTGATCACGTAGTGGTCGCCGTCGCGAACGATGCGCGCTTCGATGTTGGTCGCGTCGCTCGAGGCGACCGCCGGCTCCGTCATCGCGAACGCGCTGCGGATCTTGCCGTCGAGCAGCGGCGCGAGCCACTGGCGCTTGTGTTCAGCGCTGCCGTAGCGTTCGATCGTCTCCATGTTGCCGGTGTCGGGCGCCGAGCAGTTGAAGACCTCGCTGCACCACGGCACGCGGCCCATGATTTCGGCCAGCGGCGCGTAGTCCTGGTTGCTCAGGCCCTGGCCGTCGTGCGCGCTGGGCTGGGCCTTCGAGCCGTCGGCGCTCGGCGGCAGGAACAGGTTCCACAGCCCTTGCGCGCGCGCCTTGGGCTTGAGGTTCTCAATCGTCTCGAGCGGCGTCCAGCGCTTTCCGGCGGCGGTGTTGGCCTCGATCTCGGCGGCGATGGCCGGCTCGTTCGGGTAGATGTGTTCGTCCATGAAACGCAGCAACTGCTTGCGAAGCGCTTCGGTGCGCGGTGAGTAGCTGAAGTCCATGGCGGGCCTTTCGTCGGCGTGGGGTCGGTGGGATGAGAGATCGCGCGCGCGCCGCACGGGCGCGCATGGCTACTGTTGTGCGGCTTGCCAGCCCATCTCGGCGAGCGGCCTCGCGCCGGCCGACGAACTGCGCGCCTGCGCGCTCGCCGCCGTGCCGTCGACGACGCGCCGGGCGATGCCCTGCAAAATGGCGGCCAGGCGGAACAGGTTGTACGCCAGATAGAAGTTCCAGTCGGCCATCACCGTGTCCACGGTTCTGCCCGGGGCGACGCGGCCGGTGCGCTCGCAGTAGCGGCTCACGTACTCGCGCTCGGTGGGAATGCCCAAGCCCGCATGGTCCAGCCCGCCGATGCCGCGAAACGTTCCCGGCGGAATGTGCCACGACATGCAGTGGTAGCTGAAGTCCGCCAGCGGGTGGCCGATCGTCGACAGTTCCCAGTCGAGCACGGCGAGGATGCGTGGTTCGGTGGCGTGGAACACGAGGTTGTCGAGGCGAAAGTCGCCGTGCACGACCGACACCAACGCCGGATCGCGCGCGCTCGCCGGAATGTGCGCTGGCAGCCACGCCATCAGCTTGTCCATCGCGTCGATCGGCTCGGTGATCGACGCCTGGTACTGCTTGCTCCAGCGCGCGATCTGGCGCTCGAAGTAGTTGCCCGGCTTGCCGTAGTCGCCCAGGCCCACGGCGTTGACGTCCACCGTGTGCAGCGCCGAAATCACGCGGTTCATCTCGTCGTAGATGGCGCTGCGCGTGGCCTTGTCGCAGTCGGCGAGCGCCTGGTCCCACAGCACCCGGCCGGAGACGAACTCCATCACGAAGAAGGCTCGGCCGATCACCGACTCGTCGTCGCACAGCAGGTGCATGCGCGGCACCGGCACGCCGCTGCCGTGCAAAGCGCGCATCACCTTGAATTCGCGCTCGATCGCGTGCGCCGAAGGCAGCAGCTTCGCCACCGGCCCGGGCTTGCAGCGCATCACGTAGGCGGCGCCGGGCGTGATCAGCTTGAACGTGGGGTTGGACTGGCCGCCCTTGAACTGTTCCACGCGCAACTCGCCCGCGAAGCCTTCGTGGTGTTTGCGCAGGTAGGCCTGCAACGCGCCGACGTCGAAGGCATGCTGGTCGGCGACGGGTTTGGTTCCCGAATAGGCGTCCATGGGTGAGAGGAGAGCGTCTCGATGGGCTGAGGCAGGGCAGAGATGCAGCGCCGGTCGATGATAGCGGCCATGGCAGGGCGTGTTCGCGAGCGTTTCCCCCGCCTGCGGCGCAAGGGCTTCATGCTAGAGTCCAAGGCCTCGTCTTCACCTCCTGTTTCCACGCATGCACCGAGCTTCGATTCCGCTGGCCACCGGCTGCGCGCTTTGGCTCGTTGCGGCATCCGTGCAGGCCTTCGGCTTCGGACGCGCGAGCACGCCCACGACACTCGGCCAGCCACTGAACTTCACGACGCTGGTTCGGGTCGAGCCCGACGAGTCGCTGGTGCCGGAGTGCGTGAGCGCCGAGGTCATCGCGGGCGATGTGCGGTTGCAGCCCTCGGGCGTGCGCATTGCCATCGAAGCCGGTGCCGGCGCCACCGAGCGCATCGTGCGCGTCACGACCACGGCGCCCATCGATGAACCGGTGGTCACGGTCACCGTGACCCTGGGCTGCGCGAGCCGCATTTCGCGCAGGTTCGTCGCTTTCATCGACCCGCCGAGCGTGAGCCTGGCGCAGTCATCGATCGTCGAATCGACCTCGGTGGAAACGCCGCGCCAGGAGCCGGCGGCATCGGCGCCGGTCGTCGTCGCCGCGCCGGCGCCTTCGTCGGCAGCACCCAAGGCTGCGGCCGCGGCGTCGGCGCCCGGGCAGCAGCGGGTGCAGACCGTGCGCCGTGCGCGTGCGCCGGGAGTGATGGCCCCAGTGGCGGCGCCGCGGCCGCGCAGCCCCGATTCCGCCAGCACCGCCCAGGCCAGTCAAGGGCGGCCAGCGGCCCGGGCCGCGGGCCCGCGCCTGCAGCTCGAAGCAGCGGCACCCATCGTCGGCCGGGCCGCGGCGTCGGCGCCGACCGCCGCCGCCGAAAGCGTCGCCGCTGCCGCGCAACGCGTCGACAGCACGGTGAGCCTGCTCACCGAGCAGTCCGAAATGCTCGCCAAGGAGCGCGCGCGGCTGCTCGCCCTGGAAGAAAGCCTGACCCGCCTGCGCGCCGAATCGGAGGCGAACCGCGCGGCGCTCAACGCGCTTCAGGCGCGCGTGAAGTCGGCGGAGGCTGAGCGCTTTGCCAATCCGCTGGTTTACGTGCTCGCGTGGCTGTCGGCGCTGCTCGGCGTGGCGGTCGCGGTTTTGGCCTGGCGCCAACGCAAAGGCCGGCGCGACCCGCAATGGTGGGCCCAGCAAGCACCGCCCCCGGCCGTGGTGCGCGAAGCGGCGGTGACTGAGCCTCCGCCGCCGCCAGCCGCGGTCGCGAAGCGTGCCGCGTCCCCGGTGCAGGTGGAGCGCCCGCGCTCAACGTGGGGCGATTCGCGCCTGACGGAAGCGCCGCCCGAGATGGTGCCCGAACCGCGCCGGGATCTGTCGGTCGAGGAACTGATCGACCTGGAACAGCAGGCCGAATTCTTCGTCGTGCTCGGCCAGGACGAAGCCGCGATCGACCTGCTGATGGGCCATGTGCGCAACACCGGCGGCATCAGCCCCTTGCCGTACCTGAAGCTGTTGGAGATCTACAAGCGACGCGGCGAGCGCAGCGCGTACGAGCGCATCCGCGAACGTTTCAACCGCCGCTTCAACGCCTACGCGCCCGATTGGGACGCCGACCTCACGCACGGCAAGTCGCTCGAAGACTACCCGGGCACGATGGTCAAGTTGGAGGGCCTGTGGGCGATGCCGCAGCGGGTGATGGAGGTGCTCGACGCGATGCTGTTCCGGCGCGACGAAAGCGAGGAAGCCTACGACCTGCCGGCGTACCGCGAACTGCTGTTCCTGTACTCGGTGGCGCGCGACTTCACCACACGCTCGGCACAAGAGCTCAGCGGCGAGGGCGTCGACCTGTTGCTGCCGCTGGAAGCGCCGATGCCGATGCTCAGACTGCGCCCCACGCACACCTCGCCCGGCCCGTTGCAGAGCGGCGAGACCGGCCCAGTGGCGCTGGACCTGGACATGACGAGCCCGATGCCGGTGGACTTCGAGCCGTCTCCCGTGCCAACCCAGGCGACGCCTGCGCGGGCGTATCCGCAAACCGAGAATTCCGACTACCTTGACCTGTCCGAGCTTCCCACCGGGCCGGGCAAGCTCGAGCCGCGGCGCTGAGCCAGCCTGACGCTGCAACTCGCACCGGCGCGGACCCAGCCTTCCGCCGCCCAGGCTTCTATAGCTTCGCCAGCCGATCCAGCGCGAGTCGCAGCGTCTCGTCTTTCTTCGCGAAACAAAAGCGCGCGAGCTTCTGCTCGAAGCCGCCGCTGTAGAACGCCGAAAGCGGAATCGCGGCAACTCCGATGTCGGTGGTGAGCCAGCGGCAGAACGCCTCTTCCGTCTTGTCGCTGACGGCCGAGTAGTCCACGCATTGAAAGTAGCTGCCCTGGCTGGGCAGCAGGCGCAACCGAGTCGCGCTCAATCCGGCACGGAACAGGTCGCGCTTGCGCTGGTAGAAGGCAGACAGGCCGAGGTGATGCGAAGGCTCGGCCATGAAGCGCGCCAGGCCGTGCTGCATCGGCGTGTTGACGGTGAACACGTTGAACTGGTGCACCTTGCGGAACTCGGCGCTCAGGGCGGCCGGCGCCGCCGCGTAAGCGACCTTCCAGCCGGTGACGTGGTAGGTCTTGCCGAAGCTGGAAATCAGGAACGAACGTGCCGCGAGTTCGGGAAAGCGCGCCACGCTTTGATGCAGCGCGCCGTCGTACACCATGTGTTCGTACACCTCGTCGGCGATGAGCACGATGTCGGTGGGCCGCAGCAGCGCTGCCAGGCGCTGCATGTCGGCGGCGGACCAGACCGTCGCGCTCGGGTTGTGCGGCGTGTTCACGATGATCGCGCGCGTCTTGGGTGTGATCGCCGCGGCTATTGCGCCGAAGTCGGGCGCAAACGTGCCCGGCGTCAGCGGCACGTGCACCGGCACGCCGCCGGCCAGGATGATGTTGGGCTCGTAGCTGTCGTAACACGGGTCGAGCACGATCACTTCATCGCCCGGGTGCACGACGGCGAGGATGGCGGTGAAGATCGCCTGCGTCGCGCCGGCGGTGATCGTGACTTCGCTGCCGGCATCGTAGGCATGGCCGTAGAGCGAATGAATCTTCTGCGCCACCGCTTCGCGCAGGTGCGGCACACCGGCCATCGGCGGGTACTGGTTCAGACCCGCGCGCATCGCCTGGTTCACCGCGTCGAGCAGGGCAGGGTCGCACTCGAAGTCGGGGAAGCCCTGGCCCAGATTCACGGCGCCACGCTCTTGCGCCAGCGCCGACATCACGGTGAAGATCGTCGTGCCCACCTGCGGCAGACGGCTCGTCAGTAAGGGTGTGCGGGGCAGTGTGGCGGCGGGCTCGCGGTTCATGGCGCTGGGTTCGCTCTCGAGTTTCAGAGTTGATAGTCTTGCCTGTTGCCGCCGTCGCCGCCGATTGCGCGCTCCAGCAAAGGGCGGCTCAGCCTGTCGGACAGCATCTCGGCGAAGGCGTAGACGTAGTTTCGCAGGTACGCGCCGCGCTTGAAAGCGATGCGCGCGATGTTGCTGCCGAACAGGTGGCCCAGCGGCCGCCACACCAGGTCGGCGGCGGGATCGTCGCGCACCGCGAGTTCGGCGACGATGCCCACGCCCAGGCCGAGGCGCACGTAGGTCTTGATCACGTCGGCGTCGATCGCCTCGAGCACGATGTGCGGCGTGAGATGCCTCGCGGCAAACGCCTGGTCCAGGCGCGTACGCCCGCTGAACGACGGGTGGTACGACACGAGCGGATGCGCCGCCAGGTCTTCGAGCGACACCCGCTCCAGCGCCGCGAGCGCGTGGCCGGCGGGCATCACGAGCGCGTGCTGCCAGTCGTAGCAGGGCAGGCTGACGAGCTGCTCGGTCTCGTCGAGCGCCTCGGTCGCCAGGCCCAGATCGGCCACCTCGTCGACCACCATGCGCGCCACGTCGCGGGGTGAGCCCTGGTGCAGGCTGATGTTGACGCCGGGAAAGCGCTCGCGCAGTCTGCCGATCGGCCCGGGCAGAAAGTAGCGCGCCTGGGCGTGCGTGGTGGCGATCGACAGTGTGCCGCTGTCGGTTTGCGAGAACTCCTCGCCGATGCGCTTGAGGTTGCTCACCTCGCGCAGGATGATGTCGATCGCGCGCAGCGCCTGCTTTCCGGGCTGAGTGATGCTCTTCAGGCGCTTGCCGTGGCGCACGAACACATCGACACCCAGCTCGCGCTCGAACTCCAGAATCGCCTTCGACACCCCCGGCTGCGACGTGAACAAGGCCTTCGCCGTTTCCGTCAGGTTCAGGTTTTGACGGACCGCTTCCTGGAGGAAGCGGAACTGGTGCAGATTCATGGGGTGGGGTGGTGGGGGTGCGAGGGATTATTCCATTGGGGTGCTGAACCCGCCATTCGCGCCCTGCGAACGTCCGCGCTCGCTCAAGCGTCGCGCAGAAGCGGCTTCATCAAGCCGCGCACGATCGCCAACGCAGGCGCCTCGCTGCGGCCGGCCAGCGTGACGACGGCAAATCGCGCGGTCGCGTTCAATGCCGGCTTCATCGTCAGCTCAACCAGATCGCGCCCCGCAGCGCGGATCGCGATCAGCACGGTGTCGGTGTGCCGCGTCAATTCCACCAGGCTCGGCAGTTCCTCGCAGCTCAGCGTGACGCAGCGCGCTGGGTGTGCATCGGGTCCATAGCGCTCGACCAGCACGCGTGCCACTTCGTCGCTGAGTGGCGTCGACGCGATCGGGTAGGCGCGCAACTGGTCGAAGTTCACGCCGGCTCGCTTGCGCGCCAGTGGGTGGCCGCGCCGGCACAGGATGGCGCCGCGCATCTCGTAGGTGTCGGTGGCGCGCAGGTCGGGCGCGGGCCTCAGCGAGCGCGCGTCGACGACCAGCGCGTCAATCGCGCGTTCGCGCAGGCTGCGTTCGAGCAGCTCGGTGCGGCCGCGCGAAATCTCGAGGCGCAGTTGCGGGTGCTGCGTGGCCATGTGCGTCAGCAGCGGCGTCATCAGCATCGCGCCGGGGCCTGAGCCCAAGCCGATGCGCAGCGACCCGGCCAGGCCGCGCGCGAGTTGCGGGCCGCTGTCGCGCAAGTCGTCCGCAGCGAGCACGAGCTGGCGTGCGCGCTCCACGACTTCGCGCCCGAAGGGCGTGACCTCGCTGCGCCGGCCGATGCGGTCGAACAGCCGCTGGCCGAGTTCGGCCTCGAGCGCGCGGATGCTTCGGCTCAAGGCCGGCTGCGTCAGGAAAAGAGCGACGGCGGATTTGCTGAACGAGCCGGTCTGCGCGAGGGAAATCAGGTGCCGCAGTTGAACGAGGGTCATGGTGACGGCGCGCGAAGGGTGTGCGCGGAACTCATGCTAATGCAGAACACAATGCATTGGACTTTGCATTGACCCGGTCCTACATTGGCGCGGCCCCGACCCCACCGTCGCCCTCACACCCCCCTGGAGTTGCCAATGACGATGCCCGCTTTCCAACGCACGCTGGCTCTGTTTGCCGGCGCGCTGATCTGCGCCGGAGCCGCCGTCGCACAGAGCTACCCGGCCAGGCCGGTGAATCTGATGGTGCCGTACCCGGCTGGCGGCCCGTCGGACGCCATCGCGCGCATCTTGTTCAACCCGCTCGGCAAGGAGCTGGGCCAGCAGGTGCTGGTGGAAAACCTCGGCGGCGTGAGCGGCGCGCTCGCGGCGCAGAAGGTGCTCGCTGCGCCAGCCGACGGCTACTACATCTTTCAGGGCTCGCCCAACGAAGTGATCCTGTCGCCGCTGGCCAATGCCGCGGTGAAGCTGAAGACCGAAGACTTCCGGCTGGTGCACCCGGTCGCCGATGCGGTGATGGTGTTCGTGACGCGCAAGGACTTAGGCGTCAACAGCGTCGACGAGCTGATCGCGCTGGCACGCAAATCGGCCGACAAGCCGCTGACCTACGGCAGCGTGGGCATCGGCTCGCTCTACCACCTGATCCTCGAGAACGTGCAGGCCTCGACCGGCATCAAGCTCGCCCATGTACCGTACAAGGGCAACGCGCCGCTGCTGCAAGACATCGGCGGCGGCCAGGTCGACTTCGCGGTGCTGGTCTACAGCGCCGCGATGGGCGCGATGGCCGAGCAGGGGCGGATGAAGGTGATCGGCCAGCTCGGCGCGCAGCGCTCGGAGCTGCTGAAGAACGTGCCGGCCACCAGCGAGAGCCAGTCGCTGAAGAATTTCTCGTACAAGATCTGGACCGGCTACATGGTGCCGAAGACGACTCCCGAAGACGTGGTCGCCCGGCTGCACGCCGCGATCGGCAAGACGCTGCAAGACCCGACCGTGCGCTCGCAGCTCGCGGCGCAGACCATGCTGGCATCGGCGCCGATGACGCTGGCCGAGTCGGCGAAGTTCTTCGATGCAGAGACCGCCCGCTACCGCGCCATCGCAAAGCAGATCAACCTGCAGCCGCAGTAAGCCCGGATAAGATTCGACCCCGCAGGAGAGCGCCCCGTCGCAAACCGGGGCCACCGAAGGCGCAAACTCCCATGCACGCTCAGGTTCCGTACTGCACCACACCATCGCCGTCTGGAGAGACTTCACAGGCGTGAAGCACCGAAGGAGCAAGGCCTGGGCCGCAAGCCCGCGCTGAATCTCTCAGGTACCGAGGACAGGGGGAGCGGCAATCGAACGACGTTTGCTTCGCGTCGTTCGCGCTACTCGTCTTTGGAGATTGCTTCATGAAAGTCATCGTTCTCGGCGCCGGCCTGCTGGGCATCACTTCGGCCTACTTCCTGCGCCAGCAGGGGCATGACGTCGCCGTCGTCGACCGCCAGGCCTCGCCGGCCGCGGAAACCAGCTTCGCCAACGGCGGCCAGATCTCGGTCAGCCACGCCGAGCCCTGGGCGAATCCGGGCGCGCCGCTGAAAGTTCTGAAGTGGCTCGGCAAGGAAGACGCGCCGCTCTTGTTCCGCATTCGCGCCGACCTGCGGCAGTGGCTCTGGGGCCTGCAATTCCTGCGCGAATGCACGCCGGCGCGCACGCGCCACAACATCGAGCAGATCGTGCGCCTGGGCACCTACAGCCGCGACACGCTGCAGCAACTGCGGCGCGACATCGGCATCGCCTACGACGAACGCACGCAGGGCATCCTGCACTTCTACACGAGCGAGAAGGAGTTCGACGGCGCCGAAGCCCCGGCCGCGCAGATGCGCGCGCTCGGGTGCGACCGGCGCGTGATTTCGGCCGACGACGCGGTGAAGCTCGAACCCGCGCTGCGCCACATCCGCCCGCAGCTCGCCGGCGCCACCTACACCGCCGAAGACGAATCGGGCGACGCGAACCGATTCGCGCGCGAACTCGTCAAGCGCTGCGAGCATGATGGCGTGGAGTTCCTGCTGAGCCACACCGTGACCGCGCTGCGCGAGTCCGGCGGCGCGATCGACCATGTGGAAGCCACCGACAGCGAAGGCCGCTTCCAGCGCCTGCGCGCCGACGCGTATGTGCTGGCGATGGGCAGCCTGTCGCCGATCTACGCCGCACCGCTGGGCATCCAGCTGCCAATCTACCCGGCCAAAGGCTACTCGGTGACGATGCCGGTGAAGGATGCGTCGATGGCGCACCAGGTGTCGCTGACCGACGACGAGTACAAGTTGGTGTTCTCGCGCCTGACGACCCAGCCGGCGGCTGGCGCGCCGGCGGGCGACCGCCTGCGCATCGCCGGCACGGCAGAGCTGAACGGCTACGACCGCGACCTGAACCGCGTGCGCTGCGAGGCCATCGTCAAGCGGGTCGAGAAGTTGTTCCCCGGCGCGGGAGATTCGAGCCAGGCCCAGTTCTGGACCGGCCTGCGCCCCGCGACGCCGAGCAACGTGCCGATCGTCGGCCGCAGCAAGCTGCCCAACCTGTTCCTCAATACGGGCCACGGCACGCTGGGCTGGACGCACTCCTGCGGCTCGGGCAAGAGCATCGCGCGCATCGTGAGTGGTTTGACGCCAGAGGTTGACTTCGCGTTCAGCGGCGTCGGGCGCTGAGCCGCGCCCGGCGCGCCGAACCCTGCCCGGCCCTCAGGGCAGCGAGCCGACCCCATCGCGGTTTGTGTCGCCTTCCGCGGACAAATTCAACGCCGCCCGCGCCATCGCGTCGATCACCTCGCTCAACTCACCGATCGCCGGATGCAGCGTCCACTTCACCGATGGGTTGTGCGCCTGCAACTTGCCCAGCAAGCGCGGCACGTCGCTGCGCACGTGCCCGCCGCTGCCCAGGAACAACGGCACGATGTCGATGCGATCGAACCCCTCGCGCACTAACTGCGCGGCTGCGGTGGGCAGATCGGGGGCGATGAAGTCGAGGTAGCTCAGGCGCACCGCGCGCCCCGGGTCGAGCGCGGCGATGCGCGCGGCCATGGTTTCGAACGGCGCGGCCCAGCGTGGGTCGCGCGCGCCGTGGGCGAGCAGCAGGATGGCGGGTTTCATCGGTAGCGCACCAGCCACGCGAAGGCGGCCAGCGACAGCAGCAGGTAGATCAGGTTGGGCGCGGCAGCGGAGATCCACGGCGACCAGTTGCGCAGCAGCCCCAGGTGGCCGGCCAGGTTGTTCTGCAGCACGAAGCTGATCCCCAGCATGATGCCGCCGAAGACTTTCAGGCTCACACCGCCGGCGCGCGCGTGCATGTAGGCGAAGGGCAGCGCGAGCGCCACCATGACGAGGCAGGAGAACGGGTAGAGCGCGCGCTTCCAGAACTGGATCTGATGGCGCTGCGCGGCCTGTTCGTTCTCGTCCAGATGCGCGATGTAGCGGAAAAGGTCGAGCGTGGACATGTTGCTCGCGGGCAGCAGCGCCGCGGCCACGACGCCCGGCTTCAGCGTGCTGGGCCACTCCAGCCGCTCGAGCTGCTCTTGCGAGACGCGCACGTCGGTGGCGCCTTCTTGCGCGGCATTCCAGTGCGAGATGTGCACGTCGTGCAGCGTCCAGACGGCCTGCTCGTCGATCTCGGCGCGCGCCGCGAAAATGCGGCGCAGCAAGCGCCCGTCGGCGTCGAACTCGAAGATGCGAACGTTCTGCAACTTCGACGCCTGCGGCGCCGCGCCGACGTTGATGGAATAGCTGCGTGGTCCCTGCGGCGTGTGCGCGTGGTCCTTGAGCCAGGCGCCGCTGCCGCCGATGCTCAGGCCGCCGCGGAACTTCGCCTTCAGCAAGGTCGCCTGGCGTTCGCTGAGCGGTGCCAGATGGTCGCCGATCGCGTAGGTGAGCACGCCGAACAGCAGGCCCAGAGACGCCAGCAGTCCGAGCGCCCGGCCCGGGCCGAGCCCGCCGGTGCGCAAAATCGTGTACTCCGACGACTGGGCGAGCCGCGCCAGCGCGTAGATGGTGCCGATCAGCACGACGATCGGCGCCAGTTCGTACAAGCGCCCGGGAAGCTTGAGCAGCGAGTTCAGCGCCGCGTAGACGGCGGTGTAACCCGAGGTGCCCACGTCGGCGAGTTCGTCGACGAAGTCGATGAAGAAGAACAGCGACAGAAAAGCGAGCGAAACGAAGCCGACCGAACCCAGGATGTCGGCATAGAGCAGGCGGCGAACCGTTTTCATGCGCGGGTCACACGGGCTGAGCACGCGTTGCGAGCGCGTGACGCCACTGGCCGCGCGCGTTGCGGGAATCGCGCCAGCCAATCAGCACGAGCGCGAGCACGAACGCGCCGCCATGGGCCGCGACCAACACGACGCCCATGCTCGCCTTGCCACCGGCGACCCAGGCTTGGCTCAGGTTGATGATGTTGAAGTAGACGACAAAGGCAAGCAGCGCGAACAGCACGTTCCAGTTGCTCGGCCGGCGCGGGTTCGTCGCCGCCAGGCCGATGCCCAGCAGCACCAGGTTGGCGCTGCCCAGCACCAACCCCAGCCGCCACACCAGTTCGCCTTGGTGGCGCGGGTTCGGCTGGCGCAGCAGGTCGATGCTGCGCTGCGCCTTGGGAGGCAGATTTTCCAGGCTCGAGATCACGCGCTCGCCTGCGAGCACGCGGTAGGTTTCGAAGCGCGCGAGCGTCTTCGCTCCGGTGCGCAGGTCCTGTTCGTTGTTCTGGCCCTTGTCGAGCAGCAGGTAGCGCTCGTCCCCGTCGATTTCGATGCGCCCGCTGCGCGCCGACGTCACCGACTCGTGGTCCGGCGACGACGAAAGAATGAACACGTTGCGCCCGACACGCCCGTCTTGCGAATCGCGCTCGATGAAAAACACGCGCCGGCCGTCGCTCGACGCCTGGAACTGCCCCGGCGCCACGCGCGACAGATCGGAGCGGCGCTCGAATCGTTCGCGAATCTCGACGCTGCGCTTGTTCACCCACGGCCAGGCGAACAGCGCGAGCAGCGCCACCACCAGCAGCACCGGCCAGCTGGTGCGCAGCACCGGGCGCACGAAGCGGGCGAGGGGCACGCCGCTGGCGAACCAGATCGTCATTTCGCTGTCGCGGTACATGCGCCCGAGCGTGGCGACGACCGCGATGAACAGCGACAGCGCCAGCATCGTCGGCAAGTGCGCCAGCGCGACGAAGCCCAACAACAGCACCACGTCCTGCGGCGCGATCCGCCCGAGCGCCGCCTGGCCGAGCGTGCGGATCAGCATCATCGTGATCACGATCGTCAGGATCACGACCAGCGTGGCACCGAAGCTTCGCGCGAGGTCTTTGCGCAGGGTGGAATCGAATAACATCGCCGCCTTGTGCCAATCGGTCAAATGGACCCGATGGACCGAATGGGCCCGTCGGGCCCGTAATGTGCGCCGGGTGCGCCGAGGAACCGCGATTATGGACTTTCGTCATCAAGCCTCCACCGCCGATCAGCTCGCGGCGACGCCGTGCGACGCGCTGCTGCTCGTGATCGCCGGCGAGGCGATCGACAAGGCGCTCGCTGCTTCGCTGGGTGCGCCGCTGGCGGCGATCCTGAAGGCGGCACTGGCGAGCGGCGATCTGGCGCTGAAGGCCGGCAAGTGCCTCTATGTGCACCAGCCGAAAGACGTGAAGGCGCAGCGCCTCGTGCTCGCGGCCTCGGGGGGTAGCAGCGCCAAAGAGTTTCGCAACGCGGTCGCGAAGGGTCTGGCGCAGCTCAAGGATGGTGGCGCGAAGCATGTCGCGGTCGGCTTCGTCGGATCGAGCGGCGCCGGCGAACTGAGCGCCGCGCACGCGGAAAGCCTGGTGAGCGCGGCGAGCGATGCGATTTACGTCTACCGCCACACCAAGCCGAGCGCGCCGGCCGCGTCCAAGCTGGTCAAGGTGAGCTTGCTGTGCAGCAAGGCTGATGCGAAGGCGGCGGCGGAGGGCTTGAAGCGCGGCCAGGCGATCGCCCAAGGTGTGCTGCTGGCCCGCGAATGCGCGAACCGGCCTGGCAACCATTGCACGCCGACCTACCTTGCAAACCAAGCGAAGCAGCTCGGCAAGGAATTCGGCTGCAAGGTCGAGGTGCTCGACCGCAAGGCGGTCGAAAAACTGCGCATGGGCTCGTTCCTGGCCGTCGCGCAGGGCTCGCACGAGCCACTGCGCTTCATCGTCGCGCGCTACAACGGCGCGGCGGCCAGCGTGCCGCCGGTGGTGCTGGTGGGCAAGGGCATCACGTTTGACACCGGCGGCATCTCGATCAAACCCGCCGGTGAAATGGACGAAATGAAGTTCGACATGGGCGGCGCGGCGAGCGTGCTCGGCACCTTGCGCGCGGTCTGCGAACTCAGGCCGAGGCTGAACCTGGTGTGCATCATCCCGAGCTGCGAGAACATGCCGGGTGGCGCGGCGGTCAAGCCCGGCGACGTGGTGACCAGCATGTCGGGCCAGACGATCGAAATCCTGAATACCGACGCCGAAGGGCGCCTCATCCTGTGCGACGCGCTCACCTACGCCGAGCGCTTCAAGCCCGCCGTGGTGGTGGACATCGCCACGCTCACCGGCGCGTGCGTCGTCGCGCTCGGGCACCATCACTCGGGCCTGTTCTGCGCCGACGAGGAGGTGGCGCAGCAGTTGCTCAGTGCAAGCCGCGCCGCGCTCGACCCCTGCTGGCGCATGCCGCTCGACGAAGAGTACGACGAAGCGTTGAAGAGCAACTTCGCCGACATGGGCAACGTGGGCGGGCGTGCCGGCGGCGCGATCACGGCGGCGATGTTCCTGCGCCGCTTCACGAAGAAGTATCCGTGGGCGCACCTCGACATCGCCGGCACCGCCTGGAAGTCCGGCGCGGCCAAGGGCTCGACCGGCCGGCCGGTGCCGCTGCTCACGCACTTCGTGCTGGCCCGGGCGGGCTGAGCATTCATGGAGATCGAACCCATTCACCGCATCCCTGGTTATCCCGGCGAAAGCCGGGATCCAGGGCTTGATGGCCGCGCCCTGGCCGGCAGTGGATCCCGGCTTTCGCCGGGATGACGGGTCGCCAATGACCGAGGTGAGTTTCCATTTCAACGTGGCCGACCGCCTGAGCTACGCGTGCCGGTTGCTGCGCAAGGCCACTCGCAAGGGCGCGAACGTGGCAGTGACCGCGCCACCGCCCACCTTGAGCGCACTCGACCGGGCGCTCTGGACTTTCGACCCCACCGATTTCGTGCCGCATGTTCGGCTCGCGCCGGGCACGGCTCCCGCGCCTCGGCTGAGCGCAACGCCGATCTGGCTGCTCGACAGCGCTGCCGATGCGCCCCAGCGCGAGGTGCTGCTCAACCTCGGCCACGAAGTCCCGGCGGGTTTCGAGAGCTTCGAGCGCATCATCGAAATCGTCAGCACCGACGACGACGAACGTGTCGCAGCTCGCGAACGCTGGAAACATTACGCGAGTCGCGGCTACGCCATCACGCGCCACGAGGTGAGCCATGACGCTTGAGCGCAGCCGTGCCGGCCAGCGAGTGCCCACGCTGACCGAAGTGATTTCGCCACCGACCACGGTTGACCTGCTGCTCGATGTACCGGGCGATGCCACGCCAAGCGCCTTCGTCGGGTTCGCGGACCCGGTGCTCGATCCGCTCGACACGGCCCCGGGCGCCGCGGAACTGACCGTGCCCTTCAGCAGGACCACGATTCCGTCGGTTTCGTCGCTGCTCGCTGCGGTAGAGCCGACAGTCGAGGCGGAGCAGGCCCAACAGCGCCTTGTCGCGGACATCATGCTCGACCTGGAACGCCAGGTTGACGCCAGTTTCGAGGCGCGGTTGCGCGACGCGCTGGTGCCGCTGCTGGCACGCGCCGCCGAGGCCATGCTGCTCGAGACGCGCGAACAGTTCAGCACCCTGCTGCGCGAAATGGTCGCCAAGGCCGTGGCCCAGGAACTGGCGCGTCATCGCGATCCCGACCCGCCGCGTTGAGGGCACGTCGCTGCTTCGCGGTGGCGATGGTCAAGCCGGTGTCACGCAAAGGCAAATCCCGATGGAGACGCATCGGTTTTTGCGGTATCGTGGCGGCCCTTCTCTAACAATCCCCCCGGCCCAACCAGGCCGATCCCCTCACAGGAGAATCTATGCAAGTGAAACTGAACGTGTTGGCCGCAGCCGCGGCAGTGCTGTTTTCAGCCGGCGCTTCGGCGCAAGACATGGTCGTCAAGATCGGCCACGTCGGCCCCACCAGCGGCGGCATCGCCCACCTGGGCAAGGACAATGAAAACGGCGCGCGCATGGCGATCGAAGAAGCCAACGCCAAGGGCACCACGATCGGCGGCAAGAAAGTCAAGTTCGAACTGCTCGCCGAAGACGACGCCGCCGATCCGAAGCAAGGCACGGCAGTGGCACAAAAGCTGGTCGACTCCAAGGTCAACGGCGTGATCGGCCACCTGAACTCGGGCACCTCGATTCCGGCTTCCAAGATTTACAGCGACGCCGGCATTCCGCAGATTTCGCCCTCCGCCACGAACCCGAAGTTCACGCGCAACGGCTACAAGACGACGTTCCGCGTCGTCGCTGACGACGTGCACCTGGGCGGCACGCTCGGTCGCTACGCCGTGAAGGAACTCAAGGGCAAGTCAATTGCCGTGGTCGACGACCGCACCGCCTACGGCCAGGGCGTTGCCGAAGAGTTCGCCAAGGCCGTCAAGGCCTCGGGCGGCGCGATTGCCGACACGCAATTCACGACCGACAAGGCGACCGACTTCACCGCGATCCTGACCCAGATCAAGTCGAAGAAACCCGACGTGGTTTTCTTCGGCGGCATGGACGCCGTGGCCGGCCCGATGCTGCGCCAGATGAAGCAACTGGGCATCACCGCCAAGTTCATGGGCGGCGACGGCATCTGCTCGGGCGAGCTGCCCAAGCTGGCTGCAGGCTCGATGGCCGATGGCCAGGTGGTGTGCGCGGAAGCCGGTGGCGTCGAAGGCGCTGGCAAGGCCGGCATGGACGACTTCTACAAGCGCTTCAAGGCCAAGTACAACGCCGACGTACAAGTCTACGCGCCGTACGTGTACGACGCTGTGAACGTGATGATCGCCGCCATGGTCAAGGCCGGCTCGGCCGAGCCGGCGAAGTACCTGCCGGTGCTGGCGAAGACGGAAGGCTTCAAGGGCGTGACCGGAACGATTTCGTTCGACAACAAGGGCGACGTGAAGAACGGTGCCCTCACGCTGTACACCTACAAGGGTGAAAAGCGCGAACAGATCGCGGTGGTTCGGTAATCCGCTGCGCGGAAGATTGAGAAACGGGCGCCGTGAGGCGCCCGTTTTTTTGTGCTTGCGCGTGTGCTCGCAACTGCGCCGCTACACCGGCGTCACGCTGACCCGCACTTCCATCTGCTGCTCGCCGCCGCCCAGGATCACGCCGCGCAGCGGCACCACGTCGCCGAAATCGCAGCCCCAGGCGAGGATGATGTAGCGCTGGTCGGCGAGTTGGTTGTTGGTCGGGTCGAACTCTACCCACCCCAGGCCCGGCGCATACGCGGCGACCCAGGCGTGCGTCGCGTCCACGCCGGCCAGGCGCGGCTCGCCCGGTGGCGGGTCAGTAAGCAGGTAACCCGAGACGTAGCGCGCGGGAACGCCGACACCGCGCAGACCCGCGAGCATCAAATGCGCGAAATCCTGGCACACGCCGCTGCGCTGCGCCAGCACTTCGTCGACCGAGGTGCTGACGGTCGTCGCGCCTGGCTTGAACTCGAAGTCGGCGTGGATTGCGTGCATCAGCGCGAGCACGCCGTGCAGCCAGTCCCGCCCCGGCGTGAGGTGCTGCTGCGCGTAGGCGCGCGCGGCCGCCGACAAGGGCAGCAGGCGCGTCGGTTCGCACATGCGCGCCGCCTCCAGGTGTTCATGCGCGGTGTCGGCGAGCACGGCATCGCGCACGTCTTCCCAACCGCGGCCCAGTGCGTCGGGCACGGCAGCGCGCGTCTCGACCTCGACGTTGCAGTTCATGCGCACCTTCAACATGCGGTGCGCGCGGTGCAGCGCGAAGTGCAGATTGGTGTTGCCGAAGGCGTCGGGTGTCTCGTGTCGCTCGTCCACCGGCGGGTCGATCTGCAACGAATAGGCGACGAGCCTCTGCCACGCGAGGTTGCGTGGCATCAGGCGCGCCAGTTGCCAGGATTGCGATACCGGCGCGGCGTAGTCGTAGTTCGTCTCGTGCTCGACGCGGTAGTGCGCCACCCCGCTCGCGCCGTGTTCGGCACTCATGCGACCAGCGACAGCACGCTGCGCGACGGCGTGTGCGAGAAGAAATGCTGCGCCAGTTCGTCAGACACCAGACGTGCGGAGCTGCGCGCCAGTTCGAGCAGACGACCCAGTGCCGCGCTGTCCGGGTTCAGATCCGCCGGGCCCAAGGTGTCCAGGCCGGCCTGCACCGGCGCCAGGATGTCGCTCGCGAAGCGGCCGTTGCTCGCCTCGAGCTTGGCAACGAATTCGCACAAGCCCTTCACCTGAAACGCCACCGAGCGCGGATTCGTGGCGTCGCGCAGCAGCAGGTCGAGCACCGCCAGCCACTCCGGAGCGGCGACGTAGCGCGAGCGGTAGGTCAGCGTCGAATCGGCGAGTTCGAGCAGCCAGTCCAAGCCATGCGTGCGGCCGGCGTCGATGGCCACGAGCAGCGCGCTGCACAGGTGCGACAGCCGCTCGATGCGCCTGCCGAGCGACAGGAAGCGCCAGCCCACGCCGCGTGTCATGCCGTCGAGCACGAATCCCGACAGCGTGGTCGTCGCGATCACGATCCGGTCCAGCCCCGCCAGTACCGCGCCCGGCTGCTGCGCAGCTGCGCCTTCGCGCGCGAACAGCGCATCGGCCTGCAAGCGGTTCAGCGTGCGCCAGTGGTCGAGCGACAGGCGGTCGCGCAACGCGAAGGCGATGCGCGCGAGCTGCTGCACCTGGACCGCGAGCACACCCGCCGGGTGCGTGGTGTAGAGCAGCAACGCGGCGAGCGGCGGCGGAAAAAGCGGCGGCGGCGCGCCGGGTGAGGGCGCATCGGGGTCGCTGAGCAAGCCCTGCAGGCCGGCGAGTTCGAGCACCGGCAGCGCGGCGCCGGCTTCGAAGCCGCCGGGAGCGTCGTCACGGCCGAGCGAGCGCGAGATCGCGACGCGCAGCAGCCGCGCACTGGCGTCGACACGCTCTCCATAGCGGCCAAACCAGAACAGGTTTTCGGCAGTGCGCGACGGCAGGTTCGCGTGCGCCTTGCGCAGATCGTCGGGCGTGATCGTGCGGCCGAGCAGCGTCAGTGAATCGTTCACCGGCGCGTCGGAAAGCACCCAGGTGTCCTTGGAGCGGCCGCCGCGCTGCATCGTGATCGAATACGAATTGCCCTCTGCCGCAACGCGCGTCAGCCCGCCGGGCATGACCTGGTAGCCGCGCGCGGTGGCGACCGCGAACACGCGCAGGCCCACCGTGCGCGCCGCGAGCCGCGGCTGCGCTTCGCGCTCGAGCACGGGTGCTTGCGAGACGTGCACCGCCTCTTGCGCGACGTAGCGCTGCGGCCGCTTCGCGACACGCTCGCGCAGCGCCTCTTTCTGCTGAGCGTCGAGCATGTGGCCGAACACCGCGGGTTCCTGCGGCGAGCGCTCGAGCGGCTTGATCAAGACGTGGTCGATCTGCTCCCACGCGTCTTCCAGCGCCGCGGCCTCGCCGAGCCACCAGGTCGCGACCGACGGCAGCAGCAGGTCTTGCCCGAGCATGCGTTGGCTCAGCGCGGGCAGGTAGCCGAGCAGCGCGCCGGATTCGAGCACGCCGGCGCCGAGCGCGTTGGCCAGGAACACGGTGCCGCGCCGCGCGCAGTCGGTCAGGCCGGGGATGCCGAGGGCCGAGTCGGAGCGCAGTTCGAGCGGGTCGCAATAGTCGTCGTCCTGGCGCCGCAGGATCGCGTGCACGCGCTTCAGGCCGTCGACGGTTTTCATCCAGACCCGCCCGTCGCGAACCGTCAGGTCATGCCCCTCGACGAGCGTGAAGCCGAGATAGCGCGCCAGCAGCGTGTGCTCGAAATAGGTTTCGTTGTAGGGCCCAGGTGTCAGCAGCACGACGAGCGGCGCGCCGTCGCCGCGCGGCGCCAGGCGCAGGATCGAGTCGCGCAGCGCGGCGAAGAAGCCGGCCAGGTGCTGCACGTTGAGTTCGCTGAACAACTGCGGGAAAACGCGCGAGACGACGAGGCGGTTCTCCAGCGCGTAGCCGGCGCCCGACGGCGCCTGCGTGCGGTCGCTGACGACCCACCAGCTGCCATCGGGGGCGCGCGCCAGGTCGGCGGCGTAGTGGAACAGGTGCACGCCACCACTGGGCCGGATGCCCTGCGCCGCGTGCAGGAAACCGCTGTGGCCGAAGATCACGGCCGGCGGCACGGCGCCCGAGCGCAGCAGCTCCTGTTTGCCATACACGTCGGCAAGCACCTGGTTCAGCAGCTCGGCGCGCTGCGCGACGCCGGCTTCGATGGCTTGCCATTCGGATGGCGCCAGCAGCAGCGGCAACGGGTCGACTTCCCAGAGACGGTCGCTGCCTTTTGGGTCGGCGTAGACGTTGTAGGTGATGCCGTGGTCGCGAATCTCGCGCTCCATCATCGCCAGCGTGTCGCCGATCTCGGGAACGTTGCGCTGCGCCATCGCGCGGATGAAGGCGTCCCAGTGCGGCCGTGGTTGTTCCGGCGCGGCCAGCAGCTCGTCGTAGCGGCCGGTCAGAGCGGAGTATCCCGAGAGCAGCTTTTTCAGCAGGGGCATGGCGGGGCGGGCGGTGTCACGACCGCAAGACTATCAGGCGTGGCGCTTGTTCTTCTTGCCCCCTCTCCCGTTGGGAGAGGGCCCTCAACCCGCCCCTCTCCCGCCGGCGGGAGAGGGAGAAGGCGCGCGGCGCAAGTCGAGCGTGAACGGGAAATTCGGGTTGCGCTCTTCCGCAGGCACCTGCATCGCACCGGGCGTGTGGCCGATGCGGAAGAAGCGCGCCAGGCGCCGCGACTCGGCCTCGAACGCGTTGACCGGGAACGCCTCGTGGCTCAGGCCTCCGGGGTGCGCCACGTGGTACTGGCAGCCGCCCATGGAGCGGCTCATCCAGGTATCGAGCAGGTCGAACACGAGCGGTGCCTGCACGAGGATGGTGGGGTGCAATGCCGACGGCGGGTTCCACGCGCGGTAGCGCACCGCGCCCACGTATTCGCCGACACGCCCGGTCGATTGGAGCGGCACGCGCCGGCCGTTGCAGGTGAGGGCGTGGCGCTCGTCGATCAGGCCCGTCACCTTGACTTGCACGCGCTCGACGGAGGAGTCGACGTAGCGCGCGGTGCCGCCGGCGGCGCCTTCCTCGCCCAGCACGTGCCAGGGTTCCAGGGCGGTGCGCAGTTCGACCTCGACGCCGCGGGCATTGAACTGGCCGAGCAGCGGAAAGCGGAATTCGAGGTGCGGCGCGAACCAGGCGAGATCGATCGGGTAACCGAATTGCGCCAGTTCCTCCGTCACGTCGCGCAGGTCTTGCCACAGGAAGTGCGGCAGCATGAAGCGGTCGTGCAGCTCGGTGCCCCAGCGCTTCAGGCGCTCCGGGCGGTAGGGCTGCTGCCAGAAGCGGCTGACGAGCGAGCGCATCAGCAGTTGCTGCGTCAGGCTCATGCGCGCGTGCGGCGGCATCTCGAAGGCGCGCATCTCCAGCAGCCCCAGGCGCCCGGTGGGTCCGTCGGGCGAATACATCTTGTCGATGCAGAACTCGGCGCGGTGCGTGTTGCCGGTGGAGTCGATGAGCAGGTTGCGCAGCAGCCGGTCGATCAGCCACGGCGGTGTCGGCCCCAGTGCGCTCACGCGCCGCAGCTCGGCGAACGCGATCTCGATTTCATAGACCGAGTCGTTGCGTGCTTCGTCGATGCGCGGTGCCTGGCTCGTCGGCCCGACGAACAGGCCCGAGAACACATAACTCAGCGCCGGGTGGTTGTGCCAGTAGCCGATCATGCTCGCGAGCAGGTCGGGGCGGCGCAGGAACGGTGAGTCGGAGGGCGTCGCGCCGCCGAGTACGAAATGGTTGCCCCCGCCAGTGCCGGTGTGGCGCCCGTCGAGCATGAACTTCTCGGTCGACAGCCTCGTCTCGTGCGCGGCCTGGTACAGGTGCGTGGTCTGGTCCACCAACTCGGACCAACTGCGCGCCGGATGGATGTTGACCTCGATCACACCCGGGTCGGGAGTGACGCGCAGGATCGTCAAACGTGGATCGCGCGGCGGCTCGTAGCCTTCGAGCACGATCGGCAGGTGCATCGCGAGCGCGGTGTCTTCGATCGCGGCGACCAGTTCCAGCCAGTCTTCGAGCGCCAAAGTCGGCGGCATGAAGATGTAGAGCCGGCCCTGGCGCGGTTCGGCGCACAGCGCGGTGCGTGCGATGCAGACTGCGGATTGAACGCTGCGCGGGCGGTGCCGCGCCATCGTCGGTGCTGGGTCCGCGCGCGAGCGTGGCGTCGCGCGCGTCGGCGAGGTGCACTCGCGCCGCCTGCGCCGAACCGGCGCGCAACGATTCTGGCTGGGGCGCACCGGCGGACCCTGCATGCGCGCCATCCGTCGCCGCCGCGCCGAAGCGCAGCCGCCGATACGGTGGCAGCGGCGGAAAGCTCTGCATCGGGTCAAGCGGCACCATCCAGGGCATGTCGCCCTTCGCGGCCCAGGGCTGCGAATCGAGCGGCAGTCGGTAGCCCATGGCCGAATCGCCGGGAATCAGGTAGCAGCGTTCGTCGCGCAGGAACCAGGAGCCGCTGTTCCAGCGCGGTGCGATGTCGTCGCGCGCCAGCGGCAGCACATGGCCTGCCACCGCATCGAGGCCGCGGCTGAACACCTTGCGCAGGCGTTCGCGCTCCAGCGGGTCGGCCAGGCGCGCGTCGAACGGGTCGACGTTGCTCGGCAGCTTGCGCTCGCGCCACAGGTAGTACCAGCTGTCTTCGAACGCCGGGAATACGTACTTTCGGGTCCACGCCGAGTCGCGCCGCCACGCCCGTCAAGAACTGCTGCGCGCGCGCCTGCGACACGCCGTGGTTGGTCTTTTCGTCGGCGAAGAGTTCGGGGTGGGTCCAGACGGGAACGCCGTCCTTGCGCCAGAACAGGTTGAGCGACCAGCGCGGCAACTGCTCGCCGGGGTACCACTTGCCCTGGCCGCAGTGCAGCAGCCCGCCTTCGCCGTACTTCAGGCGCAGCTTGTCCATCAGCGCGGCGCTGAGGATGCGCTTGGTCGGCCCCATCGCCTCGGTGTTCCACTCGGCGCCGTCGCGGTCGTCGACGGAGACGAAAGTCGGCTCGCCGCCTTGCGTGAGGCGCACGTCGTGGCGCTGCAGGTCAGCGTCGACCTGTTCGCCCAATTGCTGGATGCGCTCCCATTGAACGTCGCTGTAGGGCAGCGTGACGCGCGGCGCTTCCCAGACGCGGGTCACGCTCATGCGGTGCTCGAACTCGGTCTCGCAGTCGTCGAGCGTTCCTTCCACCGGCGCGGCCGACGACGGGTCCGGCGAACACGCGAGCGGGATGTGGCCTTCGCCGGCAAACAACCCCGAGGTCGGGTCCAGCCCCACCCAGCCGGCGCCCGGCAAGTACACCTCGCACCAGGCGTGCAGGTCGGTGAAATCGACCTCGGTGCCGCTCGGGCCGTCGAGCGACTTCACGTCGCTCTTCAACTGGATCAGGTAGCCCGACACGAAACGTGCCGCCAGCCCCAGGTGGCGCAGCAACTGCACCAGCAGCCAGCCGCTGTCGCGGCACGAGCCCTTGGCCTTGGTGAGCGTTTCCTCGGGCGTCTGCACGCCCGGTTCCATGCGGATCACGTAGCCGATCTCGCTTTGCACGCGCTGGTTCAGCGCGACCAGAAAGTCGATCGTGCGCCGCTTTTCCAGCGACACGCCGGCACGAATGCGGCGAAGCGCGGCGTTGAATCGCGCCGCCACGCGAAACGGCGCGAGTTCGTGCGCGAGCGACGCGTCATAGTCGAACGGAAACTGTTCAGCGGACGGTTCGAGGAAGAAGTCGAACGGGTTCTGCACCGCCATCTCGGCAACCAGATCGACCTCGATTCGCAGCGAGGTCGTGGTGTCGGGAAACACCAGCCGTGCCAAGTAGTTCGACTGCGGGTCTTGCTGCCAGTTGATGAAGTGTTTGCCCGGCTGCACGCGCATCGAATAGCTCAGGATGCGCGTGCGCGAATGCGGCGCGGGGCGCAGCCGCACGACCTGCGGGCCAAGCGTGATGGGCCGGTCGTAGCGGTACGAGGTGACGTGGTTCAGCGCGACATGGATTGACATCGGGTTCTCGGAAGGGGCTCAAGCCGTGACGGGCACCAGGAAGTCGCGGCTGATGCCCACGCCGAGCGTGCCCACGCGTTCCAGGAACTGCGTCAGGTAGGCGTGCAGGCCGGTGGCCAGGATTTCGTCGATTCGCGCGTACTGCAAGTCGGCGCGCAGGCGCCCGGCGCGGCGCAGCGTTTCGGCGGATTGCTCGTTGGCGACGAACGACAGGTTGGCCACCACCTCGTTCATGCAGGCGGCGAGTGAACGCGGCATGTCGGCGCGCAGGATCAGCAGTTCGGCCACCTTGTCGGGGCGGATCACGTTGCGGTAGGCCTTGCGGTAGACCTCGAAGCCGGACACCGAGCGCAGGATCGCGGCCCAGTGGTAGAAGTCGACCTCGGCGTCGCGGGCGCTGCCGGGAGGCTGCGACTGCAGCTCGGATCGCACCTGCGACTGCGACTGCGATTGCGACTGCGACTGCGACTGCGCTCGCTCCTGCGCCGGCGCGCCGAAATATTCGCTCGGCACGGCGTGGAACTTGACGTCGAGCAGCCGCGCGGTGTTGTCGGCGCGCTCGAGGAAACTGCCGATGCGCAGGAAGTGGAACGATTCGTCTTGCAGCATCGTCCCGACCGCGACGCCGCGCGACAGGTGCGAGCGGAACTTGACCCACTCGAACACCGAGGCAGGGTCGCGCTCGAACGACGTTGTGGCGATCATGCGCTGGAATTCGAGCCAGGTCTGGTTCTGCGTTTCCCACACTTCGGTGGTGAGCGTGCCGCGCACCGCGCGCGCGTTCTCGCGCGCCGCGCGCAGGCAGTTGCGGATGCTCGACGGATTGGCCTCGTCGCCGACCATGTAGGCCATCACGTTGCGCGCATTCACCTCGCCATGGCGGCTGGCGAAGTCACCAGTCAGTTCGCTGATGCTGAGCAGCCCCTTCCAACCGTTCAGTGCAGCGTCGGCCGATTGCGGCAGCAGCGACGTCTGGTAGTTGACGTCGAGCATTCGCGCGGTGTTCTCTGCGCGCTCCATGTAGCGAGCCATCCAGTACAGATGGTCTGCGGTTCTAGACAGCATCGGCGAGCCTCATGCCTCGAGCACCCAGGTGTCCTTGGTGCCGCCGCCCTGCGATGAGTTGACGACGAGAGAGCCTTCCTTGAGCGCCACGCGCGTCAGCCCGCCGCTCACCATCTGCACCGTCTTGCCCGACAGCACGAACGGCCGCAGGTCGATGTGGCGCGGCGCGACGCCGCTTTCCACGAAGGTCGGGCAGGTCGACAGGCTGAGCGTCGGCTGGGCGATGTAGTTGGCGGGGTTGGCGAGCAGCGCCGCCCTGAAACCGGCGATTTCGGCCTTCGTCGCCGCCGGGCCGACCAGCATGCCGTAGCCGCCCGCGCCGTGCACTTCCTTCACCACCAATTCGCTCAAGTGGTCGAGCACGTAGTTCAGATCGTCCTTCGTGCGGCACAGGTAGGTCGGCACGTTCGCGAGGATCGGTTTCTCGCCGAGGTAGAACTCGACCATTTTCGGCACATAAGGGTAGATCGACTTGTCGTCGGCCACCCCGGTGCCGATGGCGTTGGCCAGCGTCACGTTGCCGGCGCGGTAGGCGCCGAGCAGGCCGGCGCAGCCCAGCGTCGACTCGGGGCGAAACGCCAGCGGGTCGAGGAAGTCGTCGTCGACGCGCCGGTAGATCACGTCCACGCGCTTCGGGCCGCGCGTGGTGCGCATGAACACGAAGCCGTCCTTGACGAACAGGTCCTGGCCCTCGACGAGTTCCACCCCCATCTGCTGCGCCAGGAAGGCGTGCTCGAAGTAGGCGCTGTTGTACATGCCCGGCGTCAGCAGCACGACCGTCGGGTCGTTGGCCGCGGTGGGCGCTACCGCGCGCAGCGTCTCCAGCAACAGATCGGGGTAATGCGCGACCGGCTCGACGCGGTGCTGGCTGAACAGCTCGGGGAACAGCCGCATCATCATCTTGCGGTTCTCCAGCATGTAGCTGACGCCGCTGGGAACGCGCAGGTTGTCTTCGAGCACGTAGTAGCTGCCGCTGCCGTCGGCGTTGGCGGCGCGCACGATATCGATGCCGGCGATGTGCGAATACACGCCGCCGGGGACGTCGACGTGCATCATTTCGGGGCGGAACTGGGCGTTGTTCAGCACCTGTTCGGACGGCACGAGCCCGGCCTTGATGATCTCTTGCCCGTGGTAGACGTCGTGGATGAACCGGTTCAGTGCGGTCACGCGCTGGCGCAGGCCGGCTTCCAGCTCGGCCCACTCGCGCGCCGGGATCACGCGCGGAATCAGGTCGAAGGGGATCAGCCGTTCCGTGCCCGAGCCGTCTTCGTCTTTCGCGCCGTAGACGGCGAAGGTGATGCCCACGCGCCGGAAGATGACCTCGGCTTCCTCGCGCCGCGAGCGGATCACGTCGCCGGGCTGGTCGGCGAGCCAGCGCCGGTAGCCGAGGTAATGCTCGCGCACCGCGTCGGCGCTGGCGTGCATCTCGTCGAAGGCGGGGCTCATCGGTGGGTCATCCTTGCCAAGGACGATAGCAACATCCGGGCCAAACGTCACTCAATTGGTGCAGCCGCTTGGCAATCCCGCGGGTCTACACGAGTTTCTCGCCTGGATGGGTGATCTTGCGCATCGGCGCGTGGCGCGCGGAAACGCTGCGCAGCGGGTGTGCGGTCTGGCCGGCGTCCCAGCGTGGGTCTTCGATCGATTCGAACACCTGGCGCAGCTTCTGCCCCCAGGTGCTGCGGATCATGTGGAAGTACGGGTTCTGTTCGTCGATGCAGACGATGCGTTGGCTCTGGAACGCATCGCGCTCGTAGACCAGCAAGTCCAGCGGCAGGCCCACCGACAGGTTGGACTTCAAGGTCGAGTCCATCGAAACGAGCGCGCACTTCGCGGCTTCGTCCAAAGGTGTCGCTGGGGTGAGCATGCGGTCGAGCACCGGCTTGCCGTACTTCGACTCGCCGATCTGGAAGTAGCAGGTCTCGCGCGTCGCCTCGATGAAGTTGCCCGCCGAATAGACGAGGAACAGGCGCATCGCCTCGCCGCGAATCTGGCCGCCGAAGATCATCGTCGCGTTGAAGTCGACGCCCGATTGTTTGAGCGACGGGCCGTCTTGCTCGTAGACGCGGCGCATCGCGCTGCCCAGCACGCGCGTGGCGTCGAACATGCTCGGGGCATTCCAGATCGTCAGCGGCTCGGCCTGGCCGTTGTCGATTTTCTCGACTTGCAGAATCTCGCGAACCGACTGCGAGATCGACAGATTTCCGGACGACAGCATCACCATCAGCCGGTCACCCGCGGCCTCGTAGACCATCATCTTGCGGAAGGTGCTGAACTGGTCGAGCCCGGCGTTGGTGCGCGAGTCGGACAGGAAAACGAGGCCGGCGTCGAGCTTGATGCCGATGCAGTAGGTCATGGGGTCTTTCCGTCGAGGTCTTGGAGCGTGTGGCCCTGCGCCGCCAGGACCAGCAGGCTGCGCGCGGCGACGACGATGCGAGTGTCTCCGCTGGCGTGCTGCGCGGCCAGACCGCGTGGGTGTGCGGTGTCGAGCAACGCTTGCCATGGGCCCGGTGGCAGCACGAACGGGGTCTCGGTGGCGGCGCCGTTGATCAGCCACAGCATCGGCACCGGCAAGCGCCCGGGTTTGCCGATCAGGCACGCCAATGCTTGCTGGTGCGGCTGGCGCCACTCGTCGCCCTGCAGCGGCTGGCCGTCGGCGCGCTGCCAGGTGAGGTCGTGCCAGCCCTGGTTGTCGCTGAGTCCGTCGTACCAGCGGTTCGCAAACGGCAGGGCCTGGCGGCGCAGCGCGAGCACGCGTTCGGTGAAGGCGAGCAGGTCGGCATCCATCCGGGCCCAGTCGATCCAAGTGGTCGGATTGTCCTGGCAGTAGGGGTTGTTGTTGCCGCGCTGGGTGTGGCCGAGCTCGTCGCCCGCGGCGAGCATCGGCGTGCCTTGCGCGAGCAGGCTCGTCGCGAGCAGCGCGCGTTGCAGGCGGCCGCGCAAGGCGTTGACCTGGGCGTCGTCGCTCGGGCCTTCGACGCCGCAGTTGTGGTTGTGGCTTTGGCCGTGCCCGTCGCGGTTGTTCTCGCCGTTCGCGAGGTTGTGCTTCTGGCTGTAGCTCACCAGGTCGCGCAGCGTGAAGCCGTCGTGCGAGACCACGTAGTTGACCGATTCCGCCGGCATGCGGCCCTGCGGCTGGAACGTTGCCGACGATGCGCACAGGCGCTGCGCGAAGTCGCCGCGGGTGCTGCCGTGTTCCACCCAGAACGAGCGCATCGTGTCGCGGAAGCGGTCGTTCCACTCGAGCCAGCCGTGCGGAAAGCCGCCCAACTGGTAGCCGCCCGGGCCGACGTCCCAGGGTTCGGCGATCATCTTCAGCGTTGAGAGCAGCGGGTCTTGCGCGATCGCCGCGAACAGCGGCGCGCGCTTGTCGAAGCCATGGTCGGTGCGGCCGAGCACGGGCGCGAGGTCGAAGCGAAAGCCGTCGACGTGCATCTCGCCCGCCCAATAGCGCAGACTGTCCATGACGAGCTGCACGACGCGCGGCTGGCGCAGGTCGAGCGCGTTGCCGCAGCCGGTGGGGTTTTCGTAATGCGAGCGGTGATGCGGCTGCAGCCGGTAGTACAGGGCGTTGTCGAGGCCGCGAAAGCTCAAGGTGGGCCCGGTTTCGTCGCTCTCAGCCGTGTGGTTGTAGACGACGTCGAGGATCACTTCGATGCCGGCACGGTGCAGGCGCTTCACCATCGCACGGAACTCGTCGCGCGGGTTCGATCCCGCCGGCGCCGCTGGCCAGGCGCGGCTCGGCGCAGAAGAAGCCGATCGTGTTGTAGCCCCAGTAGTTGGTGAGGCCCATGCGCACGAGGCGCTGCTCGTCGAGGTGCTGCTGCACCGGCAACAGGCTCACCGCAGTGACTCCCAGGCGCTTCAGGTGGACGATGGCTGCGTCGTGCGCCAGGCCGGCGTAGGTGCCGCGCAAGGCTTCGGGCACGTCGCCATGCAGCTTCGTGAAGCCCTTGACGTGCAACTCGTAGAGCACGGTGTCGGCCAGTGCCGTGTGCGGGTGCGCATCGCCTTCCCAGTCGTAGGCGTTGTCGACGACGCGCGCCTTCAGCGCCCATGCTGCGTTGTCTCGTGGGTCGGGGTGGTGTGCGTGGTGCGGGTCTGCGCTGAAGTGTTCGGCGCGCCACTCGAAGCGGCCGGCGATCTCGCGCGCGTACGGGTCGAGCAGCAGCTTGTGCGCATTGAAGCGCTGGCCGCGCTCGGGCCGCCACGGCCCGTGCGCGCGGTAGCCGTACACCAGGCCTGGCGTCGCGCCTTCCAGGTAGCCATGCCAGACGTCGTGGTGCCGCGCCGGCAGGGCAGTGCGCGACAGCTCGTGCGTGCCGTCAGCATCGAACAGGCACAGCTCGATCGACTTCGCGTGCGCCGAGACCACGGCGAAGTTGACGCCTCTGCCGTCCCAACTCGCGCCGAGCGGCCAGGGCCGGCCGGACGAGAGGATCATCGTCCGAGCGGCTCGACGTTCCAGATCTGGCTCGCGTACTCGCGGATCGTCCGGTCCGACGAAAAAACGCCCATGCCGGCGACATTGGCGATCGCGCGCGAGGCCCATTCGGCCGGGCTGCGATACAGCGCGTCGACGCGGCCTTGGGTCTGCACATAGGCGTCGTAGTCGGCGAGCAGCAGATAGTGGTCGCCGCCCCACAGCAGCGAGTCGACGAGGCCGCGGTAGCGGTCGGGCTCGGATGCGCTGAAAGCACCGTCGCCGATGGCGTCGAGCACCGCCTTCAAGGCAGGGTTGCTCTCGTACAACCGCAGCGGGTGGTAGCCGCTTTTGCGCAGCGCCATCACCTCGGGCGTGCGCAGGCCGAAGATGAAGATGTTGTCGTCGCCGACGTTCTGCCGGATTTCGATGTTCGCACCGTCGTCGGTGCCGATCGTCAGCGCGCCGTTCAGCGCGAGTTTCATGTTGCCGGTGCCCGAGGCTTCCGTGCCGGCGGTGGAAATCTGCTCCGACAAGTCGGCGCCGGGCATGATGAGCTCGGCCACCGACACGCCGTAGTTCGGGATGAACGCGACTTTCAGCCGCCCGGCGACGCGCGGGTCGTTGTTGATCACGCTGCCCACATCGTGGATCAGCCGGATGATCGTCTTGGCCATGTGGTAGCTCGACGCCGCCTTGCCCGCGAAGATGCAGCTGCGCGCCACCCAGTCGGCGTTCGGCGCGGCGAGGATCGCCTGGTAGCGCGTGACGATGTGCAGCACGTTGAGCAACTGGCGCTTGTATTCGTGGATGCGCTTCACCTGCACGTCGAACAGGCTGTTCGGGTCGAGTTCGATGCCGGTCGCCTTCTTCACGTGTTCGGCCAGACGCAGCTTGTTCTGGCGCTTGACAAGCAGGAACTGATCGCGAAACCCGCTGCTGCCCTGGTTCTCGCGAAGGCGCTTGAGCTGGTCCAGATCCAGGCGCCAGCTCGAGCCGAGCGTGCGATCCAGCAGGCCCGACAGCCCCGGATTCGCCTGCGCCAGCCAGCGCCGTGGCGTCACGCCGTTCGTCATGTTGACGAATCGCTGCGGCCACAGGCTCGCGAAGTCGGCAAAGATCGTCTTCACCAGCAGTTCGGAGTGCAGCGCCGAGACGCCGTTCACTTTGTGGCTGCCCACGACCGACAGGTGCGCCATGCGCACGCGGCGTTCGCCGTTCTCGTCGATCAGCGATATCCGCGCGAGCAGGCCGCTGTCGCCCGGGCGCTGCGCGGCGGCGAAGTCGAGCATTTCCTGGTTGATGCGGAAAATGATCTCCAGATGCCGCGGCAGCACATGCTGGATCAGCCCGACCGGCCAGGTTTCCAGCGCCTCGGGCATCAGCGTGTGGTTGGTGTACGAGAAGATGCGCTGGCACAGGCCCCAAGCCGGCGCCCAGGCCATGCCGTGCTCATCGCACAGCATGCGCATCAGTTCGGCGACGCCGATCGCCGGGTGGGTGTCGTTCAGGTGGATCGCCACTTTGTCAGCCAGGTTCGCCAGCGACCCATGCTCTTCCAGATGGCGCGCGACGATGTCTTGCAGCGACGCGGCGACGAAGAAGTACTCCTGGCGCAGCCGCAGTTCGCGCCCGGCGGGCGTGCTGTCGTTCGGGTACAGCACCCAGGAGATGTTCTCGTATTCGTTCTTGATTCCCGCGGCGCGCTGGTAATCGCCCGGTGTTGAACGCATGCAGGTCGATGTGCGCGGGCGCCTGCGCCTTCCACAAGCGCAGCGTGCTCACCTTGGCGGTGCCGTGGCCGGGAATCACCATGTCGCAGGCCTTGGCCGCCACTTCGCCGGCCGCGCGCCAGGTGGCCTTGCCGGCAGCATGTTCGACCCAGCCGCCGAAGCGTACCGGGTAGCTCACGCCGCTGCGCGGGAATTCCCAGGCGGTGCCGTTCTCCAGCCAAGGGTCCGGGTATTCGACCTGACAGCCGTTCTGGATCTCCTGCGCGAACATGCCGTATTCATAGCGGATGCCGTAGCCGAACGACGGCAAGCCGAGCGTGGCCATCGAATCGAGGAAACACGCCGCCAGCCGCCCCAGGCCGCCGTTGCCCAAGGCGGCGTCGGCTTCCAGGTCGGCCACGTCTTCGAGGCGCTGCGCGTGCGCCGCCACGCCGCGCTGGGCGGGCTCCGTCAGGTTCAGCGCGCCGAGCGCATTGCCCAGCGTGCGGCCGATCAGAAATTCCATCGACAGGTAATAGACCCGGCGCGCTTTGGCGGCAGTCTCCAGCGTCTGCGTCGCGACCCAGCGCCTCGACAACTGCTGGCGCGCGACCTGCGAAACGGCTTGCATCAACTCGGCAGGGCTCGCCTTGGCGGGGTTGACGCCCACGGTTTGCAGCAGGTGCTCCTCGATCGCTGCTGCAATGGGCGAAGGAGCTTGGGTGGAAACAAGGCTCACAGGGCGTTCCCTTTCCGTTGTCTCGGGCCGTCTGCCCGCGGTGCAAGCGGACGGTCAAGCATTTTGCGAGCCCGCAATGTACAGCCAGACTTTGGCTGCTCTGGCTTGGCAGCGCGGCCGTGGCGGGCAGCGTGACGTTTGGCGCCAAAATGCCGGCATGCCGGAACCCGGCGGGGGAACAAGATGAAGATCAACGATCCATCCCTGAACGTCGACCGGCGCAAGCGCATCGTCGCCCTGGTACTGGCCGGTGGCCGCGGCAGCCGGCTGAAGAACCTGACCGACCGGCGCGCCAAGCCGGCGGTCTACTTCGGCGGCAAGTTCCGCATCGTCGACTTCGCGCTGTCGAACTGCCTCAACTCGGGGATCCGGCGCATCGGCGTCATCACCCAATACAAGTCGCACAGCCTGCTGCGCCACCTGCAGCGCGGCTGGGCGTTCCTGCGCGGCGAGATGAACGAGTTCGTCGACCTGCTGCCCGCGCAGCAGCGCACCGACGAGGAGCATTGGTACCGCGGCACCGCCGACGCGGTGTTCCAGAACATCGACATCCTCGAGGGTTACGGTGCCGACTACATCGTCGTGCTCGCCGGCGACCATGTCTACAAGATGAACTATTCGCTGATGCTTGCCGACCATGTGGCCAAGGGGCGCGCGTGCACGGTGGCGTGCATCGCCGTGCCGCGCGGCGAGGCCAAGGCGTTCGGCGTGATGGCGGTGGACGAGCACGGCAGAATCGTCGACTTCGTCGAAAAACCGGCCGACCCGCCGGCGATGCCGGGCGACCCCGACAAGTCGCTGGCAAGCATGGGCATCTACGTCTTCAACGCGCGCTTCCTCTATGACGAGCTGGCGCGCGACATCGCGGATGCGAACTCGAGCCACGACTTCGGCAAGGACATCATTCCCAAACTGGTGCGCGAAGGGCACGCGTCGGCGCACCCGTTCGCGCTGAGCTGCGTGGGCACCAAGCCTCACGAACAACCCTATTGGCGCGACGTCGGCACGATCGACGCTTACTGGGACGCGAACATCGACCTCACCGCCACCGTGCCGATGCTCGACCTGTACGACAGGGACTGGCCGATCTGGACCTACCAGCCGCAGCTGCCCCCTGCCAAGTTCGTTCACAACACCGAGACGAGGCGCGGCATGGCGATCGAGGCCATGGTCTCGGGTGGTTGCATCATCTCCGGCCACGTGTTCCGCTCGGTGTTGTTTTCCAGCGTGCGCGTGCACTCCTACTCCAGCGTCAACTGGTCGGTGCTGTTGCCCGAGGTGCAGGTCGGGCGCGGCGCGCGCCTGAACCGCGCGGTGATCGACCACGGCTGCGTGATCCCCGACGGCATGGTGATCGGCGAAGACGCGCAGGCCGACGCGGCGCGCTTCGAACGCAGCGACAACGGCATCACGCTCGTCACGCGCGAAATGCTGGCGCGGTTGAACGTGGCCTCATGAAAGTCTTGCATGTTGCCGCCGAAGTGTTTCCGCTCGTCAAGACGGGTGGCTTGGCCGACGTGGTGGGGGCCCTGCCGCGGGCCTTGATGGCCGCCGGCGCCGACGTGCGCCTGCTGCTGCCGGGCCTGCCGCCGATCGTCGACGCCGTGCTTCACCAGCGCAACGTGTGCGACATCGGGCCGATGTTCGGCGCGCTGCGCATCAAGGTGCGCGCCGGCGTGTTGCCGTTCAGCCATGTGCCGGTCTACGTGATCGATTCGCCCTACCTCTACCGGCGCGGCGGCGGGCCGTACGAGGACGAGCGCGGTGTCGAATGGAGCGACAACCTGCAGCGCTTTGCCTTGCTCGGCTGGGTGGCGGCGCATCTGGCCGCCGGCGACATCGACGTCGGCTGGACGCCGCAAATCGTGCACGCCCACGACTGGCACGCAGCGCTGGCCTGCGCCTACATGGCGGCGCACCCCGGCACCACGGCGCCGAGCATCTTCACGGTGCACAACCTCGCCTACCAAGGCCTGTTCGCGCCGGGCGACTTCTCCCAGCTCGGGCTGCCATCGTCGATCTGGGCCTCGCACGGCATCGAGTACCACGGCCGAATTTCGTTCATGAAAGCCGGGCTGAAGTACGCGCGGCGCATCACGACGGTGAGCCCGACCTACGCCGCCGAGATCGCAACGCATGAATTCGGCTGCGGTCTGGACGGCGTGATCCGCAGCCGCGCCGGCGAGGTGTCGGGCATCCTGAACGGCGTGGACCGCGACGTGTGGAACCCCGCCACCGACTCCGCCTTGACGCACCGCTACTCGGCGCTTGACTTGCAAGGCAAGGCGCGTTGCCGCGACGCGCTGCGCGCCGAGTTCGGCCTGGAACCGAACCCGGACGCGCCGCTGTTCGGCGTGGTGAGCCGGCTGAGTGGCCAGAAAGGGCTGGACTTGGTGCTCGCCGCCTTGCCCGCGTTGCTCAGGATGGGCGGGCAACTGTGCCTGCAAGGCAGCGGCGACGCAGCGCTTGAAGCCGCGTTCAGCGCCGCCGCGAAGGCCAATCCCGGCCAGGTGGCGGTGCGCATCGGCTACGACGAGAATTTCGCGCACCGCATGATTGCAGGCAGCGACGCGCTGCTCGTTCCCTCGCGCTTCGAGCCTTGCGGCCTGACGCAACTCTACGCGCTGCGCTACGGCAGCGTGCCCATCGTGCGCCGCGTCGGTGGATTGGCGGATACGGTTGTGGACGCAAGTTCCCAAGCGCTCGAAGCCGACCGCGCGACAGGCTACGCCTTCGACGCCGCGACGCCAGCCGCTCTGGAGGCCGCATTGCAGCGCGCCGTGCTGGCGTTTCGCGCGCCCGCCGTCTGGCGGCAATTGATGCTGCGCGGCATGGCGCAAGATTTTTCCTGGGGGGAGGCGGCTCGCAAGTACGTGGCGATGTATGAGGGGTTGGTGGCCGCGCAGGCGGGTCGATGACGGTCGTTCAGGCCACTGATTGCCCCTCCGTCACCGAGGCGCCCAGCCGGGAAAACCCGAGGCACGGTTTGCCAATTCGTTGTAGCCACTTGCAAGGCGCACTGACAGAATGCGTCGCACAGCGTGAACGCGCCCTGTATCACACGGTGGAGTTGACAATGACCGGACCCCGAACCCTGACGATCCGCGGCACACTGGCGCTGGTATTGGCGTTTGCTGCGACTGGCCACGCGGCGTGGGCCGCCGAGCCGAAGACCCAGAGAGCGCCCAAGCCGACACCGCCCGAACTGCCTGCCGAGACCCTGGGCACAGCCACCCTGGCGGACAAGACCAGCGAGCGGGTGTACGTCGGCGACGTCGCCATCGCCCACATCGCCGACGGCCGCCTGCGCGTCTTCGATGCGCGCGCCGGAAAGCTGCTGGGCATGCTGGCCACCGGTTATGCCGGCAATTTCGCGTTCAACGCCAAGGCCGGCGAAATCTACAACGCCACCACGTATCTCAGCCGCGGTGGGCGTGGCGAGCGCACCGACATCCTCGAGGTCTGGGACGCGCAGACGCTGGACTTCAAGTACGAAGTGCTGCTGCCACCCAAACGGGCACAGACGCTGAACTACCGCGGCATGGTGCAGACCACGGCCAACGGGCGTTTCGTGCTGGTGCAAAACGCGACCCCGGCAACCTCGGTCACCGTGGTCGATCTGGTCGAGCGCAAGGTGGCCTCGGAAATCGGCACGCCGGGGTGCTGGGGCACGCTGCCGGCGGCGAGCCACCCGGCGCGCTTCGCGATGTTGTGCGGCGACGGCAAGATCGCCACGGTGACGCTCGACGACAAGGGCCAGAGCGCCGACCGGCAGCTCAGCGACAAGGTGTTCGACGCCGACAACGACGCCTGGTTTCACAGCGCCGAGCAGATCGGCGACCGCTATTACTTCATTTCTTTCAAGGGTGTGCTGCACGAGGTCGATGTCGCGGGCGCGAGCGCTGCGCTGAAGTCCTCGCGCGATCTGGTCAGCGCGCAGCAGAAGAAACTCGGCTGGCGCCCGGGCGGTTACCAGGCCTTCGCCGTCCACCCCAGCGGACGCTGGGCAGTGGTGGCGATGCACGACAAGGGCCGCGAAGGTTCGCACAAGTCGCCCGCCAAACAGTTGTGGACGTTCGACCTGCCAAGCGGCAAGCGCATCGCCACGGCGCCGGGCCAGGGCAGCGCCTCGCTCACGTTTTCCAGAAGCGGCAAGCGCCTGCAAGCACTGGACGGCCTGACCGGTGCGCTGCGCGTGTGGGACTGGCAGGACAGCGCCAAGCTCAAACTCGTCTCCACCGTCAAGCCCGCGGGCGAAGCCGCGCTGCAGCTCGAATCGCATGACTGATCGCATGACCGATCGCATGACTGAGATCGCACGATGAGCTTCGACCCTCTGCTGGTCTGGATCGCGCTGGCCTGCACCGCAACGCTGTTCGCGCATGCCGCGGTGGCCAAGGCGACAGACCTGGCGTTGTTCGAGCAGCACCTGGCGGCATTCGGTGTGCCGTTTGGGCCGGGCATCGCGGCGCGCGCCATCGCCGCGGCCGAGGCACTGGTCGCGATCACGCTGTTCACGCCCGCGCGCAGCGGCGGCGCGGCGCTCGCGGTGGCACTGCTTCTGCTCTACGCCACGCTGATGGCGCTGCACGCGGCGCGCGGGCATGAACTCGATTGCGGCTGCGGTGGCGAGCCGCTGCCGGTGTCGTGGGTGCTCGTGCTGCGCAACGTGGCGCTGGCGCTGTTGGCGGCACTGGCCGGCGCGCCTCTGGCCGAACGCCCGATGGGCGTCGGCGACTTATCTGTCGTCGCCGCGTCACTGTTGCTGGCCTGCCTGCTGTACGCCGCGTGGCACCAGGTGCTCAGGCATCGCGCCGGCCTGGCCGTGCGACCGCTTTTCGGAAGGATTTGATCGTGGATGCATTGACTGTCTCCGTTGCCTTGCTGTGGGCCGCGGTGATCGCATTGGCACTGCTGCTGTGGGCCCTGTCGCGCCAGGTCGGGGTGCTGTTCGAGCGCGTCGCGCCGATCGGCGCGCTGGTCACCGACGCCGGTCCGGCGGTCGGCGCTGCGTCGCCAAGCTTCGCCCTCAGGGGCATCCAGAGCGAGCCGGTGGCGATCGGCGGGCCCACGGCCAAGCCGACACTGATCTACTTCCTCTCGCCGTCGTGCCCGGTCTGCAAGAAGTTGATCCCGGTGCTCAAGGCGCTGGTGCGCGACGAGCGGCGCGCGCTGTCGGTGGTGCTGGCCAGCGATGGCGAGCGCGCCGAACACCTGAGCTTCGTGCGCGAGCAGGGGCTCGAGGCGATGCCGTACGTCTTGTCCACCGATCTGGGCATGAGCTACCGCGTCTCGCGCCTGCCTTACGCGGTGCTGCTCAACGTGCAGGGCCTCGTCGCGGCCAAGGGCCTGGTCAACTCGCGCGAACAGCTCGACAGTCTGCTCAATGCGCACGACATGGGCACGCCGACGATTCAGCAATACCTCGGCAGCCCGGCTGCCTGACCCCCAAGGACCCAAGGAGAAAGCAATGCGCTGGTTCACCGACCTCATCGACCGCCACGCGCAGCGCGGCGTGCGCCGCGTGGCGCACCGGCACGGCCGGCGCAGCCTGATCGCGCGCCTGGGCGTCGCGCTGGTGGGCGGCGCCGTGTTGCCGATGCTGCCGTTCGACCGCAGCGGCCAGTTCGGCCTCGCGCACGCAGCCGGCGGCGCCAAGGGCGGCAAGCTCGCGGCCGTGAACGACCCGACCAAGTGCGAATACTGGCGCTACTGCGCCTTTGACGGTTACCTGTGCACCTGCTGTGGCGGCACGCTCACGCAATGCCCGCCCGGTACCGAGGCGTCAAAGGCCTCGTGGATCGGCACCTGCCAGAACCCGGACGACGGCCGCCAGTACCTGGTGTCGTACAACGACTGCTGCGGCAAGGGTGCGTGCGGCGAATGCCTGTGCAACAACAACGAACGCGAGCGCCCGGGCTACCGGCTGAACATGCACAACGACATCAACTGGTGCATGTCGGGTTCGAACAACATGTTCCACTGCACCACCTCGGTCATCGTCGGCACCGCATGAAGCGACGGGCGACGCTCCTTGGGCTCGGCCTCACGCTCGGCCTTGGAGTGTGCAACCCGGTCGCGATGGCACAACCCGCGCCCGACGGTACGGCGCTGTTCGCCCAGCACTGCGCCGTGTGCCACCTCGCTGACGGTGCCGGTCAGGCCGGGCTGGCGCCCGCGCTGAAGGGCGACCACTGGGCGCGGCTGGGCGAGCAGCGCCACTACCTGCCGACCGTGTTGTTGCATGGGCTGGCCGGGGCGATCAAGGTCAATGGGCAGACCTTCGTCGGCGTGATGACCGCCTTCGGCTCGCAATTCGACGATGCGTCGATCGCCGCGCTGGCCACGCATGTGCGCAGGCTGCAAGGCGCGGACGCGCCGGCGTACAGCGCCGACGAGATCAAGCCGCTGCGCAACAAGCCGGGCAACCCCCAACAGACGCGGCAACTGCGCGCGCAGATCATGGGGTCATGAAGGCGCAACACATCCTTCTGCTGGCGGCGGGCTTGGCGCAGGCCGGTGCGGTGCATGCGCTCGGCAGCACCGACACGATGCTCGGCCGCCAGGTCATGGCACGGCCCGACGCGCCACCGGTGGCGAGCACGACCTCGGCGCGGGCGCGCTACGTGCTGCACTGCGCCGGCTGCCATGGCGTGGCGGGCGCGGGGCTGCCGCAATCCTACGTGCCGGGCTTGCAACGCTTGGGCGACTACCTTCGCGTGCCCGGCGGGCGCGAGTTCGTCATCAGGGTGCCGGGCGTGATGGGCTCGGGGCTGGACGATGCACATGTGGCCGAGGTCACGAATTGGGTGCTCGACTCGATTGCCAAGGCCTCGGTGCCGCCCGGCCACACGCCCTACAGCGCCGCCGAGGTGGCACGTGCGCGTGCCGCGCCGCTCACCGACGTCCTGGCCGAGCGCCGCCGATTGCAACGGCACGCGCTGCAACTCGGCATGCAAATTGATTGATTGACGCATCTGCCCGCGAGGGCCCACGGAGACAACCATGAACAAGCAAAACCAAACGGCAGCGGTACTCGCGCTGCTGCTGGGAGGCCTCGCCGCGGTGCCGGCGCACGCCGCAGTGACCGAAGCGCAAGCGCAGGCGCTGGGCCAGGGGCTGACGCCGATTGGCGCCGAACGCGGCGCGAACAAAGACGGCTCGATCCCCGCGTGGAGCGGCGGCGACACCAAAGCGCCGGGCAACTGGAAGCCCGGCCAGGCGCGGCCCGACCCTTACGCCGCCGACAAGCCTTTGTTCACGATCGACGCCGCCAGCGCCGACAGCCACAAGGAGCGCCTTTCCGAGGGCCAGCTGGCGATGCTCAAGCAACTGAAGGGCTACAGGATGGACGTGTACCCCACGCGCCGTTCTTGCGGCTACCCGCAGCAGGTGTACGACAACACGCGCAAGAACGCCACCTCTGCCAAGATTGCGGCCAATGGCTTTGACCTCGGCAACGCGCTCAGCGGCGGCGTGCCGTTTCCAATCCCGGCCAACGGCGCCGAGGCGATGTGGAACTACAAGATGCGCTGGGTCGGCGAGGGCCGCATCGAGCGCTATTCAACCGTGTTCTCGCAGCCAGGCGACGGCAAGTTCGTGCCGCTGGTGCAAGACCAGTGGACCGCCACGCCTCTGGGCAACCTCGCCGGCAAGCCGAGCAGCGACAACGACGGCCAAGAGTGGCTGGTGCTGAACGAAGTGGTCACGCCGGCGGCGCGCACCGGCGAGGTGATCCTGATCCATTACTACCAGGCCAAGGACAACGATGCCTGGCTCTACTTCCCGGGCCAGCGCCGCGTGCGCCGCGCGCCGACCTTCGCCTACGACAACCCGGTGCCGGGCTACGAGAACCTGCTCGCCGTCGACCAGTACCCGATGTTCGGCGGGCGCCTGGACCGCTACGACTGGAAACTGGTGGGCAAGCAGGAACTGATCATTCCGTACAACACGTTCCGCTTCAACAACCAGGACGCGAAGCTGGCCGACATCTTCGGCGCGGACTACCCGAAGCGCGAGCTGATTCGCTACGAGGCGCACCGCGTCTGGAAGGTCGAGGCGACGGTCAAGCAAGGCCAGCGCCACCAGTTTCCGAAACGCGTGTTCTATCTTGACGAAGACACCTGGGCGCTGGCCGCGGTGGACAACTTCGACGCGCAAGGCAAGGTCTGGCGCGTCCAGGAGAGCTACCCCTACGTCGCGTGGGAGCTGCCGGCCTGCGTCTACCAGGGCTACATCGTTTACGACCTGAACGTCGGGCGCTACATGGCCGACAACATGCCGCAGGAGGGCAAGGTCGATTGGCTGGCCGGCAAGGAAGGCCGCATCGACATGAAGCGATTCAACCCCGACGAACTGCGCCGCGCGGGTTCGCGCTGAGCCGCCCAGGAGGAGACGATGATCATGAAAAAAACGTCCATTGCCGCGGCCGCGACGCTGCTGTGCCTGAACGCGCACGCCGTGCGCACCACCACCGAGGGCGGTACCGAGATCGATTTCAGCTCGACGCTCTCGTTCGGCGCGCAGGTACGCCTGGGCAAGCCGCTGCGCGACACCATCGGCAACGACAACGGCGGTAACGTGCCCACGGGCACGAAGCTCGGCGCGCAGATCAACGGGCCCGGCAACGAAGGCGCGGCCAACCCCGACTTCAATTTTCTCAACGGCGACGACGGCAACCTGAACTACAAGCGCGGCGACGTTGTTTCCGCGCCGTTGAAGGGGACGCACGAATTCGGCCTGAAATCCACCGACGGTTGGCGCGCGCTGGTACGCGCATCCTGGCTGAAGGACTTCAAGACCGGTGACACGCGGCGCACCGAGCTGTCCGAGGACGCCAAGGACATCGCCGTCACCAACTGGACCTGGCTCGACGCCTGGCTGTCGAAGGACTTCAAGGTCCTCGACGAGCGCAACGCCACGCTGCGCGTGGGCAACCAGGTGCTGTCGTGGGGCGAAGACATCTTCATCATCGGCGGCATCAACCAGATCAACGCCTTCGACCTGCGCAAGCTGCGCACGCCTGGCGCGCAGGTGAAGGAGATCCTGCGCCCGGCGCCGATGGTCTCGCTGAACATGGGCCTCACCGACACCCTGAGCGCCGAGGCCTACTACCAGTGGAAGTGGAATGCGTTCCGCTTCGACCCGGTGGGCACCTTCTTTTCCGGCGCCGATGTCGTGGGCGCGGGGCAGCGCCCGGCCTACATCCCGAGTTCAGCGCTGACGGGTTTCGGCGCTGTGCACGCCGCCCACCCCGTGCGGCGACATCGGCGCGGGCATCCAGCCCGGCGTCAACGTGGTGCCGTTCGAAGGCGACCGCAATCCGCCCAAGGGCCAGCAGTTCGGCCTGGCCACGCGTCTCAAGCCCAAGGGCGGCGACACCGAGTACGGGCTGTACTACCAGCGCTACCACGACAAGCTTCCGTTCACGACGCTGTTCACCGACCCTGCCTATGCCGCGTTCAACGCCGCGAACATCGGCTACTACAACGAATACGGGAAGGACAAGAACCTGTTCGGCGCGTCCTTCAACACCAAGGTCGGTCCCGTGGCGGTGGGCGGTGAAATCTCGTACCGGCCGCGCGACTCGGTCGCCATCGACGGCAGCGTTCCCTTCGCTGGCCAGTACAGCATCTTCGAGGCGACCAACGCCGATGCCAATGGCCGCATCACGGTGCGCGGCTACAAGGAAGAAAAGAAGTACCAGGCGCACCTGACGGGTCTCTACTTCACCGAGGTCAACTCGCCGGCGGGGCAACTCGTGAAGGCGCTGGGCGCTGCCGAGGGCACGCTGCTGGCCGAGGTGGCCGTGACTCACTACCCGAACCTGCAACTGGGCACGGTGCCCTACCTGATCTTCCCCTCCTACGAGAGCCCGACCAAGACCTCGTGGGGTTATGCCTTCGAGTTCGACCTGTCGTATCCGCGCGTCTGGGGCAGCGACTGGAACCTGACGCAGGTGACCGTCTTCACGCACGACGTGGGCGGCATCTCGCCGAATACGCTGCCCTTCGTGAAGGGCCGCAAGTCGCTGTTCCTCGGCCTGAACTTCGACAACAGCGCGGTGTGGAAGGTGCAGGCGGGCTTCACCGCGTTCTTCGGCGGTGGCTTGAACAACATCATGCGTGACCGCGACAACGCCTCAGTCAGCGTCTCCTACAGCTTCTGATCCTCCCCCGATGCTCGCCCGGTTCGTGCTCGCGAGCGAGCGGCTGATCTTCGGCCATCGCGCGGCGCTGCTGGCACTGCTGGCGCTGGTGACCGCGGTGGCCGCGGTGTTCGCCTCGCGCCTGCACATGAGCGCGGGGTTCGGCAAGCAGTTGCCGCTCGGCCACGAATACACCGAGACCTTCGTCAAGTACAAGGACGTGCTGTTCGGCGCGAACCGGCTGATCGTCGTGGTGCACGCGAAACAGGGCGACATCTGGAAGCCCGAGACGCTGCGCAAGCTCAACGACGTGACCCAGGCGCTGCTCTACCTGCCCGGCGTGGACCGCCGTTCGGTGTCGAGCCTGTGGACGCCCAACACGCGCGTCATGTCGGTCACCGAAGAGGGCTACGAAGCGCGCGACGTGATCGGCGGCGATATCACGCCAGACAAGCTCGATGCCGCGACGGTGGGCAAGATCCGCGACAACGTGATCCAGGGCGGCTACATCGGCTCGCTGGTCGCGAGTGACTTCTCCGGCGCAATGGTCACCGCCGATCTGCTCGACGCCGACCCGCGCACGCGCGTGGCCACCGACTACATCGCGCTCGGGCCGAAGATCGAGGCGGCGCTGCGCACCAAGTTCGAGGACGCCGGCCACGAGGTCCGCATCATCGGTTTCGCCAAGCAGATCAGCGACATCGCCGAGGGCGCGCAAGGCGTGGTCGTGTTCTTCGCGCTGGCCTTCGTGCTCACCGCGCTGGCGGTCTGGTGGTACTGCCGCTCCTGGGCCTTCACCGCGGCGGCGCTGCTGTGCTCGCTGGTGTCGCTGGTGTGGCAGTTCGCGTCGCTTCAATTGCTGGGTTATGGGCTCGACCCGCTGGCGATCCTGGTGCCGTTCCTGGTGTTCGCGATCGGCGTCAGCCATGGGGTGCAGCAGATCAACACCATCACGCGCGGCATCGGCGCGGGCGAGACGCCGTTCGACGCCGCGCGCCACAGTTTCGGCGCGCTGCTGGTACCGGGAACGATGGCGCTGGTGACGGCCTTCGTCGGCTTTGCCACGCTGCTGCTGATTCCGATTCCGATGATTCGCGAGCTCGCCATCACCGCCAGCCTCGGCGTGGCCTACAAGATCGTCACCAACCTGGTGATGCTGCCGGTGGTGGCCTCCTACGTGAAGCTGCCGGCGGGCTACGGCGAACGAATGCAGCGCGCGCGCGAGCTGCGAGCGACCGCCGTGCTCGCGCTGGCGCGTCTGGCCGAGCCGCAGGCGGCGCGCGGGGTCGTCGTCGTCGCCGCCATGCTGTTCGGCCTGGCTCTGTGGGGCAGCCGCGATCGCCACATCGGCTACGTCCAGCCCGGCGCGCCCGAGCTGCGCGACAGCGCGCGCTACAACCGCGACGCGGTGGCGATCGCCGAGAAGTTCTCGGTCGGCCTGGACGTGCTGACGGTGGTGCACGAAACCGTGCCCGACAGTTGTTATGAGCGCTCGCGCATGGGCTACATCGACGACCTGGCGTGGGAGCTGGCCAACACCGAGGGTGTGATCGGCACCGCCTCGCTGCCGGCGCTGGTGAAGGTCGGCGCGGCGGGGTTCAACGAAGGCAATCCGAAGTGGGGCGACATGCCGCGCGACAGACGCTCGATGGCCAGCTTCATCGGCCTGGTGGGCGAAGGCAGCGGTCTGTACGACCCGCGCTGCACGGTGCTGCCGATCCACGTCTACCTCAGTGACCACAAAGCCGAGACGATCAAGCGCGTGGTGGCCGCGGTGAAGAGCTTTCGAAACGAGAACACGCTCGACGGCGTGACCGTGCGCCTGGCCAGCGGCAATGCCGGCGTGCAGGCCGCGACCAACGAAGTGCTCGAGGCGACCGAGCTGCCGATGATGCTGTACGTGTATGCGACGATCGTGGCACTGGTGTTCGTGACCTACCGCGACTGGCGCGCGGTGGTCGCGTGCTGCCTGCCGCTGACGCTGGCCACCTTCATCGGCTACTGGTTCATGAAGGTGCTCGACATCGGCCTGACGGTGGCGACGCTGCCGGTGATGGTACTGGCGGTGGGCATCGGCGTGGACTACGCCTTCTACATCTACAACCGCCTGCAGCTCTACCTGGCCGATGGAATGGACATCGTTTCGGCGTTTCGGCGCGCGCTGTCGGAGACCGGCATCGCGACGGTGTTCACCGCGCTCACGCTGTCGGTGGGCGTGGCCACCTGGGTGTTCTCGCCGTTGAAGTTCCAGGCCGACATGGGGATGCTGCTGGCCTTCATGTTCATGCTCAACATGGTGATGGCGATCACCGTGCTGCCGGCGCTGGCGGTGACGCTCGACACGCTGCTGCCGCGCCGCGCGCCGGTGCATCGCCCGTTCATGGCGCACTGAAACGATGCTGACGCGCCGCCAACTCCTGCTCGCTGCCGCATCGGCGGCGCCGGTGGCCTACGCCGCGCCCTACGGCGTGGACGGCCCGGCACGCTTGCGCGCCGGCGCGCTGCGCGGCACGCTGCTCGATCTCGCGCTGGCGGGTGCGCGCCTGGTGGCGGTGGGAGAGCGCGGGCATGTGCTGCTCTCCGACGACCAGGGCAAGAGCTGGCGTCAAGCCCAGTCGGTGCCGACGCGCGCGACGCTGACCTGCGTGCATGCCACCGACGCGCGCACGCTGTGGGCAGCCGGCCATGGCGGCGTGATCCTGGGCTCGGCCGACGCTGGCCAGACCTGGCGCCTGGCCTCCGGGCAGGCCGACGGCCCGGATGTGCTCTTGTCGATCCGCGTCGAGCCCGATGGACGCGGCCTCGCCGTGGGCGGCTTCGGCATCGCGCTGGCCACGGCTGACGCAGGCAAGACCTGGAAGGCACAGCCGCTGGCTCAGGGCGACGCCGGCGAGCGGCACCTGAATCGCATCTTCCTGTCCACCACCGGCACCTGGCTGATCGCGGCCGAAGGCGGCCAGGTGCTGCGCAGCAGCGACCGCGGCGCGCGCTGGAGCCCCGTCAAGACACCCTACGCCGGCTCGCTGTGGAGCGGCGTCGCGCTGCGCGGCGGCGGGTTGCTGGCCGGCGGCATGCGCGGCAACATCGTGCGCAGCAGCGACGACGGGCTGAGCTGGACGCATCGCTCCGTGGCCGGCGCAGGTTCGCTGACCGGGGGCACGCTGCTTGCCGACGGCCGGCCGCTGTTCGTGGGCGTCGATGGCACGTTGGTGCTCGGCAACGCCGCGGGCGAACTGTTCAGCCTGCAGCGTCTGGAGGACCGTGCCACCCTGACCGCGGTGGTGGCGCCCGGCGCAGGCGTGACCGTCGCCGCCAGCGTCGCCGGCATGCGTCGCATCGAGTTGGCCCGTTGACGAGGGGAATGCACGCATGGCCGAGGTGGTGACGCACAAGTCCCAGGATGTCGACGATCAGGCCAAGGCATTGGCCGGCTGGGAGCAGAGCTACGAGCAACTCGGCTGCGGGCGCTTTCGCGGCTCGGCGTGGCAACTTGTGATGCGCGACGGCGTGCTGCTGCGCGAGACCACCAACCGCCCGTTGCGCGAGCTCGTCCTGCCGCCACGCAACCACATCGTCGTTGCGGTTCCGCTGGCGGTGGAGCCGGGGTCCGTCTTCTGTGGCAGGCCATTCGACCGCGACACCTTGATGCTGCTGAGCGGCCGCGGCGAACTGGACGTGGTGGCGGCCGGCGAGCTCGACCTGATCGGATTCTCCGTCGATCGCGCGCTGCTCGAATCCAGGATCGCACCGGCCGAGTTCGAATGGCTCGAGCGCAAGGCCCGCGAACGCAACGTCGCCCTGCCGCCCGAGACCGCCGCCGCGATCCGGCACATGCTGCTCGCGGTGGCGAGCGAGGTCGCGAACTCGCTGGATGGTTTGGTCGAGGTCGAAGCGGAGCAGAACCTGCTCGCCTCGACGGTGACGCATGCGGTCGCGCTCGCGCTGGCCGCGGAGCGCAACAGCGCGGCATGCACCATCCCGCGCCGGGCCGAAACCAGGCTCAAGATGGTCAAGCGCGCCGTGGAATTCATGCGCGGAAACCTTGAAAACAACATCGGCGTGCCCGAGATCTGCGCCGCAGCCTTCGCCAGCCGGCGCACGCTGCAGTATTGCTTCGAGGAATTCCTGCACACCACCCCGCAGGCCTACCTGCGCGCGCTGCGACTGAACGAAGCGCGCCGTGCGCTGAAGGCCGGGCAACAGCCGCCGATCTCCGAGCTTGCCGCCGGCCTGGGCTTTGCCAGCGCGAGCCACTTCACGCGGCATTACAAGCTGATGTTCGACGAATTGCCGTCGCAGACGCTGAAGCTGTATTGCCAAGGAACGAGTGTCGACTGACACAACTCTTTTCGCCACCATTCACCCCATTCGGCGCCCATCCCCGTTCAAAGCGGCATCCCAACCACGGAGCCCGCGATGCCGAACCGCCGAACTGTCCTTTCCAGCGTCATTTACGCAAGCCTTTTGCTCCCCGGCCTGAGCGCCTGCGCCAACCCTTCCAGCGCCGGCGCAGCCCCCTCCGGCACCCTGGCCGCGTACCGCAGCGAAGCGGAACTGAACAACGCGCTTGCGCGTTGGCGCAGCCAGGCTGAGAAGCTGCGCGGCGATATGCGGCGCAGCAAGGGAGCGGGCGGCATGGCACAGAATGAAGCGATGTCACCGGTCCGCGCCACTGGCCGCTGCCAAGAGCGCGGACAGCGCGGGCCCGAGCGGCACCGCGTCGGCCGCCGAGTCCATCACCAACGTGCAGACCGCGGGTGTGGACGAAGGCGGCATCGTCAAGCGCGCGGGGGACCACCTCGTGATCCTGCGCCGCGGCCGGCTGTTCACGGTGCGGGTGGGCGGCGACGCGCTGCACCCGGTGAGCCATGTCGACGCCTATGCGCCGGGCAGCAACCCGCAGGGCGCGTGGTACGACGAGTTGCTGATCTCGGACTCCACCGTCGTCGTGATCGGCTATTCGTATGCACGCGGCGGCACCGAGATCGGGCTGTTCGAGCTGAGCCGCGACGGCGCGCTGAGCTACCGTGCCACCTACCACCTGCGCAGCTTCGACTACTACTCGTCGCGCAACTACGCGAGCCGGCTCATTGGCCGCAAGCTCGTGTTCTACACGCCCACGCTGCTGCACCCCTGGGGTCAGCCGCATGCGCAGATGTTCCCTGCCGTGCGGCGCTGGCAGGGCGAGGCGGTTTCCAGTGGCTTCGAGCGCATCCTGCCCGCCACGCGCGTCTACCGCACCGACGATGAATTCGACCCGCACCAGCCGCTCGCACTGCACAGCGTGACGTCGTGCGACCTGGATGCACCTTCCAGCGCGAACCTGCGCTGCGAATCGAGCGCGGTGCTGGGGCCTGCGGGGCGCGTGTTCTATGTGTCGCAGGGTTCGGTGTATGTGTGGACGAGCGGTACAGCGCGCCGGCCGGTGGTGCCGCAGATCGATCCGCCGCTGCCGCATCCGCAGACCGCGTCGCTATCGGCCGTGTTTCGCATTCCGCTGGACGGCGCGGCGCCGAGCGCGATCAAGACCGCCGGTGTGCCGATCGACCAGATGTCGTTCCTGGAAGACGAGCGCGGCCACCTGAACGTGCTGGTGCGCGAAGCCGGCGCGGGCGAGGGCATGTGGGGCAGTGAATCCACGCGCGGCGGATTGGCGCTGTTGCGCGTGCCGCTCGCCGCGTTCGGAGACGGCCGCGGTGCCGCGCAGCGCGAGCACTACCGCGCGTTGCCGGCGGTTCGCGGCTCCGCGCTGCAAAACCGCTTCGTCGGCGATTGGCTGGTGTGGGGCGGCGCATTGAGCGGCAGGCGGCGCGATGTGCCGATGCATGAATCGCCTTTCGACAGACCGCGTCACGTTGAGGCGGCAAACGCCTGGGCGCTGCGCTTCGCCGAGAGCGACGCACCGCAGCCTCTGCGCCCCGGCCACGCCGTCGAGCGCATCGAGGCGCTGGGCAGCGACGCGGTTCTCGTGGGCAACTCCGGCGCCGACCTGCACTTCAGCAGCGTGCGATTGCGCGCCGGTGCAGCGAGCCTTGCGGCACGCCATGTGCAGGGCAACGCCAGCCAGGGCGAGACGCGCACCCATGGCTTTTTCTACCGCGCCACCAGCCGCGACGAAGGTCTGCTCGGCCTGCCGGTCATCGGCGGCGCCGGCGCGCGGCGCCACGGGGTGTATGCGGGCGGGCAGGGCGCGGCGTCGGTGGTGTATCTGCGCCAGCGCGATCTGGCGTTCACGGCCTTGGGCGAACTGCACGCGCGCGGCGGGCCGGCGCTCGATGATCAATGCAAGGCGTCGTGTGTCGACTGGTACGGCAACGCGCGCCCGATCTTCATGGGCGAACGCATCTTCGCCCTGCTCGGCTATGAACTCGTCGAAGGGGTGTTGACGCAGCAGGCGGCGACCAACAACGCGGGCGAGCGCATCGACGAGCGGCGCCGCGTCAGCTTCGCGCCCCATGCGCCCATGGCGCCGGTGCGGGAAGGGCGCTACTCGCCGTTCAACAACTGACCGAAGGTCGGCTCGGCCCGGTGCGCATCAGCGCGCCGCAGGCGCGCCCTCGCCGCGCATGCGCGCCACCATGAACGTCGCGGCCTGCGTGATGTGCTGGCGCGCCAGCGTCTCGGCGCGCGCCGCCTTGCCGGTGGCGATGGCGTCGAGAATCTGTTCGTGCTGGTCCCAGATGTCGCGCGGCGTTTCGTCGCGGATCAGCACTTCGCCCATCACACGCTGCGTGTTCGTCCAGTGCGTCGCCATCGCCGGCGCGATCAGCGGGTTGCCAGACAAGCCGTAGAGGAATTCGTGGAACTTCATGTCGGCGGCGACCATGCGGGCCACCGAAGCGCTGGCCACCGCCTTGCGACCGGCGTCGATCAGCGCCGGGCCGAGCTTGGCCGCGCGTTCGGCGTTGTTCTCGGCGGCCAGGCGGCACGCCAGCCCTTCGATCACGGCGCGCATATCGTACATGTGCTTCACGGAGTCGGGCTCCAGCGGCGCGACCACCAGGCCGCGGCCGGGCGCGTCGCGCAGCACGCCGAGGTTGCGCAGCAGCAGCAGCGCCTGCTGCACCGGCTGGCGCGACACGCCGAGCGTCTTCGCGATCTGTTCCTGAATGATGCGTTCGCCCGCGGCGAGCTGGCCCGAGGCGATTTCGGCCAGGATGGCGTCGCGCACCTGTTCGACGAGGTTGGGGGCCGACGCGAGGGCTTTCATCTCGCAAGTGTAGCAAGCGCAGTGAACACTGAATTCAGAGTTCTTCAATGAATCCCTTGAACGAACTCTGAATTCAGAATACTATACCCCAGCGCCGGTTGCGCGACGACCGCGCACCGTCTTGTCGCCTCGCCACTTTGCCCAGGAGATGATTCCCATGCCCGCCGCTCCCGCCGCCGCCACCCCGTCCGCCGCTACCACCCCGTCCGCCACGCCCCACCGCAGCGTTGCTGAAATCGTTGCCCGCTTCCTCGTCGCGCGCGGCGTTGACCGCATGTTCGGCCTGCAAGGAGGCCACATCCAGCCGATCTGGGACCACCTGGCGCAGCTCGGAGTGCGAATCGTCGACGTGCGCGACGAGGGCGCCGCGGTGCACATGGCGCACGCACATGCGCAGCTCTCGGGTGGCGTGGGCATTGCGATGGCCACTGCCGGCCCGGGCGTCACCAACTGCGTGACGGCCATCACCAACGCCCACCTCGAGCGCGTGCCGGTGCTGCTGATCGGCGGCTGCCCACCGGTGCCGCAAGACGACCTCGGCCCGCTGCAGGGCATCGACCATGTCGCGATCCTCACGCCGGTGACACGCCATTCGCGCACGCTGCGCGTCGCCGACCAGATCGCGCGCGATCTCGACAAAGCGTGGGCGCTGGCGCAAGGCGACGGCGGCGCGCCGGGGCCGGTGTACATCGAGATCCCGACCGACGTGCTGCGCCAGAAGGTGCACCCGGCGCTCGTGCTCGACGAGCACCTGGCGCCCAAGTCGCGGCCTCGGCAGCAACCCGATGCGGCGCTGATCGACCAGGCCGCCGCGCTGCTGCGCGCGGCGCGCCGGCCGCTCGTCGTCACCGGCCGCGGGGCGCGGGTCTCACCGGGCATTCGTGAAGCGCTGGCGCGGCTGCTCGGCGCCAGCGGCGCGGTGTACCTGGACACCCAGGAGAGCCGCGGTCTGGTCGACGGCAGTCACAGCGGCGTTGTGGGCGCGGTGCGAGCGCGGGCGATGCAGGAGGCCGATCTCGTGCTCGTGGTCGGCCGCAAGCTCGACTACCAGATGGGTTACGGCTCGCCGGCCGTGTTCAAAAACGCGAAGTTCATCCGCATCGCCGACCACGCGGATGAGCTGCGCGACAACCGGCGGGGTGTTGTCGAAGCTGCTCGCCGACGCCGGCCTGGCGGTTGCGGCCCTCGCGGATGCGCTGGGCGGACTTTCAGGCAAACCCGGCACGCTATCGCCAATGCTCGACACCGCCTGGACCGCCGCATTGCGCGCCGAGCATGTGAAGCGCGCCGCGAAACACGCCGAGGCGATGGCGCTCGCACCTGCAGGCCGCGACGGCCACCTGCACCCGAACCGCATCTTCGACGCGCTGCGCAAGGTGCTCGAGCCCGACGCGATCACCATCGCCGACGGTGGCGACCTGCTCAGCTTCGCGCGCATGGGTCTGGAGTCGCGCAACTACCTCGACGCCGGCGCATTCGGCTGCCTGGGCGTGGGCACGCCGTACGCGGTGGCCGCGGCGCTGCTGCACCCCGATCGGCAGGTCGTCGCGATCACGGGCGACGGCGCGTTCGGCATCAACGCGATGGAGATCGACAGCGCGAAGCGCCACGGCGCGAAAGCGGTGTTCATCATCTCCAACAACGCGGCGTGGAACATCGAACGGCTCGATCAGGAAATGAACTACGGTGGCCGCGTCGTCGGCACGACACTGGCCTGGAGCGACTACGCCGGCATGGCGCGCGCCTTCGGGTTGCACGCCGAACGCGTGACCGACCCGGCGCGCCTGGAAGGCGCGATCCGCGACGCGTTCGCCAACGCGCCGGCGCTGATCGACGTGGTGACGACGCAGGATGCGCTCAGCTCCGACGCCGGCAAGGGCCTGGGCTGGGTACCCGACCGGCAGGCGCTCACCGCCTGGGACGATGCTGAACAAGCGAGGCGGGCATGACACGCCCTGTGTCAACACTCATTCTGCGGGCCGAGCGCCGGGCCGCTCCCAAGCCGGCCCGCATCCCCTCGGGGGATCGGCCGACGTACCCGTCGGACGAGGGGCTGTCATGAGCGCCTTGCTGACGCTGGCGGAATCCGTCGCCGCGCACGCGCGTACACAGCCGCACAAGATCGGCGTGCGCGACTCGAAGCGCGCCCTGAGCTACGCACAGTGGGACGAACGCGCGAGCCGGCTCGCGAACGCGCTGCTCGGGCTGGGCCTCGTCAAGGGCGACCGCGTCGCGCTGCTCGCGTACAACGCGATCGAGTGGCTGGAAATCTACGTCGCGCTCGCGCGCGCCGGCCTGGTGGCGGTGCCGATCAACTTCCGCCTCGTCGGCCCGGAAATCGCCTACATCGTGCAGCACAGCGAAGCACGCGCCATCATCGTGCAGGACGACTTGCGCGCCACGGTCGAGGGCATCCGCGCCGAACTGCCGATCGGCGCCGGGCGCTATCTGCACTTCGGCGCTGCCTCGGGCAGCCATGCCACGCCTGCCGGTTGGGTGGGCTATGAATCGTTGATCGCCGCGGCCAGCCCCACCGCGCCGAGCGTCGACGTTCGGCCCGAAGACCTGTTTGCGCTGATGTACACGTCGGGCACGACCGGCCGGCCCAAGGGCGCGATGCGCAGCCACGCCGGCAACGCGCTGCTCGCGCTGGCCACGGCGCTCGAATTCGGCCTGACGCGAGACGACAACGGCCTGCTCGTGATGCCGCTGTGCCACGCCAATTCGCTCTACTTCAGCGTCACGTTTGCGGCGCTCGGTGCCACCATCGTCGTCGACGACCGGCGCAGCTTCGACCCGCAGGCGCTGCTGGGCGTGCTGGCGCGCGAACGCATCACGTTCACGTCGCTCGTTCCGACGCACTACGTGATGATGCTCGAGCTGGACGCGGCAATCAAAGCGCGTCACGACCTGTCGCGCGTGGGCAAGCTGTTGGTGTCGTCGGCGCCGGCGCGCAAGGAAACCAAACTCGCGATCCTCGAGCTGTTCCCGAACGGCCGCCTGTTCGAGCTCTACGGTTCCACCGAGGCCGGCTGGGTGACCGTGCTGCGCCCGGACGAACAGATTGCCCAGCTCGGCTCGGTGGGCCGGGAATGGGCGGGGTCGGGGGCGATCAAGCTGCTCGGCGCCGACGGCGCGGAAGTGCCCGACGGCGAGGTCGGCGAACTGTTCTCACGCACCGCGTACGTGTTCGACGGCTACTGGAAGAACCCCGAGAAGACGGAGCAGGCCTTTCGCGGCGCCTGGTGTTCGGTGGGCGACATGGCGCGGCGCGACGCGCAAGGCTTCATCCACCTCGTCGACCGCAAGAGCAACATGATCATCAGCGGCGGCGAGAACATCTACCCGTCGGAAGTGGAAGCGGTGCTCGCCGCGCACCCCGCGGTGCAAGACGTCGCGGTGATCGGCGTTCCCGACGCCAAGTGGGGCGAGTCGGTGCTGGCGGTGGTGGTGCTGCGCGGCAATGCCACGCCGGGCGAGGCTCGGGCCAGCCGGCAGGCGGAACTCGAAGCCTGGTGCCGAGAGCGCATCGCCGGCTTCAAGCGCCCGCGCGGCTACACCTTCATCGACGCGGCGCGCATGCCGCGCACGGCCACGGGCAAGATTCAGCATCGCGCGCTTCGTGAACGCTTGCTGGCCGACTTGGCAGGGCAGGGCGAGCAGGCGCAGCAGACCGAGCGGGGGGCGCCGCAGGCCGCGTAAGCCGCGGCGCCCGCGGTTGCCGCAGCGCACGGACAGCGGTCCGCAGGCGGCGGCCGGCCCAGGCGCCGCGCGGTGCCAGGTGCGGCACACTAGGGCATCGTTTCGACGGAGGCCGCAGATGGCGAAGACGCAATCCCACGAGTCAGACTTTCAGTCCCCGGCGGTGCGCCGCCTGCGCGCCGACCTCGCGGTGGCGCTGCGCGCCGCGGCGCGGCACGGCCTTTCGGAGGGCGTTTGCAACCATTTCAGCGTCGAGCTGCCCGGCGATTCGGGGCGCTTCCTGCTCAACCCGCGCGGCTTGCTGTGGAGCGAAGTCGGCACCGACGACATCGTGATGATCGACGTGCACGGCGAAAAGCTCGCCGGGCGCCACGGCGTCGAGCCGACGGCGATGTTCATCCACGCCGCGATCCACCGCATCGCGCGCAAGGCCTGCGTGATGCACACCCACATGCCCAACGCGACCGCGCTCACGCTCACTGTGGATCGGGCGCTGGACACGACGCTGTCGCAAACCGCCATGCGTTTTCATGGTCGGATCGCGATCGACGCGCACTACAACGGGCTGGCGCTGGACAACTCGGAAGGCGAACGCATTGCGCGCGCGATGCAGGGCGCGAACATCGCGTTCCTCGGCAACCACGGCGTCGTGGTGTGCGGCGAACGCATCGACTACACCTACGACGACCTGTACTACCTGGAGCGCGCGTGCGGCTTGCAGGTGCTCGCGCAGTCGACCGGCCGGCCGCTGGTTCCGGTGGCGGCAGATATCGCAAAACGTGTCTACGAGCAGGGCGAAGGCGAGAGGCTGCAGTCGGAGCTGTTTTTCGAAGCGCTGCGGAGAACTCTTTGAGAATGGCTATGCAGGCCGCGTGGCTGGCGGAGAGGGCGGGATTCGAACCCGCGGTGGGGATTAGCCCACACACGCTTTCCAGGCGTGCGACTTAAACCGCTCATCCACCTCTCCGAGGGGCGCGAGTTTAGCCGACGGTACTGTGCGGGCTCGATCTTCGGCGCAGCAACTCGATGCCAGCTGGCTGTGCGGCTCCGAGCGAACGCTCGCCATCCGCATCGCCGCCGGCAACGTGGCCGAATGAAATCCGGTAACACGCGCTGAATCCCGGCGGCGGCTCGCCAGGGCCGAAGCTGGCGTTGTGGATCGCTGCGATCTTCTCGACCACTCGGTGCCCCAGCCCGAAGCCGAGATTCAACGCCGGACGCGACTCGGACCCGGTAGCGCCGGAGGTCGCGCCGTTGTTGCACACCTGCATCCAGCGCGCAGTTGCGTCGAGCTGCACCTCGACCAAGCTGCCGCGTGGCGTGTGGCCGAGCGCGTTGTCGAGCAGGTTGCGCAGCGCAATTTCGAGCAACACGGCATGCCCGGTCAGCACAAAGCTCGCCGGCGCTGCGAGCGCGAGTCGATTCCCGTTGGCGTGCGCGCTTGCGCCGTATTCGGCGATCACGCGTGCAGCGAGCGCGGCCAGATCGAACGGTGCAGCGGCTTCGGCCAGCTCGGCGCGGCTGGCGCGCGCAAGCGCCAGCAGGTGTGCGAGCACCTGGCCGGCGCGCAACGTGTCGAGTTCCAGGCGCTCGAGCGAAGCAGCGCGGTCGGCTTCGGTCTGCGGCCCGCGCAATCCGTGCGCGTGCAGCGCGAGTGAGGTGAGCGGCGTGCGCAGTTCATGTGCCATTTCGCTCGCGAGTTCGCGCTCGCGGGCGAGCAGCGCCTGTTGCCGCTGGACGAGATGGTTGACCGAATCGACGACGGCCTCGAACTCGATGTGCGGGTGGCGCGTGCGCAGCATGGTCGGCCGATTCACGTCGATCGCGTGGACGTCGCGCGTCAGTTCGTGCAAGGGCCTCAGGCCGCGCTGAATCGCCAGGCCGAGCGCCAGTGCGATCACCGGCAGCAGCCACAGGCCCGGCTCGATCACCTGCTGCGCGATGTCCCACGCGAGTTCGTCGCGCTCTTGCACGCTCAGCAGCACCATCACCTTGCGCTCGCGGTTCGGGCCGTTCCACTGCGAGAAGGCACGCCAGCGCGCCAGCGGCTCGCCGAGCTGCAAATCGGCGAAGCCTTCGTCGTCGGCGAATTGCGGTACGGGTGCTTCGCCGCTGCGCGTGACGAGCCGCCCGCTCGCGTCCCAGACGACGATGCTCATCGATTGCTGATAGTCGTGGCGCTTCAGATCGGCCGTGACAGACTGGCCGGCGTCGCGCCGCTCGACGAATTTGCCGTCGCGCTGGCTGAGCAGGATCGAGGCCACGCCGGCCAGGTGGCCATCGGTCAGTTCGTCGGCCTCGTGCACTCCGGTGCGAAAGCCCATCACGATGAAGCTTGCCCACACCAGCGCCAACGCGGCCAGTGCCCAGGCCAGCAGGTGGCGCGCCAGCGAGCGCCGCTTCACTTGCGCCCCCGCTCTCGAGGAAGTGCGGCTTTGCCACTTTGCTCAAGCCCCTCGGAGGGCGGCCGATGTTTGTCGTCGGCTGGGGAGTGCTCTTCAGGAATGAAGTAACCGACGCCGCGCAGCGTGCGGATCGCGCCTTCGCCGAGCTTGCGGCGCAGCCGATGCACGTGCACTTCGATCGCGTTGCTCTCGATCGCGCTGCCCCAGTCGTACAGGCGGGCTTCGATCTGGCCGCGCGACAAGACCCGCGGAGAGACCTCCGCCAACGCGAGCAGCAATTCGAATTCGCGGGTCGACAGCTCGATCCGATCGCCGCGCAGGTGCAGCGTGCGCGCGGCCGGGTCGATTTCGAGCTCGCCGATCCGAAGCGTTGCCCGCGCCCGGCCGTGCGCCCGGCGTTGCAGCGCGCGCATTCGCGCAGCGAGCTCGTCGACGTCGAACGGCTTGGTCAGGTAATCGTCGGCGCCCGCGTCGAGGCCGGCGATCCGCGAAGCCACCGCGTCGCGCGCCGTCATGATCAACACCGGCGTCGCCGGGTCGGGCAACAAGCCGTCGGGAGCACGGCGCAGGCGGCGCAGCACCTCGGTGCCGTCGCCGTCGGCCAGGCCCAGGTCGAGCAGAACCAGGTCGAAACGCTCGGCGCACAGTGCGGCCCAGGCTGAATTCACGCCGTCGGTCACGTCGACAGCGCAGCCTTGCTGACTCAGGTGGCACCGCAGCCCCGTGGCGATTCCGACATCGTCTTCGACGACCAATACGCGCATTGCGCCATTGTGCAACTGTGCCGGCTCGGTGCGAGCGGAAACGATGCTTCCGTCACAAGGGTCGCGGCGCCGACGGTGAACCCTGGCGCGCGCGTAAGGTGCCGGTAAGCCAATTGCGCGATCGTGGGCGGCATGCACGACCCGTCTTTCAAGCTGCCCGCAGTCGCGGCGATCGCCTTGCTGCCGCTTTTGCTGGCGTGGGACGCGAGTGGGCTCGATCTGCAAATGGCTGCCTGGTTCGGAAGCCCGCAGGGATTTGCGCTGAAAGACGACTGGCTGTTCAGCGCTGTGCTGCACGAAGGCGGGCGCTACGCCGCCTGGGCTTTCGTTCTCGGCTCGAGCCTGATGGTGTGGTGGCCGCTCGGCGTGTTCAAGCGGATCGATGCGTCACGCCGGCTCCAGCTCGTCGCGAGCGCGCTCGCAGCCGTATTGGCGATCAATGTGCTCAAGGCGTTCAGCAAGACCAGTTGCCCGTGGGACCTGGCTGAGTTCGGGCGCAACGCGCGCTATGTCTCGCACTGGGCGTGGGGAACGTTCGACGGCGGCAGCGGCAGGTGTTTTCCGGCTGGCCACGCGTCCGCGGGATTCGCCTTCCTCGCGGGTTACTTCGCCTTTGCCAGCGACGCGCCCCGCGTCGCGCGCGCCTGGCTCGCCGCTGCTCTGCTTGCCGGGCTGTTTTTCGGCATTGCGCAGCAGGTGCGGGGTGCCCACTTCATGAGCCATACCCTGTGGTCAGGCTGGGTGTGCTGGTGCGTCGCGGTGGGCGTGGACCGGTTGCGCACCGCGTACGGCCCCTGGCAGGCAGTCGATCTCGACGCCAAGGGGCCTTAGGGGGTGGAACGCCCCCGCACTCGATCGATGCGTTCGCGCCGCTGGCGTGGCGGCGCGGCGCAGGCAGGAAACATTGCGGATCGGTTCGCGCTCCAGTGAGACAGCGTCCGCGCGAAAGTTTGCGAGCCGGCCGGTTGCGGGCGCGTGCTGGCGCGACTGAATTGACATGAACGCGTGGATCCGGCGAGCCAGAAGCCTTCTTGGCACCGCGCTGGTGTGCAAGCTCGCGTTGGCGATCGTGCTGCCAATTTCGTTTGCCGCGCAAGCGCAGGAGCCTGCGCCGGCGTTGCCTGCCTCTTCCTTTGCCGAACTCGAAGCCGTTGGCGCGACGATCGGCGAAATTCGCATCGTCAATCGCGACATCTTCGACCTCGAGAATCCGCAGGAAGACAAACCGCTGTTCCGCTGGGCGAACAGGCTGCACATTCAAACCCAGGTCGGCGTGATTCGAGCGCGCGCTGCTGTTCAAGAGCGGTGACAAGGTGTCGGTGACGGTGATCGACGAAACCGAACGCGTGCTGCGAACCACGCGCTATCTCTACGACGTGCACATCCGGCCGATCGCGCTGCGCGACGGTGTGGTCGACATCGAAGTGATGACACGCGACACCTGGACGCTCGACCCTGGCTTCAGCGCCGGGCGCAGCGGCGGGGCGAATTCGAGCGGGCTCAAGCTCGTCGAATACAACTTGCTCGGCAGCGGCGTGACGTTGAGCTATGGGCGCTCGAAGAACGTCGACCGCACCAGCAACGACTTCAACTTCTCCAACGAACGCGCCTTCGGTGGCTGGACGTCGCTCAGCTATGCCCACTCGAACAACAGCGACGGCCAGCGCGATGCGGTTTCGGTCGCCCACCCGTTCTATGCGCTCGATACGCCGTGGGCGGCGGGCGTGTCCGCGTCGCGCGACGATCGCATCGATGCGGTCTACAACGGCGGCGTGATCGCCAGCCAGTACCGGCACCGCAGCAATCAGGCCGAAGCCTACGCAGGCTGGTCCAATGGCCGGGTCGACGGCTGGGTGTGGCGCACCTCGATCGGCACGCAGCTCCAGGACGACACCTACACCCTGGCTCCCGCCATGGTGGCGCCGGCGCAGTTGCCGGCCGACGAAAAACTCGTCGCGCCGTTCCTGCGGCTGCAGGTCATTGAAGACCGGTTCGAGAAGGCCCAGAACCGCAACCTGATCGAGCGCTCCGAGTTCTTCGCGCTCGGCTTCGCCTCGACACTGCAACTCGGCGCCGCAACCACCGGCTTCGGCTCGACGCGCAATGCCTGGCTGTACTCGGGCTCGGTGTCGCAGGGCTTCGAGCCGCTTCCGCGGCACACCCTGACGGCATCAGGCGCCATCTCCGGGCAGTACACCGGCTCGGGCGTGCGGCGCCAGCGCCTGGGCGCGCAAGGCCAGTATTACCTGCCGCACAGCCCGAGCTGGCTGTTCTACGCGTCGCTCAACGCCGACCTGCTGACCAAACCCGACGCAGCCGATTCCCTGCTGCTCGGCGGAGACAACGGCCTGCGCGGCTACCCGCTGCGCTACCAGAGCGGAACCAGGCGCGCGCTGTTCACGCTGGAGGAACGGCACTACACCGACCTCTATTTCTTCCAGTTGTTTCGTGTGGGCGCGGCCGCGTTCCTCGACTTCGGCCGCGCCTGGGGCGGCGCCGACAGCAACGCCAGCAGCAACAACAATACCGTCAACCCCGGTTGGCTGCGCAATGCCGGCCTGGGGCTGCGCATTTTCAACACGCGCGCCGCGTTCAGCAACGTGCTGCACATCGACATCGCGATGCCGATCGATGCCGACGCCGCGGTGAAGAAGGTTCAGTTCCTCGTCAAGACCAAGACCAGCTTCTGATGCGTCTGCCGGCGGCCAGCGGTCTTTCGGGCGTACGTCAATTCGCGCCCGGCCCCTTGCCTTTGATCAATGCCATCGCGGTGGCGATCAGCGAGGCCACCTCGGTCATGTTGCCCGGAACGATCATCGTGTTGTTCTTCTGCGCCAGGTTCGCGTAGGCCTCGACCGCCTTCTCGGCCACCTTCAGCTGTACCGCCTGCTCGCCGCCGGGCAACTGGATCGCGCTGGCGATCTTGCGGATCGCCTCGGCGCTCGCTTCGGCCACCGCGAGGATCGCCGAGGCCTCGCCCTGCGCCTGGTTGATCTCGGCCTGGCGCTGCCCTTCCGAGCGCGCGATGAAGGCCTCGCGCTCGCCCGTGGCGATGTTGATCTGCTCCTGCTTGCGGCCTTCCGAGGCCGCGATCAATGCGCGCTTTTCGCGCTCGGCGGTGATCTGCGCCTGCATCGCGTGCAGGATTTCTTTCGGGGGAGTGAGATCCTTGATCTCGTAGCGCAGCACCTTCACGCCCCAGTTCTGCGCCGCGTCGTCGAGCGCGTTCACGACCGAGTGGTTGATCGCGTCGCGCTCCTCGAATGTCTTGTCAAGTTCCATCTTGCCGATCACCGAGCGCAGCAGCGTCTGCGCGAGCTGGGTGATCGCGAACACGTAGTTGGACGAGCCGTAGCTCGCGCGCATCGGATCCGTGATCTGGAAGTAAATGATGCCGTCGACCTGCAGCTGCGTGTTGTCGCGCGTGATGCAGACCTGGCTCGGCACGTCGAGCGGCACCTCCTTCAGCGAGTGTTGATAGGCGACGCGTTCGACGAACGGCACGACGAACTTCAGGCCCGGCGTCAACGTGCGGTCGTATTTGCCCAGGCGTTCGACGACCCAGGCGTGCTGCTGCGGCACGATCTTGAACGTGCGCACGACGAAGATGACGACGATCACGCCGATGATGAGGGCGACTTCCATGCGGTGGTTCCTCTTGGGGTGGGTCAGGATTCGGTGTGCGGCGCGAGCACCAGCCAATTGCCTTCGACGGCTTGCACGCGGTGCGCGCCGCTTGCCGCAGTGGCGCCGGGCGCGAGCCGAGCGGTCCACTGGGTGCCGCGGTACTGGACGCGCGCGGTGCGGTCGGCCGCCCAATGGGCGACGTGCACACGTTCGCCGACGTCCAGATTCACGTCGCGGTTTTCGGGCGCCGGCGCCGAACGCGGCGCTCGGGCGCGCTTCCAGTGCCAGACGGCCGTCGTGCCGCCGGCGACGATGGCCGCGACGACGATCTGCGCGGTGAATCCGAGCCCGAGGTGCGCACTGATCGCCGCTGCCGCCAGGCCGAGCGCGAACAGCAGCAGGTAAAAGGTTCCGGTGGCCAGCTCGGCCGCCACTGCTGCGCCCGCGGCGACCCACCAGAACGTGGCGTGGGAAAGGTCCATTGAAACTCCTTGTGCAGTCCGCGCCGCGGCAGTGTAGAACGCGGCGCGCACGCGCCACCCCATGGCCCTACACTTCGCGCCTTCCGCCGCCGCCCGCCCCGAGGACAGCCATGCTCCGCTTCAACTTTCCCATCGTCATCATCGACGAGGATTTCCGTTCCGAGAACACCTCGGGCCTGGGGATTCGTGCGCTCGCCGCGGCGATCGAAAAAGAGGGCTTCGAAGTGCTCGGTGCCACCGGCTACGGTGATCTGAGCCAGTTCGCGCAGCAGCAAAGCCGCGCCAGCGCGTTCATCCTGTCGATCGACGACGAAGAGTTCACGCCTGGTCCCGAGCTCGACCCGGCGGTCGTGAGCCTGCGCAAGTTCATCCAGGAGATCCGCTTCAAGAACGCCGAGATCCCGATCTACCTGCATGGCGAAACACGCACCTCGCAGCACCTGCCGAACGACATCTTGCGCGAACTGCACGGTTTCATCCACATGTTCGAGGACACGCCCGAGTTCATGGCGCGCCACATCATCCGCGAAGCCAAGAGCTACCTCGACGGCCTGGCGCCGCCGTTCTTTCGCGCGCTGGTCGACTACGCGCAAGACGGGTCCTACTCGTGGCACTGCCCGGGCCATTCGGGCGGTGTGGCGTTCCTGAAGAGCCCAGTCGGGCGCATGTTCCACCAGTTCTTCGGCGAGAACATGCTGCGCGCCGACGTGTGCAACGCGGTCGACGAACTCGGCCAGCTGCTGGACCACACCGGCCCGGTGGCGGCGTCGGAGCGCAACGCGGCGCGCATCTTCAATGCCGACCACTGTTTCTTCGTCACGAACGGCACGAGCACGTCGAACAAGATGGTCTGGCACCACACGGTGGCGCCGGGCGACGTGGTGGTGGTCGACCGCAACTGCCACAAGTCGATCCTGCATTCGATCATCATGACCGGCTCGGTGCCGGTGTTCCTGCGGCCCACGCGCAACCATTACGGCATCATCGGTCCGATTTCGCAGAGCGAGTTTTCGGTCGAGGCGATTCAGCGCAAGATCGCCGAGAACCCGCTGCTCGCCGGCGTGGACGCGAAGAAGATCAAACCCAGCATCCTGACGCTGACACAAAGCACCTACGACGGTGTGCTCTACAACACCGGCACGATCAAGAAGTCGCTCGACGGCTACATCGACACGCTGCATTTCGACGAAGCCTGGCTGCCGCACGCCGCGTTCCACCCCTTCTACAAGGGCTACCACGCGCTGGCGAAATGGGAGCCGCGGCCGAACGACCAGCTCGTGTTCGCCACGCAGTCCACGCACAAGCTGCTCGCGGGCTTGAGCCAGGCGTCGCAGGTGCTGGTGCAGGACTCGGTGACCCGCAAGCTCGACCGGCACCTGTTCAACGAGGCGTACCTGATGCACACGTCGACAAGCCCGCAGTACGCAATCATCGCGTCGTGCGACGTCGCCGCAGCGATGATGGAAGCGCCCGGCGGCACGGCACTTGGTGGCGGAAAGCATTCTCGAAGCGCTCGACTTTCGCCGCGCGATGCGCAAGGTCGACAAGGAATACGGCAAGGACTGGTGGTTCAAGGTCTGGGGCCCCGACAAACTCACGCCCGAGGGCCTGGGCGCTGCGGAAGACTGGGTCCTGAAAGCCGACGCCAAATGGCATGGTTTCGGCGATCTGGCCGAGGGCTTCAACCTGCTCGATCCGATCAAGAGCACGATCATCACCCCGGGGCTGGACGTGTCGGGCAAGTTCGCGAAGACCGGCATTCCGGCGTCGATCGTCACCAAGTTCCTCGCCGAGCACGGCGTCGTGGTCGAGAAGACGGGCCTGTACTCGTTCTTCATCATGTTCACGATCGGCATCACGAAGGGCCGTTGGAACACGCTGCTCACCGCGTTGCAGCAGTTCAAGGACGACTACGACAAGAACCAACCGATGTGGCGCATCCTGCCCGAGTTCTGCGCCAAGCACCCGCGCTACGAGCGCATGGGGCTGCGCGACCTGTCGCAAAGCCTGCACGAGATGTACGCCAGGGGTGACATCGCTCGCCTCACGACGGAGATGTATTTGTCCGACCTGCACCCGGCGATGAAACCGAGCGACGCCTTTGCGAACATCGCGCGGCGCAACACCGAGCGCGTGGAGATCGACGCGCTGGAAGGGCGCATCACGACTTCGCTGCTGACACCCTACCCACCGGGGATTCCGCTGCTGATTCCGGGTGAGCGCTTCAACAAGAAGATCGTGTCGTACCTGCAGTTCACGCGCGAGTTCAACGCCGCGTTCCCCGGCTTCGACACCGACGTGCACGGCCTGGTGGAAGACGAAGGTGAGGGAAGTGCGCGGCGTTATTCGGTGGACTGCGTTCGCTGAACGCAGGGGCGGTGGAGTGCGTGCGCTGAGGAATTTGCTCCCTCTCCCGCCGGCGGGAGAGGGCTGGGGTGAGGGTCCTCACTCCGCGGTTTCGAGCGCCCGTGCTGCGCCCAGCAGCGCCGGCGGGAAGACGGCCTCGATCACCCAGGTCGGGATTGCACGCATGTAATCGGCATAGCGGCCCTTGGCCTCGAAGCGCGCACGAAACTGCGAATGCTCGATCATCGAGCCGAGTCGCGACACGATGCCCCCGCCGATGTAGACGCCGCCCAGCGCGCCGAGCGTCAGCGCCAGGTTGCCGGCGGTCGTACCCAGCAGCGCGAAGAACATCTCGACGGCGCGGCGGCACAACGGGTCCTGGTCGGCCAGCGCGAGCTGTGTCACCTGGTCGGGTTCCAGCTCCTGGGGCGCGCGACCAGCGACTTCGCAGCACGCCCAGTACAGGTTCACCAGCCCCGGCCCGGACAGCGCGCGTTCCGCCGAGGCATGGCCAAAGCGCTGGCGCAGCCTGGCGATCACGGCTTCTTCGGCAGCGTCGGTCGCGGCGAGCGTCACATGGCCACCTTCGCAGACGAGCGGAACCAGCGCGGCGCCGTGCGGGATCAGCCCGGAAACGCCGAGCCCCGTCCCCGGGCCGAGCACGGCGACGGGGGCGCCCGGACGGGCCTGGCCGCGGCCGATGGGACGCAAGTCGCTTTCCCTGAGCAGCGGCAAGGCCAGCGCCAGCGCGGTGAAGTCGTTGATCACGACCAATCGTTCAAGCGCGAGCGCGGCCTGCAGCTCGCGAATCGAGAACGACCAGGGGTGGTTCGTCATGCTGATCCGGTCGCCCAGCACGGGCGTGGCAATGCCGATTGCGCAGGAACGCGGAGCCACCAGCGTGTGCTGCGCCAGGTAGCTGCAAATCGCGTCGAGCAGCGAGGCGTGGTCGCGGCATGGCAGCACCGCCAACTCGGTGGGCATGCTGCGCCCGGGAAACAGCAGCGCGAAGCGCGCGTTCGTGGCGCCGATGTCGGCGAGCAGTCGCGGCGTCGTCATCGCCTTGGTGGGCGCGTCAGTCGTCATCGCCGTGGCCACTGCCTTACTCGCCGCCCGCCGCTCCCGCCATCGCGTGGCTGAAGCCACCGTCGACGTAGGTGATTTCCGACGTGATGCCCGCGGCCAGCGGCGACAGCAGGAACGCAGCGACGTTGCCCACGTCGTCGATCGTCACATTGCGCCGCAGCGGTGCGTTTTTTGCCACGATGTCGAGGATCCGACCGAAATCCTTGATGCCCGAAGCGGCGAGCGTCTTGATCGGCCCGGCGGAAATGCCGTTCACACGGACTCCCTTCGGCCCGAGGCTTGCCGCCAGGTAACGCACGCTCGCTTCGAGCGAGGCCTTGGCCAAGCCCATCGTGTTGTAGTTCGGCACGCTGCGCATGGCGCCCAGATAGGTCAGCGTCAGCAGCGCCGCGCCCGGCCGAAGGTTCGGCAGCGCCGCCTTGGCCATCGCCGGGAAGCTGTAGCTGGAAATGTCGTGGGCGATGCGAAATGCCTCGCGCGACAGGCCGTCGAGGAAGTCGCCGGTGATCGCTTCCTTCGGGGCGAAGCCGATCGAATGCACGAAGCCGTCGTATTGGGGCCAGTCCTGGGCCAAGGCGGCGAACATGCGCTCGATCTGGGCGTCATCGGCGACGTCGCAGTCGTAGACCAGGCGCGAGCCGAACTCGGCGGCGAATTCCGAGACGCGCTCTTTGAAGCGCTCGCCCTGGTAGCTGAGCGCCAGCTCGGCCCCCTCGCGGTGGCAGGCGCGGGCGATGCCATAGGCGATCGAGCGGTTCGACAACACGCCGGTGATCAAAAGCCGCTTGCCGGCGAGGAATCCCATGTTTGGCTCCAGAGGATGAGGGGTGGGGGCGGACGAGGGCCGGTTTGCGGCGGGCTCAGATTCTGGCACGCTGGCGATTGAAGTTATTGCCTGGCCCCAATGCTGAGGCTACAATCCCATCTTTCGAGATGAAGTGATTGGGCGGATTCATCCAGCCCATTTTTTTTGGCCGATCGGGTTTTTGCCCGCGCGGCGGGTGGTGGGCAGAGCAACGAGACAGTGCAACAAGGTAGGGCGAACGGCTGATGAATTGGCAACTCGCGGTGCAGGGCACCGTGGCCGGACTGGGATACGACTTGGTGGACGCGCAGCGCAGTGCGGGTGGATTGTTGCGCGTATTCATCGACAAGCCGTTGGAAAAGCTCGCTGCCCTGAGCGCCGAAGACCCGGCCCGCTTCATCACGGTGGACGACTGCGAGCGCGTGACGCGCCAGCTTCAGCATGTGCTGGAAGTCGAAGGTTGCGACTACCAGCGCCTCGAGGTGTCGTCGCCCGGGCTGGACCGGCCGCTCAAGAAACCTGCCGATTTCGAGCGTTTTGCCGGCGAGCAAATCGAACTGACGTTGAAGCTGCCGCTGCAAGGGCGCAAGAAATTCCGCGGCGAGCTGCGCGCGGGGCAGACCGGTTGGCAAGTGGTGATGGGCGAAGAGCCGGCGCAGCAGGCGCTGGACTTCGTGTTCGAAGACGTGCGCGAGGCCCACCTCGTGCCGGTGGTCGATTTCAAGGGCCGGCGCGGCAACGCGCCGGCGGAAGAAAAAACCGCGCGGCCGGCACCCAAGCGAAGCGCCGGTACGGCGACCAAGCAACGCGCAGGCACAGCGGCGGGCGGGCGCCAGAAGAGCGTGCAAGGAGAACGTAGGCAATGAATCGCGAACTGTTGATGTTGGTCGATGCGATCTCGCGCGAGAAGAGCGTCGATCTGGAAGTGGTGTTCGGCGCCGTGGAAGCTGCGCTCGCCTCGGCGTCAAAGAAGCTGCACGGCGGCGAAGTCGACATGCGCGTCACCGTGGACCGCGACAGCGGCGAGTACGAAACCTTCCGCCGCTGGCATGTGGTGCCGGATGAAGCCGGCCTGCAACTGCCCGACTCGGAAATCCTGTTGTTCGAGGCGAAAGAGCAGATCCCCGACATCGAAGTCGACGACTACATCGAAGAGCCGGTGGAGTCGGTGTCGATCGGGCGCATCGGCGCGCAGGCCGCCAAGCAGGTGATCCTGCAGAAGATCCGCGACGCCGAGCGCGAGCAGTTGCTCAACGACTTCCTGTCGCGTGGCGAGAAGATCTTTGTCGGCACCGTGAAGCGCCTGGACAAGGGCGACGTGATCGTCGAATCCGGCCGCGTTGAGGGGCGGTTGCGCCGCACCGAGATGATCCCGAAGGAGAACCTGCGCACCGGCGACCGGGTTCGCGCCTACATCGCCGATGTGGATTCCACCTTGCGGGGGCCGCAGATCCTGCTGTCGCGCAGCGCGCCGGGCTTCATGATCGAGCTGTTCGCGCAAGAGGTTCCCGAGATCGAGCAGGCCCTGCTCGAAATCAAGTCGTGCGCCCGCGATCCGGGCTCACGCGCCAAGATCGCCGTCGTCTCGCACGACAAGCGGGTCGACCCGATCGGCACCTGTGTCGGTGTGCGCGGTTCGCGCGTCAACGCGGTGACGAACGAGCTCGCCGGCGAGCGTGTCGACATCGTGCTGTGGTCGGAAGACCCGGCGCAGTTCGTGATCGGCGCGCTGGCGCCGGCCAACGTGGTGTCGATCGTCGTCGACGAAGAGCGCCATGCGATGGACGTGGTGGTCGACGAAGAAAACCTCGCCATCGCGATCGGCCGCGGCGGCCAGAACGTGCGCCTGGCCTCCGAAATGACGGGCTGGCGCATCAACATCATGACGGCCGAGGAATCGGCGTCCAAGCAGGCCACCGAGTCCGATTCGGTGCGCAAGCTCTTCGTCGACAAGCTCGACGTCGACATCGAGGTCGCCGACATCCTGATCGCCGAGGGCTTCTCCAGCCTCGAGGAAGTGGCCTACGTGCCGATGCAGGAAATGCTCGAGATCGAGAGCTTCGACGAAGACACCGTGAACGAGCTGCGCACGCGTGCCAAGGATGCGCTGCTGACGATGGAAATCGCCAAGGAAGAAAGCGTCGACGACGTGTCGCAGGATCTGCGCGACCTGGAAGGCTTGACGCCGGAGCTGATCGCCAAGCTCGCCGAGGGCGGCATCCACAAGCGCGACGACCTCGCCGACCTGGCCGTGGACGAGCTGATCGAGATCACGGCGATCGGCGAGGACACCGCCAAGGCGCTGATCATGAAGGCGCGCGAACACTGGTTCAACGAGCAATGACCCGGGCTGCCGCATGCACCACGAACCCACCGCTTTCCCGAGCAAGACGAGCACGACCTAAGGACTGAACAATGGCCACGACCACCGTCGCCCAACTCGCCACCGAGCTGAACCGCTCGGCGGCCACGCTGCTCGAGCAGATGCAGGCAGCCGGCCTGAGCAAGGCTTCGACGGACGCGAGCGTGACCGAGGCAGACAAGGAACGCCTGCTCGAGCACCTGCGCTCGACGCACGGCACGACCGGCGGCGCCGAGCGCAAGAAGATCACGCTGACGCGCAAGTCGACGAGCGAGATCAAACAGGCCGACGCGAGCGGCAAGGCGCGCACGATTCAAGTCGAAGTGCGGCGCAAGCGCACCTTCGTGAAGCGCGAAGAGACCGGTGCGCCAGCGGAAGCCGCAGCGCCGGTGATCGACGACGCCGAACTCGAGCGCCGCGAGCAGGAAGCCCAGGCCCAGGCCGCGTTGCTGCGGCGCCAGGAAGAAGACATGGCCGAGCAGCGCCGCCTTCGCGAAGAACGCGAATTGCGTGAGCGCGAGCGCGAAGCAGCCGCGCAGGCCGAGCGTGACACCGCCACGAAAGCCGCGGCAGACGCCGCCGCGGCCGCGCAAGCTTTGGCGGCAGCTGCTGCTGCGAGCGCGCCGCCGGCCAAGACGGTACGGGGCAAGAAAGCTGCTGCCAGCGCCGCCGCGGCGGCCGCCGCTGCCCCAGCTCCCGTTGTCGCACCGGCGCCAGCACCGGCGCCCCCGAACCCGTGAAGCCCGTGCTGCGCGTGATCAAGGCAGCGGATGTCGAGAACGAAGAGAAGCAGCGCGCGGCCGATCTGACAAAACGCCGCAAGGCGGCCGAAGACGAAGCGGTCGCCATTCGCGCGATGATGTCGGCGCCCAAGCGCGTGCCCGCGAAGAAGGTCGAAGAAGTCAAGCCCGTCGCGGCAGAGGCCGGCAAAGACGGCATCAAGGGAACGATTCACAAGAAGGCCGGAACGCCAGGCGCGGCGCCGGGTGCTGCGACCACGGCTCGTCCCGGCGACAAGAAGTCGGTCAAGTCGGAAAAACTCTCCAGCAGCTGGGCCGACGACGCGGCGAAGAAGCGTGCCCTCAAGCCGCGCGGTGCCACCGGCGGTACGGGCGCAGGCCGCCCGGGCTGGCGCGCCCCGCGCGCCGGGCGCCGAGGTGACCGCAATGACGGCCCGGCGACCAGCTATGTGGCGCCGACCGAGCAGGTGGTGCAGGAAGTGCACGTGCCCGAGACGATCAGCGTTGCCGACCTGGCGCACAAGATGTCGGTGAAGGCCTCCGAGGTCATCAAACAATTGATGAAACTCGGCCAGATGGTCACGATCAACCAGCAGCTCGACCAGGAGACTGCGATGATCGTCGTCGAGGAAATGGGCCACAAGGCCTTGGCCGCGAAGCTCGACGACCCCGAGGCCTTCCTCGAAGACGAGCACGCCGAAGTCGTGCACGAAGAACTGCCGCGCGCCCCGGTCGTGACCGTGATGGGCCACGTGGACCACGGCAAGACTTCGCTGCTCGACAAGATTCGCACCGCGCGCGTCGCGGCGGGCGAGGCGGGCGGCATCACGCAGCACATCGGCGCCTACCACGTCGACACGCCGCGCGGCATGATCACGTTCCTCGACACCCCGGGCCACGCCGCGTTCACGGCGATGCGCGCGCGCGGTGCGAAAGCCACCGACATCGTGATCCTGGTGGTCGCGGCCGATGACGGCGTGATGCCGCAGACCAAGGAAGCGATCCACCACGCCAAGGCGGCCAAGGTGCCGATCGTCGTGGCGATGAACAAGGTCGACAAGCCTGAGGCGAACCTCGAGCGCGTGAAGTCCGAGCTCGTTGCCGAGCAGGTGGTGCCGGAGGACTTCGGCGGCGACTCGCCGTTCGTTCCAGTCTCGGCCAAGACCGGCCAGGGCATCGACCAGCTGCTCGAGCAAGTGCTGCTTCAGGCCGAAATCCTGGAACTTCGCGCCGCCAAGGACGCGCCGGCCAAGGGCCTGGTGATCGAAGCCAAACTCGACAAGGGGCGCGGCCCGGTGGCCACCATCCTCGTGCAAAGCGGAACGCTCAAGCGCGGCGACGTGGTGCTGGCCGGTTCCACCTACGGCCGGGTGCGCGCGATGCTCGATGAAAACGGCAAGGCGGCGAACGAAGCGGGCCCGTCGATCCCGGTGGAGATTCAAGGCCTGACGGAAGTGCCGCAGGCCGGCGACGAGTTCATGGTGCTGTCCGACGAGCGCCGTGCGCGCGAAATCGCCACGTTCCGCTCCGGCAAGTACCGTGACGTGAAGCTCGCGAAGCGCCAGGCCGCGAACCTGGAAACGATGATGGACCAGATGGGCGCGGGCGAAATCCAGACGCTGGCGCTGATCGTCAAGGCCGACGTGCAGGGTTCGCAGGAAGCGCTGGCGCAGTCGCTTGTCAAGCTCAGCACGCCGGAAGTCAAGGTGCAGATCGTGCACGCCGCGGTGGGCGGAATTTCCGAGAGCGACATCAACCTCGCGATCGCGTCCAAGGCCGTCATCATCGGCTTCAACACGCGTGCCGACGCCGGTGCGCGCAAGCTCGCCGAGAACAACGGCGTGGACATCCGCTACTACAACATCATCTACGACGCGGTGGACGATGTGAAGGCGGCGATGACCGGCATGCTCGCTCCCGAGCAGCGCGAAGAGATCATCGGCACGGCGGAGATTCGCACTGTGTTCGTCGCTTCCAAGATCGGCACGGTGGCGGGCTCGATGGTCACCGCGGGCCTGGTGCGCCGCGGCGCGCGCTTCCGCCTGTTGCGCGAGAACGTGGTCGTCTACACCGGCGAGATCGAATCGGTGCGGCGCCTCAAAGACGACGTTCGCGAAGTCGCGGCCGGCTTCGAATGCGGTATCAAGCTGAAGAACTACAACGAGATCAAGGAAGGCGACGCGCTCGAGTTCTTCGAGGTGAAGGAAGTCGCGCGCACCTTGTAGGCTGGTTTTGCCCTCTCCCGCAAACCCCGCCGACCCCAAAGGAAGGCGGGGTTTGCCGTTTGGAGGAGCTCACGCTCATGAAACAGAAACGATCGATTCCGAACCGAAGCTTTCGCATTGCGGACCAGATTCAGCGCGACGTCGCCGGGCTGATCCGCGACCTGAAAGACCCACGCGTGGGCATGGTGACGATCCATGCCGTGGAGGTGACGCCCGACTACGCGCACGCGAAGATATTCTTTTCGCTGCTGGTCGGTGACCCCGAGGAATGCGAGGTCGGCTTGAATGAAGCCGCCGGGTTCATCCGCAATGGGCTGTTCAAGAAGCTGCAGATCCACACCGTGCCGACGCTGCACTTCGTGTTCGACCGCACCACCGAGCGTGCCGCGGAGCTGAGCTTGTTGATCGCGAAGGCGAATTCGACTCGGGCCAAGGACTGAGCAAGACTTGCTGGTGATGAAACGCGACGCATTCGACGCAACCATGGCACGCATCCCCAGCGTCGCGCCACGGCCTGAGCGTGTACCCCGCCGCCCGGTGCACGGCGTGCTCCTGCTCGACAAGCCGCTGGGCCTTTCGAGCAACCAGGCCTTGCAGGTCGCGAAGCGCCTGTACCGCGCTGAAAAAGCCGGCCACACCGGAACGCTCGACCCGCTCGCCACGGGGCTGCTGCCGCTGTGCTTCGGCGCCGCGACGAAGTTCTCGCAGCTCAGCCTCGACGCCGCCAAGCGCTACCTGGCCACGCTCAGGCTCGGCGTGACGACGACCACCGACGACGGCGAAGGCGAGGTCGTCGAAGTCAAACCGGTGCGCGTGAGCCGGGAACAGCTGCAGGCCGCGTGCGCGCAGCTCACCGGTGAGATCGAGCAAATGCCGCCGATGCACAGCGCCCTCAAGCACGAAGGCAAGGCGCTCTACGAATACGCACGTGCGGGGGTCGCCATCGAACGCGCGCCGCGGCGCATCCAGATTCACGCGATCGACATCGTCGGCGGCGAACATGACGAGTGGCGCATCGACATCAAGTGCAGCAAGGGAACTTACATCCGCGTGCTCGCCAGCGACATCGGCAAGATCCTGGGCTGCGGCGCGCACCTGCACGCCTTGCAACGCACCGGCAGCGGCGCATTGATGCTGGCAGGTGCCTGCACGCTCGACGAACTGGCGCAGCTGACCGAGGCCGAACGCGACGCCCGCCTGCAACCCGCCGATGCCTTGTTGGCCGACGCACCCCTGCTGCGCCTGGACGCCGTGGCCGCGGCACGGTTCCTGTCCGGCGTGCGCCTGCGCACCGACCTGGCCAACACCGCCCAGCTTCGCGTTTACGGCCCAGAGGAGCGCGCTTTCCTCGGCAGCGCCCACATCCAAGGCGGCGAACTCATCAGCTCGCGCCTGCTCAGCCCTGCCGAAGTGCAGGTGCTGCTCCACCCCACACTTTGAAGCCCCGCCCATGACCCGCCAAATCCGCAACGTCGCCATCATCGCCCACGTCGACCACGGCAAAACCACGCTCGTCGACCAGCTGCTGCGCCAGAGCGGAACGTTTCGCGCGAACGAGAAAGTCACCGAACGCGTGATGGACAGCAACGACCTGGAGCGCGAGCGCGGCATCACGATCCTCGCGAAGAACTGCGCCGTGGAGTGGCTGGGCACGCACATCAACATCGTCGACACCCCCGGCCACGCCGACTTCGGTGGCGAAGTGGAGCGCGTGCTGTCGATGGTGGACAGCGTGCTGTTGCTGGTGGACGCGGTTGAAGGCCCGATGCCGCAGACCCGCTTCGTCACGCGCAAGGCGCTGGCGCTGGGTTTGAAGCCGATCGTCGTCGTGAACAAGGTCGACCGCCCCGGCGCGCGGCCCGACTACGTGATCAACGCCACCTTCGACCTGTTCGACAAGCTGCACGCAAGTGAGGCGCAGCTCGACTTTCCGGTGATCTTCGCCAGCGGATTGAACGGCTGGGCGACCTTGAAGCAAGGCGAAGTCGGCACCGACCTGGCGCCGCTGTTCAACGCCATCCTGCAGCACGTACCGGCGCACGAAGGCAACGCCGAAGACCCGCTGCAACTGCAGATTTGTTCGCTCGACTATTCCAGCTACGTCGGTCGCATCGGCATCGGCCGCGTCAACCAGGGAACCTTGAAACCGATGCAGGAGGTGGCCGTCTACTCCGGCCCGGACAGCACGCCGCGCCGGGCGCGCGTGAACCAGGTGTTGAAGTTCGAGGGGCTGGAGCGTCAGCAGGCCAGCGAGGCCGGGCCGGGCGACATTGTGCTGATCAACGGCATCGAGGACATCGGCATCGGCGTCACGCTCACCGAGTTCGAGCGCCCCGTGCCGCTGCCGATGCTGCTCATCGACGAGCCGACGCTGACGATGAATTTCTGCGTCAACAACTCGCCGCTCGCCGGGCGCGAAGGCAAGTACGTGACGGGCCGGCAAATTCGAGATCGCCTGGACCGAGAGCTGCAATCGAATGTCGCGCTGCGAGTCAATGACACCGACGAGGACGGCATCTTCGAGGTGATGGGTCGCGGCGAACTGCACTTGACGATCCTGCTGGAAACGATGCGTCGCGAGGGCTACGAGCTCGCCGTGTCGCGCCCACGTGTCGTGTTCCGCATGGAAGGCGACCAGCGCCTGGAGCCGATCGAGATGCTCACCACCGACGTGGAAGACCAGCACCAGGGCGCCGTGATGCAGGCCCTGGGCGAGCGCCGCGGTGAACTTGTGAACATGGAACCCGACGGCAACGGCCGCGTGCGCCTGGACTACCGCATTCCTGCGCGCGGCCTGATCGGCTTTCAGAACGAATTCCTGAACATGACGCGCGGCACCGGCCTCATCAGCAACATCTTCGACGGCTACGAGCCCTACCGCGGCGAGATCGAAGGCCGCAAGAACGGCGTGCTGATCAGCCAGGACGACGGCGAAGCGGTCACGTATTCGCTGGGCAAGCTCGACGATCGTGGCCGCATGTTCGTGAAGGCGGGCGACCCGCTCTACGAAGGCATGGTGATCGGCATCCACTCGCGCGACAACGATCTGGTCGTGAACGCGGTGCGCGGCAAGCAGCTCACGAACTTCCGCGTCAGCGGCAAGGAAGAGGCGATCAAGATCACGCCGGCGATCATCCTGACGCTCGAATACGCGGTGGAATTCATCGCCGACGACGAGCTGGTGGAGATCACGCCGAAGTCGATCCGCATCCGCAAGCGCCACCTGAAGGAACACGACCGCAAGCGCGCGAGCCGCGAATTGACTTGAAGACTCGACGACGCGCATGAGGATCGGCGCCAACGGCATCTCGATCGAGGTCGAAGACCACGGCTCGACGAGCGGCCGGCCGCTGCTGCTCATCATGGGACTGGGCATGCAGCTCACCGCCTGGCCCAACGGCTTCGTGCGCGCACTCGTCGCGCGAGGCTTTCGCGCGATTCGCTTCGACAACCGCGACATCGGCCTGAGCCAGCATTTCGACCATCTCGGCGTTCCAAACGTCATTTTCGAGGGGATCAAATTCTCCGTCGGCATGCACGTGAAGAGCGGCTACTCGCTGGCCGACATGGCCGATGACGCCGCTGGCGTGCTCGACGCTCTGGGGCTGGAAAGCGCGCACGTGTGCGGCGTATCGATGGGCGGGATGGTTGCGCAACGCCTTGCGGCGCGCCATCCGCGGCGCGTGCGCAGCCTGACGCTGATGATGACGAGCAGCGGCGCGCGGCGCCTGCCGGGGCCGTCGGCACGAGTTCGCGCCGCCATGCTCGGGCGGCCTGATGCGGGCAATCGCGAGGCGATCCTGGCGTACTACCAGCGCCTGTACCGCGCCATCGGCAGCCCCGGCTACCCGAGCACGGAGAGCGACATCCGCGAGCGTGTCGGGAGCTGGATCGACCGTTGCTATCACCCGGCGGGCAACGTGCGCCAGCTGATGGCGATCGCCGCCGACGGTGACCGCTCCGCGCTGTTGCGCGAGCTGCGCGTGCCGACCCAAGTGATCCACGGCCGTGACGATGCGCTCGTGCCGCTGCGGGCGGGCATCGATCTCGCGAGCAAGATCGCGGGCGCGACGCTCGACGTGATCGACGGCCTGGGGCACGACCTGCCCGAGGCGCTGTGGGGTCGGCTCGTCGACGGTATCGACACCGCGGCGCGCAAGGGCTGAGCCCCGCGATCAATCGTCCGCGCGTCTGACCGCTCGGTAGGTGGATACCACGGTCTTCGCCAGCAGCCGCTGACCCGTGAGGCTAGGATGCACGTCGCAGGTGGGCACGGGCGACGTCTGCGGAACGCTGCCGTTGAGCAGCCCAGCCTTGCAGGTATTGCCGGCGGCGAACGGGTTGGTGGTGGCGTTTTTGAACGCAGTGAATGCGTCGGCCACCACGGCGCCGTTGGCCCCTGCCACTGCCGCCAGCGTCTGGTTCAGCGCGGCGGTCAGCCCCGTCTGGGCCGGATCGCCGTAGTCAACCGAGTAGTAGTTGACCAGCATCAGAACTCCCTTGAAACCGGTGGCGCGCAGGTTGCTGAGGGCGTTGTTCAGATTCGCGTACACGGCACCCAGCGTCGCAGGCAGCCCCGCCTGGATGCAGGCCGAATCGCCCTGACACGCGGCAAGCAGCCGGAAGCCGTCGTTGGCACCCAGGCTCAAGGTGACGAGCCGTGTCCTCTTGTTCGTTGCCAGATAGCTGACGGCAAAGTCCAGCTGCGTCGAGCTGTAGCCCACATGCAGCGGAAAGTTGGCGCGGAACGGCCGGCAGCCGTTGTCGGCGCCGGTCAGCGACAGGAACCCGGCTGTGGTTTCGCCGGGGCACGAGGCGTTGGTCTCATTCAACCGCAACGCGCCGCCCACCAGTTCAGGGTAGCCCAAGAAATTGTCCGGGTTGACGTAGGCAAAACCATCCTGCGTGATGAAGCCGAATACCACGCTGTCGCCCAGCGACAGCATTTTGCCGCGGCCCTCGTTGGGGTCGGCCCAGGCCAGGACCGACGCGCCGGTGAAGGCCAGCGCAATTGCCGCGCGCCCGACGCGGCGCGCCGAGGATGTCAAAAAGCTGCCAAGGGATGAAACCATGATTTCCTCGTGTTGCACAGTGATGGCAGGCTTGCCGTGTCGCGAACCAGCCGAGGCTCGTGCATTCGAAGCCGCCGGTGGGGCGTGCAACATTTTCGGATGCTCGATGTGACAGGTCGGCTAGGGTTTGCGCGAGCCTCGGCCGCTGTTACACGCACATCTCGCATCGGGCTTGCGGCCGCGCCCTGCTGCAGGTCGATCTCGTAACAAGTCGGCGAACCAGTTCTTCTGCCACACGTTGTCGCGGCCCCCGGGGCGGGGGGAACGGCCTTGTGTGCCGGCCGAAAAGGCGAGACCATTGGAGCGATGAAATGCATCGGCATCCGGACTTCCCCATGAAGTTGCTCCTTCTGGCCCTCGGCCTGGCATTGACCCATGGTCTGGTTTCGAGCCCGGCACTTGCTCAGTCGGCCCAGCCCGCCCCATCCGCCCAATCTGATTCCGCCAAGGCGGTCGAACGCTGCGAAACGGCGGTGGCGGAGACCGTGAAACGCATGCGCGGTCCCGCCGCACAGGAGCTGCAATTCAGCCCCACCAAACGCAACCTCGCGCCGACGCAAGACGACGAGACCAGCGTGCGTGGCGAGGGCCGCTACAGCAGCCGCTCGAACGGCACTTACCCCTTCACCTACTCTTGCGCCTACAACGCGAAGGCGGGCACCACTTCGGGCGTGATGTTCCGCGAAACGGGGTCTGCGTTGGCCAAGGCAGAACCGGCGTGGCAGCCCGACCTGAGCTATCTGTCGCCCGCGGCTTGCGAAGGCGCGAGTGCTGCCGATCTGAAACAGAAGTTCCCGCGCGTGGCGCGAATCGCTTTCGATTCCGATTCGCGCCAGCTTGCACCCGCGCCGGACAACTTGACGCTGCTCGCCGGCCAGGGTGCGGTGCAGCGCGCGCCGGGCATGCAGTCGGAGCCGTTCAGCTACCGCTGCGAGATCAACGCGCGCAACGGGAACATCGTCAGCGTTCAGACGACGCCCTGAGCAGCGCGCTCATTCGCCGCGTGCGTTGATGAGCGGCGCGCCACCCGCTGCCCGCACGCCCACGCCCAAAGCACCGGTCGCGGTGCGCTAGAGTGCTGGGCATGAACAAGCGCCCGCCCAAGGTGATCGTCACCAAGATCGGCCTGGACGGTCACGACCGCGGCAGCCGTGTCATCGTCGCTTGCCTGCGCGACGCGGGCATGGAAGTGATCTACACGCCGCCCTGGCAGGAGATTCCTGCTGTCGTCAACCTCGCGATCGAAGAAGACGCCGACGTGATCGGCATCTCATCGCTCGCGACCGACCACCTGATCGTGCCGAAGCTGATGGACGCGCTGCGCAGTGCAGGCATGGGCGACGTGAAAGTGATCGTCGGCGGCATCGTTCCGGCGAAAGACGAGCAGATGCTGCTCGCCGCCGGCGTGGCGCGCGTGTTCCACCCGGGCGCGGCGCTCGACGTCATCGCGAACGAGGTACGCGCGCTCGCACATGCCCGGCGCACTGAAGACGGTGCACGCCAAGGAGCGAACGCGTGAGCCAATACGTGAATCGCTCCGGCATCCCCATCCAGCCGATCTACACACCGGACGACTGGTCCGGCACCGGGTACGAGCGCGACCTCGGCCGCCCCGGCGAATACCCGTACACGCGCGGCATCTACGAGACGATGTACCGCGGACGCAGTTGGTCGCAGCGCCAGTTGGTGGGCCTGGGCGTGCCGCAGGACTACAACACACGCGTCAAGGAATTGATCGGCGCCGGCGCCTCGGCGCTGTCGCTGATCCCCTGCAATTCGGTGTTTCGCGGCTACGACGCCGATGAGGTGCCCGTCGAACTGCTGGGCACTTGCGGCACCGTCGTGAACCATGTGCAAGACATGGAACAGGCGCTGGACGGGGTGCCGATCGGCGACATCTCCACCGCGCTGAACGACCCGTCGCCGTTCACGCTGCTCGCGTTCGAGCTCGCGGTGGCGAAACGCCGCGGCATCCCGTGGCCGAGCATCACGGGCACATCGAACCAGAGCGACTGCATTTCGCACTTCGTTGCGAACCACATGTTCTTCCGCATCGCGCTGCCCGGCGCGCGGCGCATCCTGGTGGACCACATCGCCTTCGCGGGTGAACATGTGCCGAAGTGGAACCCGCTCTCCATCGTGGGCCAGCACATGCAGCAAGCCGGCGCGACTCCGGCGCAGGCGATGGCGTTCACGCTCAGCTCGGCGCTGCAGTACGCGCAGGACTGCATCGCGCGCGGCATGGACCCGGATATCTTCCTGCCGCGCTTTACTTTCTTCTTCGACATCTCGATCAGCTTCTTCGAAGAGGTGGCGAAGTTCCGCGCCGGCCGGCGCCTGTGGGCGCGCCTGACGCGAGACCGCCTGGGCGCGAAAGACCCGCGCTCGATGCGCTTCAAGTTCCACGGCCAGACCTCGGGCGTGGACCTGACGCGCCAGCAACCGCTGAACAACGTGGCGCGGGTCACAGCGCAGGCGATGGCGGGCATCTTCGGCGGCTTGCAGTCGCTGCACACCGATTCCTACGACGAAGTGTTCTCCACGCCCACCGCGCAGGCGGCGCGCATCGCCGTGGCCACGCAGAACATCCTGCGCGAGGAGGCCCAGCTCACGGATGTGATCGACCCGCTCGGCGGCTCCTACTACGTGGAGTCGCTCACCGACGACATGGAGCGCAGAATCGTCGAGATCATGGACCTCGTGGATGCGGCCGGCGGCATGTACCAGGCCGTCGAGTCGGGTCTGGTGCAGAAGATGATCGGCGAGTCGGCGCTTGCGTTTCAGGCGCGGGTCGAGAGCGGCGAACAAACCGTGGTGGGCGTCAACAAGTACCAGGTCGAAGAAGACGCGGCCGACTACCCCGCGCTCGACTACCCGCCGCGCGAGCGTATGCAGGCGCAGCTCGAACGGCTGGCGCAGTTCAAGGCACAGCGTTCCGCCGCCGCGGTGGCGCAAGGCTTGGACTCGTTGGCACGCGCCGCGCAGTCGCCGCGCGACAACGTGTTCGCGCAAGTGGTCGCGGCGGCGGAAGCGGGCGCGACACACGGTGAAATCTGCGCGAAGCTGCGCCGCGAGTTCGGCTTCGGCCAGCCCCTCGCCGTGGTTTGATTCAGAGTCGATTGATGCCCAGCCCGCAGGAATGGATCGCGCAGGTGCTGCGCGGCGAGCGGCGCGCGCTTGCGCGTGCGATCACGGCGCTCGAAAACGCCGATGAAGCGGCGCAGCCGCTGCGTGCCGGGCTCGCCGAGCAGCTGGGCCGGGCGCATGTCGTCGGTGTCACCGGCCCGCCGGGCGGGGGCAAGTCCACGCTCGTGAGCGCATTGGTCCGGCAATTGCGGGCCCGCAGCTTCACAGTCGCGGTGGTGGCGGTGGACCCGTCGAGCCCGATCACCGGTGGCGCCGTGCTCGGGGACCGGGTGCGCATGGGTGAACACGACGCCGATGAAGGCGTGTTCATCCGCTCGCTCGCATCCCGCGGCCACCTCGGCGGCTTGTCGCGCACCACGGGCGACGTGATCGACGCGTTCGACGCCGCGGGCTTCGACACGGTGATCGTCGAAACCGTCGGCGCCGGGCAGTCGGAGGTGGCGATCACGCACCTGGCCGATACGCGCCTCGTCGTCTGCCCACCGGGATTGGGCGACGACATCCAGGCCCTCAAGGCGGGCATCCTGGAAATCGCCGACGCGCTGGTCGTGAGCAAGGCCGACCTGCCGCCAGCCGCGCGCACCGAACGCGAACTGCACGCGATGCTGGCGTTGCGCGGCAAGGCGCACAGCGCGGTGCCGGTGTTTCGAACGGTGGCGGGCCAGGGCGTCGCACCATGCGACGGCGACGGCGTGGCCGAACTCGCCAACTGGTTGATGCAGCGGACGACGCGCGGCACGCGCCTGGGTTCTGCCGAATCGCGCAGCGCGCGCGACCTGGTCGCACGCTGCCTGGCGCACGACGGCTTTGCCGCGCACCTCGGCTTCGAGCTGGTGGCCGCGGGCATGGGCACGGCGACGGTGCGCATGCAGATCGGCGCGCAACACGTCAACTTCAATGGCCGCTGCCACGGCGGCGCGATCTTCTCGCTCGCCGACATGGCGCTCGGCCTGGCGTGCAACGGCTACGGAACAATCGCCGCACTGATCGACGGCCACATCAGCCTGGCCGCGGGAGTGGAGCAGGGCGCGTGGATCGTCGCGCACGCGTTGGAGGTGTCGCGCACGCGCAAGATCGCGGTCTACCGGGTCGACGTAACGCGAGCCGACGACGGCAGCCACATCGGCAATGTGTCGGGAACGGTGTACCGGACTGACAAGCCGGTGGTGCTGCCGAAGTAACTCACTGATCGCGCGGAGGGACCATTACCCCTTCGCCGCGATCACAGCGCCCTCGGCGCACAGCGCGTCAACTTCCGCCCGGCTGTAGCCCAGCTCGGCAAGAATCGCCTGCGCGTGCTCGCTGAACTTCGGCGGACGGTGTCCGGGCTGGCCCGGGTTCGTGGACAGCTTCACCGGAATGCCGAGCGACTTGTGGCCGTCGTGGTCGACCGCCATCTTGCGGTGCAGCGCGTGCGGCTGCGTCAGCGCGTGCGGGATGTCGTTCACCGGCCCGGCGGGAACGCCGTTGCGCATCAAGCGTTCGCACAGTTCGGCCGAAGCGAAGCGCGCGAGCGTGCCTTCGAGTTCGGCACGCAAGGCCGCGCGGTTTTCCAGGCGACCGGGATTGCGCGTGAAGCGTGCGTCACTGGCCAGGTCGGGGCGCTCGATGCAGGCACAAAACCGCTGAAACTGGCCGTCGTTGACGACGCCCAGGAACACCTCGCCGTCGGCCGCGGCGTAGCGGTCGTACGGTGCGATGTTCGGGTGCGCGCTGCCCAGGCGCTGCGGCGTCTTGCCCGAGGCCATCCAGTTCGCGGCGTGCGGCAGCAGCATGGAAAGACCGGTGTCGAACAAGGTGGCCTCGACACGCTGGCCGCGCCCGCTGCGTTCGCGCGCGGCGTGCGCGAGCAGCACGCCGACCAGCGCGTTGTAGCCGGTCAGGAAATCGACCACCGGAATGCCCACGCGCAGCGGCCCGGAGTCGGGCGTGCCGTTGATGCTCATCACGCCGCACATCGCTTGCAGCACGGCGTCGTAGCCCGGCAGCCCGCCGAGCGGTCCGTCGGCGCCGAAGCCTGAGATGCCGCAGTAGATCAGCCGCGGATGGCGCTGTGCGAGCACCGCTTCATAGCCCAGGCCCCATTTCTCCATCGTGCCGGGAAGGAAGTTCTCGATCAGCACGTCGGCGCCCTCAATCATGCGCTCCACCACCGCGCGCCCCGCGGGCCGAGACAAGTCCAGCCCGATCGATCGTTTGCCGCGATTCAGTGCACCGAAGTACGCAGCCTGATCCGGGGCAATGAACGGCGGGCCGAAGCCGCGTGTTTCATCGCCTGCCGGAGGCTCGACCTTGATGACCGACGCACCATGGTCGGCGAGCATCTGCGCGCACAAAGGCCCGGCGAGAACGCGTGACAGGTCGACGACGCGCAGGCCGGCGAGAGCGGAGGGGGAGGTCGTCGGCGCGGTGGAGGTCATCTCGGCAATCTTCGCAATCGGCGTTTGGGCGGGGCTCGAAAGGCACGAAGCATAGCGGCAGCGAGAAGCACCGCCGTACACTGGCAAAAGCGCATCTGCCCTGCGCCGTTCGATCAAGGAGCCCCCGATGATCCGTTCCATCACCCACGCACTCGTTGCCGCCGCGTGCCTCGCCACCGCATCGATCGCGGGCGCCCAAACCGCATCCAAGCCGATCCGCCTGATCTGCCCGTTTCCTCCCGCGGGTGCGGTGGACATCGCTTCACGCGCGATCGCGGCCGAACTGTCCAAGGTGCTCGGCCAGACCGTCACGGTGGAAAACCGCCCGGGCGCGGGCGGCAACATCGGCGGCGCCGAAGCCGCGCGCGCCGCGCCCGACGGCACCACGCTGTTCATGACGACGAGCGGCATCAACGCCATCAACCCGGCGCTCTACGCGAAGATGCCGTTCGACCCGATCAAGGATCTGGAGCCGGTGGCGGCACTGGTGTCACTGTCCAACGTGCTGGTGGTGCACCCGTCGGTGAAGGCGCAGTCGGTGAGCGAGGTGATCGCCCTGGCCAAGGCCGAGCCGGGCAAGATGACGTACGCGTCGTCGGGCAGCGGCACCAGCGTTCACATGTCGGCCGAGATGTTCAAGTTCCTGGCCAAGCTCGACATCGTGCACATCCCGTACAAGGGCAGCGCGCCCGCGGTGACCGATCTGCTCGGTGGCCAGGTGATGATGATGTTCGACAACATTCCGTCGGCGCTGCAGCACATCAAGGCCGGCAAGCTGCGCGCACTCGCGGTGACCGGATCGAAGCGCGACCCGCTGCTGCCTGACGTGCCGACGGTCGCGGAATCGGGCGTGCCGGGCTATGAATCCGGCGTCTGGTTCGGCCTGGCTGTTCCGGCGGGAACGCCGAAGGATGAGATCGCGCGCATCAACGCTGCGGCACTGAAGGGCGCGAAGGCGCCCGAGTTCGTGAAGCGCATGACCGAGCTGGGCTACAGCATCATCGGCAGCTCGCCTGAGCAGATGGCGGAGATGAATCGCGTAGAGATCGCGCGCTGGGGGCCGATCGTGAAGGCGTCTGGGGCCAAGGCGGATTGAAGAGCTTTGCTCTGCGTGCAATCTCGATCCACATGATCACTCAGGCGCGCGAACAGGCGACTCGAGCCGAAGCGGTGGAAATGTGCCCGGCAGATCGGGCACGGTGAGTTGCGAGATCGGCTCCATACCGGTCAGGCCCTTCAGGACAAACGTTCCAAGCCGATCCGCGGTTGCCCCTGGCGGCAGGCTCGATTCGAACTTGCGCAGCGTGGCCTCGGACAGCAGGATCTGCCCACCATGTCCTGCCGATCCGACCCGACTCGCACGGTGCACGTCGAGTCCGACGTAGCCCTCGTCGGTGATTTGCGGCTGGCCGCTGTGCAGGCCGATCCGAACGCGCACCGCAACCCCTTCGGGCCAAGTCTGATCGCGCAATCGCCGCTGAATCTGGAGCGCCGCGCCCACCGGATCGGCGGCCTGCGCAAATGCGGCGAAGAACTCGTCTGCCCGCGAATCGATTTCGATTCCTCCATGCTCCCGGACGATGGTTCGTAGCAGGCGCCGCTCTTCGGCCAAGACCTCGGCGTAGCGCTCGCCGAGGTGGTTCAGCAACTGGGTCGAGCCCTCCACGTCAGCGTACAGGAAGGTGACCGGGCCGCTGGGTAGCTGGCGTGCGTCGGCGGCCTGGGCATGCACGGTGGAAGCGAGCCGGTCCCTGTCGAGCGCCATTGCGAATGCGGCCGCCACGGCGTCCAGCAGCGGCTTGTCGTCGTTCAGTATGGCGTCGTGGATGATCACGCCCAGGGGTTCCTCGGCTCGCTTCACGAAAGACACGGACAAGCCCGATCCCTCTGGCGGCATCGGCAGCACTTTGCCTGTGCCGTCGATGTACGTCGCCGCCGCGGGCGACCAGTATCCGAGCCTGACCGAAGGGTCGTGCAGCGTGCCGGCTATCGACTGCTCGAGCGAATCCGGCGTGCGTTTGCCGTGCAGCCCGACCACCAGATCGGCCACCGCCGCCTGTCCCATCCGCATGCGCAGCAGCCCAATCAGAAAGCCGATCGGAACCGCCGCACGCGCGAACGAAACCAGCCAGTTGCGCGCGCCCGCCAACGGGGCGTTCACTTCCAGCGTCGATGACAGGACATTGAATGCGAAGACGAGCAGACCGACGATTGCACCCAGGAATACCGGCCACAGGACGCGCCGCATCGGCGCGGTGGCTCCCCTCAGGCGCAGGATCACGAGAACCAGGATGAGCAACGCGGTTGCCACCGACACGAAGCCCGTGATCGACTCTATGCGCGCGAGCAGGGCGGGGTTGGGCGCAATCCCCAATGGATTGACGCAGCCGCATCCGTACGTCGTGACTCGATCGACCTGATCGAGGATGGTAGGGATCTGATCCGTCAGCACCAGGCGAGACGGCATCTGGATGGCGGCGAGTGCGATCGTCAGGCCCATCGCAATGCGATGCCACCTTGAACCGAGGTGGCCGGACGGGAAAGCGAGCAGCAAGTACGGCGTCAGCGCATTGATCAGGCGGCGAGTTGCAAACGCCAAGCCAGCGACCAGCGGCACAGGTGCTGCCTGAAAATCCGGGATGTACCAGCTGTAGCCGATGGCGAGCAGCAGCGGCCCGGTCAGGTTGTCAGGGCGGCGCCGCCAGGCAATCGTGCCCGCGACAAGGTAGGCGACGCCCACGACCTGGGACTGGACGATGACAACCCAGTCGACGCCGACGCTGTACGACACCAGGGCCGCCAAGACCGCAATCGCCACACCGACGACTGCCCCGATGAAAGGTGCCCATGTGCGCTTCATTTGCCGCTACCCGAATGCCTGCCCTTGATGTGCCTCGCATGTTGGCCGATCTTCGCGCGCGGCACCGGAGCATTCGAGCGACCCGATTCTATGCACTCGACTGCACTTAGCATTGGCACCATGGATCAACTCAGCCCGTGGCGCCTGTGCGTCGCGCCGATGATGGAGTGGACCGATCGGCATTGCCGCTACTTCCATCGCCTGCTGACGCGCCGCGCGCGCCTGTACACCGAGATGGTGACGACCGGCGCGCTGCTGCACGGCGACCAGCCGCGCCATCTCGACTTCAATGCGCAGGAGCATCCGGTCGCGCTGCAACTCGGCGGCAGCGAGCCCACCGAGCTCGCGGCGTGCGCGCGCCTGGGCGAGCGCTGGGGCTACGACGAGATCAACCTGAATTGCGGTTGCCCGAGCCCGCGCGTGCAGCGCGGTTCGTTCGGTGCGTGCCTGATGGCCGAGCCGCAACTGGTGGCCGACTGCGTGAAGGCGATGCTCGACGCGGTGGCGCTGCCGGTCACGGTGAAACACCGCATCGGCCTGGATCGCAACGAGAGCTACGACTTCGTGCGCGACTTCGTCGGCGCGGTTGCCGCCGCCGGCTGCAAGGTGTTCATCGTGCATGCGCGCAACGCCTGGCTGCATGGCCTGAGCCCCAAGGAGAACCGCGAAGTGCCGCCGTTGCGGTACGACGTGGTGCAGCGCTTGAAGCGCGAGTTTCCCGATCTCACCCTCATCACGAACGGCGGCCTGGCCAGTGACGCCGACATCGACGCGCAGTTGCAGCAGGTCGACGGCGTGATGCTCGGGCGCAGCGCTTACCATCATCCGTGGGCTCTGGCGTCCTGGGACAGCCGCTTCCACGCCGACCCGCCGCGCGAGCTCGATCGCGCCGATGTCGAGCAGAAGATGGTCCTCTACATGGAGAGTCTGGTGGCGCAGGGCATCCCCTGGTGGCACGCTGCGCGCCACATGCTGGGCTTGTGGAACGGCGTCTCCGGCGCGCGCCGCTGGCGCCAGGTGTGGAGCGACCACCGCTTGAAGCACCTGCCGCCACAGGAAGTGTGGCAGCTCGCGCAGCGTCCCGAGGCCGCGGCGGTTGCGCCATGATTGCCGCGCTGAGGCCGCGGTCACCGCATTTCCGCTTCGTCATCGCGGCGGCGTTGTCGGCCGGCTTGGCGGGTCTGGCCGGAAGGCTGAATGCCGCCGAAGACGTGCCCTTCATCACCACGCCCGACCGCGTGGCGATGGCGATGCTGGAGATCGCCAAGGTCGGCCCGAGCGACCATGTGATCGATCTCGGCTCGGGCGACGGCCGCATCGTCATCCTCGCGGCGAAGCAGTTCGGCGCGCGTGGCTTGGGCGTGGAAATCGTTCCCGACCTGGTGCAGCGCAGCCGCGTCAATGCCAAGCGCGTCGGTGTGGAGGAGCGCGTCGAGTTCCGCGAGCAGGATCTGTTCAAGACCGACCTGAGCGCGGCCACCGTGATCACGATGTACCTGCTGCCTGAGGTGAACCTGCAATTGCGTCCCCTGCTGCTGAGCCTGGAGCCGGGCACGCGCATCGTCTCGCACGACTGGGACATGGGCGACTGGCCGCCCGAGCGTACGTTGACCATTCCCGTTCCCGACAAGGTTGTGGGCCTGGACAAGTTCAGCCGCGTTCACCTGTGGGTGGTGCCGGGGCGCGTGCACGGTTTGTGGTGCGGTCAGGGCCGGGTGCGCGGCGGGATGCTCCGCATCACGCAGGACTTTCACCGCATCACGGCGCGCCTGGGCGGCGTGCCGGAAATTGAGGGCTTCCAGGGCCGCGTTGACGCGTCGCTGCTGAATGCACGTGCGGCTGATGGCGGCGAGATTCAGTTCGAGTTGCGCGGTGATCGGTTGGTGGTGCAGCAGGCGGCGGGCTCACTGGCGGCACTGGATAACGTGTCGTTCATTCGTTCCCGGTTGCCTGCCTGCGAGCGCAAGCCCTGAGGCAGGCCCTCACCCCGGCCCTCTCCCGCGAGCGGGAGAGGGAGAGGGAGGAAGTCCTTCAGCGGCGCCACCCGGCCAAGTGGCCAGCACCACGCCCGCCAGCGCCAGCGAATAGGCGAACGCCTGAACGCTGCTGAACTGTTCGCCGAGGAACAGCACGCCCACACCAGCGGTGCTCACCGGCAGCATCACGGTGAACACACCCGCCTGCGAGGCGGGCACGTGGCGCAGGCCGGTCATCCACAGCCACACCGTGACCGTGCTTGCGGCCAGGGAATAGAACACGAGCAGCGTCCATGCTTCAACGTCAACCGCGTGAAAGTCGAAGGCTCGCGCCTGCCACAGCGCGAACGGCGCGACCAGCGCCAGACCCCACAGATTGATCAGCGCGCTGATGCGCTTGGGCGACACCTTCGCCGCGAGTTTCTTGCCGATCACGACATAGATCGCCTCGCAGGTCACCGCGCCCACCAGCAGCGCGTTGCCGAGCAGGGCTTGCGCGACCGGCACGGCGCTGCGCGCATCGGCATGGCGGCTCAGCGACACCATCGCAATGCCGCCGACCGCGCAGGCGATTGCCGCGGCCACGCGGCGCGTGATGCGCTCGCCGAGCCACCACCACGACAGCAGCGCAACGATCGCCGGCATCGCCGCCATGATCACGCCCGCGGCGAGCGCCGAAGTCAGCGCCATGCCGCCGAGCATGCAGATCGAGAACAGGAAGTTGCCGAAGAACGATTCAGCGAACAGCAGGCGCCGGTCGCGTGCGTCGAGCTCGGGCTCAGCCGCGCCGCGCCTGACCCAACCCACCATCGCGACCGCCGCGATGCCGAAGCGCAGCCCCGCCAGCACGAACAACGGGAAGATCAGCACCAGCGTCTTGGACAGTGCGACATAGCTGCCGACCACCGCCATGCTCGTGGCCAGGCTTGCGTAGGCCAGCCACAGGCGGGCGCTGGGGACTGTGCTCAACCGTCAGAGGTCAGGAGTTCTTCGGGCGTGTCCGCGCAGCGTCTCAGCTGACCGGCTTCTTGTGCGTGCCGTCGCACAGCGGCTTGTTGCTGCTGGCCTTGCAGCCACAGAAATAGGCGGTCTTGGTTTCCGTCGCGGTGTACTTCACGGGCGTGAACTGCGCTGCCGCCTTGTGCGAGCCGTCGCAGAACGGCTGATTCTTGCTTTGGCCGCAGGCACACCACCAGTAGTCTTTGCCGGCCTCAATGGAGACGGCGAAGGGTGTGTCGGAAGCGCGGTGGGGAGTGGGCATGGTGCGATCTCGGGAGGTTTCAGAAGGCCGCAGCATAACGCTGCATCTCCCAATCGCTGACGTGGCGCCGGTACTGCATCCATTCTTCGTTTTTCAGCAGCGCGAATTGTTCGACGAGGGTTTCGCCGAGCGCGGCTCGAATCACTTCGTCGGAGTGCAGCGCACGCACGGCTTCGTTCAGGTCTTGCGGCAGTACTTCGATGCCGCGCTCGCGGATCTTGGCCAGCGGCAGGTCGAACAGGTCGTCGGCGCACGCCGGCCCGGAGTCTGAGCTTGCGGTCGATGCCGTCCAGCCCGGCGGCAATGAGCGCTGCGGTCGCGAGGTAGGGGTTCGCGCTCGCATCGGGCAGGCGCCACTCGAAGCGGTCCGGCAACGTGCGCACCAGCGCCGTGCGGTTGTTCGGGCCGTGCGCGACGTAGGCGGGGGCCCAGCTCGTTCCCGACAGCGACTCGCCGACAACGAGCCGCTTGTACGAGTTGACGGTCGGCGCGGCAAGCGCGCACAGCGCGGCAGAGTGGGCGAGCACGCCGGCGATGAAGTGCATTGCCAAACTCGACAGGCCACGGCCATGGTCGTCAAACACGCAGCGTGCGTTGTCGCCAGAGCCCTGCCACAAGGACACGTGGAAATGCATGCCGCTGCCAGGCTGGTTCGCAATCGGCTTGGGCATCATCGAAAACACCATGCCACGCTGCTCGGCCAGCGCCTGCGCCGCCATCTTGAACAGCATCAGGTTGTCGGCGCTGGTCAGCGCGTCGGCATGATGGAAGTTCACTTCGTACTGGCCATGCGCGTCTTCGTGGTCGATCTGGAACACGTCCAACCCGCAGGCCTTCAGGCCGACTACGAGCTGCGCCAGAAAGTCGCTCTGGCGCGGCAGGCTCTTCAAGTCGTAGGAGGGCTTGTCGAGCTGGTCTTGCGCATCCGCGACGACGAAACCACTGCCGTTGCGCTTGAGCAGGAAGAACTCGGGCTCGATCCCGGTTTGCAGCACCCAGCCGCGCTGCGCGAGGCGCTCGACCTGGCGGCGCAGCACCTGGCGCGGGCAGGCGTCGAACGGCTTGTTGTCGACGAAGCCGTCGCACACGATGCGGGCATAGCCTGGCATCCACGGTAACGCGCGCGCCGTGCTGGCGAGGCCCCGCCCGTAATACTCGGCACGCGCCCCGGTGCGCGGCAGGCCGGTACCCCAGATCGAAGGGCCGGAGAAGCCCACGCCATCGGTCAGCAACGCGTCGGCGTTGGCCAGCGGCACCAGCTTGCCCTTGGCGACGCCGTGGATGTCGGTGAACTGGGCGATCAGCGTGTGCACGCCCTTGGCGGCGAGGCGATCCTTGAAGTCTTTCATGCGATTGACCTCGCGGGTGTCAGTCGATCCGGATCCAGGTGGTCTTCAGTTCAGTGTACTTGTCGAACGCGTGCAGCGACTTGTCGCGCCCGTTGCCGCTTTGTTTGTAGCCGCCGAAGGGCACGGTGATGTCGTCCTCGTCATATTGGTTTACATGCACGGTACCGGCGCGCATGCGGCGTGCGACGCGGTGCGCGCGGTTGAGGTTGTCGCTCCAGACACTGGCCTGCAGTCCATAGGAAGAATCGTTGGCCATGGCCACGGCTTCGTCTTCGCTGTCGAAGCGGATCACCGACATCACCGGGCCGAAAATCTCTTCGCGTGCGATGCGCATCGTGTTCGTCACGCCGTCGAACACGGTCGGCTGCACGAAGAGGCCACCGCTGTCGATGCGCGCCTGCGCGCCGCCGCACGCCAAGCGGGCTCCTTCCGCGCGGCCGGCTTCGATGTAGCTGAGCACGGTTGTCAGTTGGGTCTGGTCGACGATCGCGCCCATCTCGGTGCCGGCATTCAGCGGGTCGTCGGGCTGGTACTTCGGCGCTTCCTTCGCGACGAGCTCGACGAAACGGTCGGCAATGGCGCGCTGCACGAACACCCGTGACGGCGCGTTGCAGCTTTCGCCCTGGTTGAAGAACATGCTGCCGGCGACCGTCTGCGCGGCGCGTTCGATGTCAGCAAAATCGTCGAACACAATGAATGCCGACTTGCCGCCGAGCTCGTTGTAGACGCGCTTCAGGTTGCTGCGCCCTGCGTATTCGAGCATCTTGCGGCCCACGCGGGTGCTGCCGGTGAAGCCGATCGCATCCACATCCATGTGCAGTGCGAGTGCCTCGCCGGCTTCATGGCCGTAGCCCGGAACGACGTTGAACACGCCTTCGGGCAGGCCGGCCTGCACCGCCAGTTCCGCAAGTCGCAGCGCGGTGAGAGGCGACTTTTCGCTCGGCTTGAGCACAACGCTGTTGCCCGCCGCCAGGGCGGGCCCGAGCTTCCACGCCGCCATGATCATCGGGTAGTTCCACGGCACGATCGCGCCGATCACACCCATCGGCTCGCGCTGGATCAGCGCGAGCGCGCTGCGCGAGGTGGGCGCGATCTCGTCGTAGACCTTGTCCACGGCTTCGGCGTACCAGGCGATGCAGCGCGCCGTGGCGGCGACGTCCACCGCGAGGCTGTAGCGGATGGGCTTGCCCATGTCGAGCGTCTCGAGCAGCGCCAATTCGTCTCTCGCGGCCAGAATCTTCTCGGCGAAGCGCAGCAGCACTTTTTTGCGCGAAGCGGGTGATTGATTCGCCCAGCGGCCGTCGTCGAAAGCCTTGCGGCACGAGGCGACGGCGGCGTTCACGTCCTCGGCCTGGCCGCGTGCCACCGGTGCGAGGTGGCGCCCGTCGATCGGTGAAATGCTGTCGAACGTCTGCCCCGAAAGCGCGGCGCGGCGCTCGCCGGCGATGACGGCGCGGCCGTCGATTCGAAGCGTCTTCGCAGCCACATGCCAGTCGGGGGCAGGGTGGTTCAAGGCAAGGACCTCCTGTGGATCAGAACGCAACCAGTACCGACGCGCCGAGCATCTGGTTCGACTTGGAGTACTGGTTCGTTCCGGCGGCGATGCTGCGTTTCACATCCAGAAACACCGGCAGGTTGGCGCGGTCGATGCGGTACTCGGCCTTGAACGTCGTGTTCAGGTTGAACAGCCAACTCGCGCCGAGCGTCAGCGCGGAGCGGTTCGCGCCCTTGTTGCAAGCGTCGGGTGTCGGGTCGATTTCGCAGCCGATCGTCGGGTCGGCGCCGATTCCGTTGCGGTAGTCTCCGAACGTCACGGTCGTCGGATCGTAGTAGCCGGTATAACCGAGCAGGCCGCCGCCGTTCTTCTTGTTGTTGATGTAGTCCAGGCGCGCAGTCGTCTCGAAGCGCGGCATCCATTTGTACGCCGCGAGGCCCGATGCACCCCACCAGCTCGCATCGCGAAGCCCGCCGGTGTTCGGGTCCGGAACGATCGCGGCGTTCTTGTGTTTGCCCGAGGAGAGCTGGCCCTGGACGGTCCAGTCGCCGCGGATAAAGTACGCGTCGACCTCGAATAGGTTCAGTCGGGAATCCACACCGTTCACGTCGGCGAAATTCGCCGCCTTGCCGTGCACGCCGGCAAAGCCGAATCCCTGGAACTCGCCGCGCGCATAGTCGACCCGATACGTCACGACCGGCGTCTTGTTGCCCGGCGTGCGCTTGCTCGAGTTCATGTTCGCGAGCATGCCTTTCACGATCCACTTGCCACTCGTGACTTCCATGCCTGCGCCCGTGTAGGCGGTAGGCAAGGTGAAGTCGAACAGCAGGTTGTGCGTGATCAGCTTGTTCAGCGTGGGTTGCAGGTATTCGTAGCCCGACCAGTCGGGAATCTGCCCGGCGATGAAACGCGTCTGCAAATCGGTGAGCGGCACCGAGACGCTCGCTTCGTGCACGGGCGAGGAGCTGCCAAAGTCGGCCACTGAGCCCACGCCGCGATTGGGAGCGAGGGTCAGCCGCCACTTCGTACCGCTGTCGGTCTCCTTCTGGAAGTCGATCACGGCGGCGCCGAAGTAGGAGTTGTCGTAGTTGTAGCCGTCATCGCCGACCCGGTTCAAGAATTGGAAGCCGGCGCGATTCTGGCGTTTGTTGTAGATGAAGGTCGGGTCCATGTAGCCCGAGATCTTCAGCAGTTTCAGGCCGGACGCGTCGCGTGCGTCTTCCATCGCTTCCGTCTTCACGGCGATGCGGTTGAACTCCGCTGCCTGCTCGGGCGTCATGCCCCACTGCGCACCGGATGCCGCGCCGGCGGGTCGCCCCTGTTTGCCTTCGAGTTCAGCCACCCGCGCTTTCAAGGCCTGAATTTCACGCAACAGGTCGGCGTTGCTTTGTGCCGTGGCGCTGCCCGCGGCGGCGACGAACGCGAGTGCGATCGCTTGGGCAAGAATGGTTTGGGGGCGGATGCTCATCTTCGTCTCCTCTTGTTGTCGATCATCGGTTTGTCAGCCGCCGCGCGCAGCGGCGGCAATGTCCTGGGCGCGCTTGCGTTCGGCGCGAACGATCGCGAGGCTCGCGATCACCACGCCGATCGAGACGACGAGCACGATCAGCGTCGCCACGGCGTTCACGCTCGGGTTCAGGCCGAGGCGAGCGCGCGAAAAAATCACCAGCGGCATTGTCGTCGAGCCCGGGCCGGACAGAAATGCCGAGAGCACGACGTCGTCGAGCGACAGCGTGAACGTGAGCAGCCACGCTGACAAGAGCGACTGCGCGATCATCGGCAGCGTGACGAGCGTGAACACCTGCCACGGCCGCGCGCCGAGGTCCATCGCTGCTTCTTCGAGTTGCGGGTTCAAGTCCTGCAACCTCGCTTGCACGACGACCGTGGCGTAGGCCATGCCGAGCAGCAGGTGGCCGAACCAGATCGTCAACAGCCCGCGCTCCGGAACACCAATGGCGCGCTGCACCGACACCAGCATCAGCAGCAGCGACAAGCCGATGATCACTTCCGGCATCACGAGCGGTGCACTGACGATGCCGCTGAACAGTGTGCGGCCGGTGAAGCGCTTGTACTTGACGAGCGCGAACGCGGCGAGCGTGCCCAGCACCACCGAAGCGCAGGCGGTGAAGAACGCGATGCGCAGGCTCAGCCACAGGCCGGCGAGCATTTCGCGGTCGCTGGCGAGCGCCGCGTACCACTTCAGCGTGAAGCCGGCCCAGCGGTTGGGGATCGTCGAATCGTTGAACGAATAGATCACCAAAGCGACGATCGGCAGGTACAGAAAAACGAAGCCTGCCGCCAGCCACGCCTGGCCGAAGCGGCGCGCGAACGCCGGGCCGAACAGGGTGGTCGTGCCGGCTTTCACCGCCGCGCCTCCTGCGCCTGCGCCTGGTAGCGGTTGAAGATTCCGAGCGGTACGAGAATCAGCAGGATCATCACGACGGCGACGGTGGAGGCCATCGGCCAGTCGTTGTTGCTGAAGAATTCGTCCCACAGCACGCGGCCGATCATCAGCGTCTCGGGGCCGCCCAGCAACTCCGGAATCACGAACTCGCCGACGCAGGGGATGAACACGAGCATCGAGCCGGCGATGATGCCGGCCTTGGACAGCGGCACGGTGACTTTCCAGAATGCGACCCAGGGCGTGGCGCCGAGGTCGGACGCCGCTTCAAGCAGCCGCAAGTCCATCTTCGCCAGGTTGCCGTACAGCGGCAGGATCATGAACGGCAGATACGTGTAGACCATGCCGAGCACGAGCGAAAACGGCGAGTTCATGTACTTGCCCAGGGCCGGGATCATGCCGCCGGCAAACAGCAGTTGGTCGATGCCCAGTGCGGTGAGGATTTCCGCCACCCAGCCATGCTCGGTGAGCAGGCCCTTCCAGGCATAGACGCGCAACAGGAATGAGGTCCAGAACGGCAGCATCACGAGCATCAGCAGTGCAGGCTGAATGGTGGCCTTGGCGCGCGCCATGAAGTAGGCGAACGGGTAGCCCAGGCCCAAGCACAACACGGTCGTGACGGCCGCGTACTTGATGCTCGACAGGTAGGTCTTGACGTAGAGATCGTCCTGCGTCAGGAACACGTAGTTGGAGAACTTGATGCTGAGCTGGATCAGGCCCTCCTTGACGGTGAGCACGTCTTTGAAGTTCACGCCTTCCGATTCCGACACCGAAATCTTCACGACGATCAGGAACGGCAGTACGAAAAACGCGATCAGCCATACGTAAGGCGCGCCGATCACCGCGGTGCGGCCGCGGGATAGCCAACTGACGAGGGCGCGGAGTTTGCGCATCGCCGTTTACTGCGTGAGCACCACTTGCGACTGGCGCGACCAATGCGCCCAGGCTTCGTCGCCCCAGGTCAGCTCGTCGTCGCGATGGCGCTGCGTATTGTTCTGGCTCACCTTGAGCAAACGCCCGCCTTCCAGCTCGAGGTGGTAGACGGTGAAGGCGCCGAAGTACGACAGGTTCTTGATGCGCCCGCGCGCGCGATTGAAGTTGCCGCCGGTGGCTTCCAGCGGCGGCTCGCGCCGGCTCAGGTGAATCTTCTCGGGCCGCACCGCGACCGACACCGCCATGCCCTGCGTGCCGGTGACGCCGTGGCCGACAAAATGGCGCAGGTCCTTGCAATCGATCACGCAGTGGTCGGGCTGGTCTTCGGCAAGCGTGCCCTCCATCATGTTGACGTTGCCGATGAAGTCGGCGACGAAGCGCGTCGCCGGCGTTTCGTAGATTTCGCTCGGCGCGCCCACCTGCAGCACCTTGCCGTCGCTCATGATGGCGATCTTCGAGGCCATCGTCATCGCTTCTTCCTGGTCGTGCGTGACCATCACGCAGGTCACGCCCACTTGATCGATGATGTTGACGAGTTCGATCTGCGTTTCTTCGCGCAGCTTCTTGTCCAGCGCGCCCAGCGGCTCGTCGAGCAGCAGCAGTTGCGGCCGCTTGGCGAGGCTGCGCGCCAGTGCCACGCGCTGCTGCTGGCCGCCCGAAAGCTGGTGCGGCTTGCGCTTGGCGAACTTGCCCAGTTGCACCAGCTTGAGCATGGCCTCGACACGCTCGACCATCTTGTCCTTGGCCATGCCTTCGCGGCGCAGGCCGAACGCGATGTTCTCCCACACCGTGAGGTGCGGAAACAGCGCGTAGCTCTGGAACATCATGTTGATCGGGCACTCGTAGGGCGGGATGTCGGCGAGGTCCTGCCCGTTCAGCAGGATTCGCCCGGAGGTCGGCGTCTCGAACCCGGCGAGCATGCGCAGCAGCGTCGTCTTGCCGCAGCCCGAGGGCCCGAGCAGCGCGAAGATTTCGCCCTTGGCGATATCGAGGCTGACGTGGTTGACCGCGACGGCGCCGCCGCCGAAGTCCTTGACGACGTCCTCGATCGCGAGGAATTTTGGCGCGGCAGCCTCGGTCATCTCACAAACCTGTCTTGAACCCTGTGTAGAGCCGCGTCATCGTGCGCCGAATGTCGTTGGAGAGCGCATCGGGCGCCTGCATCTTCTTCATGTCGGCGTCGCTGGGGAACACGGTCGGGTTGCTCGACACTTCGGGTTTGATGTGCTTGCGCGACTCCTTGTTCGGGTTCGCGTAGAACACCTTGTTCGTGATCGACGCGTGCACTTCGGGGCGCAGGATGTAGTCGATGAACTTGTGCGCGTTGCCGGGGTGCGGTGCATCCACGGGGATCACCATCACGTCGAAGAACAGCACACCACCGGTGCGCGGGATCAAGGCTTCGATGTTCTGGCCGGTCTTGCCTTCGATCGCGCGTTGCCTGGCGATGTTGATGTCGCCCGACCAGCCGAGCGTCAGGCAGATCGAGCCGTTGGCCATGTCGTTGATGTAGCCCGACGAGCTGAACAGCGTGACGTGCGGGCGGATCGCTTTGAGCAGCGGGCCCACGCCGGCGTAGTCGGCCTGGTTCTTCGAATACGCCGGCTTGCCCAGGTAGTGCAGCGCGGCGGGAATGATCTCGGTGGCCGAGTCGAGGAAGCTGACGCCGCAGCTCTTCATCTTCGAGATGTACTCGGGCTTGAACACCAGGTCCCAGACGTTGTCGGGCATCGGCGTGCCGCCCAGCGCCGCCTTGACCTTGTCGACGTTGATGCCCACCGTCGTGAAGCCCCACAGCCAGTTGACCTGGAACTGGTTGCCCGGGTCGAGCTTGGCGAGTTGCTCCTGCAGGGCGGGGTCGAGGTTCTTCGTGTTGGGAATGCGCGACTTGTCGAGCTTCATCAGCAAGCCGCCGTCGGCCTGAATCTTCGCCCAGTAGGACGAGGGCACGACGATGTCGTAACCCGTCTTGCCGGCGACCAGCTTGGCGTGCACGATTTCGTTGTTGTCGAAGTTGTCGTAGCGGACCTTGATGCCGGTCTCTCTTCTCGAAATTGCGGATCGTGTCTTCGGCGATGTAGTCGGACCAGTTGTAGACGTTCAGGACCTTCTCTTCTTCCTGGGCGAAAGCGGCCCCAGCGAGGAACAGGCTCGCGCCGGCAACGGCAACCGAGATCGACGACAGGCTTCGAATCAGATGGTTCATGGGCGACTCCTTTTCTTGTCTGGAAGCGCCGACCGCGGCGACTCGCGGGCGGTGCGCATAGGGCAAAGGCGACCAGTCTAGCCAGCTTGGTGCGCCATGCACTACAGGCAAACCCCGTGCCCGGTGTCATGGAATGCAGTTGCATGCCGCGCGAAGGCCGTGCAACGGCCATGGACAAGTGCGCCCATTCAGCGGCCATTGGGCCGCCGGGTATTGCGACGCTCGACGCGCCGGCTACATCCAGCCGCGCTGCTTCAGGTCGGCGAGCGTCAGGTCCAGGCAGCCGCGAATCCGGCCGGCGAGCTCGTCGATCTGAGCGCGCGTCGTCACCAGGGGCGGCGCGATGATCATGCGGTCACCCACGGCGCGCATGATCAGGTTGTTGCCGAAACAGTGGCCACGGCAGACCATGCCGACTTCGAGCTTGGAGTCGAAAGTTTGGCCCGTCGCTTTGTCCTTCACGAGTTGCAGCGCGCCCATCAGGCCGCAGGTCTGCGCTTCGCCCACCAGAGGGTGCTCGGCCAGCGCGGCGTAATGCTGCGCGAGGTAGGGGCCGGTGTCGTCGCGCACCTTTTCGACCAGGCGTTCGGCCTGGATCAGCCGGATGTTCGCCAGCGCCACGGCGCACGCCACCGGGTGCCCGGAGTAGGTGTAGCCGTGGTTGAACTCTCCGCCCTGTTCGATCATGACCTTCGCGATTCGGTCGCCCACCATCACACCGCCGAGCGGGATGTAGCCCGAGGTCACACCCTTCGCGAACGTCATCAAGTCGGGCTTGAAGCCGAAGCGCTCGCAGCCGAACCAGCGTCCGGTACGGCCGAAGCCGCAGATCACTTCGTCGCTGACCAGCAGGATGCCGTACTTGTCGCAGATGCGCTGAATCTCGGGCCAGTAGCTGTCGGGCGGAACGATCACGCCGCCCGCGCCCTGGATCGGCTCGCCGATGAAGGCGGCGACCTTGTCCTTGCCGACTTCCAGAATCTTCGCCTCCAGCCAACCGGCGGCTTTGAGTCCGAAGTCGTCGCGGCTCAATCCTGCGGGGCGCCCCAATTCGAACCAGAACGGCTGCTCGATGTGCACGATATCGGGGATCGGCAGGCCCCCTTGTTCGTGCATGCCGCTCATGCCGCCGAGCGACGCGCCGGCCATCGTCGAGCCGTGGTACGCGTTCTTGCGGCTGATGATGACCTTGCGTTGAGGCTGGCCAGAGACGTCCCAATAACGGCGCACCATGCGCACGACGGTGTCGTTGCCCTCCGAGCCCGAGCCCGAGAAGAACACATGCTGGAACTGCGGTGGGCTCACCTGCGAGAGCAGCTCGGCGAGTTCGATCGCCGGTTGTGTTGCGGTCTGGAAGAAGCTGTTGTAGAACGGCAGCTCCTTGAGTTGCCGCGTCGCCGCGTCGATCAACTCGGTCCTTCCATAGCCGACGTTCACGCACCACAGGCCCGACATTGCATCGAAGATCTTGTTGCCTTCGCTGTCCCACAGGTAGATGTTGTCGGCGCGGATCATGATGCGCGAGCCCTTTGCGGACAGCGACTTGAAGTCGGTGAACGGGTGCAGGTAATGCGCCGAGTCGGCGGCCTGCCAGTCTTTCGTGGTGCGCGGCGTGGCGGTCGTGTTCATGGGGGCTCCCGAGTCTCAGACGTGCAGCAAGAGGTGCGAATTACACATGGAGCAACAGGTGCTCGCGCTCCCACGGCGAAATCACCTTCATGAACTCGTCGTGCTCGATTTCCTTGACCTCCGAATACACCGTGATGAACTGTTTGCCCAGCACGTCGTGCAGGTCCTTTTCGTCGGCGAGCCAGGACAGCGCTTCGCTCAGTGCGCGCGGCAACTGGAATTCCGACAAGTACGCGTCGCCTTTGCACTCGGGGGCCGGCTCGATGCGGTTCTTGATGCCCAGATACCCGCAGGCCAGCGTCGCGGCCAGCGCCACGTAGGGGTTCGCGTCGGCGCCGATCACGCGGTTCTCGATGCGGCGCGCCTGCGGCGATGCGACCGGTGAGCGGATGCCGACGGTGCGGTTGTCTGTCCCCCACTGGATGTTGATCGGCGCCGAGTTCGAACGCACCAGGCGCCGGTACGAGTTGACGTAGGGCGCGAACAGTGCCATCGCCGCGGGCGTGTACTTCTGCAGGCCGCCGATGTACCAGTAGAACTCCTTGGATGCGCTTCCATCGGGGTTGCTGAAGATGTTGAGCCCCGTCTCCTTGTTCACGATGCTCTGGTGGACGTGCATCGCGCTGCCGGGCTCGCCCGCCATCGGCTTGGCCATGAAGGTCGCGAACATCTCGTGGCGCAGCGCCGCCTCGCGGATCGTGCGCTTGAAGAAGAACACTTCGTCGGCCAGGCCGAGCGGGTGGTCGTGGAAGAAGTTGATCTCCATCTGGCCCGCGCCCACTTCATGGATCAGCGTATCGACGTTCAATTCCATCTTCTCGCAATAGTCGAAGATGTCTTCGAACAGCGGGTCGAACTCGTTCACCGCGTCGATCGAATACGCCTGGCGCGAGGTTTCGGCTCTGCCGCTGCGTCCTTTGGGTGGCCGCAGCGGCGTGTTCGAGTCCGAGTTTCGCTCGATCAGGTAGAACTCGAGTTCGGGTGCGACCACCGGCTTCCAGCCTTCGGCGTCGAACAGGTCGCACACATGGCGCAAGACGCTGCGCGGTGCATACGGGATGAGCGTGCCTTCGCGGTCGAAGCAGTCGTGAATCACCTGCGCGGTGGGGTCCGTCGCCCAGGGAACGATGCGCACCGTGCTCGGGTCCGGGCGCAGGTGCATGTCGCGGTCGGTGGCGTGGATCACGTCGTAGTACGGCCCCTCTTGCGGGAATTCGCCCGTGACACCGATCGCGACGATCGCCTCGGGCAGGCGCATGCCGCGGTCTTCCGTGAACTTCTCGCGCGGCAGGATCTTGCCGCGCGCGACGCCGGTGAGGTCGGGCACGAGACATTCGATCTCCGTGACGCGCCGTTCGTTGAGCCAGTTCTCGAGATCGCTGAATGTGAAATTGCTTTTGTCGAGCATGGGTCACCTCTTTTGATGGGTCGGGTTTCGATAGATGGGTGCCGCCGCCTCTTGGGCCGGTTCGGCGGCACGCTATCGGTCCGGCTCGGGGTGACTCGCGCGGTGCCGGTCGCGGTACTGCGCACAAGCGGCGCCAAAGGCCTTGAGCAATTTCATCGACACCGGGTTTGTTGCGGCCTGCCACTCCGGGTGCCATTGCACGCACAGGTTGAAGCCCATCGCTTGCGTCACGGTGAAGGCTTCCACTTGCCCGTCGGGCGCGCGCGCCTCGACGCGCAGGCCTTCGGCCAGGCGGTTCACGCCCTGACCGTGTACCGAGTTCACTTGAACAGAACCGGTGCCAAGGATCTTCTCGAGCGCTCCGCCGGGAACGATCTCCACCGGGTGCGCCAAGCCGTACTGCGTGGCCGCAGGCGCGCCCTTGGGCGCGCGGTGGTCCATCTTCCCCGGCACTTCCTGCACGGCCTGGTAGAGGCTGCCTCCGAGCGCGACATTCGTTTCCTGGAAGCCGCGGCAGATCGCAAACAGGGGTATGCCACGCGCCAGCACTTTCGGAATCAGCGGCAGCGTCCAGTCGTCGCGCGCCACGTCGAGCGGCAACTCAACGTTCTGCACCGGCTCGCCGAAGTGGCTGGGGTGCACGTTGGAGGGCGAGCCGGTGAGGAACACGCCGTCGGCCGCGTCCAGAACGTCGTCGACATCGGCCGCGTCGAGCGACGGCACGATGAAACCCTGGCAGCCCGCGAGGCGCACTGCGTCGAGGTACTTCTTCCCGGCAATGTGGAACGGATGGTCGCCGACCATCCGGTTGCAGGCGGGTACGAAGACGAACGGTTTCACAACAGATCCCTCAATCGATAGTAGGCCATCCCGGCCACCAGCGCCGGCGTGCGAAGCCACCGGCCGCCGGGAAATGCCCCTTGGCGAATTCTTGCAAAGACATCGAAGCGCTGCGCATTGCCGGCAATCGCCTCGGCCACCAGCTTGCCCGCCAGTCCCGTGAGCGCGACGCCGTGACCCGAAAAACCTTGCAGATAGTAGACGTTTGCCTGCGCTGGCTTGCCGCGCGCACCCGGAAGATGGCCGAAATCGGGCGCGCGTCTCATCGAAATGTCGACGAAACCACCCCAGGCGTAGTCGATCTTTGTCTCCTTCAGCTGCGGGAATGTGAAAGCCATGCGGCGCTGCATGCTCTGGCTCAGATTGGCCGGTGTCGCGGTGCTGTAGCTGACGCGCCCGCCGTAGAGCAGCCGGTCGTCCGCCGTGGTGCGAAAGTAGTCGAGCACGAAGTTCGTGTCGCAGACGGCGGCGCGAGACGGGATGAGCGACGCGGCAAGCTGCTTCGACAGGGGTTCAGAGGCAACGATGTAGGTTCCCACCGGCATGATGCGCCGCGCGAGACTCGGCGCGAGGCTTGGCGTCAATGCGTCGAGGTAGACGTTGCCGGCGAGCAGCACATGGGCGGCGCGCACCGAGCCCGCGGCGCAATGCAAACGCACCTGCGCACCCGGCTCGAGCCTCAGCACCGCAGATTGCTCGTGGATGGTCACCCCGAGCGACGCCGCCGCGCGCGCCAATCCCAGGCAGTACTTCAGCGGATGCAAATGGCCGCCGCGCGGGTCGTGCACGCCACCGTGAAAGCGCGGGCTGGCGATCCACTTCGGCATGTCGGCTGGGCCGATCCACGGCATCGCATGGCCGTAGCGTTCGCCCATCGTCGCCTGCCACGCCTGCAGCTCGCGCGCCTTGCGCGGGCTGTCGGCGAGCGCCAGAAAACCGGGCTGCCAATCGCACTGAATGCCGAAACGCTCGCGCCGCTGCGCAATCAACTCGATCGCCTCGAGCGTCATGTTCCACACTTTGCGCGAATCATCCAGGCCGAGCTGCCGCTCGATCTCGGATTGTTCGCACGCCAGCCCGGGGATCACCTGGCCGCCGTTGCGGCCCGACGCTCCCCAGCCGACTTCGCGCGCCTCGAGCACCACGACCTTCATGCCGCGGTCGGCCAGTTCGATCGCCGCCGACAGCCCGGCGAATCCGGCGCCGACGACGGCGACATCGCAATCCACGTCTGCCTGCAGGTGAGGGAAGCTGCGCTCACGCGGCGCGGTGGCCGCGTAATAGGAGTTCCGCGTCAGTTCCCTTTCGGCGCTCAGCAGCGACATGATGGGTATGCGCTAGGCAGTCCTTCTGTGAGGTTGCGAAACAACGAATTGAGAACGCCTCAGGCCAGGGTCTTCAGCACGTCGCCGAGCGTCTCGACGATGCGGTCGATGTGCGCATCTTCGATGATCAGCGGCGGCGACAGCGCAATCGTGTCGCCGGTGGTGCGAACCATCAAGCCCTTGTCCCAGCACGCGACCATCGCGTCGAAGCCACGCTTGCCCACCGAGCCGGGAATGCTCTCCAGCTCGACCGCGCCGACGAGCCCGATGTTACGGATGTCGATCACGTTGCGCGAGCCTTTCAGCGAGTGCACGGCCGCTTCGAAGCGCGGCGCCATCTTGGCGGCGCGCGTCAGCAGGCCCTCGTCGGCATACGTTTCGAGCGTCGCCAGCGACGCCGCGCATGCCAGCGGGTGCGCCGAGTAGGTGTAGCCATGCGCGAACTCGGGCACATGCTCGGGGCCGGTCATGAACACGTCTTGGATCTGCTGCTTGGCAAACACGGCGCCCATCGGCACGCAGCCGTTCGTGATGCCCTTGGCGGCGGTCAGCAGATCGGGCGTCACGCCGAAATGCGTGGCGGCGAAGGGTGAGCCCAGGCGCCCGAAACCGGTGATGACTTCGTCGAAGATCAACAGGATGCCGTGCTTGTCGCAGATCGAGCGCAGGCGTTGCAGGTAGCCCTTGGGCGGAGGCAGCACGCCGGTGGAGCCCGCCATCGGCTCGACGATCACGGCGGCGATGGTCGAGGCGTCGTGCAGCGCGACCATGCGCTCCAGGTCGTCAGCGAGTTCCGCGCCATGCTCGGGCAGGCCCTTGGTGTAGGCGTTGCGCGCCAGGTCGTGGGTGTGGCGCAGGTGGTCCACGCCGCCGAGCATCGGGCCGAAGGTCTTGCGGTTGCCGACCATGCCACCGACCGAGATGCCGCCGAAATTGACACCGTGGTAACCGCGCTCGCGCCCGACGAGGCGAGTGCGCGTGCCTTCGCCGCGCGCGCGGTGGTAGGCGATCGCCATCTTCATCGCGGTGTCCGCCGCCTCGGAGCCCGAGTTGCAGAAGAACACGCGGTTCAGGCCTGCGGGCGCAAGCTTCACCAGCTTGTCGGCGAGCTCGAAGGCCTTGGGGTTGGCAAAGTTGAACGGCGGCGCGAAATCGAGTTCCGCCGCCTGTTCGGCGATCGCCTTCACGATCTTCGGCCGCGAGTGGCCGGCATTGACGCACCACAGACCCGCGACGCCGTCGAGAATTTCGCGGCCTTCGGGCGTCCAGTAAAACATGCCCGACGCTTTGGAAACGATGCGCGGGTCGCGCCGGAACTGGCGCGCCGCGGTGAAGGGCATCCAGAACGAATCGCTTGGAGGCGCGCTCTTGGGTGCGGTGGCGGTGGCGGCCTTGGTGTCGGGTTTCTTGAGGTCGAGGACTTGGTTCATCGCGGCTTCTCCTGCGAAGTGACGGGTGCGTTGGCGGGGCCGCGCTGAGTCTAGTCAGGTGGCTGCGAAATGTGTTTGCGCATTCGGGGCCCGCCGAGCGCTCACAAGCAATATCATCCCGAACAAACCGACATTCACGCAATTCGATGCGAAAAATATCCGCCGAGGCGAAACTGGATGCCATCGACCGGGCGATTCTGAACCAGCTTCAGGCGGACGCGCGGCTCTCGAATCAGGAGCTGGCGCAGCGCATTCACCTCTCGCCCTCGGCCTGCCTGCGGCGCGTGAAAGCCTTGGAGGACGCCGGCGTCATCGAACAATATGTGGCGCTCGTCAACCCCACCGCGGTGGGCAAACACGGCACGAGCTTCACGATCGTCAATCTCGAAGGCACGAACAATGTCGTGCTGGCGGCGTTCGAGAAAGCGGTGCGCGAGGTGCCCGAAGTGCTCGACTGTTTTTATGTGGCGGGCTCGAACGACTACCTGATCCGCTTCGCCTACCGCGACGCGCACGACCTGGAGCGTTTTCACAGCGAGGTGCTGGCGCGCCTGCCGGGTGTGGCGCGCTCCAATTCGATGCTGGTGCTGCGTACGGTGAAGAAGACGACGGCGTTCGAGGTGTAGCGCCGCTTTGGCGGTGCGCGGTTCAACGCTTCGCGCAGCGCCCGCTCAGGTAGGTCCAGACGAAGTTGGCCGCGGCGTTGCTGGTCAGCTCGGCGTGGTCGTAGGGCGGTGCGACTTCCACGCAATCCATGCCGATGAAGGGCAGGTCGGCGAGTTCTTCGAGGATCGTCAGCACCTGGTTCGTGCTCAGGCCGCCCGGCTCGGGCGTGCCGGTGCCGGGGGCGAACGCGGGGTCCAGGCAGTCGATGTCCAGACTCAGGTAGACGGGCGGCTTACCGCACCTTTCGTGTTGGGCGCGAATGGCTGCGAGCATCTCGGCCAGTTGCGCCGGGCTTTCGCGGCCACGCAGCTCGCGCGCTGTGAAGATCTGGCCGCCGCGCGTTCGCACGTAGTTGCGCGCCTCGCGCTGGCCCGCCGAGCGAATGCCGATCTGCGTGAAACACTGCGGCAGCGCCAGACCCTGCTCGATCGCCTCGAAGACCCAGGTGCCGTGGCCGCTGGGCTCGCCGAAGTGGTCGCTCCAGGTGTCGCAATGCGCGTCGAAATGGATCACCGCGAGCGGCTTGCCCAGCACCGCGTGGTAGGCGCGCAGCAAGGGCAGGGTGATCGAATGGTCGCCGCCGAGCCAGCACATGTGGTGTTGGCGGATCAGCGTTTGCGCCAGCGGCAGCAGCGCTGCGCGCATCGCCTCGATGCTCGTGTTCGGCAATACGAGGTCGCCGGCGTCGCCGAGCTGGCCGAGTGGCGACACGTCGAAGTGCGGGTGCGTCGCGTCGCACAGCATGTGGCTCGCGTCGCGGATCGCACGCGGGCCGAAGCGCGCGCCGGGCCGGTTCGTGACCGCGCCGTCCCAGGCGACACCGGCCACGGCATAGGCGGTGGCTGAGCTCGCCGCGGGGGCTTTGAGGAAAGCGTTGTTCGACAGAAAGGCGAAGTGGGTCATGGGGGCGCCGCGCCCGAGGCTGGATGCGGCGCGGGCGCGCAATCATCGCAGGCCCGCGCGAACGTTGCTGAGGCACCCTCGCGTCTCGGCGTGGCGCTCGACGCTGACTGGACTTTCCGGGTGATTTGTGTTCTGTATACAGAGTACACTGCAAGGCGATGCCGGCCGAACTCGTCAAACTGCAAAGCGCGCCCGACCTCGTCGAGCGCGTGCATCGCGCGCTGCTCGATGCGATCAGCGACGCCACGCTCGCCCCCGGCACGCGCCTGCGCCAGGAGGAAATTGCCGAAAAGCTGGCGGTCTCGCGCCAGCCGGTGCTGCAGGCGCTGCGCCAACTGAAGATCGATGGCTTCGTACTCGACGCGCCCGGCCGCGGCCTGATGGTGGCACCGCTCGACGTGGCGTGGATGCGCAACGTCTACCAGGTGCGCGGCGCGCTCGATTCGCTGGCCGCGCGGCTCGCGGCGCAGCGGCGCTGGAAGATCGACCCGTCGCTCATCGAGCATGGACGCAAGTGTGCGCGCGGCCGCGACATCCAGGCGATGATCGACGCCGACATGGCGTTCCATCAGGCCATTTACGCCGCGTCCGACAACCCGCTGATCGAACTGAGCGCGCAGGTCCATTGGCGCCATCTGCGCCGCGTGATGGGCGAAGTGCTGCAGGCCTCGCGCCAGCGCTCTCCCGTGTGGGACGAACATGAAGCGATTGCCAAGGCGATCGCGCAGGGCGACGCGGCGCGTGCCGCCTCGCTGATCGACAAACATTCCCTGGCCGCCAGCGACAATCTCGCGGTGCGCTTGACCCAGGTTCTCAAATCCACCGCAGGAGACACACCATGAAATTGAGCAAGGCCCAAATCGAACAGTTCGAGCGCGACGGCTATCTTTTCTTCCCCGGGCTGTTCAGCCAACCCGAGATCGACACGCTGAGCAGCGCGGTGCCGGCGCTCTACGCCCGTCAGGAGGCGTACAACGTTCGCGAAAAGGGCTCGCAGGCGGTGCGAACCAACTTCGCCGCGCACATGTACAGCGAACCGTTCGCGCGGCTGGGGCGACATCCGCGGATGATCGAACCGGTACAGCAGCTGTTCGACGAGCAGCTGTACATGCACCAGTTCAAGATCAACGGCAAGATGGCGTTCGAAGGCGACGTCTGGCAATGGCACCAGGACTATGGAACCTGGCGCAACGACGACCTGATGCCCACCGAGCGCGCGATGAACATCGCGATCTTTCTCGACGACGTGAACGAGTTCAACGGCCCGCTGATGTTCATTCCGGGCAGCCACAAGCGCGGCGTGATCGAGGCGAAACACGACCTGACGACGACGAGCTACCCGCTGTGGACGATCGACAACGACCTGATCCGCCAACTCGTCGAGCGCGGAGGCGGCAAGGGCCGGTTCGATGCGGACGGCCGCAACGTCGGTGCCGGAATCGTGGCGCCCAAGGGGCCGGCGGGTTCGATGATCCTGTTCCACAGCTGCCTGGTGCACGCGTCGACGAGCAACCTGTCGCCGTTCAACCGCGTTGCCGTGTACCTGAGCCTGTGCGCCGTCAGCAACCACATCCGGCGTTTCAAGCGGCCCGAGTACATCGCGCACCGCGATTTCGCGCCCATCACCTGCCTGCCGGACGACTGCCTGTTGAAGTCCTACCCGGTGGAGCTGCCGTGGAAGAACGGCATGCCGGCCAGTGCCTTGCAAACCTCGCTTGACGAAATCGCCGAGACCGCCTGAACATGAGCCTTCACCGACAACTCCAAGAACGCGCCGCGCAGAACAAGCCGGTGCGCATCGGCCTCATCGGCGCCGGCAAGTTCGGCTCGATGTACCTGGCGCAGATTCCGCGCACACCGGGCGTGCATCTCGTCGGTATTGCCGACTTGTCGCCGGCAGCCGCACGGACCAACCTCGCGCGCGTGGGCTGGCCGGCCGAGCAGGTGGCCGCCAAGTCGCTCGACGAAGCGCTGCGCCTGGGCACGACGCACATCGGCGAAGACTGGCAGCAACTCGTGTCGCACCCGGCGATCGACGTGATCGTCGAATGCACCGGCCACCCCATCGCCGCGGTCGATCATTGCCTGCAAGCTTTCGCGAACGGCAAGCATGTCGTGAACGTGACGGTCGAGGCCGACGCGTTTTGCGGGCCGCTGCTCGCGCAGCGCGCCGCGAAAGCGGGCGTGCTGTACTCGTTGGCGTTCGGCGACCAGCCGGCGCTGATTTGCGACCTGGTCGATTGGGCGCGCACGTGTGGCTTCCCGGTCGTCGCGGCGGGGCGCGGCCACAAGTGGCTGCCGCATTTCAGCCAGTCCACTCCCGACACGGTGTGGGAGAACTACGGCCTCACACCCGAGCAGGCACTGCGCGGCGGGCTGAACCCGAAAATGTTCAACAGCTTTCTCGACGGGTCCAAGCCCGCGATCGAATCGACGGCGGTCGCCAACGCCACCGGCCTCACGGTGCCGAGCAACGGCCTGCTCTACCCGCCGGCGAGCGTGGAAGACATTCCCTTCGTCACGCGGCCGATCAGCGAGGGCGGTGTGCTCGAGCGCAAGGGCATGGTCGAAGTGATTTCGTCGCTGGAGGCGAATGGCCGCAAGATCCCCTACGACATCCGCATGGGTGTGTGGGTCACTGTCGAAGGCGAGACGGATTACATCCGCAATTGCTTCGAGGAATACAACGCCCATACCGACCCGAGCGGGCGCTACTTCACGCTCTACAAGCGCTGGCATCTGATCGGCCTGGAGGTCGGCATGTCGGTGGCGAGCGTCGCGCTGCGCGGCGAGGCGACGGGTGTCGCGAACTGCTGGAACGCCGACGTCGTGGCCACCGCGAAGCGCGACCTGCGAGTGGGCGAAGTGCTCGACGGCGAGGGCGGCTACACGGTGTGGGGCAAGCTGTTGCCTGCGCAGACGTCGGCACAAATGGGCGGCCTGCCGCTCGGTCTGGCGCATGGCATCAAGCTGCTGCGGCCGGTGCGCCAAGGCCAGAGCCTGAGCTGGGCCGACGTCGGCGTAGACACAACGACCAAGGCCTACCAATTGCGCCGCGAGATGGAGACGATGTTCGCGCTGCCGCTGTCCAAGGCGGCTTGATCGGATCTCCACCATGCTCGACCTTCTGATCCGCGGCGCGCGGCTGTACGACGGCACCGGCAGCGAAGCTCGCACCGCCGACCTGGGTGTCACTCAGGGGCGCATCGTTTTCATCGGCGCGAAGTGCGCGGACGCGGCGCAGCACACGATCGACGCCGACGGCTTGGCGTTGATGCCCGGCATCATCGACAGCCATACGCATTTCGACGCGCAGATCACCTGGGACCCGAGCGTTCGGCCGTCACCGGCGCTCGGGGTGACGACGGCGGTGATCGGTAACTGCGGCTTCACGATCGCGCCATGCCGTCCGCAAGATCGCGAGCGCACGATGCGCAACCTGACGCAAGTTGAAGGCATGTCGCTCGACGTGCTGCGACAGGGCATTCACTGGGGCTTCGAGACTTTCCCGCAGTACATGGAGCAGTTGCGCCGGCGCGGCAGCGTGGTCAACGTCGCGGCCTATGTGGGCCACTCGTCGGTGCGCACCTGGGTGATGGGCGAACAGGCGACACGCCGTGCCGCCACGCCCGCCGAAGTCGACGCAGATGTGCGAGCTGGTGCGCGAAGCGATGAACCATGGCGCAGTGGGTTTTTCCACCAGCACCAGCCCGGCGCACAACGGCGAGGGTGGTTTGCCGATGCCGTCGCGCCTGGCGGATGAGGTCGAGATGGCGGCGCTGGTGCAGGCGATGGCCGAAGGCGGGCGCGGTGTTTACATGCTGACGAAGAGCGGCGAGACGTCGCTGCCGTTCCTCGAATCGCTCGCCGCGAACAGCGGGCGCACTGTGATGGTCGCGGCGCTGCTGCACAACAGCAGCAATGGCGGCGCGGTGTTCGACGACCTGGCCGCCATCAGCGCCGCGAATGCGCGCGGCCACCGCATGCTCGGCCAGGTGTCGTGCTGCCCGCTGACGATGGACTTCACGCTCGCTTCGCCGTACCCGGTGGAGGGGCTCGCGGCGTGGCGGCCGGCGCTCGGGCTCAGTGGGCCCGAACTCGCCGCCGTGCTTTCAAGGCGCGAGTTCCGTGACGCGGTGCGCGCCGAGCTGGCCGCGCCGGCGACGTTTCGCTTGTTCAACAGCGAGTGGCAGAAGGTGCATGTGGTCGAGGCCGCGAAGCCCGAGCACTCGCACCTCGAGCAGCGCACGATCGCTGAAATTGCGAAAGAGCAAGGGCGCGATCCGCTGGACGTCATGCTCGACCTGGCCTTGGCCGAAGGCCTGCGCACCGTGTTCACCGCACAGCTGCTCAACAGCGATGAAGACGCGGTGGGCCGCATGCTGAACCATCCGCACAGCATCGTTTCATTGAGCGATGCGGGCGCGCACCTGACGTTCTTCAACGACGCGGGCTTCGGCCTGCACCTGATGGGCCACTGGGCGCGCGAGCGCGGCACGATGACGATGGGAGAAGCGGTACGGCGTGTCACCTCGCACCCGGCGTCGGTGTTTGGGATGCAGGGCAGGGGCGTGCTGCGTGAAGGCCATGCGGCAGACCTGCTGCTTTTCGACCCGCAGCGTGTCGGCCGCGGGCCGAAGAAGCGCGTCTTCGACCTGCCAGGCGGCGCGGCCCGCCTGACAACCGATGCGCTGGGCGTGCACGGTGTGTGGGTGAACGGCCGGCAAGTGGCCGATGCGCGGGGCTTGGTGCCGGATGCGCCGTTGGCGGGAAAGCTGCTGACCGAGTTCTCGGCCTGATCGCGGTGGTGCCGAAAGCGAACCGGTACTTCTCCGGTCAAGCGTCCTTCATCAGCTTCAGCACCGTGCTCGCCGAGAACAGCGCCAAGATCACGAACAGCACCAGACTCCAGTGCTCGAACGAGACGCCGAACACCTTCACCGCTGACTCCGCGCAATTCGCCGTGATCTGAAACAGCGACGGCAACAACGCTTCGGCGCCCAGCGCGTTCAAGATCTTGTCGGCCAATGTCAGGTTGCACGAACTCGATTTGGCTGCGACGCCGTGTTGCCATAGCGCCGCCGCAGCGCCCAGCACTGCGAGCACGCCGATCGAGCCGGCGATGCCGATGCGCGCCAGTCGTGGACCCAGCAGCGCGCCAAGCGCAGCGACCACGCCGATCACGATGAAGATCAGGCGCTGCAAGATGCACCAAGGACAGGGCCGCATCTCGAACGCATATTGGCCGATCAGCGCGAGCCCGACGGCCGCGATGCAGGCCAGCGCAATCGTCGCGAAACGCTGCGTCGCGCCGAAGCCGCTTCCCGCTCGCGGCTCGCTCACCGTGCCAGATCCACAGGCGCGGCAACCGCGCCGGTCGCCGTGCGCGGCGTGACCCTGCGCTCGCTGACCTGGACGATCAACTCGATCTCGACACAAGCGCCGAGCGGGATCTGCGCGACGCCGAAAGCACTGCGCGCGTGGGTGCCGCTGGGCCCGAAAATCTCTCCCAGCAGTTCCGAGCAGCCATTCGTCACCAGGTGCTGCTCGGTGAATTCCGGCGTGCTGTTCACGAGGCTCATCACTTTCACGATGCGCTCCACCTGATTCAAGTCGCCGAGCGCGGCGTGCAGCGTGCCCAGCAGGTCGATCGCGACGGCGCGCGCGGCGGCCTTGCCGGTGGCGGTATCGACATTGCGGCCCAACTGACCGACCCAAGGCTTGCCGTCGCGCTTGGCGATGTGGCCGGAGACGAACACCAGGTTTCCGGTGCGCACGAACGGTACGTAAGCGGCCGCCGGCGTGGCCAGCGCAGGCAAGGCGATGCCCAGCACCTTGAGCTTGTCGTACACGTCGATGTATTGGTTCATGCGGCCTCCTATGGGGCGGTGAGTGCGATGCCGATCGCAGCAGGTTGCGAGGGATTTGCGAGCCGGCGGCGATCCTACACTGGCCCGATGGCGCCGCGCTTGCGAGGACATGGGCTCGTCGGCCTGGCGCTGGCCTGGCTGGGCGGTGTCGCGTTGCAGTTGCACGAGCGCGAGTTGATGGAGGGCGCCGTCTATGTCGCGCTCGCCGCCGCGGGCATCGGGTGTCTGGTGGGTGGATGGGTCTGTCGCCGCGACGCAAGACTCGCGATGCTGTGCCTGCTCGGCGTGGCCTTGCTGGGTTTTGCCTGGACCGGCGGGCGCGCGATGCCGCGGGTGGGGCAAACCTTGAGCGCCTCGCTCGAAGGCCAGGACATCGTGGTTGACGGAATCATCGCGAGCCTGCCTCAGCATGGCACGACCGGCACGCGATTTCGCCTGCGCGTTGAATCCGCCGTTCGGGGTGGCCAAGCGGTGATGCTGCCCGATCTGCTCGCGCTGGGTTGGTACCGCGGCGCGCACGAAGACGCGTCGAGCGCGCAGCCGCGCACCGAGTTGCGCGCCGGCCAACGTTGGCGCCTCACGCTGCGGCTGCGGCGGCCGCATGGCAACGTCAATCCTCATGGCTTCGACTACGAGCTGTATTTGTTCGAACTGGGGGTCGGCGCGACGGGCTACGTGCGCGACGCGCCGGCAACGCTGCTGCACGCTGCCGCCGGCTACCCGGTGCAGCGGCTGCGCCAGGCAGTGCGCGACGCGATCGACGCGAGCGTCACGGAGCGCCGTATCGCGGGCCTGCTCGCGGCGCTGGCGATCGGCGACCAGGGAGCGATCGACCGAGAAGACTGGGACTTGTTTCGCAACACCGGCGTGGCGCACCTGATGTCGATCAGCGGCTTGCACGTCACGATGTTTGCCTGGCTCGCCGGCGTGCTGCTCGGCGCGCTGTGGCGGCGCATCCCCGGCGCCTTGCTGCGCGTACCATTGCCTCATGCCGTGCGCTGGGGCGGACTGGCGGCGGCGATCGGCTACGCGCTGCTCTCGGGTTGGGGCGTTCCGGCGCAGCGCACCGTGTGGATGCTCGCGACGGTGACGCTGCTGCAATCGCTCGGATTGGCGTGGCCATGGCCGCTGGTGCTGCTCGCGGCGGCTGCCGTGGTGTCTCTGATCGACCCATGGGCGCTGTTGCAACCGGGCTTCTGGTTGTCGTTCGGCGCCGTGGCGTTGTTGATGGCGTCTCGGCCGGCGCCGGTGCGCGCTGCACCGGAGCCCCAGCCGGACGTGGCCGAGGGCTGCGATGCAGCGCCTCGCCGCGGTGCTGCATGGGGGTATTCGCACGCAGGTGATCGCGACGCTGGGGCTGACGCCTCTGACGCTGGTGTTCTTTCAACAGGTGTCGCTGGTGGGGCTGGTCGCCAACCTGTTCGCGATTCCGCTGGTGACGCTGTTGATCACGCCGCTCGCGTTGTTGGGCGCGCTGGCGGGGCCTGCGTGGTCGCTTGCCGCGGCGGTGAGCCATGTGCTGATCGCCGCGCTCGCCTGGCTTGCCGCGCTTCCCGGTGCGGTGTGGACGCTGCCTGCGGCGCCCCCTTGGGCGCAGGCGGCGGGATTGGTGGGTGCCGGTGTGCTGATCATGCCGCTGCCCTGGCGCGCTCGGATGCTGGGAGTGGCGCTGACGTTTCCGCTGCTGATGCCGGTGCCCCAGCGCGCCGAGCCCGGGCGGTTTGAGCTGCTCGCGCTGGACGTCGGCCAGGGCACCGCGGTGCTGGTGCGAACCCGAGACCACCTGCTGCTGTACGACGCCGGCCCGCAGTATTCGCGCGACAGCGACGCCGGCCAGCGTGTGTTGTTGCCGCTGCTGCGCGGGCGCGGCGAGCGGCAGATCGACAAGCTCGTGCTCAGCCATCGCGACAGCGACCACGTGGGTGGCGCACGTGCCTTGCTTGCCGCGCTGCCGGTGCGCGAGCTGCTGAGTTCGCTCGAAGACGCGCACCCTCTGCTCGCCTCCGGGCATGCGCATACGCGTTGCGAGGCGGGTCTGTCCTGGCAGTGGGACGGCGTGCAGTTCGACGTGCTCGGCCCGCCGCCGGCGCGATATCCGGGCCCTCCTGTGGCCGAGGGCGAACGCACGGCCAGCAGGGTCAGATCGAATGCGCTGTCGTGCGTGTTGCGCATTGCGTCGGCGCAGGGCAGCGTGCTGCTCACCGGCGACATCGAGCGCGAGCAGGAGTCCGCGCTGGTCGCGCAGCATGGCGCGGCGCTGCGCAGCGATGTGCTCGTCGTGCCTCACCACGGCAGCAAGACGTCGTCGAGCGCGGCGTTTCTCGATGCGGTTGCGCCGCGGCTCGCCGTGATTCAGGCCGGCTATCGCAGTCGTTTCGGGCATCCGGCGCCGGAAGTGCTGGCGCGTTACACCGAGCGCGGGGTTGGAATTGTCGAGAGCCCCGTCTGTGGAGCGTGGGCATGGCCGGTGGATTCCGGCCTCGCGGGCGAGTGCTTGCGCGATACGACGCGGCGCTATTGGCGCCACCCTGCGTCGCGGTTGATCGCGCCATGAGGCGCGGTGCCGCGCCCGCTGTCTTCTCGGCCGAACAAACCGTCAGGCGCGTTCGTCAAGCCCCGAACAAGCCCAGCGTGCGGCTGTTCGTGAACACCGGCTTGTCGCTCGGGCCGGTGGCAACGACGATGCGGCTGCGCCCCTGGCGCTTGGCTTCGAACAAGGCCTGCTCGGCACGGCGCAACGCGTCGGCGATCAGCTCGCCTTCGTGCATCTGCACGATGCCGAAGCTCAGACTCAACGGCGCGATGCGCGGCGCGACCTGGTGCGCCGCGAGGTTGCTCACCATGCGCGAGGCAACCGCCATCGCCCCCTTGGGCATGGTGTCGGGCAGGAAACACGCGAACTCGTCGCCGCCCAGGCGTCCGGCGACATCCATTTCGCGCAGCGTGTCCTGCATGCACTGCGACACCTGGCGCAGTGCGTCGTCGCCCGTGGCGTGGCCGAACATTTCATTGATGCGCTTGAAGTGGTCGATGTCGAACGTCATCATGCTCGCGTGCTCGGTCTTGAAAGTGACCAACGCATCCGCGACCAGCTCCTGGAAGTGGCGCCGGTTCGCGACGCGCGTCACCACGTCCATGTCGGCCAGATAGCGCAGCTTGCGTTGCTCCGCCGTCCAGGTGTGTTCGGTGCGCTGAAAGCTGAGCATCAGCGCCACCTGCAGCAGCACCAAGGCCGGCAATACCATGATCACGGCCTCGCCGAGCAAGGCCTCGTCGGGCAGCGAAGGCACGCCGCCGGCGCCGATAAGGCGGTACAGATTCGCGGCTGCAGCGGTGCCCAGCGCGATCGCGAGCAACTGCAACGCGGGGCTGCTCCTGAACTCGGTCAGTCGTGTCACCAGGATCGCGGCGTAAGCCAGCAGCAGCAACGGCCCGACACTCCAGGCGACGAGCTGGACCGACGGCGAAGCGCGCGCTTGCAGCGCCACCGCCAAGCCGAGCCAGGTCAGCCCCAGCAGCACCAGATCGATCGCGCCATGCACCGGCAGTCCATGGCGAGAATAGAACCGGCGCAGCCCCATCAGCGCAAATACCGGCCATTGCAGCACTAGCAACTGCGCGGCGGCGGACACCAGATCGCTGCGCGGCGCGGCGATCTGCAAGCCCAGTCCGATGGCCAGCAGCCACTGCGCGCTGACCCAACACCAATAGCCTCGATAGCAGCGTTGGCGTGCGCCAAACCAAGTCATTGCCGTGGCCGCGAGCAGCAATACCGCGGCGCAGGCGATCAGAAGGGTGGGCGGATGCAGATTCATGCCGGCGCGAGGGGAGCCAATATTGTGACCCTGTTTGCGCTTGCACCCGCACATCGGGGAGCGTGCGCCGCAGGAACGAATGCGCGTGCGCCGCTGTCTTGGGCGCTGCGCTTGGACTATCCTGCGCGGTGTGAACCCGCTGATCGATTCGTTCTGGCGCGCCGCCGCTTACTGCCTGCACCCGCGCGTCATCCTGCTGTCATTTCTGCCGCTGCTCGCGGCCGGCGGCCTGGCGTGGCTGCTCGGCTACTTCTTCTGGGAAGACGCGCTCGCCGGCCTGCGCGCGACGCTGGAGAGCTGGGCGCTGTTGGAGGCGATGCTGCAGTGGCTCGAGGGCGTGGGCGCCGGGGGCTTTCGCACCGTGCTCGCGCCGCTGATCGTGGTGGCGCTCGCGGTGCCGGTGATCGTCGTGCTTTCGCTGTTGCTGGTGGCACTGTTGATGACGCCGGCCGTCGTCACACTGGTGTCGCAGCGGCGCTTTCCTGCGCTCGAGCGGCGCCGCGGTGCCAGCTTCGCGGCCAGTGTCGCGTGGTCGCTCGGCTGCTCGCTGGCGGCGCTGGCAGCACTCGTGGTGAGCATTCCGTTCTGGTTCGTGCCGCCGTTGATCTTGCTGCTGCCGCCGTTGATCTGGGGCTGGCTGACGTATCGTGTGATGAGTTTTGACGCTCTCGCTGAGCACGCCAGCGCGCAGGAGCGGCGCGCGTTAATACGCGAGCACCGCTGGCCGCTGATTGCCATAGGCGTGGTCACCGGTTACCTGGGCGCTGCGCCGTCGCTGCTGTGGGCGGTGAGTGCGGCGATGTTGATCCTTGCGCCCTTGCTGGTGGTCGTCGCGGTGTGGCTGTACACGCTGGTGTTCGCATTTTCGACGCTCTGGTTCACCCACTACTTGCTGGCCGCGCTTGCGACGTTGCGCGAAGCGGCGGCTCGCGCTGCCGTTGACGCCGGCGCGAGCCCGGTGCAGATCGGCACGAGCCCGCCGCCACTGACCACGAATCCGGTGCCGCTCAGCCTGCCCCCACCATGAACTTCGGCCTGCTGATCGTCGGCGACGAGATCCTGTCGGGCAAGCGCACCGACAAGCATCTGCCCAAAGTGATTGAACTGCTCGCGGCGCGCGGCCTCGGCCTGAGCTGGACCCGCTACGTCGGCGACGACCCGCAGCGCATCACCGCCGACCTGCGCGACGCATTCGCCAGCGGAGACGTGGTGTTCTCATGCGGCGGCATCGGTGCCACCCCCGACGATCACACCCGCCAATGCGCAGCCCACGCGCTCGGCCGGCCGCTCGTGCTGCACCCGCAGGGGCGCGACTTGATCCTCGAGCGCATGCGCGATCAGGCGCGCGAACAAGGTGTGGCCTACGAGCCCGAGCGCAGCGACAACGTGCATCGCCTGAACATGGCGATGTTCCCGCAAGGCGCGTCAATCATTCCCAACCCGTACAACAAGATCGCCGGGTTCTCGATCGACCACGTCTACTTCGTCCCCGGCTTCCCCGTGATGGCCTGGCCGATGATCGAATGGGTGCTCGACCAGCGGCTCGCGCACCTGCATGGCCGTGTCGGCGTGCGCGAGAAATCGGTGATCGTGTTCGGCGGCATGGAGGCGAGCTTGACGCCGCTGATGCTGAGCATCGAAGCGCGATTTCCCGGAGTCAAGGTGTTCAGCCTGCCCAGCGTCGACCATCCGCAGTGGGGCCGGCACATCGAACTGGGTGTGAAGGGCGATGTCTCGGGAATCGATGCGGCGTATGCCGAGCTGTTGAAGGGCCTGCGCGAAGCCGGGGTCGAATTGGGCCCCGAGTTGGTGCGTTAACTCCAGGACTCGCTCACGAATAGGTGCGCTCGGTCGCACCAAACTTGTGCGCTGAGAGCGATTTTTCTCGACCAGACGCGGGCACGGATTCTGCTACATTCCTGTGCGCATTTTCACGCACAGTCGCCGGCGGCGTGCCCGTGCCGCGCGATTTCATCCCCAAACACAAAACCTTCGAGGAGAGCCCATGGCCAAGAGCGTTGCCGACGTGATGAAGATGGTGAAGGAAAACGAAATCAAGTTCGTCGACTTTCGCTTTACCGACACCCGCGGCAAGGAACAACACGTGTCCGTCCCCGTTTCGCACTTCGATGAAGACAAATTCATCTCGGGCCACGCCTTCGACGGCTCGTCAATTGCCGGCTGGAAAGGCATCGAGGCGTCGGACATGCTGTTGATGCCCGATCCGAACACCGCCAACGTCGACCCGTTCTTCGAGGAACCGACGCTGCTGTTGACCTGCGACGTTCTCGAGCCCGGCGACGGCAAGCCCTACGAGCGCGACCCGCGTTCGCTGGCCAAACGCGCCGAGGCGTACATGAAGGCTTCGGGCCTTGGCGACACGGCGTACTTTGGCCCGGAACCCGAGTTCTTCGTGTTCGACAGCGTGCGCTGGGGTGTGGACATGTCGGGCTCGTTCTGCAAGATCGAATCCGAGGAAGCCGCCTGGAGCAGCAGCAAGGAATACGAGCACGGCAATTCGGGCTATCGGCCCGCCGTGAAGGGCGGCTACTTCCCGACCCCGCCCACCGACAGCTTCCAGGACATGCGCTCCGAGATGTGCCTGATCCTCGAACAGCTCGGCATCCCGGTCGAAGTGCATCACCATGAAGTCGGCACCGCGGGCCAGATGGAACTGGGCACGAAGTTCAGCACCCTCGTGCAGCGCGCCGACTGGTTGCAACTGCAGAAATACGTGATCCAGAACGTCGCGCACTCGTATGGCAAGACGGCAACGTTCATGCCCAAGCCCATCGTCGGCGACAACGGCTCGGGAATGCACGTGCACCAGTCGGTGTGGAAAGACGGCAAGAACCTGTTTGCCGGCGACGGCTATGCAGGACTGTCCGAATTCGCGCTCTACTACATCGGCGGCATCATCAAGCACGCCCGGGCGCTGAACGCCATCACGAACCCGGGCACGAACAGCTACAAGCGGTTGGTTCCCGGTTTCGAAGCGCCGGTCAAGCTCGCTTACAGCTCGCGCAATCGATCGGCGTCGGTGCGCATCCCATACGTGGCCAACCCCAAGGGTCGTCGCATCGAAGTGCGCTTCCCCGACCCCCAGACCAACCCGTATCTCGGTTTCGCCGCGATGCTGATGGCCGGCCTGGACGGAATCGAGAACAAGATTCACCCCGGCGACGCTGCGACCAAGGACCTGTACCACCTGCCACCCGAGGAAGACGCGAAGATTCCCACGGTGTGCCACAGCCTGGACCAAGCCCTGGATTACCTCGACAAGGGCCGCTCCTTCCTGACCAAGGGCGGCGTGTTCACCGACGGCTTCATCGACGCCTACATCGAACTGAAGATGCAGGAAGTGACGCGCTTCCGGATGACCACGCATCCGGTCGAGTACGACATGTACTACAGCCTTTGAGCGCCCCAGGGCCGGGCCAGCCCGGCCCGAGGATTCTCGATAAGGGGACGGCCAGCGCCGTCCCCTTTTTCTCGTCTTGCCTGCACGATTCGTGACGGTCTCGTCAAGCCGGGTCAAAGCTGCGAGACAATCCGCCCGGCCGGTCGACGCCCTGGACACCCAGTGCGTTCAACGGCAAAGGATGGGTTGTCATGAGAATGGGCCTTCAACTGAGTCGTGCTTCGTTGCTTGCGCTGTGCGGTGCCGCGCTCGCCGACGCGCATGCGAACAACACGGTGTACCGCTGCCCGGGCAACGTCTATACCGACACGATCAGCGCCAAGGAAGCCAAGGAGCGCGACTGCCGCACCCTCGAAGGCGTGCCGGTGACGGTGATTCAGAGCGTGCGCCCGCGCGCCGACGCCAAGCCGGTTCCGCCTTCGGCCGGTTCCGCGTCTCGAAACTCGGAGGGCCGCGCCGAAGCGAAGGTCGACCCCAACGAACAGCGATCGCGCGACAGCGACGCGCGCCGCATCCTCGAAGCCGAACTTCGGGCGGAAACCGAGCGCCTGGCCGCGCTGCAACGGGAGTACAACAACGGCGAGCCCGAGCGGCGCGGCGATGAGCGCAACTTCCAGAAGTACCAGGACCGTGTCGCCGAGCTGAAAGCGGGCATTGCCCGCAAGGAAAGCGACATCGCGGCGCTGAAGCGCGAACTCGCGAAGATGCCGCAGTGAGTACCTTGTCCGGGCTGGCCGCCGAACGGCGCGCCGGCGGGATGCAGGCCTACGCTGCGTTCGACCACTTGGCGAGCCTGGTCGCGGTGGTCGATGCCGAGGGTGTGTGCGTCTTCGTCAACGCCGCGTTCGAACAGACCATCGGTCTGGCACGGCGCAACGTCCAGCGCTCCAACCTGTTCGATTGGTTCGTCGACGCCCAGCCCCTGCGCGCCACGGTGCGAGCAGTGGCGGCCAACCAGTTCTCGGCGAGCCGGCTCGAGGCGCAGCTGCGCCGCCCAGGCCCGACACCCGGCGAGGCCTGGCCGGTCCACGTGCTCGTCAGCCCGATCGAGGCGTCCGCGCACCTCGTCATCGAGCTCGTGGTGATCGAGCAGCAGACGCGCCTGGAACGCGAGGAGCGCGTGCTCGGCCAGGTGCAGGCGAACAAGGAGTTGGTGCGCAACCTGGCGCACGAGATCAAGAACCCGCTGGGCGGAATCCGCGGCGCCGCGCAATTGCTCGAGATGGAACTGCCGTCCAAGGGCTTGAGCGACTACACCCGGGTCATCGTCGCCGAGGCCGACCGCCTTCAATTGCTGGTGGATCGGCTGCTCGCACCGCACCGCACGCCGCACACCGTAGGAGACGTCAACATCCATGAGGTGTGCGAGCGGGTTCGTGCGTTGATCCTGGCCGAGTACCCGAAGGGCCTGGCGGTGCGTCGCGACTATGACGTGTCGATCCCCGAATTCCGAGGCGACCGCGAGCAGTTGATCCAGGCCGTGCTCAACATCGCCCAGAACGCTGCCCAGGCGCTCACCGACCGAATCGCCAGGGGCGACGCGCAGATCACGCTGACTTCGCGCATCGCGCGCCAAGCGACGTTCGGCAAGCAGCGTTATCGTCTGGCACTGGAATTGCATGTTCGAGACAACGGCCCTGGCGTCGCGGCGGATTTGCGCGAGAGAATTTTCTACCCGCTGGTCACAGGGCGCGAAGGTGGTTCAGGTCTGGGGCTGACGCTCGCGCAGACCTTCGTTCAGCAGCATCTCGGCGCCGTCGAATTTGAAAGCGAACCCGGCAACACGGTCTTCAAGATACTGATCCCGCTGCCTTGACCGACAAGCCGATGGCGGCTTGGTTGGCCGCGGCAGCCAACCCTGGCCCTGCATGAAACCCATCTGGATCGCCGACGACGACCAATCCATCCGCTTCGTACTGGAGCGTGCGCTCGCGCGTGAAGGCCTGGAGGTGCGCAGCTTCAGCAATGCGCGCGACGTGCTGGCGGCGCTGGAGGCCGAACAGCCACAAGTGCTGGTGTCGGACATTCGCATGCCCGGAGGCTCTGGCATCGACCTGCTGGCGCAGGTGAAGCTCAAGCACCCGGGGCTGCCGGTCATCATCATGACGGCGTTTTCCGACCTCGACAGTGCCGTCGGCGCGTTTCAGACCGGCGCCTTCGAGTACCTGCCAAAACCCTTCGACGTGCCCAAGGCGGTCGAGCTGATTCGGCGTGCCCTGGACGAAAGCCTGCGCGAGCCGTTGCGCGACGAGCGTTCGGCGCAGGTGCCCGAGATGCTGGGCCAGGCGAGCGCGATGCAAGACGTGTTTCGCGCCATCGGGCGCCTGCGCCAAAGCACGGTCACCGTGCTGATCACCGGCGAGTCGGGGTCGGGCAAGGAGCTCGTCGCAAAGGCCTTGCACAAACACAGCCCGCGCGGCGAGGCGGGCAGCAACGGGCCGTTCGTCGCGATCAACACGGCGGCGATTCCGAAAGACCTGCTCGAGTCGGAATTGTTCGGTCATGAACGCGGCGCCTTCACCGGCGCGCAGACGATGCGCCGCGGGCGCTTCGAGCAGGCCGACGGCGGCACCTTGTTCCTGGACGAAATCGGCGACATGCCGTTCGACCTGCAAACACGCCTGCTGCGCGTGCTCTCCGACGGGCAGTTCTACCGTGTCGGCGGGCACAACCCGATGCGCAGCAACGTGCGTGTGATCGCCGCAACCCACCAAGACCTGGAAGAGCGGGTGCGCGCAGGCACCTTCCGCGAAGACTTGTTCCACCGCCTGAACGTGATTCGCCTGCGCCTGCCGGCGCTGCGCGAGCGCCGCGAAGACATTCCCATGCTCGCCAAGTTTTTCCTGCAAAAGAGCGCGAAAGATCTTGGCGTCGACGCCAAGCAGTTCAGCGATGCCGCGCTCGCGCGCCTGGTTCAGTTCGACTTTCCCGGCAACGTGCGCCAGCTCGAGAACATCTGCCATTGGCTGACCGTGATGGCGCCAACGCAGCGCGTCGATGTCGGAGATTTGCCGCCCGAGCTGCAGCGGCCGAGTGCGCCTGTGGCCTCAACGGGTGCCGAGGGGCCCGCAGCCGCGAGCCACCAGGCGGCTGCTTCGGGCGCAGCGCCCAGCGAAGCGCCTGCCACTTCTGCGCAGGGCCATCCGCAACCAACCGCGCCGGCGGCACCGTTGCTCGAATCCGCGGCACCGCACTGGCTCGTCGGCCTGGAAGAAGAAGCGCGAGCGTTGCTGATGGCAGGCACGCCCGACACCTGGAGCGAGCTGACGAACCGGGTCGAGGCGCGGCTGATTCAAACCGCGCTGGACATCACACGCGGGCGCCGCATCGAAGCCGCGCAGCGCCTGGGGATCGGGCGAAATACGATCACGCGCAAGATTCAGGAGCTCGGGCTGAAGGGTTGAGACCGTTGCGGGCCGCGGCCCGCAGCCTGCCTCGCCGAGGAATCGACGACTTCAGGCGTTCAGTTCCAGCCACACCGGGGCATGGTCGCTCGGGCGCTCGTTCTTGCGCGTCGGCTTGTCGATCGTGCACGAAGTGACACTCGGTCGCAGCGCGTCGCTGACCAGAATGTGGTCGATGCGCAGCCCCTGGTTCTTGCGGAATGCCAGGTTGCGGTAATCCCACCAGCTCCAGCTCTTGGGCGGTTGCTCGAACAGCCGAAACGCGTCGTGCAGGCCGAGCGCGATCAGCCGCGCGAACTGGGCGCGCTCGCGATCGGTGCAATGAATCTGGCCCATCCACGCCACCGGGTCGTAGACGTCGCGGTCTTCGGGCGCGATGTTGAAGTCGCCAAGCAAGGCGAGCTTCGGGTGCGCGGCGCATTCGAGCTTCAGCCAGTCGTGCAGCGCGTCGAGCCAACGCATCTTGTACTGGAACTTGTCGCTGTCGGGCGCTTCGCCGTTGGGCATGTAGGCGCCGATCACGCGCACGCCATCCACGGTGCCGGCGATGACACGCGCCGACGGGTCGTCGAAGCCTGGGATGTTCTTCAGCACATCGGAGGCAGCCTCACGCGTCAGCAGCGCGACGCCGTTGTAGGTCTTCTGGCCGAAGAACTCGGCCCGGTAGCCGGCTGCCTCGATCTCCCCGCGCGGAAACTTCTCGTCGACGAGTTTGGTTTCCTGAAGGCACAGCGCGTCGGGGCGGTGCGCGGCCAGCCAAGCCAGCACCTGCGGCAAGCGCACGGCGAGCGAATTGACGTTCCAGGTGGCGAGTTTCAAGCGGGTCCTTGGCAATGGGGGCAACGCAGCGTTGTCGCTCGGCCGAAGTCGGCTGGATCGGATCGCCTGCAATTAGGCGATTCTCCGTCAGGACTTGCTTCTCCTGCGTCACATTGGCTCGCCGGTGCCTGCGCGTCAGTGCGGTCCGACCCGCGCTGCGCTCGCTACCGCAAATAGCCCACATTGAGCTACCAGTTACCAGCGGTTGCGTCCCAGGTCTGAATTTCGTCGGTTGGCGCGCCGACAACGTGTTGCAGCCGCCGCGATCACTGAAGGTGGCAATCGACCAGCAAGGAGTCCGTCATGTCCATCACGTCCATCGCCTTCAACTTCTTCAGTCAAGCGCCTTTGGCTCCGGCTGCGGCAACCGCGCCCGTGGCGCCCACCGCCAGTGCTCCGACACCCGCGCCGCGGGCGTGCGAAACGCACGGCCCTGAGCGCGGCCGGCGCAACGTCTTGTATGAAGCGATGATGGCGGCGCTGCGCGAACTGGGGCTCACGTCCAGTCCGCAATCCGCGCCCACCGGCCCGGCTCCGACGCCAGGACCGGCCCCAGTGCCGACACCCGCGCCCGCCGCGGCCGTTGTCACGCCTGTCGCGACGACCACACCCAACCCGGCGCCAAGCGTGGGCGCCCCCGCCAATCCGGCGCAGCCCGGCACGCCGCCCACGCTGAGCGTGGAAGACGCCGTGTACTCGTTTGCCCATGCGCTGTGGCAGGCGCTGCGTGGCGGCGACTCCGGATCGCGCCGCGAGCATCGCGGCGACGATGACCACGGCGACCAAGGCCGTCGGCGCCACGGTCATGAACATGGGTACGGCATGTCACGGGGCTACTCGGGCTTGGCGACGCGCCTCGAATCACTCGCAGTTCGTCTCGATCCCAACACGGCGGGTGTGACTGCCGCGCCAACGCCGGCGGAAATACCCGCGGCGCCGGGGGCGGTGGTACCGGCGGCAGCTCCAGTGGTCCAGTCTGTGCAGACGCCTCCCGCGCCGGTTCCGACTCCCACTCCGGCTCCCGCTCCCGCCACCAGCCCGTTGGCGCAGGCCTTCGACGCGATGATGCGCGTGCTGCGTTCGCTGAATCCGAATGCCCAGTCGACCGATGCCGCGGCACCGAGTCTGGCGACGTTCCTGCACAGCCTGGCGCGCGGGCTCGGCGCCGATACCACGACGCCGGCCCTGTCGGGCGTGGGTGTCGTGATCAACGTCAGCGTCTAAGTACAAACGGCTTCAACCCGAACTCGCGCAGCGGCGGGCACGCCGCTGCGCGCGAACGCGCCGCATCACTCCTGCGCTGTTCTGGCGTAGGTGACGTAGTCGAATCGAAGGCTGCCAACGCTCGCCCCGGCCTCTCGCGACACTTCGCGAAACTGGCTCCGGTCCCAGACCGGGAAGAAGGCGTCGCCTTCTAGATCGGCGTCGATTTCTGTAAGGATCAGTTCGTCCGCCAGCGGCAGCGCCTGCTCATAGATCTGCGCGCCGCCGAGCACGAAAATCTTGGAGGCATCAGCGGCCAACGCAAGCGCCGCTGGTATCGACGGCGCCGCCTCGGCGCCCGGAGCGCTCCACTGCGGGTTTCGGGTCACGACAATGTTGCGGCGGCCCGGAAGCGGCCGACCGATCGACTCCCAGGTCTTGCGCCCCATCACGACAGCGTGGCCGAGCGTGATTCGCTTGAGGCGCGGCAGGTCGTCGGGCAGGTGCATCAGCAAGGCGTTGTTCCTGCCGATGGCGCGGTTGCGAGCGACAGCGGCGATCAGGGCGACGGTGGGGCGGGGCATGCGAGGCATTGTCGCTGCCGCTGAAGTTGCTGCTGTTGCCGGTGGCTTTGTTTGGCGCCGCCAGCGTCGTCGTCGCTCTTGCGATCCGATGCACGAAGCGACCCAGCCCGTCACGCCGCCACGGGCGAACGAGCGGCCTCTTCGCCCTTGGCGATGTGCTCGCGCATCAGGCGCTGCGCCCGAGCCGCCTGGCGCGCCAGCAGCGCCGCCAGGATCGCGCGGTGTTCGAGCAGCGAAGCGTCGATCCGGCCTTGCTTGAGCAGCGAATGGTGGCGGTTCAGTTTCATCACCTTGCGCAGGTCGGCCACGACCTGCTTGCGCCAGCGGCTGTCGGCGATGTCGAGCAGGCGCATGTGGAAGCGCTCGTTCGCCGCGAAGAACCGATCTCGGTCGCCGACGCTTGCTTCGAGCTCCAGGTGCAGCGCTTGCAACTCGTTCATTTCATCGGTTGTCGCGCGGCGCGCGACAACCCCAGCCGCGTCGGCCTCGAGCAAGGCGAGCAGGTGGAACACCTCGGCCAGATCGCGCTCGGAGACTTCGGTGACGTAAGCGCCGCGGCGCAGTTTCATCGTCACCAGGCCTTCGGTGGCCAGCACTTTCAGCGCCTCGCGCAAGGGTGTGCGGCTGATGCCGAATTCGGCCGCGAGGGCCTGCTCGTCGATCCAGCTTCCCGGGCCGATGGCATGGCCCAGAATGCGCTGCCGCAAACGCTCGGCCACGCGCTCGTACAGGGCAGACTCGGGCAGGTTGCGCTTCAGCGTGCGCTTCAAGGCGGGCGCGAGGCGGGGTCTTGGCGGGGACGATGGAGCTGCCATGCCGGGGAATATAATTCAGTTTTGAATTACGGCGGCTCATGCCAGGCCCGCGACCCGAGTCTCCTGGCCCGCCATCGAAAGCCCGCGATGCCCGCTCGACCCTCCAGCGCTCCGAACCCGGACCCTGCCGCCATGCCCTTGTCGGCCTGGGAGAAAGCCGCCGCCAAATCCGCGCCCGGTGGCTCGCTCGACTCGTTGAGCTGGGTCACCCCCGAGGGCATCGTGGTCAAACCGCTCTACACGGCGGCGGACCTTGAAGGACTGCCCCACACCGACACGCTTCCCGGCTTCGCGCCCTTTGTGCGCGGGCCACAGGCGACGATGTACGCGGTGCGGCCGTGGACGATCCGCCAGTACGCGGGTTTCTCGACGGCGCAGGCGTCGAATCACTTCTACCGCCAGGCGCTGGCCGCTGGCGCGCAGGGCGTCAGCGTCGCGTTCGACCTCGCCACGCACCGCGGCTACGACAGCGACCACCCGCGCGTCACCGGCGACGTCGGCAAGGCCGGCGTCGCGATCGACAGCGTCGAGGACATGAAGGTGTTGTTCGACGGGATCCCCTTGGACAAGGTGTCGGTGTCGATGACGATGAACGGCGCGGTGCTGCCGATCCTCGCCGCCTACGTCGTCGCGGGCGAAGAGCAGGGCGTGGCGCAGGAGCAGTTGAGCGGAACCATCCAGAACGACATCCTCAAGGAGTTCATGGTCCGCAACACCTACATCTATCCGCCCCGGCCTTCGATGCGGATCGTGGGCGACATCATCGATTACACATCGCGGCGCATGCCGCGTTTCAATTCCATTTCCATCTCGGGCTACCACATGCAGGAAGCCGGCGCGAACCAGGCGCTGGAACTCGCGTTCACGCTCGCCGACGGCAAGGAATACGTGAAGACCGCTCTGGCCAAGGGGCTGGATGTCGACGACTTCGCGCCGCGCCTGAGCTTCTTCTGGGCGATCGGCATGAACTTCTATCTCGAAGTCGCGAAGATGCGCGCGGCGCGACTGCTGTGGTCGCGCATCATGGGCGAGTTCGGCGCGAAGAGCCCGAAGAGTCTGATGCTGCGCACTCACTGCCAAACTTCGGGCTGGAGCCTGACCGAGCAGGACCCTTACAACAACGTCGTGCGCACGACGATCGAGGCGATGGCCGCGGTGTTCGGTGGCACGCAAAGCCTGCACACGAATGCGCTGGACGAAGCGATCGCGCTGCCGAGCGAATTCAGCGCGCGAATCGCGCGCAACACCCAGCTCATCATCCAGGAAGAGACGCACATCACGCACGTCGTCGACCCCTGGGCCGGCAGCTACATGATGGAGACACTGACGCAGGAAATGGCCGACAAGGCCTGGGCGATCATCGAGGCGGTCGACGCGCAGGGCGGCATGGTGCGCTGCGTGGACAGTGGCTGGGCCAAGCTGAAGATCGAGGCGAGCGCGGCGCAGAAGCAGGCAAGAATCGATTCCGGGCAGGACGTGATCGTCGGCGTCAACAAGTACAAACTTGCCGAGGAGGCTGCAATCGAATTTCGCGAAGTCGACAACCACGCGGTGCGCGACAGCCAGATCGAGCGGCTGCATGTATTGCGCGCGGCACGCAACAGCGCGGCGGTGAACGCGGCGCTCGCGGCGTTGACGGCGTGCGCGCAAAACGAAAGTGGCGGCGGTGCGAGCGAGAATCTGTTGCACTTGGCGATCGACGCGATGCGCGCGCGCGCGACTGTCGGCGAAGTTTCCGACGCGTTGGAAAAGGCCTGGGGCCGGCACCGCGCCGATACGCAAAAGGTGACCGGTGTGTATGCAGCAGCGTATGACAGCGCCGAAGGCTGGGACAAACTGAAAGCCGAGATTGCGCAGTTCGCGAAAGAGCAGGGGCGCCGGCCGCGCGTGCTGATCGCCAAGCTCGGACAGGATGGGCATGACCGCGGCGCAAAGGTCGTCGCCACCGCGTTTGCCGATCTCGGCTTCGACGTCGACATCGGCCCGCTGTTCCAGACCCCCGAGGAATGCGCGCGGCAGGCGATCGAGAACGACGTGCACGCGGTCGGTGTCAGCACGCTCGCCGCGGGCCACAAGACGCTGGTGCCGGCGATCGTTCAGTCCCTGCGCGACCAGGGCGCGGGCGAGATCATCGTATTCGTCGGCGGCGTGATCCCGCGCCAGGACTACGAGTTCCTCTACGCCGCCGGCGTGAAGGGCATCTACGGCCCGGGAACGCCGATTCCGGCGAGCGCGAAAGACGTGCTCGAGCAGATCAAGGCGAACCTGGCCAAGCCGGGTTGACGGGCTTGATGGCGCGCGACGCTGCTGCGTGACCACGACGTGACCCGCGAAGCTGCCGATCAGCCCCTGCTCGACGGCGTGCGCCGGGGCGACCGGCGCGCGCTCGCCAAGGCCATCACCTTGCTCGAGTCGACCCGCGCCGACCACCGAGAGCGCGCCGATGCCTTGCTCAACGCGCTGCTGCCGTTCAGCGGTAAGTCATTGCGGCTCGGAATTTCCGGCGTTCCGGGTGTCGGGAAATCCACCTTCATCGAAGCCTTGGGTCTGCACGTCATTGCGCACGGCGGGCGCGTCGCGGTACTGGCGATCGACCCGTCGTCCAGCCTGTCTGGCGGCTCGATCCTCGGCGACAAGACGCGCATGGAGCGCCTGTCGGTGCATGAGGCCGCCTACATCCGGCCGAGCCCCGCGTCCGGCACCCTGGGCGGTGTGGCGGAGAAAACGCGCGAGGCGATGCTGGTCTGCGAAGCCGCAGGCTTCGACGTGGTGATCGTCGAGACGGTGGGCGTGGGCCAGAGCGAGGCGACGGTGGCGAGCATGACCGACATGTTCATCCTGCTGCAACTGCCCAACGCGGGAGATGACTTGCAGGCCATCAAGAAAGGCGTGATGGAGCTCGCCGACCTGGTGCTGATCAACAAGGCCGACATCGACCCCGACGCGGCGACGCGTGCGCAAGCATTGACGACGAGCGCGCTGCGGATTTTGAGTTCGCACGGCGGGGCGGGGCACCGTGACACTCAGGTGATGCGGATCAGCGCCTTGCAAGGCGAGGGCGTCGCGGCGGTGTGGGACGCGGCGGTGCAGTTTCGCGTGCGGCGCGAAGCCAGCAGCGAATTCGCTTCAAGGCGCCGCGAGCAGAATCTGGCGTGGATGTGGGACCTGGTGCACGCCCGGTTGCTGTCGCAATTCAATGAACACGCCGGTGTGAGCCAAGCCTTGCCGCAAACGCTGGAAGACGTGTCGCGCCAGCGCGTCGCGCCGTCCGCCGCGGCACATGCCCTGCTCGATCTGTATCGAACAACAATCGCCTGAGGAGACCATGCACGACATCATTCAACAATTGGAAGCCAAGCGCGCCAAGGCGCGCAAGGGCGGCGGCGAGAAGCGCATCGCCGCGCAGCACGGCAAGGGCAAGCTGACGGCGCGCGAACGGCTCGAGCTGCTGCTCGACGAAGGCACGTTCGAGGAGTGGGACATGTTCGTCGAGCACCGCTGCGCCGACTTCGGCATGGAGCAGCAGAAGATTCCCGGCGACGGTGTGGTCACCGGCTACGGCATGATCAACGGCCGCCTCGTGTTCGTGTTCAGCCAGGACTTCACCGTGTTCGGCGGCGCGCTGTCGGAGGCGCACGCCGAGAAGATCTGCAAGGTGATGGACCAGGCGATGAAAGTCGGTGCGCCCGTGATCGGCTTGAACGATTCGGGTGGCGCGCGAATTCAGGAAGGCGTGGCGTCGCTCGGCGGTTATGCCGAAGTGTTCCAGCGCAACGTGATGGCCTCGGGCGTGATTCCGCAGATCAGCATGGTGATGGGCCCTTGCGCGGGCGGCGCGGTCTATTCGCCGGCGATGACCGATTTCATCTTCATGGTGAAAGACAGCTCCTACATGTTCGTCACCGGCCCCGAAGTCGTGAAGACCGTGACGCATGAAGAAGTCAGCGCGGAAGACTTAGGCGGCGCGGTCACGCACACGACGAAGAGTGGCGTTGCCGACCTCGCGTTCGACAACGACGTCGATGCGCTGCTGATGCTGCGGCGCTTGTACAACTACCTGCCGTTGAACAACCGCGAAAAGGCGCCGCTGCGCCGCGGCGACGACCCCGCCGACCGGGCCGACCTGTCGCTCGACACGCTGGTGCCGAACAACCCGAACCAGCCGTATGACATGAAGGAGTTGATCGTCAAGAGCGTCGACGACGGGGACTTCTTCGAACTGCAACCCGACTACGCGAAGAACATCGTGATCGGCCTGGCGCGCATGGAAGGCCAGAGCGTGGGCATCGTCGCGAACCAGCCGCTCGTTCTTGCCGGCTGCCTGGACATCAAGAGTGCCATCAAGGCGGCGCGCTTCGTGCGCTTTTGCGATGCGTTCAACATTCCCGTCATCACCTTCGTCGACGTTCCCGGCTTCCTGCCCGGAACCAGCCAGGAGTACGGTGGCATCATCAAACACGGCGCGAAGCTGCTCTACGCGTATGCCGAATGCACGGTGCCCAAAGTGACGGTGATCACGCGCAAGGCCTACGGCGGCGCGTACGACGTGATGAGTTCCAAGCACCTGCGCGGCGACGTGAACCTGGCGTGGCCGAACGCCGAGATCGCGGTGATGGGTGCGAAGGGCGCGGTCGAGATCATCTTTCGCGACGACAAGGGCGACCCGGCCAAACTCGCGGCGCGCGAAGCCGAGTACAAGGCGCGCTTCGCGAACCCGTTTGTCGCCGGCGCGCGCGGCTACATCGACGATGTGATTCAGCCGCACGAAACGCGCCGCCGGATCTGCCGGTCGCTCGCGATGCTGGCAAGCAAGAAGATCGAAAACCCGTGGCGCAAGCACGGGAACATTCCGCTTTGAGGCCGACGGCAATGTTCTCAAAAATACTGATCGCGAACCGGGGCGAGATCGCATGCCGGGTGATGAAGAGCGCGCGCAAGATGGGCATCGCGACTGTCGCGGTGTACTCCGAAGCCGACCGCGATGCGCTGCACGTGGAACTCGCCGATGAGTCGGTGCACATTGGTGCCGCACCCAGCCGCGAGTCTTACTTGTCGATGGACAAGATCATCGCCGCCTGCAAACAGACCGGCGCGCAGGCGGTGCACCCGGGCTACGGCTTCCTGAGCGAGAACGAAGAGTTCGCTCGGCTTGTCGAAGAGCAGGGCATCGTCTTCATCGGTCCCAAGCACGCATCGATCGCCGCGATGGGCGACAAGATCGCGTCGAAGAAGCTCGCGGCGGCGGCCAAGGTGAACACGATTCCCGGGCACAACGCGGCGATCGACACGGCCGAGCAGGCGGTGGAAATCGCGAAGGGCATCGGCTATCCGGTGATGATCAAAGCCAGCGCCGGGGGCGGTGGCAAGGGCTTGCGCGTTGCGTACGACGACAAACAGGCGTTCGACGGCTACAGCGCCTGCCGCAACGAGGCGCGCGCGAGTTTCGGCGACGACCGGGTGTTCATCGAGAAGTTCGTCGAGCAGCCGCGCCACATCGAGATCCAGGTGCTCGGCGACGCGCACGGCAACTGCCTGTACCTGCACGAGCGCGAATGCTCGATCCAGCGCCGCCACCAGAAAGTGATCGAGGAAGCGCCGTCGCCCTTCATCAGCGAAGCGACGCGCAAGGCGATGGGCGAGCAGGCCGTGGCGCTCGCCAAAGCGGTCAGCTACCAGAGCGCCGGGACGGTGGAGTTCGTCGTCGGCAAGGACCAGAGCTTTTACTTTCTGGAGATGAACACCCGGCTCCAGGTGGAACATCCGGTGACGGAGTGCATCACCGGGCTGGATCTGGTGGAGCAGATGATTCGCGTCGCCGCGGGCGAGAAGCTCACGCTGAAGCAGGCCGATATCCCCCGGCGAGGTTGGGCGATGGAATGCCGCATCAACGCCGAAGATCCGCTGCGCGGTTTCTTGCCGTCAACCGGGCGGCTCGTCAAGTTCCAGCCACCCGCACAGACCCTGCACGCGGCGCAGCCCATGGGCGATGGCGGCGGGGTTCGCGTCGACACCGGCGTCACGGAAGGCGGCGAGATCCCGATCCACTACGACTCGATGATCGCCAAACTCATCGTGCACGGCCGCGACCGTGCCGACGCGATCGCGCGCATGCGCCATGCGCTCAATGGCTTCGTGATTCGCGGCATCTCGAGCAACATCGCCTTCCAGTCGGCGCTGCTCGCGCACCCCAGGTTCATGGCGGGTGATTTCAACACCGGCTTCATCGCCGAGCAGTACCCGAGCGGTTTCTCTGCGGCGCTCGGTGTGCGCGACGATCCACGGCTGCTGCTGGTCCTGGCGGCAGCAGTGCACCGGCGCACCCTCGAGCGTGCGGCGCGAATCTCCGGCCAGCTGCCGGGGCATGAACTGCAGCTTGGCGAAGAATTCGTGATCGTGCTGATGTCCGACCCAACGCATGAGCAGACGCCGGTCACGGTGAGCAACGGCGGCGATGCCTACCGCATCGGCATCGGCGGCAGGACATCCACGCTCAACTTCAACGGACCGCTGCGCGACGTCGCCGTGCACGGCGCCTTCGACGGTGCGCCGTTCAGCGCGCAGGTCGAACGCACGGGTCTGAACCTGCGCATCACGCACAACGGCATGCAGATCGAGGCGCGCGTGCTCGCGCCCCGTGCCGCGCGGCTGCAAGCGCTGATGCCGATCAAAGCGCCGCCCGACATGTCGCGCTTCCTGTTGTCGCCGATGCCGGGGTTGCTGGTCGACATCGCCGTGAAGGCCGGGCAGACGGTGCGCGCCGGCGAGCGCCTCGCGGTCATCGAGGCGATGAAAATGGAGAATGTGCTGCTCGCGCAGCAAGACGGCGTCGTCGCGAAAATCACTGCCGCCAAGGGCGAGAGCCTGGCGGTGGACCAGGTCATCATGGAATTTCAATGAGCGCGCGTCCCTTCAAAGTGTTGGGCATTCAGCAAGTCGCGATCGGTGGGCCGAGCAAGGAGCGCCTGCGAACGCTGTGGGTCGACAAGCTCGGCCTCGAGCCCACCGGCAGCTACCGCTCCGAGCGCGAAAACGTTGACGAAGACATCTGCGCCCTGGGGAGCGGGCCGTTCAAGGTCGAGGTCGACCTGATGCAGCCGCTCGACCCCGACAAGAAGCCCGCCGTGCACACGACACCGCTGAACCACATCGGGCTGTGGATCGACGACCTTCAGGCCGCGATGCAGTGGCTCAGCGCGAACGGCGTGCGTTTCGCGCCGGGGGGCATCCGCAAGGGCGCAGCGGGCTACGACATCTGTTTCATGCACCCCAAGGGCAACGATGAGTTTCCCTATGGTGGCGAGGGCGTGCTGATCGAACTCGTGCAGGCGCCGGCGGAGGTGATTGCGGCATTCGGAGCGTTGGCCTCATGACAGTCCGCGAAATTCTGAAGATGGGCGATGCGCGGCTGCTGCGCGTGGCCCAACCTGTGCAGGCGTTCGACACGCGCGAACTGAACACCCTGATCGACGACATGTTCGACACGATGCGCGCTGCGCAAGGCGCGGGCCTGGCGGCGCCGCAGATCGGCGTCGACCTCGCGCTCGTGATCTTCGGCTTCACGCAAAACCAGCGTTACCCCGAGGCACCCGCCGTGCCCGAAACGGTGTTGATCAACCCGCAGATCGAAGCGCTGGGCGCGGTGGAAGAAGAGGGTTGGGAAGGCTGTCTGTCGGTGCCGGGATTGCGCGGCGTGGTGCCGCGTTTCGCCCGCATCCGCTACAGCGGCTTCGACGCAAAAGGCCGGCGCATCGAGCGCGAAGCCGAAGGCTTTCACGCCCGCGTCGTGCAGCACGAGTGCGACCACCTGGCGGGCGTGCTGTATCCGATGCGGATTCGTGATTTCAGCCGCTTCGGCTTCACCAGCGTGCTGTTTCCCGACTTGGACCCGAACGTCGACGACTAAAGTCGAGCCCTCAACGGGAGAAGCGCTGCCTGTCGTTCGGCCGTGTTTCGCGATGTAAAGCAGGGCTCGCCGAGCCGCCTTTACGTCGGCCCGCAGCGATGATCGCGCGTTGTGGGGCATTGCGGCGCGGCCTTGCGCCCCGGCTCGGGCCGCCATCAATGGCTCGGTCAGACCCATCGAAAGAGAGGTTCGCACCATGAACATGGCAAGTGACTCGCTCCACCCCTTAGAGGCTGAGAGTTTTTCGCCGCAGCCTAAGCGTTCGACCACCCACTCCTGGGCGCTGTTCGCGCGCCTCTTCGCCGGCCTGATCGGCGCGACATTCATTGCCGGTGCCGCCGCCCAAGATCGAGACCCGCCCGATGCCGCCGATCCTCCGGGCAGGGTCGGCCGGCTGTCGGAGATGACCGGCCAGGTCTGGCTCTACAGCCTGAGTGCGGGTGAATGGTTGGAGGCCACTCGCAACCGCCCCGTCACCAGTGGTGACCGGCTCGCCACCGACGGCGCGGCGCGCGCCGAGCTGCGCATCGGCTCGACGACGGTGCGGCTCGATTCGGGCACCGAACTCGAAGTCGTGCGCATCGACGATTCGCGCATCGAACTCTATTTGCACGACGGCTCGGTCGCCGCGCGCCTGCGCAACCGCGAGGCCGTCGGCGAGTTCGAGGTGCGCACCGACGAAGGGCTGTTTCGGGCGCAGCGCACCGGCCGCTACCGCATCGACCGCGTTGACGAGGCGAGCCACCTCACCGTCATCAGCGGCCAGGCGCTGTACGAAGGCCCCGGCAGCGCGCTCACTGTCTACAGCGGCCAGCGCGCGGAGTTCTGGCTGGACGCCAGCAACGCCGCGCAGTACTCGCTGACCGAGCCGAAGCGCGATGCGTTCGCCGCCTGGAACAACACCCGCGACCGAAGCGACGACCGCAGCGCGTCGACGCGCTACGTGTCGCCGGAGATGACCGGTGTCGAAGACCTCGATCGCCACGGCCGCTGGGAGCAAAGCGACGAATATGGTGCGCTGTGGATCCCGCGGGCGGTGCCGGTCGGCTGGGCGCCGTACAGCACCGGCCACTGGGTCTGGATCAGCCCCTGGGGCTGGACCTGGGTCGACGACGCGCCTTGGGGTTTCGCGCCGTTCCACTACGGCCGCTGGGTTTACTACCGCTCCAACTGGTGCTGGACGCCGGGCACGCGCGTGCACCGCCCGGTGTATGCGCCGGCGCTGGTGGCGTGGGTCGGCGGCCCGCGAGTCAGCGTGTCGGTCAGCGTCGGCGGGCCGGTCGTCGGCTGGTTCCCGCTCGCGCCGCGCGAAGTCTATGTGCCGAGCTACCGCGTCAGCCCACGCTACGTGCGCGAAGTCAACCACACACATGTCACGAACATCAGCAACGTGACCCAGTACGTCGGCAACCCGCAAGGCGCGGTCGAGCAGCGCGACTTCAGCAACCGCAAGTTCGCGCACGCCGTGACTGTCGTGCCGACCAACGTGTTCACGCAGCGCCAGCCGGTTGCGCCGGCGGCGCGCAGCCTGCGCGAGCGTCATGACGGGCAGCAACTGACGCAAGAGCTGACGCGCGGCAGCGCATGGGTCGCGGCGCCGGTGACGGCACCGGCCACGCGCCAGCTGGAGGCGCAAAGCATCACGTCGCCGGGGATCGGCAACGCGGGCAACGCTGCGGCGCCCGGCCGGGTGCAGCGCCCGTGGGGCCGCGTGGACGATGAGCGGCGCAGCTTTGGCCGGCCGGGTCAGGGTTCGCCCAACACGCCGAATGCAATGAACCCACCTGGCGCGGCAATCTCGCCAGCGACACCGGCCACGCCGGCCGCGCCGGCAATGATCACGGCGCGCCCCGCGGTCGGCGCGCCCCCGGCAGCGACCGTGAACCCGGTGCGCCCCTCGCCGCAGGTTGGCGCACCGGCGCCGATCCCGCAGGCGCAGTCGCCGGCGCAGCCCGTCCAGGCAGCGCCACCGCATGCCGCGGCACCGATGCCCGGCGTGGCCCCGGCGCCGCGACAGGAGCCCCGCGTCAGGACGCCACGCGCTCCAGGCATGGAAGTTCCGCCCGCCAGAGCTGTGATGCGCCCCGAGGTCGTGCGCCCCGACATGAGCCGCCCCGTCGCGCCGGCGATCAGCGCAGCTCGGCCCAGGCCCGAGCGCCCAGCGGAGCCCGTGAACGCGGCGCCTGTCGTGCGCACTCGGCCGGCCGAGCCGCAGGTTCGCGAGCGCGGCGAACCTGCACGCCAAGACCATCGGCGTGATGGGCGTGATCGCTCTCAGGCGAACTGAGCCACGGACCGACACACCGACCGACGGGTCACGGACAGGCCAACGCACAGGCAAGCCGCGCAGCGCGCGGCGCGATCACTTCAGCAGTGGCTTGAGCACGGGCCAGACGTTGTCAAGCATCAGCGGCTGCGCTTCCTCGGTCGGGTGAATGCGATCCGCCTGGAACAAGGCGGTCGCGCGCGGCCCGTCGGCCACTCCCTTGAGCAGGAACGGCACCAGCGCGGCGCGCTCCTGCTTCGCGACATCGGCGAACAGCTTCGCGAAGTCGTCGCTGTATTTGCGGCCGTAGTTCGGCGGCACCTGCATGCCGAGCAACATCACTTTCGCGCCGCTCGCCGCCGCGGCGCGTGCCATCTCCGTCAGGTTGCCGCGTGTCAGGTCGAGCGGCAGGCCGCGCAAGGCGTCGTTGCCGCCTAGCTCGATCAGCACATGCGTCGGCCGGTGCTGGCGCAGCAGCTCGGGCAGGCGCGAACGCCCGCCGGAGGTGGTGTCGCCGCTGATGCTGGCGTTGATGAGCGTCGCGGCAATGCGCTCGCGCTGCAGGCGCTGCTCCAGCAACACCACCCAGCCGCTGCCGCGCTTCAAGCCGTATTCGGCCGACAGGCTGTCGCCGACGATCAGAATCGTGCGCGGCGCCGCGCCTGCAGGCCCGGCGCGTGCCGCCAACGCGAGCACGCTACAGTGCGACAGCCAATCCCGGCGTGACCAGACCATTCGAAACGACTCTCCCGACATGCCGGAACCGATCATTGCCGTGCGCGGCCTGACCAAGCAGGTGCGCGACTCGACAGGCACGCTGACCATTCTCCACCAGATCGATTTCGAACTCGCACCGCGCGAGTCGGTGGCGATCGTCGGTGCCTCGGGCTCGGGCAAGAGCACGCTGCTGTCGATCCTCGCCGGCCTGGACACGCCCACCACCGGCAGTGTGCACCTCGCCGGCGTGGACCTGTTTGCGCTCGACGAAGACCAGCGCGCCCGAGTGCGTGCCGACAAGGTGGGCTTCGTGTTCCAGAGCTTTCAATTGCTCGGCAACCTGACGGCGCTCGAGAACGTGATGCTCGCACTCGAGCTGCAGGGCCGCCGCGACGCGCGCGTGCTGGCCAGTGAGATGCTCACGCGCGTGGGCCTGCGCGAGCGGCTCGGCCACTACCCAAAGGTGCTATCAGGCGGCGAGCAACAACGCGTTGCGCTGGCGCGCGCCTTCGTGGTCCGCCCGGCCGTGCTGCTCGCCGACGAACCCACCGGCAGCCTGGATTTCGCGACCGGCGAAACCGTGATGGAGCTGATGTTCGAGCTGAACCGCGAGGTCGGCACGACGCTGGTGCTGGTGACGCACGACGCGGCAATCGCCTCGCGCTGCGACCGCCAGCTGCACATCGAGGCCGGCCGCCTCGAACTCGGCGCCGCCAGGCTGTGATCGGCTGTGCGAGGAAATCAGTTCGCGAACTTGTAGTCGGTCTTCGCTTTGGCGCGGATCTCGTCGCGGAATTTCGCCATCTTCATCTGGTTCAGGCGCTGCTGAATCTGCGGCTTGACTTCCTCGATCGGCGGGAATTTCGCATCGCGCGTGTCTTCGAGCTTGATGATGTGAAAGCCGAATTGCGACTTGACGGGTGCCTCCGTCATCTCGCCCTTCTTCAGCTTGACGAGTGCCTGCGAAAACTCAGGCACATAGGAGCCCGGGTTGGCAAAGTCGAGGTCGCCACCGTTCTGGCCTGAGCCCGGGTCCTTGGAGTTCTTCTTCGCGAGTTCCTCGAAGTTGCCGCCGCCCTTGATCTGCGCGATCAAGGCTTTCGCTTCGTCTTCCTTCTCGACCAGGATGTGGCGCGCGCGGTACTCGGTGCCGCTGGCCTGGCCTTTGAACTTGTCGTATTCGGCCTGGACTTCAGCGTCGGTGACCGGGTTCTTTTTGTTGAAGTCGTTGAACAGCTCGCGGATCAGGATCGTCTGGCGCGCCAGCTCCATCTGGCTCTTGTACTCCGCGCTCTGCGCCATGCCGCGCTTTTCAGCTTCCTGCATGAACATCTCGCGCAGCACGACTTCGTCGCGCACCTGGGTTTCCAGCTCGGGTGTCTTTTGCTGTCCGCCCTGGCGCGTGGCCTGCTGCATCAGCGCGTCGAAGCGCGCTTTCGGCACCGGTTTGCCGTTGACCGTGGTGATGTTCTGCGCCAGCACGGCCAGCGGCAGCACCAAGGTCGAGCAAAGGGCGAGCAGGGTCGCGCGCGTGGCGAGGCGTTTCAACTTCATGGGCGGGGGGCCTTTCAATCGGGGAGGAGGGGAGGGCAGTCGACTTGGAGCGTGCTGCCGGTCTGGCATCAGGTTTCGCCGGGCGCGCGAGCGTCAATGGCGAGGGCGTGAATCCCCTGAGGGGCCAGCGGACCGAGGCAATCATATACGAGGCGGTGCCGCTTCAGCCGCGGCAATCCATGGAACTTGTCGCTGACGATTCGCACGTGGAAGTGCCGGCCTTCGCGCGCTCCCGCATGGCCCGCGTGCAGGTGGCTGTCGTCGCCGACTTCGATGTGCAAAGGCGCAAGCGCGCTGCGCAACGCCGCTTCGATCTGTTCGACGGTCAATGCCATGGAGGAGCGGCGGCGCGGTTCAGGGCGCGCGCTTCGCGGCGTCGGCGTCCGCGCCTTCCGGTGCTTCAGCGGGCAAGTGTCGACTGATGTACAAGCCCTGGCCCAGCGTGAAGGCGAGCATCAGGCCGATGCCGCCGAAGAGTTTGAAGTTCACCCAGGTGCCGGTGGAGAAGTTGTAGGCCACGTAGAGGTTGAGCACGCCCATCACGGCGAAGAAGGCGATCCACGCGACGCTCAGGCGCCGCCACACGGGCGCGGGCAAAACGAGCTGCTCGCCCATCAGCACCTGAAGCAGGTTGCGCCCGAAGAAAGTCTGGCTGACCCAGAACGCCGCGCCCATCACCCAGTACAAGACGCTGGGCTTCCACTTGATGAAGGTCTCGCTGTGGAACCAGATCGTCGCGCCGCCGAGCACGACGACAAGACCCAGGCTCACCCAGAGCATCATGTCCACTTTGCGCCCGCGCAGTTTGAGGATCGCGACCTGCAGCAAGGTGGCGACGATCACGACCACGGTCGCCAGCAGCACCGGCGCCTCGCCCACGCCCACCACGCCGCCCGAGACGAGCGCGCCCAGATGATCGGTCGCAAATTGCGCGGCCCAGTCCTTGTGGTTCTCGGCGTACTTGAACATGCCGAAGAACAGCACGATCGGCAGAAAGTCGAACAGCAGTTTCATGAGGAGCAAGACACTTCGATGCCGCGCGCCCGATCGAGTGGCAGGCGTCGTTGTCGAGGTTTGGGGTGACGGTGATGCTGGCAGTGTAGCGATCGGCCTGGGTGGCGCTTGCAAGGTGCGAGAGAATGAAGGCATGCATGCTGCCGTGAACCGCTCGCCTGAAGGCCGTGACGGCGCCCTGCCACGGATGGCCTTCGACAACAGCTACGCGCGCGAACTCGAGGGCCTGTACGCGCGCTGGAAGCCGGCGGGTTCGCCAGCGCCGCGCCTGCTGCAGCTCAACCGTGGACTGGCGTTGGAGCTCGGGCTCGACGCCGATGAGCTGAGTTCGGCCGAGGGACTGGCCATCCTGGCCGGCAACGTGGTGCCGCCCGGTGCCGAGCCACTGGCGCAGGCTTATGCCGGGCACCAGTTCGGCGGCTTTTCGCCGCAACTCGGCGATGGCCGGGCGCTGCTGCTGGGCGAGTTGATCGATCGCGCCGGGCGGCGCCGCGACATCGCGTTCAAGGGTTCGGGCCGCACGCCGTTCTCGCGTGGTGGCGACGGCAAGGCCGCGCTCGGGCCGGTGCTGCGCGAATACCTGATGGGCGAGGCGATGCACACGCTGGGCATCCCCACCACGCGTGCGCTGGCCGCGGTGGCCACCGGGGTCGCCGTGCAGCGCGACCAGGTACAGCCCGGCGCCATCTTGACCCGCGTTGCCGCCAGCCACCTTCGGGTGGGCACGTTCGAATTCTTCGCGGCGCGCGAAGACCACGTCTTGCTGCGCCGCCTGGCCGACTACGCCATCGCACGCCACGAGCCGCAGGTGGCCGACACACCCGACCGCTACCTCGGCCTGCTCGAAGCCGTGATCGAACGCCAGGCGGCGCTGGTCGCCCAATGGATGGGTGTCGGCTTCATCCACGGCGTCATGAATACCGACAACATGACGCTTTCCGGCGAGACCATCGACTACGGCCCCTGCGCCTTCATGGAGCACTTCGACCCCCAGACGGTGTTCAGTTCCATCGACAGCGGCGGGCGCTACGCGTTCGGCAACCAGCCGGCGATCGCGCAGTGGAATCTCGCGCGCTTCGCCGAGACCCTGCTGCCCCTGATGGATCCCGACGTCGAACGCGCGGTCGAGCGCGCGAGCGCGGCGGTGCAAGGGTTTGCCGAGCGCTTCGGCGTGCATTGGAGCGCCGCACTGCAATCCAAGCTCGGCCTGATCGGCGGCGACGCCACCGGCCGCTCGCTGGCCGACGACTACCTGAAACTGCTGCACACGCATCGCATCGATTACACGCTTGGCTTCCGACACCTGAACGCCGCCGCCGCCGGCGACGAGGCACCGCTGCGTGCGTTGTTCGGTGAGGCCAACGCGGCGCTCGAGCCCTGGTTGGGCCGCTGGTCCGCACGCGCGCGCCTCGAAGCTGCCAACCTGGCGGACCGCCTGGCGTCGATGCGGCGCGCCAACCCGATCTACATCCCGCGCAACCACCGGGTCGAGGAAGCCTTGACCGCCGCCGTGGTGCACGACGACCTGCGGCCGTTCGAGCGGCTTGTGCAGGTGCTCGATCATCCTTTCGACGAGCGCGCCGAAGATGAAGCGTTTGCGCAACCGGCGCCGCCTGAGCAGACGGCGTGCTACCAAACCTTTTGCGGCACATGAGCGTGACGCTGGCGTCTCCTAGAATCGTGCGCGCGTGCACCGCATCGGTGTGCCGCCTTCCATCGCCGCAGCCAACAAAAGGGCCACCCAGATGAATCCCAGCTATGAGACGCGCGGCAATGTGGCCGTGATCACGCTCAACAATCCCCCCGTCAACGGCCTCGGGTACGCGACCCGGCTCGCCATCGCCGAGGGCCTGGCGGCGGCGCAGACCGACCCGGCGATCAAGGCGATCGTCATCACCGGCGCCGGCAAGGCTTTCTCCGGCGGGGCTGACATCAACGAGTTCGGCTCGCCCAAGGCGCTCGCCGAGCCGAACCTGTTGACCGTGATTCTGGCGTTGGAGTCGAGTAGCAAGCCGACGATTGCCGCCGTGCACAGCGTGTGCATGGGCGGTGGACTTGAGTTGGCGCTGGGCTGCAACTACCGCGTCGCGTCGCCGGGTGCGCAGGTGGCGCTGCCGGAAGTGAAGATCGGCCTGATCCCCGGCGCCGGCGGCACGCAGCGCCTGCCGCGCGTGCTGGGCGTTGAAAACGCGCTGAACCTGATCGTCACCGGCAATCCGATGAAGAGCGAGGCGCTGGCGAAGATCCCTGGGCAGAAGCTGTTCGACCGCATCGTCGAAGGCGACTTGATGACCGGCGCGCTCGCCTTCGCCGCGGAAGTGGCCGACAAGCGGCCACTTCCGCTGGTTCGCAACCTGCGCGCCGAACACCCGAACCCGGACGCCTTCTTCCAGTTCGCGCGCAACACGGTCGGTGCGATGTCGCGCAATTTTCCTGCGCCGCTGAAATGCGTGGAGGCAGTCGCCGCGTCGGTGACGAAGCGCTTCGACGAAGGCCTGCGGTACGAGCGAGATCTGTTCGTCGGCCTGATGTTCACGCCGGAGTCGAAGGCGCTGCGCCACACCTTCATGGCCGAACGCGCCACCTCGAAGATTCCCGACGTGCCGGCCGACACACCGCTGCGTAACATCGCCAAGGTCGCCGTGATCGGCGCCGGAACGATGGGCGGTGGCATCACGATGAACTTCCTGAACGCCGGCATTCCCGTGACCGTTCTGGAAATGAGCCAGGGCGCGCTCGACAAGGGCATGGGCGTCGTGCGCAAGAACTACGAAGCCCAGGTGACGAAAGGCAAGCTGTCGCTCGACAAGCTCGAACAACGCATCAATCTGCTCAAGACCACGCTGGACTACGCCGACCTGAAAGACGCCGATCTCGTGATCGAAGCCGTGTTCGAAGAAATGGGCGTCAAGGAAACCGTGTTTCGCAAACTCGACGAAGTGATGAAACCCGGCGCGATTCTCGCGAGCAACACGTCCACGCTTGACCTGAACCGCATCGCCTCGTTCACGAAGCGCCCGCAAGACGTGATCGGCATGCATTTCTTCAGCCCTGCCAACGTGATGCGGCTGCTGGAAGTGGTGCGCGGTGCGAAGACCGCGAAAGACGTTCTCGCCACCGTGATGGGCTTAGGCAAGAAGATCAACAAGACCTGCGTCGTCTCGGGCGTGTGCGACGGCTTCATCGGCAACCGCATGATCGAGCAGTACAGCCGTCAGGCCGGCTTCCTGTTGGAAGAGGGCTGCACGCCCGCGCAAGTGGACCAGGCGGTCGAGAAATTCGGCTTCGCGATGGGGCCGTTCCGCATGGGCGACCTGGCGGGCAACGACATCGGCTGGGCGATCCGCAAGCGCCGCTACGTCGAAAAGCCCGACGTGCGCTACAGCAAGACGGCCGACCTGCTGTGCGAACTCGGCCGCTACGGGCAGAAGACGGGTGCCGGCTGGTACGACTACAAACCGGGAAGACGCGACGCCATCCCCTCGCCGGTCGTGATCGAGATGATCGAGCAGCACCGCGCGGCGAAGGGCATCGCGCCGCGCAAAATCGGCGACGATGAAATCGTGCACCGCCTCGTGCTCGCCCTGGTGAACGAAGGCGCGAAGATCGTCGAAGAGGGAATCGCACTGCGCGCTTCCGACATCGACATCGTCTACCTCACCGGTTACGGTTTCCCGGCGCACCGTGGCGGGCCGATGTGCTACGCCGACAGTCTGGGCCTGTACAACGTGGCCGCGGCGATGAAGCGCTTTGCGCAAAACCCGCTCGACGACGCCGAGTTCTGGAAGCCCGCGCCGCTGCTCGCGAAGCTGGCTGCGGAAGGCAAGTCGTTCACCTGAGGCGCGCGCCGACGTCTGCCTCCATCCTTACCACCGAACAGGAACCATCATGACCCAAGCCGTCATCGTCTCCACCGCCCGCACGCCCCTGGCCAAGAGTTGGAAAGGCGCCTTCAACATGACGCATGGCGCCACGCTCGGCGGCCACGCCGTCAAGGCGGCGGTGGAGCGCGCCGGAATCGAAGGCAAGGAGGTTGACGACGTCATCATGGGCTGCGCCAACCCCGAAGGCGCGACCGGAGCCAACATCGCGCGCCAGGTGGCGCTGCGCGCCGGGCTGCCGATCACGACCAGCGGCGTCACTGTGAACCGCTTCTGTTCGAGTGGCCTGCAGACGATTGCGCTGGCCGCGCAGCGCATCGTCGCCAATGAAGGCGACATCTTCGTCGCCGGCGGCGTGGAAAGCATCTCGTGCGTGCAGAACGAGATGAACAAGCACATGATGGTCGACAGCTGGCTGCGCGAACACAAGCCCGAGATCTACTGGAACATGCTGCAGACGGCCGAGCAGGTGGCCAAGCGCTACAAGATTGCGCGCGACCGCATGGACGATTACGGCGCGAAGAGCCAGCAAAAGGCGTGCGCAGCGCAAGACGCCGGCAAGTTCAAGGACGAGATCGCGCCGATCACCGTGATGGCTGGCGTGGCCGATGCGCAGCTCGGCCTGCGCAGCAAGGAAGTCACGGTCTCGGTGGACGAAGGCCTGCGCGTTGGCACCACAGCCGAGGCGCTGAGCGGCATCAAGCCGGCGATTCCCGGTGGCGTGATCGCGGCGGGCAACGCCAGCCAGTTCAGCGACGGCGCGGGGGCCTGCGTCGTGATGAACGAAAGCGTCGCCAGCAAGCGCGGCCTGAAGCCGCTCGGGCGTTTCCTCGGCTTCGCCGTGGCTGGCTGCGAGCCCGACGAGATGGGCATCGGCCCGGTGTTCGCGATCCCGAAGGTGCTCAAGCGCCTGGGCCTGACGGTGAACGACATCGACCTGTGGGAACTGAATGAAGCGTTCGCGGTGCAGGTGCTCTACTGCGCTGACACGCTAGGCATCCCGATGGACAGGCTCAACGTGAACGGCGGCGCGATCGCCGTCGGCCACCCGTACGGCGTGAGCGGCCAGCGCCTGACGGGTCATGCGCTGATCGAAGGCAAGCGCCGCGGCGCCAAGCGCGTCGTCGTGACGATGTGCGTGGGCGGAGGCATGGGCGCGGCGGGCGTGTTCGAAGTGCTTTGATTGCGCCCCGGCTGAGAGATGAGCTCGGCCATGGAAACGCTGCGCACACCCGACGAATCCTTCGCCGGCTTGCCGGACTTTGGGTTCGCGCCGCGCTGGGTCGAGAACCTGCCGGGCTTCGAGGGGCTGCGCGTCCACTGTCTGGATGAAGGTTCGTCGCACGCCGGCGTGACCGCGTTGTGCCTGCACGGCAACCCGACCTGGAGCTACCTCTATCGGCACATGGTGCCGGTGTTCAGTGCCGTGGGGCTGCGGGTGGTGGCGCCGGACTTGATCGGCTTTGGCCGGTCCGACAAACCCGTCGATCCCGCCTGGCACAGCTTCGAACGCCATCGCAACATGCTGCTGAGCTTCATCGAGCGGCTCGACCTGCGCAACATCATGCTCGTCTGCCAGGACTGGGGAGGAATCCTCGGCCTGACCTTGCCGATGGCGATGCCCGAGCGATTCACGCGTCTGCTCGTGATGAACACGGCTCTCGGGACGGGCGAGGTGACGGAAGGCTTTCGCCAGTGGCGTGCGTACTCGAACGCGCAGCCCGACCTGGCCGTGGGCCGGCTCGTGCAGCGCGGCAAACCGGAACTGAGCTTTGGCCGAAGTCGCTGCGTACGACGCGCCGTTTCCTTCGGCGCAATTCAAGGCGGCGCTGCGCGCCTTTCCGAACATGGTTCCGGACGGCGAAAGCGCACCCGGAGCGCACCTTGAGCCGGGACGCCAGCGCACTTCCTGCATGATTCGCTGGCAGGCGCCAGAGTTTCATGGCCATCGGCATGCGAGACCCGGTGCTCGGCGCCGAATCGATGCACCAGTTGCAACGCGCGATCCGCGGCTGCCCGCCGCCGCTGGAGGTGCTGGAGGCGGGACACTTCGTGCCAGAGTGGGGCGCACCCATTGCCAGCGCGGCGCTGGCGCATTTCGAGTTGGCATGAGCTTTCGCCAAACTGCCGAATTCCTGCTCTACGACTGGCTCGACGTTGAATCGTTGAGCCGGCGAGCTCGTTTTGCCGAGCATTCGCGCGAGACATTCAGCGCCGTGCTCGACATGTGCGAGAAGCTCAGCGCAGAAAAATTCGCGCCGTTCAACCGGCTCGTCGACACGCAGGAGCCGATTTTCGACGGCGAGAAAGTGCTGCTTCCGCAAGCCAGCCACGAAGCCGCACGCGCGTATGCGGATACCGGCATGCTCGCCGCGTCGCAAGACTACGAGATCGGCGGCATGCAGTTGCCCTGCGTCGTGGAGATGGCGGCGAACAGCTTCTTCTCGAAGGCCGGCATCGGCGTCGGCGGCGGCGCGCTGCTGACGAGCGGCAACGCGAACCTGTTGATGGCCCATGGCACGAAGACTCAGCAGAACGTCTTCGCTCGACACGAATTCACCGGCCGCTTTGCCGGAACGATGTGCCTGAGCGAGCCGCAGGCCGGCTCCAGCTTGTCGGACATCACGACGCGCGCAACGCCCGACGGCGCGGATTTCGCAGCCGAGCCGCTCGGCCCACGCTACCGCTTGCGCGGCAACAAGATGTGGATCTCCAACGGCGAGCATGAACTCGCCGAGAACATCGTCCACCTGGTGCTGGCGAAGATTCCCGGTGCCGATGGCAAGTTGATCGCCGGCACGCGCGGCATCTCCTTGTTCATCGTGCCGAAAAAGCTCGTCGATGTGAAGGGCCGGCTCACGGGCGAGCGCAACGATGTCGCACTCGCCGGCTTGAACCACAAGCTCGGCTATCGCGGCATTCCGAACACGCTGCTCAATTTCGGCGAGGGAAAGTTTCCGGTGCGCGCGGCCAGCCACAGCGAGGCACAGGCGGGTGCCGTGGGTTACCTCGTGGGCAAGCCCGGCGACGGGTTGCGCTGCATGTTCCACATGATGAACGAAGCGCGCATCGCCGTCGGTCTGGGCGCGACGATGCTCGGCTTTGCCGGCTACGAGGCGAGCCTCGATTACGCGAAGACGAGGGTGCAAGGTCGGCCCATCGGCCTCGCCGGCAAGGATTCGACGCAGCCTCAGGTACCGATCATCGAACACGCCGACGTGAAGCGCATGCTGCTCGCGCAGAAGAGCTACTGCGAAGGCGCGCTCGCGCTCGAGCTCTACTGCGCGCGGTTGGTCGACGAGCTGCATACCGGCAGCGCCGAAGACGCGGCGCAGGCCGGCTTGCTGCTGGAAATGCTGACGCCGATCGCGAAGAGCTGGCCGAGCGAATGGTGTCTGGAAGCGAACAGCCTGGCAATCCAGGTCCACGGCGGCTACGGCTACACGAGAGACTTCCCGGTCGAGCAGTATTGGCGCGACAACCGTTTGAACATGATCCACGAGGGCACGCACGGCATCCAGGCGCTCGATCTGCTGGGCCGCAAGGTCGTGATGCAAGAAGGGCGCGGCCTGGCGCTGCTCGCGCAGCGCATCGACGCGACGGTGCTGCGCGCAGAAGGCGATCAGCGTCTGAAGCCCTGTGGCGAAGCCCTGGCGGCTGCCGTTCGCCACATCGGCTCCGCCGCTCAGGCCGCATGGTCCACCGGCAATCCGGATGAGGCCTTGGCGAATGCAACGCCGTACCTGCAGGCCTTTGGTCACGTGGTGCTGGCATGGATGTGGCTCGACGTCGCGCTGTGCGCTCAAAGACGCCTTGAGCATGCAGCCGCGGACCATGCCGCGTTGCAAGGCAAGCTCAGCGCCTGCCGCTATTTCTTTCGCTATGAGTTGCCGCGAATCGGGGCTTGGCTGGGCGTCGTGGAGACGCGCGACGACACCTGCCGCGGCATGGCGCTGGACAGCTTCTGACGATGTCGCACAAACGCCTCGCGACGTGGACCTGGTCGCTCATCTTCGGCGGCATGCTGACGCTGGCGCTCGGGCTGACGGTGCGCAACACCGACGCAGCGCTCGGCTGGGTGCTGGTGGTGGCCAGCTCTGTGGCCGTTGCAGTGGGTGTCGTGCTGATCTGGGTACGCTCGACAATGAACGATGGAGATTCGGGAGAACCGCAATGAGTACCGATGTGAAGGCGCTGTTCGACCTGACCGGCAAGACCGCCTTGGTCACCGGCGGCTCGCGCGGCCTGGGGCTGCAGATCGCCGAGGCGCTGGGCCAGGCGGGCGCGAAGATCATGCTCACGTCGCGCAAGGCGGCGGATCTGGAAGAGGCGTCTGCGGACCTTCAGGCGCAAGGCATCGACACGCGTTGGGTCGCGGCGGACCTGAGCGATCCTGCCGAAGTGACGCGAGTCGCCAGCGAGACCTTGCAGCGCATGGGGCATGTCGACATCCTGGTCAACAATGCCGGCGCCACCTGGGGCGCGCCCTGCGAAGACCATCCGCTGGAAGCGTGGGACAAGGTGATGAACCTGAACATCCGCAGCATCTTCCTGATGAGCCAGCAAATCGGCAAGCGCAGCATGATTGCGCGCAAGCAGGGGCGAATCATCAATATCGCGTCGATCGCCGGGCTCGCCGGTTCGCTCGACATGGCGTTCATCGCCTACGGCACGAGCAAGGGCGCTGTGGTCAACTTCACGCGAACGCTCGCCGGCGAATGGGGCAGGCATGGCATCACGGTGAACGCGCTGGCGCCGGGGATGTTCCCGAGCAAGATGACCCGCGGCACGATCCAGAAGGTCGGTGAAGCGGAGCTCGCCAAATACGCGCCGCTCAAGCGCATCGGCGACGACGACGACCTGAAGGGCGCCGCGCTGCTGTTCGCCAGCGCCGCGGGCAAGCACATCACGGGCCAGATTCTCGCGGTCGACGGGGGTTTGAGCGCGGTTCACTCCGGCGCGTGAACCACATCAGAGAAGAGCATTCATGAGCCTCGAATTCAGAACCCGCATCCCCTTCGTCGAGTCTCTTGGCCTGGAACTGTTGCGCTTCACCGATGGCGAGGCCGAGCTCGCGTTGAGCCCGCGCGACGAGCACATGAACGGCTTGAAGATGGCGCATGGCGGCGTGGTGATGACGTTGCTCGACGTGGCGATGGCGCACGCCGCACGCAGCCCGCGCGGGGGAGTGCCGGTGCCGGCGCGCGGCGTCCTCACGGTGGAAATGAAAACCAGCTTCATGCGACCGGGAATCGGCCGCCTGCACGCGCACGGCAAGGTGCTCACGCAAACGCAAACGCTGTCGTTTTGCGAAGCGTCGTTGTTCGATGCACATCAAAAACTCGTGGCGCATGCCACCGGTACATTCAAGCTCCTGCGGGCCTTGCCCGCGGGCCCACGCAGTGCCGAATCCATCGACGGTTCGGATTGACCCCGAGGACCAGGCCATGACGATCACGATCAACAAACAAATCCTCCTGATCTCGCGCCCCGAAGGCGCTGCCAGCGCGGCCAATTTTCGCCTGCGCGAAGTTCCGGTGCCCGAGCTGCAGGACGGCCAGGTGCTGGTGCGCCACCACTATCTGTCGCTCGACCCTTACATGCGCGGCCGCATGAACGATGCGAAGAGCTACGCCCAGCCGCAGCCGCTGAACGAAGTGATGATCGGTGGCACGGTCGGCGAGATCGCCGCGTCGCGCCATCCGAAGTTCAAGGTCGGTGAATCCGTCGTCGGCATGGGCGGCTGGCAGCAGTACAGCGTGGTCAGCGCGGAGCAAAGCGGCCTGCTGCGCAAGGTGGACGCGCAGCGAATTCCTCTGTCGGCCTATCTTGGCGCGGTGGGCATGCCGGGCGTCACGGCTTGGTACGGGCTCACGCGGATTTGCGAACCGAAGGCCGGCGCAACAGTCGTCGTCAGCGCGGCAAGCGGCGCGGTCGGCAGTGCCGTCGGTCAGCTCGCCAAGGTGCGCGGTTGCCGCGCCGTGGGCATCGCCGGTGGCGCGGACAAGTGCCGCTATGTGGTGGACGAACTCGGCTTCGACGCCTGCGTCGATTACAAGGCCCACGCCGAGTCGAAGGCGCTGTACCAGGCGCTGAAGGAAGCGACGCCGCAGGGCATCGACGGTTACTTCGAGAACGTCGGCGGCCGCGTGCTTGACGCCGTGCTGCCGCGCATGAATGCGTTCGGCCGCATCGCCGTTTGCGGCATGATCAGCGGCTACAACGGAGCGCCGATTCCGCTGGCGCAGCCGCAGTTGATTCTGCAATCGCGCTTGCGTGTCGAAGGCTTCATCGTCAGCGAGCACATGGACGACTGGCCCGCCGCGCTGAAGGAACTCGGCGACCTGGTCGCGAGCCGCAAGCTCAAGTACCGCGAGACGGTCGCGCAAGGCATCGAGGCGGCGCCGCAGGCGTTTCTGGGCTTGCTCGAAGGACGCAACTTCGGCAAGCAGTTGGTCAAGTTGATCTGATTTGATTTGATTCGAGCTGCCTCGGCAGCGAGGGGGGTTGTGATGTCCACCCACGAAGTGACGAACCAGGCATTGCCGCTGACGGGCCACAACCTGTTCGCGGGCAACCGGGCCATGCGCGACGCGCTCGCTTTCAACGCACCTGGGCTGGCGACCGGTTCGCTGCAAGAACTCGGTGCGAAGCTCGGCCAGGCCGACATGCAGACCCATGCGCGCCTGGCCAACCTGCACAAGCCGGCGCTGCACAGCCACGACCGCTTCGGCCGGCGTGTCGACGAAGTCGAATTCCACCCGAGCTACCACGCGCTGATGGAGCACGCCGCGGCCGCCGGCCTGCACGGCACGCCGTGGGTGGGCGATGCGAACGCGCACCAGCAACGTGCCGCGGCGTTCATGCTGTTCACGGAACTAGAGCCCTCGGTGTTGTGCCCGATTTCGATGACGTACGCGGTGACGCCGGCGCTGCGTGCCAACGCCGCGATCCACGCCGCCTGGTTGCCAAAACTCGCCAGTACAGCGTACGACCCGCGCCTGATCGCCTACGACCGAAAGGCCGGCGTGACGATGGGCATGGGCATGACGGAAAAGCAAGGCGGCTCCGACGTTCGAATGAACACGACGCAGGCGACCTTCGAGGAGCAAACCGCCTGGGGCGCGCGTTACCGGCTCATCGGCCACAAGTGGTTCATATCGGCGCCGATGTGCGACGCGTTTCTCGTGCTCGCGCAAACCAGCGGCGGGCTGAGCTGCTTTTTCCTGCCGCGAGTCTTGCCCGACGGCACACGCAACGGCTTCTTCATCCAGCGCCTGAAAGACAAACTCGGCAACCAAGCGAACGCGAGTTCCGAAATCGAGTTCGACGGTGCGCACGCTTGGCTCGTCGGTGACGAGGGCCGAGGCGTGCCGCAAATCCTGGAGATGGGAACGCGCACACGCCTGGACTGCGCGCTCGGCACCAGCGGCTTGATGCGCCAGGCGCTGTCGCTCGCGCTGCACCACACGGCACAGCGCCACGCCTTCGGCCGCGCACTGATCGACCAGCCCTTGATGCGCAATGTGCTCGCCGACCTGGCGCTAGAAAGCGAAGCGGCCACCGCGCTCAGCCTGCGGCTGGCGCGCGCCTTTGCGGTTGATACCGAACATGAACGGCAGATGCGGCGCCTGCTGACGCCCATCTCCAAGTTCTGGATCTGCAAACGCGGCAGCCACTTCGCCCAAGAGGCGATGGAGTGCCTGGGCGGTAACGGCTACGTGGAAGAAAGCGGTGAGGGCACGATGGCGCGCATCTACCGCGAAATGCCGCTCAATTCGATCTGGGAAGGCGCGGGCAACATCATGGCGCTGGACTTGTTGCGCGCATTGCGAAAGAGCAACAAGGAAGGCGACTGTGTGGCCGCGCTCGAGAAGGAACTCGCGCCGGCGCGCACGGCGCACGCCGCGCTGGACCGCTTTGCCGGCCAACTGCTCGCGCGAATCGACGACGCAGGCGAAGAAATCGCCGCGCGCCGGCTCGCGCAGGACATCGCGCTCGCCGTGCAGGCGGCGTTGCTGTGCCAGCACGCGCCGAGCTTCGTGTTCGACGCCTTCTGCCGCACGCGCCTCGCCGCCGATTGGGGCCACGCGTTCGGAACGCTTCCCGCCGACGCCGAGTTCGACGCACTGCTTGCACGCGCGATGCCTCACTGAAGAAAGAACCCATGAGCACAAAGGCCGAACTGATCCTGCACCACTACGACACCTCGCCGTTCTCGGAGAAGTTCCGCCTCGTGCTCGGCCTGAAAGGCTTGAGCTGGGCTTCCGTGAAGGTGCCGCGCATCATGCCCAAGCCCGACGTGGTGGCGCTCACCGGCGGCTATCGGCGCACGCCGTTCATGCAGATCGGCGCCGACATCTATTGCGACACGGCGCTGATGTGCCGCGTGGTCGACGCGCTGCATCCGAACCCACCGCTGTACCCCGCCGAGGCGACGCCAGCGCAACACGTGCTCGCGCAATGGGCCGACTCGGCTCTCTTCTGGACGGCGGTGCCGTTCACGATGCAGCCGGCCGGCATCGCGGTCATGTTCGAAGGCGCGCCGCCAGATGCGGTCAAAGCGTTCGGCGCCGACCGCGCCGCGATGACGCAAGGCATGCGCCGCCCGACCACCATCGACGCGCGTGCGCAGCTGCTCAGCTACCTCGGCTGGCTCGAGGGCATGCTCGCCGACGGCCGGGCTTACCTGCTCGGCGCCAAACCTTGTGTTGCCGACTTTTCCGTCGTTCAGTCGATCTGGTTCATGCGCCGCGTGCCGGCGATCGCGGCGACGCTCGAACCCTTCAATCGCCTGCAAGCCTGGAGCGCACGCGTGCTCGGCATCGGCCACGGCACACCGCACAAAATGGGCAGCGAAGAAGCGATCGCGCTGGCCGCGGCCACATCGGCATTCGCGAAATGCAGCGTTGCCGCCGATGCGGGCTTCGCCGCAGGCAGCGCCGTCACGGTGGGCGCGACCGATTACGGCACCGACCTCGTCGCCGGCAGCTTGGTCGGCCTGAACGACGACGAGGTCGTGATCGAACGCCGCGACGAGCGCGCCGGCACGCTGCACGTGCACTTCCCGCGCATCGGCTTCCAGGTCAAGGCGCAGGTCCCGGCATGAAAAGCTTCAAGGGCCGCACCGCGGTGATCACCGGCGCGGCATCGGGCTTCGGCCTGGAAACGTCGCGAATCGCAGCGCGCGAAGGCATGAATGTCGTGATGGCCGACGTGCAGCAAGACGCGCTGGATCAAGCCAGCGCGGAGATCGCGGCCCTCGGTGCCCCGGTGCTGCCGTATCGATTGGACGTGTCGATGGCCGATCAGGTGGAGGCGCTCGCCGCGGCGACGCTCGCGCGCTTCGGCGCACCGCACTTCGTGTTCAACAACGCCGGCGTCGCATGCGGTGGTCTGGTCTGGGAGAACACGCTGAAGGATTGGGAGTGGCTGATCGGCGTGAACCTGATGGGCGTGGTGCACGGCATGCGCTGCTTCACGCCGATGATGCTCGCCGCGGCGAAGGCCGACCCGCGTTACGAAGGCCACATCGTCAACACGGCGTCGATGGCCGGGCTGCTGAGCCCGCCGAACATGGGCATCTACAACGTCACCAAACACGCGGTCGTCACGCTCACCGAAACGCTCTATCAGGACCTGCGCCTCGTCACCGACCAGCTGAGCGCGTCGGTGTTGTGCCCCTACTTCGTTCCCACTGGAATCAGCCGCAGCCACCGCAACCGGCCTGCCGAAATGAAGGATGCGGCGATACCGACGCGCAGCCAACTCATCGGCCAGGCGATGAGCGACAAGGCCGTGGGCAGCGGCAAGGTCAGCGCGGCGATGGTCGCGCAGTTCGTGTTCGACGCGCTGCGCGAGGATCGCTTCTACATCTACAGCCACCCCAAAGCGCTGGGCCCCGTGCAGACGCGCCTGGAAGACGTGGTGCAGGGCCGCAATCCGAGCGATCCGTTCGCCGCCCGGCCGGAAGTGGGTGCCGATCTGCGCGCCGCGTTGCGGGCCATGGAGTAGGCGCGCCTTGAGTTCCGCGCCGAGCCCCGGCCGTGCCGCCGACATCGAGCCGTTCTGGCTCGAATACCAGCGCGCGTGCAACGTCAAGGTTCCTGGCTTCGCGGCCGCAGCGCTCGGCGACACGCGCGTGCTCGCCGATGAACTGGCCGATCTTGTGCGGCGTGGCGTGAAGCGCGCGCACGCGACGCTGCAGCGCGACTTCGAGAAAGAGCTCGACCCGCTGCCGCAGATCGGCGATCACCTGGTCGTGCTCGACGGCTCGGGCACGCCGCGCGCGATTGTGCGCACGACGCATGTCGAGCTGCGCCACTTCAATGAAATCGACGACCAGTTCGCGTTCGACGCGGGGGAGGGCGACCTGACGCTGCGCTGGTGGCTCACCGCGCACCGGCAGGACTTCGCCGAACGTGCCGAAGCCGAAGGCTTTGAGGTGCATGAGCAGATTGCGCTCGTGCTCGAATGGTTCGAGGTGGTGTGGCCGCCGGCCGCGCCGCCCGAGACGCAAGCCGCGGCCGATCAGACTTGAATCAACAGCCGAGCTTGAGCGCCTGCACGGGCCGCTGAGTCGCCGCGTCCAGCACCACCAGATTCACGAAGCTCGGCTGCGCGCTCGTCCGCGGCGGTTCAGCGTCGAAGAGAAGTGTCACCGGTTTGTCTGCAGCGGCGTTCCAGGCGGCGACCGGAACGTAGCGCCGCACCACGAAGTCGTGCGCGAGCGTCGCGCCGTCGTTCTCGCCCGCCTTCACCACCGTGCGGTGGCCGTTCTCGGTGACCGCCCAGTAAGCCGCCAGCCTTGCGGGTGCACCCAATCGGGCGTTGACGCGCGCCGAGACGGCATTGCCATTGCGCACCAGCTCAATGTCCACGTGGGCCGACCCAAGGTTGGCCATGGTGCCCGCCGCGGCCGCTGCGCTTGCCGCGTACCAGCGCGGCCGGTCGAGCCCGTCGACCACCACCTGCGGCGTGTAGCTGAAACGCGCGCCGTTGCTCGCGCGCTGCTGCGCCTGGCGCTGCGTGTAGGCTGGACTGGCGAAGCGGTCTTGCCAGCCCAGCCGGTCCCAATAGTCGACGTGAAACGCGAGCGCCACGACGCCGGGCGCGTCGCGCAGCGCCGATAGCCAGCGGTCCGCCGGCGGGCACGAACTGCAGCCTTCCGAGGTGTAGAGCTCGAACAGCGGGGTGACGGTGGGCGGGCTCTGGGCGCGGCAGCTGGGCGCGGCGCCGGCAGAGGTGCCGACCAGCGCAGTGGCCGTGAGCAGTGTCATGGCGACTGCAGTGCAGGTCGTGCGGGCCGTGGCGGCTGTGCTCGACAGGAACGATCCGCGATCGAAAATGAAATGGGCCAGATGAGCCTCCAGCATCGATGTGCTTGGTTTGGTCGCTTGCGGCGGCCTCACCTTACGCAGCGCCGTGTCACACTGGCTCGATGCGCCGCCGTCTTCACCGCAGGATTCCATCCGCATGACCGCGCCGATGCAAGCCGCGATCGTCGGCGGCGGTCCCGCCGGCCTGATGGCCGCCGAGGTGCTGGCGCGCGCCGGCGTGCCGGTCGACTTGTTCGACACGATGCCGTCGGTCGGACGTAAGTTCTTGCTCGCGGGCAAGGGTGGGCTGAACCTGACGCACAGCGAGCCGATGGATCGTCTGGTCACGCGCTTTGGCGAGCGGCGCGGCGCGATCGAACCCTTGCTGCAAGCGTTCCCGCCGGCCGCGCTGCGCGAGTGGGCCGCGGGCCTGGGTGTCGAGACCTTCGTCGGCAGTTCGGGCCGCGTCTTCCCGCGCGACATGAAGGCGGCGCCGCTGTTGCGCGCCTGGCTGCACCGGCTGCGCGGCCTGGGCGTGCGGCTGCACATGCGGCACCGTTGTATGGGGCTCGTACGCGATGCGCAGGGCCTGCCGCTGCTGTGCATGGACACACCGTTAGGCCGGCTCGAGATGCCGGCGCGGGCGGTGCTGCTGGCGCTGGGCGGCGCGAGTTGGCCGAAGCTCGGCTCCGACGGCGCCTGGGCCCGCTGGCTCGCACCGCTCGGTGTGCAGGTGGCGCCGCTGGCCGCATCGAACTGCGGTTTCGACGTCGGGCGCATCGATGCAGGCGGCACGCTCACTGCCGGCTGGAGCGAGTATTTCCGCAGCCGCTTCGCCGGCGCGCCGCTGAAGACTGTCGCGATCGCGGTTCGCGGTGTCGACGGGTCGAGCTTTGAGCAGCGCGGCGAGTTCGTGGTCACGCAAACCGGCGTCGAAGGCAGCCTGATCTACGCAGCGTCGTCACGGCTGCGCACGCTGATCGAAGCGCACGGCCGTGCCGTGCTCGAACTCGACTTGCTGCCCGATCGCGACGCCGCCTTCGTGCGTGCCGAGGTGGCGCGGCAGCGTGGAGCTCGGTCGCTGTCGACGCACCTGAGGAACCGCTTGAAGCTGGACGGCGTGAAGGCCGCGCTGCTGCGCGAATTGCTGCCTGCCGAAGTCTTCCGCGACCCGGCGGCGCTCGCCGCGACGATCCAATCGCTACCGTTGACGCTGGTTGCCGCGCGGCCGGTCGCCGAGGCGATCAGCAGCGCGGGTGGGGTGCGCTTCGAAGCGATGACCGACGAGCTGATGCTGCGAACTCGGCCGGGTGTGTTTTGCGCCGGCGAAATGCTCGACTGGGAGGCGCCGACGGGAGGCTACCTGCTGAGCGCGTGTTTCGCGTCTGGCGTCGTCGCCGGCCGGGGCATGCTGCGCTACCTGGGCGAGTCAGCGTCGAAGTCGGCCGGGCTCAGCTCGATCGGCACGCCATGCGGCGTGCGGTCCGCGGCGTGATCCCAGGCGCAGCGGCAGCGCTCGAGTTCAGCGGTGGTGCTGGCGCCCTTGCGTTCGACCAACGATTCGAGCGCGGCGACCCAATGCCGGTAGTAGGTGTCGCCCAGGTCGGCGTCGCCGCGCCGTTGCGCCTGCGCGATCTGTTCGGCCAGCGCTTGCGCCCATTCGTTCCACGTGAACAGGCCGCGTTGATGCAGCGCGAGCACGATCGCAAAGCCTTTCGCTTCCCACGGCTCCTTGAACACGGGAGCTTTCGGGTCGTCGGCGGCGCGCGGCAGGTCGGGCGGCAGTGGTTGCGGCGGCGGGCTGACGTTCATACGTCACCCGCGACGGGTTCGAGGTAGGTCTCCCAGGCGTCGACCGATACCTGGTGCGAGGCACCTTTGCACTCGGCCCACAGCTGCGCGGCGTCGAACACCACGGTGTAGAGCCACTGCGGTTGCTCGCCCAGGCCATGCGCATGCGTGTCGGCGAAGACATGGGCGCCGTGCAGGCGCGCGATCGTGCCCACCCTGCCGCGCACATACGCCGGCAGCCGCGTGTGGTGGTGGATGGGGCCGCGCAGCGTTCTGACGCGGTCTCCCAATGCGAATCGGGCAGCTTGCGATTCGGCGCGACGCGTCGGCGAGCCGCGCGCCAGGGTTGCTTGAACGTCGGCGGCGCGCAGCGGGCGCGGCAACGGCAGCGCGGCGTCGAGGCTCTTCTCTTTCAGCAGCTCGGCGCGGCGAACCAGGCGGCGCTGGATCAGCAACTTTTGCAGCGCCGCGAACCAGATTTCGTAGTAGCTGAGCGACGCATAGTTGGGCAAGGTTTCGCGTGCGCTGCGGCTCATGTCGATGTTCCACGCGCCGGTCGCGCCCAGCGCGACGGTGAGCGCCATCGCGCGTGGCTCCCAGGGCGCGTGCCACAGCTCGCCAACGGGCTCCGGGCGCACGGGGCCATGGCCGCGCTGGCCGCCGAGGTCGGCGTGGCTGGTGTAGCTCATTTCGGGTGCGGCGCGCGGGCCAAGCCGGTGCCGATCATCGAATCGCGCGTCACGAGTTCGGCAAGTTCAATCTCGCTCAGGCTCTCGGTGTTTGCGGGTCGCTGCGGAATCACGAGGTAACGCACCTCGGCGGTCGAGTCCCAAACCCGAATCTCAGTGGACTCTGGCAGCACCACACCGAAGTCGGCCAGCACTGCGCGCGGCTCGCGTACCGCGCGCGAGCGGTACGGCGCGCTCTTGTACCAGGTCGGCGGCAGGCCGAGCACGGGCCACGGGTAGCAACTGCACAGCGTGCACACGACCATGTGGTGAAGCTGCGGCGTGTTCTGCACCGCGACCATGTGCTCGCCCTGGCGGCCGGTGTAGCCCATCGATGCGATCGCCGCACTCGCGTCGCGCATCAACCAGTCGTGAAAGGCATGGGTCGGCCCAGGCGCGCGCGACGACCTTCGCACCATTGCGCGGGCCGATGCGCGTCTGATAGGTGTCGATCAGCGCGTCGAGCGCGGCCGGGTCGACATAGCCCTTCTCAGCGAGCACCGTTTCCAACGCACGCACGCGCAGCTCCATCTCGCCGAGCTCGCTGTGGTCGTGCTCGTGGCCGTGGGCGTCGTGCGGCGGGGTGGGCTGGCTCATTGCTGAATGCTACCTCCACCCGGTGAGGCTGAACTTCCGCTCGCCCCGCCCGCGATAGCTCGGCGCACGTGCCGCGGTGCCGCATCGAAGATTGACTCACTGTGTCCCGCGGCAGGCGCACTTGCAGCCCTCTTGGCCCTGACACTCTGCGCGGGGGTTGTCCCTTAGGTGCAATCCTGGGGGTCGTGTCATTGGTTGCACGATGGATGCGCCGTAATCGGGCAGGTGGCACCAGTACAGAGCGTCGGGGAACGGGACTTGCAGTTACGTTTGACACAAACTCGTCCACCCGGGCGGTTTGTGCCGCGGGCGTTTGCCCGCTCAACAACCGAAAAGGAGACCTCAGATGACGATGCTATTGGCACTGACCGTGTCGATCGGCCTGTTGGCCGTCGTCGCGACATGGGTGTTCCTCGGCCCGCTGGCGGCGATGAACTTCCAGATCTGGCAGGCATTCATTGCCTGGGCGAGTTTCTATCACTGCGGGGGCAAGGTCGACGGCGCGAAGAAGACCGTCATCTGCATGAGTTTCGGCGCGGTCGTGGGCATGCTGTCGGTGATGCTCGCCGGGCAGTTGGGGGGCCTGGGCGCTTTGGCGGCGCCGGTGGCGGTGGGCATTGGCGCGGCTGCGATCGTGCTGGCGGCGCACCTGCCGATCTTGTCGACGATTCCGTCGTGCGTCTACGGATTTGCCAGCGTTGCGGGCCTGATCTTGCTAGGCAAGGACATGACGCCGCTGAATGCCATCGTGCCGACGATCGGCTCGATCATTCTCGGCACGATCTTCGGCTGGCTGTCGGAAACGCTGGGCGGCAAGATGGCGAAAGCCTGACCCGAACTGAACAACGGCGCGAAGGCGCCGGCCGCGAGGGCGGCCGAGGCTGACCCGGGTCTCGGCAGAAATGGGCGCTGTGGCACACTGCGCCGCTTCGTCATTTCGCCCCCGCACCGGCGCTTCGCTTTGGACAAGATTTTTCTGCAAATCGCCGACGAGCTGGGTGCCCGGCCGGCGCAGGTGGCCGCCGCGGTGGAACTGCTCGACGGCGGTGCCACGGTTCCCTTCATCGCGCGCTACCGCAAAGATGCGACACAAGGCCTGGACGACGCCCAACTGCGCGAGCTCGAGGCACGCCTGGGCTACCTGCGCGAACTCGAGCAGCGCCGCGCCGTGGTGCTGCAGAGCATCGACGAACAGGGCAAGCTGACGCCGAGCTTGCGCGCCGCGGTTGAAGCTGTGGCGACCAAGCAAGACCTCGAAGACCTGTACCTGCCGTTCAAGCCGAAGCGCCGCACGAAAGCAATGATCGCTCGCGAAGCGGGCATCGAGCCGCTGGCCGACGCCTTGTTCGCGCAACCCACCCTCGTGCCCATGCAAGAGGCGGTGCGCTACGTCAATGCTGAAGCCGGTTTTGCCGACGCCACCGCCGTGCTCGATGGTGTGCGCGACATCCTTGCCGAGCGCTGGGCCGAAGACGCGGCCCTCGTCGGCAAGCTGCGCGAGTGGCTGTGGGGCGAGGCGTCGCTGCAGAGCAAGCTGGTCGCGGGCAAGGATCCGAACCACGCCGACGTGGCGAAGTTTCGCGACTACTTCGACTACGCCGAGCCGATCCGCAAAGTGCCGTCGCACCGCGCTCTCGCGGTGTTCCGTGGCCGAACCCTGGAGTTGTTAGAGGCCAAACTCGTGCTCGACGAAGCCGGCGGCCTGGGGCTGGCACCTGCGCCGGGCGGCGCAGGTGCCGCGCCGGCGATCTCGCTCGCCGAAGGCCGCATCGCCGCGCACCTGGGCTGGGGTCATCAGAAACGAGCCGGCGATGACTTGATCCGCAAGTGCGTCGCCTGGACCTGGAAAGTCAAGCTCAGCCTGAGCTTGGAGCGCGACCTGTTCGCCCGGCTGCGCGAAGAAGCCGAGCGCGTCGCGATCAGGGTGTTCGCGCACAACCTGCGCGACCTGCTGCTCGCCGCGCCCGCCGGGCCGCGCATCGTGATGGGGCTGGATCCGGGCATCCGCAGCGGCTGCAAGGCCGCGGTGGTGAGCGCGACCGGCAAGGTGCTCGCCACCGAGACGATCTACCCGCACGAGCCGCGGCGCGACTGGGAGGGCGCGCTGCACAGCCTGACGCGTTTGTGCATGGACCACGGCGTGAACCTGATCGCCATCGGCAACGGCACCGCGAGCCGCGAGACCGACAAGCTGGCGGCAGAGTTGATCGAGCGGATCGCCAAGCTTGCGCCCGACGCGAAGCTGCAAAAACTCGTCGTCAGCGAAGCGGGTGCGTCGGTGTATTCGGCGAGCGAACTCGCCAGCGCCGAATTGCCCGAGCTCGACGTGACGCTGCGCGGCGCGGTGAGCATCGCGCGGCGCGTGCAAGACCCGCTGGCCGAGCTGGTGAAGATCGACCCGAAGAGCATCGGCGTGGGCCAGTACCAGCACGACGTGAACCAGGCCGTGATGGCGAGCAACCTGACGGCGGTGGTGGAAGACTGCGTGAATGCGGTGGGCGTCGACCTGAACACGGCGTCACCGCCGCTGCTGGCGCGGGTCTCGGGCTTGTCGGCCAGCGTCGCCGCGAGCATCGTGCGCTGGCGCGACACGAACGGCGCGTTCCGCGACCGCAAGCAACTGCGCGACGTGAGCGGTCTCGGCGCGAAGACCTTCGAGCAATGCGCGGGCTTCCTGCGGATTCGCGGCGGCGACAACCCGCTCGACAGTTGCGGCGTGCATCCCGAGACCTATCCGCTGGTGCAGCGCCTGCTCGCCGCCATAGGCAAACCCGCGGCCGAGGTGATGGGCCGCGGCGATCCGATCCGCGCGCTGAAGCCCGAGGACTTTGTCGACGCCACGTACGGCGCGATCACGGTCAAGGACGTCCTGGCCGAACTGGAAAGACCGGGCCGCGACCCGCGCCCCGACTTCAAGGTGGCGCGCTTCAACGACGGCGTGCAAGACCTCGCCGACGTGAAGCCGGGCATGCTGCTCGAGGGCACGGTCAGCAACGTCGCGCAGTTCGGCGCCTTCGTCGACATCGGCGTGCACCAGGACGGCCTGGTGCACGTGAGCCAGCTCGCTCACAAGTTTGTCACCGACGCGCGCGAGATCGTCAAGGCCGGAGATATCGTGAAGGTGAAAGTGCTGGAAGTCGACGCGGCGCGCAAACGCATTTCGCTGACGATGAAACTCGACGGTCAGGCCGCCGCAGATGGGGCACGCGAAGGCAATTCGTTTCGGGCGCCGCAGCGAGGGGAACGCACCGGCCCGCGCAAGCAAGATGCGCCGCAGCAGGCGTCGGCGATGGCCGCGGCGTTTGCCAAGCTGCAGCGCCAACGCTGAGCCGTGAGGTCGCTGGCCATTCACGCCGGCCCACGTGCGCTCGCGCATCTGCGCAAGCACGGCCTGCGCCCGCGAGACGTGCAGATGATTCCCGCGGCGGCGGGTGGCCCGAAGGGCCTGATCTTGAACGCGCTGGACCGGTTCATCTTTGGCCACTGGCTCACGACCAGCGCTCACAAGGTGCATCTGGTAGGCGCGTCGATCGGCGCCTGGCGCATGGCCACGGCGTGCCTGCCCGACGCGGACGCCGGATTTGCCGAACTGGCGCACGACTATGCGACTCAGGACTACCCGCACCCGCCGGGCAAGTTCGCGCCGCCGGCGGTCGTGAGTGCCTTGTTCGGCCGGCAGATCGAGCACAGCTTCGGTGGCCGCGAAGCGCAAGTGCTGGCGCATCCGCGCTATCGGCTGCACATCTTCACGAGCCGCGGCCGGCATTTCATGCGCCGCGAAACGCGGCTGCGCACGCCGCTCGGGTACCTGGGCGCGTTCCTCAGCAACGCGCTGCACCGCAAGGCGATGGGCGGGTGGCTGGAGCGGGTGGTGTTTTCCGATCCGCGTGATGAACTGCCGCTGGCGTTGCGTTCCTACCCCACCCGGCGCATCGCACTGACCGCGCACAACCTCCAGCCGAGCATGCTCGCGAGCTGCTCGATTCCGTTCGCGCTGAAAGCCGTGCACGACATCCCCGGCGCCCCGCGCGGCGCGTATTGGGACGGCGGCCTCACCGACTACCACCTGCACCTGGACTACGCGACGCTGCGCGACGGCGGCGCAGCCGCCGACACGCCCGCGCTCGTGCTCTACCCGCACTTCCAGGACACGGTGGTTCCCGGCTGGCTCGACAAACCCTTCGCGCGCCGGCATCGTGCGACGCCCGATCTCGACAATGTGATCCTGCTGTCGCCCACGCCCGAGTTCGTGCGCGCGCTGCCGAACGCCAAGCTGCCCGACCGCACCGACTTCAAGCGCTACCTCGATGAGCCGGCGGCGCGCACCGCGGCGTGGCAGCGCGCGGTGGTAGAAGGCGAGCGCTTGCGCGACGAGTTCGCGCATTGGCTCGAGCGCGGTGACGCGAGCGGCGTGATGCCGCTGCGCTGAGGCCTCGCCCGGACTTATGCGTAAGCCGCGGGGTCCAGCGACCCGTGCACGTAGAACAAAGCGCCCACGTCGGTCTGCAGCGCGCCATGGCGGCTGCCTTGCGGCGCGAGCTGGTAGTCGGCGCTGCGCAGCAGCGTGTCGCCGACGAAAGCCTCGCCGGCCAGCATCATGCATTCTTCTTCCAGGCCATGGCTGTGCGAGTTGACGCTCGCACCGGCACGCATCCGAACCAGCACCGAGCGCCGCTCGCCGCCGTCCCACAGTTCCTTGATGCGCACCCCCGGGCCGAAGTCTTGCCAGGTGGCGTCATCGCGCAGCGCCGAAAAGCGCCGCAGGCTCACGGCGGCTCCGAGCGGTGCGCTCAGCCGCAGATAAAAGCGCGCACCGCCCGGGCCGGCGTGCAGCGTGTGCGCGGTGTCGTGCGGTGAACAGGCGGCGTCGCCGCAGTTCATGGCTTCACCGCCAACCGACAGCTTGCCGCTCAGCAGCACCGCTTCTTGCTGTGTCGCGCCGGGCCGCACGGCCAGCGCCGCGCCCTGCGGGAGCTCAACGAGCAAGGACTGCGCGACCGCCGTGGTGGCCAGCGGCTTGCAGCGCGCGGCGCCGTCCAGCATTTGCCATGGCCCGGCATCACGCCGAACCGTTTGGAACTGGCCTTCGTGCGCGTGACTGCGCTGCACGCGCTGCATCAAGCGTTCGCGCAGCTCGGAGCCAGCGCCATCGGGGCCGCTGGATTCAATCGTGTGGTCTTGCATCTCGTTCATGATTCAACGGCGCCTGGTTGGACGCCCCTCGAGGCGAGTTGGGAGCGCAGCGCGGCCAGCGCGCGGCGGATGTGCGACTTGACGGTGCCCAGCGGCAACGCCGTGTCGGCCGCGATTTCGTCGTGCGTGAGTCCGCGGTAAAAAGCCAATGACAGCAACTGCCGCGGCAGTGGCTCCAGCCCCAGCAGCGCCGCGTTGAGCGCGCTTTCGGCCTGCAACGCCGACAGCCACTGCGCCGGGTCAGCGCGCGGCGCGGCGACCTCGCCACGCAGTGTGTCGGGATCGGCGTGCGGCTGTGCGATGTCGGCGCGGCGCAGGTGGTCAAGCGCTCGGCTGCGCGCCAGCGTGAACAGCCAGGCCATCACGGTGCCGCGCCGGGGGTCGAATCGCAGCGCCTGGCGCCAGACCTGCCAGTACACGTCTTCAGCCACTTCCTCGGCGCATTGGTGGTTGCGCGTGATCGTTTGCACCATGCTGAAGATGCGCCTGAAGGTCGCGTCGTAAAGCTCGGCCAGCGCGGCTTCATCGGCAGCGCCGATGCGAGCGACCAGCCGAGCCAGGCGCTCTTCCTCGCCCGGGTCGGCCACCGCCACCAGGCGCAAGCGCCTGGGCGGCTCCGGCACCGCGGGTTCCCCCTCCTCTTGAGCGAACAACTCATCGATTTGCTCGACGGGGGGCTCGAAATCGGACTGCGCAGCGTCATGCATGGGTGGGTGTCTCCGATGCGGTCAGCGGTTCGACGAAAAGTCTCGGACGACAGCTCTACGCACGCCGCGGCCGCTTGGATGCAAAACCCTGTGCATCGTAGCTCTTGTATGTCGACCCCCGGTCGCGGAGCACCGCGCCCGCCCCCCCGAGGGGGCGAGCAAAGTCTTCGCAACAGCCGGGCGACAGTTGCGCTCCCCCCCGCGGCACGTGTACGCCGGCGAAGCCAAACCCTTGTCAGGGCTAGCCCTCGCACTCACTGCGCCATGGTGGGATCGGGAATGTCCGGCACCGTCGGAACGTTGATGCCACCATGCCCTTGCAGCAGACCTTGGTGTGCCGGAGCCAGGAACGGGAAGTCGGGTTGAGATAGTTCTTGTCATTGACCTCGATCCCCTTGGCCAGCCCGGCGCCGGGTTGCCCGCCGCGATCAGGCTGATGCAACACGCTGTTGACGTTGACCTGATTGCGGTTCGGCGCCGTGCCGCCGCCCAGGCGCCGGCCGTTCGGGAAGCTCGAGTCGATGGCGGCGTCGAGCGTGATCACGTCGCCGGTGAAGCCGTCGGCGACCGGAATCGGCCGGTCCAGGTTGATGGCGTTGATGATGTCCAGCGCGCGGGCCCTTGAGCGTTGCCACGGTGGCGGCGGGCACGCCCAGGGCCGCGTAGATGCCGAGCGCCTCGGCGTCGCGCACCAGCACCGGGAACAGGATGTCGGCGCCGAAGTTGGTGACGTCGTGCATCGGGCTGCTGCGCAGGTACAGCGTCTGGCGCTGCGTGCCCACCAGACCGGCGTTGAACAGCGGCAGCGCGTTGCGGCCGACCTGCACGTACTTGCCCGAGCCCCGAGACCGGTGATGATGTTGCTCGCATCGACCGTCTGCGTCGCTTGGCGGTTGATCTTCGACCTGCACGCGCAGCAGGCTGTCGGTCGAGTCGGGCTTCAGCATGCCGTTGTGCGGAATGCCGTCCGGGAAGATGTCGCGCGATCGGCACTTCGAGCGCGATCGAGAAGATGTTGAAGCCGGTGAACACGTCTTTGGCCGGACGCGCGGCGTGCGCCGGGAATGCCGCCCAGGTCGGTCCGGGCCAGATTGACCAGGTCGAAGATGCCCTTCTCGTCGAGCTGATACGGGTCGTCGAACTGGCCGGCGATGATCCGTCCGCCGTTGGACAGCGGCTGGATGTAGGTGTCGACGAAGGTCTGGTCGTACAGGCCCACTTCGCGGCTCGTCGGGTCGCCGGATTCGTAGCCCGGCGAAGCGGCCCAAGCCGTAGACCAGCCGGTCGGTCTGCGGGCCGTGGTTGTTCGGCAGCACCGGCAGGTTCGAGCCGAGCACGGTGACCTGCCGATCGTCGTCATCGTTGTCCGGCGCGGACTCGCCGCGCACGATGCGCGTGACCTTCATCGTCTCGGTGCCGCCCGTCAGTTGCCACAGCAACTCGTTGCCGCCGCCCAGCGGATCGGTGGCGCTCGGCGCGGCTTCGGGTGTCAACGTGTTCTTGAACTCGACGCGGTAGACCACGCGCGTCGCGAGGCTGGCGCCCTTGCCGATGTGGAACTCGTAGCGATAGCCGTTGCACGCGCGCAAGCCCTGGTTGCCCTGGCCCGGCTCGTGCAGCGGGTTGAAGTTCATGATCAGGTAGAGCTTGTCGTGCGTCGTTTCCGACACCCAGGCGTAGGTGTCGGTGTTGTCGGCGCAGGGTTCGTTCAGCACCGCGAGCGCCTCGCGGTGGCTCGACGCTTGCGCGCCGATGCAAGCGCCCGCGAGCAGCGTCGCGGCAATGAACTTCAGTCTGGGTAGCTTCATGACTCTCTCCGAAATAGGGCCGGCATGGGCAAGCAAAACCAGTCTTCCCCCGGCCGCGGGAAGGCCTGCGCCCGGGTGGGAAACGCCGAGGCAATGACCGGAAATACGCGGGCCTTTCGAATTCGGATTCAGCGGCGGTGCCGGCCTTGTTTGTCGAATGCCTTCTCTGGCTTGCTGCATCCGCTTTTGCGACTCATGCGTAAACGGGCAACAGACACCGATCCGATCCTCGAATCGGTGCCCCAAGCTTGCTCCGCACGCTGGGCCGCCCCGTCAACCCTGAAAGGAACAGACTCATGTCACCCCGCACCCATCTCATGCAGCATCGGGGGCAAGCCCTGCCCCTCGTCACCGCGCTGTGCGCAAGCATCGCCGGCGCTTGGCTCCAGCCGGCACAAGCGTCGAGCCACCGCGAAGCGCCGTTCATCACGACCGCGCCAAAGGTCGATGGCACCGACTTCTACATGTTCAACAGCTACGAGACCGGGCGCGGCGACTACGTGACGCTGCTCGCCAACTACCAGCCCTTGCAGTCGCCCTACGGCGGACCGAACTACTTCAAGATGGACCCGAACGGCCTGTATGAAATCCACATCGACAACAACGGCGACGCTCGCGAAGACATCACCTTCCAGTTCCGCTTCAGGAACAAGCTGAACAGCATCACGCTGCCGATCGGCGGCGTCGACGTGGCGATTCCGTTGACGCAGGCTGGCGCCGCCACCGCGCCGAACTCGGCTAACCTGAACGTGAATGAGACCTTCAGCGTCGACGTGCGGCGCGGCGACCGGCGCACCGGTTCGCGCCAGGCGATCACGAATGCGGCGGGCGGCTCGGCGACGTTCGACAAACCGTCCGACAACATCGGCACGAAGACGATCCCGAACTACCCGGCGTACGCGGCACAGCACATCTACAACGTCAACATTCCCGGCTGCGCGATGCCGGGCAAGCTGTTCGTCGGCCAGCGCAAGGATCCGTTCGCGATCGGTCTGGGCATGGTGTTCGACCTGATCAACGCGCCGCTCAGCGTGATCACCGATCCCGCGCTGATCAATGCCGGAGCCAACGTGATCGACGACAGCAATGTGACGACGCTGGCGATGGAGGTGCACAAGAGCTGCCTGATCCGTCGGCGCCGACCCGGTGATCGGCGCCTGGACCACGGCGAGCCTGCGCCAGGGCAGCTTGCTCGACCCGACTCCCGCTCCCGGGCACCAGACGACGTCGCTGCGCACCGGAGGCGCGTGGACGCAGGTGTCGCGTGTGGGCATGCCGCTCGTGAACGAAGTCGTGATCGGCCTGCCGGTGAAAGACCGCTTCAACAGTTCGAAGCCGAAAGACGATGCGCAGTTCGCTGACTACGTGACGAACCCGACCTTCCCGCGCCTGCTCGAGATCGCATTCGGCCAAACGGCGGGCGCCTTTGCGCCAACCAACTTGCCGCGCACCGATCTGGTGACGACCTTCCTGACGGGCATCAAGGGCGTGAACCAGCCCGCCAGCGTGACGCCATCGGAGATGCTGCGCCTTAACACCAGCATTCCCGCCATACCCGAAGCGCAGCAGAACCGCTTGGGGCTGGTAGGCGACATCTTGGCAGGCGGAACCGACAACGCCGGCTATCCGAACGGCCGCCGCCCGAAAGACGACATTGTCGACATCACGCTGGTGGCCGCCATGGGCGGGCTGTGCGTCGCCAACGGCGACACCAATTCGCTCCAGCTCGGTGCTGCATGCAAGCCCTCGGCCGTGCCGCTGGCGGCCAACAGCACCGTGTTCAAGCTGCACGACGGCGTGGATCAGGCGGTGATTCCGCTGCTGCCGGGCTTCCCGTACCTGTTCACGCCCACGCCGGGCGCGGGGCCTGGCTCCACCGGCGTACCCGCAGCCGCGAACTGAGGACAGACGCCATGACATCACTCACGCGTTTTCTCCCGGCCGGTCTGGCGGCGGTGGCCTTGCTTGCGGCGTGCGGGGGCGGCGGCGGCTACGCGCCGCCAGCGCCGCCGAGCCTCGAGGTGCCGGCGAGCGCCAGCGCGTCGACCGCGGGAATGGTCGGCTACCTGACGACGTTGACCGTCACCGACGCCGAGGACAGCGAGCCCGTCGATATCGCGACTTTCAACCCGCAGCGCCCGACGACACCGAGCCTCAGGCTTTGAACTGAGGCTCGAAGCGGCCCGGCAAGTGATACGCCGGGCCGCGCACCGAGCAACGACACGATCATGAAAAAACCATTGCAGATATCCGCCGTGTCCGCCGTGTCCGCCGTGTCCGCGGTACTGACGGCCATCACTCTGACGGTTTGCGCGGTCGTCGCGACGCTGGCGGGTGTGGCGACTCTGGCGGCGCTCGCGGCGGGCATGGCGCTGCTTGCGGGTGCCGCTCAGGCCGGCGTCATCAGCCCCGGCCACGACGCCCAAGTCATCGAGGTGCTGCCCGGCGCCAACGGCAGCCGGCGCGATGACCGGCGCCTGCGCCAACAATGGAGCCAGCAACCCGGCGACGCCACGCTTGCCGTCGCTCTGGCGAAGCGCTATCTGGAACGCTCGCGCGAATTCGGCGACCCGCGCTTCGCCGGCCAGGCGTTCGCCGCACTGCAAGCCTGGCCTGATGCCGCAAGCGCGCCGGACGATGTGCTGCTCATGCTAGCGACGCTGCAGCAATTCGTGCACGAGTTCGATGCCGCGGCGGCCAACCTCGAATGTTTGGTGCAACGCAGCCCGGGTGCCGCGCAAGCCTGGGCGATCCTGGCCACGGTGCGCCGGGTGCAGGCGCGACTCGACGCTTCGCAACAGGCCTGCGCCGGCCTGGGTGCCGCGGGTGCGCCGTTCCACGCGCGCGCGTGCACGGCCGAAAACTCGGGCCTGCGCGGCGAGTTCGACGCCGCGCGCGGCGCCTTCAAAACGCTGCTCGCGACTCCCGGTGTCGCGGCGCCGACGCGCAACTGGCTGTTCACCTCGCTGGCCGAGCTCGAGGCGCGCGCCGGCAACGCCGCAGCTGCCGATGCGGCGTATCGCATGGCATTGCAGGTGGCGCCGGACGGCTACACCACGCTGGCGTTCGCCGACCATTTGTTGCAGCAGGGCCGCGCCGCTGAAGCCTTGGCGCTGCTGCAACACCAGACTCGCAGCGACGCGGTCTTGTTGCGCTTGGCGATCGCCGGAATTCGCAACAACACCGCGGCCGGGCGGAGCGACGCGAGCGAACTGCGCGAGCGCTTCGAACAGGCGAATCTGCGACCGCAAACGCGCGGCCGCCATGAACGCGAGCAGGCCATGTTCGCGCTCTGGGTCGACGTACAGCCGCGGCGTGCGCTGGATCTCGCCCGGGACAACGTTCGGGCGCAGCGCGAGCCCGCCGACATGCTGATCTACGCCCAAGCCGCGCACGCGCTCGGCAGCCGCGAAGCGCGGCTCGAAGTGGACCTGTTGCGCAAGGAGACTGGAATTCATGATCGCCGCATTGACCGAATTCTTGCCGAGTAGAACGCCTCACGCTGGCGCCGGCGCTTTGCCCTTGTCGCGCCCGCGGCAGACACTCGGGGCCGAGCTGTCGCGCGGCGCCGGCACTTGCTTGCTCGCCTGCAAATGGCAGAAGCCCGTGCCGAGGCTGGCGCGCTGCGCCGCCATGGCGATGGGCCTGGCTTTGTCGTTGCCCGCGGCCGCGCACAAAGCCAGTGACGCCTACTTGCAGATGAAGCGCAACAGCAGGCAAGAGCCTGCGCGTCGACGTCGCGCTGCGCGACCTGGACGTGCCGCTCGACCTGGACGGCGATGGTGATGCGCAACTGACCTGGGCTGAAGTCAACGCCGCCTGGCCGGCGATCCAGAGCTATGTGCTGAACGCATGTGAAGGTGGTGGACTGCGCGCTGAACGTCAGCGAGACAGGTCCTGGAGCGCCGCAGCGATGGCGCTTATGCCGTGCTGCATCTGACCCTCGGCGTGCAGCCCCTCAGCGCCGCCGCCGCTGCGCTACACCCTGCTGCGCGACATGGACACCACGCATCGCGGCCTGCTCAAGGTTCAGTGGGGCGCGGCACCCGCGCAACTCGCCGTGCTCGATCCGGCGCAGCCGCTGCAGCTCGGATCGAGCGCGACCGATGCGTCGCCAGCGGCAGCCGTTCCCGCTGCGGCGCCTGCTGGGACTTCGTTCTTCGCAGAGGGCATTCACCACATCGTCACCGGCTACGACCATGTGCTGTTTCTGATCTGCCTGTTGCTGCCGTCGGTGATGCGCCGCGCGGGGCAGGGCTGGCGGCCGGTCGAGCGCATGGCGCAGGCCGTGCTGCCGGTCGTGGGCATCGTCACCGCGTTCACGGTGGCGCACTCGATCACGCTCGCGCTCGCCGCGCTGAAGTGGGTGGCAATTTCGCCATCGATCCTCGAGCCTGCCATCGCAGCAACGATCGTGCTGGCGGCACTCGACAACCTTTACCCGCTGTTCCGCGGCAGGCGCGTGCTGGTGACGTTTGCATTCGGCCTGGTCCATGGCTTCGGCTTCGCCGGCGTATTGGGCGAACTGAACCTGGAAACCGGCCAATTCGCCTGGACGCTGCTGCAATTCAATCTCGGCCTGGAGTTCGGCCAGCTTGCAGTCGTGTCGGCGGTGGCCGCCGCGCTGTACGGCTTGCGGCACCAGGCGCGTTACCCCGCCTGGGCGATCGGCGGCGGCTCGGTCGCGGCGATGCTCGTGGGCGTGCTTTGGTTCGTCGAGCGAACCGCGGACGTGTCGTTGCTGGCTTGGCAATAGTTGATGGGGCGCCTGATCGGGCGCTCCATCCGATACCCCCGTCGTGTCAACCTGGAGAACGCACCGATGACTTCCAATGTCCCTGCCACGCCGCCCGTGGAGACTGTCCTGAACATGGCACTGGGCTACCTGATGTCGCGCAGCCTGCATGTCGCGACCGAACTGGGCATTGCTGACCACCTCGCCGACGGGCCGCGCCCGCTGGCCGAGCTGGCCACGCGCATCGGCGCACACCGCCTCTCGCTGCGGCGCCTGCTGCGCGCGCTGGCCGCTTTGGGGGGCGGCCGCGGTGGCCTGCTGGCGCAGCTGCTGCAGCGCTGCCCCTCGCTTCAAGGCACGTTGTTCGACCAGGCGCAGGTGGTCGCGGACGCAACGGCATTGTCCGAGCCCGAATTGGCCGGCCGCTGGACCGCACTCGCCGGCGACTTCTTCGCGGCCGTGCCCAAAGGCGCCGATGCTTATGTCCTGAAGCGAATTCTGCACGACTGGAGCGACGAGGACTGCGTGCGCATCCTGAGCCGCTGCTGCGAAGCGATGCACGGCCGGTCCCGGCTCTTCGTCGCCGAGGCCGTGCTGCCGCCGGGCAACGCGGCGCATCCCGGCAAGGTGATGGACATGCTGATGATGATCTTCGCCAGCGGCCGAGAACGCAGTGCTGCTGAGTTCGAAGCGCTGTTGCGCGAGGCCGGTCTGCAGCTGGTGGGCATCCAAGCCACCGCCAGCACGCTGAGCGTGATCGAGGCACGGCCCGCCTGAAACGCCGGGGCGCGCAGCGGGATCGGGCCGCAGAACGACGGCGGGCGCAGCGACTTCAAGCGCCACCTCGGCGTACCCGCCGCGCGCTCCGTGGCATGGAGCCGCGTCGTGGACGAGCAACGTGGACGATCGAGATCGAGAAGCGCCTGACCTACAATTGCCGCCACATTCCCAACAAGAGCGAGAAAGGCATGACGGTTATGACACCGCGAACTTCAACCTTCACGGCGAAGGTTCGAGTGTTCGCGCGCGCATCGACCTGACTGCAATCGGCTCTCTTCCTGGTTCACGAGCAAGGCGCGGCACCACCCGCGCCTTTTTGCTTTTGGAGTCACCATGATCAATGTTTCATTGCCCGACGGTTCGCGTCGGGAGTTCCCGCAGCCGCCCACGGTGGCCGATGTGGCTGCGGCCATCGGCCCCGGATTGGCCAAGGCGGCGCTGGCCGGTCGCGTCGGTTCGGGCGAGGGCGCGCGGATCGTCGACTTGAGCCATCGCATCGAAGCCGACACGGCCTTGGCGATCGTCACCGACAAAGACACCGATGGGCTGGAGGTGATCCGCCATTCGACGGCGCACCTGCTCGCCTACGCCGTCAAGGAGCTGTTCCCCGACGCGCAGGTGACGATCGGCCCGGTGATCGAGAACGGTTTCTTCTACGACTTCTCGTACAAGCGCCCGTTCACGCCGGAGGACTTGGTGGCCATCGAGGCCAAGATGACCGAACTGGCGCGCAAGGACGAAAAGGTGGCGCGGCGCGTGTTGCCGCGCGACGACGCCGTGGCCTACTTTAAGAGTCTGGGCGAGCACTACAAGGCCGAGATCATCGGCTCCATCCCGGCCGGCGAAGAGGTGTCGCTCTACCGCGAAGGCAAGTTCGAAGACCTGTGCCGCGGGCCGCATGTGCCGAGCACCGGGCGCCTGAAGCACTTCAAGCTGATGAAAGTGGCGGGCGCCTATTGGCGTGGCGACCACCGCAACGAGATGCTGCAGCGCATCTACGGCACGGCGTGGGCGACGAAGGACGACCTGGCCAAGCACCTGTTGATGATCGAAGAAGCCGAGAAGCGTGATCACCGCAAACTCGGGCGCGAGCTCGACCTGTTCCATGTGGACGAGCACGCCCCCGGCCTCGTGTTCTGGCACCCCAAGGGCTGGACGGTGTGGCAAAACGTCGAGCAGTACATGCGCGCCGTCTACCGCGACAACGGCTACCAGGAGGTGAAGGGCCCGCAGATCCTGGACCGGGGCCTCTGGGAGAAGACGGGGCACTGGGACAACTACCGCGACAACATGTTCACCACAGAGTCGGAAAAGCGCGACTACGCGCTCAAACCGATGAACTGCCCGGGGCATGTGCTGATCTTCAAGTCGCAGATGCGCAGCTACCGCGACCTGCCGCTGCGTTACGGCGAGTTCGGCCAGTGCCACCGCAATGAGCCGAGCGGCGCGCTGCACGGCATCATGCGCGTGCGCGGCTTCACCCAGGACGACGGCCACGTCTTCTGCACCGAGGACCACATCCTGGACGAATGCGTCGCCTACACGACGCTGCTGCAAAAGGTCTATGCCGATTTCGGCTTCACGGAGATCATCTACAAGGTCGCCACTCGGCCGGCCAGCCGCGTCGGTACCGACGCCCAGTGGGAAAAGGCCGAGCAGGCGCTGTTCGAGGCGCTGCGCCGCTCCAACTGCGATTTCATCGTTTCGCCCGGCGACGGCGCCTTTTACGGACCGAAGATCGAGTACACGCTGAAAGACGCGATCGGCCGCCAATGGCAGTGCGGCACGATGCAGGTCGACTTCAATACCGCCGAGCGCCTGGGCGGCGAATACGTGACGGAAACGAGCGGCAGGGCAAACCCTGTGATGCTGCACCGGGCCATCATCGGCAGCTTCGAGCGCTTCATCGGCATCCTTCTGGAGCAGCACGCAGGCGCCTTGCCGGCCTGGCTGGCACCGGTGCAGGCCAGTGTCCTGACGATCACGGAATCCCAGGCCGACTACGCCTTGAGCGTCGTCAACGCACTGCAAAAACAAGGACTTAGGGCCGAGGCAGACTTACGAAACGAGAAAATTACCTATAAAATCCGGCAGCATTCATTGCAGAAGGTTCCGTACATCCTCGTCGTGGGCGACAAGGAGAAGGCAGATGGAACCGTTGCGGTGCGCGCCCGTGGCAACAAAGACCTAGGGGTCCTGCCGTTGGCCGAGTTCACAGCGAAGCTCGGCGACGACGTTCTCCACAAGGTCTGACAGCCGCAGGCGCGTTTTGTCTTGTATGGGCGCCTCTTGCCTTGGGAGCCCGCTGAAAGGGTTTGAACATCGCTACATCCTATGCCGACCGCCGTACTCCGAACGCGGAGCGCAAGCACCGCCTGAACCGGGAGATCATGGCACCGGAAGTCCGCCTCAACGGGCCTGAGAACGAACCACTGGGAATCGTGAGCATCACCGAGGCGCTGCGCCTGGCAGGTGAAAAAGACGTCGATCTGGTGGAGATCGTCGCCCAAGCCGACCCCCCGGTGTGCCGCCTGATGGACTACGGCAAGTTCAAATACCAGGAACAGAAGAAGGCGGCGGAAGCGAAGTCCAAGCAGAAAATCGTCGAGGTCAAGGAAGTCAAGTTTCGCCCCGGTACCGACGAGGGCGACTATCTGATCAAGATGCGGAACCTGCGCCGCTTCATCGAAGAAGACGGCGACAAAGGCAAAGTGACGTTGCGCTACCGAGGCCGCGAAATCGCGCACCAGGACATCGGCATGAGGTTGCTGGAGCGGATTCGCGACGAGTTGGCCGATGTGTCGGTGGTGGAACACATGCCCAAGCTGGAAGGGCGGCAGATGATCATGGTGCTGGCGCCGAAGAGAAAACAGTAAGACAGAGTTCCGAAGCCGTGGTTTGGTCGCTGCGGCTTCGACAAGAAGCGACTTCAGGCCTACAAGACGGCAAACACTTTGCCGGCGCCTGCTGGAGCAAGCTAGAAGGAGGCTTTCATGCCCAAGATGAAGACCAAGAAGAGCGCGGCCAAGCGGTTTCGCGTTCGCCCGGGAGGCACCGTCAAGCGCGGTCAGGCGTTCAAGCGCCACATCCTCACCAAGAAGACAACGAAGAACAAGCGCCACTTGCGCGGCGCCGTGAACGTGCACCCCACGAACATGGGCCACATGGCGCAAATGCTGCCGTTCGCCGGCCTTTGACCCATGACCCACTGACAACCAGGAGATAAACAATGCCTCGCGTCAAACGTGGTGTCACGGCCCGCGCCCGCCACAAGAAAGTTCTCGCCCTTGCCAAAGGCTATCGCGGCCGCCGCAAGAATGTCTTTCGCATCGCCAAAGAAGCGGTCATGCGCGCTGGGCAATACGCCTACCGCGACCGCCGCACCAAGAAGCGCGTGTTCCGCAATCTGTGGATCGCCCGCATCAACGCCGCCAGCCGCGGCCTGGGCGTGACCTACAGCAAGCTGATGGCCGGCTTGAAGAAGGCATCGATCGAGATCGATCGCAAGGTGCTCGCCGACCTCGCGGTGCGCGACCCGGCTGCTTTTGGCAGCATCGTCGAGAAGGTCAGACCGCATCTGGTCTGATGGCCCCGCGGCCGCCCGGGCAGCAACGCCCGGGCCGGCTCGAATGACCAGGCCGGCATTGCGTTCGGCCTTTTTTCCGACCCCCCTCCGACGATGGACGACGACCTTGAACCTCTGGTAAGGCAAGCGCGAGACGCGTTCGCGCAGGCGAACGCGAGCGCCGATCTCGAGGACACCAAGGCCAGGTTCCTCGGCAAGGCCGGGCTCGTGACGCAGCAACTCAAGGCGTTGGGCGCCTTGAGCCCAGAGCAGAAGAAGGCGCGCGGCGCGCAGATCAACAGCGCCAAGGAAAGCATCGAGGCCGCCTTGGCCGAGCGCCGACAAGAGCTGGCGAACGCCCAGCTCGACGTTCAGTTGCGTGCCGAGGCGCTGGACGTCACGCTTCCCGGACGCAAACGCGGCGGCGGCGGTGTGCACCCGATCTCGCGTGCGCTCGAGCGCATCGAGTCGATCTTCGGATCGATGGGCTTCGACGTCGCCGACGGCCCCGAAATCGAGACCGACTGGTACAGCTTCACCGCGCTCAACAACCCGGAGAATCACCCGGCGCGCTCGATGCAGGATACGTTCTACGTCGACATGAAAGACAGCGAGGGTCGTTGGCTCAACCTGCGGCCGCACACCTCGCCGATGCAGATTCGCTACGCGCGCGCCCATGCGGCCAAGTACGCCGGCGCCACGCACATGCCCGACATTCGCGTCATCGCACCGGGCCGCACCTACCGGGTGGACAGCGACGCGACGCATTCGCCGATGTTTCATCAGGTCGAAGGCCTGTGGGTCGGCGAGGACGTGAGTTTTCGCGACTTGAAGGCGCTGTACCTCGAGTTCATCCAGGCGTTCTTCGAGACGACCGAGCTGCAGCTGCGCTTTCGGCCGAGCTACTTTCCGTTCACCGAGCCCAGCGCCGAGATCGACGTGATGTTCGAGTCCGGGCCGTTGATGGGCAAGTGGCTCGAAGTGTCGGGCTCCGGCCAGGTGCACCCGCAAGTCATCCGCAACATGGGGCTGGACCCCGAGCGCTACATCGGCTTCGCGTTCGGCTCCGGCATCGACCGCCTGGCGATGCTGCGCTACGGCATCAGCGACTTGCGCCTGTTCTTCGAAGGCGACTTGCGCTTCCTGTCGCAATTTGGCTGACGCGCCACAGACCCCCATGCAATTCCCCGAATCCTGGTTGCGCGAGTTCTGCAACCCCGACCTCAGCAGCGCCAAGCTGGCCGAGCTGCTCACGATGTCGGGCATGGAAGTGGAAGAGTCGCGCCCGGCCGCGCCGCCTTTCACCGGTGTCGTCGTCGCGAAGGTGCTCGAAGTCGCGCGCCACCCGAACGCCGACCGCCTGAGCGTATGCCAGGTCGATGCAGGAACGGGCACGCGCTTGAACATCGTGTGCGGCGCGCCCAATGTGCGCCCGGGAATCAAGGTGCCTTGTGCGGTGGTCGGCGCCTCGTTGCCGCCGCAAGCCGACGGCGAACGCTTCGAGATCAAACTCGGCAAGCTGCGCGGCGTGGAAAGCCAGGGCATGCTCTGCTCGGCGCGCGAGCTCAAACTGTCGGACGACCACGGCGGCCTGCTCATCCTGGCCGACGACGCGCCCGTGGGCCAGGACGTGCGCGCCCACCTGAAGCTCGACGACAACATCCTCACGCTCAAACTCACGCCGAACCTGGCGCATTGCCTGAGCGTGTTCGGCGTCGCGCGCGAGGTCTCCGCCCTGACCGGCGCGCCGCTGCACACGCCGAGTCACCCGACGGTCAAGCCAACGCATCGCGACACGCTGCCGGTGAAGATCGAAGCGCCCGATCTGTGCGGGCGCTTCTCCGGCCGCATCATCCGCAACGTGAATCCGCAGGCGGCCACGCCGGCCTGGATGGTCGACCGGCTCGCGCGCTGCGGCCAGCGCTCGGTGAGCGCGCTCGTGGACATCTCCAACTATGTGATGTTCGAGTTCGGCCGGCCGAGCCACATGTTCGACCTGGACAAGATCCATGGGGGCCTGAGCGTTCGCTGGGGCCGCGTCGGCGAAAAGCTCGAGCTGCTGAACGGCAACACGATCGAGCTCGACGACCAGGTGGGCGTGATCGCCGATCAGCACGCGGTCGAATCGCTGGCCGGCATCATGGGCGGCAACGCCACCGCGGTGTCGGATGCCACGCGCAACGTCTACGTCGAAGCTGCGTTCTGGTGGCCCGAAGCCGTGGCGGGCCGCTCGCGCCGCTTCAACTTCAACACCGACGCCGGGCATCGCTTCGAGCGCGGCGTCGACCCTGCGCTGACGGTGGAGCACATCGAGCGCATCACCCAGCTCATCCTCGACATCTGCGGCGGCGAGGCCGGGCCGGTGGACGACCAGACCACCGGTTTGCCGGCGCTCGACCCAGTCAGCTTTGCGCATCGACCGCGCCGCCAAGGTGATCGGCATGCCGGTCACGCAAGCCCAATGCGAGGGCGTGATGCGGCGCCTGGGCCTGCAATTCACCAGCCAGGCCGGAGCGCTGACGGTCACCCCACCGAGCTGGCGCTTCGACCTGAAGATCGAAGAAGACCTGATCGAAGAAGTGATCCGCGTGCTCGGCTACCACACGCTGGGCAGCGCGCCGCCGCGCGCCAGCCTGACGCCACGCGTGCCGAGCGAACGCACCCGGCCGGGAACGCGCCTGCGCCGCGACATCGCCGCCCTGGGCTACCAGGAGACGATCAATTTCAGCTTCGTCGAAGAGCGCTCCGAGCACGAGCTTGCGGGCAATGCACAGCCGGTGCGCGTGCTCAACCCGATCGCCAGCCCGCTCTCGGTGATGCGCTCCAGCCTGATGGGCAGCCTGGTCAACGTACTGCGCTACAACCTGGCGCGCAAGTGCGACCGGGTGCGGATCTTCGAGCTGGGCCGCGCCTACTTGCGTGACGCTACCGCGGTGGACGACGACACCCACGTTGCCGGCCTGCGCCAACCGCTGCGCCTGGCCGGGCTGGTCTACGGCTCGGCGGACGAATTGCAGTGGAGCGCCAAGGAGCGAGCGGCCGACTTCTTCGACGTGAAGGGCGACATCGAAGCCCTGTTCGCGCCGCGCAGGCTGCGCTTCGTCCCGGCCGCGCACCCCGCCTTGCACCCGGGGCGCAGCGCTTCGGTCGAGCTGAACGGGCGCAGCGTCGGCCATGTCGGTGAGCTGCACCCGAAGTGGCGCCTGGGTTACGAGTTGCCGGCGGCGCCCGTCCTGTTCGAGCTCGACGCCGCAGCGCTGATGGAGCGCGACATTCCGGCCGCCACCCCGGTGCCGCGCCAGCAATCCGTGTCGCGCGACCTCTCCATCGTCGTCGCCTCGACGCTGACTCACGATGATTTGGTGCGAACCGTTGTTTCGGCGGGCACGCCCCTGGTACGCTCGGTGCGGCTGTGGGACATCTACAAGCCGGCCGGCGCGAGCGCCACGATGTCCGCCGACGAGCGCAGCCTCACCCTGCGCATGGAACTCCTGGACGACGACGTGACGCTGACTGAAGAAAAGATCGACACGGTGCGCGCGGCAGTCGTGACCGCCCTGCAACAGCAGTTCGGCGCGCGCCTGCGGGCTTGATTCGAGCAAACGCAGTCATGGCAACGCGCGACAAATCCACCCTGTCCGACGCTCCCTCGGCGCCAGTAGAGGTGCCGACCCTGACCAAGGCCGACCTGGCCGAACTGCTGTTCGAGCGGCTCGGCCTGAACAAGCGCGAGTCCAAAGACATGGTCGAAGGCTTCTTCGACATCATCCACTTGACGCTCGCCGCCGGCAAAGACGTCAAGCTGTCGGGCTTCGGCAACTTCACGATCAGGCGCAAAGCGCCGCGACCCGGGCGCAACCCGCGCACCGGCGAGGCGATCCCGATCGCCGCACGGCAGGTCGTGACGTTTCACGCCAGCTCCAAACTCAAGGCTGTCGTGCAAGGTGACATACCTTTGGGAGAAGAGTTCGAGTAAAGTCTAGCTTTCTCTCCGGAACTTATTGATTCTTATGGAGAAAGCGCTTCCTGAAATCCCCGCCAAACGGTACTTCACGATCGGTGAGGTGAGCGAACTGTGCGGCGTGAAACCCTATGTTTTGCGCTATTGGGAACAGGAATTCAGCCAGCTCAAGCCGATGAAACGGCGCGGCAACCGCCGCTATTACCAGCACCATGAAGTCCTGCTGATCCGGCGCATCCGGGAGTTGCTCTATGACCAGGGCTTCACGATCAGCGGCGCGCGCAACCGCCTGGTCGAAAACCCGGTTCGTGACGTCAACCCAGTCCAGCCTTCTGAGGCCGCTCCCGAGGCACAGAAAGCCCCGGCCGAGCGAATTGCGGAAGCGGCATTGGCGCTGAACCCGAGCGGCGCGAGCACCTTGTCAGTTCCCGCGCGGGCATCTGCTTCGGCCGAGCTGACGGTGGACCAGTTTCGCGATGAGCTGATCTCGATCCGCGGCTTGCTCGGCTGATCAGCCGGGTCGATCAAAACCCTGCCCCTATAATCGCGGCTGTTTTCGGGGCGTAGCGCAGCCTGGTAGCGCACTTGCATGGGGTGCAAGGGGTCGCGAGTTCGAATCCCGCCGTCCCGACCAAGACAAAGAAGCAGGGCCAGCCGGCACACGCCGTCTGGCCCTTTTTCCGGCTGGCATCCTGTGTCCGGCCGCTGGGTGAGTTATCCCGACCGAGAATCGTCGCGAATCAGGTCCACCGCCTTCTCCGCCATCATCACCGCAGCGGCATGGGTGTTGCCCGACACGAGCGTGGGCATGGCCGAGCAGTCGATGACGCGCAGGCGCTCGATGCCATGCACGCGCAGCCGCTCGTCGAGCACCGACGGACGGATCGTTGCCCATCTTGCAGGTGCCGCTGGGGTGGAAGATCGTCGCGCCGTTGTTCCTGCAGAAGTCCAGCAATGCAGCGTCGTCGTGCGCGTCAGCTCCGGGTTTGACTTCGCGGTTCACATAGGGGCGCATCGCGGGTGCCGCGGCGATCGCGCGCGCGGCTTTCACGGCGGCGACGGCGGTGCGGCGGTCCAGGTCAGTCGCCAGATAGTTCGGCTGCATCTCGGGCGGCTCGAAAGGATTTTTGCTGCGAATGCGGATGTGGCCACGTGATTCGGGGCGAAGCTGGCAGACTGACATCGTGAAACCCGAGTAGGGGTGCACCTTGCCACCGGCCATGTCGGCCGACAAGGTGGCCACGTGGAACTGGATGTCGGGGCGGTCGGCGACTTTGGCACCGTTCCCGTCTTCGAGCGCGCGCATGAAGCAGCCGCCCTGGTTGATTCCCACCGCAAGCGGGCCGCTGCGCGAACCCAGCCACTGCATCGCAATGTCGAGCTTGCCGAACCACGAGTTGAGCTGGTCGTTCGTCGTGATCGGTTTCGTGCACTCGAAGCTCAGGCGCATCTGCAAGTGGTCTTGCAGGTTCTCGCCGACGCCGGGAAGGTCGGCCACGACCGGGATGCCGCGCTCGGCGAGCAGTGCCGCGGGCCCGATGCCCGAGAGCTGCAGCAGTTGCGGTGATTGGATCGCGCCGGCCGCGAGCAGCACCTCGGCGTTGCAAAACGCGGTCTTGACCGTGCCGTCTTGGTGATAGCGAACCCCGACCGCACGCCGCCCGTTCGAGGATGACGCCCGTGGCATGGGCGCCGGTCTCGACACGTAAGTTGCCGCGTCCACGCGCCGGCCGCAAATACGCCTTGGCGGCGCTGACCCGCAGGCCTTGGTGCGTGTTGAGCTGGAAGTAGCCCGCGCCTTCCTGGCTGGCGCCGTTGAAGTCATCGATTGCGCGGCACGCCGATCGATTGCGCGCCTTCGATGAAAGCCTCGATCAATTCATGCCGCGCGCCAATGTCGGCCACCTTCAACGGCCCGTCGGCGCCATGCCACGCCGACGCGCCGCGAGCGTTGCCTTCGGCCTTGATGAAGTAGGGCAGCACGTCGTCGAAGCCCCAGCCGGGGTTGCCGAGCTCCGCCCAGTGGTCGAAGTCTTCGCGCTGGCCGCGGATGTAGATCAGCCCGTTGATCGAACTCGAACCGCCGAGCGTCTTGCCGCGCGGCCAGTAGATGCGCCGGCCGTTCATGTTCGGGTCGGGGTCGGTGTGGAAGCACCAGTTGTACTTCTTGCTCCACATCGTCTTGCCGTAGCCGATGGGCAGGTGAATCCAGGGCGAGCGGTCGGGCGGCCCAGCCTCGAGCAGCAGCACGCGCACCGTCGGGTCTTCGCTCAGTCTTGCCGCGAGCACGCAGCCGGCCGAACCCGCGCCGACCACCACGTAGTCAAACTGCGGCGTCATCCCTGGGCGGCGACGTTGACGCCTTGCACCGCGTGCCGGGCGATCAGTTCGGCGACGAGGCCTGTCTTGATGTGATTCACGAACTCCTGGAGGTACGCTGCGCCGGCTTCGCGTTGCCGCGGCGTGCCGATCGCCTGCTGAATGCGCGTGAAGCTGCCGTCGAGGATTCGCGAGCCCGGGTGCTTGGCCTGGTCTTGCAGCAGTCTCGGTCGCAAGCCGGCGAGCGCGTTGAGCTTCTCGCTGACGAACAATTGATAAGAGGCTTCGAGACCTGCAGCTCGCACGAGAGTCGCGTGTTGGAGCGTGCGCCGCAGGTACATGTCGTAGGCTGTCTTGTCGCCGACGGCAATGCGAATGCCGGGGCGGTCGACCTCGTCGATCGCGCGGATCGGCGAAGCCGGCCATCACCAGATAGCTTGCCTCGATTTCCAGGTATGCACTCGTGAATGCGATTTCGCCGGCGCGCAGCGGATCGGCACCGATCAGGCCCACGTCCCAGGCGCCGCTGGAAGCTGCCGCAGCCAGATCGCCCGGCGATGGGTACTTGACGAAGGCCACCGGAACGCCGAGGCGCCGGGCCAGCTCACGGCCGATGTCGGGCGCGATGCCTTTCGGCTCGGCGTCGCCGGAACCGGCGTTGACCAGCAGAAAGTTCGACAGGTTGAGACCGACGCGCAGCGTGCCGGTGGGCGCCAGTTCGGAGCGCAGAGAGGGGGAGATCGGCTGCATCGTGTCGTGCCGCCGGGCGAGGGCGGGTTGGGGGTTGAGCGGTGGGCCGGCGCAGTTTAGCGACCCCAACCTCGCCGCAGGGTCAGATGAGCGCCACCAGGGCGCGCAGCACACTGATCGACGCGATCAGGATCAGCAGGTTCAGCACATGGCGGCGAAACTGCGCAGGCGACACACCCACGAAGGAGCGCTGGCCGAACCAGATGCCGGCAAGCATCGCCGGCGTCAGCCACAGCGCCCAGCGCAGCGTGTCGGCGCCGAGCAGCGCGCGTTCCGGCTGCGCCGCCGGCGGACAGGACGCCGGCGCAGGCCAGCGCGTACAGGTCGGTGAACAGGAACATCACGATCATCGTCGCGCGCATCGTTGCCGGCGCCATCTGCGAGGTGCTGAGCAATATACCGCGACCGCAATGCCGCCGATGGCCGCGACACCGTTGACGAAGCCCGACACGACTCCGGTCGCGAGGCGCATGCCGGCCGTCGGCGCGAGCGCGAGGCTGAAGCCGCCGCGGAGAAGCGCCGCGGCGAGCAGCAGCAACGTGCCGATCACCAGCCGCAACGGCATTTCGGGGACGAAGGCGAGCATTGCGATGCCCACCGGAATGAACAGCACATTGCCGAGCACCAGCCAACTGAGCCAGCGCCAGTCGGCCGCCGGCCAAGCCCCGCGCAGCAGCGACATGCTCGCCAGCACCTCCAGCACGAAGATCGGCGGCACCACCTGTGCGGGTGGAACGACCACCGTCAACGCGGCGACGCACAGCGCCGAAAAGCCGAAGCCCGCAAAGCCGCGCACGATGCCCGCGCCGAACACGACGAGCATGGCGAAGGCGAGCGTCGGCCAGGAATAGCCGGTGACGGCAAGCGCTGCCATCGCACGGTCAATTCGTCAGGAACCCACCGTCCACCGCAATGTTCTGGCCGGTGACGAACGCCGCGTCGTCGGACGCGAGGAACAGCGCCATGCGCGCCACATCCTCCACCGTTGCCAGGCGCCCTAGCGGAAAGCGCGTCATCACGCGCTCGCGCACCGCTGAAGTGAGGAACGGGCGCACCATCTCTGTTTCGATGACGCTCGGGGAAATCGCGTTGACGCGCACGCCATGGGGCCCCAGTTCGCGCGCCAGGCCCGCCGTCATTGCCACCACCGCGGCCTTGGTCGCGCCGTACCAGACGTTGCCCACCGAGCCGCCGCCTCGCACCGAAGACACTGAAGCGATGTTGATGATGGCGCCGCGTTTGCGCTGCGTCATCAGCGGTGCGACGCTTTGCACGCAGTTGAAGATGCCGGTCACGTTGGTTTGCAGCATGGTTTCGAACGCTGCAGCACCCGTGCCGGCGAAGCCGCCTTGTGTCATCAGGCCGGCGTTGTTGATGAGCACCTCGATCTTGCCGACTTGCGCATCGATGCGCTGCAGCACCGCGGCCACCTCGGAAGCGTCGCGCACGTCCATGCGGATGGCGGGGTTCGCGGTGCCGAACTCGCGTGCGCAGGTCTGCGCCGCGGCGAGGTCGATGTCGGTGATGAGCACGGTGTCGCCATTCGCATGGAAGTGCGCCGCGATGCAGCGCCCGATGCCGCGCGCCGCGCCGGTGATGACGACAACACGATGCTGCGGTGGGCGCGGCGTTTCCCGCCTGGCGAAGCGGCTGCTGTCATCTCAGTGCATGGCAAGCGCGCCAACTTCGCGCAGCCCGAGCATTCGCCGCGCCTGCGCCGGCGTCGCGCGGGTTCGGCCATGCTGGGCACACACGTCGACGATTTTCTTCACCAGTTCGGCGTTGCTCACGGCGAGGCGGTTCGCGTCGAAGCGCAGGTTGTCTTCCAGGCCGGTGCGGCAGTGGCCGCCGGTGGCCAGACACCATTGGTTGACCTCCCACTGCGCGCGGCCGGTGCCCGCCGCGACCCAGGTGGCGCGGGGCAGCAGCTCTTTTAACTCGGCGCGCAGGAAATCGAACACCGAGCGCCGCGCGGGCAGCGCGTTCTGGATGCCGAGCACGAATTGAACGTGCAGCTCCGGCTTCAACAGCCCCTTCTTCTGCAACTGCACCGCGTTGTAGAGCATCGCGAGGTCGAACACTTCGATCTCGGGCTTGATGTCGAACTCGAGCATCGAGCGCGCCAGCCCTTCCACGAAGTCGGGTGGGTTTTCGTAGACATTGGTCGGAAAGTTCACCGAGCCGGTGGCGAGCGACGCCATGTCGGGCCGCAGGCTCAGCATCGCTCCGCGCGCGGCCTGGTCGCGGCCACGCCCTCCGGTGGAAAACTGGACGATCATTCCCGGGCAGTGCTTGCGCACGCCCTCCTGCACCTGGCCATACAGGTCCGGGTCGGAGCTGGGCGACTCGTCCGGGTTGCGCACATGAATGTGCACCAGCGAGGCGCCGGCCTCGAACGCCTCATGGGTCGATTCGATCTGCTGCGACGGCGTTACGGGTACGGCAGGGCTGTCCTTCTTGCGCGGCAATGCGCCCGTGATGGCCACGGTGATGATCACAGGTTCGCTCATGCATGCTCCTCGTGTCGGCCGCGCGGCGCACTCATCTGGCGCCGAACGACCCGATCCCGTCGCCGCGAAGGCTTCGGGCTTTCATTATTGCGTCCCCGTGCAAAGCGTGCTCAAATTTCGATGACCGGGCACAGAATTTCGTTAATCGAAATTCTGGTCCTGGCTTTCGAGCTGACGACAAACGCAGGGAACAAGGTGGCCAAAGAGATCGAGTTTCGCGACGTGCTCGAGCTGATCGAGCTGATCAAGGCGTCGTCCAACTTCAGCGAGATCCGCGTGCGCAGCGGCGATCTCGAGATCGAGTTGCGGCGCGGCCCGGTGGGGCCCGGCGGCACGCAGGCGGTCTCCCCGACAGTGGCGTTGGGACAGCCGCCAACGCCGGTTGAATCACCGAAGCCACAAGCACCGCCGTCCGCGCCGACGGCGACTCGAGCGCCGGCATCCTCGGACATTGCCGCCGTTTCGCGCACCACGCGTGCCCGACCGGGCGTACACGTCGTATGCGCGCCGATGGTCGGCACCGTGTACCACGCACCGCAGCCCGGCGCGGCGCCATTTGTGAGCGTCGGCCAGCGGATCGCCGCGTCGGACCAGGTGTGCATTGTCGAAGTGATGAAACTGATGAACGCCATCAACGCGGGGCAGGCCGGAGTCGTGAGCGAAATTCTGGTGAGCGACGGGCAGGCTGTGGAAGCCGCGCAGGAGCTGTTCGTGATCACGCTGGCGTGAGCGAACGATTGATCAAGGCTCGCGAATGAACCGCCAAGCGCAGCCGGCACGCCCGATCCGGCGCCTGCTGATCGCCAACCGCGGCGAGATCGCGGTGCGCATCCAGCGCGCGTGCCGGGAGTTGGGCATTCAGACGGTGCAGGTGTATTCCGAGGCAGACCGCGAATCGCTCGCGGTGCGCATGGCCGACACCGCGGTGTGCATCGGCCCGGCACGCGCTTCTGAAAGTTATCTGCGCGGCGAACGCATCGTTGAAGCCGCGTTGGCGCTGCGGGCTGACGCCATCCACCCCGGCTACGGCTTCTTGGCGGAAAACGCCGTCTTCGCGAGGCTGTGCGAGCGCGAGGGCGTCAGTTTCGTCGGGCCGAGCGCCGAGGCGATCGCGACGATGGGCGACAAGGCCCGCGCCCGCACCGTCGCACGCGAGGCGGGCGTTCCGGTCACGCCCGGCTCCACCGGCCCGCTGGCCGATGCACGAGCCGCGCTCGACGTGGCGGCGACGCTCGGTTACCCCGTGATCTTGAAGGCGGTGGCCGGTGGAGGAGGGCGTGGCATGCGGGTCGTGGACCGCGCCGAGGACCTGGCCGAGCACTTTCAGAACGCCTCGCAAGAGGCGTTGGCGGCGTTCGGCGACGCTGCGATCTATCTCGAAAAATATCTGACCGAAATTCGTCACGTCGAAGTCCAGGTGCTATCCGACGGCGTCAACGTGCTCAATCTGGGCGAGCGCGACTGCTCGTCGCAGCGCCGCAACCAGAAGCTCGTCGAGGAAGGGCCGGCGCCGAACCTGCCGCCAGCCTTGCGCGCCGCGATGGGCGACGCGGCGCTGCGCCTGTGCCGGCACGTGGGCTATCGCAGCGCGGGCACGGTGGAATGCATCGTCGATCCGGCGCGCGAAGCGTTCTACTTCATGGAAATGAACACGCGCATCCAGGTCGAGCATCCGGTGACCGAGTGCACGACAGGCATCGACATCGTGAAAGAGCAGATTCGCATCGCTTCAGGTGAACCCTTGTCGATGCGCCAGCAAGACGTACAGGCGCAAGGCCACGCGATCGAGTGCCGCATCAACGCCGAAGACCCGAACAACGGCTTTGCGCCGTCGCCCGGCGTCGTGACCGATCTGCACTGGCCGGGCGGCCCGGGGGTGCGCATCGACTCGCACCTGTACCGCGGCTACTGCATCCCACCGAACTACGATTCGCTGATCGCCAAGCTGATCTGTTTCGGGCGTGACCGCAAGGAGGCGCTGCAGCGCACCCGCCGCGCGCTCGCCGAGTTGCGCATCGAAGGCGTGCACACGACCGCGGCGTTTCTGGCTTCGCTGATCGACAGCGAAGCGTTCCAGCGCGGGACGGTGCACACGCGTTTCGTCGAAAGCTTCATTGGGAGTCGAGCGCAATGAGCTCGGGCAAGCACTACGGCCTGATCGACGTGACTCTGCGCGACGCGCACCAATGCCTGTGGTCCACGCGCATGACCACGGCAATGATGACTCCAGTGTTGTCGCGCATCGACCGCGTCGGCTACGACTACATCAACATCCTTGGTGGCGCGGTGTTCGACGTGCAGGTGCGTTTCCTGCACGAAAACCCGTGGCAGCGTGTCGAGCTGCTGTGCGAGCGCCTGGCCACGCCCTGCGATGGCTTGACGCGCGGCCAGAGCCTCTACACCTTCGAGCTGTTTGCCGACGACGTGGTCGAGCTCAATTCCGAAGTGCTCGCGCGGCGCGGCCTGAAGGTGCTGACGGTTTACGACGCGCTGAACGACATGCGCAATGTCGAGTCGTCGGTGAGATCGGCGCACCGATTCGGCATGAAAGTCAACGCGATGATGGTCTACACCTTGTCGCCCGTGCACACCGACGACTACTACGTCGAGCGCACACGGGAGCTGGTCGCGATGCGCGCCGACTTCATCGCGATCAAGGACCCGACCGGCCTGCTCACGCCGGCACGCGCCGAGACTTTGTTCCCGGCGATCGCCGCAGTCGCCGGGCAGGTTCCGCTGCAGTTGCACACGCATTGCCTGTCGGGCTTGGCGCCGCTCGTGCACGAGGTGGCGATGCGCCACGGTTTTCGCTACGGCTACACGGCGAGCGAGCCGCTGGCCAACGGCGCGTCGCTTCCGGCCACCGAGGAGATCGACGAACGAGCCCGCGCGCTGGGTTTTTCAACCGGCATATCGCGCGCGGCGCTTGCCGAAGTCAGCGGCTATTTCGCGTGCCTGGCCGAGCGCGAGAACAAGCCTCGCGGCCATGTCGCGGCATACGACCCCGCGCTGTACGAACACCAGGTGCCGGGCGGAATGATCTCCAACCTGCGATCGCAACTCGCGGGCATGAAAATGGGGCATCGCCTTCCCGAAATCCTGGAAGAAACGGCCAGGGTGCGCCAGGACCTCGGCTACCCGATCCTCGTCAGCCCGTTTGCCCAGTACATCGTGACGCAGGCGGTGCTCAACGTCGTGCAAGGCGAGCGCTACAAGACGATTCCCGACGAGGTGCGCAAATACGCCGGTGGCTTTTACGGGCGGCTGGCCGCCACGCCGAGCGACGAGTTTCTGAACCGGGCGAACTTGAAGGACGGCGAGTTCACGACGGATCGGGCTGGAGCTTGCATCGAGCCCGCACTGCCGAAGTTGCGCCAGAAGCTGGGCGCCGGCGCATCGGACGAAGACTTGCTGCTCGGCGCGTTTTACGAGCCAAGTTTGCTGGCGCAAATCGAAACAACGCCCCCGGCCTACCGCTTCGATACCACCCCGTTGTTGGAACTGGTGCGCTTCGTCGAATCGCGGCGCGACGTGCGCCACGCGCGCATCCGGTTCGGCGAGGCCGAGATATCGCTATCCGCTTGAGAAACCCACCGACCCGGCATTTGTCCCTATAACCACGGTCCGCCCGAGCGGCGAGACTCCCACCACCCACCCAGGAGTTGAAGAACATGATACTTTGAAACTTCATTCAACCGCCCGCCGACTGCTGATCGGCGCCGCCGCCGCAGCCGCCATCCTGCCCGGCGCTGCGTTCGCCCAGGCCAGCGGCGCCACCGAGTGGGGCTGGCCCACGCCGCACGAAAAGGTGTCGGAGAAGTCGATCGCGTGGCTGAAGGAAAAGGGGTGGTGGCCGCTTGCAGGTCGCGTTCCAGGCGCCAT
>CAWBTF010000027.1:0-124568 GCA_963791595.1 uncultured beta proteobacterium | reverse complement strand
CGGAGCACCGAAGCATGGTCAGCGACGACAGCGCGGCGCTGGCCCTGGGCCGCGCCGCGGCGCAGGCCTTGCGCGACCAGGGTGCCGACGCGTATCTGGCGGCGTCGATGGCGTGAAAGTCCTCGTCACACGCCCGGTGCAGCAGGCCTTGCAGTGGGTCGAAAGATTGCGCGATCGAGACATCGACGCCGTGGCCTTGCCGCTGATCGACATTCAACCCGCGTCGGAATCGGTGGCGGTGGTGCTGGCGTGGGCGCGCATCGCGCAGTTGCGCCTGGTGGTGTTCGTCAGCCCGAACGCGGTCGAGCACTTCTTCGCGTTGAAACCGGCGGGCCTGCCCTGGCCGAAGGATTTGCAAGTGGCCTGCACCGGGCCGGGAACCACGCGCGCGCTGCTCGCCCAGGGCGTGCCCGCGCAGCGCATCGCCGAGCCCGCGGCGGACGCCGCGCAGTTCGATTCCGAGGCGCTGTGGCAACGCCTCGAAGGCCAGGACTGGCGCGGCGCCAAGGTGCTGATCGTGCGCGGCGACGGCGGGCGCGAGTGGCTGGCCGAGAAACTGCAAAGCCTGGGCGCGAAGGTCAGCGCGGTCAGTGCGTATCGGCGCGCAGCGCCGCGGTTCTCGCCGGCTGAGCTGGAGCTTCTGGCGCAGGCCTTGGCTGAGCCGCAGACTCACCTGTGGCTGTTCAGCAGCTCCGAAGCGGTCACACATCTCGCGCAGGCGCTGAGCAATGTGGACCTGGCACGCGCCTGGGCCATCGCCACACACCCGCGCATCGCCGCGCGCGCTCAGGAAGTGGGCTTCGGCAACGTCGTGAAAGCGCGCCCGACGCTCGACGCGGTGGTGGCGTGCATCCAATTGGCTGAAAGGCAGACGCTGTGAACTTGCCGCCATCGCCACCGGCATCCCCGCCCGCCGAGCGTGCACGCACCAGCTGGCGCCTGTCTCTGGCGAGTCTGGGTCTTGGCCTGGCCTTGCTGCTCGGCGTGGTGGCCCTGCTCGTCGCCTGGAACGTGCGTGAGCGCCATGGTGCGTTCGAGCGCGAACTGGTGCTGCGCCAGCAAGACGGCACGGCGCAGGCCACCGAGGCGCGGCTGCTCGCCAAACAGGCGCAGGAGGGCATGTTAGAGGGCGCCGCCAAGCTGGCGCTGCTCGAGGCACGCGTGGCCGAAGTGACGGTGCAGCGCGGCCAACTGGAAGAGCTGCTGCAGTCGTTGTCGCGCTCGCGCGACGAGAACCTGATCGTCGACATCGAAGCCGAGATCCGCGTCGCGGTCCAGCAGAACGCGATCACCGGCAGCGCCGAGCCGCTGCTCGCAGCGCTGAAACAAAGCGACGAACGTCTGCAACGCCACGCCGAACCGAAGTTCGAGCGCGTGCGCCGCGCGATCGCGCGCGACCTCGACCGCGTGCGCGCCGCCGGCGTGACCGACGTGGCGAGCCTGGCGATCAAGCTCGACGAGGCGATCCGCATGGTCGACGAGTTGCCGCTGTGGGTGTCGGTGGAATCGCGCAAGGCCGGGCCCAAGCCGGCGGAAGTGGCGCGGGATGCAGCACGTGACGCGGCCCGCGTGGCGGCGTCGGCCGTGCCCGCATCGGCATCCGCGTCCGCAGCCACTTCCGGCGCGAAACCGCCCAGCAGCTGGCCCTGGGCGAGTGCGCTCGCCGACGCATGGGACGGCGCCTGGCAGCGCATCGTTTTCGAAGCACGCTCGCTGATCCGCGTGACGCGCATCGACGCACCGGAGGCGATGCTCGTCGCCCCCGAGCAGGCGTTCTTCCTGAAAGAGAACCTGAAGCTGCGCCTGCTCAATGCACGCCTGGCGCTGCTGAGTCGGCAGTTCGAAACCGCACAGTCCGATCTGGCCAGCGCACGCTCGATGCTCGAGAAATTCTTCGACCGCAGCTCCAAGCGCACCCAGCTCGCGATGGAACTGGCGAAGCAAGTGGGCGCGCAAGCGCGCCAGATCGTCGTGCCGCGCCCCGACGACACGCTGGCGGCACTCGCCGCGGCCGGCGCGGGCCGCTGAGCGGCCGGCGAATCAATTCAGAGACGCGTTTGCACGATGCGCACCGTGTTCTGGCTGCTGCTGCTGTTCGTGATCGCCGTGATCGCGGCGGCCACGCTCGGCGCGAACGATGGCCTGGCGTCGATCTACTGGTCCGGCTGGCGCATCGACCTGTCGCTCAACCTGTTCCTGCTGCTGCTCGTGGCGGGTTGCGCCGCATTGCTGGCGGCGATCCGCGGCGCGTTTGCGCTCATCGAGCTGCCGCAGCGCGCGCAGGAATGGCGCACCGCGCGGCGCGAACGCGGCGCGCAACAGGCGCTGCGCGACGCGCTCGGTTTCTACTTCGGTGGGCGCTTCACGCGCGCGCAGAAATCGGCGCAGCGCGCGCTGGCGAACCAGCGCGACACGGGCGAGTTCGAACGCGACAAGCAGTTCACGATGCTCGCCCATGTGCTCGCCGCCGGCAGTGCGCACCGCCTGCAAGACCGCCCGGGGCGCGACGCCGCGCTGCGCGATGCGTTCGAGCTGTCGCGCGGTTCGATCGCCGGCAACCCGGCGGAAGAGGGCGCACGGCTGCTCGCCGCCGAATGGGCGCTCGACGACCGCGACGCCGAACGCGCCTTGCAGTGGCTCGGCGAACTGCCGACCGGCGTGGCGCGCCGCACCCACGCGCTGCGCCTGAAGCTGCAGGCCGCGCGGCTCGCACGCCAGCCGCAGGAAGCGCTGAAGACGGCGCGCCTGCTCGCCAAGCACCAGGCGTTTTCCAAGCCCGCCGCCGAAGGGCTGCTGCGCACGCTGGCCAACGAATCGCTCGACGGCGCGCGCGACGCCGACCAACTGCGCCGCACCTGGCAGCAGTTCGAAGCCGCCGACCGGCGCGACGCCCTCATTGCCGCGCGCGCCGCGCAACGCGCCGCCGAGTTCGGCGCCGCCGACGAGGCACGCGGCTGGCTGCGGCCGTTCTGGGAGCGCCTGGGCGAGCTGCCGAGCGACGAGCGCGGCGCCGTCGCGCAGGCCTTGTCGAAAGCCGTCTCGGGCATCGGCCCGGAATGGCTGGCGCGACTGGAGGCCGCCGCATCGGCGTTCCCGCGCGACGGTGCGATCTCGCTGGCGGTCGGCGCGGCGCTCGCCGAGCGGCAACTCTGGGGCAAGGCGCGCCAGGCGCTCGAGCAGGCCGCGCGCGACACCGCGCTTCGCGTGCGCTGGCGCCGCGAAGCCTGGCTGCGGCTGGCGCAGATCGCGCTCGACGAAGACGACGCGCAGCGCGCGGCACAATGCTACGAATCCGCCGCGCGCCTGGGCGAGTGACGGCGCGCGAGCCGAACAACTGCGGCTATACTGCGCGGCCGCGCGGCTGTAGCTCAGTTGGATAGAGTACTTGGCTACGAACCAAGGGGTCGTGGGTTCGAATCCTGCCAGCCGCGCCACTTCATCTCGACGGCGTCAGCTTCTTCGGCTCCTAGCCGTTTCTCTTTGCTCGAACCGGCGCCTGAACCCGCCCAGGGCCGTACGGATTGTGCGGGGAAGCGAAAGCATGTTCTGGGTCAAATCGACGGCCCGGTCCGCGGCCGCCGTGGCGGCGCTGTAGTGGCCCAGTGCAGCTCTGCGATGCGCTGCGTTCACGGGCATGGTGTTGATGCGTTGCTCGATGGTCAATGGGCCTTGGCTGGACGACCGTGGTGAATTCATGGCTGAATCCTCGGGGATGTTGACGAACCGGCTCATGCGACGCCGCTTGTTTCGGATTTCATGCAAGGGCGGTTCGCGAGCGGATAATGTCCGGCGCGAGGCAGACGCCTGTCCTTAAGCGGGTCTAAAACGTTTGTCAATCGGTGCCGGCCAACGCCGGTTTTGCGGATCAACTGCATGTCGCTTGCCTCGAATCGGCCCCTTGCCCGCTGCCGGTTTGGCCGCTTCGAGTTGCTTGCGACGTCGCGCGAGCTGCTGGAGGATGGGCGGCCGCTGGCCATCGGCAACCGCGCCTTCGACGTCCTGCTCACGCTGGTCGAGCGACGCCCGCGCCTGGTGAGCAAAGACGAATTGCTCGATCGGGTGTGGCCGAACCTGGTCGTCGAAGAAGGCAACCTGCATGTGCAGGTGAGCACGCTGCGCAAGCTGCTCGGGGCGCAGGCCATCGCAACGGTTCCAGGGCGAGGCTACCGCTTCGAAGTGCCGCTCGACGACACCGATCCACCCTTCGCCGCGTTGCAGCGCCAAGAGCCGGGGCCGCGGGTCATGCCGGCGCGCAGAACCGACAACCTGCCCGCATCGCCGGGGGCGCTGCACGGCCGCGACAACCATCTGCAGGCGCTCGGCGCCTTGGTGTCGGCGAGGCATCTGGTCACCGTCGTCGGGCCCGGCGGGATCGGCAAGACGCGCCTGGCGCTGGCCGTCGCGCAAGGGCAGCGCGTTCACGCCGCCGATGGCGTGTGGTGGATCGAGCTCGCACCCATCACCGACGGGCAGCACCTCGCGCCCAGGATTGCCGGCGTGCTCGGTCTCGACCTCGCCGGAGCCGCCGATGTTCGCGCCGCGCTGGCGCGGGCATTGGCCACGCTCGACACGCTGCTCGTGCTGGACAACTGCGAGCACTTGATGGCCGAGGTCTCGGCCCTGGTGCGTGAATGCCTGCAGCAAGCGCACAAGACGCGCTGGCTCGTGACCACGCAGGAGCCTATGAAGCTGGCACTCGAAAACGTGTACAGACTGGACGCTTTGCCGGTCCCGCCCGAAGGTGCGATGTCCGAGCAGGCGATGAACTACGGCGCCATGGCGCTGCTGGTCGAGCGCGCACGTGCCGCCGCGCGCGGGTTCGAGCTGAGCGAGGCCAATGTCGCCGCGGCCATCGCCATCTGCCGCGAGCTCGACGGCAACGCACTGGCAATCGAAATGGCGGCCGCGCGCGTGCCGCTGCTGGGCCTGGCCGGCGTGCACCAGAAACTGGGCGAGCGCCTGCGGCTGCTCAACGTGCCGGGCGGCTTGTTCCGCAGCCAGACGCTGCGCGGCGCGCTCGACTGGAGCCACTCGCTGCTGAGCGCGGTCGAGCAGGTGGCGTTCCGCCGGCTGGCGGTGTTTGTCGGCGGCTTCAGCCTGCCGCTGGCGTTAGAGGTCGTCGCCGGCGACGCCTGCCATAACGGCCTGGACGAGTGGACCATCCTGGATGCCCTGGGCGCGCTGGTCGACAAGTCGTTGGTGATTGCCGACGGCCCCGACGAGCCGCGCTACCGGCTGCTGGAAAGCACCCGCGCGTATGCGCTGGAGCGATTGGCGTTGGCCGGCGAAACCGCGGCACTGCAACGGCGCCACGCGTTGGCGATGGCGAGGGAGGTCGAGCGATGTTCTCGATCCGCCAGCAGCGTGCCCGAGGCGCAATGGCTGGCGCGCACCGTGCCGGAGTTCGGCAACCTGCGCGCCGCCTTCGACCACGCACTGGCCGCTGGGCTCGTCGAAGCCGCGGCGACATTGGCGATCGATGGCTTCCCGACGAGCCGGTATCTGGAGCAGTTTGCGCAAGCACGCCAACGCCTCGAAGCAGTGCGTCCGCTGCTCGACAGACTCAGCCCGGAACTGGCCGCACGGGCCTATTTTGCGATGGGAGACTACGGTGACTCCCTCTCCGAAGAGCGCCTGAAGTGCATCGACTCGGCCTTGGATCGCTTCCGCGCACTCGGCGACAGCTTGGGTGCCTACAAGTCAACGGCCGTGTGCGCCGAATTGCTCGCCCGCTACGGCCGATCGGACGAAGCGCAAGCCATGCTGGCGCAGGCTCAGGCGCTCGAGGATCCGAGCTGGCCGCCGCGGGTGCGCTCGATTCTGCGCAACTCGGCGGCATTCGTGGCCGAAGCGCGCGGCGATATCGACACCGCCACGCGCGCGATGCGCGAAGCGATCGCGCTCGATCTCGCCGCGGGCTGGGAGTCGCGTGTCGCCGCGAAGTTGAGCAACCTGGCGGCGATTCTGCTGGGCGCCGGCCGAATCGCCGAATCGATCAGCGTCGGCGAGGAACTGCTGGCGCTGCAAGCCAGTGGACAGCCGATTCCCGGGCTGGCGTACATGAACCTCGCCGGGGCCTTGATCCTCGACGGGCGCCTGGCCCAGGCGCGTGAAACCTCGCGCATCGGGCTGCCGCTCATGCAACGCAAGGGCCAGGCCTACATCTACATCGATCACTTGGCACTGCTGGCGGCCAAAGAGGGGCGGACGAACGACGCGGCACGCCTGCTCGGCTGGACCGACCAAATGTACGCGGCCCATCGAACCCGGCGCGACACCGAGGAAGCGCAGGCGCGTGCCCTCGCGTTGCAACTGGTCGACGCCGCCACGTCACCCGAGGCGCGTGCGCAGGCCACTCGCGACGGCGCGCAGCTGAGCGAGGACGCCGCCGTGGCGCTCGCCTTGGCGCCGCCGTAATCAAGGATCCCCGCGCGCGACTCAAGCCTTGGGCAAACAACTCTGCGCCAGCTTGACCCAATACGTCGCTCCAGTGGACAGCACGCGGTCGTTGAAGTCATAACCCGCGTTGTGCACCATGCAGCCGCCTTGCGTGCCCACGCCGTTGCCGATGTTCACGTAGCAGCCCGGCACTTTCTCGAGGAAGAACGCGAAGTCTTCGCTCGCGGTGATGGGTTCGGCGTTTTCCGCCAGGCCCTCAGTGCCGAGCCAGTCGCGGATCACCTGCTTGCAGAAGTCGGTTTGCGCGGGGTGATTGTTCAAGACCGGGTAGCGGCGGATGTAGTTCACCTGCGCGGTCGCGCCGTACACCGCAGCCTGGGTTGTCGCGATTTCGGTGATGCGCTTTTCCAGCAAGCCGCCCTGCGTACCCACGCCGTTGCCGATGTTCACGTAGCAGCCCGGCACTTTCTCCAGGAAGAACGCGAAGTCTTCGCTCGCGGTGATGGGTTCGGCGTTTTCCGCCAGGCCCTCGGTGCCGAGCCAATCGCGGATCACCTGCTTGCAGAAGTCGGTTTGCGCAGGATCGTTGTTCAAGACCGGATAGCGGCGGATGTAGTTCACCTGCGCGGCTGCGCCGTACACCGCGGCCTGGGTCTGGGCAATTTCGGTGATGCGCCGCTCCAGCAGGTCGCGCACGTCGGGGCGGAAGGCGCGGACCGTGAGGCGCAGTTCGGCAACGCCCGGGATCACGTTGGGCGCGTCGCCGGAGATGAAGGCGCCGACCGAGATGATGCCGGTGTGCAGCGGTGGCACGTTGCGCGAGACGATCGTCTGCAATGCCATCACGATGTTAGAGGCGGCGACGATCGTGTCGACCGCGCTCTGCGGCATCGCGCCGTGGCCGCCGACGCCGATGACCTTGATGATGCAGGTGTCGCCGCTCGCCATCGCGTAACCCGGCACCGCCATGAACTTGCCTTCGGGCAGGCCCGGCATGTTGTGCATGCCGAACATCGCGTCAACCGGGAACAGGTCCAGAAAGCCGTCTTCGAGCATCTTGCGCGCGCCGGCCAGGCCTTCTTCGGCGGGCTGGAACACCAGGTGCAAATGGCCGTCGAAGTTGCGCGTCGCCGCGAGATGCCGCGCAGCCGCCAGCAGCATCGCAGTGTGACCATCGTGGCCGCAGGCGTGCATCTTGCCGAACGCCTTGCTCGCCCAGGGCTTGCCGCTCGTCTCCGTGATCGGCAGCGCGTCCATGTCGGCGCGCAGGCCGATGCGGCGCTTCGACGTCCCCACGCGCAAGGTGCCCACCACGCCGGTGCCGCCGAGACCCCGGTGCACCTCGTAGCCCCAGCGTTGCAGGCGCTCGGCCACCAGGTCCGACGTGGCGTGTTCTTCGTAGGCGAGTTCAGGGTTGGCGTGGATCTGGCGGCGGATCGCGATCATCTCCTCTTCGTGGGTGCGGATGTCTTCGAGTGCGGGCAGGGGCAGAGGTGCGTTCATGGTGGGGGTGGCGGTGAGGATGGTTCGATTTTGCACGGCGATGGGTCAATGACGGCCTACCCGTGGCGCCGAACCCCAATCGAAGAAGCCCGGGTACTTGTCCTATTGCCAGGACATTAGAACTGTCACATCATGGCCCGCATGTCCCAGCTGCTGCCGCTGCCCAAATACCACCAGGTCTACCTGGTGCTGCGCGAGCAGCTCGATGAGGGCCGCTTCGCGGCCGGCGTGCCGGGCGAGCTGCACTTGATGAAGGAGTTCGGCGTTGCGCGCGTCACGGTGCGCCGCGCGCTGGAACACCTCGCGGCGGAAGGGTTGATCCAGCGTGCGCCGGGGCGCGGCACCGTGGCAGTGGGCACGCCGCGCGCGGCCGCCAGCGGTTCGAGCGGCACGGCGCCGGCGCAACGCGCCCAGCTCACCGGGCTGCTGGAGAACATCGTCAACATGGGCTTGCGCACCTCGGTCAAGGTGCTGCGCTGCGAGGTGCTGCCGGCGTCCGATCAGGCCGCAAGGCAACTCGACATCGCGCCTGGCGCGCCGGTGCAAAAGGCGGTGCGGCTGCGCGCCACGCGCGAGGGGCCGCTGTCGCACATCACGACGCATGTGCCGCAAGAGTTCGCCAAGGGCTTCGGCCGCCGCGAACTCGCGCGCACGCCGCTGCTGATGCTGCTGGAGACCTCGGGCGTGCAGATCGGCCGGGTGCGGCAGAACATTTCCGCCAAGCTCGCCGACGCCGGCGTGGCGCAGCTGCTCGGCGTGTCGGTGGGCAGCGCGCTGCTCGCCGTCGAACGCCTGGTGTTCGACGTGAACGAGCGCCCGGTGCAGTGGCTGCAAGGCCTGTACCGGCCCGACCGCTATCAGTATGAGATGGAGTTGTCGCGAGTCGGCGGCATCGACGCCAAGGTGTGGGTCAGCAAGGAGCTGTCCGCGCAGTTTCATTGACCGCAAATACCGAGAGGAAACCGTATGAACCATCGTCGCGCATTCATTCAGCAGCTCCGCCGCCGCGGCCAGCGTGCTCGCGTTCCCGCTCGTCGGCGGCGCGCAGCCCAAGGCCGTGAAGGTGGGCATCCTGCACCCGGTGACGGGTGCGCTGGCGTACTCGGGCCAGCAGTGCCGCGAGGGCGCGTTGATGGCGGTCGAAGACATCAACAAGAGCGGCATCAAGTCGCTCGGCGGCGCCAAGCTCGACGTGCTGCTGGGCGATGCGCAGAGCACGCCGCAGGCGGGGGTGGCCGAGATCGAGAAGATGAACGAGGCGGGTTGCAGCGCCGTGGTCGGCGCCTACGCCTCCGCGATCTGCCTGGCGACCACGCAGGCCGCGGCGCGCTACAACCTGCCGCATGTGGTGGATGTCGGCGTGGCGGACCAGATCGTCGAGCGCGGGCTGAAGAACACCTTCCGCTTCGGCCCGGGTTACCGCATCTGCGCCCAGGTGGCGGTGAACAACCTGCATGTGCTGAACACCGCCGCCGGCAAGCCGGCCAAGACGGTGATGATCGTTCACGAAGAAAGCCTGTTCGGCACCGGCACGGCGAACCTGCTGGCGCGCGAGTTGCCGGGTTTCGGCTACACCGTCGCCGAAGTGGTGAAGCACGCGAACCCGACGCGCGACTTCAACAACATCGTGCTGCGCATGAAGGCGCTGAACCCGGACATCGTGATCCCGGCCAACTACTACAACGAATACGCGCTGCTGGTGCGCACGATGCAGCAGCAGCAGGTGGCGCCCAAGGCGATCTTCTCGGTGCTGGGCGGCGCGGCGTCGAGCTACAAATTCCTGAAGGAGTTCCCCGACGCCGCGAACGGCATCATCGACTGCAACCACTGGTTCAACCCGAAAGACAAGCGCAGCGCCGAGCTGAGGAAACGCACCGAAGCCAAGGGCCTGTTCTTCAGCTACGAGGTGTTCAACACCTACACCGCGGTGCGCTTGCTGGCCGATGCCATCGAGCGCGCGAAGAGCACGGACCGTGCCGCGATCGTCGACGCGCTCGCCTCCAGCAGCTTCGCCGACCACTTCATGCCCTATGGCCCGACGAAGTTCGAGAACGGCCAGAACCTGGGCGCGCAGCCGCTGATGACGCAGGTGATCAAGGGCGACATCCGCGTCATCGTGCCGCGCGAGTTTCGCGAGGTCGAGCCGATCTTTCCGCTGCGCGCCTGAAGTCGCACCGCCGCACGGCTGACACCGCGCCGACGCGCCGTTCCGAAACAACCCGCGCACAAACGCCCCGCCAATGCTGGAGTTGGGCATCCTCGTCCCGTCGGTCCTGAACGGGCTGACCACGGGCGCGGTGTACGCGCTGATCGCGCTGGGCCTGACGCTGATCTACGGCGTGCTGCACATCGTCAACTTCGCGCATGGCGCGGCGCTGATGGTGGCGCTGTACGCCGTGTACCTGCTGAAGACGCGCTGGGGCATCGATCCGTATCTGGCGCTGCCCATCGTCGTGCCCGGCATGTTCGTGTTCGGCTATGCGCTGCAACGCGCAATCATCAACCGCGCGAGTCACGGCAAGGACGAAAACATCCTGCTCGTCACGCTCGGTCTGGCGATCGTGCTGGAGAACCTCGCGCTGCTGCTGTTCAAGAGCGATACGCGCACCATCGAGACGAGCTACACGCTGAGCACGGTGCAGATCGGGCCGGCCTTCATCGCCCTGCCCAAACTCGTGGCGTTCGCCGGTGCGCTGGTGGCCTGCGCGCTGCTGCTGTGGACCGTGGCACGCACCGACCTGGGCCGCGCGATCCGCGCCGTGGCGAAAGAAAAACACGGCGCGATGCTGATGGGCATCGACGTCGATCACGTCTATGCCATGTGCTTCGGCATCGGCCTGGCGTGCCTGGGCGCGGCGGCGTGTTTTCTGCTGCCCGCGTACTACGTGAACCCGCAGGTCGGCGCCGGCTTCGTGCTCGTGGCGTTCACCATCGTCGTGCTGGGCGGCATGGGCAGCTTTGGCGGCGCGCTGCTCGGCGGCTTGCTGATCGGCGTGGTGGAGTCGCTCGGCGGCCTGTTCCTCGGCGAGTCGCTCGGCCAGATCGGCATCTTCGCGATCTTCATCGCCGTGCTGCTGTTTCGGCCTCAGGGTCTGTTCGGCGCCAGAGCCTGACCGCATTTCCGCCGCGCTTGCCGTGAAAGACCTTGCCGCCATCGCCGCTTTCGCCGCCGCCATCGGCGCGCTCACGCTGAGCCTGGACTCCGGAGTCTGGCTCACCTTCATCATGATGGCGCTCTACGCCGCGTTGCTGGCGCAGGCCTGGAACCTGCTGGGCGGCTATGGCGGGCAGTTCTCGTTCGGCCATGCGCTGTTCTTCGGCACCGGGGCCTATGTGCAGGCGATCGCGCAACTGAGCTTCGGCGTGAATGCGTGGCTTGCGCTCATGCTGGCCGTGCTGCTGGCCGCGGCGCTGGGCGCGGGCGTGGGCGCGCTGACGTTTCGCTACGGCCTGAAGGGCTCCTACTTCGCCCTCGTGACGCTCGCCTTTGCCGAGGTGTTTCGCGTGCTCGCGGTCACAGCGCAATTCACCGGCGGTGGTGTCGGCCTGATGCTGCCGCTGAACGAATCGTTCGCCAACCTTCAGTTCGCGTCGCGCAAGGGCTCGATCGTGCTCGTGCTCGGTTTCGTGGTCGCGGCGCTGCTGGTGAGCAGCTGGCTGCGCCACTCGCGCTTCGGCGCGCAGTTGCAGGCGGTGCGCGACAACGAAGACGCGGCGCGCGCGCTCGGCGTGGACCCGTGGCGCGTGAAGCTTGGCGCGATTGCGCTGTCCGGCGCCTTCATGGGCGCGGGCGGCGCGTTCTATTTGCAGGTGTTCCAGTACATCGACCCGTCGATTGCCTTCGGCCCGGCCAGCTCGGTCGAGGCGCTGGTCGCGGCCATCGTCGGCGGCATGGGCACGCTGTGGGGCCCGCTGCTCGGCGCGGCGCTGCTGCACCTGCTCGCCGAGCTGACGCGCAACCTGTTCGGCAACCTGCCGGGTCTGAACATGGTGATCTACGGTGTAGTGCTGGTACTGATCGTGATGTTCCTGCCGCGCGGCTTGTCGGGCATGGGCCGCAGCGGGCGCGAACTGTGGCGAGGGCGCCGTGGCTGAGCCGTTGCTCGCGATCGACCGCTTGTCGGTCGCGTTCGGCGGATTGCGCGCGGTGCAAGGCGTGAGCCTGGCGCTGCAGCCCGGCACGCTGGGCGCGTTGATCGGGCCCAACGGCGCGGGCAAGACGACGCTGTTCGCGCTGATGTCGGGCTTCCTCAAACCCGATTCCGGATCGGTGCACTTCGATGGCCGTGACATCACCGGCCAGGCGCCGCACCTGAACGCGCGTGCCGGCATGACACGCACCTTCCAGATCGTGCAACCGTTCGCCGCGCAGACGGTGCGCGAGAACATCGCCGTCGGCGCGCACCTGCACGAGCCGCACCGCGCGCGCGCCCTGGCCGCCGCCGAAGCGGTGGCGCAGCGCGTGGGGCTGGCGCCGCAACTCGACAAGCCCGCTGCCGACCTCACCGTCGCCGGCCGCAAGCGCCTGGAACTCGCGCGCGCCCTCGCCACAAGGCCGAAGCTGCTGCTGCTGGACGAAGTGCTCGCCGGCCTGAATCCGCAGGAGGTGAGCGAAATGCTTCCCGTCGTGCGCGGCATCGCACAAAGCGGCGTCACGGTGCTGATGATCGAGCATGTGATGCAGGCGGTGATGAACCTGGCGCAGCATGTCTGGGTGCTCGCCCAAGGGCAGTTGATCGCCTCGGGCACGCCGGCGCAGGTGACGAGCGACCCGAAGGTCGTCGAGGCCTATCTGGGCCCCGGCGCGGCGGCACGCCTGAACGGGGCCGCACAGGCGCAGGGTTGAACATGAGCGCGCTGCTCGACATCCAAGGCCTGCGCGGCGGCTATGCCGGCGTCGAAGTGCTGCGCGGCGTGGACCTGCATGTCGATCAGGGTGAGATCGTGGCGCTGCTGGGCAGCAACGGCGCAGGCAAATCGACCTTGATCAACACCGCCTGCGGCATCGTGCGCGCGCGCGGCGGCCGGGTCGCGTTCGACGGCCAGGACATCACCAACGTGCATTACCGCCGCGTGGTGCAGGCCGGGCTGATCCAGGTGCCCGAGGGGCGCAAAATATTTCCCAACCTGACGGTGCTAGAGAACCTGGAGCTGGGCTCCTACACCCGCGCCCGCGAGCGCCGCGCGCAGAACCTGGAGCGCGTCTTCGCGGTGTTCGACCGCCTGAAGCAGCGCCTGGCGCAACGCGCAGGCACGATGAGCGGCGGCGAGCAGCAGATGCTGGCGATCGGCCGCGGCCTGATGGCCGAGCCGCGCCTGCTGATCCTGGACGAGCCGTCGCTCGGCCTGTCGCCCTTGCTCGTGGAAGAAATGTTCACGCTGATTCGCCGGCTGTTGAGCGAGGGCCTGTCGATCCTGCTGGTCGAGCAGAACGTCGCGCAGGCGCTGGAGATCGCGGCGCGGGCCTACGTGATGGAAAACGGCGAGCTTCGTTTTGGAGGCACACCCGCAGAACTGCTGGCCAGCGCGGAACTGAAGCGCGCCTACCTCGGCCTTTGACGAGAGAGCTGCACCATGCACAAAGCCTCGCGACACTTCCTGCACCGGCGCCGCGCGCTGCTCACCCTGGCCGCACTCGCCGCTGGCGCCCCGGCAGCGCGCGCGCAGAACGTCGGCCCGATTCGCCTGTGGGTCGGGGTCACGCCCGGCGGCAGCACCGACACGCTGGCCCGCGAAATCGCGCCCGAGATGGGGCGCCTGCTGAATCGCACCGTGATCGTCGAGAACAAGTCGGGCGCAGGCGGCAACATCGCGGCCGACTTCGTCGCCAAGTCGGCGCCCGACGGCAACCACCTGCTCGTCAGCTTCACCAGCCATACGATCAACGCCACGCTCTACCCCAAGCTGCCGTTCGACCCGCTGGCCGACTTCACGCCGCTCACCCAGCTCAGCACCAGCACCTCGGTGCTCGTGTGCCACCCGGACCAGCCGTACCGCAACGTGCATGAGTTGATGGCCTACGCGCGCACGCGACCCGGGCAACTGAGCATGGGCTTGGGCGGCATCGGCTCTTCAGTGCATCTGGCGGGCGAGGCGTTCAAGATGCAGGCCAAGCTGTTCATCGTCAACATCCCCTACCGCGGTACCGCGCCCGCGGTGGCCGACGTCGTGGCCGGCAACCTGCCGCTGATGTTCGCGCCGGTGCTCAATACGCGCGGCCTCATCCAGGCGGGCAAGCTGCGCGCGCTCGGCGTGACGAGCCTGAAGCGCTTGGCCGTGTTCCCCGATGTGCCGGCGATCGCCGAAGCGCTGCCGGGGTTCCAGTCCCAAGCCTGGTTCGGCCTGTTCGGGCCGGCGAAAATGGCGCCCGATCTCGTGCAACGCATCGGCGACGCGGCGCGTGCCGCGGTGCGCGCCGAGGCGGTGCGCAAACGCCTGGAAGGCGATGCCGCCGAAGTGGTGGCCAGCAGCTCGGAAGAGTTTGCCGCGTTCGTCAAGGCCGACATTCCTCGCTGGGCCGCGCTGGTGCGCTATTCCGGCGCCACACCCGACTGAAGCGCGCAGGCACCACGCCATGCCATCCAACGACACCTCGGCGGCAACGCCCGCCCGGACCCTGGCGCAAAAGCTGGTGGCGCGCGCCGCCGGGCGCGCCCATGCGGTGCCCGGAGAAGTGCTGACGTGCCGCGTCGACCTGGCGATGTTCCACGACTCGAGCGGCCCGCGCCGCCTGCAGCCGCTGCTGGCGCAACTCGGCGCGCCGATCTGGGACAAGAGCAAGGTCGTGCTCGTGATCGACCACTACGTGCCCGAGGCCGACGACGAAGCGCGGCGCATCGTGCGCATCGCGCGCGACTGGGCGCGCGAGCAGGCGCTGCCGCATGTGTACGACTCGCTGGGCATCTGCCACGTCGTCGTGCCGCAGCATGGGCACATTCGCCCGGGCATGTTCTGCGTGGGTGGCGATTCGCACTCGCCCACCGGCGGCGCGTTCGGCGCGTACATGTTCGGCGTGGGCGCGACGGAGATGCTCGGCGTCGTCTGCACCGGAGAAATCTGGCTCAAGGTGCCGCACACCATCTTCATGGAATGGGGCGGGCACCTGGCCGACGGCGTGAGCGCCAAGGACATGATGCTGGCGATGCTCAGCCGCTTGGGCATGGACGGCGGCGAGTACCAGGCGGTGGAGTATTGCGGCGAGGCGGTGGTGGCATTGAGCATGCAAGAACGCATGACGCTTGCGAACATGAGCGCGGAACTGGGCGCGCAGGCCGGGCTGATCGCGCCGGATGCGACCACGCAGGCCTGGTTGCAGGCGCATGGGGCCGGTGCATGCGATGTGCAGGCCTGGCACAGCGATGCCGGTGCACCGGGCGTGCGGCACCGCTTCGACGCGTCGAGCCTGGCACCGCAGGTGGCGCTGCCGCACAGCCCGGCCAACGTGCGCGCGGTGACGGCGCTGGAGCGGACGCGCATCGACATCGCCTACATCGGCGCGTGCACCGGCGCCAAGCTGGAAGACCTGCGCGCCGCCGCGCGCGTGCTCGCCGGCCGGCGCATCGCGCCGGGCGTGCAGCTGCTCATCGCGCCGGCGAGCGTGCACGACGTGCAGCTCGCGCAGTCCGAAGGCACGCTGCGCCAACTCACCGATGCCGGCGCGACACTGCTGGCCAGCAGTTGCGGCGCCTGCGCCGGCTACGGCAGCAGCATCCCCGAGGGCAGCTGCGTCATCTCGTCGACGGCGCGCAACTTCAAGGGGCGCATGGGTGCGGCCACCGCCCAGGTGTTCCTCGGCTCGCCCTACACGGTGGCGGCGTCGGCGCTGCGCGGCGAGATTGCCGATGCGCGCGAGGTGTTGAAGTGAAACTGGTGCGTTTCGAGTTGCGTCAGGACAGCTGCGATGCACTGGTTTCTTTCGTCCCGTTGCTGCCGTTTGTGGGAGGCCTCGTGTCCGCGTCCGCGTTGGCGCGGCGCGGCAGGTGCTACGGGCAGGGGCCCGCAGGGGGCTCATGCTGTGGCGGTCGGCGCTTCGCACCGACTCCGCTGCGGTGCTCGCTCTGCGGTCGCGCCGCGAACTCGCTTCACTCACTTCGTTCGTTACGCTCAAACATGCGCGGCGAGTTAGACAACGAAGCGCGCTGCGCGCGCCGACCGCAGAGCTGTGCTCCTCGCCGCCACAGAAATCGCCCCCTGCGGGCCCCTGTCCGTAGCGCCTGCCGCGCTGCAACGGTGGTGTGCCTCGGGGCAAACGCTCTCCGCGCTTCATCGGTCCGCTACGCACAGCTCGCAACCATCGGCAAATGCGTATTCACCTGGGGTGGGTGTCCGGCCTGTGGGTTACTCGCCAATGCGAAGGGGCCGGGTGTTTTGGTCCGAGTGAACCCATCGGTGGCAGCGCGGCAGGCGGCACCCGGTGGGGCCAGGTGGGGGCGATTTCTGGGGCGACGAGCAGCGCAGACTTGGAGTCGGCGCGCGCAGCGCGCATCCAAAACTGACTCGCCGCGCATGTTTGAGCGTAGTGAGCGCAGCGAACGAAGCGAGTTCGCGGCGCGACTCCAAGTCGAGCAGCGCAGTGGAGTCGGCGCGCAGCGCCGACCGCCCCGGCATGAGCCCCCGCCAGGCCCCACCGGGTGCCGCCTGCCGCGTCGCGCCGACGCTGACGCGAAGAAGCGAACCCACACGAACGGCAGCATCGGGCCGAAGACGGTTCCTCAAACAACATCGGCGTCTCGCATGTCGCGGGTCGTGCGAAGCGCCGTGGAGAACTGAAATGAGCCGGGTCTGGCGCCTGCCCGCCGAAGTGGACACCGACCAACTGGCGCCGGGCGCGACGATGAAACACGGCATCGACGTCACGGCGCGGCATTGCCTGGAGACGCTGCGCCCGGAGTTCGCGCTCGAAGTGCGGCGCGGCGACGTGGTCGTCGCCGGCCCGCGCTTTGGCATCGGCTCGTCGCGCGAACAAGCGGCCAGCGTGCTCGTGCACCTGGGCGTGGGGGTGGTGATCGCGCCGTCCTACGCGGGGCTGTTCTTTCGCAATGCGTTCAACGTGGGCCTGCTGCTGCTCACTTGCCCGCGGGCAGAGTCAATCGAAGAAGGCGAACGCATTCAAGTCGACGCGCGCGCCGCCCGCATCACCCGCGCCGACGGCAGCACGCTCGAGTGCGAACCGATCCCCGCCTTCCTGCTCGACATGGCACAGGCCGGCGGCCTGCTGCCACAACTCGAACAACGCTTCAACCCAAGCCCGGAGACTCCATGAGCAAGCCCGACTACGACCTGCTGATCAAGAATGTGCGCGTCGTGCGCCCGCACGGCAACGCGGTGCACGAGTCCGACATCGCGGTGCGGGACGGCAAGGTCGCGAAGCTCGCGCCGGCCATCGACGCCACCAGCGCCAAGGCCGTGTTCGACGGCCGCGGCCGCCTGGCCTTCCCCGGCGTGGTGGACGCGCACATGCACAGCGGCATCTACTCGCCGCTCGCCGAAGACGCCGTCAGCGAGAGCAAGGCCGCGGCGATGGGCGGTGTGACCTCGTCGCTGAACTACTTCCGCACCGGCCAGTACTACCTGAACAAGGGCGGGCCGTACAAGAAGTTCTTCCCCGAAGTGCTGAAGCTGAGCCAGGACCGGTTCCATGTGGACTACGGCTACCACCTGGCGCCGATGAGTGCCGAGCACATCGACGAAATCCCGATGCTGATCGACAAGCACGGCGTATCGAGTTTCAAGATCTTCATGTTCTACGGCTCGCACGGTCTGCACGGCGCGAGCGATTCGCAGCGCGAGTTCCTGATGATCGGCAAGGACGAGCGCTACGACTACGCGCATTTCGAGTTCACGATGCGCGGCATTCAGGCGGCGCGCGAGCGGATGCCCGAGCGCGCGAAGCAGATTTCGCTGTCGCTGCACTGCGAGACGGCGGAGGTGATGACCGCCTACACGAAGATCGTCGAGAAAGACAAGTCGATGAAGGGGCTGGCGGCGTACAGCGCGTCGCGCCCGCCGCACTCGGAAGGCCTGGCGGTGTTCATCGCCGCCTACCTCGCGCACGAGACCGCGCTGCCCAATATCAACCTGCTGCATCTGAGCTCGCGCAAGGCGGTGCAGGCGGCGATGATGATGGCGGAAGTGTTTCCGCACATCGACTTCCGGCGCGAAGTGACGATCGGCCACTTGATGCTCGACGTGACGTCCAAGGCCGCCGAGCTGGCCAAAGTGAACCCGCCGATCCGCCCGCGCGAAGACGTTGAATTCCTGTGGGAGGCGCTGCTCGCCGGCGAGCTGGATTGGGTGGTGAGCGACCACGCCTGCTGCCGCCACGAGATGAAGATCCCGGCCAAGTACTTCGGCAACATCTGGATGGCCAAGAGCGGCTTCGGCGGCACCGAATACCTGCTGCCGGCTCTGGTGAGCGAAGGCGCCAAGCGCGGCATGGGCTACAACCACATGGCGCGCGTGACGAGTTGGAACCCGGCGCAGCGTTACGGCTTGAACCGCAAGGGCGACTTGGGCGAGGGCTTCGACGCCGACATCGCCATCGTCGACCCGGCGTGCACGTGGACGATTCGTGCCAAGGACTCGCCATCCACGCAAGGCTACACGCCGTTCGAAGGGCTGGAGATGTCGGCGCGTGTCGATGCGACGTTTCTGCGCGGCATGAAGATCTTTGAAGACGGCCAGGTGATCGGCAAGCCGCGCGGGAAGTACCTGCACCGGCCCACGGCGTGAACCCGAGCGTCATTCGCGCCGCGCAAATGCCTGCGGGCGCGCCCGAGGTGCCGGTGGCCATCGTCGGCGCCGGGGCCTGCGGCCTCACCGCCGCGCTGATGCTGCGCGATGCCGGCATCGATTGCGTGCTGCTCGAACGCGACGCGAGTGCGCACGGTTCGACGGCGCTGTCCTCAGGCTTCATCCCGGCCGCGGCAACGGCGACGCAGCGCGCCGCCGGCGTGCGCGACGACAGCGCGGCGCGCTTTGCCGCCGACATCCAGGCCAAGGCGAAGGGCACGGCCGCGGCGCACCTGGTGGCGGCGTACACCGGCGCGATCGCCCCCGCCATCGACGCATTGCAAACGCGCCATGGCCTGGCGTTTCAGTTGCTGGACGGATTTCTCTACCCCGGCCACTCGGTGCTGCGCATGCACACGCTGGCGCAACGCAGCGGTGCCGCGCTGATGGGTGCGCTGGACAGCGCGGCCGCCCGCAGCGGCGCCAGCGTGCTGCCGCGCTCACTCGTGCGCGAGCTGTGGTGCGATGCCCAGGGTCGCGTGCTCGGCGTTGGCAGTGAGCGCCCCGGCGGCGCGCTGGAACACCTGGCGTGCCGCGTGCTGCTGCTGGCCTGCAACGGCTTCGGCGGCAACCCGGACCTGGTGCGCGAGCACTTGCCCGAGATGCATGGCGCCTTCTTTGCAGGCCACGCCGGCAACGACGGCTGCGCGCTGCGCTGGGGCGAGCAGCTCGGCGCGCGCCTGGCGGACCTGGGCGGCTACCAGGGCCACGGCTCATGGGCCGTGCCGCAGGGCGCGCTCATCACCTGGGCCTTGATGATGGAAGGCGGCGTGCAGGTCAACCGCGAGGGCCGGCGCTTTCACGACGAGACGGCGGGCTACTCCGAGGCCTCGGTGCAAGTGCTCCAACAACCCGGTGGCATGGCCTGGAACGTGTTCGATCAGCGTCTGCTCGCGTTGGGCCGCGGTTTTCCCGACTTCGTCGCGGCCGAGGCCGCGGGTGCGGTTCGCCACGCCGCGGATGTGGAATCGCTTGCGGCAATGATCGGCTGCGCGGCCGACGTGCTGGCGCACACCCTCGAGGGAACACGCCTCGTGCCACCTTACTGCGCAATCAAGGTGACGGGTGCCTTGTTTCACACGCAGGGCGGCCTCGACATCGATGCCGATTGCCGCGTCCTGCGGCAAGACGGCGCGTCGTTCCCGAACCTGCTGGCGGCGGGAGGCGCGGCGCGCGGCGTCTCGGGCAACGCGGTGTGGGGCTATCTGTCGGGCAACGGCTTGCTCAGCGCGGTGGCGGGCGGCTTCATTGCCGCGCGCACGGCAGCGCAGCTGCTGAGCGATCTCTGAACGCCGCCGACGAGCGAAGCGCGGAAGGACACAGGATGACGACACTCAAACAACGCCTCGCGCAGCCGCATCCGCTGCTCGCTCCGGGCGTGTACGACGCGCTGTCGGCGCACCTCGCGCAGACGGCGGGCTTCGAGGCGCTGTACCTGTCCGGCGCGTCGATCGCCTACACGCGCCTCGCGCGCTCCGACGTCGGTCTCACCACCTTCACCGAAGTCGAAGATACGCTGGCGCGCATTGCCGAGCGCGTGGATCTGCCTGTCATCGTCGACGCCGACACGGGCTTCGGCAACGCACTCAACGTGCAGCGCACCGTGCGCGGCTTCGAGCGCGCCGGCGCCGCGATGATCCAGATCGAAGACCAGACCTTCCCGAAGCGCTGCGGCCACCTCGACGGCAAGAGCGTGATCCCGGTGGCCGAGATGTGCGGCAAGCTGCGCGCCGCGCTCGACGCGCGCGCGAGCCAAGACACGCTGATCCTGGCGCGCACCGACGCGCTCGCGGTGGAAGGCCTCGCCAGCGCGCTGGACCGCGCGCAAGCCTACCTCGACTGTGGCGTGGACGCGTTGTTCATCGAAGCGTTGCGCACTGCGCCGCAGATGGACGCCGCCTGCCGACGTTTCGCGCAGCGCGTGCCGCTGCTGGCCAACATGGTGGAGGGTGGCAAGACGCCTGTGCAAAGTGCGGACGAACTCGGCGCGCGCGGCTTTCGCATCGTCATCTTTCCCGGCGGCACGGTGCGTGCCGTGGCGCACGCGCTGGCGGGCTACTACGCGAGCCTGAAGAGCCACGGCAGCACCGCGCCCTGGAGCGCGCGCATGCTCGACTTCGATGGGCTGAACGCGGCGATCGGGACGCCGGAGTTGCTGGCGCTGGGCAAGCGTTACGAGTAGCGCACGAAGACCGAGGCGCGACCAAGGCGATGCCTGGGCACCCGCTCGGTCGTCTGGCCGCTGACGAAGGAGTTGCCGCCCGTGTACAGCGCTACTCGAACGGCGGCGCCGAGCCCCAATCGAAGAAGCCTGGCATGTCGCGGCTCACGCGGTCCGGCCAGGCCGCGGCTCGCTTCTCCAGGAACGAGGCAACGCCTTCGCGCGCGTCGCCGGAGCGCCCACGCGCCTGGATCGCGCGGCTGTCCAGGCGGTGCGCGTGCATCGGGTGCTCGGCACCGGCCATGCGCCACAGCATCTGGCGCGTCATCGCCACCGATGCCGGGGCGCTGTGCTGCGTCATCTCCAGCGCCAGTGCGCGTGCGGCGCCGAGCAGTTCGCCCGGCGCATGCAGGCTGCGCACCAGGCCGCGCTCCAGTGCTTCCTGCGCCGGGAAGATGCGCCCTGACATGCACCATTCGAGCGCGGTCTGCATTCCCACGAGCCGGGGCAGGAACCAGCTCGACGCCGCCTCAGGCACGATGCCGCGCCGCGCGAACACGAAGCCGAAACGCGCGTCGGCGCTGGCGATGCGAATGTCCATCGGCAACTGCATCGTCACGCCGATGCCCACCGCCGCACCGTTGATTGCGCCGATCACCGGCTTCAGGCTGCGGTAGATGCGCAGCGTGACGAGGCCGCCGCCGTCGCGGTAGACGTCGCCGACCTTGGTTTCTTCGCGCAGCGCGTCGCGCCGGCTCGCATAGTCGAACGTGCTGCCGCCGGCCGAAGACAAGTCGGCCCCCGCGCAAAACGCCCGGCCCGCGCCGGTGACGATGACGGCGCGCACCGCGTCGTCGCGGTCGGTCTCATCGAACGCGGCGATCATCTCGTCGCGCATCTGCGCCGTGAACGCGTTGAGCTTTTCCGGGCGGTTCAGCGTGAGCGTGGCGATGCCATCGAGCACGTCGTAGCGGATGGTTTGCAAAGCGGCGATGTCCATGGGTGTCGATCGAAATGGGGATCGGTTCAGCGCGGCGCGCGCGGTGGCAATGGCGAGCGCGCCAAGCGCGGCCGCGGCCCGAATTCGGGTTGGCCCGCGCCTTGGCGCTCGATCAAACCGAGCGCAGTGGCGAGCGCCACTTCGAGCTGGCGGTCGTGGCCGGCAGCGGCGTCTTGCGGGGCGTTGTCGACCTCGATCGTCGGGTCGGTGCCGTGGTTCTCCACACCCCAGCCGACGTCCTTGAACCAGAACGAGAACTCGGGCTGCGTCGTCTCGGTGCCGTCCACCAGCGGGTGGCGCGGCCAGATGCCGATCACGCCGCCCCAGGTGCGCGTTCCCACCAGCGGGCCGATGCCCATCAGCTTGAAGCCGTGGGAGAAGATGTCGCCGTCGGAACCCGCGTGTTCGTTGGCCAGCGCCACCACCGGGCCGGCGACGGCTTCGCTCGGGTAGGGCTCGGGCCGGCCCCAGCGCGACAGGTCGTAGCCGATGCGCTTGCGTGCCACCTTCTCGAGCAGCAGCGCCGAGACATGCCCGCCGCGGTTGTAGCGCACGTCGACGATCAGCGCGGCGCGGTCGCATTCGCTGCGGAAGTAGCGGTGGAATTCGGCGAAGCCGGCCGACATCATGTCGGGCAGGTGGAAGTAGCCGACGCGCCCGCCCGATTGTTCGTGCACCCAGGCGCGCTTGGCTTCGACCCACTCGCGGTAGAACGCGGGCACCGGGTCGGCGAGCGCGGTGATCAGCACGTTGCGCGTCGTCGTCGCATCGCCGCTGCCGCTGGCCAGCGTCAACTCCACCTTCGCGCCGGCCTGGTGCACGAGCAGGGCCTGCGGCGGCACCTCGCGCGACACGCGTTGGCCGTTCACCGCGACGATGCGCTCGCCGACGCGCGCGCGCACGCCCACGGCGTTCAGCGGTGAGTCGGCATGCCCGTCCCACGGATCACCGTTGACGATGCGCGTGATCTCATAGCTGCCGTCGGCTTCGATGAAGCGCAGTTGCGCCGCCAGATGGCCCAACGTGAGCGGCGGTGGGCGCCGGTGGTCGCCGCCCATTTCGTAGGCGTGCGAAGTGCCGAGCTCGCCTTGCAGCTCCCAGATCAGGTCCGACAGTTCGGCGCGCGTCGCCACGCGTTCCAGCAGTGGTTCGTAGCGCGCGTACACCGCGTCCCAGTCGACGCCTGACATGTCGGCCACCCAGAACTGGTCGCGCTGCAAGCGCCACACCTCGCGCAGCATCTGGCGCCACTCCAGAAGCGGCTCGACTGAGACGCGCACGCGCGCGAGGTCGATCCAGCCGGTCTTGCGCGAAGGCTCGTCCGAGTTCGCCGCGGGCTCGGTCTCGCGCTTGCGGTCGACGGAAACCGCGCGCAGCCTCTTGCCTTCGCGAACCAGCAGCGTCGCGTGGTCGGCGGCGAGCGTGAAGGCGTCGGCCTTCTCCAGCAGCGTCTCGGCGTGCAGCGTCGCGAAGTCGAACACTTCGAGCCGGCCCGGCGACTCCTTGTGGCCGCCGCGCCCATGCGCGCCGGCGATCGGCAGCACGGTCCAGACGACTTTGCCGCCGCTTGCACCGGCGATCTGGCCGAAGCGGTTTTCCGGCACCGGGAACGGCGCGACTCGCTGCGCGATGCCGTCGAGATCGATTCGCAGCGGCGTGGTGGCCTCGGTCGTTGCTTTCGCCGCGGCGCCGCCGCCCGGCTCGGCCTTCAAGCCCTTCGGCGCCGGCTCGAACGGCGGCGCCGCGCCGGCCTGCAAGGCGATCAGGTAAGGCCGCGCCGCGCGCGGGAAACTCAGCTCGAACTGCACCGCGTCGTACACCGGGTCGAAGGTGCGCACCGAGATGAAGTAGAGGTAGCGCCCTTCGGGGTCGAAGGCAGGGCAGGAGTCCTCGAACTCGGGATGCGTGACGAGCACGCTGCTGCCGCTGCCCACCTGGTGCAGCTTGATCGCGACATGGCGCGCGCTGCTCCAGTAGGTGTAGGCGAGGAATGAAGCGTCGGCCGACCACGCCAGGTCTTCGCTGCGGCCGGCATCGCTGTGGTCGACGCGCGTGAGCGTGCCGCTTGCCACGTCGCCGATCCAGACTTCGTTGCGGTGGTTCGAGAAAGCGATGCTTTTTCCCCGCGGCGCGGCGCGCAGCGTGAGCACGCGCCCCACGTCCCACGGCAGGGTGCGCGTCGTGGTGCCGTCGAACACGTCGATGCGCTCTTCGCCCGTGGCGTCGCTCACGCCGACGAGCGTGGTGCCGTCGGCGAGCCACTGGCCGTGGCGGTAGCGCACGCCGTCGGCCTGGCCGTGCTGGCGCACCGCGCCTTCCCAGAGCGCCATCGAGTAGAGCTTGCCGCGTGCGTCGAGTGCGACGCTGTGGCCTTGCGGGTGGAGTTGGAATCCGCCCAGGTGTTCAGTGGCCGCGACGAACTTGCGCGCCGCCTGCGTGCGGTGGCCGTGTAGTTGGATGTTGATGCGGGCCGTGCTGTCGCTCGCTGGATCGAACAGCCAGAGGTCGGCACCGCACTGGTAGACGATGCGCCGGCCGTCGCTTTGCGCATGGCGCGCGTAGAAATCGTCGTGGTCGCTGTGGCGCCGCGGGTCGCTGCCGTCGGGCCGGCACGAATACAGGTTGCCCACGCCTTGCGCGTCCGACAGAAAGTAGATGCGTGAGCCGAGCCACATCGGGCTCGTCACGTTGCCCGGCAATTCACTCATGCGCCGAAACGTCCCGCTGCCGCTCGCGTCGATCCACAAGTGCCCGGCCGTGCCGCCGCGGTAACGCTTCCAGCGCGCCGGGTCGGCGGTGTTGCGGCCGATGACTTTCGCATCGCCCGGCCCGAACGCGAGGTGGTTCACCTGGCCGAGCGGCAGTTCGCGCGGCAGGCCGCCATTGCACGTCTATCGTGAACGCGCGGTAGTTGCGGAAGAACGGCTGGCCGTGGGTCGTGACGAAGACGATCTGGCCGTCGGGCGTCCAGCCGCGCACCAGCACGTCGGGGCCGAGCCAGGTCATGCGCCGCGCCGGGCCGCCTTGCGCGGGCATGAGATACACCTCGGGGTGCTGCTCGTCGCGGCCCACGTACGCGAGCCAATGGCCGTCGGGCGATAGGCACGGAGTGGAAGGTTCCGACAGGCCTGCGGTCAAGCGGCGTGCCAGGCCACCGGTGGCGGGCACATGCCAGAGGTCGTCGTCGGCGATGAACACGAGGTCGTCGCCGCGCAGCGTGGGTTGGCGCAGGTAGGCGTTGGGCTGGCCCATGCGTGTCTCCTGTTGTCGTTCTCCTCCGTAGTATGGCCCGGCCCGGCGAGAATGCGCGGACTCCCATGCGCGAGATTCGATTCCCATGAAAGTCTGCATCATCGGCGCCGGCGCGATCGGCGGATTCATCGGCACGCAGCTTGCTGCGGCCGGGCGCGCCGAGGTGTGCGCAGTGGCTCGTGGCGCGACGCTCGCGGCCTTGCGCGAGCACGGCTGGCGCGTGCGCAGCGGCGATGCCCTGACGCAAGCCCAGGCCCACGCGACCGACCGGCCCGCCGAACTGGGCGTGCAAGACCTGGTGATCATCGCCGTGAAAGGCCCGGCGCTCACCGCGGTGGCGCAAGGCATCACGCCACTGCTGGGCCAACACACGCTGGTGCTGCCGGCGATGAACGGCGTGCCGTGGTGGTTCTGCGAGGGCATGGAAGGCGTCGGCGCCGCGCCGCTGCAAAGCGTCGATCCCGGCGGTGTGGTCGCGCGGGCGATCCCGTTCGCGCAGGTGATCGGCTGCGTCGTGCACGCGAGCACCTCGACGCCCGAGCCGGGCCTGGTGCAGCACCGCATGGGGCAGGGGCTGATCGTCGGCGAGCCTGGCGGCGGAAAAAGCGAGCGCGTGCAGCACATCGCCGAGCTGCTGGCGCACGCCGGCTTCGACGCCACGCACTCGGCCAACATCCGCTACGACATCTGGTACAAGCTGTGGGGCAACGTGACGATGAACCCGGTCTCGGCGCTCACCGGCGCGACGATCGACCGCATCCTCGCCGACCCGCTGGTGCGCGAGTTCTGCAGCGCGGCGATGGTTGAGGCGGCCGCGATCGGCGCGCGCCTGGGCTGCGCGATCGAGCAGACACCCGAAGACCGCCACGCCGTGACCGCCAGGCTCGGCGCGTTCCGCAGTTCGATGCTGCAAGACGTTGATGCCGGACGCGCGATCGAGCTCGACGCGATCGTCGGCGCGGTGCACGAGATCGCGCAGCGCCTGAACATCGCTGCACCGAACATCGCCGCGCTGCTCGGCCTGACGCGCCTGTTCGGCCGCGTGCACGGTCTCTACCCCTTGGAGAATGCCCGACCATGAACCCGATCTTCCACATGATCGCCGGCGCCCCCGACCCGGTGGCCCCGTTCAGCCACGCGGTCGAGGCCGACGGCTGGGTTTTCATCACCGGCCAGATGCCGTTCGCAGGGACCTCGATCGACGAGCCCTATCCGAAGGGCATCGAGGCGCAGACGCACCAGGTCATGCGCAACCTGCAAAACGTGCTGAAGGGCTGCGGCCTCACGCTGGCCAACGTGCTGCAAGTGCGCGTCTATCTGCTGCACTTCGACGAAGACTACGCCGCAATGAACACCGTGTATGCGAGCTACTTCCTGCCCGGCAAGCGCCCGGCGCGCACCTGTGTGGGCGTGAGCGGGCTGGCCAAGGGCGCGAGGATCGAGATCGACATGGTGGCCAGGCGCTGAAGCTTCAGCGAGTGGCGGACCCATGAACGGAGTCTGAAAATTTCTGCCACACCCCTTTCCAAGCACCGAGTGCGCCTGCGCCTTTTGCGCGACCTTGGCGCCGGATCGCTCGGGCTGGCATCTGCCGCCGCGGCCTGGGCCTCGTATGGGCAAATGCGGCTCGACGGCCTGGCGTTTCTCCTGGCCGTCTATCTCCTGTTTCAGTGGGGCATTCTGCTGGCCGTTGCGCTCGGCGTGGGCTGGGGCAAGCGAAAGGTCTTTGTGATCCCGGTCACGGTGGTGACCTGCGCACTGGTGGTCCTGCTGATCGCGGTGTTCGGAGACGGCCGCGCCACGATGCAGCAACGCCCGTTGGGCGCGTGGGCGATCTTCGTCGTGCTGTTGCTGGCGGCGGTGCCGGCCATGCTGGTGGCGCCCTTCCTGCAGCTTGCGTCGCATGCGCGCGGGGTTGCAAGTCGGCTCCCCATGGCGATTCTGGCTGGGGCTCTCGCTCTCGTGCCCGTCGGGTCGATCCTGTACCTGGTGCTGCAGGAGAGCATGTCCAGTCGCGTCCTCGACCGGGCGCGCGCAGTGGCGCCGGGTCAGCTTCTCCCGCACGTCATCGCGTCCCGCCAGAGGGCGGCAGGCTCATGGCTCAGCCCGTACTTGTGGAGCGAGGACGAGGAGTTGAAGTGGATCCTCATCGGCCTCGCGCACGGCTTCATCGAGAGCCCGGATCCGATTTCCACTGAAGACACGCAGGCGCTCGAGCTCCTGGTCAAGCTGTCCGCCGGCACCAGAAACGACGACTTCTCCTGGAGGCTTGAAGGCAAGTTGATCTGGGACCGGCTGATGCGCGCCGCCCCAGGCGACCGGCCTGCAATTGCGGCGGGCCTGACGAAGCGGCAGGCGCAGCGGTTCAAGGAAACCTTCGGCGTGCCCCACGCGGATTGGTTGTGCACTGCCTTGGCCGACCCGGATACCGAGAAGGCGTTCGATCATGTGTGGACGCTTCTGGAGGATCACGACAGAAAAGAGTTCTCGGCCAGCATCCGAGACAAGTGCGGCAGATCGATCGGGGTTGCCGCGAAGTAGACCGCATTCCACGAAGCGGAACCTCTTGGGGGCAAGAGCGGCAAAGCCGCATTCGCTGTCGCGTCGGCTTGCGTTGTCCCAGGTCAATGGCCCAAGGCGTCACGCGACGCAGTATGCGGGTGCCATGTTTCTCGTTGGCGGCACCCATCAGGGGTGTTCGATGGGAATCGCAAACCGCACTCCAATCACCTACTGCGAAGGTACACAATGAACAACCACCCACTGGTCCTGATCCCCGCGCTGCTCGCCGCGAGCCTTGCGATGGCCGCCGATCCCGCCAAGATCGACTGGGGCCCGATCCCACAAAAGAGCGTGCCGCTGTTCTATCCCGGCCAGTCGTCCTATGAGTGGGTGCGCAGCGACGCGCACAAGGGCGCGGGACGCGAGGTCAAGCGCGGCGAAGCCTGCACCTCCTGCCATGACGAACAAGACGCCGAAAAGGACCTCGGCGAGAACATCGTCAAGGGCGGCCGCCTCGAGCCCATGCCGGTCAAGGGCAAGAACGGCTACGTCGATCTCAAGGTGCAGGCCGCCTACGACGACAAGAACGCCTACCTGCGCTTCCAGTGGAAGACGCAGAACCCGTATCCCGGGCACCGAGCACCAGTACCTGCGCTTCGACGGCAAGGAATGGAAAGTCTACGGCTATCCCGAAGCTCGACAAGGTGGTGCAGGAAGGCAAGCAGCCCGGCATCTACGAAGACCGCATGTCGATCATGATCGACGACGGCAAGGTGCCCGGCTTCGCGCAGCAGGGCTGCTGGCTGACCTGCCACGACGGCCAGCGCGACATGCCCAAGCAGTTCACCAAGGACGAAGTCGCCGCCAACGCGCTGCTGACGGCGCATCAAGAAGAACGACGTGCGCAAGTATCTGCCCGCCAGCCGCACCGACCCGTCCGACTGGAAGACCGGCAAGACGGTCGAGGAGATCGCCAAGATCAAGGCCGCAGGCGGTTTCGTCGACCTGATCCAGTGGCGCGCGCACCGCACCCACCCGGTCGGCATGGCCGACGACGGCTACGTGCTCGAGTGTCGCGCTCGGCGATGCCGGCAAGGACATGTTCGGCGGCAATGCCGACGCCAAGACACGCACGCGCCGAAGTTCATGTGGGACGAGAAGAAGGTCGGCTACAAGTCGATCACCGCCGACGCAGCTGCGCAAGGGCGACCATTTCCTGATTCGCGAGCAGAACGCGGTGCCGTTCGACCCGAACGCGGGCTGGAAGGAAGGCGACATGATCCCCGACTACATCATCAGCCGCGAGGACGCCAAGGGCTCGGCCGCCGACAACAACGCCATCGCCAGCTGGAAGGACGGCATGTGGACCGTGGTGATGATCCGCCCGCTCGGCCTGACCAACGACGACGACAAGACGCTCAAGGAGGGCGGCGTCTACAACGTCGGCTTCGCGGTGCATGACGACAACATCACGACGCGCGGCCACCACGTCTCGTTCGTCAGGACGCTTGGGCTCGGCGCCAAGGCCGACATCGAGGCCGTCAAGCTGCCGTAATCATTCGACACCCGGCGCGCACGCGCGCGCCTTGGTTGGCGTCGAGGACGATGGCGCGAGCCGTCACGGGTTCATCGCCGCTTGCGCCGCGGGGCCGCTTTGCGCTCGGCCTGAAAGTCCTTCACAAGCGCATCGACCTCGTCTTCACCGAGAGGCATCGCTGCTTTCAACCTGGCGCTGGCCTGCTGAAGCGCCAGCAAGTCGGCCTGTTGCTGCTCATCGTGTCATCCCCAAGGCGCCGGTTACGCGGCCGCCAGATCATGCCCGCTCGCGCTTCGCTGCCAGACGTAGTCGTACACCCGCGACGCGATGTCCTCGGTCTCCTCGTCCGTGAACGGCGGCCGCGGCAGCGACTCATAGAGGTTGTCGAGGATGAACACCTTGACCTCGGCCTGCGTGGTCGGCGTTCTGCGTCCAGTCCTGCATGGGCGCGAGAAGCCCTCGCAGCGACGCCAGCAAGCCCTGCTCGCCTGCTTCAGCCGCTCCCGATCCGTCTTGCTGATGTTGTCCTTGAACAGCAGGTCGAACAGCGCCAGCTCGTCGTCGCTCAGCCCCTCTTCGGCGGCGCGCCGCTGCTCGGCATCGAGGCTGGCTGCGAGCTCGACCAGCTGCGCGAAGGTCGCTTCAACCGTCGCCCGGTCCTTCTCGCGGTTGTAGTCGGCGATGATCTCCTGGTACTTCTTGTAGTAGTCCATCCGCATCGGGTTGCGGGCGAGCATCTGCGCCAGCTTCTTCTCGACGACGTCGCGGATGTCCTGCAGGGCGGCGTGCTTGCGGCTGCACCTTGCTCGGCGAACTCGTCCCGCAGCTTCTCGAAGTCGATCTGGCTCAGGTCCACCGTGAGCCCTTCGGCGTGGTCGTCGCCCGGCGCCGCGGCGCGGATCGCCTCGTTGACGATCCGGTGCAGTTCCTTGAGCACCTCGGTCACGTCGGCCGTGTCGCGCCGCTCCTGCAGCTTCTTGTAGATGGCCTCGATGTTGTCGTGCCGCTCGGCGTAGGCCAGGGCGCTCGGCTCCATCAGCAGCGCCTTGAAGCGGATGAACACCTGCCGCGCCATGATCTCGAAGCGGCGCTTGGCCTCGTCCGAGGTGTAGAGCGCGTCCACGGCATCGCGCAGGGCTTCGATGCGGTCGAACCCGGTCGCGCCGTGCAGCCGGGTCGGCATCGAAGCCGAGCCCGAGCAGGTGCTTCTCCGCCGCTTCGATGGCCTGGAGCAGGGCTGCCACCAGCTCCTCGATCGGGGCCACGATGCTCGCCGCCCTCGCCGCCGTCGTCCTCGTCGCCGAGGGCGTACTGCGCCAGCGCCTCGCGCAGGCTCTTGAGCATGCCGTTGTAGTCGACGATGACGCCGCAGTCCTTGCCCGGGTAACACGCGGTTGGCGCGGGCGATGGCCTGCATCAGGGTGTGGGCCTTCATCGGCTTGTCGATGTAGAGCGTCGCCAGGCACTCGACGTCGAAGCCGGTCAGCCACATCGCGCAGACGATGGCGATGCGGAAGGGATGCTGCGGGTCCTTGAAGGCGTCCTCCACGGCCACCCGCTTGCCGTCGGGCGTCTCGAAACCCGGTCTTCATCACCACCCGGTGCGGGATGATGTCGAAGCCCCACTTCTGGAAGTCGCGGACCTCGTTCTGCGCCTCGCTGATGATGATCTCGATGATCGTGCTCTCCATCCACTGCGCCTGCCGCGCAGCGCTTCGAGCTGCTCGCCGAGGCGCTCCCGCTCGTCCGGGTCGGTGGCAGCGGCAAGCTCCGCCTCCTTCATCGGGAATGAGCGCCTGCAGCCTGCGCGAGCTTGGCCTTCCAGCGCGGCTCGATGCGCTGGAACATCCGCGCGCAGGTGATCTTGTCGATGCACACCAGCATCGACTTGCCGGTCTCCCAGCGGGTGGAGCAGTGCTCGACGAAATCGTCGGCCAGCTTGTCCAGCCGGTCGTCGGCGGTGATGACCTCGTAGTCCTTGCCGAGCAGCTTCTCCAGCAGCGCTGTCCTGATCCGGGTCGAGGTCGGCCTTCTCGATCGGCGTCGGCGATCCGGTCGTTCAGGTCGAGCCGGGCGATGCCCAGCTTCTCGCCCCGGTTCTCGTAGACCAGCTTGACCGTGGACTGGTCCTCCTCGGAGCGCTTGAAGTCGTAGCGCGAGATGTAGCCGCCGAAGATGCGCTTGGTCAGCTCGTCGTGCTTGAAGAGCGGCGTGCCGGTGAAGCCGATGAACGAGGCGTTGGGCAGCGCGAGGCGCATGTTGCGCGCGAACTTGCCCGCCTGCGTCCGGTGCGCCTCGTCCGAGATCGACGATGATGTCGTCGCGCTCGCTGTAGGGCTCGGTCACCGGCTGGTTGAACTTGTGGATCAGGCTGAAGACGAAGCGGTGATTGCCGCTGCAGGATCTCCTGCAGCTCCTTGCCCGAGCCGGCGCGCGGCGTCTTCTCGTCCGGCACGCCGCAGCCGACGAACGTGCGCCAGATCTGGTCGTCCAGATCCTCGCGGTCGGTCATCACCAGGAAGGTGAAGTTGCCGGGCACGACCCGCCGCACCTTCTCGGCGAAGAACGCCATCGAGTAGGACTTGCCGCTGCCCTGCGTGTGCCAGAACACGCCCAGCCGCCCCAGGTCCGGATGCGCCCGCTTCACCAGCGGCAGTTCGTCGTCCTCCACGCCACTCGGCGAGTGCGGGCGCGGCATACGCCGAGTCCGGCGGCGGCGCTTCGGCGACCTTCAGCAGCTTCCGGCTTCGGCACCCGATACTCGATCAGCCGCTCGCTCCGGCGGGAACTGCCGCTTCAGCTCCTCCTGCCGCACGACGGACGCGACGGCGTTGTTGACGCCGAGCACCTGATGGTTGCGCGCCACGATCTTGCGCGTGCCGCCCGGCCCGGCTGTCGTCGAACAGGATGAAGTTCTCGACCAGGTCGAGCAGCCGCTCCTTGGCCAGCATGCCGTCCAGCAGCGCCTCGGCATCCAGGCGCGCCCTTGTCCTTCTCGGCGTTGCGCTTCCACTCGACGAAGTGCTCCCACTTGCTGGTGATCGAGCCGTAGCGGGCCTGGTCGCCGTTGCTCACCACCAGAAAGGCGTTGTGGTGGAAGGCGTGGGCGATGCTGTGCTCGGTGCAGGTAGTCGGTCAGGTTGTCGTCGAAGCCGGCGCGGATGTTCCGGTAGACGGCCTTCAGTTCGATGAAGACCAGCGGCAGGCCGTTGACGAAGCAGACCAGATCGGCGCGGCGGTTGTAGTGCGGCACGCGCACGCCCTGGATCTTCAGCTCGCGCACGGCGAGGAAGCGGTTGTTGGCGGACGTTGCGGAAGTCGATCACCTGCGCGCGCGCGTGCCGGGTCTCGCCGCTTGCGTCCCGCCACTCGACCGGCACGCCGTCGCGGATGAAGCCGTAGAACTCCCGGTTGTGCTGGACCAGCGAGCGGGCGAAGTCGATGCGGGTGAGCTTCTCGATCGCCTGCTCGCGCGCCGATTCCGGCAGGTCCGGGTTCAGCCGCTCCAGCGCCGCCCGCAGGTCCCGCACCAGCACCACGTCGCGCTCGGACGCCCGGCCCAGCGTGCCGTGCGGCCCGAAGGTCTCGGCGTTGTAGGCGTAGACGCTCTCCCAGCCGAGCCGATCGCGCAGATGGTCGGCGAACGTCTGCTGGACCAGCCGGTCTTCGCTGTTGATGTCGGTGAATGCCACGGTCTGCTTGGCTCAGTCCTTTGGATCACTCTTTGCGCATTCGGCGCCGCCGAACCCGAGAAAAGTATCGACGCTGCAACGAGTTAGCGCAATCCGCCGGCATGCTTTGGAGCGACCCAATGGCCAATTGCTGCGGATTCGCTCGACTTTGATCCAAACGCGCTGCTTCAAGGCTCCTCCCACAAGCGGTAGCGCGCGACCGCCCGTTGACCATCCATGACGGCCACGCCGGAGCGGACCAGCTGCGCCAAAGCACGCCGCAGCTGCGAACGGTTGATCTCCGGGCCGATGCGGCCGCCGATTTCGCCGATCTTCGAGCGCGGATAGCGCCGCAAGTCCTCGCGCACCAGCTCCACCAGCCGGTGCGGCTCGATGCGCTTCAACGACGTGGCGAGCCTGACACCGGAATCCTTGAGCAAGGCTGGATCAACGAAGTAACGGGTCCCCTTGGTCCGCCCCGCGCTCGACACCAGCCCCATTTCGGGGAGCCGCCCCAGCCACCTGGCGAGTGCCTCCGTGCTGTCCGTCTCGAGCAGCGCGGCCAGTTCGCGCGCGGTCATGCCCTCGGTCTGCCCCAGCACACCGAGCGTGATTCGTTCCCGCTGCGTCAACTGGAAGCGGGCATCCGCTTGCGCAATCAACTGCATCACCTCCGGTTTCACGATCCGCCGATCGATCGTCACCTTGACCCAGTCGCTCCCCTCCTCCGGCACCGGCGCAGGCCGGCCTTGCGACAGCAGGCGTTCGTACATCAGGTCGAAGCCACTGCCCTCGCGCTCCATCAGCCCAGGTCGTGGAAGACGCGCGCCAGCCCTTCGTTGCGGCGCCGGCTCGCGTGCAGGATGTTCTTCGGCGTGACGCCGAGCGGCAGGCGCCCGGGATTGACCACCTCGAGCCGATCCGGGTGCAGATTGAGGTAGATGTCGCCCTGTTGCGTGTAGGGCCGATGCACCAGCGCGTTGACCAGCAGCTCACGCACGACCTTCTCGTCGTAGGCCGGCACCTGGCGGCGATACAGCCCTTCGGGCACTTCGTAGCTCTCCCGAAAGTCCGGCACGTCGCGCCAGACCGCGTCCACGAGCTCGACCGGCGACAGCGCGAAGTCGTCCCAGATCCGCTTGTTGATCTTCTTCCCGCGCTCGTCGTACTTGATGGCCTGCACGAGCGGCGCGCTGCCCAGTGCACGCCGGTCCACCGTCGCTCCCACCAGCAGCACCCCCAGCCGCGTCAGCACGCCGCCTTGCGCGAGGCCGTAATGGGCCAGAAGTTCAGCGTCGGACTTCTCCTTGACGGAGCCTTCACGCGGTCGGAAGCGCGGATGCCGGCGGCGAAATCCGCAACGTCGCCGGGATCGGCCGAGGCGACGGCGACGCGGTCGCCATGGACTCCCACGGATAGCCGGGGCGCTCGTTCGCCAGGCGCAGCACGTCGTCGCCGATCACCGGCTTGCAGCGTCGGCCACGCGAAGGTAGTAGCGTCCATCCGTGGTCGACGCGACATTGGCCGAGCGCGCGATCTCCAGTTCGACGAATTCGCCGCCGTTGGCCGAGCGCCGCATGCTCGGCAACGCCTGCACGTTCACCGTCAGTTCGCCGATGCGCTTGCGCATCCGCTCCGCCAGATCCGGCGCAACGACTGGCCGGGTGGGGGCTCGTCTGCGCCGTCTTCGATGCCGATCAACAGCCGCCCGCCGGCGCCGTTGGCGAAACACACGCAGTCGCGCGCCAGCGCATCCCAGTCCGCCGTTCTGCCCGTGACCAGGCGCAGCGACTTGTGGTCGGTGTGCTGGTCTTCGTTTGTCATACGGCAATCTCGCCGCTCATCAGGCGCGGCAGGAGCAGGTCGCGGGCCGCGCGGAGCTTCTCGTTTTGCGCAGCAAGCACCTCGCGCTGACGAAAGGCCGATCCGGCGAATTCGCCGAATTGCCGCATGAGCGCACTCGACGGCAGAGCAATCTCGAACCTCGACATCATCTCCTTGGTCAGCGCCTCTCTCGTCGAGCCCTTCTGCGCGAAGCTCAGCAACTGGCGCTTGTTCTGGTCCGAGTTGATTGCCTTGTGGACGAAGAACGGGTTTGCCAACGCCGGTCAGCCCGAATGATCATGACGTGCTGATTGACGCGGGCGGGCAAGTAGCGTTCGGGTGCCATGCAGCATCGTCCCACAGATGCCCCCGTGATGTTGAGGAGGATGTCGTTCGACTGAACTGTGACGCCCTCTAGTGCCTCGGCGTCGTTGTCGTTCACAAAGGCCAGTCCCTCATCCAGGAAATCGTCGTCATAGATGTTCTGGCTTCGAATCAGTGCAGTTCCCTCGTCGACATAGGAAGCCTCGCCACCTCGGGGTGTGAAGCCACTTCCGATCTTCTCGGTGATGCTCGCCAATGTGGCCCTTCTCCAGCCCTCCGGCACGCCGTGTGCAAAGACTGTGTGCTCGTGGCCGGGGAAGCGGAGGCGGACGAACCACTCGCGGTAGAGCTGCCGCGCCGCCTCCTCCAACAGCGCCATCCGCCGCCGGTTGTTCTCGATCAGGTCGTCGTAGGCGGAGAGGATGGCGGCGATGCGCCTGCTGATCGCGAAGTGACGACGGAACCAGGAACTCCGACTTCCTCGAACTTGGACTTACTTGACGATCGGCGTTGCGGCTCCGCCGCCAAGCCCCTTCACCACATCGACGTTATGGCGAGAGCAAGTAGTAGAAGAAACTTCGAGTCAGCTGTTCTCGTTGGCAACGAATCGAATTGATCTGCTGGTTCGTTAGGCACTCGGCCGGCGCGATTGCACATTTTCCAATCGTGGCGCCGATGCACGTAGACATGACAGCATCGGCGCGGGATGAACTGGCTTGGCGTAGAGCAGCCTTCGCTTCCTCGGTGACGGAGCGTTCAGTCGTTCGGCAGTAGTCAGTGGTCGTATTCGAGGTCGGTCGGCGTAACGAACAGGTACTCACCGCCGAAGAACTCCTGTCGACTGGTCGACGGCGTCTTGCCGGTGACGCACTCGCCCTAACTGGCGAGATGCGTTTGGGGACCGAGGTTCATGCCCCCAACTCCTCGAAGTTCTCCTGAATCTTCGCCGCCAGCTCCGCCGCCTCCTTGTTGAGGTCGGCCAGCTCGGTGTGGATGTCGCGCAGGGTCTGCTCGAAGTCGAAGTCCTCGTCCTCCTCCGGCGGGGCGACGCCGACGTAGCGGCCGGGGGTGAGGCTCCAGTCGGCGGCTTCGATCTCCTTGCGGTCCACGAGCTTCACCAGCCCGGCACGGCTTCGAGCTCGGCCTTCGGGAAGCGGTCCTGCAGCCAGGCCACCTGCCGGTGGAAGTAGGCGGCGTGCTTGAGCTGCTCGACGGCGGCCTTGCGCTCCTCGTCGAGCTGCTTCACCAGCCGGCCCGTCGCGCGGCGGTCGTAGGCGGCGGAGACCGCATCGTCGGCCGCCGAGCTCGGCGCCCAGGTCCGCCACGCGCGCGGCGAGCTTGTAGAGCAGGTCCACCTGCTTGACGAGGCCGCGGATCGCCTCGGCGATGGGGTCGAACGCCTTGCGCGCGGCGTGCTGGGCGTCGTTCTTGTCGGGCAGCGCCTTGGCGTACTTCTGGCCGAAGGCAGCGCAGGCTCGCGAGGAGCTTCGTTCGCGTCGGTCTCGTAGAGCGTGGCCGCCTCGCGCAGTTCGGTCACGGCATCGGCGAGCGCCTGCTTCTTGTCGGCGTCGAGGTCGGCGTGCTTCGCCACCGCCTTGGCGAGCGCGTCGAAGCGCCCGCGCAGGTCGGCGAGCGTGGTCTCGAAGGCGGCGAGCGCCGCCGGGACCGCCGCGCTCTCGGCGCAGACGCGGCCGAGGTAGTCCTTCACCAGCCCGAGGAAGCGCTCCTGCTGGCCGCGATAGAGCCAGACGATGGCCGCGAGGTTCTGCATCTGCTCGGGCGAGAAGTCGTAGATCTTGCGCGTGACCTTGCGGTAGACGTTGCGCGCGTCGAGCATCAGCACCTTGTCCTTGCGCTCGGCGGGCTTGGCCCGGTCGAAGTGCCACAGCTCGCAGGGGACGGTGCGGGTGTAGAAGAAGTTGGAGCGGATGGAGATCATCACGTCCACGTCGCCGGTCTCGACGATCTTCCGGCGCACCTCCTTCTCGCCGTGCCCGGCGCTGGACGCCTGCGAGGACATGACGAAGCCGGCGCGGCCCTTCTCGTTCAGGTAGCTCCAGAAGTAGGAGATCCAGAGGTAGTTGCCGTTGAGACCTTCTTCTGCTTGTTCACGCCCGGCAGGCCGAAGGGCAGGCGCGGGTCGCCCTTGATGCGCTCGGCGTCCACCAGGTCCACGTTGAAGGGCGGATTGGCCATCACGAAGTCGCACTTGCCGGCGAGGTTGTGCTCGTCCTGGTAGTAGGTGATGGCCTCGGCGATCTTCCCCTCCAGCCCGTGGACCGCGAGGTTCATCTTGGCGATGCGGATGGTGTCGCGGTTCTTCTCCTGGCCGTAGAAGACGACCTTCTTCGCCGTGTCGCCGCCCTCGTGCTCGATGAAGTGGCTCGACTGCACGAACATGCCGCCCGAGCCGCAGGCCGGGTCGAACACCGTGCCGTGGTCGGGCTCGATGACGTTGACGATGGTCTGCACGAGCGAGGACGGCGTGAAGAACTCGCCGTTGTCGTGCGCCTTCTGGATCGAGAACTTGGCGAGGAAGTATTCGTAGATGCGGCCGAAGACGTCGCCGGTGGCCTGCTTGATCTGCTCGCTGTTGAACAGGCGCATCAGGTCTTCGAGCACCTTGGTCTCGAAGATGCCGTAGTCCTTGGGCAGCACGCCCTGGAGCGGCTCGAACTCGGCCTCGATGGCGGTCATCGCCTCGGTGACGAGCTTGGGCAGGTCGGCGCCGCTCGACGGCCGCCTGCTGCATGATCCAGTCGTAGCGGGCCTTCTCGGGCAGGTACAGCGACGCGGCGCGCGATGTAGTCGGCCGGCAGCACCTTGCGCTTGGGCATCTTGCCGCTGGCCTGGTCGGCCTCGATCTGCCGGTGGGCCGCGTCGAAGCGGTTGGCCGCGTGGCGCAGGAAGATCACGCCCAGCACCGGCATGAAGTAGTCGCTGGAGGTGAGCTTGGAGTTGGCGCGGAGGTTGTCCGCGGCCTCCCAGAGGTCGGTTTCGAGTTTCTCGATGTCTTTGAATGCGTCGCTGTTCATGCAGTGCCGGGGTTCCCTTGGTTTGCGTCGCCGGTGCTGCGAGGATACCCGGCGCTCACTCTCCGGTCGCCTTGCTTGCGTCCCGCGAGTAAAGGCCAGCACCTGGCCGGCCGCTGACCGCCATCCTCCCGCGCTCCAACGCCAACCCGAATCACCCCCCAAGCCGCCCCGCAAACGCCCCATCGCCGCTCAGCGTGATGTAAAGCGCCTGCGTCGCCCGCGTCGCCGCCACGTAGAACAGCCGTGCTTCGTCGGCTTCGTTCTCGCCCGCTTCGGGCATGTGCCCGACTCCCGGCAACGCGACGACCGAGAATTCGAGGCCTTTGCTGGCGTGCATCGTCAAGACCTTGATCGTGTCGGTGGTGGGATTGAAACTCCCTGAACCGCGCCGCACGTGGTGCGGCAGGCGGCGACTGCGCAGTACCGCGGCGCACGCGTCCATCACGGCGTGGCGACGGCAGATGATGGCCATGTCGCCCCAGGCAAAGCCCTGCTCGTGCGCGGCGATCAGCAGTTCGGCAACTTTGCGTGCTTCGTCGCGCAGGGTCGGCAGGCGGATCACCACGGGTTCGTGCCCTTCGCGCCCGCAGCTGATGGGTTGCAGCTTGGGGATGCCGTCGTCGTCGCCGCCGTCCTCGGGCCGCAGCAGATCGGCAGCGATCAGGTTCGCCGTGTTCAGCACCTGGCGCGTGTTGCGGTAGTTGATTCGCAGCACCGTCGTGCGGCCCTGCGCCTGGATGCCCACGCTCTTGAAGCTGAACTGGCGCGTTCGCGCGCGCTCGTAGATGCTTTGCGCATCGTCGTAAAGCAGCAGCAGGCAGTTCGTGTTCGGGTCGACCATTTGCGTCACCAGCTTCAGCCACTCGGGCTGGAAGTCGTGGCCCTCGTCGATGAGCACGGCGAGGTACTGGCCCGACGGGATCTGGCGCCGCTCGACACCGCGGATCACGTTGCCCACCATCTGCTCGAAGAGCTGCGGGCCCTGCGCTGGAATCGGCTGCCCGAACGCCACCAACTGCTGGCGGCACCATTTGTGGAAGTGGCGCACCAGCACGCGGTCGGCCAGGCCCTTGGCCTTCATCACGGCGGCCGAGTTTCACTGCAAGCGGCTCGTTGTAGCAGAGCACGAGGATGGGTTTCGCGGCGCTGGCGGCCCTGGCCAATTGCTCGGCGCGGTAGCCCAGGATCATTGTCTTGCCCGAGCCGGCCACGCCGTGGATGATGCGGTGCCCGTCGCCCAGGCTGCGCGCGAGCTGCTCTTGTTGGAGGTCCATGACGCGCACGATGTCGGGTACCGCGTCGGCGTCGCCTTTGGTTTCGGGTACATCGAACAGCCCGAGCTGCGGGCTCACGCGCACTTCGGGGAAGAGGATCCAGCGCACGCGGTCGATCTGCGGCAGCGACAGCACGCCGCGCATCAGCGTCGGGAACATGTCCCACAGGCGGCTCTGGAACGCTTCGGGTTCGGAGTCCTGCGTCATCTCATCGGAGCACATCGCGCGGTGTGCTTCGATCGCCTGGTTCAGCCCCGCGGCCTCGAACTGGCGCCGCGTGATGTGCGTGAACACCACGCCGTAACTCCACGGGAAGGCGAGCGACCCCTTGCTCTTGCCGGCTTCAGCGATGAGTTGTTTGTCGCGCGACAAGGCGTCGACCACCTGGTGCGCGTAATGGCGCGCCTGCTCGATCGGGTTCGCCACGTTCTTCGGCACGCCGCCGGGAGCGATCTCCCAGACCTGCTTGTTTGCGGTTTGAATCGTGTCCAGCCGCCAGTCCTTGACTTCCAGGATCAGCAGGCCGCGCCGCGGGTGCAAGACCACGAAATCGGGGTGCGTCTGCGTGGGGCCGACGGGAACGTCGTACCAGACCAGGTAGTCGTCGTCGAGCTTCTGTTCCAGCCGCTCGGCCAGCCTGCGCTCGCCCTGCGTCATTCGCGACACGCAGGTGCCGATGGAGGGAATCAGCGTCGCCATGGTTCACTGCGCAGTGTGCCAGTCTCGCCGCGCTTCAGCCTGCACGCAGCCGCGCGCTGCGGTGCCGGCGAGCGCCAGGCACTGGAGCAACTTTGCCGCTACATCACGCGCCCGGCGCTGGCCAACGAACGGGTGCAATGCAACGCCGCTGACTTCTCCGCAGGGAACGGCTTGAATCCTCCTGAGAAAACGAAGGGCCGCTCCCGAGTTTTCTCACCCCCCTCGGGGGCGGACGACGTATGTCGTCGGCCTGGGGGCGCTCTCGAGCGCTCGGCACGCTCGGCGTTACGTCTTCCGGAAGATGCCGAGCCTGCCCAGGATGAAGATCAGCAGCGCCGCGCCTGCGAGCGCGACGACGAAGCGCAGGATGCCGCCGGTCGGCGCGATGCCCAGCAGCCCGGCGATCCAGAAGCCCAGCAGCGAGCCCACCACCCCGACCAGCACGTTGGCGATCCAGCCCATCTGGGCGTTCGTCTTCATGATGATGCTCGCGAGCCAACCGACGACTCCGCCAATGACCAACGAAATGATCCAGCTCATGTCCGTGCCCTCCCAGTGATCGAAGCCACCGCCCGCGCGCCCTGCGCGAGGCGCGTTCAACGCATTGCCTTGCCGGCCATCCGCAGGATGTCGTCCAGTGGATTGCCGTCGCCGTTCAGGTCGAGCATCGAGGCGAGTCCCGGCGCGGCGCTGCCCTGTGCCGCGCTGCCGGCGGTGGGCCGGCCGCCGAACAGCCCCCCCAGCAGGCCGCCAAGGCCGCCGGCTGCCGGCGAGGGCTGCGCCCCATCGTCGGCGCCGCGCTGTTTCGCCATGTAGCCTGTGACCAGCATCGCCAGCATCGGCAACATCTTCTTCAGAACGGTCGGGTCGAGCCCAGACTGCGAAGCCGCGTTCTGCGCGACGGAGCGGCTCACGTCCTTGGAGCCGAAAATCTGCCCCAGGACCTCGTTACCGCGGCTCACGTTCGTCGGCTGTGGCGACAGCACGTCGTCGAGCAGGCCGCCGCCGCCGAGTTGCCCAAGCAGACCGCCCAGACCTTCGAGGCCCGCGGGCTGTGCCTGGGCCTGCTTCTTGAATCCGCCGAGGATTGCCGGAACGAGCGCTGCGGCACCGCTCGCTGCCTCGGTCTCGCTGACGCCCAGTTCCCGCGCGATGGACTGAAGACCGCCCATCTGGGCGAGGATGTCGGTGATCTGCATTTGCCTGACTCCTTGTGTTGGTGGTGACGCCGCCTGCTCAGTCGCTCAGATCTTCGCCGGCATCGCCTGCGGTTTCAGCGAGCGCAGGTAGGCAATGATGGCGCTCATGTCCGCGTCACTGATGTTCTTGTAGAACTCGAACGCCATCGGCGGCCGGTACGGCTGGCCGCTGCGGTCGACGCCTTCGCGAATGGCCTTGGCGATCTGGGCGTCGGTCCAGTCCTTCAGGCCGGTCGGCGTGAGGTTGCGCGACACGGACTTGCCCCACGGCCCCTCGATCACCTGACCTCCCGCGCCGAGCTTGGCGAGCACGAGTTCGCCCTTCTCGTTGCGGGGCGTGTGGCACTCCATGCAGTGGCCGATCTCGACCAGGTACCTGCCGTAGCGGAGCTTGTCGCGCGCCGGCGGTGCCTTCACCTTGCCCACCGGCGGGCCATAGCTGGTCGGCAGCGGGATTCGGTAGGTCGATCTCGGCACCGCGTTGCGGACCGCTGGTTGCGCCCGCAGGTAGGCAATGATGGCGGCCAGGTCGTCGTCGGACAGGTGGCGGTAGTTCGCGATCGGCATCGGCGGGCCGATGACGCTCTTGTCGGGGCGAATGCCCTCGCGAATGGCCTTCGCCAGTTGCGCATCGGTCCATTGGCCGATGCCGGTGTCGCGATCGGGCGTGATGTTGGACGGGTAGGCCGTGATGGGCGCGATGTCCACCAGCAGCCCACCCGAGAGGCCCTTGTTGCGCTGCAGCTGGCCCTTGTCGTCGCGCGGGATGTGGCAGTTGCCGCAGGCGACCACGCCTTCCATCAGCACCCTGCCGCGCTCGACGAGCGACGGCTTTTGCGCCCACGCTACAGCGGCACTGCCGGCCAGCACGATCGCGAGCAACTGCCCCGGGAGCTTCATCATGGTCTCCTCCGTCGCTGCGCAACCCCGATCGGCGGCGCCTGGTGGGGCGCAATCTTATCCTCCGTTCTCGATCAGGAACGGTGCCGGACAATGCGTAGCGCACTGCGCTCGGTGCTGCGCAAGCTCCCAGGCTCCTCGCTGGCTCACAATTGCCTTGACGGCGCGGCGCCGCGCTGGTGGGATTCGACCATGAAACCTCTGCCCGTTCCCGACTTCGCCTCGCGCATCCCGCGCGAGCGCCTGCCCGCCTTGTTGCGGGCCATGCCCAAGGCCGAGCTGCACCTGCACATCGAGGGTTCGCTCGAACCCGAGTTGATCTTCAAGCTCGCGCAGCGCAACGGTGTGACGCTGCCGTATGCGAGCGTCGAAGTCACTGCGCTCGGCCTACGCCTTCACCGACCTGCAAAGTTTTCTCGACATCTACTACGCCGGCGCGAGCGTGCTGCTGAAGGAGCAGGACTTCTTCGACATGGCCTGGGCCTACTTCGAGCGCGCTGCGGCCGACAACGTGGTGCACGCTGAACTGTTCTTCGACCCACAGACGCACACTTCGCGCGGCGTGCCGTTCGGCGCGGTGATCCAGGGGCTGGAACACGCGTGCCGGCGCGCGCACGCGGAGCTCGGCATCAGCGCGAAGCTCATCCTTTGCTTCCTGCGCCATCTGAGCGAAGACGAAGCGCTGGCCACACTCGACGAAGCGCTGCCGCACAAGCGCCATTTCATCGGCGTGGGGCTGGACAGCAGCGAGCGCGGCCATCCGCCGGAAAAGTTTGCGCGCGTCTTCGCCAAGGCCGCCGCTGCCGGTCTGAAATGCGTCGCGCATGCCGGCGAGGAGGGGCCGCCCGAGTACATCCGCAACGCGCTCGACGTGTTGAAAGTGCAGCGCATCGACCATGGCGTGCGCTGCATGGAAGATCCGCTGCTGGTCGCGAGGCTTGGCGAAAGAGCGCATGCCGCTCACGGTGTGCCCGCTGTCCAACGTGAAGCTGTGCGTGTTCAAGAAGCTGTCGGACCACAACCTGCCGGCGCTGCTGGATGCGGGCCTGTGCGCGACCGTCAACTCCGACGACCCGGCGTACTTCGGCGGCTACATCAACCAGAACTTCGTCGAGACCTTCGAGGCGCTGCCGCAGCTCGGCGCGGCGCACGCGTACACCCTCGCGCGCAACAGCTTCGAGGCGAGCTTCATCGACGCCGCGGCGAAGGCGGCGCTGATCGCGCGGCTGGACGAGTGCTTTCGCGGGTCCGCCATCACGCGGTCAGACCGGCTGAGATCGGCCTTGCCTGCGTCAGCTCCGTTTTCGCGTCAGAGGAGTCAACCATGAAACGCCGCCTGTTGCTGCGCCGCGCCGCTGCTCGGCTTGAGCGGTCTCGCCCGTGCCCAAGCCTACCCGACCAAGCCGCTGCGCTACATCGTCCCGGTTCCCGCCGGCGGCGGCAGCGACTTCGTCGGCCGCACCGTCACCGAACGCTGGGCGCGGCTGCTCGGCCAGAGCATCATCGTCGACAACATCGGCGGTGGGGGAGGATCGATCGCCTCCACCACCGCCGCGAAAGCCGCGCCCGACGGCTACACGCTGATGCAGGGCTACGTGACGACGCACGCCACCAGCCCGGCGACGCGCAAGCTCACCTACGACCCGATCAGGGACTTCACGCCGGTGGGAATGATCGGCGGCACGCCCAACGTGCTGGTCGTGAACCCGTCGCTGCCGGTGCACGACCTGAAGCAGTTCATCGCCCATGTGCGCGCGAACCCGGGCAAGCTGAACTTCGGCTCGGCCGGCATCGGCTCGCTGACGCACATGGTGATGGAGCTGTTCAAGCAGGCGATCGAAGGCTTCATCGTGCACGTGCCGTACCGCGGCATCGCGCCTGCGTTCACCGACCTGCTGGGCGGCCAGACGCAGACCATGTTCCCGGGCCTGGCCGCGGCGATGCCGCACATCCGCTCCGGCCGCGTGCGCCCGCTCGCGGTGACGGGCAACGCGCGGCATCCGCTGTTCAAGGAGTTGCCGACGCTGATCGAATCGGGCTTCAAGGGCTTCGATGCGGTGCAGTGGTACGGCGTCGTCGGCCCGGCCGGGCTGCCGCCGGAGGTGGTGAAGCTGCTCAACGACACGCTCAACCAGACACTGGCGGCGCCCGACATGACGGAAAAACTCAGCGCCGAGGCGGTGCAGCCGATGCCGATGAACCCAACGCAGTTCGCCGACTACATCCGCGCCGACCTGGCGCGCTGGACGCAGTTGGCAACGGAGCGCAAGATTCAGGCGGAAGGATGAAGTCAATCTTGGACGACCCGCGCCACGACCGCGAAGTGGGCGAGCGTTCCAGCACGCGCGACACGACGCGCATCGACGACACGCGCATCGACGCGGTGCGCCCGCTGATCACGCCGGCGCTGCTGATGGAGCGGCTGCCGGTGTCGGATGCGGCGCTGGCGCTGGTGGAGCGCAGCCGCGCGGCGGTCGCCGACGTGCTGCACGGCCGCGACGACCGGCTGATCGTCGTCGTCGGCCCGTGTTCGATCCATGACCACGAGCAAGCCATCGACTATGCGCAGCGCCTGCAGCGCTGCGCCGAAGACTTGGGCGGCGCGCTGCTGATCGTGATGCGCTGCTACTTCGAGAAGCCGCGCACGACGGTGGGCTGGAAGGGCTACATCAACGACCCGCACCTGGACGGCAGCTTCGCGATGAACGAAGGCCTGGAACGCGCCCGCGCGCTGCTGCTCGAGATCGCGGCGCTCGGCTTGCCGGTGGGCACCGAGTTCCTCGACCTGCTGAGCCCGCAGTTCATTTCGGACCTGATCGCCTGGGGCGCGATCGGCGCGCGCACCACCGAAAGCCAGAGCCACCGCCAGCTCGCGTCGGGCCTGAGCTGCCCGGTGGGCTTCAAGAACGGCACCGACGGCAGCGTGAAGGTCGCTGCCGATGCGATCGTCACCGCCGCCGCGCCGCACGCCTTCATGGGAATGACGAAGATGGGCGTGGCCGCCGTGTTCGAGACGCGCGGCAACGCCGATTGCCACGTGATCCTGCGCGGCGGCAAGGTGCCCAACTACGGCGCGCAGCACGTGGCCGCGGCGTGCGCAACGCTGCGCGCCGCGGGCCTGCGCGAGCAGGTGATGATCGACGTGTCGCACGGCAACGCCGAGAAGCAGCACCGGCGCCAGATCGAGGTGGCCGCCGACGTGGCGCGCCAGGTGGCGCAGGGCGAGGCGCGCATCGTCGGCGTGATGATCGAAAGCCATCTCGACGAGGGCCGGCAGGACTTGAAGCCCGGCTTGGCGCTCCAGCGCGGCGTGTCGATCACCGATGCGTGCATCGGCTGGGAGCAGACCGAGCCGGTGCTGCGCGATTTGGCGCAAGCCGTGCAGCAGCGCCGCGCTGTGGCCTGACCTTGCGGCGCCGCCGCTCGAGCACGCGCGCAGGGGCGCGCGCCAGGCTCAAGGCAAGGCAGGCGGCGCCAGGCGAACCGCGTAACGCGAGGACGCGCGTTCGCCTTGCACGTCGAAGACCCGCCAGACGCCGGCTTCCGAGACGATCCACACCTCTGCCGCGCCAGCCTCCAGATAGAGCCGCGTCTTCAGCGCCATTTCCTCATCCGTGTTCGACGGTGAGCGGACCTCGACGCAGATTTCAGGCGCGGCGGGGAACGGCGTGATGTCGCCATGGCGCGCCAGGAATTCGGATGACGCCCAGGCGACGTCAGGGACGCGAACGCCGTCCGACGTGGCGATAGAACACTCCACGAGTGTTCTGCCGGCCCTCAGTTGCTGCGCCAGGGAGTTCGAGATTTCGGCCTGCGCAAGTGCGTGCCGATTGCTCGCTGGGCTCATTTCGATCACCCCATAGGCATTGAGTTCGATCTTGCCCGGCAGGTCGCGCAGCAAGGGGTCGTTGCACAGCTCGGCCCAGCGCAGCGCGAGCGCTTCATGAGATGTGAACTGACCCATGGCGGTGTCGTTGCAGAAGACTGGTGAGCCAGTATAGGCGCGCGCGTGCGCGCGCGCCGGGCAACTTGGTGCGCAGGCGCTGGACGGTTCGCCAATAACGCCCGGGCGGGTCCGGGCTGGGAATGCTGCGTGAATCTCAGCCGCCCCGCTCCTCGCGCCAAAGCATGACCTTCAGCGTCGCCACCGACCCCGCGACGATCGCCCCGGTGGCGATGAACGAGCCGATCGCGAGCGTGGAGATGCCGGTGATGCCCTGGCCGACGGTGCAGCCCAAAGCGGTGACGCCACCGAAGCCCATCAGCACCGCGCCGCCGAGCTGATTGCGCAAATCGTCGAGCGAGGCAAAGCCTTCCCAGCGAAACGTCTCCGTGCGCCACGCGACTGCCGCCGAGCCGAGCACGACGCCGAGCGCGCTGGCGACGCCGAAGCTCAGGTGCAGCGACTTGTCGGTCCACAGCATCAACAGCTCGAGGCTGTAGGCGAGCGGCGCGACGAAGCTCATCGATTCGAGGGCGCGCGAGTTCGTTGCGAAGAACACGTATTCCAGCGTCTCCGGGTTCTCGCCGAAGCCCAGATGGCCGCTCACGTACCAGCCGCCGACGACGAGCGCGCCGATGATGGCACCACCGGCGATCTGTACCGTGTTCGCGCGAAAGCGTGCGTCCTTGAACACGAAGAACGCAAGCGCGGCGGCGAGCACCAGCGCGGTCGCGAGCAGGGCCGGCTTCGCCTGCACGCCGCCGACACTCGCCACCAGCGTCGCCAGGCTCTGGTCTTTCCAGCCCCACGCGCCCAGGTTCAGCGCCACTGGGTCGAGCAGGCTCGCGCGCCATTGGCCGAACAGGCCCTTGAGCGTCATGTACGCCGAGATCGCGACGAACACGAGCACCACCAGCGAGCGCACGCTGCCACCGCCCAGGCGCACCAGATTCTTGTTCGCGCAACCACCGGCGAGCGTCATGCCCACGCCGAAAGCGAAGCCGCCGACAAGCAGCGACAGCCACGCGATCGACGGGCGCTGCGCGATGCTCTTGCTCAGGTCGACCTGGCCGGTCGCGGCGAGCAGGCTCGCGCCGACGATCGCGACAGCCATGGCCAGCAGCCACATGCGCATGCGGCCCCAATGGCCGATGTTGACCACGTCGGAAATCGCCCCCATCACGCAGAAATTGCTGCGGTTCGCGACGGCTCCGAGCACGAAGGCGAGCACGAAGCCGCCGGCAATCACCAGCGTGGCGATCGGTGCTGCGGCGCCTTGCATGCGCTCGGGTCAGAAGCTCAGATGAACAGGCAGACGTCGGTCTCGCCGGCGAACTTGAGGAAGGTCGCGGCACCGCCGTATTCGATGCCGTCGATGAAGTCGCTCTTCTTGAATTCGAACAGGTCCACCGTCATCTGGCAGGCGATCATCTTCACGTCGGACTCCAGGCACGCGCTGCGCAATTCCTCGAGCGATGCGACGCCCTTCTTCTTCATCTTGTCTTTCATCATCATCGTCGCCATCGATTCCATCCCGGGCAGGATCGACACGATGACGGGCATCGGCACGGGCATGGGCATCGCGGGGTTCGCGAGCGGGCTGATCTTGATGCCGTCCAGGTTCTTGCGCAGCAGCTGCAAGCCGTAGAAGGTGAAGAAGATCTGCACTTCCCAGCCCATCGCCGCGGCGGTGGAGGCCAGGATCAGCGGCGGGTACGCCATGTCGAGCGCGCCCTTGGTCGCGATGATCGCCATTTTCTTTGCAGGCATTGCTTGTCCTCGTTGTCGGGGTGGTGCGCGGCTTGGCCGCTTGGATGTTCGCCCCCGGTCGCTTCGCGCCCGCCCCCCGAGGGGGCGAGCAACCGTCTTGGGGCGGCCCGGCGACGGTTGCTCAGGCCTTCTTCAGAAAGAAAACGTACTTGTTGCTCTCCGTCCCCGAGGACAACAGCGTATTGCCTGTCTGCTCGGCAAACGCCTGCATGTCCGACACCGAGCCGGGGTCGGTGGCGATCACGCGCAGCACCTGGCCCGGCGCCATGTCGGCGAGCGACTTCTTCGTCTTCACGATCGGCATCGGGCAAGCCAGGCCGGAAGCGTCGAATTCCTTGTCGTAGTTCATTGGGTTCTCCATCGTGGGGCAGGCGCCGCGCAGTGCTTGGCTGCCGGCGCGCACGATAGCACCCGGCGCCCGCGGCGAATGGTCTGTATTACCGGGCAGCGGCGTCGATGCGTCTACTACCGCCACGGGTGATGCTCCGTAGCCCATGTGGGTAGTGTGGAGACCGCGCCTGGCGCGCGACGATTCGGCACCGCGTGCGCGGCGCTGCCGCGCGCGTGGCAGCGAACTGGATTGCCGGATGCATCGTCGCCTCGCACTGCTCAGCTTCTGCGCTGCGCTGATCACTGCCGCTTCGGGTACGGCCGCGGCCGACGCCGCGCGAGCGCTCGAGATTGTGCAGGGCAAGTGCTTCATCTGCCACGGTGCTGACGGCGAAAGCTCGAGCCCGCTGTTTCCGCGGCTGGCGGGGCAGCATTCGAGCTATGTGGCGCGCCAACTGGCCGACTACCAGTCCGGCCGGCGCAAGAGCGACACGATGCGACCGATGGTGGAAGACCTGTCGAACGAAGACTTCGCTGCGTTGGGCAGGTATTTCGAGTCGCGCCCGCCGGTTGCGCACGAACCGGCCGACGCCGGGCTGGCGCAGGTGGGGCGCTTCATCTTCGAGCGTGGCAACGCCTACTCGGGGATTCCGTCGTGCGCCAGTTGCCATGGCGCCAACGGCCATGGCACCGATTCGCTGCCGCGGCTCGCGGGCCAGCATGCGCTGTACCTCGAGAATCAGCTGAAGAAGTTCAACAGCCGCGAACGCACCAACGACAACGCGGTCATGCATTCGGTGGCGTCCAAGCTCACCGAGCTCGAGGCCAAGGCGGTCTCGACGCTACATCAGCGGCATGAAGTGACACGCCGAACGCAGTGAAGCAAGGCCCGCCACCGCGGGCCATTTCAATGCAGGCGCGGGATGACGCTTCAGGTCGCCAGCATGTCGGCCCAGATGTTCGCCGCCCAGGCAAGGGCGTTGCGACCTTCGACCTGATTCGCGGCGGACGAAACGCCGCCCGAGCCCGGCACCGTCTTGAAGGTCTTGTCCTTGGCGTCGTACTGATGCACCGAGGCGACGTGGATCACGTCGCGCGCGGTGACGAAGCTGTAGCAGGTGTTCATCACCACCGGCGCTTCGTTCACCGGCTGGCCCTTCAGCAACTGGATGATCGCCGCCGCGGCGACTTTCGCGTGCTGGTTCGCCATGTGGCCCGACTTGGGCATCGCCGGCGCGGAGAACGTGGCGTCGCCCAGCACATGAATTCCCGGCACGGCGGTGGACTCCATCGTCAGCCAGTTCACGCCGACCCAACGGTTGTTCATGTTCACCAGGCCCGCGGTGCGCGCGATGTCGCCGGCACGCATCGGCGGAACGACGTTGAGCACGTCGGCCTTGACGTCGTCGAACTCGAGTTTGGCCACGCCGGTGGCGGCGTCGACCTGCTTGAGTTCGTTGTTAGGCCGGTATTCGAGGATGCCCTTGTAGTGGTCGGCGAAGGCCTTTTCGAACAGGCCCTTCTTCGACGTGATCTCGGGGTTGGCGTCGAGCACCAGCACCTTCGACCTCGGCTTGAACTGCTTCAGGTAGCTCGCCACCATGCAGGCGCGCTCGTAGGGCCCGGGCGGGCAGCGGTACGGCGCCTTCGGGATCGCCAGCGCGTAGACGCCGCCGTCGGGCATCGCCTCCAACTGGCGGCGCAAGGCCAGCGTCTGCGGCCCGGCCTTCCAGCTGTGCAGGAACTTCTCCTGCGCCGCGGGTGTGGCCAGCCCGGTCACCTGGTCGAGCATGAAATCGACGCCCGGCGACACGATCAGGCGGTCGTAGCCGAGCTTGCGCCCATCGGCCAGGCGCACCTCCTTGGCCTGCGGATCGATCGCCACCGCGTCGCCCTGGATGCGCTTCACGCCCAGCGCTTCGAGCCCGGCGTACGACAGCGTGATGTCGCTCATCTGCTTGTGGCCGCCGAGCACCAGATTCGAGATCGGGCACGACACGAAACTGGCGTTGCGCTCGACCAGCGTCACGTCGACGTTGCCGCCCCACATCCGCAGGTAGCGCGCCGCGGTGGCGCCGCCGAAACCGCCGCCGACGATGACGACGCGGCCGATCGACGGGCCGCCGCCGAAGCTGGCGCAACCCGCCAGCGAAGACGCCGCCAGCGCGGCAAGACCGCCGCCGACGACGCGGCGGCGCGAGAGGTTCTTGATCGAGCTCATGTTCGGTTCCTGGCGTTCAGTGGTTCGCTCACTTGGCCGGCTGCGCGGCGAAAAACGCTGCGATCAGCTTGACCTGATCGTCGGTGTAGCCCTTGGCGATCTGGTGCATGATCGTCGCGGGCATTGCGCCGCTCTTGAAGTCGGCGAGCGCGGCGACGATCTTCTCCGCCGAGACACCGGCCAACGGTTTCGAGTCGCCACGCGCCTGGCCGTTCGTGCCATGGCAGTTGGCGCAGGTGGCCGCCAGGTTGCGGCCGAGGTTGGCGTCTTGCGCGTGGGCCAGTGCCGCTGCTGCGGCGAGCAAGCCGGCGACGAGCCGGGGAACCTGTTTCATGATTGCCTCCTGGGGTGAATGGAATGCGTTCGACGCCAGTGCCGCCAGGCGCGCATGTCCAACGCGCGCCGAGGAAGGTGTCAGAACTTTATGCCGTAGGCGACGCCGATCGAGTTCTGGTACATCTTCAGCGTTTCCGTCCCGCCCACGCCGAGCAGCGCCGTTGCTGACGGGCCGGTGATCGATTTGGAGAAGGCGTGCATGTACGCGACGGTGAGTTCGGTCTTGTTGTCCAGCGCCCAGGTCGTCCCGAGCGTCAGGTGCGTCTCCACGACTCCCGGGGCGATGATGTTGAAGCTGACGTCATTCATATCGCCATTGCGGATCGGCGAACGCCCGTAGTTGAAGCCGGCACGCAGGGTCAGGTTCCTGTCGTACTCATACTCGGCACCCAGCTTAAAGACTGTCTGATCACGCCATTTGAAGCCCGAGCCATTGTTGTCACCGAGCCGGTTTGGCGCGACCGGCGGCACGGTCACCAGGCTGTTGGTGACCCCGTTGGCGACCGAAGCCACGCCAGAGTAGTTGATCTGCTGGATGTCGATAGCCATCGTGAGCGTCGGCATGGCCTTAACGGCAATGCCCAGGCTGTAGTTCTCGGGGATGTCGAACCCTCCCTGCTCGGCAAACAAACCCTTGTACTTGTCGAATTCGCTCATGCGGACTTTCGACGAGTAGGCCGCGCCGAGTGTCACCGTATCGCTGAGCTTGCCCAGCCAGCCCACGCGCACGCCGAAGCCGGTGGCGCTGTCGTAGCCACGGTTGGTGGTATTGCCCTGGCTGCTCGTGAAACTGAACGGGCCGCCGCCGAGGTTGAGCGACTCGTCGAATGCCTGCAGTCCATCCACCTTGAAGCGCTGGTAGCCCAACAGGGGCGACACGCCAATCGAGTTGGTCGCATTGATCTTGTAGGCTGCCGTCGGCGCGATGATGAGCTGCATCAGGTCCACGCCCAGCTTGCCGCACCCGAAGAGCAGGTTCGACTGCGCGCCCGCGCAGGAAGGTGCAAAGGCGGGATTGGCCGACTTGGAGTTGTAGTCGGTGTTCATTCCACCGTTGCCGTACACCGTCACGCCGAGGGAGAGGTCAGGATTGATGAGCTTGTTGTAACCCAGCTCCGGAATGAAGAAGTAGTTCGAATCACTCTCTGCGTATCCGTCATAGCCGCCGCCAAAACCAGTGCTTCCCTGCCGGCTGGCTGAACGGCGCGGACTGAATACGTCAAGCCCGATGTCGAGGCGATCGCCCACATAAACCATCTTCGCCGGATTCACCGCGCCACCGAAGGTATCGATCGTGGTCGCGGTTGCGGCACCGGCCATGCCCTTCGCCTTCATGCCGTAGCCGTGTGAAAAGTAGCCGTTCGTCGCGAGCGCGGGGCCGGCAGCGCACACGGCGGCGATCGACAGCAGGCGAAAGAACATGGGCGGGTGCTGCATCGGGAATCTCCTGTAGGTTGTCATTGCGTTCGGCGACGCGAAGCACCGCCTTGCACGCGCCGCTGCGGGACGGCATGCACGCGATTACGCGGCTTGGGGCGGCGCGCGTCTATTGCCGCAATGGGGGGTTGCGGATAGCCCGGATGGGTAGGGCCTTGCTCCGCTCACCAGCGCGCCAGCACGCGACCGTTGTCGACCTTGGCTTCCCAGCGCTTGAGCGGGCTGTCGCCCTTGGCGATGCATCGGCCGTCGCGAACATCGAACGCCCATTCGTGTTTCGGGCAGGTGAGCGTGTGGCCTTGCAGCGCCAGGTGCGGGATGTTCGTCGTCTGGTGCGGGCACAGGCTGTCGAACACCTGCCAGCCGTCCAGGCCGTGGTGCACGAACAGGCCGCGGCCGTCGCATTCGATGCGTTTCGTCGCTCCCGGCGCGAGCTCGTTGACGTCCATCAAGTCGTGCCAACCCGGCTCCGCCCCCAAGCCAGCGGCGCGAAACTCCGGCAGGTCCATCGCCAGGATCACGTCGACCGCCCAGACGATCTTCGCCAGGCCGAGCGCAGGGAACGCCATCAAGAGCGCATCCAGCACTTCCGCGGGCGTGCAGCCGTCGCGCAGCGCGCGCTTCAGGTATTGGCGCAAGCCCCGTTCGGTCTGCGCGTGCACCTTGGTGATGACCGAGATCAAGTCGCGCGTCTTCGGGTCGAGGTGTTTGCCGGCGTCTTTCAGGAACGCGAAGTAATGGCCCATCGCTTCGGGGCGGGCCTTGACGAGGAAGGTGAGTGCGTCGCTCATGGGAGCCAGCCTTTCAGATCAATTCGTGGACACGCAAACCAGCACCGGGCATTCCACCAGGCCGATCACCTTCTGCGCGACGCCACCGATGAATGCGCGCGACAGGTGCGTCGAGCCGCGCCGGCCGAGCACCACCAGGTCCGCGTCCAGGCGCTGCACGGCGCCGACGATCTGCTCGTGCGCCTTGCCGTTGAGCACCTGTTTCTCGACGCGCGCACCGAGCGCGCGCGCCTGTGCCGCGCCGGCGTCGAGCGCGTCGCCGGCCTGCTTGCGAAGTTCATCGCGCGGCGACGCGGCCACGCTGACCAGCGTGAGCGGCAGGTCGAACTCGACCGCCGCGTGGGCGGCCTGCACGAGCACGCCCAGGTCCGGCGCTTCGGGGTCGAGCGCGGCGAGCACGCGCCGCGTCCACATCTGCACGTCGCGCCCGTTCACGAGCACGTTGCACGGCGCGTGCGCGACCACCTTGCCGACCATGTCGCCGACCAGCAGGTTGGCGAGCAGGCCGCTCTTGCCGCGGCGCCGGATCACGATCAGCCCGGCGCGCTGGGCGCGCGCTTCGTCGACGATCTCGGCGTACAGCTCCGGGCCGCGGCGCACCTGGATCGACAGCTGCACGCCTTGCGCCGCGGCAGTTTCGCGCAGTGCGCTCAGCTTGGCGGCTGCGGCAGCGTCGGCGCGCTCGGCCCACTCAGGTGCGACCGCATCGAATTCGGCGTTGCCGAGGATCGGCAGCACCACCGACAACGGCGCGGCAGCACGCTGCGCCAGCGCGAGCGCAATGCGCTCGGCGCCGACGTCGAACTCGGAATGTTCGGTCGCGAGCAGCGGCCGGGCGAAGACGTTCGGGTTCACCGCCATGAGTCAATGCCCCCCTTCGAGAAGGCCTGAGGCCGCCAGCAACAACACCGCCACCTGGGCCACGGCCAGCCACCCGTACGCCTTGTCGGCCTTATCTGCGCTGGCGCGGTACAGCGGCAGCAGCGCCGCACGCACAGCCCCGAGCAGCCGGCGAGCACGGCGATGCCGGCCAGGCAGAGCATGTCGCCGCGGTGCAGGTTTGCGGCCCAGGCCCAGCCGGTGGAAACGCCGCTGAGTTCGAGATAACGCGGCAGCGGCTGGGTCCACAGCTCGGGCAGTTGCTGAACCGGCACCTGCGCCGGCAAGAAGCCCGTCACGTAGGCGAGAAAGCCCAGCAGCAACAGCGCCAGGCCGATGCGTGTGCCCCAGTCCAGCAGGCGCGCGTAGCGCAAATGCGGCAATTCGTTGTGATCGTTCATGGCCACCATCCCAAACCCTTGAGCAGCGCGCGCGCGCCGGCGAACAGCAGCACGCCGATCACCAGGCGCCGCACGACGGCGCCGCGCAGCACGTGCAGCAACCGCGCGCCGATGCGCGCGCCGAGCATCATGCCCACGACCGACGGCACGGCGATCATCGGCAGCACCGCGCCCTTGTTGATGTAGACCCAGGCGGCGGAAGAATCGACAAGCGACAGCACCAGCCCCGAAGTGCCTGCGGCGATTTTCAGCGGTGCCCCCATCAGCAGGTTCAGCGCGGGCACGTTGGCCCAGCCCGCGCCGATGCCGAACATTCCCGCCAGCACGCCGATGCCCAGAAACACCAGCAGGCCGGGCAGGGTGCGGTGCACGCGCCACTCGATCACCCGGCCCGAGGCGCGGTCGACGAACACGCCGTGCAACGCAAGCGCGCTGGCCAGGCGGTCGGATTGCGCCACGTCGGGGAATTCTGATTTCTTCGACACCAGCATCAGCGCAACGATGCCAAGCACGAGCACGCCCAGCGCCACCTGCACCAGGTTGACCGGCAGCGCCAGGCCGAGCATCGCACCGGCGATCGAACTCGCCGACGCGAGCAACGCCAGCGGCAGCGCCAGGCGCAGGCTCGCCAGGCCACCGCGCAGCAGGATCGGCCCGGCGGACAACGCGCTGGCCAGCGCGACCAACAGGCCGGCGCCGCGTACGAAGTCGAGGTGGAACGGAAAGAAACTGCCGACGATCGGAACGAACAGCGTTCCGCCGCCAATGCCTGCGGGTACCGCGATGATGCCCATCACGAAGCAGGCGAGGAACAGCGCGATCGGCCAGACCCACCAGGGCGTCGCGGCCGCCGCGAGCGGCGCGCCTTGCGCGTTCGCCGCCTGCGCGAGCAGCAGGCAGAACAGGGCGGCCGCGGCACGCTTCACGAGACCGCCTGGTAGTAGAGGTTTTGCGGGTGCCGCGCCTGCGCGAAGAAGAACCAGCGCTCGGCCAGCAGCCCCGCGTACTGCACCGCGAACGCGGCCAGCAGCAGGGCGATCGACGCCTGGTTGCGCCCACCGAGCAGCAGCAGCGGCGGCGCGACGAAGGCGAGCCAGACGAAGCCATGCTTCACGAGCCGCAGGCGCTGCGTGCTGGCGCGATGGAAGAACTCGCGCGTGTTGAACGAGCTTCCCATGAAGCCTTGCGATTTCTGCGCGACCACCGGGTGCTTGACGCCGATCGCCGACTGCACGGTTGACAAGGGCTTGAGCCTGGCGTTGCGCCGCAGACTCATCCCGCGCGATGCGCCGCCGAGCACGGTGAGCACGACGGCCCACGCCGCGAGAAACCCCACATGCCGCGGCGTCGCGATTGCAGCCAGGCCGGTCGCAAGCGTGAAGCCCGAGGCCATGCCGAGCAGCGTGAAATTGACCAGCGTTAACGGCGTGTGCCATTCGGCGAGAAAGCGCAAGCACGCGTAGATCATTCCGGTGCAGACGAACAGCGCGAAGGCGAGCAGGGTGCCGAGCACGCCGACGGCGAGGCTCGCGTCCACGGCGAAGGCGCTGCCGGGCGCGGGCAGCGCTGCGGAATTGAAGAGGTGCAGCGCGCCGTACAACGCGACGCTCGCCATGAACGCCGGCAGCACGATCACCTCGCGCGCGAGCCACGAGGTGCGCCACATCGTCGCGGTGCGCCAGGCGCGCTCGGGGCGCCCGAGGTGGAAGAACGAGGCGATCAAGCCCGCGCCGAGGCAGATCAGCGCGAGCACGCTGCCGGCCACGTAGAACCGCGTCGACGGCGGCTGCGGCAGCAGGCCGAGCAACGCCTGCGCCTGCACCGAAACGAGCGCGATGAACAGGCCTTGCCCGGCGCCGATCAAGGTGGTGAGGAAGATGACGGAGAAGGCGGGGTTCATGGCAAGGATCACCAGGTCGTCGCGTCGTCCAGCGTCGGCGTTCCCGGCGCCGGCTTGGGCAGGTGGCCGTCGATGCGCAGCGGATTGTCGGCGCGCACGAGTTCGTCTTCGTGGATGCGAATCCTCGTCGGGCGCCGCGGCAGGTAGTGGTTCGCCGGCTTCGTTCCCCACTCGGGCATCAGCGCGTAGCCGCCCTGTTCGCGGATCGCGCGCGACGCGTCGGACGCGGGGTCGTGGATGTCGCCGAAGATTCGCGCCGAGGTCGGGCACGCCATCACGCACGCCGGTTTGCGTTCTGCTTCGGGCAGCAGCTTGTCGTAGATGCGGTCCACGCACAGCGTGCACTTCTTCATCACCTTCTGCTGTTCGTCGAGTTCGCGCGCACCGTACGGGCAGGCCCACGCGCAGTATTTGCAGCCGATGCACTTGTCGTAGTCGACGAGCACGATGCCGTCGCTCTCGCGTTTGTACGACGCGCCGGTCGGGCACACCGGCACGCAAGGCGGGTCTTCGCAGTGCAGGCAGGATTTCGGGAAGTGCACGGTTTCGGTGTTCGGGAATTCGCCGATCTCGAAGGTCTGCACGCGGTTGAAGAAGGTGCCGCTCGGGTCCGCGCCGAACGGGTTGTCGTCCGACAGCGGCCCCGCTGCGCCCTGCGTGTTCCATTCCTTGCAGCTCGTCACGCAGGCCTGGCAGCCGACGCAGACGTTCAGGTCGATGACGAGGGCGAGTTGCACTTGGGTCATGCGGCACCCCCGCGCAGCGTGCGCGCGACCGATGCCAGCGCGGCGAAGACGCCGTTGCGCGCCTTCATTCCGGGGTAGATGCGCATCGGCTCGAACTGCGGTTGACTGACCTCGTCCTTCTGGTCGTCGCACTTGAAGATGCGAACGCGCACGTCGTACCACCCGGCCTGGCCGGTGATCGGGTCGGAGTTGGACACTCGTCTGCTGCCGTGGTCGGCAGGCAGCTCTTCCGAAATCAAGTGGTTCAACAGGAAGCCGCGGCGCGATTCGTTCGCACCCGGCTCCAGGTTCCACGCACCCGAAGCCTTGCCGATCGCATTCCAGGTCCACACCGTGCCCGGCTCGACGGCGTTGGACAGGCCGGCTTGGCAGCGCACCTTGCCCCATGGCGACTCGACCCAGATCCAGTCCTTGTCGGCAATGCCGAGGGTGGCCGCGGTCTGCGCGTTGACGAACAGCACGTTGTGGCTGTGGATCTGGCGCAGCCAGACGTTTTGCGAATCCCACGAGTGGTACATCGCCATCGGCCGCTGCGTGATCGCGGCCAGCGGGTACTTGTGCTTGTCGGTCACATGCGCTTCGAGCGGCTCGTAGTAGAACGGCAGCGGGTCGAAGTAGGTCGCGATGCGCTGCTTCAGGTGCTCCGGCGGCTTGCGTGTCAGGCCCTTGCCTTGCGCGGCGCTGCGAAAGTGCTGCAGCACTTCGGAGTAGATGTGGATCAGGATCGGCTCCGCATAGCGCGTGATGCGGTTCGCACGCGACCACTCCAGGTAGCCCTGGTTCCAGTTGCGCATGTACTGGAAGCTGCGCGGCAACTTGTGGTGGTAGACGCAGTTGTTCTGCTCGTACATCTCCCACTGGCGCGGATTGGGCTCGCCGATCAGGAACTTCTCGCCGCCTTTTCCACGCCAGCCCGAGAGAAAGCCGATGCCCGAGCCGGGCTCGGTTTCCCAGTTGACGATGAAGTCCGGATAGTCGCGGTATTTGCGCCGGCCTTCCTTCGTGACGAAGGTCGGCAGCTTCAGCCTTGACCCCAGTTCGATCAGCACTTCCTGGAACGGCTTGCAGTCGCCGGTGCGCGGCAGCACGGGGATGCGCACCGAATCGGTCGGACCCTCGAACTCGGAGATCGGCCGGTCGAGCATCGACATCACGTCGTGGCGTTCCAGGTACGTCGTGTCGGGCAGGATCAGGTCGGCGAACGCCGTCGTCTCGGAGTGGAACGCGTCGGCGACGACGAGGAACGGGATCTCGGTAGTCGCCATCTTCATGCTTGTCGTTCAGCATGTCGCGCACGGCCTGCGTGTTCATCGTCGAGTTCCACGCCATGTTGGCCATGAAGATGAGCAGCGTGTCGATGCGGTACGGGTCGCCGCGCCAGGCGTTGGTGATCACGTTGTGCATCAGCCCGTGCACCGAGAGCGGGTACTCCCACGAGAACGCCTTGTCGATGCGCACCGGGCTGCCGTCGTCGTTGACGAACAGGTCGTCCGGGTCCGCCGGCCAGCCCAGCGCCATGCCATCGAGTGGCCGGTTCGGCTGAACCGCGCGCTGGTCGTTCGGCGTGCGTGCGCAAGGCGGGATGGGCCGCGGGAACGGCGCCTTGTGGCGAAAGCCGCCGGGCCGGTCGATCGTGCCGAGCAGCGACATCAGGATGCCCAGCGCCCGCACCGTCTGGAAGCCGTTGCTGTGCGCGGCGAGTCCGCGCATCGCGTGGAACGCGACCGGGTTGCCGGTCACCGTGTCGTGCTCGTTGCCCCAGGCGTCGGTCCACGCGATCGGCAGCTCGATTTTCTGGTCGCGCGCGGTCACGCCCATCTCGTGCGCGAGGCGGCGGATCGTCTCGGCCGGGATGCCCGTAATCTGCGCGGCCCACTCGGGTGTGTAGTCCTTGACGCGATCCTGCAGCAACTGGAACGCGGGCTTCACCGGCGTGCCGTCCTTGAGCGTGAATTCGCCGACGAGCGAAGGGTCGGCGCCCGGTGCGTGCGAGATCACGGGCTTGTTGGTGTGCCGGTCCCACCAGAGTTTGTTCTGCGGGTCGTAGCACGCTTCTTCGTGGGGGATTTCGGTGCGAACGAACATGCCGAACTCGTCTTCGTTCGGGTCCAGGTTCACCAGCTCGCCGGCGTTCGAGTACTTGACGACGAAGTCGCGGTCGTACAGACCCTTCGCAAGGATTTCGTGGATCACCGCGAGCAGGAACGCGCCGTCGGTGCCGGGGCGGATCGGCACCCATTCGTCGGCGATCGCCGAGTAGCCGGTGCGCACCGGGTTGATCGAGACGAAGCGCCCGCCGTCGCGTTTGAACTTGGCGAGCGCAATCTTCATCGGGTTCGAGTGATGGTCCTCCGCGGTGCCGATCATCACGAACAGCTTGGCGCGGTCGAGATCGGGCCCGCCGAATTCCCAGAACGAACCGCCGATCGTGTAGATCAACCCCGCGGCCATGTTCACCGAACAGAAGCCGCCGTGCGCGGCGTAGTTGGGCGTGCCGAACTGGCGCGCGAACAGGCCGGTCAGCGCCTGCATCTGGTCGCGCCCGGTGAACAGGGCGAACTTCTTCGGATCGGTGGCGCGAATCTTCGCCAGGCGTTCCGTCAACATCGCGAACGCCTCTTCCCACTCGATCTCTTCGAAGTCGCCCGCGCCGCGTTCGGTGCCCGCCTTGCGCCGCAGCGGCTTGGTCAGGCGCGCCGGCGAATACTGTTTCATCGCGCCGGACGCGCCCTTCGCGCAGATCACGCCCTGGTTCAGCGGGTGCGCCGGGTTGCCGTCGATGTAGCGGATCTTGCCGTCGCGCAGGTGCACGCGAATGCCGCAGCGGCAGGCGCACATGTAGCAGGTGGTGTGGCGTGTTTCGCGCACCGCCCCTGCGTGCGGGTCTTGGAGCGGGTCGTGCAGGGGGGCGTTGGGCATCGGGGGGCAGCGGGTGCGTAAGCGGGCCGGGCGGTTGCGGCGCACGCGGATGATTGGCATCATCGTCGATTAGGCGCGGTACAGTCGAGCCGAGTCGACTCCCGTGAAGGCGTAGCGGGGGCTACCCGCAAGGGTGAGCCAAACGGGCGAGCCAATCCGGGCCGCCCTGCAGAACCGGCCCATCCCCGACAGGACGCCTACGGCTTCTTCGGCGTCTTGTATTCGGCTTCCTTCTGGAACGGTTTCCAGATGGTTTCGTAACCAACGAACCCCTTTTCGTTCGGCGCCATCTGACGCGTTGTCAGATAACGCGAAATGCCGTCAGGAACCTTGGTGGGGGGCTGCTTGTGCTCGCTCATATGTCACCTTGTTTGCCGTGAAGTGAGGACTGCAAGTGCAGTCAACGTTTGCCCGAAGTTCGCTCGACGCCATTCAACACCGCCGCTCAAACAGGTCTCAAAAGCGACGCGTCGATATCGGCGCCCGCATTGATCGCCCCGCCCGTTCTTGTCTCTGCATCAGTCGCGTCGCGCACGGTCAGTATCTCGAGCGTGAAGACGACCTCTCTGCCACAAAGCGGATTGTTGCCGTCGACCGTCAGTCTCTCGTCGTCCATGTGCGTCACGAGAAAGCTGCGGGTCTTTCCCTGGTCGTTCTCCATGAGGATGGAGGTGCCGACTTGCCGATACTCCTCGGGGACGTTGTCTAGGCGATCGGAAAAAACCAGCGACTCGTCCCTGGGGCCGAAGATCTGGTTGCCGTCGATCGTCACTTCGATGACGTCGCCGACGCACCTGCCCTCGAGCTCCCTGATGGACCGAAGGGGCCAGAATTTCATTGTGTCCGTGGACATAGCCGAGCGGGAACTCGACCCTGGTGAGGACATGCCCCAACTTCCGGTCGGTCACCTTGTAGGTCAGCTCGACAAACTTGCCGTCTCGGCAATGACTTCGCTCACGTCAAATCCCGTTCAGAAGATGGATGCACCGAAGATCCTGACCTTTCCATCCTCATAGCCCAGGACCAGTCTGCCCAGCCATTCGCCGGGCTTCTTGGTGCTGCGCTGGCGGTAGAGAACCGTCACATGCTCGCCCCGGCGGATGATGCCCAGCGAGTCGACTTCTTCAGACAGATTCCTCGCCAGCTCGCTGTTCGCAAACTGGTGGCCCGCAACCACCTGATCGATGGCACGCGCCAGGGAACCGGAAAAGTTCCTCGCGAATTCTCCGTACTTGCCTTCATTCGAATACTTGACGAGATCGCGCCACAGGGGCCTGGCGATGGCCAGAATCTCTTCATCGGTTTTTTCGATGATGTTCACGCGCGTGGCTCATCCCCAACCAGGTGATAACAAGGCGCCTTCTCCATGGTGTATTCGCCGGTCTTGGGATCGCGACGCGAGACGGTCAGCACGTGCCAGTTCTTGTCGTCCACCTTCATGGCGTCGCCTCGGTAGTAATAACCCGGCCAGCGCGTCTCCTTGCGGAACAGCGTGTGCTGCGTGACGCACTCGGCGGCGCGATGACGGTGCTTCAATTCCCACGCACGCAGTAACTCGTGAATGTCCTTGGCGGCCAGGCTCTCGAGGTCTTCCTCCATGATCTTGAGCTTCTTGAGGCCGATGTTCAGGAGCTTCTCGTTGGTCATGTAGTTGACGGTCGCTCCGCCGCAATACTCATCCATCAGCTTCTGCAGACGTTCCAGCCCCTGCTTGGGATTGATGTAGTGCGGGTTGACATCGCCCGCCACGATCTCATTGCGGTAGACGTGGTAGTGCTCCATGGGCTTGTAGATCTCCTGCTTGCGGCGCTTGATCTGCTCATCGGATACGACAATGCCTTCGGCCTTGCCGTCGTCGATGTACTTGCAGGCGGCCTTCGCGGCCAGACGCCCTTCGGTGAACGACCCCGACGAGAAGGCGTGCGGCGTGCCGCCGACCGCGTCACCGGCGCCGAACAGACCTTCGATCGTCGTCATGCGGTTGTAGCCCCAGAAATACTCCGGAGGGGAAAGGTCCTCGGGGCCGGAGCACCAGGCACCCGAACCGGTGGCGTGCGAGCCCATGACGTAGGGCTCGGAGGTCGTCAGCTCGGGGTTCTCGTTCTTCGGATCCACATCGGTGGCGGCCCACAGAACCGCCTGGCCGATGGTCATGCCGAGGAAGTTTTCCCAGCCGACCTCTTCCAGATGCGGATCCTGGAACGCGCGCATGGTCACCATGTGGATGGGGCCGCGGCCGGCATTGACTTCGCTGATCAACGCGTGGTTGCGCAAACAGGTCGGGATCGGCCGATGCGTCAGGTGCGACGCTTCCGGATCGAGGTATTCCTTGCCGACCAGTTTCTGCAGTTCGGGGAACCACTTGGATTCGTACTCTTCGCCCAGACCGTTTTGCGTATAGGTCTTCAGGTGCAGGAAGTAGGCGCCCACCGGCCCATAGCCGTCCTTGAAACGCGCCAGCACGATGCGGTTTTCCATCTGCGTCATCTTGGCGCCGGCATCGATCATGAGGCCGTAGGCAGACCCGGACGACCAGGGCGCATACCAGGTCCGGCCGGAACCTTCGCCCACCGAGCGCGGCTTGAAGATGTTGGAGGCACCACCCGCGCCGCAGATCACGGTCTTGGACTTGAAGACGTGGTAGTTGCCTGTGCGGACGTTGAACCCGACGGCACCGGCGACCCGGTTCTCCTTGCTGTCGTCCATCAGCAGGTGGGTGACGCAGATGCGGTTGAAGACCTTGTCCGCCGATTTCTTTGCGGCCTCGGCCACGATGGGCTTGTAGGACTCGCCGTGAATCATGATCTGCCATCGCCCTTCACGCAGATAGCGCCCGGTTTTCGGGTCCTTCATGATGGGCAGGCCCCACTCCTCGAACTGATGCACCGTGGAGTCGACGTGACGCGCCATATCGAACAGCAGGTCTTCCCGCACCATGCCCATCAGGTCGATGCGCGCGTAGCGGACATGGTCCTCCGGGTTGTTTTCGCCCCAGCGTGTGCCCATGTAGCAGTTGATCGCGTACAGACCCTGGGCGACCGCACCCGAGCGATCGATGTTCGCCTTCTCGGCGATGACGATCTTCTTGTCCTGCCCCCAGAATCTCGCCTCCCAGGCGGCACCGGTGCCGCCAAGCCCTGCACCGACGACAAGAATATCGATGCCGTCTTCGATGATCGTTTCGTAGGCCATCAGTAGTAAACCCCCATCTTCATTGTGAGACCTGCGGACTCGAGCGAACGCAGACCGCCGTCGTCCATGCGGATGTATTTCGGTTCGTTGTAGAGCAACTCGCCGTCGCGCATTGCCTTGCTGGGGCCGGGAACATCCGCGAGGCGGGGAATAGCCTGTCCCCAGGGCTTGGTGGTGATGGGCGACAGGAAGTTCTTTTCCGTGCCGTTGCGGAACTTGATCTTCCAGGCGATCGTTCCTTTCTGTTCGTCGCGTTGCACGCGAACGCTGTGGCCCAGAGGGGCAAAGTCGGCGTAGCCGCGCACATCGATCGCATTCTGCGGGCAGGCCTTCACGCAGGAGTAGCACTCCCAGCACATGTTCGGCTCGATGTTGTAGGCGCGCCGCGTCACCTTGTCGATGTGCATGATGTCTGAGGGGCAGATGTCGACGCAATGTCCGCATCCGTCGCACCTCGTCATGTAGACGAAAGTAGGCATAAGCTGGCTCCTTGATGTGTTCCGCTTGCTTGTTCCGCAGAACGCTGCGGGCTGTTTTCTAATAGTGGCGCGGTGCTTCGCGCTTGATGCCAAGCCCCATGTTCATCGGGGCGTCTCGCAACAGTTCCATCGAGTGTCTTTCCCGTTGTGCAGGGTCGTCCCGGGACAGCGTCGGCAGATTCGCGAACGTGCCGTTGGCCTTGGACAGACGTTTCTCGAACGCCGCCGCGGGCTTGAAGAACATGTGGGCGAACTTGGACCACGCCACCGATCCGAACAGCACCGTCGTGGCAAGGATGTACAGACCGAACGTCACGGTGGCCCAGGCGCTCGATGTGGCTTGCAACCAGGCCCAGACCAGCCCCAGCGTCACGCTGGCGAGCAGCGAGAGCACGAACAGGTCCGCGCGCATCAGGCGAAATGGCGTGCCGCCTTCCGCGGCCACATCGACCCGGATGAAGAACCAGAACCAGTAACCGCCCACGCAGACCATCAGGCCGCCGAGCCACCAGAGTTGAGGCAGGATCGCGGGGGTGGGGGTCGCGCTCGTCGGGTAGCCGAACACCATGATCGCGGTGGTGATCACGTAGATCACGAAGCCGTACATCGTCAGCAGATGCGCGACGCGCCGGCGCGGGTTGCAGAACTCGCCGGACGCGAGCACGTCAACGACGGCGGTCTGCACGGCGATAGCCACCATCTCGCCGCCTTCGACCTGCCGCTGCCCCTTGCCTTTGGACTTGCGCATGTTGGCGAAGAAGTACTTGGCGCTGCCCTTGTGGGCCATGTCGTACAGCGTGCCGGCAATCACCGCCAACACCATCAGCACGAGATAGATCTTCATCGCGCCGGCGGGCAACAGATCGCTCAGCGCGGCAAAGGGATTGTTGGCAAACATCGTCGTTGTCTCCTTGATCGTCTTGTCACGAACTTCCTGATGACCCGAGTTCACGCACTTCGAAGCGCATTGCCGCCAGGTCGCCGAGCACCCAGCTCGGCGGTGCGGCCAGTCCCGCCACGGTACCGGGATTGACGAGCCAAGTGCTCGTGCCCTTCACGCCCGCGACCTGGCGCACCTCGGCTCGGTGCGAGTGGCCGCAGCACACCAGGTCCCAGTTGCCGGTGCACGCAAAGGCGTGGCCGTAGTCGTCGTAGTGCACGACGAAGATGCGCCTGCCGGCGAGCTCGATGCGCGCGTCGGCGCCGTGGTAATTCAGACTCTCCCCGCTGCTCCGCGCCAGCTTGTGCAGCGCCTGCGCATCGCCGACGTTGTTGCCGTGGATCAGGTGCACCGGCAGGCCCAACGCCAGCGCGGGCTTGAGCGATTGCGCGCCGATCAGGTCGCCGCAATGGATCACGGCCTGCGCGCCCAGCGCCTTGGCCTCGCGCACCGCCTGCGCTAGCGGGTCGGCGCGGTCGTGGCTGTCGGAGACGATGCAGACTTTCATTGACGAATTTGCGTGCCATGAGGGACGACTCGCATCGTGGCGAGCGGCCGGTATCGGCCCATTGCTGTCGTTCGCCGCTGCCCGCGCGCCAGCGCGGCGCGAGGGCAGGTGGCCCGGGGTACGTTCTCCGGCCCACGCTCGCGGGGCACCGGATGTAGTCCACGGCGCGAATCTCCATCAATGCCAGCCAAGCTCGCAAGGAGCCAGGACACCGCGAATGGGGCCTCCGCCCATACCCCGAGCCACCTGCCCCGGCCACCGGGTGGCACCCCTGCGCTTCGCCCGCCACCATGGGTCGTAGAAGGGCGGTGGTGGTGCCCCCGGGCGGAGGCCCCATTCGCGGTGTCCTGGCTCGTGCCGCGCTTGATCGGTGATGACGCGGCTGTCCGTGGTGGACCTCGGTGGTACCCCGCGAGCGTGGGCCGGAGAACGGGGGCGCCGCCACCGCCCTGGGGCGCAGTCGCCGGGGGGCTGGGCTTGCGCGGACAGAATGCTTTCGCTGGACGCCCCGGGCCACCTGCCCGTGCGCGGAGCTTGGAGTGCGCGCAGCAGCGAACGGCCGCTTTGGGCCGTGAGGCGACCCGCTCTCCTCATCCAAAGCGGTGCGCTTCATTTGTTCGAGGGGCGGCTGAGCCGGTTCATATTCCCGCTCGCCATGGCGATATGAACATCTAATCCTTGCGCTGGCAAAATTGACCCGCACAATTCGCGGCAGGAGCACCCCATGGACCATCTCACTCCCAAGCAGGCGCACGACGCCCTCAACAGCAACCCGAACACACTGTTGATCGACTGCCGAACCGAAATCGAGTTCTTCTACGTCGGCCATCCGGTCGACGCGATCAACATCGAGTGGAACACCGCGCCCGAGTTCGAAATCAACCAGCATTTCGCCGACGAAGTGCTGCGCATGGCCGGCCGGAAAGACCGGCCAGTCATCCTGATCTGCCGCAGCGGCAAGCGCTCGCTCGACGCAGGGGCTGAACTCGAGAAGCATGGTTTCAGTCATGTGAGCAATGTGCTCGAAGGCTTCGAGGGCGAGCTCGACACCGAGCACCACCGCGGCACGGTGGGCGGCTGGCGCAAGCACGGTCTGCCCTGGCGGCAGGTGTAGGTTCGGTCTTCATCGGCTGGCGGGCGCAGCAGCCGAAGCTGCATCCAACTCCGCGTAGTACGCGCGCAGGATTTCCACCACTTCCGGCCGGCTGAACTCCGGCGGCACGTTCGCGCCTTCGGACAGTGACTTGCGGAACTGCGTGCCGCTCACCTGCAATCGGTCGGCATCGTCATGCGGGCAGGTGCGGCCTGAGGCCATGCTGCCGCACTGGTAGCACCAGAACGCGACGTCGATCTTCAGTGGCTTGGTCTGCAGCGCATCTTCGGGAATTTCGTCGAAGATCTGGTGCGCCTCGAACGGGCCGTAGTAGCTGCCCACGCCGGCGTGGTCGCGCCCGACGATCAGGTGCGAGCAGCCGTAGTTCTGGCGAAACAGCGCGTGCAGCAGCGCCTCGCGCGGGCCGGCATAGCGCATGTCGAGCGGGTAGCCGGCCTGCACGATCGTGGAGGGGACGAAGTAGTTCTTCGCCAGGACCGCGATCGCGCGCGTGCGCACCTCGGCGGGGATGTCGCCGGGTTTCAGCGCGCCGAGCAGCGAATGCACGAGCACGCCGTCGCAGACCTCGATCGCCACCTTCGCCAGGTACTCGTGCGAGCGGTGCATCGGGTTGCGCGTCTGGAACGCGGCCACGCGCGACCAGCCCAGCGATGAAAACAGCTTGCGCGTTTGCGCCGGCGTCATGAACAAGTCGCCGTACTTCTCGGGGAAGCCGCCGCGCGACAGCACTTTCACCGGCCCGGCCAGGTTCACCTCGGGCTGCTCGAGCACCATCTTCACGCCGGGGTGCGCCGGGTCGATGGTGCGGAACACGCGCACGCACTCGTGCGTCTTGTCGATGCGGTACTTCTCGGTGATGCGAAGCGTCGCGATCGGCTCGGTGTCGCCCGGCCCGACCAGCGCGACCTCCTGGCCGATGGCGAGGTGGTCAACGGTCGACGGTTGCGCCGACAAGGTGATCGGAATCGGCCAGAACAGGCCGCTCGCGGTTTTCATGTCGTCGCACACGCAGCGCCAATCGGCGTGCGTCATGAAGCCGGTGAGCGGCGTGAAGCCGCCGATGCCCAGCATGACGACGTCGCCGCGCTCGCGCGAGCTCACCGGCAGGCGCGGCAAGGTCCGCGCACGTTCGCGCTCGCGCGCGAGTTCGCTGCCCTCCAGCAACAGGGGCATGAGCTCGGCGCTGCCGTGGGGGCTGACCAGGGGTCCCATGGATCGGGCCCATGCTAAGCAACGAAGCTGAAAGAAAAAAGCGGAGAATTCAAGTCAACATGATCGAAAAAACGGGTCAGCGGGTTTCAACCGCGCAAGGGCCGGTCAAGCCGAGGGCCGATGCTGCACCGCAGCGCGGGCTGCCCGAGCGGCTGCGCCTGTCGCTGCGCCAGCTCGAAGTGTTTGCGGCGATCGCGCGCAGCGGCTCGACCCGCGTGGCCGCCGGGCGCGTGGCGCGTTCGCAGTCGGCCGCCTCGGCCGCGCTGGCCGAGCTCGAAGCCGGCCTGAACGTCCAGCTGTTCGACCGCACCGGCCGGCGCCTCGTGCTCAATGAAAACGGCCGCGCGCTGCTGTCCGGTGCGACCGCCTTGCTCGACCACGCCACCGAACTGCAAGCCCTGTTCACGGCCGAGCACGCGGCGACGCTGCGCGTCGCGGCGAGCCTGACGATCGGCGAGTACCTGCTGCCCGAACTGGTGGCGCAGTGGCGCGTATCGCACCCGCACAGCGCGGTGCGGCTGGCGATCGGCAATACCAGCGAAGTGATCGCGGCGGTCGCGAACCTGGAGGCCGACGTCGGCTTCATCGAAGGGCCGCAGACGCACCCTGATTTGCAGGTGCGTTCCTGGTTGAGCGACGAGCTCGTGATCGTCGCGGCGCCGAATCACCCGCTCGCGGCGGGCCGGGCGAGCAGTCGCGCAATTGCGCGAGGCCACGTGGATCCTGCGCGAGCACGGCTCGGGCACGCGCCAGGCGGCTGACAGTTGGTTGATCGAGCACCTTGGCAGCCTGAAAGTCGGTTTCGAGCTCGGCAGCACCGAGGCCATCAAGCGCCTGGCCGCTGCCGGCGCGGGGCTGGCGTGCCTGTCGCGCCACGCGGTGAAGCAAGCGCTCGAACAGGGCGAGCTGGTGGCGGTGCGAACGCGCCTGCCCGCGGCGCGGCGCCGCCTGGCGATGGTGCTGCGCCGCGACAAGCGCCTGGGCCGCGCGACGCAGGCGTTCATCGACCATTGCGCGGCGCTTGCGCCCACCGGCCGCTGAGCGAGCGACCCCGCGCCGCGTCCGAGATGATCCCTGACGCGATAATTGCGCCGTGGCCACATCGACTGCGACCCCACCACTGACGGCGTTCAGCGCTGAGGCGGCGGTGTCGGCCTCCAGCGCGGACGGCCAGGCGAGCATCCTGCGCGACCTCGCTGCCGATCTGGCCAGCGCCGACGACCTTCCCGACCTGCTCGCACGCTTTCTGAGCCCCTTGTTGCGCATCGCCGGCGCTGATGCCGGCGCGGTGCGCGCCATCTCACAAGACGGCGAACAACTGCATCTGGTCAGCAGCGTCGGACTCACCAGCAGCGCGCTGCGCGGTGCATGGACGACGCACCGAGACTGCGGCGCGTGCGGCTCAGCGGCAAGCCACGGCGCGGCCACCTGGGCGAGCGGACGGACGGCATGCCCGCAGCTCGGCATGGCCGGGCACCTGGGGGGCGACTTCCGGCGCATGCTCGCCGTGCCCTTGAAGCACCGCGGCCAGGTGCTCGGCGTCTACAACCTGTTCTTCCTGTGCGACCAGGACCCGGGGCCGCAGGCGTTGTCGTTGCTCGATTCGGTCGGAGACCTGCTCGGCCTCGCACTCAACAACGCGCGCCTCGAACAAGCGCAGCTGCGCGCCGCGCTGATGAGCGAGCGCCAGTCGATGGCCGCCGAAGTGCACGACTCGATTGCGCAGAACTTGACCTTCGTCAAGATGCGCATGCCGCTGCTGCAAGGTGCGATCGCTGATCACGACGAGCCCAACGCGCTGCGTTACGCCGCCGACGTGCGGCGCGGCGTGAGCGACGCGCACACGGGCCTGCGCGAACTGCTGACGAACTTTCGCGCGCCGATCGATCCGCTCGGCCTGGCGCACGCGCTGCGCAACGACATCGACGAGTTCGAGGCGTCCACCGGCATCGGCGTGGCGTTCGACGACGGGTCGATGGGGCTCGAGCTGACTTCACTGCAGCAGGCGCAGCTGTCGCGCATCGCCAAGGAGGCCTTGACCAACGTGGCTCGGCACGCCAATGCGCAGCACACCTGGCTGCGCATCGGCATGTGCGACGATGGCGTCGAAATCCTCGTCGAAGACGACGGTCGTGGCGTGCCGTCCGAGATCGATGACGACGCCAACGCATCGCATTACGGCATACACATCATGCGCCAACGCGCGGCAAGATTGGGCGGCAAATTCGAGATCGGCGCGCGCGCCGGCGGCGGCACGCGCGTGCGCGTCTGGGCGCCGCTCGCCGGCCCGGCTTCGCAGGTGAGAGCATGAGCACGACACCGCTGCGCGTCATGCTCGTCGACGACCACGCGCTCTGCCGCAGCGGCCTGACCGACCTGCTGCAGCACCGTGGCAACATCGTGGTCGTCGCTGCGTTGGGCGACCCGCACCAGGTTCCCGACGCGCTGCGCGAGCACCAGCCCGACCTGCTGGTGCTGGACCTGCGCATGCCCGCGCTCGACGGCTTGACGCTGCTGCGCAAACTCCGCGCCGAAGGCATCACCACGCCGGTGCTGATTCTGACGATGAGCGACTCGGAAGCCGACCTGTCGGCCGCCTTGCGCGCTGGAGTGCGCGGCTACCTGCTCAAGGACATGGAGCCCGAAGACGTGATGGCCGGCATCGAGCGCGCGGCGCGCGGCGAACTCACCGTGGCGCCTGCCATGACGCTCAAGCTCGCGCAGATGCTGCAGGCCGGCCCGAGCGGCAGCGTGCGCAAGGAAATGCTGGCCTCGCTCACCGAGCGCGAGCGCGAGATCCTCGACCATCTGGCGCGCGGCGAAAGCAACAAGACGATCGCGCGCGCCCTGGACATCAGCCATGACACAGTGAAGCTGCACGTGCGCCACATCCTGGCCAAGCTCAACCTCAGCTCGCGTGTCGAGGCGGCGGTGCTGGCGGTGGAGGCGCGGGCTTCGGGGGAGAGATGAGGGCGGGCAGCACCGACTTCAGCGAACGATCGCAGGCCGAGCCAGCATGAACGCGGGCGATCATCGCCCAACCACAACCACCAGGAGACACCATGCCAATCGTCTATGAAAAGCGCACCTATTCCGCCGTCGTTGGCCAGATGGCCGAAGTGCTGCGCCTGTATTCGACGCAGGGCTGGCCGGCACTGGAAGGCGGCGGCTTCGGCAAGAAGCTGGTCGGCTACTTCACCAGCGACACCGGCGAGTTGCACCAGCTGATCCACTTGTGGAAGTTCGACAGTGACGACGACCGCCGTGCGCATTGGAAGCGCCTGTTCGAGAACGCCGAGTTCATGGCGTTCGCAAAGCAGATCCGGCCGCTGATCCGCAGCCAGGAGATTCAGCTGATGCTGGCCGCGCCTTGGGGCCCGCATCCCTGAACCCTGTTTGACGATGCGGCGAGTTCGACGCCTGCCGTTGCGGCTTGCTGCGGCTTCCGCACTGCTCGTGATCGCTGCTGCAAGCATGGCCATCGACCTCGATCCGCTGTGGAATTTCAGCGACCCCGCCGAGAGCGAACGGCGCATGCGGGCCGCGCTCGAGACGGCGGCGGGCGACGATGCACTGATCTTACAGACGCAGATTGCGCGCAGCTACGGACTGCGCAAGCAATTCGACAGGGCGCGCGAGCTGCTCGAATCGATGGCCGTCTGGAACGACGCGCGCACCGAAGCCTTGGAATCCTGCGTCAGCAGTTGCGGCGGGTGTGTCGCGGACGCATACGTTCGCCCGAGTTCGAGCGCGAACCGCACGCGCGCTTCGGGCCCGGCGGCCGCGATGCGCGGCCGAATCGAGCCCGGGCCGAACACTACGCGGCGCTCAAGGCTGCGGCGTCGAGATAGCTGCGTGGTGTACCGGGCCGCTGCTCAGGCGCCTGGCTGCGCCTGCAAAGTGGGCGCGGCGGTGTCCGTCGCCGCGTTATCCTTACGGGGTGAAAGTTGCCGAAATCCTTCGCCTGCTCCAGCAAGACGGATGGTTTCTGGCGGCGCAGCGAGGGAGTCATCGCCAATTCAAGCACGCCAGCAAGCCAGGGCGCGTCACGGTTCCCGGCAAGCCCAGCGATGATCTGGCCTCAGGGACTCAGAACAGCATCCTCAAACAAGCCGGTCTGAAGTGAGGAGGTCAAGCATGCGTTATGCAGTCGTCATCGAGAAGGCTGAAGGCAACTACTCCGCCTATGTGCCCGATCTTCCGGGCTGCGTGGCAACGGGTGCCACGATCGAGGAAGTACAGGGCGGAATTCGAGATGCCATCGCGTTTCATCTTGACGGGATGCGCGAGGATGGGCTGCCGATCCCGGCACCCACCAGCAAGGTCGAATACATCGAACTCGCCGCCTGAAGCACAGGTGGATTGCACAGCGGCACGCCGCGTAGGTTTGGCCCATGAGCGACAAGCCCACGCCCGAAGAAACGGCGCTCTGGCAGCGTCGCCTGGCGAGCCAGGCGAACAACCGGGCCTGGACGCTGTCGGAGGCGTTGAACCGTTCTGCCGAAGAGGATGAAGAGATGCTGCAGGCTGCGCACGCAGCGATGTACTTGTGGAGAAGCGTGGGCAACGACAACCATCGGGCGCATGCGGCGCAGCTCCTGGCGCACGCCTATGCGCTGCTTGGCCTCGCGCATCCGGCGCAGCATTACCTGGCGAAGGCGCAGATCTTCTTCGGCGAAGGGGCCGAACCCTGGGAGCTGGCGCTGGCGCATGCCGTCACAGCCAACGTCGCGGCGGCGAACCGGGACACGCGGGCCCATGCCGAGCACCATGCAAACGCGGTGCGCTTGATCGAAGCGCTGTCCGATCCGGAAGATCGAAAGATCCTGAATGCGACGCTGCGCGTGATTCCGGTGCCGAAGGACGGGGCGGACGCAGGCTGAGTCTGCGTTGGCGCAGGCGTAACGACCGTCGGTCGACCTTTCAGGCCTCGACGGGCTGGGCAGCTTGCATCAACGGCAAAGCCACCGCCTGCGTCGCGAACCACTCGAGTTGATCGCGCAGCTTCACGACTTCGCCGACGATCGTCAGGCATGGCGATTCGAGCCCCGCGCGCTCCACCTCTTGCGCCAGCGTGGCGAGCGTTGCGCAGACGACGCGCTGCTGGCTCAGCGTGCCGTGCGCCACGACAGCAGCCGGCCAGTGGGGCGGCAGGCCATGCGCGATGAGTTGTTCGCAAATCGTCGCCAAGCCCGAGAGGCCCATGTAGATCACGACCGTCTGACGCGGCCTCGCGAGCGCGGGCCAATCGAGATCGCAGGTGCCGTCTTTCAGATGGCCGGTGACGAACAGGCAGCTCTGCGCGAAGTCGCGGTGCGTCAGCGGAATGCCGGCGTAGGCCGCGACGCCGCACGCCGCGGTGACGCCGGGCACCACCTCGAACGGCACGCCTTGCGCGGCCAGCGCCTGCAGCTCTTCGCCGCCGCGTCCGAAGATGAACGGGTCGCCGCCTTTCAGGCGAACAACACTGCGCCCTTCGCGCGCCAGACGCACCAGCAGCGCGTTGATGTCGGCCTGCGCCATGCTGTGCCGGCAGCGTTCCTTGCCCACGAAGATGCGCTCGGCGTGGTCGCCGATCAGCGCCAGCACGCTTGCGCCGACGAGGTTGTCGTAAACCACCGCATCGGCTTGTTCGAGCAGACGCGCGGCGCGCAGCGTCAGCAGGTCCGGGTCGCCCGGGCCAGCGCCGACGAGGAACACCTTGCCACACGTGACACGGTCTGCGGCGCGGCCGGCGGCGAGCATCGCTGCGACGTCGACGAAAGAATTCATGTGGTCCTCCAGATGCGTTGCGCGAGACTCAGGCGCAACTGCCGCAAGCGCCGCTGCCGCAACCGCCGCGCGCCTTCGGCGCGGTGCTCGCGCAGCCCGATGTCGCGGCCACGGGTTCGTCGAGGGGGATAAAGACGAAATCGCGGCGCCCGGGTTCGATCTCGACGAAGTCGAGCACCGTGCCCTCGAGCAGCGGCCGGCTCGGCGAGCCGACGAGCACCTTGAGCCCGCCGAACTCCACCGGTTGATCGTCTTCGCGCTCTTCGTCAAAGCCCATGCCATATTCGATCGAGCCGTCGGCGACCTGGCGCGCGGCGATTCGCAAGGACATTCCGGCGGCGTTGCTGCGCGCGGCGGCGGCGAGGATTTCTTGCGAGGCTGCGGGGGTCAGGCTGAGCATGGTGAGTTCTCCGTTGAAGACGGGCAAAGATTCAAAGCACGGCGAGCGCGGCGCCGCCACGCGCCGCACCCGAGCGCACCGCCGGGCCGCGCGCGCGCTGCATTTGCGCGCGCGTCGAGGCGACGAACGCGACAAAACGCGGCGCCCAGAGCGACCCCGCGGCGCTGCGCAAATGCGCATAGGAGGCAAGCAAGTTGTGCACCAGCACGCCGTCGTGCGCGCCGTTCACGCCGTGGCCGCGCTGCACGCGATAGGCGAATTCGACGCCGGGGTCGAGGTTCTCCAGGCTCGAATGGTGGAACTCGTGGCCGCGCAGCACGCCGACGCCGGCGCCACCCCAAAGCATCGCCGGAGTTTCCTGCAATTGCATATAGCCGCGGCCCACGGGCCGCTCGTGCATCACCGCGTCGCCGGGAATCGCGCCGACCATCATCGCGCTGCGCCCGCGCCACGTGATGCTGCGTGACAGGTACATCAGCCCGCCGCATTCGGCGTAGGCCGGCAAGCCGTCTTCGATCGCCTCGCGCAGCGCACTGCGCAGCAGCACGTTCGCTTCGAGCTCGTCCATGCACGCTTCGGGGAACCCGCCGCCGATGAACAGGCCGTCCACCGCGGGCAGCTCCGTGTCGCGCAGCGTGTCGATGTTCACCAGTTCGGCTCCGGCAGCTCGCAGCGCGGCCAGGTCGTCGGGGTAGTAGAAGCCGAAGGCGCGGTCGCGGGCGATGGCGATGCGTACGGGCGCGCTGCGATGTGGCGCCCGCGTGCTGGTGGAACGTCGAGCGGCGCTGCGAGCGGCGTGCGCGATCCCGGGCTGCTCGGCGCAAGCGACAGGGCTCTCACCAGCCGAGGCTGCAAGCCCCAGCACGCGCTGCAAATCGACCTGCGCCGCGACGATCGCCCCGATCGCGCCGATGCGCTCCTGCGCGTCGCCGACCTCGGCGCAGGGCACCAGGCCGAGGTGGCGTTCCAGCACGCCCAAGCGCGAGTCTTCCGCCACCGCGCCGAGGACAGGCACGTCGGTGTAGTGTTCGATCACGGCGCGCAGCTTGGCCTCGTGGCGCGAGCCGCCGACGCGGTTCAGGATCACGCCGCCGATGCGGATGCTGCGGTCGAACGCCTGGTAGCCCAGGATCAGCGGCGCGATGCCGCGCGTCATGCCGCGCGCGTCGATTACCAGCAGCACCGGCAGGTTCAGGCGCTGCGCGAGCGCGGCGTTGCTGTTGCTGCCGTCGAGTGCCAGGCCGTCGTACAGGCCTTTGTTGCCTTCGACGATCGCGATGTCGGCGCCTTGCACTGCATCGCTGAAACAGTGTGCGAGCGCGGCGTCGTCCATCAGGAACGCGTCGAGGTTGAAGCAAGGCCGGCCGGCGGCGCGCGCAAGCCACATCGGGTCGATGTAATCCGGCCCCTTCTTGAACGGCTGCACGCACTGCCCGATCGCAGTGAGCGCGGCGCACAGGCCGACGCTGAGCGTGGTCTTGCCCGAAGACTTGTGCGCGGCGGAGATCAGCAGGCGGTGCATTGCTCAGGTCCTTGCGGTTGAATCGTTCGGCATGAAATCGAGCGCGCGCACGCCGACCAGCGTGAACACGAACGCCGCCGCGACGCCGCCGATGCCGAGCAGCACCTCGGGCAATGAAGGCGAATAGGCAGCCACCGCGCCGTCGCCGAAGCTGCTGCTCTCGGTGAAGCCCGGAAAAATCTCCATCGGGAACGCCTGCCCGCCGATGATGAACACGTACAACCACGCGAACGCGCCGGCGGCGACGAGCAGCGCCGCGGCGAACGTGCTGCGTGGACCCACCAGCTGGGGGTTGAACAGCAGCAGCAGCGGCAGCAGCGAACCCGCGAGAACGAAGCCGCCCCAGAACAGCCACGCGTAGACGCCTCCACCTTGTCTGCCGAGCAGGATGAAGGCCTCGAACGCCCCGAGCTTGGCGAAGTACACGTTGTTGAGGTGTTGCATCGCGACCATGTAGAGCATTGCCGCGACAAAGATGCCGAGCAGCCGCGCCATGCGGCGCTCGATCTCCGGCGCGGGCGTCTGCCCGTTCCACGCGTAGAGAGCAGCCTGCACGATCAGGAACACCGCCAGCCCCCAGCCGAGCGACAGCACGATGAACAGCGGGGCGAGCAGGGCCGATTGGTACTGCGGGCGCGCGACCAGAAAACCGAAGATCGAACCGGTTCCGGTGGTCAGCGCGAAGCGCCAAACAAGCGCGAGCAGGCCGACCGGTTTGGACCAGCCGTTGTACCTGTGCTCGAACATCGTCACCAGGTAGACGACGACGATGCCCGCCATGCCCGAATAGAGAAACACGTTGAGCGCGAACACCGACGTGAAGTTGTAGTGCGTCGCGGCGATGATCACGCGGTCCGGCCGGCCCAGATCGAGCATCAGCACCATCAGGCCGCCGGTGAGCAGCGCCAGGCACAGCAGCCCCGAGAGCGCGGCGCGCGCCTTGTACGCGTTCTGGCCGAACACCGAACCGACCGACGCGACGTTGAGCACGCCCGACGCGGCGACGATCATGAAAATCGCGAACACATGCGGCAGGCCCCACACGATGTGGTTGCTCATTCCGGTCACGGCGTGGCCGTGTACGTCCATGAAGTGCGCGGCGGCCAATCCGATGCCGAGCAGCGCACACCCTGCGGCGATCAGCGCCCAGAATCCGCGCGGCGCGTTCGATGAGGGCAGGGCAGAGGCGTTCACATCACAGCCCTTGGTAGCGAACGCCCGGGTCGAGCTTGAGGTCGGCGCGCAACTGCTTCGTCGGCAAGCTGCGAATCAACTTCGAGACCTCGCTTTGCGGATCGTTCAGATTGCCAAAGACGATTGCGCCATGCCCGGCCTGAGTGCAGGCCTCGGCACACGCCGTCGTCTGCTCGCCCTTGTCCAGCCGGTGCACGCACAGCGTGCAGCCTTCGACGCAGCCCTTGCCGCGAGGCACGTCGGGATTCTGCTCGGTCACGTCTTCGTGCACGAACGAGCGCGCCTTGTACGGACACGCGAGAACGCAGTAGCGGCAGCCGATACAGCTGTGCCGGTCGACGAGCACGATGCCGTCGGCCCGCTTGAACGACGCACCGGTCGGGCACACGTCGACACACGGCGGGTCGGCACAGTGCTGGCACATCACCGGCGCCGACGCGGTGCGCCCGGTCTTGACCTCTTTCAGCTCGATCTTGCGGATCCACTGCGGATCGGTCGGCAGCGTTCCGCCCGACAGGCCGTTTTCGGTGTTGCACGCGGTCACGCAGTCGGTGCAGCCGCTCGCGCACTTCGTCGTGTCGATCAGCATGCCCCAGCGCACGGCGGGGTTCGCGCCGGCTGCGGGCTGCGCGGCGTTCGCGATCTCGATCAGCTGGATTCCCGGCGCAAGCGCAGCGCCACCCAGGCCCACGGCGGCGATGCCCAGGAACCCGCGGCGGGTGGACGACGTGTTGGCGTCGCGCCTGTCCGGTTCGCTCACTTCGAACCTCGCTGCGCCAGCGCCGCCGGCCTGGGGGCATGGCACTCGAAACAGTCGATCTTCACCGCGGTGTAGGTGTGACACGAGACGCAGAAGTTGGTGTCGGTCTTCGCCACGCTGCCGGTTTGGGTGCTCGCGTGGCAAGCAATGCATTCCTTCAAGCTGTACTTCGCACCGCGGATGCCGCCGAAAACGGTTTCATCTCGCTGATGCTTCAGCATCGCCATGTGGTTGCGCCGCATCAGCGCAGGAGCTTCGACGCAGCGCTCGCCTTTGGTCGCGCGCTCGATCGTCGGCAACGGCGTGCGGTCCGGCGCTTCGCCGGCAAGCGCACTACCGGCGAAGAGCCACGTGGCGAGCGCAATGCGCAGCCGCATCGTCTTACTCCCCCAGCCCCATCTGGATATAACCGGTAGGGCAGACATCGGCGCAGATATGGCAACCGATGCACTTCGTGTAGTCGGTGTCCACATAGCGCCCCATCGTCGACTTGCTCTTCGGCACTTTGAACACCGCAGTTTGCGGACAGTAGACGACGCAGTTGTCGCACTCGAAACATTGGCCGCAGCTCATGCAGCGCTTCGCCTCGGCCTGCGCCTGCGACTCCAGCAGCGGCAGCATGCGCTCTTCGAAATTGTTCAGCGCTTCTTCGGCGCTCAGCGCCGTGATCTTGCGCTTCACGCGCGGCGTGTAGTTGAAGTGGCCGAGGAACAGGTCGGTGTGCGGGATCACGTAGCGGTCGGAGCGGTTGTCGTAGTTGTGGATCGCGCCGTTGCTCGAATCGGTGCCCCAGACCGGCTCCTTGATCGACGTGACCTTCAGCCCCTTCTCCACCATCTTGCGCATCAGGTCGAAGCCGTGCACATCGATCTTCGGGCGCTTGTCCAGCGCCTCGCTGCGCAGGTAGCGGTCGATGCCGTCGGCGGCGATCGCGCCGTGGCCGATCGCTGTCGTCAGCAGGTGCGGGCGCACGACGTCGCCGCCGACGAACATGCCGCTGGGCTTGCCGTCCTTGCTCTGCACCTGGTAGTTCTTGTCCGCTGCAATGGCGCCCTTGCCGTTGTTCAGAACTTCGAGGCCGGTGAAGTCGACCGCCTGGCCGATCGCCGAGACGATCAAATCCGCCGGGATGTCTTCTTCGGTGCCGGCGATCACCTTCACGTCGAGCTTGCCGCCGGCGATCTTGGCCTCGCAGCGTGCGACGCGCAGCGCGGTCGCGCGGCCGTCCGCACCGAGCACGACGCACACCGGCGCCATGCCGCCGCGGATCGTGATGCCCTCGGCCAAAGCGTGCTCCACCTCGTGTTTGCTTGCCTGCATCTTGTCGATCGCGAAGATCGAGGTGAGCGTCACCTCCGCACCCATGCGCGCCGAGAGCGTTGCCGCGTCGTGCGCGGCAAAACCCCCGATCACGTTCTCCGGCCGGTCGCTCTCGTGCACCTGGTCGATGTGGCCCAGGCGCCGCGCGACGGTGGCGACGTCGATCGACGTGTCGCCGCCGCCGACGACGACGACGCGCTTGCCCACATGCTGCATCCTGCCGTCGTTGAACGCCTTCAGAAACGCGGTCGCGGTGACGACGTTGGGTGCTTGCCCGCCTTCCACCGGCAGCGGCCTGCCGCTTTGCGCGCCCATGCCGAGGAACACGGCGTCGAAGGCGTTCTTCAAGTCATCGAGCGTAATGTCAGTCCCGACACGGCAACCCATGCGCGTTTCGACGCCGAGGTCGAGGATGCGCTGGATCTCGGCATCCAGCACGGCGCGCGGCGTGCGGAAGCCCGGGATGCCGTAGCGCATCATGCCGCCGAGCAGCTCGCGCTCGTCGAAGATCGTCACCGCGTGGCCCTTGCGCGCGAGTTGGTACGCGACTGACAGGCCGGCCGGGCCGGCGCCGATCACCGCGACCTTCTTGCCCGTCGATTGCGTGGGCTTCGGAAAGCCGAGCTTCTTCTCGATCGCCCATTCGCCGAGGAAGTGCTCCACCGAGTTGATGCCGACGAAGTCTTCCACCTGATTGCGGTTGCAGCCCGACTCGCAAGGTGCCGGGCAGACGCGCCCCATCACGGAAGGGAACGGGTTCGCTTCGGTCAGGCGCCGCCACGCGTATTCCTGCCAGGGCACACCCGCGGGCGGCTTCTCGACGCCGCGCACGATGTTGAGGTAGCCGCGAATATCTTCACCCGAAGGGCACGAGCCCTGGCACGGCGGCGTGCTCTGGATGTAGGTGGGGCATTTGTGCGAGTGGTCGGCGTCGAAGATCTCTTCCTGCCACGCAAGCGGCTTGGCATCGCCGTCTTTGTAGCGGCGGAAGGTCAGAGGTTTGACGTCACCGGTGGGGGGCAGGGCAGACATCGTGCAGGTCCTCGGGTCTGAATGAATGGGTCAATGCGGCTCGCCGAGCCGGATCGCCTTGGAGACGAGCTGGTGCACGCCGCCGATCATGCTCATGTCGAAGCCGTAGTACGGCAGCACCTTGCTGAACTGCGCCTTGCAGATCGCGCAGATCGCGGCCATGAAGTTCACGCCGTGGTCGTCGACGACGTTCTTCAGCGCTTCCATGCGCGGCAGCGCTCCCTTGACGCGCAGTTCCAGCAAGTCGTCGGTGAGCAGGCCACCGCCGCCGCCGCAGCAGAACGTGCTCTCATGGGTCGTCTGCGGCGCCATGTCGTGAAAACGGTTCGCCACCGCCTTGATGATTGCGCGCGGCAATATGAACTGGCCGCCCGGCATGTTGCCCATGCGCGAGCCGCGCGCGACGTTGCATGAATCGTGGAACGTGATGATGCGGTCGTCGTTCTTTTCCTTGTCGAACTTCAGCGCGCCTTGCTGGATCAGGTCATACGTCAGTTCGCAGATGTGCTGCGGCACGGGGTAGCGCGAGTCGAGCCAGTCGAACGGGCCGATCAGCGTGTTCCAGAAGCTGTACGCGACGCGCCAGGCATGGCCGCATTCGCCGACCACGATGCGCCGCACGCCGAGCTCGAGCGCGGCCTCTTTCACGCGCAGCGAGATGTTGCGCATCTGCTCGTAGTTGCCGATGAAAAGGCCGAAGTTGCCCGCCTCGCTCGCCTTGGAGCTGAGCGTCCACGAAATCCCAGCGGCGTGGAACACCTTCGCGTAGCCGATCAGGCTTTCCACATGCGGCTCGGAAAAGAAGTCGGCCGAAGGCGTGACGAGCAGCACCTCGGCGCCGGCCACGTCGAGCGGGAACTTCACGTCCAGGCCGGTTTCCTCTTTCGTGTCTTCTTCCAGGCCCGACAGCGTGTCAAGCAGCGCCGGCCCGGGAATGCCCAGGTTGTTGCCGATGCGGTGCACCTTGCCGATGATCTCGTTGCTGTATTTCTGCCCCAGACCCACCGAGTCCATGATTTCGCGCGCAGCCATCGTCACTTCGGCGGTGTCGATGCCGTAGGGGCAGAACACCGAGCAGCGCCGGCACTCGGAGCATTGGTTGTAGTAGGTCCACCAGTCGTCGAGGACTTCCTTGGTCATGTCGGTCGCGCCGACGAGCTTGGGAAAGTGCTTGCCGGCAAAGGTGAAGTAGCGCCGGTACACACCGCGCATCAAATCCTGGCGCGCGACCGGCATGTTCTTCGGGTCGCCCGTGCCCAGGTAGTAGTGGCACTTGTCGGAGCACGCGCCGCAGTGCACGCAGGAATCCATGTAGACCTGGAGCGACCGGTACTTACCCAACAACTCGCCCATCTTGTTGACGGCGCGCTGCTCCCAGCCGTCTTCCAGCTCGCCCGGAAAGCCGATGCGCGCCTGGATGATGGGCGAGGCGACGAAGGGCTTGCTGTGCGCCATCGCCCCTTCGGCCACGAGCGGGATCACCGGGTAACGGTTCAGCTTTGGAGTCTTGAATGCGGCGGTGGCCATCGTGGCTATTTCTTTTCCAGCGCGGCCGCCCAGGCCGCGACATGGCGTTGCTCGCGCGAGGTATCGGCCTGGTTGCGCCCGGGGCTGAAGAACAAGCCCGGCGCGTGCATCAGCTTGCTGATCGGGAACACGATCATGAGTGTCGCGACGAGCGTCAGGTGCACGAGCAGCAGCGGGTCGGCCGGAAGCGGTTGAACGTCAAACCGCATCAGGCCGAGCATGAACGCCTTGACGGCGACGATGTCGGTGTGCGCGACGAAGCGCATGCCAAGACCGCTGAATCCGATCGCGAGCAGCAGCGCCAGGTGCAGGTGGTCCGACGGCGTGGAGATGTAGCGCACCCGGTCGACGAGGAAACGCCGCGCCCACAAGCCCGCCAAGCCGATCGCCAGCACGAAGCCGGCATAGGTGCCGAACGCCTGCACCCAGACGATGGGCGTCCACACCGGCTGCTGGAAGTAGCGCAGGTGGCGCAGCAGCACGAGCAGCAACGCGGCGTGGAACAGCCAGCCGAAGACCCAGGTCCACTTGCTCGCCTTGAACAGGCTCTCGAAGAACACCACTTCGCGCGTCATTCGCAGCACCACGCCGCCGGTGGTCGTGGGTGCGGGTGTCGTGGGGATTTTCAGCGGCGCGGGGACGGCAGAGTAGCGGCGGATCTTTGCGGCTACGCTGATGACGAAGATCGCCGTTGCGATGTAGAACAGCGCAGCGTAGAGGATGCTCAGGGCTGACATGGCGTCATCCCGGCGCAAGTCTCACGCGGTCATACCGGCGCACGCCGGTATCCACTCTTCGCCTGCCGCCGTGGATCCCGGCTTTCGCCGGGATGACAGTCAGGGACGCGCGCGCTCTGCACGATTGGAGTCTTAAACGCAGCCCGTCGGCTTTGGCAAGCCCGCAATCTTGCATGCCTGCTTCGCCGGCCCATACGGGAACAGCTCGTACAGGTACTTGCTGTTGCCCTTGTCGGGGCCGAGTTGCTTGCCGATCGCCTTGGTGAGCACGCGCACCGCTGGGGCGATCTGGTACTCGTTGTAGTAGTCGCGCAGGAAGTTCACCACTTCCCAGTGGTTCGGCGACATCTCCACGTTCTCGGCCTTGGCGATCTCCTTGGCGATGTCTTCGTTCCAGTCGGCGAGGTTGGCGAGGTAGCCTTCTTCGTCGGTTTCGTACGTGGTGCCGTTGACTTCGATGCCCATGGGGGTCTCCTGTTGCGAAAGTGATTGAGCTGTGTTGCGCGGCTTCAGAGCCAGGACTGGCTGTTCGGATTCTCGGCGACGAGATCGACGAAGCCACCGTAGTCGACACCGGTGACGCCCGGCGCCAGCTTCGCGGCGACGCCGCGTGCCTCCAGGTCGGGCAGCAACACGTAGACCTTGATCCGCGCGGTGGCCGCAGCGATCCCCGAAGGCGCCGCCCCGGCAAGTGTGGCCGCGTAGACCGCGTCTTCGGTCAGCAGCACGGCGTGGCCGTCCTTGGCCAGGCGCAGGCAGCTTTGCAGTGCGCTGGCCTGCATGTGCGATTTGTTGACGATGTGCAGCATGATCAGAACGACAACACCACGTCTTGCTCGGCCATCAGGTCGGCCATCTGAGCGCTGGACAGAACCTCGACCGGGACGAGCAAGTCCGCCTCGGTCAGCCCGCGCGCGTCCATCGACTCGCGTTCGACGAACAGCTTCTCCACGTCGTAGCCGTCCAGGGCCCGGTACGTCGGCGAAAAGTTCTTCATGCCGATCGCTTTCGTGTTCTGTCCTTTCACCAGTTCGTACACACCGTCGTCCAGAAAGGCCAGGCTCACGTCTTGGTCAAACGTCGCGGCGATCAGCACCACTTCCAGGCTCTCCAGCGCGTGGATCGTCCCGTACGGCGCCTTGCGGTTCACGAACATGAATTTCTTCATGGGCTTGCCTCGCTCAATCGCCGAAGGTCACAAGGCGATCCGCCTTGATGCCGCTGTCGACCAATTGGCCCAGGCCCGAGATGCGAAACCCCGGCGCCAGCACTTCGTCCTTGATGCCGCGGCGCAATGCGGCGGCGACGCAGACGACCATGTCGATCTTGTGCTGCGCAGCAAGCGCCGACCAGCGGTTCACGATGTGCCGGTCGTCCTGCGGCGGCTCGGTAAGTTTGCTCGCGTTGTACACACCGTCGTGATAGAAGAACACGCGCTGGATCTCGTGGCCCTTGGCGAGCGCCGCGGCGGCGAACTGGTACGCCGTGTCGCTGCCCTGGCGGGTGTACGGTCCGGTGCTGACCATCAGGCCGAACTTCATTTCGCGCGGCCTCAGAAGCGAATGTGCGTGGAGGCGTTCAAGCTCGCACGCGAACCGCGCCAGTCGTCGATCAGGTACTTCGTGAACGGCAGGTCGCACTTCTCGAAGAAGCGCGGCCAGCCGATGCGCTCCACCCAGTCCGACACGCGCTCCCACGAGCGCGCGTCGTTCTTGTAGGTGTAGAGAATCTTCTTCACCATGGCAGAGACTTCCGGCCAGCGCGGCGGGTTGTTCGGCAACCCTGACGCCACCATCTTCATGAAGGTCGGTTTGCCGCGTGCGTTCGAATTCTTGCCGCCGACCCAGATCGCGAGCTTCGAATGCTCCGGGTCGTTGATCTGCATCGGCGGGCACGGCGGATAACACGCGCCGCAGCAGATGCACTTCTTCTCGTCGACTTCGAGCGAAGGCTTGCCGTTCACGAGCGCCGGGCGGATCGCCGCGACCGGGCAGCGCGCGACGACGGCAGGGCGCTCGCAGACGTTGGCGACGAGGTCGTGGTTGATCTTCGGCGGCTTGGTGTGCTGCACGATGATCGCGATGTCGGCCTGGCCGCCGCAGTTGATCTCGCAGCACGAGGTCGACAAGTGAACCCGGTTCGGCATGTCTTCCTTGATGAACTCCTCGTACAGGTCGTCCATCAGCGCCTTCACCGCGCCCGAAGCGTCAGTGCCGGGGATGTCGCAATGCAGCCAACCCTGCGTGTGCGCGATCATCGACACCGAGTTGCCGGTGCCGCCCACCGGAAAGCCGTTGCTCGTGAGCGATTCGATCAGCGGCGCGACCTTGCGCTCGTCCGACACCATGAACTCGATGTTCGAGCGGATCGTGAATCGCACATGGCCATCGGCAAACGTGTCGCCGATGTCGCAGAGCTTGCGGATCGTGTGCACGTCCATCTGGCGCTGCGTGCCGGCGCGCACCGTCCAGACTTCGTCTCCCGTGTGCGATACGTGGTGCAGCACTCCCGGGCGCGGCCGGTCGTGGTACTTCCAGTTGCCGTAGTTCTTCAGCAACGTGGGGTGCATGAACGGCTTGGGGTCGGGGCAGCCGCTCTCGATCGGGGTGCGTTGGGCCATCGTCGTTCTCCGGAATTCAGGCCGCGGCCTTTTGGGATGCTTGAGCCTTCTCGGCCTTCTTCGCATTGATCTTTGCCACTTCCTCGTCCCAGCCGTCCGCGCGAACGTAGGGGTTGGTGCGCGGCGTCGAAACCATGTTCGCATCGATGTCCAGGCCGATGCCCTCTAAAAAATTCACAAGCCCAATGCGCTCGATCATCTCGCCGGTGCGCTCGTGTTCGAGCGCGTTCTCGGCAAAGAAGTCGATCACTTTCTGGCCCAGCTCCACCAGCGCCTCGTAGTCCTCGTCGGTCTTCAGCGGCAGGAACGGCACGACCACGGTGCCCATCAGGTCGCCGATCTTCAGCGTGCGTTTGCCGCCGATCAGAATCGTCGCGCCGGTGTCCTTGCCATGCGCGAGCGCGCCCGTCATCACGTTGATGCAGTGCATGCAGCGAACGCAGTTGCTGTTGTCGATTTCCAAGCAATGCGTGTCGCTGACCTTCACGCTGGAGATCGTGTCGCCCTGGGCGACATCCTTCACTTCCTTCAGCATGATCGTCTTCGTCGGGCAACGCGAGATCACGTCGTTGACGAGTTCGTTCATGCCGTGTTTGTCGAACCACTTGCGCGCCAGCGCCTCGTCGGTGCGGATGTTGTCGCGCCAGGTGCCGATCACGGCCATGTCGGCGCGCTGGATCGAGTTCATGCAGTCGTTCGGGCAGCCCGAGAACTTGAACTTGAACTTGTACGGCAGGGCCGGGCGGTGGATGTCGTCGACGAAGGTGTTGATCACCTGCCGGTGCGCGCGCGATTCGTCGTAGCAGCTCTGCTCGCAGCGCGCGGCGCCCACGCAGCTCATCGACGTGCGCACCGCCGGGCCGGCGCCGCCGAGGTCCAGCCCGATTTCATTGAGCGCGTCGAACGCCGGCTGCACGTTCGCCGTGGTCACGCCCTGGAACATGATGTCGCCCGACTGGCCGTGCAGCGCAATCAGCCCCGAGCCGTGCTTTTCCCAGATGTCGCACATCTGGCGCAGCAGCTTGGTGTCGTAGTGCATGCCGGCGGGCGGCTGAATGCGCAGCGTGTGGAACTCGGCGGCGTCCGGGAAGACCGGCTTGTTGTTGTCGTCCTTCAGCTCGGTGAAGCGCGGGATCACGCCGCCGCCGTAGCCGAATACGCCTACCGTGCCACCCTTCCAGTAGCCCTTGCGCGTGCGGTACGAGGTCTCCAGTTGACCCATCAGGTCGACCATGTAGTCCTTCTCGCCCGCCAGGCGTTTCAGGCCCGTCACGAAGCTCGGCCAGGGGCCGGATTCGAGCTGGTCGAGCATGGGGGTGTCGTGCTGCTTCTTGGCCATGCGTCAGTGCTCCTGAGGAAAACGTGCGGCTACAACCGTGCATTGCCGGCGGCTGCCCGGCTCAACGCAGGCAATGGTGGCCTCGGTGTGCGTGGCCCGCCATCCCTCTCGTTGAGTAGCGGAAGATAGACCGGAACGGGTGCTGCGCCACTACCCTTTTGGGTTATGCAGGGCCAACCCGTACCGGGTATGGACGGTGTACCGCCCCGAGCGCGCTCAATGCCGCCTTGCCAGAAGGGATGCGATGACGCGACTGATTTCGCTGGTCAAGTTGCGCGCGCCGCTGGGCGGGCAGGAGATCGAATTGCAGCAGATCGATTTCGATGCGGCCGAGCCGGCCGCCGATTCGCCGGCCAGCGGGAGCATCGGCATGAAGATGCTGCGCACGCGCATCCGCGAGAAGAGCCGCTTCACGGTGTTCGACATCGATCCGATCACCGCCGAGCGGTGGGGCGAGGCGCTGCTCGACTGGGCGCGCGCGCAGCCGCGCGGATGATGCAGATGCAAGAAACCCCCGCAACGATGGTCGACATCGGCTTTGTCGTGGACGGCAGCGTTTTGCCGCGCGAGCATCGGCTGGCGCTGGCCGATGCGTTGGAGTCCGCACTGCCGTGGCTGAGCGCGGTGCGCGGCGCTGCCGTGCACCAGCTCAAGCTGCCGGCTGGCAGTGAAGCGGACTCGCCGCTGTCGCGCCGCACGCGCTTGCGCCTGCGCGTGCCGCGCGAGCACGCGCAGCAGGCGGCGCAACTGCAGGGCCGCGAGTTGCACGTCGGAACGCATCGCCTGCGCGTGGGCGCACCCGAGCAGCGCGAGCTGCTGCCACATGGCACGCTGTACGCCCATTTCGTCAGCATCGACGATGCGGCCGATGCCGACGAAGCCGCCTTCCTGGACGGCGTGCACGCCGAACTCGCCGCGCTGGGCGTGGCGTGCCGCGCGATCTGCGGCCGAGCCCAGCACGACGCGCCGTCAGGCGTGCAAGGTTTCAGCCTGATGCTCGACGGCCTGTCGCGCGAAGCTTCGCTGCGAATTCTGGAAGCGGGCCTGGGCCGGCACCGGCGCCTGGGCTGCGGCGTGTTCGTGCCGCACCGCTCGGCATCCGCCGTGGGCGCGCCGGCCTGAGCTTGAACAACGGGAACAGCAGGAGCGGCAATGCCTTACGAGGTCAATGGAACCGAACTCGACACCGACGAGCAGGGCTATCTGCTCGAAGCCGATTTCAGCGACGAAGTCGTGCGCGTTATCGCCGCCGCCGAAGGCATCACGCTCACCGATGACCATTGGAAAGTCGTTAGCTACCTGCGCGATGAGTTCCGCGAGCACGGCCACACGCCGAACTTTCGCAACATGCTGAAGGGCCTGGGCGAGGTCATGCCCGGCGTGGACAGCAAGGCCTTGTACGACCTGTTCCCCACCGGACCGGCTAAACAAGGCGCCAAGGTCGCGGGCTTGCCGCAGCCGCTGGGCAAGGGTGGGTACTGAAGTGAAGCTCGCCTGCGCTGCCGCGCGTCAAGCGTTCAGCAAAGGGCTGACTGCTTTCGGCCCAAAGCGGCCGTTCGCTGCTGCGCGCACGCAAGCTCCGGTGCGAGGGCAGGTGGCCCGGGGTGCGTTCTCCGGCCCACGCTCGCGGGGCACCCGATGCGGCCCGTGGAGCGCGCCGCCATCAACGCCAGCCAAGCGCGGCAACAGCCAGGACACCGCGAATGGGGCCTGCGCCCGCACCCCGAGCCACCTGCCCGGGCACCGCTGGTGGCACGCCTCGTGGTGCCGCGCTAACTGTCGTTGCACAGGGCGGTGGTGGTGCCCCCGGGCGCAGGCCCCATTCGCGGTGTCCTGGCTCTTGCCGCGCCAGGTTGTTGATGACGCGGCGAACCGTTGCGGGCTGCGGTGCTGCCCCGCGAGCGTGGGCCGGAGAACGGGGGCGCCGCCAGCGCCCTGCGGCACAGTCGCAAGTAGGCTTGGATTGGGTGGTCAGCCGTCAGCCGAACTCGCACAAAAGCTGGCGTGCGCGCACCTGCGAACGACAGCAACGGGCCGAAAGCAGCCCTTCACGCTGTCTCGGCGTTTCAAGAAGCCCCTGTGAGCACGTTGCCGCTGCCTGCGATGCGCATCAAGAGCCGCTGGTTCAAAGCCGGCGAGCCCAAGGCCGACGCGGAACATGCGAGCGCGATGGCGTTCATCGTCTGGCGCGTGGCGCACCAGATGCTCAAGCGCATGCGCGGCGCCGATTTCGACATCGACACCGGGCCGCAGTACTTCGCCTTCATGCGCGAAGTGCTGGTGTTCCTGGTTGCTCTCACCGACCGCATTGCCTATGCGCGGCTCGCTGAAGCCGGCCGCGCCGAGTTCACCGTCGCACTGGTGCGGCACTTGGCGCGAACGCTGCAGGAAAGCGAAGACGAATGGCTGGGCGCCGCGCCGGCCGGAACGCCGAGCCATGCCGATACCTTCATCGACCTCGTGAACGAAGTGACTCGGCATTACGCCGAGTTCGGCGCCGAGCCCGGCCGGCCCGCCGGTGAAGAAGGTTTCCACCCCGACTTCGCCTTCGTGCGCTACCTCGGCAAACGCCTCGAGCCGACGCTGCCTGAGAAAGACCGGCGCTGGGTCATCGACCAGGTGATGGCCTCCGAGGCGCCCGAAGCCGTCGGCATCGTTCAAAGCGCGATGCGCGACTTGTACGACCCGACGCCGCGCAAGGGTCGGCGTGCGACGATGAGCGGGGATTGAGGGTGCACGTAGCATGAACGCACCGCTCGACAACAAGCTGATCGCACGCGCCGCGAGCCCGTTCGACCTGGACGACGCTGCGACCTACCGGCGCTGGCGCGACTGGAAGCTCACGCTTTACCCGGCCTGTACAGACGACCTGATCGTCGAGATTCGCGATCCGCGCTCCCTGACCTGCGCGGAGCGCGCCGCATTGCTCGATCGCATCTCGCGCGCCAACGTCGCCGTGTACCGCGCCGCGGTCGCCGCCGACGATGCCGAGTCGCCGCGCGCGCTCGGTGCGCAACTCGGTCTGCACCGGCTCGACGCGAATTGGCTCGCCGACGAAGACGGCATTTCGCGCATCGAAGTGAGCGAGCGACGAGACGAGCGCGGCGGCTTCATCCCCTACACCGACCGCCCGATCAACTGGCACACCGACGGCTACTACCATCCGCCGCAGCGCCGCATCGAGGTGATGATCCTGCACTGCGTTCGCCCGGCGCTGCGTGGCGGTGCGAATGCGCTGCTCGATCACGAGATGGCCTACATCGCGCTGCGCGACGCGAACCCAGAACACGTTCGCGCCTTGATGCAGCCCGACGCGATGCTGATCCCCGAGCGCACCGATGACGGCGGTGTCGCGCGACCGGCACAAGCCGGCGCGGTGTTCAGCGTCAGCGATGACGGTGCGAGCTTGCACCTGCGTTACACAGCGCGTACTCGCAGCATCCAGTGGAAAGACGACCCCGCAATACACGCAGCCCTGCACTCGCTCGAAGCGCTGCTCGCGTCCGAATCGTCTTGGATCATGAGATTGCGCCTGCAATCCGGCATGGGCATCGTCGGCCACAACGTCTTGCATGCGCGCACCGGCTTCGAAGACGATCCACACGCGCCGCGCCTGCTGTACCGGGCGCGCTACCTCGACCGCATCGCGCTCGATGGGCAGGAAACACCATGGCGCAATGGGTGACGATCTGGCGCGCCGCGCAACTCGTGCAGGTGCCGCGCGGCGTGTTGCAGCAGCGTGTGCGCAGCGGCGAACTCGAACTGTCGGAAGGCCTGGTGTCGACCGAGCGGCTGCTCGAGCTGTACCCGCAGATGCGCCTGCCCGAGTCGGGCATGCTCGAGCGCGTCGCGCAGATCCGCGACGAGGCGTTTGGTCGGCGCGTGCGCGAACGCCTGTTGCCGAGCCAGGAGGTGCTGGCGCAGAGGCTGTTTCGCCAGAGCCAGGAGCTGGCCGATGCGCAGCGCCTCTTGCAGCGCTACCACGCCCTCGTGATCGCGCAGCGCGAGCGCGTGCGCGAGTTCAACGCGCAAGGCAGGCGGCGACGATTCGCGCCTGCGGGAGCTCGAATCCGAGCTGAGCGACGGACTCGCGCGCGTGCTCGCGACCGAATCCGTCGATATGCTTGACGTCATGGACGACATGTTGAAAGTGGTGGCTGCACAGGTCACGATCCGCCCGAGCGGCCACCAGTTCGCGGTGGAAGGGCGCGACACCTTGCTCCAGGCGGGGCTGCGCGCGGGCTTGAACCTGAACTACGGCTGCGGCAACGGCAGCTGCGGCATGTGCAAGATGCGCGTCATTGCCGGCGAAGTGGCCAAGGTCATGCCGTTCGACTACCCGCTGTCGGAGGCCGAGAAGCAGCAGGGCTACACGCTGATGTGCGCGCACACCGCGGCGAGCAGCGAGATCACGCTCGAAACGCTGGAAGCGACCAGCCCCGCCGACATTGCGCCGCAACAGATCGTCAGCACGATCCGCGCGGTTCGCGAGCTTGCGCCGAACACGCGGCTGCTGCACCTGCAAACGCCGCGCAGCCACCGCCTGCGGTTTCTTGCCGGGCAGTCGGTGACGCTGGGCTGCACCGGTTCCGTGGCGACGGGTGGCGAAGACATCCGCGCCGATTTCGCCATCGCCAGCTGCCCGTGCGACGACCGCAACCTGCATTTTTTCGTGCCGCGCGAGGCCGACAGCGCCTTCACGCGCATGCTGTTCAGCGGCGCGCTGAAAGCGGGAGACGCGGTCAACGTGTGGGGGCCGATGGGTGACTTCGTTCTCGCGGACAGCCCGCGGCCGATCGTGTTCGCGGCGTGCGACACCGGCTTTGCGCCGATCAAGAGCCTGATCGAACATGCGCTGTCGCTCGATGCTGCGCCGTCGCTGTCGCTGTTCTGGCTGGCCACGCGCAGTGATGGGCATTTTCAGGACAACCAGTGCCGCGCCTGGTCGGCCGCGCTCGATTCGTTCGAGTACGCGCGTTTCACCGACGTTGACGCCGCGGCAGGCGCCGCCCAGGTCGCCAAGGCGATGCGTGCCGACCTGTTCGACATCGACTGCGATTTTTACCTCGCGGGCCCGCCGCCCTATGTGGCCGCGCTTGGCGCGGCGCTAGGCGATGCGGGCGTGCCGGCGTCGCAGGTTTTTTCGAACGCGACATGAATCAGGCCAGATCAGCGCTTTCCATCAACGGCAGCGTGCCCGAGGCTGCGCTCGCGAATCCGCTCGGCGACGCCGGCTGCAGCGGCGGCGAAGTATTCGCGCTGCGCGTAATGGGCGACAGCATGGCGCCCGAATTCAGCGACGGCGAGATCATCGTGATCGAGCCCGACGGCGCGCTGCGCGACGGCAGCTTCGTGCTTGCGCAATCGGGCGGCGAGTGGACGTTCCGGCAACTCGCGCGAAGCGGCAGCGGCTGGTTGCTGCGCGCGCTCAATCCGGCGTATGCGGACCAGCCCTTGCCCGACTTGAAGGCGGTGCACGGCGTGGTGATCCAGAAGTGCGTTCCCGGCCGGCGCCGCCTGACCAAACATTACCTCTGATCTGAGTTGCCAAGCCCATGCCGTATTTCGTGTTCAGCGTCAAACCCTTCGGGCAGATCGAGAAGCTCGCCGAGTTCGGCGGCTTCAAGGACGCCTCGGCGCACGCCAAGACCTTGCGGGCTGCCCAGGGCGACGCCGCCGAGCCGAAGATCAAAGTGATGTTCGCCGAGAACGAAGACCTCGCAATCGAATTGCTGTGCCAGGTGCGCGAGCCCGGGCCGATCGGCGATGACTGAAGTGAATCTCGTCCACGTCGACTTGCGCCAAGCCTTCAGCGGAGCGCTGACTGCTTTCGGCCCGTTGCTGCCGTTCGGCCTGCAGCCGGCGCGCCAGCGTTCATGGTCGCAGGTCGGCGGCGGCGCCCCCGTTCTCCGGCCCACGCTCGCGGGGCACCACCGAGGCCCACCACGCACAGCCGCGTCACCACCATCCAAGCGCACGAACAGCCAGGACACCGCGAATGGGGCCTGCGCCCGGGGGCACCACCACCGCCCTGCTGGCACCTGTGGTGGCGCACCACGTCTTCGCCCACCTCGGTCGTGCCCGGGGCAGGTGGTTTGGGGCACGGGCGCAGGCCCCATTCGCGGTGTCCTGGACGGTTCGGGGCAGCGGCTGGCGATGACGAGCCGGCGCTCGTGCACCCGATCTGCTGCCCCGCGAGCGTGGGCCGGAGAACGTGCCCCAAGCCACCTGCCCCGGACCATGCTGGCACGGGGCGCGCAGCGAAGGTCAGCTTTGGGCCGAAAGCAGCCCTTCACGCTGCATCGGCGATATATGCGTCGCGGGTCGCGTGAAATGCGGTGGAGCCACTGAAAGTGCGAGCAAGCAAAGACCGCACTGCCATGCTCCGCGGACCCGCCGCCTCGGCCGCGCTCGGCGATTCGCTCGATGCGCTGGTTGCCGCCGTCCAGACCAACTGCCACATCTGCGATTCGCGCCACGCGGCGGACCTGTCGCTGTGCATTTACCTGCTGCAGATGCGCGAGTTCTATCGTTGGGAAACCGGCCTCGCGTTCGATCACGAACTGGACCGCGGCGCCGTGGGTACCTGGCTCGCGCAGCGCGAAGCGCTCTGGTCGAGCCTCGAAGCGCAGACCTTCGTCGCGCTGCCGTTCGCCGGGCGCGAGTTCGCGCCGCTCGACGCCGACGCGCTGAACGCCGAGCTCGCGGCGATGGGCCTGTATTACGGCGCCGGCCTGGTCGCCGAAGACCGGCCGGTGTTCTTTCTCGCTCGCCTGGAACAACAGCAGCAGCGCGCAGACGGCCTGCAAGTCCAGGTCTGCGGCAGCGAACTCGCGCGCGGCCTGTTTGCGCCGCCGGCTGCGCTGCAAGGCGGGAGCACGGTCGTGCTGCGCCGCGAGTCGCTGGCGCGCTGGCTGTGGGAGAAGTTCGAGGCGTTCAGCCTGCGCCGCACTGATGCCGCGTTTGCCGCGCTCGTCGGTCTCTATGAGGCGCACGACAGCACCTCGTTCGTACGGTTGCTGCCGCGCCTGGTCGACGACCTGTGCGAGACGCTGCTGTTGCACGAAACCGGCGAGTACCGCGCCGGCCAGTGGCTCGAGCCCGGTTGGGCGCAGATGCGACTGGGCCTGGCCTCGCGCCGCACCGACCTGCACGTTCGCGCGGTGCGCGACCACATCGCCGACTTCGAAGTCACGCTGCCCGCGCTGCTGGAAAGCGGCTCGAACGCGGCGCTGCATTTCTGGTTCGCCAACTTCGAGGGCGTGCGCGAGAGCTTGTTTCCGTCGCTCGCCAACGCCTACGCAGCCTGGCGCGCTGGAGACTCGGGCCGCGCATTGCGGCGCGCGGTAGGCGCGGGCTTGGCACACTTCCGCGCGCTCGCCGAGCAGGTGCTGGCGCTGCACCGCCGCCTCGGGAGCCATGCCGGCCCGGCGATCGAAGCGCTGCTCACCGCGCCGCAGGCGGTGTGCGGCGTGCATTAGCATATACAGATGAAGGAGAGTTTCATGATGCACACCCGTCGAGATCTGCTGTCCCATTCGGCCAAAGTCACGGCGCTGCTCGCCGGCGTGGGGCTGCTGCCCGGCCGCGCGTTAGCGCAGGCGGCGGCTTACCCCTCCGCGGCCTTCGAGGCCAAGAACATGGCCGATGTGATGAAGGCGCTGGGCGCCGGCGCGCCGGTGGCGAGCAAGGATGTGACGGTCACCGGGCCCGACATCGCCGAAAACGGCGCCGTCGTGCCGATCGGCGCGTCGACCACGCTGCCTGGCGTGAAGCGCATGCTGCTGCTCGTGGAAAAGAACCCGGCGGTGCTGTCGGCGATGTTCGACGTGAGCGACAGCGTCGAGCCGAACTTCTCGACGCGCGTGAAGATGGGCCAGTCGTCCAACGTCTATGCCGTGGCGCTGATGAACGACGGCAAGGTGCTGTTCGCGCAGAAGGAAGTGAAGGTCACCTTGGGCGGCTGCGGTGGGTGAGGTTTCAATATTCGTCAAGGTTTGAAGGAGAAACACCATGACAGATCCGATGCGCATCCGCGCCCAAGTCGCAGGCTCTGGAGCCACCGTTCGCGTCTTGATGAGTCACGAGATGGAGACCGGCCAGCGCAAGGATGCGGCCGGAAAGGTGATCCCGGCCTGGTTCATTCAAGAGGTGAGCGCGCAACACAACGGCAAGACCGTGCTCACGGCGCAGTGGGGACCGGCGATTTCCAAGAACCCGTTCCTGCAGTTCACGGTGAAGGGCGCGAAGGCGGGCGACAAGATCAGCGTCACCTGGGTCGACAACAAAGGCGAGAAGCGCACCGACGAAGCGACGGTGACGTGATGAGCAAACCCATGAACGCAACTCTGTTCATCTGCGCGCTCGCACTCTCGAGCGCGGCGTTCGCGCAGCCCAAGTCGTCGGCCGACGCGATCGCCGAGTACCGCAAGATGCTCGAAGACGGCAACCCGGCCGATCTGTTCGAGGCCAAGGGCGAGGGCCTGTGGAAGCAAAAGCGCGGGCCGAAGAACGCCTCGCTCGAGGGCTGCGACCTGGGCAAGGGGCCGGGCGTCGTGAAGGGCGCGTTCGTCGAGCTGCCGCGCTACTTTGCCGACACGAACAAGGTGCAGGACCTCGAGTCGCGCCTGCTCACTTGCATGGAAACGCTGCAAGGGCTGAACGGCGCCGAGATCGCGAACACGCCGTTCGGGCGCGGCGAACAGAACAACGTGACGGCGCTGGCGACCTACGTCGCGGCGGCGTCGCGCGGCATGAAGTTCAACCTGCCGCAAGCCCACGTCGAGGAAAAACGCAGCTACGAGATCGGCAAACGCGTCTTCTTCTACCGCGCCGGCACGCATGACTTTTCCTGTGCGTCGTGCCATGGCGAAGAGGGCAAGCGCATCCGCCTGCAAGACCTGCCTAACCTGACGAAGAACCCCGGCGACGGCGTCGGCTTCGCGGCATGGCCGGCGTACCGCGTCAGCAACGGCCAGATGTGGGGCATGCAGTTGCGCCTGAACGACTGCTACCGGCAGCAGCGTTTCCCGTACCCGGGCTTCGGCTCGGAGGCGACGATCGCCGTGTCCACCTACATGGGCGTGAACGCCAAGGGCGCGGAGTCGATCGCGCCTTCCATCAAGCGTTGAGACGGGAGCGCGCATGACATTCATCATTCGCTCATGGGCTCGCGCCGCGGGCCTGGCCGGGGGTTTGGCTCTGCTCGCGGGCTGCGCGGTGTTGCCCAGCAGCCAAGAACTCGACGATCAGGCGCGCGCCGCGATGAAGGCGTCGTTCCGCGATCAGGGCATCGCGAAGGCCGAGCGCATCCACCAGGATCCGGCCCAGATCGCATGTTCGTCGGACCAGCCGCTGCCGGCCGAAGTGACGAAGCGCGTCGAGGCCGAGGCGCTCGCGACGATTCGTCCACCGGCGAACGGCCAGTACCTGGGCGATTGGCGCGAAGGCGAGAAGCTCGCGCAAAACGGCCGTGGCATGACGTGGACCGACGCCAGCGCGGCGCCCAAAGACAACGGCGGAAATTGCTACAACTGCCACCAGATCGACCGCAAGGAAATCTCGTTCGGCACGATCGGCCCGAGCCTGTGGAACTACGGCAAGATTCGCGGCGTCAAGGAGGTCACTGACCCCGCTGCGGCTCCGATCGTGCAGTACACCTGGGGCAAGCTGTGGAACAGCAAGGCCTACACGGCGTGTTCCAACATGCCGCGCTTCGGCCACGCGAAGCTGCTCGATGAAGAGCAGATCCGTCACATCATGGCGCTGCTGCTTGACCCGAAGTCGCCGGTGAACCAGTAGCGAATCGCCTGCAGCCCTCACCCCCACCCTCTCGCAAGGGGAGAGGGAGCAAGAAACAGGATGAACCTCTCGCGACGCGAATTTGCCCAGGTGCTCGGCGCAGCATCGGCCGCCGGCATGGGGCTGGCGCGCTACGCCGACGCGGATGCGGCGACCGCGCAGCGGGGCCTGTACGACGCCGCGCCGTTCGGCAACGTGTCGTTCCTGCACTTTACGGATTGCCACGCGCAGCTCATGCCCAGCCGCTTTCGCGAGCCGAGCGTCAATCTCGGGCTGGGCGGCATGAACGGCCAGTTGCCGCACCTCGTCGGCGAATCTCTGCTGAAGAAAGCAGGCATCCGTCCCGGCAGCGCGCTCGCGCACGCCTTCACCTACATCGATTTCGAGAAGGCATCGCGCCGCTACGGCAAGGTCGGCGGCTTCGCGCATCTGGCGACGCTGGTCAAGCAGATGAAGGCCAGCCGGCCGGGTGCGCTGCTGCTCGACGGCGGCGACACCTGGCAGGGCTCGGCCACCGCGCTGTGGACGGGCGCGCAAGACATGGTCGACGCGTGCAAGCTGCTCGGCGTGGACGTGATGACCGGCCACTGGGAATTCACGCATGGCATGGAGCGGGTGAAGCAAATCGTCGACAAAGACTTCGCCGGCGGCATCCAGTTCGTCGCGCAGAACGTCAAGACGCAGGACTTCGGCGACCCGGTGTTCCAGCCCTACGTGATGCGCGAAATCAATTCAGTGCCGTGCGCGATCATCGGCCAGGCGTTTCCGTACACGCCGATCGCGAACCCGCGCTACCTGGTCGCCGACTGGAGCTTCGGCATCCAGGACGAGAACATGCAGACGGTGGTCGACGAGGCGCGCGCCAAGGGCGCGCAGGTCGTCGTGCTGCTGTCGCACAACGGCATGGATGTGGACCTGAAGATGGCCACCCGCGTGCGCGGCATCGACGCGATCTTCGGCGGCCATACGCACGACGGTGTGCCGCTCGCCGTTCCTGTGGCGAATGGGGGAAGTACGGCCGGCGGCAAGACGCTCGTCACGAACGCCGGCAGCAACGGCAAGTACCTCGGCGTGATGGATTTTGACGTGAAAGCCGGACGCGTGGCCGACTTCCGCTATCGCCTGCTGCCTGTGTTTTCGAACCAATTGCCGGCGGATCCGGCGATGGCCGAACTGATCGCCCGGGTGCGCAAGCCCTATGAAGCCAAGCTTGCGGAAAAGCTTGCCGTAACCGACGGCTTGCTCTACCGGCGCGGCAACTTCAACGGCTCGTGGGACCAGTTGATCTGCGACGCGCTGATGGAAACGCAGAGCGCGCAGATCGCGTTCTCGCCGGGCTTTCGCTGGGGCACGACGCTGCTGCCCGGCGAGGCGATCACGCGCGAGTTGATGATGGACCAGCTCGCGATCACCTACCCGTACGCCACGCTCACCGAGATGAGCGGCGCGACGATCAAGTCGGTGCTCGAAGACGTTGCCGACAACCTGTTCAACCCCGACCCGTATTACCAGCAAGGCGGCGACATGGTGCGCGTGGGCGGCCTGACCTACACCTGCACGCCGGGGCAGGCGATGGGCCAGCGCATCAGCGACATGGCGCTGGCGGGCAAGCCGTTAGAGGCCGACAAGACCTACAAGGTCGCCGGCTGGGCGCCGGTGTCCGAAGAGGCGAAGAACGTTCCCGGCGTGAAGCCGGTGTGGGACCATCTCGAAGCGTGGCTGCGCGCGCAGGGCGGGCGGATCAAGCCGCGCAAGATCAATGCGCCGCGGCTCGTCGGCGTGTCGGGCAATCCAGGCATGGCGTGAGCAACCACTGGGCCAGCGGCGGCTTTCATGCCGAGCCGGCGCTGCCCGATCACTGCAAGGAGTCCTTCATGCGAATCAAACACTTCTCGGCGGCGGCACTGCTGTCCGCGGCATGCGCCGTGGCCTGGGCGCAGGACAAAGTGGCCTACCATATCAACGACACGGCCGGTCAAGCGCTCGGCGCGCTGCGCAACGCCGGCAACCACCTGGATACCGACCCGAGTGCGCAGATCACGATCGTGACGCACGCCCAAGGCGTCGACTTCCTGATGCAGGACGCGAAAGACCGCAACGGCAACCCCTACGAGATTGCGGTGCAGGGCCTGGTGAAGCGCGGCGTGAAGTTCGAGGTCTGCGAAATCACGCTGAAGAACCGCAGCCTGAAGCGTGACCAGTTCATTCCCGAAGCCTCGTTCACGCCCTCGGGCGTGGTGCGGCTGACGAAGTTGCAGAAAGAGGGCTTCGCCTACATCAAGCCTTGAAGGCGCTCTACATGTCGAGCTGAGGGCGAAACGATGCGCTGCGCCATTGCGTGGTGTATCGCGGCGGTACTGCCTGCAATCGGCGTGGCGCAGTCGATCGAAAAGTCGAGCGTCAGGCACGGCACGTCCGACGTTCCCATTGAAATCGCCCGGCCCGCGGGCACCGGGCTGGCGCCGCCGCTGCTCTACATCCACGCCAAGCGCGGCTATGAAGACGTGGACCGCGAGCACATCCGCGCGCTGGCGAAACAAGGCTTCCTCGTCTACGCGCCCGATTGGCTGTCGGCGAACATGATCGAACGGTTTCCGGATCGCCATGTGCCGGAGACGGAAGACGACGTCGAAGCCGCGCTCGACGCCCTGATGCGCGACCCGCGCGCGTGCCGCCAGCCGGTGGGCATCGTCGCCAAGTCGCGCGGGCCGTACATCGCGTTTCGGCTCGCGGCCAAGCGGCCGAGCACGATCGGCGCGATCGTTTCCTACTACGGCCACTTCCAGAACCCGAACGCGCCCGAGCCGCAACAGCTGTTCTCGGTCGCGCCTGAGGTGAACCGCATCAATGTGCCGACGCTGATGCTGATCGGCGACGCCGACTTCGAGCTGCGCCGCATCGTCAACGGCCGTGCGTTCTACGCGCTGTGGGAGCGCGGTGTGCCGGTCGAACTGCAGATGTACCCGATGGCGCGCCGCGCGTTCGATTTCCGCCCCGACCAGAGCCCCGAGGAAAAGATTGCCGCGCGCCACGCCGCGAAGCGCGAGCGCGAGTGGCTGTTCCAGCACCTGAAGCTCGGCGCGGACGGGCAGTGCCGGGGCGCGGGGAAGCCGTAGACCGATCTGCTACCCTGAAGCATGCCGCGCTTTCACAGGAGAACCCCATGTTCGGACCCATCACCATCCCCTTCGGCGCCAAGCTGCTTTTCAACACGGTCAAGCTCAAGCCCGGCGTGAGCACCGACGACGTCGAGGTCGCGCTGGCCGAGATGTGCGACGTGGTCAAGCGCCACTACGGCGGCGATCGCGGCGGCTTCATCGCCGGCCAGGTGTTTCGCTTCTCGGGCTTCCTGTCGGCCGAAGGGTCGCTGGGCGCCGCCGGCAAGGGTGCCGATCACGACTTGGTGATCGCGACCTACTGGCGCTCGTTCGAGCAGCACGAACGCTCGCATGCCGACCGCGTGTTCCTCGATAAATTCAGTGCGCTGGGCGAGTTCTGCAGCGAGACGCACGAGCTCGGCTACGAGTTGCTGTGGCAGGGCGAATTCGAGGAAGCAGCGGCGCCGGCGTGAAGCGGCGCGGACCCGAGCTCAGCCCATGCGCTCCAATCGCCACACCTGATAGCGCAGCGCCAGCACCGCGCCGCCGACGATCGAGGCGAGCGCGAGAAAGCTGCCGAGCGACAGCGTCGACACGCCCGACAGCCCTTGGCCGACGGTGCAGCCCAGTGCGACGACACCGCCCACGCCCATCAACACACCGCCGACCAGATGGTTCGCGGTGTCTTCCACGCCCGCAAAACCCTCCCAGCGGAATTCGCCGCGCAGCCATGCAGTCGCTGCCGAACCCGCCACCACGCCGGCCACGCTGACGATGCCCAGCGTCAACAGCTTGCTCTTGTCGCTGAAGAACATCAGCCAGTCGAGCGCGTAGCCCACCGGCGCCACCATGCTCAGCGACTCCATGCGCCGCGAGTTCGTCGCGAGGAACACTTCTTCCAGCGTGTTCGGGTCTTCGGTCAGGTGACCGAGCCTCCCCGACACCCACCACATTGCCGCGATCACCGCGCCGATGCCCACGCCGCCGAGCCACACCTCGCGGCTGCGGCCTTGCGCATCGCGCAGCACCCAACCGACCAGCAGCAGCGCGAGCCCGCCGCCGAGCAGCCACGCGAGCGCCGGCGTCGGGATGCCGCTCAGCGGCGCCAACAGCGACGGCAGGTCCTGCCCCGTCGGCAGTTCGATGAAGACACGCTCGACCGTGTTCACGCGCAGCACCCCGGTCACGCCGCGCAAGGTGGCGAACGCCGACACGCCGAGCACGAGCAGCACGACCAGCGACTTCAAATTGCCCGCACCCAACCGCACCAGGCTCTTGCTGCCGCAGCCCGAGCCGAGCACCATGCCGAAGCCGAACATCGCGCCACCGACGATCGCCGAGAGCCACAGCAGCCGCGGCCCGGCGTAGATGCTGTTCTTCGCGGCGAGCCAGCCCAGGCCCACCATCGTGTTGAAGCCGAGCGTCGCCACCGCGATCGCCAGCGCCCACATGCGCGCGCGAGTCCATTCGCCCATGTTCACCACGTCGGCCACCGCGCCCATCGTGCAGAAGTGCGTGCGCTGCGCGATCGCGCCGAAGCCGATCGACAGCGCGAACGCGGCCCAGAGCACCTGAGTCGCGAGGGCGGCGCTGTCGGTCTCGGTCATGCCGGCATTGTCGTCGCGGCGGTGCGGGCGGTGCCGGCTCGCAGTACCGCAATGACCCAGCTGCAGCGCAGCGGCCTACGTGTTCCACCGGGGGAGCGCGACGACTTTTCGGCGCTATGCTTGTGCGAACGGCGCTCGTGCCGGGTGAACTGCAAATGATCGGCTTGTTCGATGTGGATGTGATCGGGCGTGCGTCGGGGTCGGCGCCGGCATGACTGGACCAGCGGCGTCGGGGGCGCGCGCCTGGCGGCGTGCCGCGGCGGTGATGGGCGCTTTCGCCGTGCTCAGCGTGTGGGTGCTGGCGCTCGATGCGCGCTACCTGTACTTCTGCGCCTACCTCTGGTTCGGCCTGGTCTACGGAATGTCGCTGCAGTACGGGCGCTTTTGCATGGCCTCGGCGATCCGCGATCTGTTCGCCGTCGGCGTGCCCCGCATGGCGGTGGGAATCATGATCGCGATCGTGCTGTTCAGCCTGGTGTCGGCGGCGGTCACGGTGGCCGGCAAGAGCACGTTCCATGCGTCGCCGATCGGCGCCTACTCGGTGATCGGCGGAGCGATCTTCGGCTTCGGCATGGTGTTCACGGGAGGCTGCGCCTCCGGGTCGCTCTACAAGAGCGGCGAGGGCAGCGTCGCGGCGATGCTCGTCGTGCTTTCGCTGAGCTTCGCGCAGGCCTTTTTCGTCGACCTGGGCGGCGCCTGGGACGGCTTGGTTCCGTCCTCTTGGGCTGCATCGGCCGCTGCAAAGTCGCTGCCGGCCGAAGTTTCGGCCACCTCCGGCTGGTACGACCAGTTTCTGGCCGGCTACATCTGGGATCTGAAGTCCGTCACGCTGGGCGCGCAGCTCGGGTTTGCCGACCCGGTCGCCGCGGCGTTCATCGGCAACTCGCTGCTGAACGCGATCGTCCCGGCCGTGGCGATCCTGGTGTTGATTTACGCCGGCTGGTACCGCCAGGGCTACCTGCGCAAGCGCAAGGACGGCTTGCGCGGCTTCGCGGTCGAGCTGGCCGGTTGGTGGAGCATGGTCACGGCGTCGCGCCGCACCGCCATTGCCGGCCTGGTGCTCGGCGTGGCGGCCGGGCTTCAGATGTGGGTCATGCAAAGCCTGCAGCAGCGCTTCGGGATCAACAACGCGGGCGAGCTGCTGCAAGCGCTCGGCCACACCCAGGGTTTGAGCCTGCAGGACACGGTGTTCGACCCGGGCTATTTCTACGTCACGACACAAGAGGCGCAAGGCGCCGGCTGGGTGCTTCAGCAGCTGGGCATGGCGATCACCGACAACATCTTCTTCGGCCTGGACAACGGCATCCCCAGCCCCTGGTTCAATCCGGTGTTGTGGATGTCGGTCGCGGTGATCGGCGGTGCGGCCGTGATGGCGCTGCTCAACAACGAGTTCAAGTTGAAGTTCCCGACACTCGAGGTCGCGCTTTGGGCCATTGGCGGTGGGGTTCTGATGGGGATCGGCGCGCGCATCGCAATCGGCTGCAACATCGGCGCCTTCTTCGCCACCGTGACCAACGGCGACCCGTCGGGCTGGCTGTTCGGCCTGGGGATGACGGCAGGCGGCTACGTTGGCGTGAAGTTCTTCAATTGGTGGATCGAACGCAAGATGGCGCGCGAGACGCCGATCGGGTTGTAGTCGGTATTAGATCGCGAGAAGGTGACCACGATGGCAGCAAAGTTCGAAAAGGTGAGCGACGGGGCCTATCGGCTCGACGTGCAGGGCTATGTCTGCCCGCACCCGCAGATCTACACCAAGAAGGCGCTCGAGAAACTCGAGTCCGGCGACACGCTGCAACTGGTGTTCGACAACCCGTCGTCGGGCGAGTCGATCAGCGCGATGTGCCAGACGCAAGGCGACGAGATCGTCGCGCAGACGCAAGACAGCGGCGGCAGCCAGTGCTGGACGATCCGAAAATTGTGAGCAACGGTCGCGCTGCGGCGGGCAGCCCTGCGGGCTGCGCACGGCAATGAAGCTCGGTCTGGTTGCCACGGACGATAGCGCCGGCGCGCAGCTGTTGGGCCTGGCCGGTGCCGCCGCGCAGCGCGGCTGGACTTGCCGATGTTTCCTCACCGACACGGGAGTGCGGCTGTTGACTTCCCCGCCGCTTCTCGATTTGATGCGCAGCGGCGCATTGCGGCTCGACGTGTGCGAACACGCGTGGCAGCTGTACGGCAGCGGGCAAGCGCCGGCCGACGTGAAGCTGCGCAGCCAGTTCCAGAACGCCGAACTGGCGCGCGACTGCGACCGCGTCGTCGTGTTGTAGCGCGATGAAGCGCGTGCTCGTCATCGCCAGCAACAAACCCGCCGAGGCGCTGCGCGTCGCCGCCGGGCTGTACATGCTGCACTCGGACGTGCGCGTGCTTTGCGCAGGCATGCTGCCTGACGATGCGGCGGTGCGCGAACAGCGCGAACTGCTCGAATTCGCGGAAGTTCCCTGCGAGGAAATCGCCGACCCGGCCGAGGTGCCGGCGCGGCTGGCCGCGGCGATCGTCGCGGCCGATGTCGTGTACCGGATATGAGCGCGCCGAAGCTGATCTTGCTGCTGCATGCGCCGGGCGATGCGCCGGCCGACCTCGGCGATCTGCGCCTGGCGCTCGAAGCGCAAGGCGTGCAAGTGCGGGTGCGGCCCTGCGCCGAGCCTTACGCGGCCGTGCTGGACGACATCGCCGCGTCGGACACGGTCGTGTATTGGCGCTGATGCGCCGCGCCGGCGGCGCCCCGCATCGACGCGTAGTCCGGATCGCCCGCGCCGGCGCGCGCCGAAAAGCCGCACAAGGCCTCAACCGCGCTGCAGGGATCCGAAGACCTTGAACCGCGCCAGCGATCGCCTCAGCCAGTTCCAGCTCCCCCAGAGCGCCAGCGCCGCGACGAGCACCGCGCTCGCGTAAGCGAGCCAGGGCGGGATGACCGGCGTGAGCCGCGCCGCGAGGTCGCCGTACTCGATGCTCGCGAGCGGGTCGAGCATGGGCCGGTAGTCGGCGAGCCACAGGTTGACCAGCCAGCCGGCGAACACCGACAGCGCGACGACGCTGCCGACGTACAGCGCGACGATTCGCGTTCCCAGGACGCGCTGCAATGCAAGCAATTCGGGCAGGTTGGTCGCCGCGCCGGTGACGAGGAAGACGATCGCCGCGCCCGGCCCCGCCCCGGCGGCGAGCAGCGCGGCCACGAGCGGAATGTGTGCCACTGCGCAGACGTAGATCGACGCGCCGAACAAGGCGATCAGCAACAGCGACGCAAACGGTGCGGAACCGCCCAGGTACTTCGTGATCCAGTCAGGAGGAACGACGACGCTGAGCACGCTGGCCAGCACGATGCCGATGCCGAGGTAAAAGCCGAGCATCGGCCCGAGCTCGCCGAACGCCCAGCGCATCGCGCGCCTGATGTGCACGCTGTGCGGCGGCGCCGTGGCCGGTGCAGCGGCCGGTTCCGCTGGTGTGCCACAGCACGCCATCTGACGCGGCGCCTGAGCAAGAACCTGCCCCCCCGCCCAGCCTTCGGTGAGGTATCCGACTACCAGCGGCGCGGTCAGTCCGAACGCCACGTACGCCAACGTCAACTCCGGCCCCAGCAGCGCGTACGACAGCACCACCGCGGCCGGGTTGATGACCGGGGTGGCGACGGTGAACGCCATGACGGCCGCGAGCCGCGCGCCGCCGAGGTAGAAGCTGACGGTGAGCGGAATCACGCCGCAACTGCAGATCGGCAGCATCGCGCCCAGGCCCATTCCGGCGACGACGCTCGCGGGGCCGCGCGAACGCATCGCGCGCCGGGCGCGCTCGGTGTTCAGGTACTCGCGAATGAGCCCGCCGAGCGCCAGGCTGAGGACGATCCAGAATCCGGCGTCCAGCAGCAGCCCCGCGGCGATCGCGGCGCTCTGGTTCAGGGCGGCAGGCAGCGTGGCGCCGGTCATTTCGGCCCCTTGCCCCGAAGGGCGGCGCGGTCGATCGCCTCGAGCTGGGCGAAGCCTTCGCGCAACTGCTCGTCGATCCGGTGCAGCAGGTCCGGCGGGCACACCACGCGCCCTCCCGAGTGGCATTCGGCGGCGGCGTTCAAGAGCGCGTTCATCAGGATCATCGAGCGCTGCAGCGTCAGGATGTCGGCGGGGGGACTGCGGTTCGCCCGGACGATCTCACGCAGCGTCTCGCGGTGCGCACCGATGTCGCGCCGAAAATCGGCGACGCTCACGTTGCGCCGGGCGGCGTCGGCCAGCGCCGCGGAACGCTCGAACCAGACGCGCTCGATGCGTTTGGCGGGCTTGGCGTGCCCCGCCGCGACGCCCACCCCCGGCAGCACGAGAGCCGCGAGCATGACGATGCGGCGCTCGTGCCACACCTTCACGCGCCGCGCTGGGCGAAGCGTTGTGCGTCCTTCGCGGCGTAAGCGGCGATCGCCTTGTCGGCGGCGCAGCTCGAGCGCAAGCGACCCACGAGTTCTTCGAGTCTGGCCGCCGGAACCGCGCACGTCATCTCGGTGTTCGACATCCCGGTGCGGGTTCGGCTCGCCATGCAGCCCACGCTCAACGCGACCTGGCCCTGCTCTCTTGCCATCGGGATGATGTGGCACTGCGGCTTGCCTTCGAAACGAATGTCGGGCATCGCGTCGTGCAGCGCCATCGCCTGCTTGCCGATCAGGCGCAGGAACACCACGTCGGGGTCGATTCCGGTGTCGGCCAGCGGTCCGTAGACGACACATTGCGGCTGCTGCTTGATGACCGGTATCCCCGGGAACATTTCTGGGGTGACCCAGTGGACGCTGACCATCGCCTTGACGTCGTCGCGCGACGCCGCCACGTCGAGCGGGATGAACCCATGCGTGAGGCTGCCGACGCTGCAATTGGCGTGATCCTCGGCGCAGGTGTGGAATGTCTGCTGGGTGGCCTTCATCCAGAACACGCACCCTGCCGCCACCTTGCCGGTACGGCCGTCGGCGGTGGGCTGCGGCATGCTGCCCGCGTAGCGCGAGACGCCGGCGGGCTCTTCCTGCGTGAACGTGATCGCCAGCGGCGGCGAGTCGAGTCCCAGCAGTTCCGTCAGTGCTGCGGCGAGGGTCTTGTAGTCGCGTTGCATCGTGCCTCCTCAGCAGCCTCCGCAGGGGTTGGGAATGCAGCCTCCGGCGGAGCCACCGCCGCCTGCGCTGCCGCCGCCTGCGCCGCTGCTGCCCGCCGCCGCGGAGGTGGGGGTGGCTTTGTAGCTCGCGAAGGCAAATCCAGTCGCCGTGCCGGGCAGTGAAATCACGTTCACCAGCTTGCGGCTTTGCGTGTCGATCACGTCGACGAGGTTGTTGCGCAGCTGGTAGAACTTCTTGCCATTGGGCGAATGGCTGCCGGTGAAGGCGCTGGGCAGCGCGATCGTCTCCTTGATCAGGTACGGCGCGCCCAGCCCTTTCAGGTCGAGGATCTGGAATCCGTCGATCGCGCCGCCGGCCGATGTGCCGGTCAGCAACCAGACTTCGTCGCTGAACTGCAGCGTATTGGCGCCGCTGCCCTGGAGCCGGGCGATGTTCGCTTCGCTGGTGCCGGCGCGGCCGTTCAGCCCGTTCAGGATAAAGTTCGGGCCAGGGTCGGTGGCCGTCACCTTTTTCAGGTAGGCACGTGTCACGTCGGCGCTCGCGCCCGAGAGGTCGTCCGCCGCGAGCGAGAAGTACTGGTAGTTGACGTCGGTCGATACGCCCCCGGTCGAGACGTAGCTGACCGTCACGGCGTAGGTATTGCCCTTGACGAACGCTGTGGCGCCGAGGTCCGTCGTGAGCACGTTCTTGAGGTTGGTGACGATGCGCTGCACCTCGAACACGTTGGCCGGGTTGGTGACGTCCCACACGCTTTCGCTGTTGTCGCCCTCGTTCTCCACGGTGAAGAGGAACTCGCTGCCGACGTTGCGATTGAGCAGCGATGCCATCCACGGGCCGGTGCGCTGCCGGTACGTGCCCACGCCGAGCGCGGCCGAGCCGGTTCCACCGGCCGCGACGGGCGCACTGCTGCGTGCGATCACCGGGACGCGCACCTGAACCACTTGCGGATCGGCGGTGTTGATCGTTCCCATGTTGACGCCGGTGATGGTGTCGCCGTTCACGTCGGGCCACCACGACCAGGTTTCGCCCTTCGCGTTCCTCAGTGCGGTCGAGTCGCACGGCTCGGTGTAGGTGTTCTTGTCGACCTCCGATGTGCCGGCGGCGACGCGGTTGTAGTTGAGCCTGCCCGGCGCCGTTCCGCCCGCCGAGGTGTACACGCCGGGGAAGGTCTTGACGACGCTGTTCGACTGGTCCTTCACGACCCCGAGCCTCGGGTAGACGAAGCGCACCGGCAGGCCGAAGGTCGCCGAATCGGGATCGGTATCGAGGAAGAACGAGTGGTCGCCCTGGCGCACGGCGAACATCGTCAGTTTGCCGTCGGGCGAAGGCTCGATTCCCACTGGGCTGTAGCCCATGTTGTGGAACGGACTGGCGACCGCGATGGCGTGCGCGAACACGCGCTCCGACACCTTGCTGTTGATGCCGCTGCGCGACTCGCGCACCGCGCAGATGTCGACCGTGCGCGCCTCCTCGTAGCTCAGGCTGGTGCGGTCGAAGTAGCTGCGCAGTCTGGCCCGCTCGGCGAGCGCGGCCTTCGATTGCGTCTGCTCGGCCAACGCGCTTCGCGCCAGGCCCAGCGCGACGGCCCGGCCGTCACCGACGGCGGTGGCGTTGACGACCGCCGCGCCGACCGTCCCCTCGCGGTTTCCCTGGATCGACGCGGCCGCGGCGCGCGGCAGAACCTGCAGCGTCGTCGGGTCGATGCCCCAGACGAGCGGGCCCGCGCCCACCCAGATCGGGCCTTCGTAGAACGCCTGCTTGTGGGTTCCACCCGAGCCGGAAACGCCGGTCACGGCGGTCTGCATCACCGTGTCGGTGTCGAGGTCGATGCGGGCGATGCTGTCGCCGGTGCCGTCGGCGTCGGAGTCGAAGAAGACGAACAGCGCCGGTGTGTTGACGGAGGCGGCCGGCGCCGCGGCGCTGTTGAATTTCAGGTTGCCGCTGCTCTCCGAGCCCCCGCAAGCCGCGAGCAGGGCAGCGGCGGCGGCGACAAGAAACGCGGCAACGCACCGCGGCGCACCGACGGCGATGAAGGTCTCATGGGCCATATCCGATCTCCTTGCCTGGGCTATCACTTCGGGGCAGCGACCCGGCAAACGCCTGCGTCGCCGCACGAGAAAATCAAAAGATGAACTGCAGCGCGAGCGTCGTGTGGTTGTAGTTTTGCAGCGACGCATCGGTGGGGTGCTGGGTATCGAACTTGACGTTGGCGTGTTCGAGGCTCAGCCTGAGATTCTGGCCGTTCTGATAGAAATTGACGCCCACGCCGCGCCAGTGCTGATTGCGAAAGCCGCTGTTCAGACGGTACACCGATTTCTCGTAGCGAAAGTACGGCTGCAGCCGGCCTGGGCCGACCTTGTTGGGCAGCAGGTAGGCGCCCTTCAGGTACGCCGCCTTCAGTTCGGAAGAGAGCGACAGCAGCGGGTCCGGATTCTGGTTGATCGCGCCGCCCGTGTCGTACTTGAAGTACGCGCCCGACAGCGTGTAGGTTCCGGAAGAAGTGGGAACCTCGAGCAAGCCGTCGACGGTCACCGCCTTGTAGTCCTTGGAATTCGTGCGCGCGGGGAAGTTGGCGTACGCGACGTCGGCCTGGAAGTCGAACGCCGCGCCGAGCGTGAACACCTTGCGCGTTCCGAGGTAGGTGGCCTTGTAGCCGTAATCGGTCTCCGGGTCGAACAGCGAGACGTGCAAGCGGCCCGTCACGCGTGGCGATTTCTTCGGCACCTCATCGCCCTGGCGCCCGTCGGCGAGCATCACGCGGTACTGCACGGCTGCGTCGGCGAGGTTGCCCCAAAGCGCGATTCCCGTGTCGCGGCTGCCGCCTTGGGCGCCGAAGGGCGTGTAGGCCATCACTTCGGATCGGTCGATGCTCAGCGGCTCGAGGCAGGCTTCGAGGTTCTCGCGGCTGAACGTGTTCTTGAAACGGCCGACGATCACGCGCAGCGAATCGCTGAAGTCGGCCGTCAGGTACGAGTCGCGGTAGAAGATCGACTTGTCGGCGTTGCCGGCCTTGTCGTCGTTGCCCGCCTCGAGCTGGACGTAGAAGCCGAACACGTCATCCGCTTGCCCGGAAAACAGAAGCCGGTTGCGCCGGAAGAACGAGTCGTACGAAGTGCCGTTGTCGGTGGGCGAGGTGAAGCTCTGCGCCCGGGTCCAGAACTGCATCGCGTAGCCGAGGGTGACGTAGCCTTCGGCGCCGAACGGAATCGTCGGTCCCGCGCCGGCGTGAGGCGCGGCCAGCACGGTGGCCGCGAACACGCCGCCCAAGGCGGCACGGCGCGCCGCGGCGCGAGTGGAAGCTCGGGTTCCGGGAGCGATTTGCGTCATGATTTTTTCCCTCCCGCCGCGATTGCCTGGTAAGTCTTCAGCAGCGCCGCGGAATCGCCGGACTTGTGGCAACCGGCGCAGCGCTCGGGCGCGCCGCGCGGGTCCGAGATCAGCTGGGTGTGCGCGATCTCCTTCTTGATCAGCCGTGCGTTGCCCGCATGACAACCGACGCACGAATCGTTGACCGTCTTGTGGTCAGGGTGCCAGGGGCTCGCCGTCTTGTCCGACTTGGGTGCCGCGGCACGGGTGCCGTTGTGGCACTTGAAACACGACGACGCGCCGATGCCGCAGGCGTTGGCCACCGCAAAGGGCGCGAGTTCGAATGCGTGCTCGCGCGCGGCCGCGAGGACTTCGCTGCCCCAGCCGCCGCGGCCGGGCGCCGCCTGTCGATCGGCGTCGGGGTGGGCACCGAGCTGCCCGGCGTGCAGCGGCTGCGCGCCGCGATCGACGGGTGGTGCGTTCCAGGTCGTGTGGAGCGTGCTCGCCGTGAGCGCGACCAGCCACGCCGCGGTCGATGCGGCGCCGAGCATGGCCAGGCGGCGCAGCCATCGGCCCACCGCTTGCGCGGTTCGTTTCCTTCGATTCACTGCTTGTCTCCTCGAAAGTGGCTGCATTTCGGGTCGGTTGAGGTGGGCCGCGGAGCCGGCCACCGATCGACTTCTTGCAGCGGGTTGGTTCGGGTTCAGCGGCTCTCGCGTGCCTCCTGCGCTTTCTGGATATCGGCCTCCGAGGTGCCCCCTGAGGCACAGGTGCATCCACAGGTGCCGTCGCTGCCGCGGAACTTCAGCCTCGGGGTGCGCGGCTGCGGCTTGGGCGATTCTTGCGCCTGCGCTGAACTGAGCGGCACGGGGCGCGCTGCGGCGCCGGTGGGATCGCCCGCGGTCGCAATCGCTCGAACCGGTTCACCCACGACCGACGAGGCTTCGGGCAGCGGCGCCGCCTGCCCAAGCCCGAAACCCGTGAGCAAGGACAAACACACCCAAACATGCCGAAGGTGAAAGGGACTGGTCATGAACTCGAGCGAATCGCGCGCGGCGCAACGGTGCCTTCGCATTACGCCCACCTTACCCTTGCCGGGGCTGCAAGGCAATGCGGGGTTGCACGCAACCGCCGCGTCTTCGGGTCGCAGGCCGCTGCACAGCGGCCCGGCGGCCGCTACCGCGCGGGCAAGGCCTCGCTCAGGCGGTAGAGCTCGTAGCGGCTGTTCGCCGCCTGCCGCAGCGCCTGGTCGAGCAGCGCCACGGCCGGCTCGGGCAGCGCGCCGCGCCGCGCGCGAACCTGCCTGAACAAGGCCTCGTAGTGGCGGGCCGGATGCACGTCGACGATCAGTCGCACCGCCCAGCCGTCTTGACCGGGGTGATTGAAGACCCGCTCGAGCGCCACGCTCTCGCCTTGCGCGATCCGGGTGTCGAACAGCTCCTGCGTCAGCTCGAGGTCGGCCATCCGGCCCACCGTGTGTTGCCCCAACTGCGCGACGGCGCTTCCGCCGGCATCGACGAGTTCGAGCGTCGCGACGATTTGCGCGACGACATAGGTCGGCAGGCGATGGCCGGCGCCCACGTTGGCCAGCACGGCGCGGGCGCGCAGCTCCTGGCCGACGCCGCGCTGCACCTGCAGGCTAACGCTGAGCCCGCTGCGCACCATGTCCGCGTCGTGGATGCCGCGCCAGAGGTGGCGCCGCTCGGGCATGTGGCAGCCCTGGCAACTCAGTCCGGCCCGAGCCGCCGGGCTGGCCCGCCACTCCTCGTAGGTGTTTTCCAGCAGCTTGCCGTTCAGCTGTGCGCCGTCCGGCGCGAACTGGTGGCAGACCGCGCAAAAGCGGCTGTCGCCGAAGCCCGGCTCGGCGACGAACCCGCCATGGGCCGCGACTTCGCGCGGCGCCGGATCGGCACGCACGCTCCGCGGCGGCCCGGCGCGAACATGGCGCCGCACGTGGCACGCCGCGCAGACGACGCCCTGGCGGTGCAGGTCCGGCGCTACATACGCCGGCACCGCGGCGCTGGGGGCATGTTCCCACTTGCGTTCGAGCGCCACGAGCGCCTGCTGCTCGGCCAACGGCGCGTGGCAGCGCATGCATCGGTTCGCGCCGCCTTGGCTCATCGAGTGCAACTGCCAGGCGATGCCAGGGCCCATCGCCCTGCTGTGCAGGCTAGAGTTCCAGTCGGCGTGTTGCCTGGCATGGCACTGGCCGCACGCCTGCGCACCGAGCGAAGCTTCGAGCGCCGAGAGCGCGGCCGGCGGCTCGCCTTGCGGCGGCAGCGGGTCGGGCCAGTGCCGCTCAATGAACGTCGCCACCGGATCGGCGGTCGCCGTGGAACCGCCCGGCAGCTTCGCACCCGGAGCAAACGCGAAGCGCCATGCGATCGCCGCCAAGGCCAGCCCCACGACTGCGGCAACGCCAAGCCAGGGTTTGCGCATTGAGGCGGTTAATCGGCCCCGGCGGGATTGTCAGGGCGGCCCGATCACGTCTTCGCGCCTTTGCCCTCGAACTCGCCCTGCCACAGCAACTCGTAACCCAGCTCGCGCGTCTCGGTGCAGTGCTGCGCCAGAGCGGCAAACTTCTCGCGGAAAACGCGGTCGGCGTGCGAGCGTTCGTGCTGTTCGAACGAGCGCCAGTAGGTCGCGATCACCAGGTCGTGGTCGGCACTGCCCTGGCCGCCGAGCGAGCCCTCGGCGGAGACAAAGCCCGAGAAACGGAACACCTGGCCGGCGACGAAGCCGCCGGGTTCGCCGCCGTAGGTGCCCTTGACTACTTCGCACATCTCGGCGAGGGCGACTTCGACGTCGTCGGTCGTCACGCCCGGTTTGAGCTTGATCGTGTTGAACAGCAGCTTGGTGCCGAAGGGGATGGCGATGGGGCTGAACATCGTGAACTCCTGTGTGCAGTTGGGAATCGGTCTGCGTGCAGGCGGCGAGTGTCGCGCACGCCGCACAGTGGTGAACTCGCGCCGGCGCAAGACCGCACGCCCTGGCCGCCCTTGTACGCGCAGAATGAGCGCCACAGGAGGAACGCATGGCGCAGACCGAGCGGTTGTACAAGCTGCGGCAATGGCTGTCGGCGGGCTCGTGCCTGACGCCGGCGCAGGCCACCCGGCGACTCGAAGTCTCGCGCTCCACGCTGAACCGCGATATCGCGCTGCTGCGCGATCGGCTCGGCATGCCCGTCGAATGGGACCACGAGCGGCAAGGCTGGATCGCCGCGCGCACAGCGTCGGCGAACACGGCCCAATTGGAACTGCCCGGCCTGTGGTTCAGCGCCGAGGAGGTGCACGCGCTGCTGACGATGCAGCACCTGCTGTCCAACCTCGACGCCGCCGGCCTGCTCGGCCCGCACATCGAGCCGCTGATGAAGCGCCTGGCCGGCATCCTCGGCAGCGGCGTACCGCCGAAGGCCGACGTGGCGCGGCGGATCCATGTCCGCACCGTCGGCGCACGCAGGATCGAATTGCCGCACTTCCAAGCCGTCGGCAGCGCGCTGCTGCGCAGGCAGCGCCTGGCATTGGTCTACCGCGCGCGCAGCCGCGCGGCGGGGCCGCAAGACGACGCCGAACGCGAAGTCTCGCCGCAGCGCCTGATCCATTACCGCGACAACTGGTACCTCGACGCCTGGTGCCACCTGCGCCAGGCGCTGCGCAGCTTCAGCGTCGACGCGATCGGGCGCGTGCAGGTGCTCGACCGCAAGGCGATCGAAGTCGACGACGCCGAACTCGACGCCGCGCTCGGCAGCGGCTACGGCATCTTCGCCGGGCGCGAAGTGAAGCACGCGACGCTGCGCTTCTCCGCCGAACGCTCGCGCTGGGTCGCGGCCGAGACCTGGCACCGCGACCAGCACGGGCGGCGCGACAGCGAAGGGCGCTGGGTGCTGACGATTCCCTACGCCGATCCGCGCGAGCTGGTGATGGACATCTTGCGCCACGTGCCGGAGGTCGAAGTGATCGCGCCGCAGGAGTTGGAGGAGGAGGTGATGCGGCGGCTGCGCGCGGGGTTGGGCGCGCACGGCGATACTGGTTGAATGACCAGTTGGTCGCCCGATCCAGGCTCACGCCTTGAGCCTTGGGGGTGCAAAGATCGGGCAGGTTGAGGGAGGCCGGAGCATGGAGTTCAAGACGTACTTTGCCGCAGCGACCGGCACGCAGATCAGCGCGGGCAAAGTGCCGTTCAAGTATCAAGAACGGCTGGCACTGGAGCCCTGGCCAGACCTTTTGGCCGTACCGACTGGCTTAGGCAAGACTGCGGCGGTCGTTCTGGCCTGGACCTGGAAGCGTGGTTGGCGGCCGGGCGGCCAGCGTATTGCCCCGGACGCCAACACCCCGCGCCGCCTCGTCTACTGCCTGCCGATGCGCGTTCTGGTTGAACAAACCCAACGTGCGTGCGAGCAATGGCTGGACAACCTGGGCGCCAACGGCAATCCGGGTCAGGGGCGCGTCTCGGTGCAAGTGCTGATGGGTGGCTCCGAAGACCTGGCCAAGCCGGTCTGGGCCGAACACCCCGAGGAGGATCAGGTCCTCATCGGCACGCAGGACATGCTGCTGTCGCGAGCGCTGATGCGCGGCTACGGCATGAGCCGCTACCAGTGGCCGGTGCACTTCGCCATGCTGCACAACGACGCGATGTGGGTGTTCGACGAAGTTCAGCTCATGGGGCCGGGTTTGGTGACCAGCGCGCAGCTGGATGCGTTTCGGCGTTCGCTGGGTTGCGCAAGCAGCAGCCGCAGTCTGTGGATGTCTGCCACGCTGAATCGCGATTGGATGACGACGGTGGACTTCAACCCCGGCCTGCTGAGTGCACTCGAATTGAGCGAAGTCGAGAAGCAGTCGAAGGAGGTGAGTGCACGGCGCGAGTCGGTCAAGACGCTGCGGCCGGGCCCGGTGGCCTGGACCGCCGAGGGCAAGCCGGCAGCCCTGAGCTATCTCGCGGCGCTCGCCGAGCATCTTGCCGCCGTGCACAGGCCAGGCAGTACGACTCTGGCGATTCTGAACACCGTCGAGCGTGCTCAGGAACTGCGGGCGCAACTCGATAAACACTTCGCGGTGCCGAGCAAGGCGAAGACCAAGGGCGAGCGGGCCGCGCCCATGGCCGCGGCCGTTGTACCACCGGAAGTTCTGCTCATCCACTCGCGCTTTCGCGCGCAAGAGCGCGCCGAGCAAAACGCCAAGCTGGCCTCGCCGACGGACCCTGCTGGTCCAGGCCGCATCATCGTTGCCACCCAGGCCATCGAAGCCGGCGTCGACATTTCCGCGCGCGTGCTGTTCACCGAACTCGCACCCTACGCCTCGCTGGTGCAGCGCTTCGGGCGCTGTAATCGCTATGGCGAGTTCAACGAAACGGCCGACGCGCAGGTCTTCTGGCTCGACGTTGCCGACCCCAAGCCCTACACGGCCGAAGACATCGATGCCGCGCGCACGCAACTCGCGCCATTGAGCAGCGCCGCGCCTGCCACGCTGCCGCCCGTCACAGCCCAAGCGCCTTTGCACGCCGTTCTGCGGCGCAAAGACTTTCTCGATCTGTTCAACACCGAGGCCGACCTGTCGGGCTTAGATGTAGACATCGCGCCCTACATCCGCGACGCGGACGATGCTGACGTGATGCTGTTCTGGCGGGTTTGGGCGACACCCGAGGAGGCTGCCGCGCAGCCGCCACCAGCGCGCGATGAGCTTTGCCGTGCCGGGCTCGGTGCGGCGAACGATCTGCTTGGACAAAAGCGCATTCAACGCGGCGATGTTCAGGTGTGGGACACGTTGGCACGATGCTGGATGCAACCCGAGCCGAAGAAGCTGTGCCTGCGCCCGGGCATGACGTTGATGATCCACGCCGGCAAGGGTGGTTATACCGCCAGAGCAGGCCTGAATGCCGCGTCCGCCGGATCGGTGACGCCGGTTCAGCTGAACACCGCTGCCGCAACCATCGAGGCCATCGACGACGAACACCGCAGCCTGCAACGCCTTGCCGTTCCCTTGCCGCGCCACCTGGCAGGCGTGCAGCGCGAGGCCCGAGCGCTGTGTCAGTCGCTGGCCGTTGCGCGGGACACGGCGGTCATCGCCGCCGCGCGTTGGCATGACGTGGGCAAGGCGCACGAAGCCTTCGACACCATGTTGCGCGCGGCGCACCGACAGGGCTGCGGCCAAGATCTCGGTGCCGGGCATTGGGCCAAGTCGGGCTGCGACATCGACCCGCGAACCGGCGCCCTGCGCCGCACCGGTCGACCGCGCTACACCACGCGGGTCGCCGGCAAGGATGTCGAGCGCAAGCACTTCCGCCACGAACTGGCATCCGCGCTGGCCTGGCTCAACCACTGTGGCGACGAGCCCAACGCCGACTTGATCGGCTACCTGATCGCCGCCCACCACGGCAAGCTGCGCATGTCGCTGCGCGCACTGCCGGGCGAAACCGAGCCCCCCGACCAGCGCCTGTTTGCGCGTGGCGTGTGGGCTGGCGACGTCCTTCCGGAAGTGCGGTTCGAGGACGGGCAAACGGTGTCGCAGTCCAGCCTGCAACTCGACCTGATGCAACTCGGCGAAGGCGCGCACGGCCCCTCGTGGACGACCCGCACCCAGGGCCTGCTCAAGACGCATGGGCCGTTTCGCCTGGCATGGCTCGAAACGCTGGTGCGCATCGCCGATTGGCGCGCCACCCGTGCTGAACAGGACGGCGCCCCGCCCCAGACCCCAACCCAGGCTGGCCACCATGACTGACATCCCGCACAATGACGAGCATGAACTGGCAAGAAAACATCCGCCGCTGGCGCAGCCTGAGCCCGGCGCAACAGCAGCAATTCAGTCTGGCGCGCAGCCCGGCGCAGGTCTGGCAGAGCATGGCCTTCGAGCGCGAGCCGGTCAGCCTGAGCTGGCTGCAGGCGCAACACGTTCGCCTGCTGACGCCACCCGGATTTTCGACACCGCCCAAGGCCGGCTGAACTACGCCGAGCTCGCCGAGCGACTGGCGGCGCCGCTGCTGGCGATCGACGTGCGCCAGCGCCGCGGCGAGTACGCCGACAGCCCGCTGGACGAAGACCTGCTGCTGCGCCTGCACGCCGAACTCTGTGGCGCGCTGTTTCCGGAGCATGCCGGCCGCTACCGGCAAAAATTGGTGCAGGTGGGGGTGCACGAGCCGCCGCCGCCAAGCCTGGTGGCGCAACGCATGCGCGACTACATCGGCAACCTCAACGAGAGGCTGCAACACCTCAGCGGCGACGCCGATGACCTGCTGCTCGAGTTCCTGGCCTACGCCGAGGGCGAGCTGCTGTCGATTCACCCCTTCCTCGATCTCAATGGGCGCATGAGCCGCCTGTGGCTCACCGAAATTCTGCGTCGCCTGCAGCTGCCTCCCGTCGACGTCGTGCCGCCGGGTGACGAATTTCGCAACCGCTATCTCGCCGCCCTCAGCGCTTGCGATCGGCGCGACTGGGCGCCGCTGATGGGGCTGTGGCGCGAGCGGCTGTCGCAACCCGTCGCCGTGACTGAGATTGCACTCACGGGCTGCACGCCGACGCCCCTTGCGTCCTACCTCAAGGCGCTGGCCGTGTTGCGGCTGGTGGCCGAGGCCGATGCGCAAGACGGCGGCGACCCGCAGGCCTGCGGCTTCTGGTGCGACGACGTCTTTGTGCTGCGCACGCGGCTGACCCGCGAGCAACTGTGCGGGTTCTTTCTGGAGCGCTATCGACCGACGCCGTTGATTGCGCCGTGGAATGGTGGGAGCGGGTTTTATCCGAAAGACAACACATCGGGGATTGATGCGCTGATCGTGTCTGCCGCCGCCCGATTGAGCGAATACCGGGCGGCCATCAAGATCGGGCAAGAAGTTGTCGCGCGCTTGGCATTGAGCGAGAGCCCGAAGCTGAAGGACAAGGCCAACTTCCTCAAGACGCTGCGCAACAACGCCAGCGATCCGCTCTTGAGGTGGATGGACGCGGCAGTGATTCTGTCCTCAGATGACCCGCGCTACCCGCCACTCCTGGGCACCGGCGGCAATGATGGCCGACTGGACTTCACCAACAACTTCATGCAGCGCTTGGCCGAAGTCATCGACCTTGCCTCGGGTGAACCCCACCCCGGATCGCTGGAAACCCTTTCGGCCGCGCTATTCGCTACGGCCACGGACTCACTATCAGATCGCGCCATCGGGCAGTTTGCGCCGGGCGCTGCGGGCGGCGCGAACGCATCGTCGGGCTTTGAGGGCGACGCGCGCATCAATGCCTGGGACTTTGTATTGATGCTCGAGGGTGCCGTATTGTTTGCCGCATCAACGGCCAGGCGCATGGACTCAACCGAGGCCACCGCACTTGCCGCGCCGTTCACTGTGCGTAGCCGCGTGGGTACCGTGGGCTCGGCGGGCGCCGGCGACGACACCAGTTCGCGCGGAGAGATCTGGCTGCCGCTGTGGGCTGCGCCATGCAGCGCTGAAGAGCTGCGATGCCTGCTGGCGGAAGGGCGCGCTGTTGTAAACGCCCGAGCGGCACGGGACGGCGTTGACTTTGCTCGCGCGGTGGCACAGCTGGGTGTCGATCGCGGCATCAACAGTTTTCAGCGCTACGGTTTTCTCATGCGCTCGGGCAAAGCCTATCTGGCCACGCCACTCAACCGCATCACCGTTCGCCGCAACCCCGACGCCGACCTCATCAACGAACTCGAACGCCACAACTGGCTGGGTTCGGTGCAACGCTACGCGCGCGACGAGAACGCGCCCAACGCCTTTCGTTCGGCGGCACGGCAACTCGATTCGGCCTTGTTCGCCTTGACTCAGCGCGCCAGTCGCGGCGCCGTCCAGGCCGTGCTGCGCCATGTCGGTCGCATCGACGCAGCCTTGTGCATCAGCGCCAAGGCGCGCGACGCGGTGCGCGCACCGGCACCGCGGCTGAGCCCGGCGTGGGCCTTGAAAGCCGACGATGCCTCTGCCGAATTCCGCATCGCCGCCGCCCTGGCGGGGCTGACGCTGCGCGGCGCCGAGGGCTTTGAGGTGCTGCACATGCGGCGTCACTTGGTGGCCGTCGGTGAATCGGTCAACAAGGAGGGCGACCGCCAATGGGAGCCCACGTCGCGCGTCGCGACGTGGGGGACGGGCCCGCTAACCCGCAACCTGGCGGCGTTGCTGCATCGGCGCAGGCTCGAAGCCGTGAAGTTGGGTGCCGCAGGCGAACTGCTTATCAGCCAGACCGGCGCCACGTGTGGCGATCTTGCGATGTTCCTCGACGGCAGCACCGATGACGGCCGCATTGCCGAGCTGCTTGCCGGCCTCGCCTGCGTGGACTTGAGCCGCTTTGATGCCCCGCGCGGCGCGGCCGATGCCACCTTGCCCCCAGCCTTTGCGCTGCTGAAAGTCTTGTTCACTCCCGAAGCTGTCTTGCGCGCGTTGCGCTGGCTGCCCGACGACCGCAGCCTGCATCTGCCCGCGGAAATACCAGCGCGTCTGGCCGCCAGTGACGCGCAGGCGGCCGTCCAACTTGCCTGGCGACGCCTGCACGCGCTTGGCGTTGCGCTGCCGGGCCGCCAGCCGCCCGGTGCCGTGGTCGCCGACGGCCCACGCTGGCTGGCGGCGCTGTGCATCCCGCTGAGCTTCAAGGAGACGGCGCGCTTGTTGCACGAACTCGAGCTCGAGCCCGAATCCGAGACCACCCCCTGAACCTCTTTCAACTGGAGAAAGCCATGCCGCTGAACTTCGACGCCCTCGCCACCGCCCCGCGCCTGCTGCTGGAGGCGCGCTTGCAGCCCTTGCAGGGAACGCGCTTTCAGCCCACCGGATTTCCCAATCTGGGTGCCGCCACTTACGACGGGCCGAATGGAGAACGCATGCTGCTGGTGGAGTCCGCGCAGAGCATGGCCAATCGACTCGAGGCCGTCTGTTGGGACGGTGTGGCCGACGACTGGGTCGCGCCGCTCAAGGGCCTGCCGCTGGTCAAGGTGCGTGACAAGAGCGACCGGCCGCTGACCAACAGCGTGCTGGAGGCGCATCGCATCAACTCGCCCTACATCCTCGAAGGCAAAGACAAGCGCGTGTTCGGCATGCTCAAGGCCGACCTTGCCGCCATGGAAGAAGGGCCCGTCGATATTCGCAAACTTGCCGCCGTGTTGCTCAGGCTCGATACCAACGCCTTGATTCACGGCGTCTTCCTGGCCAAATCCGATCTGGCCGGAGGCCGCTTGCGCTTGCCGCGCGTTCTCTCGTCCTTCATCGAGGCGGCGGACGTGCGCGAGGCGCAGAGCGGTGGTGTGAAGAACGATCACGTCAAGCCGGGCAAAGGCGGCGAAGGGCAGACCAGCAGCGAAGGCTTCGGCAACGTGCCCTTCGCGCGCTCGGAATTCACGTCGCCAAGACTCATCGCCTACTTCAATCTGGACCTCGGCCAGATTCGCGCCTTTGGGCTCGGCGAGGCCGCCAACAAGCTGCTCATCGCGCTTTCGCTGTTCAAGATTCAGGCGTTGTTGTGCGACGGTCTGCGCCTGCGAACGGCCTGCGATCTGGAAGTGAAAGGAGAGGGGATCGCCTTGAAGCGGCCAGCCGGATTCACGATGCCCACATTGGCCGATTTGCAAGCCGCGCTGCCGGCATTGATCGCCGCTGTGGCGCAAGAAAAGAAGTGGCCGCAGGAACGCGCGACGATCGTGAAGTGGGAAGCGTCGGCCAAGGCGAAGAAGGAAAAGGACGCCAAAGTCGGCAACGAAAGCGATGCCCCCTGACCGCCATGCTCGCCATCGCCTTCACCTTCCCCGCTGGGCGCTACCACGCCACGCCTTGGGGCCGGCACGTCAACGAAGCTGACGTGGCTTGGCCGCCGGACCTGTGGCGCGTCACGCGCGCCTTGATCGCGGTGTGGCACCGCAAGATCGACGCCACGGCGTTTGCGCGCGAGCAGTTGAACGCCCTGCTGGCACTGCTGGCGCAGGCGAGGGCACCTTCTTACAGCCTGCCCGAGGCCGCGATTCATTCGCACTCGCGCCATTACATGCCTGGAAAGGGCGACAAGAAGACTTTGGTCTTCGATGCCTTCGCCCGGGTGGCCCCCGACGTGCCACTCGTCATTGCGTGGCCCGAATTGACGCTTGACGGCGCGAACGTCGAGTTGCTCGACACCTTACTGGATAACTTGGGCTATCTGGGCCGCGCCGAATCTTGGGTCGATGCACGCCGCACCGACTTCCCTGGTGCGTTCAACTGCATCCCCACCGAGCAGGCAGTCGACATCGACTCCGGCGAAATCACCGGAGAGATCGTGCGCCTGCTCGCACCGCTGCCACCGGCGGCCTACGCCGAGCAGCGTGCCGAGAAGTTGGCTCGCGCGCAGATTGCACTCGATGCCCAAGGCAACCCACGCACCAAACTCAAGGTCGATCAAAAGAAGCTGCTGCGGACCCTGCCGCTCGACTGGATCGACGGCGTAGCTGTGGACACCGGCGAGTTGCAAGCCTCCGGCTGGAGCGCACCGCCCTGCGCCCAAGCCATCAGCTACCGGCGGCCGCTGCGTGCGCTGCAAGCCACGGTGCCCTGGGTTGTGCGTCCGTCTGCGCCGTCGCAGGCGACAAGCGCTGCAACGACGGCCCGTTTCGCGATCTACGGCAAGCCACTGCCCCGCATCGAAGACGCGCTGCGCATCGGCGAGGCGCTGCGCGCCGCGGCGATGGGCCGGGCCAAGGTGCTTCTTGGAGCCGATGCGTTGCCGCCAGAGCTCTCGGGCCACGAGCAGGAATCAGGCAACCGCCACGGCCACGCATTCTGGTTGCCCGAAGACGCCGACGGCGACGGTGCCATCGACCATCTGTGGGTGCATGCACCGCAAGGATTGGGCAGCGACGCCGTGCGCGTGCTGCACTCCTTGCGCAGTGTCCGGCGCGACGCGGGCGACCCCCTGCGCTTGATGCTCGAAGGCCTGGGCGAACGTGCCATGTTCGATGGCCTGTCAGCCTACACACGCGGTGCCACCACCTGGCGCAGTGTCACGCCCTACCTGCATCCCTGGCACTTGAAAGAGCCGCAGCGGCGCTCGGCCGACGCCGAGATGCGCGCGGTGACGGAGCAGCTGCGCAGGGAGTGGTCCTTGCGCGGCGAGGCACTGCCGAAGATTGAATCGGTCACCTTGCTTGCCGAGACGCGCTCCGGCGGGCGCACGCTCAAGCCCTTGCACTTTCACCGCTTTCGCAGGAAGCGTGGGGTGACGCAGGCCGACTCTTTGGGGCGGCTGCTGGAACTGCAATTCTCAGAACCTGTGCACGGCCCAATGGCGCTGGGCTACGGCTGCCACTTCGGCCTGGGCCTGTTTGTCCCCAGCGTGGCGCAGGTGTAGGCGCTGCCATGCGTCAGCGTCCGCTCAGTGCTGCGCAGGGCATGACCATGACGCCCGGCCTCGTTGCCAATCTTCAGAGCGGCCGCGCGACAGTGGCTCAGCCGGCCTTCAATCCGGCTTTGGTGGCCGCCGCCGCGAGCGCGCCATCTTGGGTTGCCAGCGGCACCGCCAGTCGGATGGCGAGTTCGAGATATGAGGCGTCGTAGACCGACAGGTCGTACTGCCTGGCCAGGTCGAGCAGGCGCCGTTGGCCGGGAGGCGACGCATCGCTTTGCAGCCCGAGCGCGTCTACCGCGTCGAGGAGTTCGGCCGTGGCATCGGCTTTGAGCTTGCGACGGCGTTCGAGTTGGCGCAGGGCGTTGGCGAACTCGAGCGCCCAGACCGCCGGCACGTGGATCGGTTCGCGCGCCACGCGCCGCAGCATCTTTTCCGAGTACGCCGTCGACTGGCTGCCGATGAACCAGGCCAGCACCACCGAGTTGTCGGCGACGAAGGCCATCAGTCCCGCCCCGTGTCGACCAGCTTGCGCAGCGAAACGCCGGCATCGATGTTCAGGCGCTTGTTCAGCGCCCGAACCTTCCGCACCGCGCGTGCACGATCCGGCGCCGTGGGCGCGTTCATCGGCACCAGCCGGGCGATCGGCGCACCATGGCGCGTGATCACGACCTCCTCGCCGCGGCAGGCCCTGTCGAGCAGGGCCGAAAGTTTGGACTTGGCTTCAAAGACGGCAATGTTCATCGGCGATTCCCGTTCGGTATTCTGGTTAGCCATATTTTAGCCACCGGCGCGGGGCACGACCGTGACTGAACCGACCCCGGCGTTCCCGCCCTGCGGTGCCGGCCAGACCAGCCTGCCGCTCGACGCCCCACCGCTGCCCCCCGGCGTGCCGCTGCTGCCTGCCCGCATGCTCAACGAGTACGTCTATTGCCCGCGTCTGGCCTATCTCGAATGGGTGCAGGGCGAATGGGCCGATTCGGCCGACACGGTCGAGGGCCGCCAGGTGCACCGCCGCGTCGACAAGGCACGCGGCACGCCGCCGAAAGGTAGCGGCGTGCCGGGCGAAGCCGCCTCGGCCGCCGCCGCCGAGCGCATCCACGTGCAATCGCTCGAACTGTCGTCGCCGTCGCTCGGCCTCGTTGCCAAGCTCGACCTGGCCGAGTTCGAAGGCCGGCGCGCGGTGCCCGTGGACTACAAGCGCGGCAAGCGCCCGCATGTCGCGCTGGGCGCCTACGAGCCCGAGCGCGTGCAGCTCTGCGTGCAGGCGCTGCTGCTCGAAGAGCATGGCTACGAGGCGAACGAAGGCGTGCTCTACTTCGCCGCCTCGCGCGAGCGTGTCAAGGTGGTTTTCGACGACGCGTTGCGCGAGGCCACGCGCCAGGCCGCCGCCGGCCTGCGCCTCGTCGCCGGCGGCGGACGCATTCCGCCGCCGCTCGAGAACAGCCCGAAGTGCCCGCGCTGCTCGCTCGCCGCGATCTGCCTGCCCGACGAAGTGCACTACCTGCGGTCGCCCGACAACCCGCCACGCCCGCTGGCCGTCGCGAACGACACGGCTTTGCCGATGTACGTGCAGGCGCGCGGCGCCAAGGTGGCGAAGAAGGGCGAATGTGCTCGAGGTCTCGGTGGACGACGAGCCGGTGGCGAGCGCGCGGCTGATGGACGTGTCGCAGCTCGTGCTGCAAGGTGGCGTGTATCTCACCGGGCCGGCGCTGCATGAACTGATGGCGCGCGAGGTGCCCGTCACCTGGTTGTCGCATGGCGGCTGGTTCCTCGGCCACACGGTCGGGTTGGGGCACAAGAACGTCGAGCTGCGCACCGCGCAGTACCGCGCGAGCTTCGACGCCGCGCACTGCCTGCGGCTGGCGAAGGACATCGTCGCGGCGAAGATCCGCAACCAGCGCACGCTGCTGCGGCGCAACTGGAAGCGCGGCGAGCCGCCGGGCGAACTGCTGGCGGCCTTCAGGCACGACATCGACGCCGCCGAGCGCGCCCGCGACATCGCGCAGCTGCTGGGTATCGAAGGCAACGCGGCGGCGCGCTACTTCAGGCACTTCGGCCAGATGCTGTCGTTGCCTGACGATTCGGCGGCGAGCATGGGCCTTCGACTTCGAACGCCGCACGCGCCGGCCGCCCACCGACCGCGTCAACGCGCTGCTGTCGTACGCCTATTCGCTGCTGACGCGCAGCATGGCCGTGACGCTCACGCGCCGTGGGCTTCGACGCCTACCGAGGCTTCTACCACCAGCCGCGCTACGGCCGGCCGGCGCTGGCGCTGGACGTGATGGAGCCGTTCCGGCCGCTGCTGGCCGACTCGGCAGTGCTCACCGCGATCAACAACGGCGAAGTGGCGCCGGGCGACTTCGTTGCCGCGGGTGGCGCGGTGAACCTGAACGAAGCGGGCCGGCGCGCGTTCATCGCCGCGTTCGAGCGGCGCATGAGGCAGGAGATCACGCATCCGATCTTCGGCTACGCGGCGCAATACCGTCAGATCGTCGAGATCCAGTGCCGCCTGCTCGGCCGGCATCTACTGGGTGAAGTCGATCGTTACCCGAACTTCGTGACGCGGTGACGCGCGTGGGCGACGAGCACCTCTACATCGTCACCTACGACATCGCCGACCCGCGGCGCTGGCGCGCGGTGTTCAAGCTGATGCACGGCTTCGGCGAGTGGCTGCAGCTGTCGGTGTTCCAGTGCCGCCTGACGCGCGGCCGCGTCGCTGGAACTGTCGCGGCAACTCGAGGCGGCCATGCGCATGCCGAAGATCATGTGATGATCGTCGACGTGGGGCCCGCCGAAGGCTGCGAGCCGCGGGTGCGCAGTCTGGGCAAGCAGGCGCTTCGCGGCGATCGAGCGCAAGCCGGTGATCGTCTGATGGTCGTGCGTGCGAAGGCGGCGTCGCCTGCGCCGCGCGAGCGGTCCGGTGCGGCGACCGCCGGGGCAAGCGCTCGCGCGAGAAGCTCTTTGACAATTCAAGCACTTGCGAATCGACTGCGGCGATTCCAAGGCACGCTGTGCCGTACCGCCGGCGGCGGATCGTGCAGCGCTCGCACGCATTCGTCGATGACCGCGCCCCGTTATGCTTCGAGCGGCGGCGTTTTCCGGGGCTTCGTGCCCCGGCCTCATTGAAGCCCGTCGACGCCGCGTCGCGGCTGCACGCGCAACTGGCGGTTTTCCGGGGCTTCGTGCCCCGGCCTCATTGAAGCGCGACGCATGCTCGATGCGCGTATTCCGGGGCTTCGTGCCCCGGCCTCATTGAAGCTCGACGGCGATCGCGCCTAGTTTTCCGGGGCTTCGTGCCCCGGCCTCATTGAAGCGCTGCGCCGAGCAGCTGTCGCAGTCGCTGACGATCTGCGTTTTCCGGGGCTTCGTGCCCCGGCCTCATTGAAGCGCGCGCTGCTCGCGATGCAGTCGCCGTGCGCGACGCGTTTTCCGGGGCTTCGTGCCCCGGCCTCATTGAAGCGATGCGCGCCGTGACGCGTCGCACGCTGACGCTGCAGCGTTTTCCGGGGCTTCGTGCCCCGGCCTCATTGAAGCGTCGCGACGCGATCGCGCAGCTGCGTCGACGCGCTGGTTTTCCGGGGCTTCGTGCCCCGGCCTCATTGAAGCGGCGTCGCGCGATGCTTCGAGCAGCCGCGACGCGCGCGTTTTCCGGGGCTTCGTGCCCCGGCCTCATTGAAGCGCGCGGCACGCGCGATGGCGTGATTGCGCAGTCGACGGTTTTCCGGGGCTTCGTGCCCCGGCCTCATTGAAGCTGCGCAGCGCGCTGCGCCGTGCACGACCGGCATGCCGGTTTTCCGGGGCTTCGTGCCCCGGCCTCATTGAAGCAGCACGCGCTCTTTGCAAGCAGCGCTCGCGTTCAAGGTTTTCCGGGGCTTCGTTGCGGGAACAAGATCGATCCCCGCCTGGCGTTGCAACCCGCCGACCTGCGCCCCGTGCTTAACCCGGGGGCGCTTCGCCGCGCAACAACGGCTCATCGTGCGCCAG
>CAWBTF010000026.1:0-50588 GCA_963791595.1 uncultured beta proteobacterium | reverse complement strand
CTCGCGCCCGATGACGGCGTGATCTCGCTGCGCACGGCCACCGTCGGCTCGGTCGTCGCGCCGGGCGTCGAGCTGTTCCGCATGATCCGCCAGGGCCGGCTCGAATGGCGTGCCGAAGTCGCCGCGAGCGATCTCGCGCGCATCAAGCCCGGCCTGGCGGTGAGCCTCACGCCGGTGGGCGGTGCGCCGATCTCCGGCAAGGTGCGCCGGGTCGCGCCGACGGTGGACGCGCAAACGCGCAACGGCGTCGTGTTCGTCGACATCGGCGCGAGCGGCGGCGCGAAGCCGGGCATGTTCGCGCGCGGCGAATTCGACCTCGGCGGCGCGAGCGGCCTCACGTTGCCGCAAACCGCGGTGCTGCTGCGCGACGGTTTCAGCTACGTGCTGCTCGTCGGTGCCGATTCGAAAGTCGCGTTGAAGAAGGTGAGCGTCGGCAGGCGCAGCGGCGAGCGGGTCGAGATCGCCGAAGGGCTCGATCCGAATGCGCGCGTCGTCGCGGCAGGCGGCGGATTCCTCGGCGATGGCGACCTGGTTCGCATCGTCAACCCGCCGGCCGCAGGCACCGCGGTGGCCGCGCCCGGCGCACCGGCGGGCGGATACCGCGGCTCCAAAGACGCAGACCCGCTGAAAGCGCCGCAGTGAACGTTTCCGCCTGGTCGATCCGCAACCCGATCCCGTCGCTGCTGCTGTTCGTGCTGCTCACGCTCGCGGGAATCGCGGGCTTTCGGGCGATGAAGATCCAGCAGTTTCCCGACATCGACCTGCCGTCGGTGTCGATCACCGCGTCGCTGCCCGGCGCGGCGCCGGCGCAGCTCGAAACCGAGGTCGCGCGCAAGCTCGAGAACGCGGTCGCCACGCTGCAAGGCGTGAAGCACATCTACACCAAGGTGCAGGACGGCGTGGCTGTCGTGTCGGTGGAGTTCCGCCTGGAAAAGCCGACGCAGGAAGCGCTCGACGACGTGCGCGACGCCGTGTCGCGCGTGCGCTCCGACCTGCCCGGCGACCTGCGCGACCCGGTGATCGCGAAGATGGAGCTCGCCGGAATTCCGATCCTCACCTACACCGTGTCTTCCACGCGCATGGACGACGAGGCGCTGTCGTGGTTCGTCGACAACCAGGTGACGAAGGCGATGCTGTCGGTGCGCGGCGTCGGCGCGGTGGCGCGCGTCGGCGGCGTGACGCGCGAAGTGCGCGTCGAGATCGATCCGGCCAAGCTGCTCGCGCTGAACGCGACCGCCGCCGACATCTCGCGCCAGTTGCGCGGCGTGCAGCAGGAAGCGGCGAGCGGCCGTGCGGACCTCGGCGGCGCCGAACAGGCGGTGCGGACCATCGCCACGGTCGGCGTCGGCGGAAGAACTGGCGCGCCTGGAGATTGCGCTGTCCGACGGCCGCCGGCTCCGCCTGGACCAGGTGGCGAGCGTTCGCGACACGGTGGCCGAGCCGCGCAGCGTGGCGCTGCTGAACGGCAAGCCGGTCGTCGGCTTCGAGATCGTGCGTTCGCGCGGCGCCGGCGAAGTGGACGTGGCCAATGGCGTGCGCGCCCAGTTGGAGAAGCTGAAAGCGGCGCACGCCGACATCCAGATCACGGAAGCGTTCAACTTCGTCGACCCGGTGGTGGAGAACTACGAAGGCTCGATGCTGCTGCTCTACGAAGGCGCGGCGCTGGCGGTGCTGGTCGTGTGGCTGTTCCTGCGCTCCAGCCGCGCCACGTTCGTTTCGGCGACCGCGCTGCCGCTGTCGGCGATTCCCACCTTCGCGGTGATGCACCTGATGGGCTTCACCGTCAACGTCGTCACGCTGCTCAGCCTGTCGCTCGTCGTGGGCATCCTGGTGGACGACGCGATCGTGGAAATCGAAAACATCATGCGGCATTTGCGTATGGGCAAGACGCCGTACCAGGCGGCGATGGAAGCGGCCGATGAAATCGGCCTCGCGGTGATCGCCACCACGTTCACGCTGATCGCGGTGTTCCTGCCCACCGCGTTCATGGCCGGCGTGCCGGGCAAGTTCTTCGTGCAGTTCGGCTGGACCGCGGCGATCGCCGTGTTCTTCTCGCTCGTCGTCGCGCGCATGCTCACGCCGATGATGGCGGCGTACCTGCTGAAGCGCCCCGCCAAAGACCGCCCCGAGCCGCGCTGGATGAAGGGGTATATGGGTTGGGTGGCGTGGTGCCTGAAGCATCGCATCAAGACGACGCTCGGCGCAACGGCGTTTCTTGTCGGCTCACTCGCGCTCGTGCCGCTGCTGCCCACCGGTTTCATTCCGCCCGACGACCTGAGCCAGACCCAGGTGTCGATTGCGCTCCCGCCTGGCGCGACGTTGAAGCAGACCTTGGCGCTGGCCGAACAGGCGCGCGAAATCGTCGCCGCGCACCCGCACGTGAAGATGGTCTACACGGCGGTGGGGGGAGGGCGCACCGGCACGGACCCGTTCATTCCGAGCGGCGGGCCCGAAGTGCGCAAGGCGACGCTCACGATCAACCTGACGCCGCGCGGCGAGCGCAAAGGCGTGAGCAAGCAGCAGGTGGAGACCGAACTGCGCGAAGCGCTGGTGCAGATTGCCGGCGCGCGGGTCAAGGTGGGCTTCGGCGGGTCGAGCGAAAAATACATCCTCGTGCTCGCGGGCGAAGACGGCCGCGTGCTCGCCGAACACGGCCGCAAGGTCGAGCAGGAGCTGCGCACCATCCCCGGCATCGGCGGCGTGAACTCGAGTTCCAGCCTGACGCGGCCCGAACTGATCGTTCGCCCGGACGTCGCGCGCGCCGCCGATCTGGGCGTGAGCTCGGCGGCAATCGCCGACACCTTGCGCATCGCCACCGCGGGCGACTACGAACAGGCGCTGGCCAAGCTCAACCTCAGCCAGCGCCAGGTGCCGGTGGTCGTGAAGCTCGCCGACGCGGCGCGCGGCGACCTCGAACTGCTCGCCAGGCTGCCCGTGCCCGGCGCGCGCGGCCCGGTGCCGCTGGGCAATGTGGCCACGCTCACGCTCGACAGCGGGCCGGCCGAGATCGACCGCTACGATCGCCTGCGCAACATCAACTTCGAGATCGAGCTGAACCAGCAGCCGCTGGGCGAAGTGCAGGAGCGCGCGCTCGCGCTGCCGAGCCTGGCGAACCTGCCGCCGGGCGTGACGCAGACGACGATCGGCGACGCCGAGGCGATGGTCGAGCTGTTCGAGAGCTTCGGCCTGGCGATGGCCACCGGCGTGCTCTGCATCTACATCGTGCTGGTGCTGCTGTTCAAGGACTTCGTGCAGCCGGTGACGATTCTCGCGGCGCTGGTGCTGTCGATCCCCGGCGCGTTCCTGGCGCTGTACATCACGCACACGGCGCTGTCGATGCCGTCGATGATCGGCCTGATCATGCTGATGGGCATCGCGACCAAGAACTCGATCCTGCTGATCGAATACGCGATCATGGCGCGGCGCGACCGCGGCATGAGCCGCGCCGAAGCGCTGCTCGACGCCTGCCACAAGCGCGCCCGCCCGATCGTGATGACGACGGTGGCGATGGGCGCGGGCATGCTGCCGATCGCCATCGGCTTCGGCACCGACCCGAGTTTTCGCGCGCCGATGGCGATCGTCGTGATCGGCGGGTTGATCACGAGCACGTTCTTGAGTCTGCTGGTGATCCCGGTGTTGTTCACGTACGTCGACGACGTGGTGGAGCGCTTCCACAAGGTGCTGCATCGGCGCCACCCGGCGCCGCGCGGGGTGGACGGGGTGGCGGCGCAGCGGCCTGTGGAGGAAATCCGATAGAGCTGGGTGCGGCTGCGTTGGATTGACACATGAGGATGTGCGCATTACCAAGTACGATATCAACCAGAAATGGCGCAGCCACAGCATGAAAACTGAACGTGTGACCTTGTTGATCTCGCCCGACTTCAAGGCCTTTCTCAGCGCGGAAGCGCTGCGCGAGGGGGTGAGTGTTGCCGAGTTGGTTCGCTCGCGTTGCGAGCGCAGACTCAGTGAGGAGGAAGTTGTTCTTGCGGCTTTGACAAGCGAGCTGAACAAGGCTGTCAGGGAAGCAAAGACGGCGCTGAAAGGTGGACTCGATGAAGCCCAGGCCGTTCTGGCCGAGCTTCGAGCCAAGCGGGGGACCGTGGCAGCAGCAGACACACCGGGGGCATCCACTGCACCATCCTCACGCGGCAGGCGCAAGTCGGCAAGGGCACGCTCATGAGCGTTTCCGCTGATGCGATCAGCGCCATCAAGGAAGCTCTCAAGTTGGCCGACGACGTGAAGCGCACCGGCGAGACGCTCAAGGAAGTCTCCCGGGAATTGCGTGACCACGATCGTCGGATCACACGCATGGAAGCCAAGTGGGAGGCCGCTGTGGAGCTATCGCGAGGTCGCGGCGGTTCCGTGCGCAAACTCAAAGACGAGACCTGAAGGAAACGCGATCTCGGCGGCCTCCAGCAACATCGTGTCGGCGCCGCGCCCCGCGCCGGCCAGGGCGGCGCTCAGGCCGCTGAAACCGCCGCCCACCACGAGCAGCTCGCAGCGGTGTTCGCCCTCGGGTAGCGCCCGCGTGGTCGGCGCCGGCGGCGCGGATGCAGCCCACAGGGATGGCGGCATTCGCGAGGGGTCGAGATTCGGGTCGGTCATGGTGACGGCATCATCGCGCCGATCGACACGAACGTTGCTGCGCCGCGACTTGCGCATTGACCCTGGTGGGCCGAAAAGACCCACGACTTGTATCTGAAGACTTAAAAGTTCGCGCTGGCGCTTACACCGCCGCCACGTTCGTCGGGCGGGCTTTTCGTTCGAGTTGCGCAGTCTGACCGGTGCAAATTGCCGGCCGCGCTCGAACAACAAACAGTTGCGGCCTTGTCCCTGATCGCGTGCCCACTACCGATCCACGTACGCGGCCTGCATCGGCAGCGCACGCAAGGTTCAATCAATCCAGTGGGAGGCTGCCATGAAATTCGCGCATCGTTCAGACCCCGGCGCGTGCCGCGAATCGCCGGCGCGCCCCGAACTCCCGGGCTCTTGCCCGGGCCGTTCGCGCGCAGGGCATCGCATCGCGATCTGGTCGTTGGTGGTCTTGCTCGCGGCTTGCGGCGCCGGCGCCGGCACCGACGAACCGGCGCCGGGCGGGACGGTGGTGACGACCGAGACCGCATGCACCACCGCGCCGGCCGCGTTCGCCAGCAGCGTCTGGCCCAGCATGAATGGCGCATGCACTGCCTGCCACGTGCAGGGCGGCATCGCTGGTGGCACGGCGCTGGTGTTCGCCGCTGGCGGCAGCGAAATCCAGAACTACAACCTGCTGCGCGACTACGCCAAGGTCTCGAGCAGCTTGCTGCTGTCCAAGACGATCGGCTTGCCGAATCACGCCGGCGGCAGCCCGTTCGTCAACACCAGTTCGCCGCAGTACCAGGCCCTGGCCTCACTCATTCCGCAGATGACGCAGCAGGTCTGCACCACGACGACCACCGTGCCCCCCACCACGAGCGGCGCCGGTGGCTTCTGGCAAGACGTGGCGTTCATCAGCGACTCGACCGTTCTGGCCAAGGCATCGGTGTTGTTTGCCGGGCGCAACCCGACCGCGCAGGAGGCCGCGGCGGCCAGCGGCGGTGTGCCGGCGCTGCGCCAGACGATCCGCGGCTACATGCAGGGCCCGGTGTTCGAGCGCTTCCTGAACGACGTGGGTGACACCCACTTCCTCAGCCCCGGCGTCGTGGTTCGCGGCAACGACATGGGCTACAACCCGCTCGATTGGCCGACCGCCGGCGCCGTGCTCGGCGCGGCCAACGTGACCCAGGTGGCGGCGGCAGAACAGAACCGCTTCGACGCGTCGGCCCGGCGCGAGGCCGTTGAGCTGATGAAGTTCATCGTGCGCAATGACCGACCGTACACCGACATGGTCTCGGCCAACTACACCGTCGTCAACGGGATCCTCGCTCAGTATCTGGGCGCAACTGTTCAGGGCAGCTTCACCAATCCGGCCGACGACACCGAGTGGCGCCAGGCGACGCTGCCGAGCCAGCGCCTGGGCGGCACGCGCGAGCACGCCGGCGTGCTCTCCTCGCATCCATGGTTACAGCGCTTCCCGACCACCGCCACGAACCGCAACCGCCATCGCGTGAACATGCTCTACAAGCAGTTCCTCGCCACCGATGTCAGCGCGCTCGCGGTGCGGCCACTCGAAGACGGTGCGACCTTCAGGGTGCCCACCGTCGAGAACCCAGCCTGCGCGGCATGCCACGACACGATCGATCCGGTCGCCGCGGGCTTCCAGAACTGGAACGAGCGCAATCGCTACCTGCCCAATCGCACCGGCACCGTCGACCACGCGCTGCCCGGCAGTTACCGCTCGGCCAACTACCCGAAAGATGCGAACGGCCAGGCTTACTACCGGGCGGGCGACAACTGGTTCCGTGACGCCAAGGCGCCGGGCTATGGCGCAACGCCGCTGCCCGGCGGAGTGACCGGCAATCCGACGGCGCTGCAGTGGCTTGGCCAGCAGGTGGCGAACGACCCGCGCTTCGCGCTGGGCGCGGTGCACTTCTGGTACGAGGGCGTGTTCGGCCGCAATGCGCTGCAAGTGCCGTTCGACTCGAGCAGCCCGCAGTATGCCGGCCTGCTCGCGGCCTACAACGCGCAGCACGATGAGTTCGAGGCGATCGCCGCGCGTTTTCGAAGCGGCAGCGGCAATGGTGCGTACAACGTGCGCGACCTGCTCGTCGACCTGGTGCTGAGCCAGTGGTTCCGCGCCGAGCGCGTGGCAGCGCTCGGCGCATCGCGTTCCGTCGAGTTGCACGACATCGGCAGCGTCAACATGTTGCCGCCTTCGCAACTCAACCAGAAGCTGATCGGCGTCGTCGGCATGGGCTGGGCCGATTTCGACAACCCCTACACCGGCTGGGCCCTGAACTATGGCGACTTCGACGGCATGCAACGCGTGAACCGCGCCAAGTCGCACACCATGATGCAAAGCATCTCGATCGACCGGCTCGTGGCGGTGCGCAGTTGTGCGTTCACGAAGGGCGACTTCGACAAACCGATCGCGAACCGGTTGTTGTTCCCGGCCGCGTCATTGGCCGACACACCGGCCAGCAGCGCCGGCCTGGCCGCGATCACGCAAAACGTGCGCCACCTGCACAAGTGGCTGTGGAAAGAAGACGTGCCCGAGACCGATGTGGAAGTGCAGCGCACCTTGAAGCTGTTCACCGACACCTGGGCGGACCGCGCCAGCGCGCCGGCTCGACCCGTGAATTGCGCCTACAACAACACCAATGATGCCGCCTACGCCGGGCGCGCCTGGGCCGCCGTCATCGCCTACATGCTGGGCGACCCGAAGTTTCTCTACGAATAAGGAGCCTCACCATGCAACGCAGAGAACTTCTGAAGCTGGCCGGCGCCTGCGGCGTCGTCATCCCGTCCTGGTCGCTGCTGCCCGAGGCGAATGCGCAGACGGGTCCCTACACCGGCAGGATCCTGATCAACATCCATGCCGACGGCGGCATCGATCAGAGCTCCTGGGTCGACCCGCGCGAACGCGACGCGACGCTCAACAACTACGCGGCCGCCGCCACCCCCGCAGGCGTGTCGGGCAACATCCGCAGCGCGCCGATGGGCAACAACAAGGCGTTTTTCGACGCGCACTTTCGCCAGACTCTGGTGATCAACGGCGTGCACAGCGAAACCAACGGCCACGACGAAGGCACGCGCGCCCACGCCACCGGCAGGCTCGACATGGGCTACCCGAACATCGCCGAATTGTTCGCGTTCACCTACGGGCGCGGCATGCCCATGCCCTGGCTGAACAGCGGGGGCTTTCGCACCAGCGCCGGCCTGGTGCCGCCCACCCGCGTGCCCGACGCCAACGCGTGGCGCGCCCTGACGCAGCCCAACGCCGCCTCGGCAAGCAACGACTTCATGAAGCAGTCGGACGTGACGCGCACCCAACTCGTTCGCGCCGAACGCATGCGAGCGCTGCAAGCCCGAGGCGACCTGCTGCCGCGCTCGAAGAGCGCCGTAGAAGAGTTCCTCGGCGCGGCCGATTCGCGCGCCTTGCTGCAACGCGTCTCGCAGTTGACGCCGGCGACTTTCGATGCGTTCACGCAGGCGCACGTCGCATTGATCGCCGCGCAGGCCGGCATCACGTCGACGGTTCAGCTCTCCAGCGGCGGCTTCGATGCGCACGACAACATCGATGCGAGTTACGCGAACGCCCTGCCGCGCCTGACCGACTTGGTGAGCTACATCTGGCAGAAGTCGGCGGAACTGGGCTTGAGCAACCGCATCTTCCTGCGCGTCTATTCCGAGTTCGGCCGCACCCCGCTCAACGCCGGCAATGGCAAGGACCACTGGGAAGTGGGCTCGCAAATCCTGATGGAAGCGAACCCCGCATGGGGCAATCGGGTCTTCGGTGCGAGCGGCCCCAGGCACGAGCAACAGCGCATCAATGTCGCCAGCGGTGCCGTCGACCCGGCGGGAATCGTCATCAAGCCGCGCCACATCCACGCCGCGCTGCGCCGCTACCTCAACATCGAGACCACCGATCCGCGTTTCAACCTGAAGGTGCCGGCGAACGAGATGTTCGACTTCTTCAATCCGGCGGTGAGTACGGGGTATCCGAACCTTTGAGCGCCCCCAACTGATTCAAACCCCGTCACCATGCGGCCCGACGCGCCATGGTGACGCCTGCACTTTGCGTCGCTGGGCCTGCCGACGCGCGGGTATGCACGGGTTTCTTGGGCCGTGATCGACCGGTGACAATCGCCGCAGCCATCAGTTTGGGCAGCGCACCGGGAGGCGAGTTCCATGGCGGGCGAGACTCAGGCAGCGGCATTTGCCGCGTCGAGCGATTGGGTTGTCGACCGGCGTTGGGTGCGCCGCGACACACCGGTGTGGCCCTTCTTCTGGCGCGGCGCCCTGCCGTTTTGGGGGGGATTGCTGCTCCTGTGTTACGCGCTGTGGCCGTTCGCCCGTGACGACGTTCAGGCGAGCGTCTGGCACGAGGCCCGCGCCGAACTGGATGCGAGCGGCTTCGCCTGGGTGAAGCTCGAGGTTTCGGGACAGAACGTCAGGCTCAGCGGTACCCCGCCCGCTGCGGGTGACGCCGATGTTGCGCTCGAGCTTGCGCGCAGCGCCACCTGCCCCACTTGGTTCGGGCGCTACACCTGCGCCGTGGCGGTGAGTGGCGAATTCGCTGAGCCGCGTGCCGCAGCGTCGGTGCCGGCGCCGGTACCCGCCGAGGCTGCGCCGCCGGCAGCGGCGCAGGCGCCGCAGGCCGCGGCGCGCGCCTGCGAAACCGCGCTCGCCGACATAGTGGCGGGCTCGAAGATCGAATTCGCGAGCGGCGCAGCAAGGCTCGAAGCGCGCAGCGCCGCGGTGCTCGACGCGCTCGCCAAGGCGACGGGCGAATGCCCGGGGGTGATCCGCATCGAAGGGCATACCGACGCGTTGGGCGAGCCGCAGCACAACCTAACGCTGAGCCAGGCGCGTGCCGAGTCGGTGCGCGAGGCGCTGATCGAGCGCGGGGTTGCCGCGTCGCGGCTGCGTGCCCAGGGCTTCGGCGCCGACGCGCCGCTTGCCGACAATCGCAGCGCCGAAGGTCGGGCGAAGAATCGCCGCATCGAATTTCGTGTCGCCAACGACTGAGCCGCGCACGGATCGTTAAGCGGCCCGGTGTGACCCTCGAGAACCCGGCCCCCAGCGGGCCCACAGAAGGAGACGAGTGCGATGAGTTTTTTGCTTGCCAAGATCCTGGTCCTGCTCGTCGTGGCGGCGCTGCTGGGCGCTGCCTTCGCGCGCTGGTGGTATCGGCGTCACTACGAAGACGTGACCTCCGAGTACACGCGGCTGTCGGCCGACGACCAGGCATGGCGCAAGTCGATCGACGAGCGCCTGGCGCTGCCGCTCAAGTTCGACGCTTCGGCGATTGCCTCGCGGCTCGACGCGATCGAAGCTTCGCTGCTTCGCCTCCCGCACCCGGTGCCGCCCGATCTGAGCCCCGTGCTTGCGCGACTCGACGGCGTTGAACAGCGCATTGGCGCGATTCGAGTCCCCGACCTGCCTGCGCCGGTCGACCTCGGGCCGACTCAGCGCCAATTGGCCGATCTCGAAAAGGCGGTGCGCGGCATTCAGATCCCCACGCCACAGCGCGTCGACTTCGCCGAGACCCACCAGCGCCTGGCGGCGCTGGGCCAGGCGGTGGCCGCGATTCGGATTCCCGAGCCGGCCGGTGTCGACCTGGCGCCGCTGCACGCGCAATTCGCGCAGCTCGAGCGCGCGGTCAACGGCATCGCCATTCCCGCGCCGGCCGACCCCGCACCGCTGCTGGCGCGCATCGCCCAGGTCGAGCAAGCGGTGAAGGCGATTCCCGCGCCGCAGGCGCCGCCTGATTTCGGGCCGCTGCAGGCACGCCTGGGTCAGCTCGAACAAGCCGTGCGCGCGATAACGATTCCCGCGCCCAAAGAGGTGGACTTGGGCGCGGTCACTGCCCGCCTCGAGGCGATCGAACAGTCAGTGCAAGGAATTCGCCTGCCGGCAATTCCTGCGCTCGACCTGAAGCCGATGCAACAGCAATTGAGTGAGCTGGATCGCGCTGTGAAGTCGATCCAGATTCCGCCGACGCGCGCAGTTGACCTGCAGCCCACGGAGCAGGGGCTGGCGTCGTTGCGCGCCGCGATCCAGGCGATTCGCATCCCGCCGCCGCTGCCGGTCGACCTCGCGCCATTGCTCGCGCGGCTCGGGGAGGTCGAGCGCACGATGCAAGCCCTCGCGACTCCGGCGGATCTTGTGCCGCAGCGTCTGGACGCGCTGGAGCGTGCGGTTCGTGCGATCGTGATTCCACCACCGACGCCGGTCGACCTCGGCCCGGTTTTGCAGCAACTCGCGGCGCTGGAACACCGGATCGCCCGGGCGCCCCCCGCTGCCGCTGCAGCCGCTGTGCCTGCGACCGTCGCGCCTGCTGCAAGCGCGCCGCCCCGCCCGGTGGTGCGCGCCGGCAGCCGCAACCTTCTGGCACGCGCCGCGTACGGCAAGCCCGACGACTTGAAGCTGATCAAGGGCGTTGCCGAGGTCCTGGAAAAGATGCTGCACAAGATCGGCGTGTACTACTTCTGGCAGATCGCTGAATGGACACGCGCCGACATCGCCCATGTCGACACCCAGCTCACGGCGTTCAAGGGCCGCATCTTGCGCGACGACTGGGTCGCGCAATCGAGGGTGTTCGCGCGCGCGCCCGGCGTTGCGCCCAAGCCGAGCACTTTCTGAGCCCCAGGGCCGGGCCAGCCGCGCCCGCGTGCGCCCACCCGGCCGGGGCAACGCAGGCAGGGCAGGGTGGCGCCGGCTTCGCTGGGCAATTCGATCACTTGCTCGATCGGTGCGCCGTGCGCGGCCCAACAGAACAGTGAAGTAGCCAGAACGGCGAGGGTGCGAAGTCCGTGTCGGCTTGGCATGGCGTTCGCGAGCATTCTATGGGCCACCGGCGCAAAGCCTGCACTGGGCGGCTCCGCGATACTGCCTCCGTCTCAACGTCACGCTTGCGGGCATTTGTCCGAGTCTCACACCGTGAACCCGATCGCCAGCAGCTCGCGAACTTCGTTGCCGCGGCACAGCCGCGCCAGTGGTTCCAATTCAAGGGACATCGCGTGAGCTGGCACGGGCAGCTGACGCTGCACTACCGCCGCGACGCCGAGCGCACGACGGCGCACGACCGCCACGACGGTCCCCTGCGCGTGCTGCAGCGCCTGTACCCGGAAGGGCCGGGCATCTGCCACCATGTGCTGGTGCACCCGCCGGGTGGCATCGTCGGCGGCGACGTGCTGGAGATCGACGCGACGCTCGAGCCCGGCACCCACGCGCTGATCACGACGCCGGGTGCGACGCGCTTTTATCGCAGCAGCGGCGCGGCCGCGTCGCAGAGCGCGACGCTGCGTGTGGCCGATGGCGCCAGGCTCGAGTGGCTGCCGCTGGAGACGATCGGATTTACCGGCTGCCTGGCGGAGAACCGTGTGCGCATCGAACTTTCGCCCGGCGCGGAAATGATGGGCTGGGACGTGCTTGCGCTGGGCCTGCCGGCTTCCGCCGAGCCTTTCAACAATGGCGTCTTCACCCAGCACCTGGAGCTGCCCGGGCGCTGGCTGGAACGCGGCCGCATTGCCGCGAGCGACAAGCGCCTGCTCGATTCACCGCTCGGTCTGGCCGGGCAACGCGTGCTCGGGACGCTGTGGTTTGCGCAGGGCGCCGCGATGCCCGAGGCGCGCGCGCAAGCGCTGGCCGACGCGGCGCGCGAGTGCGCCACGGGCTCAGTGTTGGCGCCGCGCTGCGGCGTGACGAGTCCGCACGACGGCGTGGTGGTGCTGCGCGTGTTGGCCGATCGTGTGGAGCCGGCGATGGCGCTGCTGGCGCAGGTGCGCGCCGCGTGGCGTGAACTTGCGTGGGGGCTGGCGGCTGAACCGCCGCGCGTGTGGCGAACGTGACTGTTCTGGGCCCGCAGACGCAGGGTGTTGCCTGGCTCAGTGGTAATCGTCTTCGAGCTGATGGCGCAGCGCCAGGATGGTCACCGTCGATGCATCTTCGATCTCGAACAGCGCGACGTAACCGCTGCTGCCGAATGGGATCAGCAGTTCGCGCAGGAAGGGGCTGGGGCCGGCCTTGCGGTAAATGAACGGTGATCTGGCGAGACCGTTGACCGAGTCGACGATTGTGGCGAGCGCACGCTCCGCCAGGTCGATGTCTTCGGTGGTGGTGGCGCGATCGAGCAGGTACGCATACAGGCGCTTCAAATCGTCACGCGCCGAGGCGCTGTAACGAACGACGAAGCTCACCCACGTGCCTTTTTCTGGACTCGGGTTTTGGCCTTCGCCAGCATCTTGCCGAGTTCGGCGTGAACTTGATCGGCGGCGAAGTAGACGCCCGTGCGCTTGGCGTCCTGGCGCGACGCCATGCCGCGCGCGACGAACTCGGCTCGCATGCGCCGCCGCTCAATGGTTTCGCGCACGGAGGTCTCGATGAAGCCCGACAGCGTCTCGCCATCCTGCAACACGCTCTCGGCAGCATCGCGCAGCTCCGGCTCGACCCGAAGTGACGGAAGGGTGGCGGTTTTCATGACCGGTCGTGTGCGTTGCAGTTGCGATGCATTCTATCGCGTGGCACGCCACATTGGCGGGGATCCTGGTCGTCTTCTGCGCCGTATGGCGCACCGCTCAAATCGACATCTTCTGCCGCACCCCATCCGCCGCCATGTCCTTGCCGCGACCGCGTGCGACGATCTCGCCGCGTTCCATCACGAGGTACTGGTCGGCGATCTCGGCGGCGAAGTCGTAGTACTGCTCGACGAGCACGATCGCCATCGTCTTTCGGTCGGCGAGCATGCGGATCACGCGGCCGATGTCCTTGATGATGCTCGGCTGAATGCCTTCGGTCGGCTCGTCGAGCATCAGCAATTTCGGACCACCGGCGAGCGCGCGCGCGATCGCGAGCTGCTGTTGCTGGCCGCCCGACAGGTCGCCGCCACGGCGTTGCAGCATCTGCTTGAGCACCGGGAACAGCTCGAACAGTTCGCTCGGAATCGCAGTGGCGCCGGGCTTCGTGGCCAGGCCCATGCGCAGGTTGTCTTCCACGGTCAGGCGGCCGAAGATCTCGCGCCCCTGCGGCACGTAGCCCAAGCCCTGGCGCACGCGCTCGTTGGTCACGGTGTGCGTGATCTCAACGCCGTCGAGCGTGATGCGCCCGGTCTTCACCGGCACCACGCCGATCAGCGATTTCAGCAGCGTCGTCTTGCCCACGCCGTTGCGCCCGAGGATCACCGTCACCTCGCCGATGTGCGCCTCGAAGCCCACACCGCGCAGGATGTGCGAGCCGCCGTAGAACTGGTTCAGGTTGTCGACGTGCAGCATGCTGATGTTCAACTAGCGGCCCAGGTAAACCTCGACCACGCGCGGGTCGGCCTGCAGGTCGCGCAGCAGCCCTTGCGCGAGCACGCTGCCTTCGTGCAGCACGGTCACCTTGCGGTGCCCTTGCGTGAGTTGTTCGACGAACTTCATGTCGTGTTCCACCACGACCAGCGAATGTTTGCCTTCGAGCGAGAGGAACAGCTCTGCCGTGCGCTCGGTTTCTTCGTCGGTCATGCCGGCCACGGGTTCGTCGAGCAGCAGCAGTTTCGGGTCCTGCATCAGCAGCATGCCGATCTCGAGCCACTGCTTCTGGCCGTGACTCAGCAGGCCGGCGGTGCGCTGCGCTTCGCCCTTCAACTGGATCAGAGTCAGCATTTCGCCGATCCGGTCGAGTTGGGTACCGCTGAGCCGCGCGAACAGCGACGCGCGAACGCGCCGGTCGGCCTTCAGCGCGAGTTCGAGGTTTTCGAACACGGTGAGCTGCTCGTAGACGGTGGGCTTCTGGAACTTGCGGCCGACACCGGCGTGCGCGATCTGCGGTTCGCTCAATGCCAGCAAGTCGATCGTCGAGCCGAAGAAGGCCTTGCCCGAGTCGGGCGTGGTCTTGCCGGTGATGCAGTCCATCATCGTCGTCTTGCCTGCGCCGTTGGGGCCGATGATGCAGCGCAGCTCGCCCACGCCGATCGTCAGGCTGAGCGCGTCCAGGGCCTTGAAGCCGTCGAAGCTGACGGTGAGGTCGTCGATGTAGAGCGCGACGCCCTGCGTGAAATCGGGTTCGCCGATCTTCATGATGCGGCCAAAGCTCGCCTGGCGCCCGCCCGACGCGGCGCGGCGCGCCTCGTATTCGGCGCGCGCCTTGGCTCCGGCGGCGAGCAGTTCGGGGGTCATGTCTTGGCACGCCTGAACAGGCCGATCAAGCTGCCCGGGCCGCGCACCAGGCCGATCAAGCCACCCGGCCTGCGCAGCAGGCCGACCAAACCATTCGGCAGGAACAGCGTCACCGCGATGAACAGCGCGCCGAGGAAGTACAACCAGAACTCGGGGAACGCGACGGTGAACCAGCTCTTCGCGCCGTTCACGAAGAACGCACCGATGATCGGCCCGATCAGCGTGGCGCGCCCGCCCACCGCGGCCCAGATCGCGATCTCGATGCCCGCCGCCGGGCTCATTTCGCTCGGGTTGATGATGCCCACCTGCGGCACGTAGAGCGCGCCGGCCACGGCGCACATCACGGCCGAGAGCGTCCAGATCGCGAGTTTGTAGGCGAGCGGGTCGTAGCCGGTGAACATGACGCGGCTCTCGGCGTCGCGGATCGCCTGCAGCACGCGGCCGAACTTGCTGTTGACGATGGCGCGCGCCATCAGGAAGAATCCGATCAGGGTCAGGCCGCTGAGCACGCACAGCAACACGCGCATGTTCTGGGTGATCGGGATGCCCAGGATGCGCTTGAAATCGGTGAAGCCGTTGTTGCCGCCAAAGCCCGTTTCATTGCGGAAGAACAGCAGCATCGCGGCGTAGGTCAGCGCCTGCGTGATGATGGAGAAATACACGCCCTTGATGCGCGAACGGAACGCGAAGTAGCCGAACACGAACGCAAGCAGCCCCGGCACCAGCAGCACGAGCAGCATCTGGCCGATGAAGCTGTCGCTCAGGCCCCAGTGCCAGGGAAATTCCTTCCAGTTCAGGAACACCATGAAGTCGGGCATGTCGGACTTGTACTGCCCGTCGCGGCCGATCTGGCTCATCAGGTACATACCCATGCCGTAACCGCCGAGCGCGAAGAACAGGCCGTGGCCGAGCGACAGGATGCCGGTGTAGCCCCAGATCAGGTCCATCGCGAGCGCGCAGATCGCGTAGCAGAGGATCTTGCCGAACAGGCCGACGTAGAAGTCTCCCAGGTGGAATGGGCTTCCCTCCGGCACCACCAGGTTGAGCAAGGGAACGACGACACCCATCGTCAGAATCGCGACGAGCACGCCGGTCCAGCCTTTAGCTCCGAGCAATGGAGTGGCGCTTGGAGTCATTTCGATGACTTCGTTGCGCCGTGCGCTGGGACGGTCCGAGCGGCGCGGCAGGCGGTACCCGGCGGGGGCTCATGCTGGGGCGGTCGGCGCTTCGCGCCGACTCCGCTGCGGTGCTCGCCCTTGGGTCGCGCCGCGAACTCGCTTCGTTCGCTGCGCTCACTACGCTCAAACATGCGCGGCGAAGTCAGTTTTGGATGCGCGCTGCGCGCGCCGACCCAAGGACTCCGCTCCTCGCCGCCCCAGAAATCGCCCCCACCGGGTACCGCCTGCCGCGCTGGCAACGTTCGGTTCTTCGAGACGAAAACTGAATGCGTTCGCGCCAGAGTGCGGTCAAACGTTGCACGGTCTTGGTTTGATTTCCGCGACAAGAAGCACACCTGTTGCAGCGCGGCAGGCGCTGCGTGCAGGGGCCCGCAGGGGGCGATTTCTGTGACGGCGAGGAGCGCAGCCTTGAAGTCGGCGCGCGCAGCGCGCATCCAAAACTGACTTCGCCCCGCATGTTTGAGCGTAGCGAACGAAGTGAGCGCAGCGAGTTCGGGGCGCGACTTCAAGGCGAGCACCACAGCGGAGTCGGCGCGCAGCGCCGACCGTCACAGCATGAGCCCCCTGCGGGCCCCTGCGCGCGGCGCCTGCTGCGTCGCGCCGAGCCACGCACGGGCAGCAGCCAACCGGCAAGCGATCTCAATCGAACAAGGAAAGAGGAGCGAGCCTTCATGCCTCAGCACTCCGCCCCTTGAGCGCAAAAATCCCCTGCGGGCGCTTCTGGATGAAGATGACGATGAAGACCAGCACCATGATCTTCGCGAGCACCGCGCCCTGCCAGCCTTCGAGCAGCTTGTTCAGCACGCCCAGCCCGAGGCCCGCGTAGACGGTGCCGGCGAGCTGGCCCACTCCGCCGAGCACGACGACCATGAAGGCGTCGACGATGTAGCCCTGACCCAGGTCGGGGCCGACATTGCCCACCTGGCTCAGCGCGCAACCCGCCAGGCCCGCGATGCCGGCGCCGAGCGCGAACGCGAGCGTGTCCACACGCGCGGTGTTCACGCCCACGCATGCCGCCATGCGGCGGTTCTGCGTCACGCCACGAACGAACAGGCCCAGGCGTGTCTTCGAAATCAACAACGCCATCCCCAGCAACACGAGAGCGGCGAAAGCGAGGATCGCGAGCCGGTTGAACGGCAGCGTCAGGTTCGGCAGCACCTGCACGCCGCCCGACAGCCACGCCGGGTTCTCGACGCCGACGTTTTGCGCGCCAAACATAGTGCGCACCAATTGCATCAGCATCAGGCTGATGCCCCAGGTGGCGAGCAGCGTCTCGAGCGGCCGGCCGTAGAGCCAGCGGATCACGCTGCGCTCGAGCGCAGCGCCCACCAGCGCCGCGGTGACGAACGACATGGGAATCGCGACCAGCACATACGCGTCGAAAATGCCCGGCGCATACGCCTTGAACAGGTTCTGCACCACATACGTGGCGTAGGCGCCGACCATCATCAGCTCGCCATGCGCCATGTTGATCACGCCCATCAGCCCATACGTGATCGCCAGACCGAGCGCCACCAACAGCAGGATCGAACCGAGGCTGATGCCGGTGAACAGCACGCCCAGGCGCTCGCCCCATACGAGCCGCGAACCCACCTGCGCGAGCGAGGCGCGCATCGCGGCGCGCACTTCGGCCTCGGGCTCGGCGGCGAGTTTTTCGATCAGCAGCGAGCGCGTCGCGGGCTGCGGGCTGTCGGCGAGCAGCTTCGCCGCGGACAGGCGCTTGGCCTTGTCGGACGAGGAGATCAGCACCGTCGCTTTCAGCAGCGCGAGCTGGCCTTTGAGTTGATCGTCGGTTTCAGCGGCTTCGGCCTTTTCGATCAGTACCAGCTTGGCTTCGTCGGCGCCTTCTTTCAATTCGGTGATCGCCTTGGCGCGTGCTTCGCGGTTCGGCGAGAACAAGGCGAGTGCCGCCAGCGCCCCTTCGAATTCGCGGCGCATGCGGTTGTTGTTGACCACGTCTTCGGCGTCTGTCGGCAGCGCCGTGGCCGTGCCGCTTGCGGCTTCCACTGCCTTGCCGCCGCGAACGATGAAGGCGCGCCCGCCGGCTGTCTTCACTTCATCGGCGAGGACCGCCTGCACAAAGGGCCCGAGGGCCGGGTCGGCGGCCACCACCGCTTCATTCAGCGCCGCGAGCCGCTCTTCGCTCTCGCCCGAGACGATGCGAAACGCCTGCTCCGGCGTGAGCGCGTGGGCTGTGCCGACGCCCAGCGTGAGCAGGGCGAAGAGCAGCGCGACGCGCAAGGCGACGACGCTGTTGAAGAGGGCGGTAAAAGGGCCTCCGAAGAGGCCCTCACAGTGGCGCATGGGGCGAGGAGCTTACTTCTTCGCCATCATCGGCTCGTTGACCTTGCCCTTGTTCTCGGCGATGTAGTCGCTCCACGGGTCGGCAACGACCGGGCCCTTGGTCTTCCACACCACGCTGAACTGGCCGTCGGCCTTGATTTCACCGATGAACACGCTCTTGTGCAGGTGGTGGTTCTTCGCATCCATCGTCGACGTGATACCGCTCGGCGCGGTGAACGTCTGGCCGGCCATTGCGGCGATCACCTTGTCGGTGTCGGTGCTCTTGGCCTTCTCGACCGCCTGCTTCCACATGTAGATGCCGATGTAGGTGGCTTCCATCGGGTCGTTCGTCAGCGGCTTGTCCTTGTGGCCAGCGATGCCCTTGGCCTTGGCGTAGTCGCTCCACTTCTTGATGAACGCATCGTTCGTCGGGTTCTTGATCGACTGGAAGTAGTTCCACGCCGCCAAGTGCCCCACCAGCGGCTTGGTGTCCACGCCGCGCAGCTCTTCTTCGCCCACCGAGAACGCGACCACGGGAACGTCGGTCGCCTTCAATCCCTGGTTGCCGAGTTCCTTGTAGAACGGCACGTTCGAGTCGCCGTTGATGGTGGACACCACGGCGGTCTTCTTGCCCTCGCCGGCGAACTTCTTGATCTTCGCGATGATGGTCTGGTAGTCGGCGTGGCCGAACGGGGTGTATTCCTCCATGATGTCGGTATCGGCGACACCTTTGGCGTGGAGGAACGCGCGCAGGATCTTGTTCGTGGTGCGCGGGTAGACGTAGTCGGTGCCGAGCAGCACCCAGCGCTTGGCCGAGCCGCCGTCCTTGCTCATCAGGTATTCCACCGCCGGAATCGCCTGCTGGTTCGGCGCCGCGCCGGTGTAGAACACGTTCTTGCTGAGTTCTTCGCCTTCATACTGAACCGGGTAGAACAGCAGCGAGTTGCTCGCCTCGAACACCGGCAGCACGCTCTTGCGCGACACGCTCGTCCAGCAGCCGAACACGACCGCGACCTTGTCCTGGCTGATCAGCTGCTTCGCTTTCTCGGCGAACAGCGGCCAGTTCGACGCCGGGTCGACGACCACCGGCTCCAGCTTCTTGCCGAGCACGCCGCCCTTGGCGTTGATCTCGTCGATCGCCATGAGCACGGTATCTTTCAGCACCGTCTCGGAAATCGCCATCGTTCCGGACAGCGAATGCAGCACGCCGACCTTGATGGTTTCCTGGGCCAGCGACGACGTCGCAAAACCCGCCGCGAACAGAGTGGCGGCGAGCACTTTCAAGCCGCTGCGGCGCAGCGGGTTTTTCAGAGACATGGCTTCTCCTGTGTGAGTGTTGTGGGAAGGGACCCAACCCGTCTTTGCAATGCGCGTGCCAACGGTTCTGCGGCGATTCGGTATTACGATGGCATCGAACCTGCTGAAGCAATAACCATGGAATTGACGCCCCGCGAAAAAGACAAGCTGCTGCTGTTCACCGCGTCGCTGCTGGCCGAACGTCGCCGCGCGCGCGGCCTGAAGCTCAATTACCCGGAAGCGGTGGCCTTGATCAGCGCGGCAATCATGGAAGGCGCGCGCGACGGCAAGAGCGTCGCGGCGCTGATGAGCGAGGGCAAGACCGTGCTGGCTCGTGCGGACGTGATGGAAGGCGTGGCGGAAATGATTGCCGAGATTCAGGTCGAGGCCACGTTTCCGGATGGCACCAAGTTGGTGACCGTGCACCAACCCATCGCGTAACGACGGCATCACACCAACAAGGTGCACCAGCACATGATCCCAGGCGAAATCTTTACCGACGGCCCCGACATCCAGATCAACGCCGGCCGGCGCACGACTCGACGCTGGTCGTCGAGAACACCGGCGACCGGCCGATCCAGGTGGGCTCGCACTATCACTTTGCCGAGACCAACGCGGGGCTGCGCTTCGACCGCGCCGCGGCGCGGGGCATGCGCTTGAATATCGCGTCAGGGACGGCGGTGCGTTTCGAGCCGGGGCAGCAGCGTACGGTGGAGCTCGTCGATTACGCAGGCGATCGTGTCGGTGTACGGCTTTCGCGGTTTGGTGCAGGGGAGGCTCTGAAGTGAAAGACCTCCACGGCGACTCGCGTCAGGCCCTCAGTGCAGCGCTGACTGCATTCGACCCACTGCTGCCGTTCGCCGCTGTGCGCTTGCCGGCGTTCGCCGCTGCGCGCCTGCCTGCTCCGCTGCGAGGGCAGGTGGCCCGGGGTACGTTCTCCGGCCCACGCTCGCGGGGCACCGGAGGTGGTCCACGGCGCGCAGCTCCATCAACACCAGCCAAGCTCGCGAAGAGCCAGGACACCGCGAATGGGTCCTGCGCCCGTACCCCGAGCCACCTGCCCTGGCAACCGAGCGGCACCCCTGCGCATCGCCCGTCACCATGGGTGGTAGCAGGGCGGTGGTGGTGCCCCCGGGCGCAGGCCCCATTCGCGGTGTCCTGGCTCGTGCCGCGCTTGGACGGTGTTGACGCGGCTGTCGGTTGCGGGCCTCGGTGGTGCCCCGCGAGCGTGGGCCGGAGAACGGGGGCGCCGCCACCGCCCTGGGGCGCAGTCGCTGGCGTGCGCGCAGCGGCGAACGCCGGCATGCGCACAGCGGCGAACGGCAACAAAGGGCAGAACGTGGCCCTTCCCGCAACGCGGTGGAGCAACTGAGATGGCAAGCATCGGCCGGCGCGCCTACGCCGAAATGTTCGGCCCGACCACCGGTGACCGGGTGCGCCTGGCCGATACCGAACTGATCGTTGAAGTGGAGCGCGACTTCACGACATACGGAGAAGAAGTGAAGTTCGGCGGCGGCAAGACGATTCGCGACGGCATGGGCCAGTCGCAGCGTATCAACGGCCCCGGCGCGCTGGACGCGTGCGATTGCGTGATCACGAACGCGCTGATCGTCGACCACTGGGGCATCGTCAAGGCCGACATCGGACTGAAGGGCACGCGCATCGCGGCGATCGGCAAGGCCGGCAACCCGGATGTGATGCCCGGCGTGGACATCGTCATCGGCCCGGGCACTGAAATCATCGCCGCCGAAGGCCTGATCGTCACCGCGGGCGGCATCGACAGCCACATCCACTTCATCTGCCCGCAGCAGATCGAGGAGGCGCTCACGTCGGGCGTGACGACGATGCTCGGCGGCGGCACCGGCCCGGCCACCGGCACGCTCGCGACCACCTCGACGCCTGGCCCGCACAACATCGCGATGATGCTGCACGCGGCCGACGCCTTCCCGATGAACCTCGGCTTCCTCGGCAAAGGCAACGCGAGCCGGCCCGAGGCCTTGCGTCAGCAGGTCGAGGCCGGTGCGATCGGCCTGAAGCTGCACGAGGACTGGGGCACCACGCCCTCGGCGATCGACCAGTGCCTGGCGGTGGCGGATCAAACCGACGTTCAGGTGTCGATCCACAGTGACACGATCAACGAGAGCGGCTTCGTCGAAGACACCATCGCCGCCACGCGCGGGCGCACGCTGTGCGCCTTCCACACCGAGGGCGCCGGCGGCGGCCACGCGCCGGACATCCTGCGCGTGGTCGGCGAAGCGAACTTCCTGCCCTCGTCGACGAATCCGACGATGCCCTTCACCGTGAACACGGTCGACGAGCACCTCGACATGCTGATGGTGTGCCACCACCTCGATGCGTCGATCGCCGAAGACCTGGCATTCGCGGAGAGCCGGATCCGGCGCGAGACGATCGCCGCCGAGGATGTGCTGCACGACCTCGGCGCGATCAGCATGATGAGCAGCGACAGCCAGGCGATGGGTCGCGTGGGCGAGGTGCCGATCCGCACCTGGCAGACCGCGCACAAGATGAAGCTGCAGCGCGGCGCGCTGGCCGGCGACAGCGCGCGCAACGACAACATCCGCGTCAAGCGCTACATCGCCAAGTACACGATCAACCCGGCCATCGCCAACGGCATCGCGCACGAAGTCGGCAGCCTCGAGGTCGGCAAGTGGGCCGATCTGGTGTTCTGGCGCCCGGCGTTTTTCGGCGTCAAGCCGAGCCTCGTGATGAAGGGTGGCTTCATCGCTGCCGCGGCGATGGGCGACGCGAATGCCAGCATCCCGACGCCGCAGCCGGTGCATTACCGGCCGATGTTCGGCGCGTTCGGCGGCGCGCTCACGCGATCGTCACTCAGCTTCGTCAGCCAGGCCGCGCTCGCTTCCGGTGTGGCCAAGGGCTACGGATTGCAGAAGCCGCTGGCGGCGGTGAAGGCGTGCCGCAGCGTGAAGAAGACTGACATGGTGCACAACGCCTATCTGCCGAAAATGCAGATCGACGCGCAGACCTACGAGGTGCGCGCCGACGGCCAACTGCTCACCTGCGAGCCCGCCACGGTGCTGCCGATGGCGCAGCGCTACTTTCTCTTCTGAGTGTGTTCGCGCAGCCAGCGCGCGAAGGTGGTTTCGTCCATCTGTCCGGAGGCGACGGCGAGCATGGTCAAGGTGGCATCGGCCTGCGAGGCCGTCAGGCGGTAACCGTTGAGGACCAGAAACAGACCGACGGCGAGGAACGCGGCGCGCTTGTTGCCGTCGACAAACGCGTGGTTCTTCGCCAGGCCCACGCCATACGCTGCGGCCAGATCCCAGACTTCAGGGCTGCCGTAGGCGGCGAGATTCAGCGGCCGCGCGAGCGCGGATTCGAGCAGGCCTTCGTCGCGCAGGCCACTCGCACCACCGTGAGTGGCCAGGCTCTCGTCGTGCAGCAGATCCAATGCGCGCCGATCGATCCAGCGCCATTGGGTCGGGGCGGTGGCCGGCGGGTCACTGCCCTTGCGGCCGTTTCCCGCCTTGCGCCTGGCGTTCACTTCGCGAGCTGGTGGAAGGTGTCGCGGTACTCGCGCATGAACTCGCGGCCGGCTTCGATCTGGTCTTCGAGTGTCGGGTCGTACGGTGTCAACATCACGCCATTGGCCGCTTCGGTCACGTACAACGTGTCGCCCTTTTCCACTTTCAAGCGCGCCAGCACTTCCTTGGGCAGGATCACGCCGACCGAGTTGCCGATCTGGGTGAGCTTGAGTGCGGTCATGGTGCTTCCAGGCAAGTTATAACGATTGTTATACTAAGGCGATTCCACCCTCTGCGCAAGCGCCATGCTGCACGTCAACAAACTCCTTCCCCAAGGCCGTGGTCTGGCTGCCGCGCTGGTGCGGCGTGCCGCGAGCGTCGAGCTCGATTGGGACACGCGCAGCAAGAGCCGGTTCGACGCGAAGGACAGCACCGGCCGCCACATCGGCGTGTTCCTGGCGCGCGGCCAGGTGCTGCGCGGCGGCGACGTGCTGGTGGCCGAAGACGGCGGGGTGCTGCGCGTGATCGCCGCGCCGCAGCCGGTGCTGCGCATCGCCGCGTGCACCGAACACGGCACGCCGCTGGATCTGCCGCGCGCCGCGTACCACCTGGGCAACCGGCATGTGTCGCTCGAAGTTCAGGCGGCGCATTTGCAGATCGAGCCCGACCCGGTGCTCGCCGACATGCTGCGCGCGATGCACTTGATCGTCACTGAAGTGAATGCGCCGTTCGAGCCCGAGGGCGGGGCCTATGCGCAAGCCGGCGCCGCGCATGCGCATGGCGCACACACGGGCCACAGCGCTCACGACCATGGGCATGATCACGGGCACGGCCACGACCACGCGCACGCCCATGCGCACGACCACGCCGGCACCACCCCGTCAGCCCAGCCGACGCACCAACACGGCCCGGGCTGCGGCCACGATCACCACGGCGGTCACCAACACGACCATTGATGTCGATCGCCCCTTCGTCGCTGCTGCAACTGCTGTGGCTCGCCTCACCCGCGCTGCCGGTCGGCGGTTTCAGCTATTCGGAAGGGCTGGAAGCGGCGATCGAATCGGGCCAGCGTTCGCGATGACGCCAGCGCTTCGGCGTGGCTGCTCGATCAACTCCATCTCGCCCTTGGCCGCAGCGAACTGCCGCTGCTCGCGCAGGCGATCGGCGCCTGGGCCGAGCACGACACCGCGCGAATCGTCGCAACTCAACGCCTGGATCTTCGCGACGCGCGAGACCAACGAGCTGCGGCGCCAGACGGCGCAAATGGGCCGCTCGATGCACGACTGGCTGAAACAGCAGGCACCGGGCGACGCGCGCCTGGCGACACTCGCGCAACTCGAGCCCGCGCCGGCCTGGCCGATCGCCTTCGCGCTCGCCGCCGCGCACAGCGGCGCAAATGCGCGCGACGCTTTGCTCGCATTCGGCTTCGGCTGGGCCGAGAACATGGTGCAGGCCGCGCTGAAAGCCGTGCCGCTCGGCCAGAGCGCGGGGCAGCGCGTGCTGCGCGCGCTCGCTGCCGAGTTGCCGCAGGTGGTTGAAGCCGCGCTTGCGCTGCCCGATGACGAACGCCAAGCGTTCACGCCGATGCTCGCTGTTTTCTCGTCGCAACACGAAACCCAATACTCTAGGCTGTTCCGCTCATGAGCACACCGCTGCACCACATCGCCAACCGCAGCAAGAAGCTGCCGCCGCTGCGCGTGGGCGTCGGCGGCCCGGTCGGTTCCGGCAAGACGACGCTCGTCGAAAAACTCTGCAAAGCGATGCGCGAGCGCTGGGACCTGGTCGTCGTCACGAACGACATCTACACCAAGGAAGACCAGCGCCTGCTCACCGTGGCCGGCGCGCTGGCGCCGGAGCGCATCATGGGCGTGGAAACCGGCGGCTGCCCGCACACGGCGATCCGCGAAGACGCGAGCATCAACCTCGAAGCGGTGGACCGCATGCTGGAGAAGTTCCCGAACGCCGACATCGTGTTCATCGAATCGGGCGGCGACAACCTCGCGGCGACGTTCAGCCCCGAGCTGTCGGACCTGACGCTCTACGTGATCGACGTCGCCGGCGGCGAAAAAATCCCGCGCAAGGGCGGCCCGGGCATCACGAAGAGCGACCTGTTCGTGATCAACAAAACCGACCTTGCGCCGCATGTCGGCGCCGACCTCGCCGTGATGGAAGCCGACACGAAGCGCATGCGCCCGCTGCACGCAAGTACGCGGCCCTATGTGATGACGAACCTGCGCACCAACGAGGGCTTGGCGCAGGTGGTGCGGTTCATCGAGACGCGGGGGTTGCTGCAAGCTTCGGCTTAGGGGACGTCCATGTTTCCCGGCCTCAGCACCGCCTACTGGCTCACGCTGCACGGCCTCGTGACCGTGCTCGCGGTGCTGCTGTACATCATCACGTCGCGCCTGCTGCAACAGCGCCGCCACCCGAGCGCGGCGATCGCCTGGGTGCTGTTCATCCTGCTGATGCCTTACCTCGCACTGCCGATGTTCTTGAGCTTCGGCTCGCGCAAGCTGGCGCGCCCGCGCGGCAGCGGCGCCGCGGCGCCGCTCGTGCCGACCACGGCGCGCTCGTGGCCGGCACGCACCGCGGTGGCGCTCGGCCAGCCCGAGCCTGCGCCGTACGACTCGCTGCACTTGCACGCCGACGGCGGCGAAGCGCTCGCGGCCCTCTGGCAAACGATCGATGGTGCCGCGCAAACGATTGACGTCTGCACCTTCATCCTCGGCAACGACGATCTGGGCGCGAAGATTGTCGAGCGCCTGGCGGCGAAGGCGCGCGCCGGCGTGCGCGTGCGCGTGATGCTCGACGGCGTGGGGCGCTGGATCGGCGGCCGGCCCGACCTGAAGCCGCTCGCCGCAGCGGGTGTCGAGCTGACGCTGTTCGTCCCGCCCTTGCACTCGCCGCTGAAGGGCCGCACCAACCTGCGCAACCACCGCAAGCTGCTGATCGCCGACGCCGCGCAGGCGAGCCGGCGCCTGTGGTGCGGCGGGCGCAACCTCGCCGGCGTGTACTTCGAAGGCGCGGCGCACGAGCCGGCGTGGCACGACCTGAGTTTCGATCTGCGTGGCGAGCTGGTGCTGCAAGCGGCCGCGCTGTTCGAGCGCGATTGGGCGTTTGCGAACGGCCGCAAGGCGCCGGCAGCCAGTGCGGCGCTGCCGGCGCCGGCCGACCCGCCCGATGCAGCCGCGCCGTGGGCCCAGCTCGTCGCGTCGGGCCCGGACCAGGTGGACGATACCGTGCACGCGCTGCTCATCAGCGCCGCTTACCGGGCAGGGCGCCGCCTGCAATTGGTGAGCCCGTACTTCGTTCCCGATCCCGCGCTGCTGACGGCGCTGTGCCTCGCGGCGCGGCGCGGTGTCGACGTCGACCTGCTGCTGCCGAAGCGCTCCAACCACCGCATGTCAGACTTGGCCCGGCGCCGCGCGCTGCGCGCACTGGCGCAGGCGGGCGGACGGGTCTGGCTCACGCCGCACATGCAGCACGCCAAGCTCGCGGTGATCGACGACGTGGTGGCCTACACCGGTTCGGCCAATCTCGACAGCCGCAGCCTGTTCCTCAACTACGAACTGATGTTCGGGTTCCAGGAGCCGGACGCCGTGAGCGCCTGCGCGGCGTGGTTCGAATCCGAACGCAGCCAGGCAGCGCGCCACTTGCCGCCACGCCCCGGCCTGTGGGGCGACCTGGTTGATGGGTTGGTGCTGTGGCTGGGTTTTCAGCTTTAGCTTGCGCCAGCGCACGGTAGGGTCATTCGCGAAGGGCGCATGATCGCGAACATGTCCACCATCCTCACCGCCACGCCGCCAGCGTTCTACCATGACGATTCCGAGGCGGTTCGGTTCTGGGTGGCTTGCGACGACGGCAGTGTCGTCGGTGCCTCCATCGGCAAGATGACCTTGCACTACAGCTTTCGCGGCGAGACCACCGCTGCCGGCGCGCTGGCGGCGTACCTCGCGAACCGCGAAGTCATCGACGCGACCGTGCGGCGCAGGGTCGCGGGCGGGTCGATCGAGCCGGTGATGCTGCGCGAACGCGACCTGCCGGTTCCCGCGAGGCACTGATGGGTCAGGGGGCAGCCGCGGCGATGGGTGTCAACAGGACTTTCCGGCACAAGGACTACGAGCTGGTCTGTGCCGCAACTGCCGTCGATGGCGGCAAGTTCGTGCCGAGCATCGTCGTCTCGAAGCAGATCTGGCCGAGCCGGCCCCGAAACATCGCAATCGCGCGTGGCGACTACTCGACCGAAGAGAGCGCCCTCGATGCCGCGTGCGCCCAGGGCATCGAATGGATCGAGAACTACGGATAGTTCCCGGATTCCGTGCGCTGACCCTCACCCCAACCCTGTCCCAAAGGGAGAGGGAGCAAGAACGAAAAACTCTCAGGCTCAATCGAGCGTGCGCCGGTACCTCGCCAACGCCAATGCCCCCGCAACGAACAGAAACGCCAGCATCGGCCACAGCTCGGGCAGCACCTGAAGCAGCGAATTGCCCTTCAGCATGATGCCGCGCACGATGCGCAGGAAGTGCGTCAGCGGCAGCACCTCGCCCAGGTTCTGCGCCCAGAGCGGCATGCCGCGAAACGGGAACATGAAGCCCGACAACAGCATCGATGGCAGAAAGAAGAAAAAAGTCATCTGCATCGCCTGCAACTGGTTGCGCGCGAGCGTGCTGAAGGTGAAGCCGATCGCCAGGTTGGCAAGCATGAACAGGCCGATCATCGCCAGCAGCAGCGCCACGCTGCCCACCATCGGCACCTCGAACAGCAGCCACGCCGCGGCGAGGATCACGCTCAGCTGGATGTAGCCGATCACGACGTAGGGCAAGATCTTGCCGAGCATCACCTCGAACGGCCGCACGGGAGTGGCGAGCAGGTTTTCCATCGTGCCGCGCTCGCGCTCGCGAGTCATCGCCAGGCCGGTGAGCATCACCATCGTCATTGTCAGGATCGTGCCGATGAGACCGGGAACGATGTTGTAGCGCGACAGCCCCTCCGGGTTGTAGCGGCGGTGCACGCGCAGCTCGTAGGGCGCAGCGCCGCGCGAGAGCGTTTGCAGCGGCCCGGTCAGGTCGCGCGCGAGCGCAGCGTCGACCACTTGCGCGAGCGCGGCGATCGCGTTGCCCGAGGCCGAAGGGTCGGTCGCGTCCACCGCGACCAGCACCGAGGGCTTCTCGCCGCGGATCACGCGCCGCGTGAAGTCGCTCGGGATCACGACCATGAACTGCACGTCGCCGTCTTCAACCAGCGCCTCGGCCTGGGTTTCGCTCGCCACCAGGTGAGTCACCCGGAAGTAGCCGGTGTTCTGCAGCGCAGCCGACAGGCTGCGGGCGAGCGGCCCGGTGTCGTTGGCGACGATCGCCGTGGGCAGGCCTTTCGGGTCGGTGTTGATCGCGTAGCCGAACAGCACGAGTTGCAGCACCGGAACGCCGATCGCCATCGCGAACGTCATGCGGTCGCGCAGCATCTGCTGGAATTCCTTGATGAACACGGCGAGCACGCGCTGCACCGAAAACGCCTTCATCGCGCGGCTCCGGCGGCAACGTAGTTGTCTTTCGCGCCGGCGATCAGGCTGATGAACACGTCTTCGAGGTTCGCCTGCGTGCGTGTCCACGTGAATCCGGCGTTGGCACGCCACGGCGCGGTCGCCGCGTCGAGCAGCGCTTCATCCTGGGCGGCGACGTGCAGCGCATTGCCGAACGCCGCGACGCTCAACACGCCCGGCGCAGCTTTCAGCGGCCCGAACAGCGCGTGCAGGTCGCTGCCCTGAACCGCCCAGACGTGCAGGTGCGCGTCGGCGATGATCTCGCGCTCGGTGCCGCGCGCGAGCAGCTTGCCGTAGGCGATGTAGATCAGCTCGTGGCAGCGCTCGGCTTCGTCCATGTAGTGCGTGGAGACGAGTACGGTGACGCCTTGCGCCGCGAGCGCGTGGATCTGGTCCCAGAAGTCGCGCCGCGCTTTCGGGTCGACGCCGGCGGTGGGCTCGTCCAGCAACAACAGGCGCGGCTCGTGCATCAGGCACGCGGCGAGCGCGAGGCGCTGCTTCCAGCCGCCGGAGAGCGACCCGGCGAGTTGCTTCTGGCGCTGCGTCAGACCCAGCCGTTGGAGCGTGCGGTCCACTGCAGCGCGGCGTTGAGGCAGTTCATACAGGCGCGCGACGAAATCGAGGTTCTCGCGGATCGAGAGGTCCTCGTACAGGCCGAACTTCTGCGTCATGTAACCCACCTGGCGCCGGATCTCGTCGCTGTGCGTTCCCAGCGGCAGGCCCAGGCAATGGCCTTCTCCAGCATCGGGTTCGAGCAGGCCACATAGCATCCGCATCGTCGTCGTCTTGCCGCTTCCGTTGGGGCCTAGAAAGCCGCAGATTCGCCCCGGGCGAACGCGCAGCGCCACGTCGTCGACGACGGCCCGACCGCCGTAGCGTTTCGTGAGGCCGCGAACGTCGATCGCCCATGCGCTGTCAGGCGTGTCTCCCTCTCCCGCCCGCGTCAGCCGAAGGCTGGCGCCTTCGGGGTGCGGGAGAGGGTCGGGGTGAGGGTGGTGCGGCGGCTCCACGCTAACCTCGTGGTGACGCAGCCGCGACGCGCCGCACGTCCACCGGTTGCCCGGGCTTCAGGCGCAGGCCGTGCGGAGGTGCGGGCCGCGCCTCGACCATGAACACGAGGCGCGAGCGCTGTGCGTTCGAGTAGATCACCGGCGGCGTGTACTCGGGCTGCGCCGCGATGAAGTCGATTCGCGCGGGAATCGGCTCGCCGCAGCCACTGCACTGAATCTGCACCGGCTGTCCGACGGCGATGCCGGCCAGCTCAGCCTCGGGAACGAAGAAGCGTGCCTTGACCGCGCCCGGCGGCAGCAGCGCGAGCACCGGTTGCCCGGCGCCTACCCATTCGCCGACTCGAAAGAAAGTTTCCGTGACGCGCGCGTCAGCCGGCGCGCTCTGCTGTTTTTGCTGCTCGCGCCAGCGCGCCTGTTGCAAGGCCTGTTCGGCGGCGCTGGCCGTGGCGAGCGCGGCGCGGCGTTCGTCGCTGCGCGCCGGCAACTGCGCGACGCGCAAGGCCGCGCTCAACTCGTCGACATGCGCCTGCGCCGACTGTGCGGCGGAGCGCGCATCGTCGACGCGCGAGTCCGACACGAAACCTTGCGCGAACAGCTGCTGCTGGCGCGCGAGTTCGCTCGCCGCCAGCGCGGCCTGCGCGCGCGCTTGGTCGAGCTGCGCCTGCGTCACCGCAATCTCATCGCCGCGCCGGCCTTTTCCGGTGTTCGCGGCCTGCGCCCTGGCGCTCACCACCCGCGCCGCGGCTTCTTCGCGCGCGGCACGTTCGCTGTCGGCGTCGAGCGTGAACAATGCAGCGCCGCGCGCGACCGACTCCCCGCGCTGCGCCGCCAGCGCCACCAGCCGGCCCGCGAAAGGGCGCCGCGACGTAGACGTATTCGCCTTCGGCATAGCCTGACCACGAGCTCTCCGCCTGGGGCTTGCAGCCGGTGAGTGCGGCGCAGGCGAGACTGCCGCGAGCGCGAAACGGGTTGTGGATGAGCCGCTTGGCCGACGATAATTCAGTGTCATGGGCGCTGCGTGCATCGAGTCGCACACGAGTATGGCATTCGGCGCGGCAGGTGTGCTCGCAGCGCCCGGGGTGCCCCGCGCGCCGCGGTGTTGGCGTGCTTCAGCGTGCGCGGCCCTGCCGCTAAGATCCAGGGATCCAGTGCAGCATCGCTCTTGCCCGAATGACCACTGACCTCGATACCCACGCTGCTGCCCTGGCGATGCGGGGCTACACCGTGATCGAGGATTTCCTCTCGCCGCGGGTTCTGGCCGAGGTGCGCGCCAGCCTTGCGCCGTACCTCGGGTCGCACGTCGGGCGCAACCGCTTCGAAGGACAGGCCACGGAACGCGTCTACACGCTGGTTGCGCGGGCCCGGGTGTTCTGGGACATCGTGCTCGATGCGCGCATCCTCGCGCTGTGCGACCGCTGTCTGCTGCCCAACTACCTGCTCACCGCGTCGCAGGCGATCCGCATCGGCCCCGGCGAGGCCGCGCAGCCTTTGCACTACGACGATTCGTTCCACCACCTGCCGCGCCCGCGCGCGATGGTTTCGCTGTCGACGATCGTCGCCGTCGACGCCTTCACCGCGGACAACGGCGCGACGCGCCTGCTGCCGGGCAGCCACCTCTGGAGCGACGCGCAGCTCGCCGGCCTGGCCAGTGCCGCGCAACTGTCAGGCCCGAGCCGCGCCGCGGCGCTCGAGGCGCAGTGCCTTCCAGCGCTGATTCCGGCCGGCGCCTGCCTGGTGTTTGCCGGCACGCTGGTTCACGGCGGCGGCGCAAACCGAAGCCAGGCCGCACGGCTGGCGTTTTCGAACCAGTACTGCCAGCCCTGGGCGCGCCCGCAAGAGAACTTCATTCTCGGCGTGCCGGTCGAGGTGGCGCGCGCGATGCCGGCTCGGCTGCAGGAGCTGCTCGGCTACTCGGTGCATCCTCCCTTCATCGGCCAGTTGACCGCGTCGCATCCGGCGAAGGCGCTCGCGCCGGATTACGAGAACCGGGTCGTCGCGCAGGCGCGCGTTGCCGGTGCCTCATTGCCGATGTGAGTGAAGGCGCGGGGCACCCGAGGGCCGGCGCCACGCACGGTTCGGCAAGCCGGTAGAGTTCTAGCAGTCAGCGGGGCCACCGGCCGGCCGGCGCCTGTTGATCTGAACACCCATAGCCCCAAGGAGACAACCCATGAACTGGCTCGATTCATCGATCATGCGCACGCGCGGCGTCGCGCAGGGTCGCCAACCCGTCACGCACGCGCTCACCGAAGCGCTGCAGGGCACGTTCCACTACACGATCGGCCCGTACTCGAAGCCCGTGCTCAGCGTGAAGCCGGGCGACCGCATCGTCGTGGACACGCGCGACGCGTTCGACGGCAAGGTGAAGACGCCGCAGGATTTGCCGTCCAAGGTGCTGACCATGCCCTTCGTGAACCCGCAGAACGGCCCGATCATGGTGGAGGGCGCCGAGCCCGGCGACGCGATCGCGGTCTACATCGAATCGATGGCGCCGCGCGGGCCGAATCCGCGCGGCACGTGCGCGATGATTCCGCAGTTCGGCGCGCTCAGCGGCACCATGTTCACGGCGCTGCTCGCCGACTCGCTGCCCGAGATCGTGCGCAAGGTCGACGTCGACGAAGACGGCGTCTACTGGAGCAAGCGCGTCACCTTGCCGTACAAGCCGCACATCGGCACGCTGAGCTGCTCGCCGCAGATCGATTCGATCAACAGCCTCACGCCCGACCAGCACGGCGGCAACATGGACCTGCCCGACATGGGCCCGGGCAGCATCACTTACCTGCCGGTGCGCACCAAGGGCGCGCGAATCTTCATCGGCGACGCGCACGCCTGCCAGGGCGACGGCGAGGTCTGCGGCGTCGCGGTGGAGTACCAGAGCGTGACGACGATCCAGGTCGACCTGATCAAAGGCTGGGCCATCGAGTGGCCGCGCCTGGAGACCGAAGAGATGATCATGGCGATCGGCAGCACCCGGCCGCTGGAAGATGCGACGCGCATCGCGTACAAGGAACTGGTGCTGTGGATGGAGGCCGAATACGGCTTCGACAAATGGGACGCCTATATGATGCTCAGCCAATGCGGCCGGGTGCGCCTGGGCAACTTCGTCGACCCGAAGTACACCGTCGGTGCGGGCATCACGAAGAACTATCTCGCACCTTGAACGTTCAACCGAGGAGACTTCCATGGATCTTGGACTGAAGGGTTTGAAGGCGCTGGTCACCGGCGGCACCAAGGGCATCGGCGGCGCGATCGCGACGACGCTCGCGCGCGAAGGCGTGAACGTGGCGATCTGTTCGCGCCACGCTGATGAGGTGAAGCAAAGCGTTGCCGCACTCAAGGCGCTGGGCGTGAATGCCTACGGATCGGCGGCGGACGTGGGCGACGCGAAGGCGCTGAAAGCTTGGGTCGACGCGTCGGCCGATGCGCTGGGCGGCATCGACATCGTCGTGGCCAACGTCAGCGCCCTGGCGATTCCACCCACCGAAGAGAACTGGGAGCGCGGCTTCCAGGTCGACATGATGGGCACGGTGCGCCTCGTCGAAGCGGCGATGCCGCGTCTCAAGAAGAGCCAGCACGCGGCGATCGTCACGATCTCCAGCGTCTCGGGGCGCGAGATCGATTTCGCCTCGGGCCCCTACGGCGCGTTCAAGGCGGCGATCGTGCATTACACGCAGGGCCTGGCGTACCACCTGGCGGGCAAGAAGATCCGCGCCAACACCGTGTCGCCCGGCAACACCTATTTCCCGGGCGGCGTGTGGAACCAGATCGAAACCGGCAACCCGGCGCTGTACAAGATGGCGCTCGGGATGAACCCGACCGGGCGCATGGGAACGCCGCAGGAAATGGCCAACGCGGCCGTGTTCCTCGCCAGCCCCGCGGCGAGCTTCATCACCGGCACGAACCTGGTCGTCGACGGCGCGTTGACGAAGGGCGTGCAACTCTAGGAAGCGCGAGGTCACAGCCATGGCGGACCCGGACTTCACCGGCACAGCGCGGGTTCGCGCGCTCGCCCGTTACGCCGCGCTGCCGTTGCCCCCGGCGCGCGAGGGCATCGTCGCTTCGATCCTCGACGCCTGGGCCCCGGCGGCCGACGAGCTGAGCCGCAAGATGAGCGCGGCGGCGCACCAAGACCTGCTGCCCGCGGTCCAGTTCACGCACGCTCCGGAGGCGGGAGACGAAGTCTCATGAGCGGGGACGCGCAGTTGCTCGAGCTCAGCCTCGCGCAGGCTGCGGACAAGGTGCGCTCGCGCGAGGTCGAGATCATTCCACTGGCTTGGAGCATGGACACCGCCGGCCCGATGACGCGCACGGTGCACGACTGCGCGCTGATGTTCGGCGTGATGGCGGGCCACGACAACCACGACCCGGCGAGCGCCGCACGCGCCTGCCCCGACTATCTGGCCGGCCTGAACGACGGCGTTCGCGGCCTGCGCATCGGCGTCGTGCCGGGGTACTTTTTCGCCGAGCCCAGCACCTACCACCAGCGCTGGCTGCGCGAACGCCCGCAAGACTATGGCGAAGACGTGCGCGCGCTGCTCGAAGTGGGCGAGCTGCTGCTGGCCACGCACTACCTGCAAGCGCAGCGCTACCGCACGCTGCTGCGCAACGAATTCCTGGCGGCGTTTCGCAAGGTCGACGTGTTCGTGTGCCCCACGCTGCCCTTCACCGCGACCAAGCTCGGCGCGACGACGGTGGTGATCGAGGGCGGCGTCGAGGAAGACATGCTCTCGGCGATCATGCAGTTCACCGGCGTGCCCAGCCTGACGGGCCTGCCGTCATTGAACGTGCCTTGCGGTTTTGACGGGGAAGGCATGCCGATTGGAATGCAGATCATCGGGCGGCCGTTTGACGAAGCGGGGCTGTTTCGTATAGGTCACGCGTTCCAGTCGGTCACGCAGTTTCATACGCGGGCGCCGAAGCTGTAGCAGCGGCGGGTGGCGGGCGCACGCCTCACATCAACGACTCCGCTGAGCTTCGCACGACCCGCGACTCGCGAAACGCCATGCGTCATGAAGGGTTGCTTTCGGCCCATTGCTGACCTTTGAGCGTCCGCTATGCGCCCATTCGTCGGTGCGGCGCGGCAGGCACTGCGCGCTGGGGCCCGCAGGGGGCTCATGCTGTGACGGTCGGCGCTGCGCGCCGACTCCGCTGTGGTGCTCGCCCTTGGGTCGCGCCGCGAACTCGCTGCGCTCACTTCGTTCGCTACGCTCAAACATGCGCGGCGAGTCAGATGTGGATGAGCGCTGGCGCGCGCCGACCCAAGGGCTGCGCTCCTCGCCGTCACAGAAATCGCCCCCTGCGGGCCCCAGCGCGCAGCGCCTGCCGCGCCAAGCCGACACGTGGGCGCTTATAGCGCACGCTCAAAGGTCAGCAATGGGCCGAATGCAGCCAGAGCTCTGCTGACAGATTGGCGCAAGTTGACTTCAGGCGTCGAACCTCGACATCAGCTGAAACACGACCACGTCGCCGCTGGCCTCGGCCGACAAGTGGCCGGCCACCGCCTTGGCGGCTTCGAAGGCCGCGTCGGCGCTGCTCGCTTCGACCATCGCCACCGCGTCGGCGGCGGCCGGCGGCGCGCCAGCCGTCAGCGGAGTCGACAACCCGACATCGGTGCGCAGCAGACTTGCGCGCACCACATGGTCGCGTTCGGCGGAGGTCTTGAAATGATGGGCGATCGTTCCCGGCTGCCAGCTGCCGGCGTGCACCACGAACAGTGCCAAGGCGCCGCCCTCGGCATCGCCCACGTCGACGACCAGCTCGCCCACGCGCCGCTGCGTCTCGCGCATGCGGGCGAAGTTTCGCAGCGACCACTCGGTCTGGTGCGTGAACGCGGCTTGGTAGGCCGGGCTGCGGAAGACCTCGATGCTGTCGGTGTCGTACAGCGCCAGGTATGGTCGCGGGCAACTGACGAGGGCGCGGAAGCGCCGCGCCCGGCGAAAGCCGGGGATCGCCATGCGCTCTTGCATGTGTTCGCGGTCGTACCAGCGGTTGAAATCGAGTTCGTGCGCCGGATCGACGTCGGTCCAGACCGACAGTTGGCCGGCGGCTGCGAAGGGAAGGCTGGTCATCGGGTGGCACCGCCGGTGCGGATGAAAGTGATGCAAGTCTGCTGCATCGCTGCTGCGGCGTCTAACAAGAAATTGGAGCCGGGGGTCATCGTGTCTGCTTATCGCCGCGAGGGGTCGCGGGTGCGGGTGCGACTGGGCCGCACAGCTATGCTTGGCGTCGCCGGCGTGGGCCGGCCCCTGTCAAAGCGAGCGAGGGCGCATGAAGACCGTCACCTTGACCCACGGAAAACCCGTTCCCGCCCTCGGCCTGGGCACCTGGCACATGGGCGAGGCGGCGCGTTCGAAGCCTGCGGAAATTGCCGCGGTGCGCAGCGCCATCGAACTGGGCTACCGCCTGTTCGACACCGCCGAGATGTACGGCGATGGCGGCGCCGAAACGGTGCTCGGCACGGCAGTGAATGACGCGCTGCGCGCCGGCGAGGTGAACCGCGAGCAACTGTTCATCGTCAGCAAGGTCTACCCACACAACGCGAGCCGTACCGGCACGGTCGCGGCGTGCGAGCGCAGCCTGAAGCGCCTGGGCCTCACGTACATCGACCTGTACCTGCTGCACTGGCCGGGCTCGCACCCGCTGGCCGACACCGTGGCCGCGTTTGAAACCCTGCGCGCGCAGGGGCGGATTCGCGATTGGGGCGTGAGCAACTTCGACACCGACGAGATGGCCGCGCTCTGGTCATTGAAGCAGGGCAGCGCATGCGCCGCGAACCAGGTGTACTACTCGATGGCCAAACGCGGCATCGAGTTCGATCTGCTGCCGTGGCAACGCGAGCACCAGGTGCCGACGATGGCCTATTGCCCGATCGACCAGGGCACGCTCGCCAAATCCGCCGCGCTGCGCCCGCTCGCCGAAGCGCTGCACGCGACTCCCGCGCAAGTGGCGCTCGCCTGGCTCGTGTCGCGCGGCGACGTGATCGCGATCCCGAAGGCGGTGCAGGCGCAGCACCTGCGCGACAACTTTGCGGCGGCGGCGCTGCCGCTCGATGCGTCGGCGCTGGAGACGATCGACAAGCTGTTCGCGCCGCCGCGGCGCAAGGTCGCGTTGGCGGTGAGTTGATCTCTGCGGCGCGGCGCCGAGGAAGTGAAACCCTTTACGGTGCCGCACAGCGGGCCGGCTGGCACACCGGGCAGTGCGCCTGCGGCAACCGGATGCGCCGGCTGAAGGCGATCTTCGGCCGCAACGACAACATGGTGAAGCTGCGCGGCGTGAACGTGTTCCCCGAGGCGATCGGTGCCGCGGTCGTGGAAGACACCCGCACCAACGGCGAATACTTCTGCTTTGTCGATCGCATCGGCGAGGCCGGCACCGACCAGATGGACGTGTGGGTCGAAGTTCACCGACCCCGCCGCCAACCGCATTCAGCTGCGCGAAGAGCTGGAGCGGCGCATGAAGGAAGTGCTGGGCGTGAAGGTGCAGGTCACGCCGGTGGGCAAGGGCGAGCTCGACAAGTACACGCTGACTTCGCAGAGTTCGAAGGTCAAACGCTTGCTGGATCGGCGCAAGTAGGCCGTTGCGCGCAGGTGCCTGGGCGAGCGGCGCGCAACGGTCACGCCGTGGGGTGCGTCGGCAGCGCCGGCCAATCAAGCAGCTCGGCCAGGCGCCGGATGACCCAGCCGGCTTCATCCGGCTCAACGACCGAGCCCTCGACCAGCAAGCCGCGATGAAAACGCTCCAGCACGTCGGACTCGGCCACGCCCAGGTCGAACAAGGTGGTCCGCGCCGCGTCGACGAGCATCTGCGCCATGTCTTCGCACAGCTCGTAGCGCTGCGCGATCACGCTGCGCGGCTCGCGCGGTTTGATCGCGCCGGGCGGCACGAACAGATCGATGAAGGAGCGCGGGATGTCGAATTGGTTCTGGTCAGGCATCCGCGATTGTCCAGGCTTGGGCTGCGGGCGTTCACGGTTGATCGATTCAGGCCTTCATGCTAGCTTTGCGGCTGTCCGTGGGAACAACACCGGGGAGGCGCATGAATCCACCACCATCGCAGGCCGCGCGGCGTCCCGGCACAACCCGACAGGCGCGACGTGCTGCACTTCGCCGCATGCCTGGGCGCCGCGTGCCTGAGCGGCCCGGTGACGCTGGCGCAGGCGCAAGCGCCGCTCGCGGTGCACGAACACGGTCGCAGCCTGCTCGTCGACAAGACCGGCCGCCCGTTCAAGGCGGCGCAGCTCGCGGCGGGCGAGCCGTACATCTTCAACTATCCCTTCGAAGCGACGCCGGTGTTCCTGATGGCCCTGCCGCGCGCCGCCGCGCCGGTGGAGCTGAGCGACGCGCAGCAGCAGCGCTACCAGTCGCTGCGCGGCACTGGCGCGGCGCACAACATCGTCGCGTATTCGGCGATTTGCGCGCACAAGCTGATGTACCCCACGCCCGAGATCAGCTTCATCAACATCCGCAAGGGCCAGGCGAACGAGCCCGCGCACGTGGTGCACTGCTGCGGCGACAACTCGCGCTACGACCCCACCCAGGGCGGCAAGGTCATCAGCGGGCCGGCGCCGCAGCCGCTGGCGATGATCGTGCTGCAATGGAACCGCAAGAGCGACGAGCTGCACGCGGTAGGCACGCTCGGCGCCGAGATGTTCCAGGCGTTCTTCGAGAAATACGAAGAGCGCCTGATGCTGCTGAGCGGCACGCGGGCGAAGAATGCGAGCGCGCAGACCGCGGTGGTACAAACGGCTTCGAGCTACAGCAAGCAGTTGCGGTCCTGCACTGCTTGATTCGCACCTTGCACCACCCCTCGGAGAGCGCCTTGCCCACGATCCGTACCGACGACGCTGTGAACCTCTACTACGAGGAAGCGGGCAGCGGCACGCCGCTCCTCTTCGTCCACGAATTCGCGGGTGACCACCGCAGCTGGGAGCCGCAGCTGCGCCACTTCTCGCGGCGTTACCGCTGCATCGCGTACAGCGCGCGCGGCTACCCGCCGTCCGATGTGCCGTCGAGCCCGGACCGGTATTCGCAGGACCGTGTGCGCGACGACATCCGTGCCGTGCTCGACGCGCTGGGCATCGCGCGCGCACACATCGTCGGCTGCTCGATGGGCGCGTTTGCGACGCTGCACTTCGGCATGGCTTACTGCGCGTCGCAGCAGAAAGCGCGCGCCTTGTCGCTGACCCTGGTAGGCTGCGGGTCCGGTGCGCACCCCGCGGTGCACGAGCGTTTCAAGCGAGAGTCGATCGAACTCGCGCAGACGATCCAGCGCCACGGCATGGCCCACGTGGCGGCAAGCTACGGCCACGGCCCGACGCGGGTGCAGTACCTGGACAAGGACCCGCGCGGCTTTGCCGAATACGCCTCGCAGCTCGCGCAACATTCGGCCGAAGGTTCGGCGAACACGATGCAAGGCTATCAGGGCCGGCGTCCGAGCCTGTATGCGCTGACCGATCGAATGGCGGCGATCGACGTCCCCGTGCTCGTGGTGTGCGGCGACGAAGACGAATCGTGCCTGGAGCCTTCGTTGCTGATCAAGCGCACGGTGTGCAAGGCGGGCCTTGCCATCGTGCCGAAGACCGGCCATGCGGTGAACCTCGAGGAGCCGTTGGCGTTCAACCAGTTGCTCGACGAGTTTCTGCACCAGGTGGGGCAGGGCCGATGGGATGCGCGCGATCCGCGTGCCGCGCCTGAGTCGATCTGGGGGCCAGCGGGGGAGCCGGCGCCGGCGAAGCCTTGATTGACTCCCTCTCCCGCACCCCGAAGGCGCCAGCCTTCGGCTGACGCGGGCGGGAGAGGGTAGGGCTGAGGGTCACACCGAATTCAAGTGCATCCCGAAGTCAAGCTCGACGATCGCCCCCGTCATCATCGACGCGCTCGTGATCAGCCAGTGAATCGTCTCGGCCACCTCATCGGGGTGGCCGATGCGCTTGAGCGGTGTCACCGCGATCTGGTGCGCGCGGCGCTGCGCGAATGACTCGGGCGCGAGGCGCTCGACGAACCCACCCTCCACCAGCACCGGGCACACCGAATTCACACGCACTTCGGGCGCGAGCACGCGCGCCAGCGAGAGCGTCATCGTGTTCAGCGCGCCCTTCGACGCGGCGTAGGCGATCGACGAGCCGCTGCCGGCGATGCCGGCGCGCGACGCGATGTTGACGATCGCGCCGTTGCCGGTGGCCTTCAGGTGCGGCGCCGCGGCGCGCATCATCTGGAACGGGCCGATCGCGTTCACCGCGTAGATGCGCTGGAAATCGTCTGCCGACAGGCCGTGCAGGTCGGCGTGCGGCACCATCTTGCTGATGCCCGCGGCGTTCACGAGCGCGTCGAGGCGGCCGAACGCGGCGACGCTTTGCTGCACCAGGCGCACGCAGTCGGCGTCGCGCGTCACGTCGCCTTCGATCGCGATCGCGCGCCGATCGGGCCCCGCCGTCGCGGCCAGCGTCGTCGCCGCGTGGAGCTGGCTCGCATCAAGGTAGTTGATCGCGACCCGCCAACCCTCGGCGATGAAGCGGCGCGCGGCGGCGGCGCCCAGGCCCGATGCGGCGCCGGTGATGAGGATCGAGCGTTGTTGAGCTTGTGTGTTCATGCGGGCCTGGCCTCGTGGTTCAAGCGGCAGCGATGTGCTGCGACGCGCCGAGCCTAACCCAAAGCCGAGCCCAGCTACAGTGCGCGAATGACGTATGAACTCCACTACTGGCCGACGATCCAGGGCCGCGGCGAATTCGTGCGGCTGGCGCTCGAGGCGGCAGGCGCACCCTACGTCGACGTGGCGCGAGGCAGCGAAGCCGCGGGGCAGGGCGTTCCGGCGATGCTGCGTGGCATGCACGATCCCCGGCAGACGCATCCGCCGTTCGCGCCGCCGTATCTGAAAGACGGCGACGTGCTGGTGGCGCAGACCGCGCTGATCCTGCAATACCTGGGGCCGCCCTTGCGGCTGGTGGCGCGCAGCGAGGCGGTGCGGACCTGGACGCAGCAGATCCAGCTCACCATCGCCGACATGGTGAGCGAAGCGCACGACACGCACCACCCCGTGGGCGTTGGTCTGTACTACGAAAGCCAGAAGCCCGAGGCGCTGCGCCGCGCGAAGGAATTCTGCGGCGTGCGGATTCCCAAGTACCTGCAATGGTTCGAGAGCATCATCGTGCGCAACCCCGCGGGCCCGCGCCACCTGGTGGGCGGCAAGCTGAGTTACGCCGATCTGTCGTTGTTCCAACTGGTTGAAGGCCTGCGCTACGCATTCCCGAACGCCGCGCAAGCGGCGCTCGCGAAGGCGCCCGCGGTCGTGGAGTTGCATGACCGGGTTGCGGCCTTGCCCCGCGTGGCGGCGTATTTGCGCAGCGAGCGGCGGATACCGTTCAACGAGCAGGGCATTTTTCGGCGCTATCCGGAGCTCGATGTTGGATAGCGATCGAACGTAAAGCACCTGAGCCCATGCGGGCGCCCGCGCAATCTCGTGTAGTCTCCACGCTCACTCCAGGAACCCACATGGCTGCCATCAAGGCTGAGAGAAACCGTGCCACGCTGCACCGGCTGCGCGACAACGTGCACCGCGCCAAACGCGCCTTGAAGAAGGCGATGCCGGGTGCTGCGGAGCGCCTGAAAATGCACCTCGCGCGCCGACTCGCGTACGCCGAGACGCGCAAGGCCTAGAGCGGCACAGTCCGCGCCCGCGGCGGCGCCGTTTCGCCGCGGGGGCCCGGCCCCTACTGCGGCCGCAATGGCCGGAAGAACTCGACGATCTCGTGCGCCAGCGCTTGCGGCTGCTCCATCGCCGCGAAGTGCCCGCCCTTGGGCATGACGCTCCAGCGCCGGATGTCGGTGTACATGCGCTGCGCGGCAGATCGCGGCGGGCGCAGGATCTCGCGCGGGAACGCGGCGTAGCCGGTGGGCAGGTTCACGCCGCCTTCGGGAATCGGCCAGGGGCCGTGCATGCGCGCGTAGTACGGCCAGAACGACGAGCCGATCGCGCCGGTGAACCAGTACAGGCCGATGTTGGCGAGCAGATGGTCTTTGCTGAACACGCTTTCCACGTCGCCGCCGCAGTCGGACCAGGCACGGAACTTCTCGACGATCCACGCCGCCAGGCCGGCGGGCGAATCGCTCAGGCCGAACGCGAGCGTCTGCGGCCGCGTGCCCTGGATCCACTGGTAGCCCATGTCTTCCTTGAGCCAGTGTTCGAGCTCGCCGATGTAGCGCTGCTCGTCCGGCGTGGGGTTCGCCAGCATCTTCGGGTCGCGCCGCAGCGCGAGCAGGTTGAGGTGGATGCCGATCAGCTTGTCGGCGTGCACGGCGCCCAGACGCGACGTGACGAACGCACCCCAGTCGCCGCCCTGCGCGGCAAAGCGCGGGTAGCCGAGCACGCCCGTCATCAGATCGGCAAAACAGTCGGCGATTTTCTCCAGGCTGAAGCGCTCCTGCCCCGGCGCGAACGACAGGCCATAACCCGGCAGTGAGGGGGCAATCACGGTGAACGCGTCGGCCGGGTCGCCGCCGAAGCGCGCCGGGTCGGTGAGCCTGGGGATGATGTCGAGAAACTCGAACACCGAGCCCGGCCAGCCGTGCGACAGCAGCAAGGGATAGGGCTTCGGCCCCTTGCCTGGCACATGCAGAAAGTGCAGGTCGATGCCGTGCAGCTTCACCTTGAATTGCGGGAAGGCATTGAGCCGCGCCTCCTGCGCGCGCCAGTCGAAATGGCGATGCCAGTATTCGACCAGTTGGCGCATGTAGGCGACTTCTGCGCCGTAGGCCCAGGGCTCGCCGGGAGCCTGGTCGGGCCAGCGTGTGCGGACTAGGCGCTCGCGCAGGTCGGCGATCGCGTGGTCGGGAATGTGCAGTTGAAACTCGTGCGCGGCGGAAACCATCGTCCGTCCTCCTCGTGGCTACTCACCACTGTAGCCGGTGCGAGGAGGGCGGGCGATCGGCCCGCCGCGTACGGCGGGGCGCCTCAGCGCGGTATCAGGGCTTGGCCATTGCGCCGGCCTTCAGGGCGCCCATGTCTTTGGCCGCGCCGAGCTGGCCCTTCTTGCCGCCGGGCTCCTGTCCGTCCTTGCCCATCAGCATGCTCTTCTTTCCACCCGGCTCCTGGCCGCCCTTGACCATCACCATGCTCTTCTTGCCGCCGGGTTCCTGGCCGTCCTTGCCCATCACCATGCTCTTCTTTCCACCGGGCTCTTGGCCGCCCTTGCTCATGACCATGCTCTTCTTGCCGCCAGGTTCCTGACCGCCGTCTTTGCCCATCAGCATGCTCTTCTTTCCACCCGCCTCCTTGCCGCCATCCTTGCCGTCTTTCGACGCGATGGTGCCCACTTGCGCGGTGCCGACCTGAGGCTTGCTCAGCGCGGGCGCTTGGGCATGGGCCAGGGGGATCAACGCGGCGGCTCCGAAGGCGACCATGATTCGGTTGAGTGCTTGCATTGCAGTTTTCTCCATCGAGGTTGGGGGATCGTTCGCGACCTGTCGGCTGCCACGCAGCGCAGGCCGGTGTTGTAACTGGCGCGGTCGCCTTGGGCCGCCGACTCGCGGATCGGCATCGTCGAAGTTCGTGACAACTTGCGCGCTGGCCGCCACTGCAACGCCGCTGCCCGGCGCGAGCCGGGATTCGGCGAGATTCGATGCGGGCATCATCGGCGCCGCCTGCCTCGCTTGCCTTGCTGCCTGGCGGTGCAGTCCCACTTCAAGCCCCGGAGTCTGACCATGCGAACCTTGCCATCCGCCCTTCCGCTTCTTGCCCTCATCGCCGCTGCGTTGCCCACACTTGCCATGGCCGAGCAGCGCTTTCCGCAGCGCAAGGCGGGCCTGTGGGAAGTGACGACGGAGATGGCCGGTGCCGCAGGCCGCACGATGAAGTCTCGCCACTGCGTCGACGCAAAGACCGACGAGCAGGCGCAGCGCCAAGCCGTCGACGCCGGGCAGGACTCGCGCTGCCAGCAGCGCGCCGTCAAACAGGGTGCGGGCATCTTTGAAGCCGAATACACCTGCGAAAACAAACGCGGAAAAAGCGAAGGCAAGATGAAGTGGACTGGCGACTTCAACAGCCGCTACACCATGACCAACCAGGTGCGCTTCGACCCGCCGCTGCATGGCAGGAGCGAGGCCAGCATGACCCTGCAGGGTCAGTGGCTGGGTGCCTGCCCAGTGGACATGAAACCTGGAGAGGTGCGCATGGACGGCATGAACCTCGGCGCGGGTCAACGTGCCGACCGCGCCGGCCGCCAAGGGCAGGCGCCGTCGCCGGAGCAGATGCAAAAAATGCAGGAGATGCTGGAGCAAATGAAGCAGAACCGCGGCACGAAGTAGGCGCCACGTGACGCGCCGGTTGCGCCAGAATCGGCGGCGCCACCACTCCCGGCCGCGTCGCCCGCGCGGGCGTCCATGCCGACCCACAAGCTGTCCAACCCGCCGCTGCGCATCGGCATTCTCGGTTGCGCCAACATCGCCAGGCAGTTCGTTCGCGATGTCGCGACGTCGCCGGCGGTGCGCATCGTCGCGGCGGCGAGCCGCAACGCCGAGACTGCGCGCGCATTCGCCGCGGCGCAAGGCCTCCCGCGCCACCATGCGAGCTACGAAGCGAAACCGAATACCTGAATCACACCAGCCCCCGCGCCGGTGAAAGCGCGTACGGCTACGTGCCCAGCCAGTTGCGCGTGCGGTGCGGCATTGCGAACACGGTGCCGTTTGAAGACATTGCGAGCGGCGCGGGCAGCGGCTTTCTCTTCGCTGCCGAGGCGTTCGGCGATGTGGTCGCGCGGCGCGACACGGCGGCGATCGAGCGCGCCGCGCAGGCCAGCCTGGACATCGCGGCGACGCTGGAGGCGATCGCGCAATGCGCGCGGCTCGGGCGCGAAGTGGAGGTGTCCACGCGACGCGCCGCCTAGACCAGCTGTGCCCCTGCACCGAGCGGGGGCAGACGGCCCGGGGTACGTTCTCCGGCCCACGCTCGCGGGGTACCAGCCGTGGTCAGGGTGCGTCCAGGCGTCAACGCCGTCGGAGCCAAGGATGCGTTTGCGGGCCACCGCGAATGGGGCCTGCGAACGCACCCCGAGCCACCTGCCCTGGCACCCAAGGTGACGGTCAACGAGGTGGAGCATCACCTTCGGAGCACAGGGCGGTGGTGGTGCCCGCGGGCGGAGGCCCCATTCGCGGTGGCCCGCAAGCGTTGCCACGGCACCGGCGGTGATGACGAGAATGGCCGTCATGCTGCTCGGTGTTACCCCGCGAGCGTGGGCCGGAGAACGGGGGCGCCGCCGCCGCCCTGCCGCGCGGAAGCATGAGCGGACTTACGATGGCTGAAAGAAGCTGCTGAAACTAGCCAGCGGAGTTCAATTGCTGCTCCAACCGTGCAATGTGCGATAACAAGGCAACACCTGCGCCACGCTTGCATTCGGCTCGCGCCCTTCGCGGATCGCCGCGAAGAACTCGCGGTCTTGCAGCTCGATGCCGTTCATCGACACGTCGACTTTCGACACGTCGATCTTCTCGTCCTTGCCGTTGAACAAGTCGTCATAGCGTGCGATGTACGTGCCCGTGTCGCCGATGTAGCGGAAGAACGTGCCGAGCGGCCCGTCGTTGTTGAAGCTCAAGGAAAGCGTGCAGATCGCGCCGCTGCTGCTCTTCAACTGAATGCTCATGTCCATCGCGATGCCGAGTGTCGGGTGAATCGGCCCCTGCACGGCATTCGCCTGCACGATCTCGCCGCCGGTCTGGTACGCGAACAGGTCCACCGTGTGCGCCGCGTGGTGCCACAGCAAGTGGTCGGTCCACGAGCGTGGCTGGCCCAGCGCGTTCATGTTGCTGCGGCGGAAGAAGAAGGTCTGCACGTCCATCTGCTGAATGTTGAACTCGCGCGCCGCGATGCGCTTGCGCACCCATTGGTGGCTCGGGTTGAAGCGGCGCGTGTGGCCGCACATCGCCACCAGCCCGGTCTGCCTTTGCAGCGCGACCACGGCTTCAGCGTCTTTCAGGCTGTCGGCCAGCGGAATCTCCACCTGCACATGCTTGCCGGCCTTCAGGCACGCCAGCGACTGCTCGGCGTGCATCTGCGTGGGCGTGCACAGAATCACCGCATCTACCTCTTTCAACGCCAGGCTGTCGCCGAGGTTCGTCGTGACATGCTCGATGCCGTATTTCTTCGCCGTCTCGCGCGTCTTGTCGAGTTCGCGGCTGATCAGCGACACAACTTGCACGCCGGTGATCAGTTTGATGGCGTCCAGGTGCTTGATGCCGAACGCGCCGGCACCGGCGAGCGCAACCTTGATCGTTTTCATGGGTTCTCCAGGATCAGGTGGCCGACGGCGGTGTTTGACGCCGGCACATGGTAGAAGCGGTGCAGGACCTTCGGCGCGGCGCCACCGGCCACATCGGCCATCGCGCCGCGCGCGATCAGCCACATCACGAGTTCGATGCCCTCCGAGCCCGCTTCGCGCACGTAGTCGATGTGCGGTTTTTGCGCCAGGTGCGCCGGGTCGGCGATCAGCTCGTCGAGAAAGGCGTTGTCGAATTCGCGGTTGATGAGCCCGGCACGCGGCCCCTGCAACTGGTGGCTCATGCCGCCGGTGCCCCAGATCTGCACCTTCAGCGGTTGATCGTATGACTCCACCGCCTTGCGGATCGCCTGCCCGAGCATGAAACAGCGCCGCCCCGACGGCACCGGGTACTGCACGACGTTGACCGCGAACGGGATCACCGGGCAGGGCCAGGCCTGAGGCTGACCGCACATCAGCGACAGCGGCACCGTCAGGCCATGGTCGACATCCATCTTGTTGACGATCGTCAGGTCGAAGTCGTCCTGGATCACCGACTGCGCGATGTGCGCCGCCAGCTCCGGGTGGCCGATCACCTTGGGCACCGGCCGCGGGCCCCAGCCTTCGTCGGCCGGCATGTATTCGGCGGCGGTGCCGATCGCGAATGTGGGGATCATCTCCAGGCTGAACGCAGTCGCGTGATCGTTGAACACGAGGAAGATGACGTCGGGCTTGTTCTCGCGCAGCCAGTGCTTGGAGAACTCGTAGCCCTTGAACACGGGCTGCCAGTAGGGCTCGGCCGTCTTGCCGAGATCGAGCGCCGCGCCGATGGCCGGCACGTGCGAGGTGTAGACGGAGGCGGTGATGTGGGCCATTCGACAATCCAAGGTGCGGGAAGCCGCACGCGATGGGAGACGGCGGGTGCGAGTGCGGTGGGTTGGAGTTTCGCACCTCCGCGCATCACTCCACCCTCACCCCCACCGGCCCCTTGGTCTTGAAGATCACTTCGTTTTCCTTGTAGCGCACCTGGAACGCGCCGACCGAATTGCCGCCCAGCGCCTTGCGGCCCTGCGCCGTGACCCAGAGCTGGGTGCCGTCGGCGCTGAGGTCCAGGCCCACGGGGTAGGAGTCGACCGTGATGCGCGCGACGATGGCCATGTCGCTGGTGCGCATCGCGACGATTTCGCTGGTCTGGTTCACCGCCGCGAACACGTACTCGTCGTTCGGTGAAATCTTGATCGAGCGCACGCCCAGGCCGGCAAAGCCGGAGATCGCGCCGAGCAGCTGCGGATCGACCTTGATGCGCTCACCGTTCGCCTTGCGCGCCAGTGCCAGCAGCTTGGCCACCGGTGCCTTCCAGATGAAGCCCGTGGCGTTGCAACTGATGTAGAGAAACTCGCCTTTCGCGTCGACGTGCAGGTCGCGCGGCCCGGGTGCCAACCCGTCGATCGTGCCGAGGTAGCGGCGCGGCTTGGCGCTGAGGTCGAACACCGCGATGCCGCCGCCCTGCATGCGCCCCACCATCAGGTGCCGGCTGTCGTGCGTGAACGCGAGGCCGCGCACGCAGAAGCCGCAGTTGAGGTCGCGGTTGCCGACCATCTGCGATACCGGAACGCGCTTTTCCACCGTCAGCAGGTCGAGCGGCTTGAACTGAGCTGCGTCGCGCGCCGCGATGTCCCACAGCCCCACCGTGTTGTCGCCCCAGTGCGAAACGGCCAGCCACCTGCCGTTGGGCGAGGCGCGCACGTACTTGGAAATCGGCCCGGTGGCGAGCACGCGCACCGTGCGCATGCTCAAGGCGTCGATCACCGCCATCGCCGAGGGGTAGCGCCCGAGTTCGTCGTACGAGCGGCGGTAGAACGGTGCCCAGAAGTAGCGCCCGCCGTGCGTGAACTCGCCTTCGACCGGCTTGCCGCTGAACACGTTGGGCTGCGGGTTGTTCTTGGGGAACTTGTAGTCGAACGGCGGCTTGGCGTCGAACAGCGCGGCGTCGGCTTCGCTGAAGCGGTGCACGATGCTCGCCTTCTTTTCGGTGCTGTCGTAGACGAGCGTCTTTTCGCCCTCGAGCGAATTCACGAACACGAGGCCGCCACCCGGGCTGAAGTTGACCGATTTGGGCGAGTCGATGTCTTCGTCAAAGCGGTCCAGCGGGTGCGTCACGTGGTGGTTGTAGCTCTGCCAGCGGCCCACGAAGGTCATCTGCAAGGGTGAATCCGCGGGTTGCGACGTGCTGAGCAGATCGACGTTGCGCTTCAGCTCCTGGGTGAACAGCTTTTTCTCGACGGCATCCAAGTTCTGCCGCGCCGAGGGCAGGTACTGCGGGATGTCGGGCTGGTTCGGTTGCAGCTTCAGCGCGTGTTCCCAGGTGGCGATGACTTCCTTCCACTGCCCGAGCTTCCAGTACGACCAGCCCATCTCGTAGGCGCAGTCGCCGCACAACGGGTCGAGCGCGAGGCAGGCTTGGTAGGACGCGAGCGCGTCGCGCGAATTGCCGTCGCGCTGTTGCAGCATGCCGGTGGCGAGCAGCTTGGTCGCTTGCGGTTTGGCGCAGGCGCGTGGGGGTTCGTCGGGTGCGGAGGAGGGCGCGGCGAGCGCAGCTTGCGCGGCGGCCGCGGCCACGCAGGCCACCAGCGTGCGAACCATCACTTCCAGGGCGCGCATTGAACGGCAGTGGAGTCGAGCCAGCGGCCCCACTTCTCACTGAACTTGGTTTCGTTGAGGGCCACCACCTGGTGCATCTCGTCGATATGCTGCCGCGAGCGGCGCAGCGGCGCCTCGCAGTTCAGCGCGGACTGGCGTGAATGATCGGCGTCCGCGCAGCGCTGCTGGAGATAGTTGTGGATCGTGCGGGCCTTGGCCAGACCCTCGCGCGAACGGCACAGCACACCGCCGTCGGTGCGCGCCGATTCCCGGTATACCGCGGCGGTTTGCGCGTTTCGCTCGAGCGTCGCCGCGAACACCTCGTCCAGCGGCGGGGCAGGCGGGCGCGCGCGCGGCAGCGTGGGAACGATCCTGGCGACGTATTGCTCGGGGATCGCCAACTGAGGGCAGCGGAAGCGTTTGCGCAATTCAGCTTCCCAGTCGTTCATCTGCTGCGCGATCTGCGCCGAATCGAGCGCCGGGCCGGCGGCGGCGAAACCGTCTTGCGGAAACTTGTCGCGCGCTTCCAGTTGCAGCGCGTCGACGAGGCTGCGATACGCACCGGCGCGCGGCAGCAGCAATTCGGCATCCATGAGCTTCTTCACAATCGCATCGGGCGGCAGCTTCGCCGCATGCTCGCGAAAGCTCGCGTACTCGGCACTCAGCTGCTTTGCCGTTCGGCATGCGCGCAGGGCGCGCGCGTCTTGGTCGATGCGCTGCAGCAGCGCGCGGCCGGCCATCAACAAGGCGCAGAACGCGACCGCGAACCAGATCAGTAAGGAATGCCGTTTCATCAGGCGCGGATCATCGCCTGCCAGACGCTTCGCTCGAGCGGCTGCGCCGCCACCTGAGGCCTGAAAGTGGGACTTATCCGGCGCGGCGGCCGTGCCGACGCGCTGCGCGGCAGCTATTGACCGGCACTTGCCTTGCGGCTGCCGATGCGCCTGCGCGTCACCGTCTTCGCCGATGCGCCGGTTGCCCTGCACCGAGCGCCCGCCGGCGATCATCATGTTGCGGTATTCCTCTTCGCTCATGCCGGTCATGCTGCCGGCCATCTGCTGGAAGCTCTTGCCGTCGGTGGCGCCGATCTTGGCCAGGAAGTAAATGTTGCCGCCGAGCGAGATGCAGCGGTTCAGGTCGCGCGCGAGCACGGCCTGCTTCTGCTCTTCGCTCATCGGCCACTCGTCCAGGTAAGCGCGCTCGTTCGACTTGAAGCGCGCGCGGTTCTCGGCCCTCATCAGCGACATGCAGAACTGGTTCAGGTGGTAGCCACGGCGCGATTGTTCCGCGTCGAAGATCGTCGTGCCGGGAACGTCGAGGTAGGGTTTGTCCAGGGGCATGGGCTGCTCCTCAAGCCAGTTCGGGCCAGTACAGGCGCATCGGGTTGTCCACCAGCAGCTTGCGCTGCAACTCGGGCGTCGTCGCGATGTGCGGGATGAAGTCGACCAGCAGCCCGTCGTCGGGCATGTGGTCTTTCAGGTTCGGGTGCGGCCAGTCGGTGCCCCAGAGCACACGGTCGGGGAAAGTGTCGACGATGCGTCTGGCGAAGGGGACAACGTCGCTGGTAAGCCGCGCGTTCGCCGTTCAGCGCCTTCGGCCCGGTGACGCTCAGGCGCTCCGGGCAACTGACCTTGCTCCATACGTTGTTGTGGTCGCGCATGAACGTCACGAACAACTCGAACTCGGGGCCGTTCGCGGGCTTGCTCACGTCGGGGCGGCCCATGTGGTCGACGACGATCGTGGTGGGCAGCGTGGTGAAGAAGCTCCACAACTCGGGCAGGTCCACCGCCTCGAAATAGATCACGACGTGCCAGCCCAGCGGCGCGATGCGCGAGGCGATTTCCAGCAACTCGTCTTTCGGCGTGAAGTCGACCAGGCGCTTGACGAAATTGAAACGTATGCCGCGCACGCCGGCGGTGTGCATGTCGGCGAGTTCCTGGTCGCTGACGCTGCGCCTCACGGTGGCGACGCCGCGCGCCCTGCCGCCCGAGCTGGCGCACGCATCGACCATCGCCCGGTTGTCGGCGCCATGGCAAGTGGCCTGCACGATCACGTTGCGGCTGAAGCCGAGGTGGTTGCGCAGTGCGAAGAGTTGCGCTTTGCTGCATCGCACGGCGTGTATTTGCGCTCGGGCGCGTACGGGAACTGCGCGCCGGGGCCGAAC
>CAWBTF010000025.1:0-157935 GCA_963791595.1 uncultured beta proteobacterium | reverse complement strand
TCGTCGTGCCGTTCGCCAGCGATGGTCTGGACAACGACGGCGATGGCCTGGTCGACGCTGCCGACATCAACGGCGAAGGCAGCATCAGCGACAACGTCGTCAACAACGCCAATCCGGCACAGATCGCCTTCTCGCACACCCACAGCAATGCGCTGCTGAGGATCAATCCGGGCTCCTCGGTCACCTTGTATTACCGGGTCGACCCCGACCTGACCGTGCAAGCGGGGCAGCAGTTGGTCAACACCGTCACGGCCTCGTACGACACGCTGGCCGGTCCCTTCGGTGCGCAGACCGTGGTGCAGTCGCCCAGCGGCACGGTCGGCGGCGCGCGCACCTACACCTCGCCCGCTTCCACGGCCACGGTGCGAATGCTGCTGCCGACGGTGCAACCGAAGCGCATCGTCGCGCTGTCGCAGCCCAACCATGCGACCGTCGTCACACCGCCGGCGGCGCAACCCGTCTCGGTGGGTGAAGAGATCAGGTACGAGCTGCGTGCGATTCTGCCGATCGCCGAGCTGCGCAATTTCATCATCCGCGATCAATTGCCGGTCGGCGTGCGCTGTGCCGAGGCGCCGGCGGTGGACCTCGGGCCGACGGGGCCGCACGCCCTGGCCGGGTTCGTCCCCGGCGGCGTGATCACACCCACCTGCACCGACACGCTGGTGCAGTGGAACTTCGGCACGCAGGCCCTGACCAATGGCGCGAGCATCTCGTTCTACGACTTCGCGGTCAATTTCGTCGGACGGGTTGAAAACACCGCCAACACCAACGATGGCAACGTGCTTGCCAACGGCGCCGCGCCATCGGTGGTGGCGGCGTCGTACACGAACAGCCTCGGCACCTTGGTGACTCTGCCCATCGGCAGCGTCAACGTTCAGGTGCAAGAGCCCCGGATCGTGCTGACCCAGGCCATCGCACCGGCCACGGCCGACGCCGCCGACCAGTTGACGGTGACGGTGACGGCCACCAACACCGGCACGGGCACGGCCTACAACCTGCGTGTGCTCAACGATCTCACGACGCTGGGCAAGCTGAGCTATGTGGGCAGCGGTATCGGCGGCCTCGACCCGCCCGACGTGGTGGACGTCGCCACCCTGGGAGCGAACCGGCCCATCTTCATCTGGAACCCAGCCAATCCGAAGTACGCGATTGCGCCCGGTGCCAGCCGCAGTTTCACCTTCAGGGTGAGCGTCAACATCGGCGTGCAGCCGCTGGAGGTCATCGCCAATACGCTGCAGGCCAAGTGGGATTCGCTGCCGGGCCGCAGCACCGCGCTCAACAGCAGCGCACAGATCGGCGTGGACGGCAGCGCGACGGGCCAACGCAACGGCGTTTTGCCCAATGCCGGCCTGCAACCCAACGACTACGAAACCAGCGCCGGCGCCAGCTTCTCGGTGCCCGCCGTCACGATGAGCAAGACGGACCTGTCGCCGGTCGTCGTGCCAGCCGTCGGTGCCTACAAGAACTTCCAGGTCGACATCAATCTGCCCGAGGGCACGACCCAGAACGTGCTGCTCACCGACAACCTGGCGTTCGGCAGCGTGAGCTACCTGCTGGCGAACAACGCCACCCACGACATCACCTACAGCTTCCAGGGCATCGCGTCGATCAACGGCGTGGCGCCGTCGGAGGCCGCGTTCACCGCCTTCCCGGCGGACAACGCAGTGGGCAACGCGGTGTGGAACATCGGCAGCGTCGTCACCGCCAGCGAAAACGACCTGGCGACCGCGGCGATCGCCCCGCGCATCCGCATCAACTACTTCGCGCGCATCGACAACACGCTGGCCGTCAATGCCGGCAGCACCCTGCGGAACTCGGCCACCGTCAACTACCGCAATGGCGCCACCGGCGCCACGATGACGCTGAACGCGACGACCCCACAGATCACGGTGGTGGAACCCGCGCTGACGCTGGCCAAGGCGATGAGCAACATCACCTCGCCGGGCCTGCCGCCCGACGGCGGCGACGTCCTGGAATACACGCTGACGCTGGTCAACACCGGCAACTCGACGGCGCACGACATCAACCTCGTCGATACGCTGTCGCCGCTGCTCAATTTCAACGGCGCCTTCACGCCGACGGCCACGATCGCGGGTGTGCCGGTGAGCGGCTTCGTGCCCACCCCCGGTGCCGCGCCAGTGGGGCCGCTGGTCTGGGGCCGCGGCAACGGCGACGGCAGCCTGGACCTGCCGGCCGGCCAGACTCTGCTGCTCAGGTACCGCGTCATCGTCCTGCCGGCCGCGCAGCCCAACACGACCCTCGGCAACAGCGTCACCGCCGACTGGACCTCGCTTGACGGCGCCAATGCCTTCGAGCGCACCGGTGCCGGTTGTCCGGCCTTCATCGGCGCCCAACCGGTACTGCGTCGGGCCCGTCGTGGCGACGACGATCACGCCCGACAACAACGCGATCGCCAAGGTGGTCGTGGCCGACAGCTATGCGGTCGCCGGTCTGAGCACCGCCACCGATGGCCGTGCTCCGTGATCGGCGACACGGTGACGTTCCGCCTCAACGTCGCGATTCAAGAGGGCCGCACCCGCAACGTCGTCGTGACCGACGTGCTGCCCGCGGGCATGGTCTTTGACGGCATCGTCAGCATCAACGGCGTGGCACTCCCGCCTTACGCGGCGCCGCTGGCCGGGCCTGGGTCCAACTTCAGCTACAGCCTGCTCGGCATTCCGACCGCGGGCCAGACCGGCACCGTGACGTGGAACTTCGGCACCATCGACAACAACCCCGCGGGCGACCCGAGCACCGACGTCCTGGCGATCGAGTACCGGACCAGGGTCGTGCCTGGCGTGCTGACCCAGGTGGCCAGCACCACGCTGACGAATGCGGCCCGGTTGAGCTACATCGACGGCAACGGCAATGCCGCGCCAATCGTGCCCAGGTTGAACAGCAGCGCGCCAGTCACGGTGGTGCAGCCGGTGATCTCGACGCTGACCAAGACGGACCTGACACCGCGCAGCTCCGGCGTCACGATCAACCCGACGATCGACACGATGCGATTCCGCCTGTCCGCCTGCAACGCCGGCCAGGCGCCGGCCTACAGCTTGCTCTTGACCGACACGCTGGCCGCGCAGTTCAACAACGCCAGCATCGTCGCGCCGTCGAATCCCGCCAAGCTGGAGCCCGACGTCACGATCAACGGCGTGCTGGCCAGTGCCGGCACCGACTACGTCTACACGCCGCCGCCCGCCGATGCCGGCAGTTTCAGCGTGAGCCTGAACCAGGGCGTCAACCCCGGCAGTTGCGTCAACGTCGACTTCAACATCGGCTTCGACGGAATCGCGCCCAACCAGTCCTGGAACAACACGCTCAACTTGAACAGCTACTGGTCGCTGCCGGCGTCTTCCGGCCAGCTGTACGCGCCCCTGGGACCGGTGCTGTTCGGCATGAACAACGCTGCGGTGCTGTCGCCCCCGACCAAGACGCTGCTCATCTCCACCGGCAGCGTGAGCGGCGAGGTGACGATCGGCGACGAGCTGGTGTATCGCATCGCGGTGCCCGGTACGGCGGTGCTGGGCACGCTGAACGACGTGAGGATTGTGGACACGCTGAACCCAGCCCTGGAATTCGTCAGCGCCAGCCAAGGTGCAGTGGCGATTCCCAATTCGGGCACGGCGTCCAACGTGATCTTGAACCTGGGCGCGGTCACGACGCAAGCGGTGGTCGATCTGCGGGTGCGCGTGGCCAACAACGCTGCGGCTGTGGCCGGCACCTTGCTCGACAACACCGCGTCCTACACCTACGCGCTCAGCGTCGGCGGCGTGCCCATCGCCGGTGGTAGCGCGACCACGCTGCCGGCCGAGCGGCAGAAGATCGTCGAACCCCGGCTGGGCCTGGCCAAGAGCGTGGCCAATGTCACCGCACCGGGGGTCGCGCCCAAGGCAAGCGATGTCTTGCGCTACACGCTGACGCTGAGTGCCTCGGGCGGCGTGGCGGCCGACAACTTCTCGAACGCCTACGACGTGACCGTGCTCGACACGTTGAGCCTGGGCCTGGCCTACCAAGGCAACCCCACCGTCACCGGCGCCGGCAATTCGATCGTGGCGCCGACGGTGGTGAGCGGCAACGGCGTCACGGCGCCGCAAGTGCTGAGCTGGAACCTCGGCGCGGGCAGCAACATCGACGTCACCGAAGGCAGCACGGTCACCGTGACCTACGACGTTGTCGTGCTCAGCAGCGTGCAGGCCAATCAGGCCCTGAGCAATTCCGCCGTCGCGCAGTGGACGGGCCTGAACAGCGCGAATGCGAATGAGCGCAACGGCAGCGGCACGCCCGCCGTCAACAACTATTTCACTGCGCCGGTCAGCACCACGCTGACGACGCTGGACACCATCGCGCTGACCAAAACCCGCCTGACCGATACCTTCGGCGCGGCGGACGCCGTCGTGCGCATCGGCGACGTGGTGGACTTCGAATTGCGGCTGCGCCTGCCCGAGGGCACCACGCCCAATGCAGTGCTGACCGACGTGCTGCCCCAGGGCCTGAGGTTCGAGGCAGTGGTCAGCGTCAATGGCGTGACCATCGCGCCGTATGGCAGCGTCGCGCCCTTCAGCCACAGCGCCCTGGCCGCGCCGGCAGTCGCCGGCAACCCGGCCAGCGGCGCCAGCACGGTGACCTGGAACCTCGGCAACATCGTCAATGCCGGCGACAACAACCCGGCCAACGATTTCTTCGTCATCGTCTACCGCGCACGCGTGCTCGACGGCGCCCTGGCGCAGGGCGGCGGTGCGGCGCAGACCCTGAGCAACAACGCCACGCTGGCCTACACCACGGCCAGCGGCGCCGCGAGCAGGTTGGCCAGCCAAAGCCTGACCGTGCAGCAGCCGATGCTGTCGGTGACGAAGACATCGGTGCCCGCGACCGGCAGCACGATCTTGTCCAACGACGTCATCACCTACACGGTGGAGATTCGCAACACCGGCACGGCGCCGGCCTACGACCTGCAGTTGCGCGACGTGTTGCCGCTCGGCCTGCGCAATGGCGCGACGCCGCTCAGCGTGCAGAGCATGGTCCTGGTGGGGGCGGGCACGGTGCTGCCGAACCTGGCGCCTTCCTACACCGCCGCCACTGGCGTCGCCCTCTGGAACTTCGACACCGGCGTGGCCAACGCCTACACCCTTCCGGCCGGCGAGCTGCTCCGCATCGTGTACCGAGTGCAGGCCGATGCCGGCCTGGGCGCAGGTCTGAGCATGAGCAACCAGGCCCAGGTCCAGACCTACTGCTCGTTCGACAACAACGCCGTGCCCGCGCTGGGCAGCGTGATCGGCGTGCGCCAGTGTTATGGCCCGAGCAACACGGCCGCGACGACGTTGATCACCGCCGCACCCAACCCGCTGGCCAAGGCGGTCACGCAGCCGACCGCGGCCATCGGCGCGCCGTTCCGCTATCGCATCACGATTCCCGCCACACCGCAGACGGTGGCCCTGTACGACGTGCAGGTGCTGGACAACCTGGGCGCCTCCGCCGCCGACATGAGCTATGTCAGCGTGACGCCGGTGTCCGGCCCGGCCTGGACGCCCGTGATCAGCGGCGCGCCGAAGAACCTGGTGATCTCCGGCAGCGGTGCCGGGCTGGACATCCCGGCCGGGCAGCAGGCCGTGTTCGACGTGACGGTGGTCCTCAACGACAGCGCCACCAACGTGACGGGACTGAGCTTCCAGAACAGCGCGAGCTACACCTACAACCAGATCGACGGTCTGGTCAATCCGGTGCCCGGCGGTGCCGGAACCTCGGCCGCGATGACGGTGGTCGGCCCGGACAGCGTGACTTTGCAGAAGTCCGGTCCGAGCACGATGCGCGCCGGTGTTCCCGGCAACTTCACGCTCAATGTGCAGAACACCGGCACCGGCACCGCCTGGGATCTGACCGCTGGTGGATGTGCTGCCGGATCCGACACCGGGCGGCATGTGCAGCGTGGCGCCCACGGTCACCGCCGCGCAGGTGTTCCGAGCCGATGGCGTGACGCCGGCCGGCCCCGTGCTGGTGGCGGGCACGGACTACAGCGCCAGCTTCGCGCCGGCGCCGGCCTGTACGCTGACCCTGACGATGCGGACGGCGGCGGCCGCCGTTGCGCCGACCGATCGCCTGATCGTGAGCTACCAGGCTGCGCTCGATGCCGACACCATCAGCGGCACCGTGCTGACGAATCGCGCGGCCGCGACCCAATGGTTCGGCGCCGACACGCCGGCCAATGTGGCGACCGGCCAGATCCGCACCTACAGCCGTACCCTGACCGACGGCACGCCCGGCGTGCTGGACTTCCAGGACGCCTATGCCGTCGTCACCGAGGCGCCGGTGCTGGAGTTCCGCCAGTCCGTCGTCAACGTCACCTCAGGCCAGAACCCGGGCAGCAGCGCGCGCCCCGGCGACCTGCTGCGCTACACGGTGCTGCTCCGCAATATCAGCACGCTGGCGGTGAGCGGCGCGACGCTGACCGACGAGCTGGACCGCCTCAACGCCACGGCTTTCTTTGCCGCCGGTAGCCTGCAACTCATCTCCGCACCGGCCGGTGCCACCAACAACTCCAATGCCAACGGCGGCGCCCGGGGCAGCGGCCTGCTCGACGTGCGCGGCCTCAACCTCGCCGCCGCGGGCGCGGCTGGCGACAGCCTGACGCTGGTGTACGAAGCGCGCCTGTTGCCTGTGCTCGCCAGCGGTTCCACGGTGCTGAACCAGGCGCAGTTCGCGAGCGCGACCAGCCCCACCTTCAACAGCGACGACCCCAACGTCAACGGACCCGACAACTCCACGGTCGTCGGCGACGAGGACCCGACGCGCACGACGATCTTGTCCAACCCGCTTTGGCAGGTGCGCAAGACCTCGCTCGACATCACCGGCGACCCGGCGGTGCTGCGCCCGGGCGACCGGCTGCGCTACACCCTCACGGTCAAGAACATCGGCACGGAAAACGCGGTCGGCGTGTCGTTGCGCGACCTCGTGCCGGCGAACACGACGTATGTCGCGGCCAGCACCACCCTCAATGGCGTGGCCCTGCCCGATGCCGCGGGCATCTCACCCTTGCAGGCCGGCATGCAAGTCAACGCGCCGGAAAACGCCACCCCGGGCGCGATGCGCGCCGAGGTCTCGGCCACGCCGAACAACGTCGCCACTATCGTGTTCGACGTGCTGGTCGATGCCGGCGCGCTCGACGGCACGCTGATCAGCAACCAGGGCTTCGTGACCGGTTCCGGCACGGGCAGCGGCGCGTTCGCCGAAGTGCCTTCCGACGACCCGCGCACGCCCTTTGTCGGCGACCCCACGGTCAACATCGTCGGCGCCTTCCCGCTGCTGGTGGCGCGCAAGACGGTGGCGCTCTCGGTCGATAACAACAGCGACGGCGTGCTCGATCCGCTCGAGGTGATTCGCTACACGATCACGATCGACAACCTGTCCGACCTGGCCGCGACCGGCGTGGTGCTGACCGACCCGGTGCCGGCCAACACCGCCTATGTGGCCGACACGGTGACGCTGGGCGGCGCGCCGGTCGCGCAGCCCGACGGTGGCGTGTCGCCGCTGATCCTCGGTGTCCCGGTGAATTCACCATCCAGCCCCGCCGGCACGCTCGCGCCGCGCGCGAGCGCCACGATCACGTTCGACGCACGCGTCAACGCGGGCGTGCCCGCCGGCACCGTCATCAGCAACCAAGGCACCGTGGCCGGCACCGCCTTGCCGAACCAACTGACCGATGCCGACGGCAACAGCGCCAATGGCTACCAGCCGACCACCATCGTTGTCGGTAGCGCGCAGCAGGTCTTCATCGCCAAGGCCGTGCGCGTGGTGGGCGGCGGCCCGGCGCTGCCCGACTCGCTGCTCGAATACTCCGTGACGGCGACGAACACCGGTGCGATCCCCGCCACGAATGTGGTGCTCACCGACGATCTGGGAACCTTGCCGCTGGCGACGCAAATCGCCTACGTGGCGGGCTCCGCCACGCTCAACGGCTCGCCAGCGGGCGTGAGCCTCACCGGCGCCTTGCTGCGTGCCGACTACGCGGCGAGCTACGGCAACCTGGCGCCGGGCACGAGCACGGAGATGCGCTTCAGAGTGCGCATCGCCCCCGGCCTGCCGGACGGCACCCTCATCACCAACACCGCCCAGGTGGCGTGGAACACGCCGGCGCTCACCGCCTCGGCCCGCGTCACGATCGCGGTGGGCGGCGCCGTGGGCACGGCAAGCCTGAACGGCCGCGCCTGGCACGACGCCAACTTCAACCGGCTCGTCGACACCGGCGAATTGCTGTTGCAAGGCTGGACGGTGGACGTGCTGCGCGACAACGTGCTGCTCGGCACGCTGACGATCGATGCGAACGGCCGGTTCGGCATCAACGGCCTCGTGCCGTCGGCAACGCCCGCGGACCAGTTCTCGCTGCGCTTCCGCGCGCCGGGCAGCGGTGCCACGACAGCCGCGCTCGGCCGCACCGACTCGGCGTTCACGAACGGCATGCAGGTCATCGGCGGCATCGTCGCGCCCTCGGGCAGCAACCTGCTCAACCTTAACCTGCCGCTGCAACCCAATGGCGCGACCTACGACTCGATCGTGCGCACGCCGGTGGCGGGTGCCACGCTGCACATGTTGCGGGCCGGCAGCAGCTTGCCGCTGCCCTCGGCATGCTTTGACGATCCCATCCAGCAAGGGCAGGTCACGCTGGCAAGCGGCTACTACAAGTTCGACCTGAACTTCAGCGATCCGTCGTGCCCGTCCGGCGGCGCGTATTTCATCCGGGCGACGCCGCCGGCGGTGGCCTTCATGCCCGGCGAGTCGCGGGTCATCCCGCCGCTGGCCAATGCCGCCACGGCCTCGTTCTCGGTGCCCAGTTGCCCGGGCACCGCGGCCGATGCGGTTCCGGCGACGAGCACGCACTGCGAAGCGCAGGCGTCGGAGTTGGCGCCGCCTCCCTCGGTCCCTCCCGCGAGCGCGGGCACGAGCCACTACCTGAACCTGACGCTCAACGGCAGCTCGATGCCGGGCACGAGCCAGATCTTCAACAACCACATCGCGATCGACCCGCTGCTCAGCAACGCCGTGGCGATCAGCAAGGTGGCGGCGCTGCGCGACGTGACGCGCGGCCAGTTGGTGCCGTACACGATCACGCTGACGAACCGGCTGGCGGTGCCGCTGGCTGCGCTGAGCGTGATCGACACGTTCCCGGCCGGCTTCAAGTACGTGCCGGGGTCAGGCCGCCTGGACGGCCAGCCCGTCGAGCCGACCGTCGCCGGCAACCGCCTCACCTGGGCCGATGTGCGGCTCTGGACCAACACGCAGCGCACGATCCAGTTGATGCTGATCGTCGGCTCGGGCGTGAGCGAGGGCATGTACGTCAACCGGGCGCAGGTCTTTGCCACGCAGCTCGCCAGCGCGGCGTCGGCCGAAGCGACGGCGGCGGTGCGTGTCGTGGCCGATCCCACGTTCGACTGCTCCGACGTGATCGGCAAGGTCTTCGACGACGTCAACCAGAACGGCTACCAGGACCCGGGCGAACCCGGACTGCCCGGCGTGCGCCTGGTGACGGCGCGTGGCCTGGTCGTGACGACCGACCCGCATGGGCGCTTCCACCTGACCTGCGCGGCGATCCCCGATCCGGACCGCGGTTCCAACTTCATTCTCAAGCTCGACGACCGCTCCTTGCCCACGGGCTACCGCGTCACGACCGAGAACCCGCGCGTTGAGCGCGTGACGCGCGGCAAGATGGTCAAGTTCAACTTCGCGGCAGCGATCCACCGCGTCGTCAAGCTCGACCTCGCCGACGGCGTGTACGAGCCCGGAACGACCGAGATGCGCGTGCAGTGGAAGCAGCGCATGGTGCTGCTGCTCAAGGAATTGAAGAAGGCGAGGTCGGTGCTGCGGCTGTCGTATCTGGCCGAAGTCGAGAGCCAAGGTCTGGTCAAGCAGCGGCTCGACGCCGCGAAATCCGAAGTCGAGGCGGCCTGGAAGCACGAGGGCGGCAAGTACGACCTGGCCATCGAGACCGAAGTCTTCTGGCGCACCGGAGGCCCTCGATGAACGGGCCGAGAACCATGCCAAGACGAATCCTTCACTTCGCGCTCGGTCTGCTGCTGCCCGCCGCGGCGCTGGCGCAGATGGCCGCGGGCCCGGATGCACCCGCCAAACCGGGTGCACCGAAAGTGGTGACGACGCCGCGGCTCGGCCAGACCGTCGAAAAGCAGATCTCGCCCGATTCACCGCTCACGCCATGGGCGCAGGACGAGAGCCGCCTGCCGCCGCTGGTCAAGGAGCGCACCGAGGAACAGCAGGTGCTGGACAAGACCGTGCGCACGATCAAGGTGCAGAACCTGCTGCCGCCGATCTACTTCTCGTCGGGCAAGGCCGACATCCCGAACGACTATGTCGAGAAGGTGCGCAAGATCCTCGCCGACATGAAGGGCCGCAAGAACGTGCGCCTGCACCTCGTGGGCCACACCGACAACGTGCAGCTGGTGGGCGAGATCAAGGCGCAGTATGGCGACAACGCCGGCCTGTCGCGCGAGCGCGCCGGCGTGGCGGCGGAGTTCTTCCAGCAGGCGCTCGAGCTCACGGCCGAGTCGATCACCTACGAAGGCATGGGCGAGCGTGCACCCGTCGCCTCCAACGCGACGGAAGCGGGGCGTTCCAGGAACCGCCGCATGGAAGTGGAGGTCTGGTACGACGAGGTCGACGAGAAGCTCGTCACGAAGCAGGTGACGGTGCAGGAGAACATCAAGCGGATCAAAGTCTGCCGCGTCGAGCAGATGTGCCGGATCAGCTACAAGGCGGGCCACTCGCAACGCGCGCGGGTGAAGAACCTGATTCCGCCGTTCCACTACGAAGAAGACAATTCGGCGGTGCCGCAGGAGTACCGCGACAAGCTGCTGCGTGTCCTCAACGACCTGGGCGACAAGCACAACGTGACGGTCAAGTTCATCGGCCACACCGACGACACGCCGCTCGCCGGGCGCGACGCGCGCATCTACGCCAACCACGTCGGCATCTCCAAGGCACGTGCCCGGCGCCTGGCGCTCGCGCTGCAGGAGGCGCTCAAGCTGCCGGCCAGCGCCATCGACAGCGACGGCAAGGGCGCCGCCGAGCCGGTTGCCTCCAACGCCACGCCAAGCGGTCGCGCGGCGAACCGGCGCGTCGAGGTCGAATTCTGGTACGACGACGTTTTGAAGGAACACTCGTCCGAGCCGCAACTGTGCCCCGAGGCCGCTGCGCCGCAGCCGGTGACGCGCGTCTACCAGTCGCCCAACTTCGCCATCCAGCCGGTGGTCTATGAAGACGGCAAGCCGGTCGTGCCGCCCAACTTTGCGGGTGACCTCGCCAGCGTGATGGCCGAGATCAAGGACAGGACCAAGGTGCGCCTGCGCTTCATCGGCACCGTCGCCAACGAGCGGCTCGACCGCCGCACCGCGCTGGCCTATGGCGACGATATCGGCCTGTCGGCGGCGCGTGCGCGCCTCGTGATGGACGGTGTGGTGCAGGAGCTCGGCCTCGCGCCCGAGCTGGCCGAGCACGAAGGCCACGGCTACGTGCAGACCGACGACGTGGTGAACAACGGCTTCACCGAGGCCAAGGTGTCGCGTGTGCAGGCGCAGGTGGTCTACGACGATCTGGCCGCCGTCGACAACCTGGAAGGCCTGGACATCACGCGCTTCACACGCGACGTGGAAGTGGCCCACCCGTATGCGCTGAACCTGATGCGCATCACGGTGGACGGCAAGCCGCTGGACGACCCGGGCAAGAGCATCCCGGACATCCAGCGCTGCACCGACGTGGCGCTGGTGGGTGCCAGCATCCAGTTCAAGTACGACAACCTGAACGTCAAGCCGCGCCTGAACGTGACGGCCTGGCCCAACTCGATCCGCTACCGCGACGATGAAGCCACCGATGCGATCGACGACCGCGTGCGCTTCAAGGCCTATTCGAACTTCCCCGCGTTCATCGCCAAGGGCGAAGTGCGCATCTTCGATCAAGGCCGCTCGGTGGGCGACACGCCGCTGGCCGTGGTTGCGCTGGACGCCGATGGCTACGCGCAGTGGCAGGCCAACTTCCCGACGTATTCGGCGGCCGGACGCGACCTGCACTACGTGCTGCGCGTCTATGACAAGGCCGGCAACTTCAATGAAACGGCGCCGCAGGCGCTGTGGATCGTCGACAAGCTCGAGCCCGCCGTGCTGGAGAAGACCGACAAGGACGTCGAGCGCGAACTGCTCGCCGGTTACGGCGAAAGCCGCCTCGCGCTGGAGAACTTTCGCGTGCAAGGCGGCTCGATCCAGGTCTTCGGCAGCGGCATTCCGGGCGAACACCGCGTGGCGGTGGCCGGGCGCGACGTGCCGGTGTCGGCCGACGGCAAGTTCGTCGCCGAAGACATCCTGCCTCAGGGGCTGCACACCGTCGAAGTGTCGGTGCTCGACAAAGACGGCAACGGCGAGATGTACCTGCGCGATCTGGAACTGGACAAGAACGACTGGTTCTATGTCGCGATCGCCGATGTCACCGCGTCGAAGTCGTCCACCAGCGGGCCGGCCAAACTTGTTGCCCCCGACAACGCGCACTACGACAACAACACCGCGCTCGACGGCCGCTTCGCCTTCTTCACGCGCGTCAAGTTCGGAGACCGCTGGACGCTGACGGCGAGCGCCGACACGCTCGAAGGCCCGTTCGACAGCCTGTTCAGCAACTTCATGCAAAAGACGCCGGACGCGATGTTCCGGCGCATCAACCCCGACTACCACTACCCCACCTACGGCGACGACAGCACGACGGAAGAAGCGGCGCCGACGCTCGGCAAGTTCTACGCCAAACTGCAAAACCGCGCGCACTACGGGCTGTGGGGCAATTTCAGGATCGGCTACACCGGCAACAGCCTGGCGCAGGTGGACCGCACCCTGTACGGCGCGAACCTGCACTTCGAGCCCGAGGCGGCCACGCGTTTCGGCGAGAAGCGTCTGGTGCTCGACGGCTTTGCCGCGCAGCCCGGCACGCTGGCCGGGCGCGACGAGTTCCGCGGCACCGGCGGCTCGCTGTACTACCTGAAGCACCAGGACGTGATGACGGGTTCGGAGCGCGTGCGGATTGAGGTCCGCGACAAGGCCTCGGGTCTGGTGATCGCGGTGAAGAACCTGGTCCCGGTGCAGGACTACACGATCGACTATCTGCAGGGCCGCATCCTGCTGTCCGCGCCGCTGTCGCCGGTGTCGGGCGACAGCCTGCTCGTCGTCAGCGACGTCAGCCCCGGCAACCTGGCCTACCTGGTCGCGCGCTATGAATACTCCACCGGCTTCGCGGAGCTCGACAACATCTCGACCGGTGGACGTGCGCAGTACTGGATCACCGACTACCTGAAGCTCGGTGCCACGGCCAACCGCAACACCGATCCCGGCGCGGAGAGCAAGCTGGGCGCGGCCGACTTCACGTTGCGCAAGAGCGCGACCACCTGGCTCAAGGTCGAGAAAGGCGAGAGCACCGGCACGGGAGCCGCCGCCTTCGGCTCGAACGACGGTGGCTTCAACTTCGGGTCGACCACCGCGACGAACGGCCCGGTTTCCCACCACGCGCCCGTCAGCAACGGACAGCCGGCCCGGCGCGACCCACGTCGAAGGCAGTGTCGACTTGAAGGACGTGTTTGATGCCGGCAACGGCCAGGTGACCTTCTATCGCCAGTCGGTCGAAGGCGGCTACGCGGCGCCCGGCGTCATGACGCCGAGCGACCTGAGCCAGCAGGGCGTGGCGGTGAAGACCACGATCGCCGACAAGGTGGGCCTGCGCGCCAAGGTCGACAAGAAGACGCAGGAGCTGTCGCTCGAGACCGCGGCGAGCGAGCTGAATGTCGACTACAAGCTCAACGAGCGCTGGAAGCTCGGCACCGGCGTGCGCAAGGACAGCCGGACGGACCACTCGCCGACAGTTCCGCTGAGCCAGGTTCAAGGCGAGCGCACCGACGTCGTGCTGCGCACCGACTACGACTCGCTGGGCCCCTGGACGGCTTACGGCTACGCCCAGGACACGACCGCGACCACCGGAAACCGCGAGCAGAACGGGCGGATTGGTGCGGGCGGCTCGTACCGCTTCAGTGATCGCTTCCGGATGAGCGGCGAAGTCTCCAGCGGCGACCTGGGCACCGGCGCGCGCCTGGGCACCGAGTACCTGGTCTCCGACAAGACCACGAGCTACCTGAACTACGCGCTCGAGAACGAGCGCAGCGACAACGGCATTCGCGCCAACAAGGGCAGCATGGTCGCCGGCGCCAAGACCCGCTATTCAGACACGACCAACATCTTCGGCGAAGAGAAGTACACGCACGGCGACGTGCCGGTCGGGCTGATGCACTCGGCCGGCGTGGAGTACACGCCGAACGAGCGCTGGAACTTCTCCACCCACGTCGACGTCGGAACGCTGCGCGACAACCTCACCGGCGCGAAGATGGAGCGTTCGGGCATGGCCGTGTCGACGAGGTATGGCTTCGACGCGATCAAGGTCGCGACGCTGTTCGAGTTCCGGCGCGACCAGATCCAGTCGCCCATTGACCTCACGTATTCGAACCGGACGAACTTCCTCACCAAGAACAGCCTGAAGGTACCAGATCGATCCCGACTGGCGCTTCATCGGCAGGCTCAACTACTCGCAGAGCAAGAGCTCGCTGGGCGAGTTCTACGACGGCAGCTACACCGAAGCCGTGGTGGGCTACGGCTACCGTCCGGTGAACCACGACCGCCTGAACGCGCTCGTGAAGTACACCTACTTCCACAACCTGCCGTCAAGCGCGCAGGAGCTGGTGCCGAACACGGCGGCAGCGACGATTCAGAAGAGCCACATCGTGTCGCTCGACGCCATCTACGACCTCACTCAGCAGTGGTCGGTGGGCGGCAAGTACGCGCGCCGCATGGGGCAAATCAGCCAGGACCGGGTCAACCCGGTGTTCTTCGACAGCACGGCCGACCTCTACATCGCCCGCGCGGACTGGCATGTGATGCACCAGTGGGACCTCGCGATCGAAGGCCGAATGCTGTCGGTCAAGCAGGCGCAAGACCGGCGCAGCGGCGCGCTGGTTGCCTTGTACCGACACCTGTCGGACCACATCAAGCTCGGCGCGGGCTTTAACTTCACCGACTTCTCCGACGACCTCACCAACCTGAACTACACGCACCGCGGCTTGTTCATCAACGTCGTGGCCAAGTTCTGACGGGGCGCGCGGCGCGCCGATGCAAGGGTCTGCTGGTACCCGTAGGCCGTGTTCGTGTCTCGCGGCGCACCACGTGCGGAAAATGACGTACTCGAAACTGAACATCATTGCCCCCGCGACACGCTCGCGACCTCGCCGATCAAACCGCGCGGCCGCCACACCAGCATCAGCGCGATCAACACGCCGATCAGCGCGACTTGCAGCGCCGCGGCGCGCGCCTGTTCGGCCTGCGGAATCCAGCCGCGCAGCAGCGCGCCGGCGGCGCTCCAGAAACCCCAGACGATGAATGCGCCGAGCAGCGCGCCGCGGTTGTTGCCCGAACCGCCCACGATCAACATCGCCCACAACTGGAAGGTGAGGATCGGCAGAAAGTCTTCGGGCGCGATGTAGCCGACGAAGTGCGCGTAGACCGCGCCGCCCAGGCCCATCAACATGCTGCCGATGACGAAGCTTTGCAGGCGGAACAGATACGCGCGTTTGCCGAGCGACGCCGCCGCGTCTTCGTCTTCGCGGATCGCGCGCAGCACCCGGCCCCAGGGGCTGCGCACCAGCGCTTCGAGCGCGAAGTAGACGAGGGCCAGAAGCGATGCGGCGAGCGCGAGATACGCCAGCGTCCACGGCAGCCCGGTGCCTAACCAGCCTTGCATTGGCTTCGGAATGAACTGCACGCCGAACGGACCGCCGGTGAGGCGCTGTGCGTTCGTCGCGACGAGCTGGATCGTGACCGCGATGCCGAACGTCGTGATCGCCAGGTAGTCGTCGCGCAGGCGCAGGGCGATCGCGCCGATCAGGAGCCCCGCCAGACCCGAGGCGAGCATCGCCGCGAGCCAGCCCACGGCGACGGGCCAGCCCAGGCCGCCCAGGCGCTCCGCGTTGGCCGGCGTCGTCAACAACGCCGAGGTGTACGCACCCACCGCGACGAAGCCCGCCACGCCCACATTGAACAATCCCGTGAAACCCCATTGCAGGTTCAGGCCGAGCACGACGATCGCGTAGGTGCATGCGAACACGAGGAAGAAGCTGCCGTAGGACAGCCAGCCCGTGAGATTGACGCCGGCGAGCCACTCGCCCATCACGCCTTCTCCCCGAACAGGCCGTTGGGGCGAACCAGCAGGATCGCGATCAGCACCGCGAACGCCGCCGCCGCGCGGTACTCGGCGCCGACGATTCCCACCGCCGCGCTTTCCGCCAGGCCGACGATCAGGCCGCCGAGCACGGCGCCCCACACCGAGCCGATGCCGCCCAGGATCACGGCGGCGAACAGCGGCAGCAGCAGGTCCAGGCCCAGCGTCGGGCGCAGTTGCACGGTGAGCCCGGCAAACACGCCGGCTGTTCCGGCGAGCGCGCCGCCGATGACCCAGGTGGCGCGCAGGATGCGCTCCGGGTCGATGCCGGCCACGCGCGCGAGCTGCGGGTTCATCGCCGTGGCGCGCATCGAGCGGCCGAGCATGCTGTAGCTCAGGAACAGGTGCAGGCCGGTGACGGTGGCGGCGGTCAGGCCGAGCACGAAGAGCTGGTCCGGTGTGATGCGCACGCCGCCCCACACACCGCGCGGTACGATCGCGATCGCAATTTGCAGTTCCTGCGAGTAGTACTGCGGAATTCCGCCGTGGAAGAACAGCAGCAGGTTGCGCAGCGCCAGCGCGGCGCCGAAGCTCGCGATCACGAGCGTGATCGCGCCTTGTTGGCGCAAACGTTTGAACAGCAGCCAATCGAGCAGGAGCGCCAGCAGCGCGGTGGCGAGTGCGGCCGCTACCAACGCGGCGAGCAGCGGCCAGCCGAACGAGAACGGGCCGAGGGTTGCCGGTGCTGCGGCAGCGCCTGTGCCCCCGACGCCGAACACCGCGCTGAACATCGCCAACGCCGTGAGCGCGAAGTAAGCGCCCCAGGCGAGCAATTCGCCATGGCCGAAGTTGGAAAAGCGCAGGATCGAGAACGTCAGGCTCAGGCCGATCGCGCCGAGCGACACCACCGAGCCGATGATCAAGCCGTCGGTCAGGATTTGCAGCATCACGTCGCTCCGGGCGCGTTTGCCGCCGTTGCGGCATCGGCGCCGCGCGCCCCCGCATGCCGCCCCAGGTACAACTCGGCAATGCGTGGGTCGTTCAACAAATCCGCGCAAGGCGCGACGATGCGTTCGCGCCCCTCGACCAGAATCGCGGCACGGTCCGCGACCGCGAGCGCCGCCTTCACGTTCTGCTCGACGAGCAGCACCGTCACGCCGCTGTCGCGCACATCGCGCAATTGTGCGAGCACCTGGGTCACGAGCTTGGGGCTCAGGCCCGCCGAGGGCTCGTCGAGCACCAGCACACGAGGGTTCGCGATCAGCGCGCGCGCCACGGCGAGCATCTGGCGTTGCCCGCCGGACAGGCGCCCGGCGCGCAGCGTGCGCTGGCGAGCCAGATCCGGGAACATGGCGTACACCGGGTCGAGCCGCGAGCGTCGGTCGGCGCGCAGCAGTGCCGCGGCGAGTTCCAGGTTCTCGGCGATCGTCAGGTTCGCGAACACGTTCTCGGTTTGCGGCACGAAGGCCAGGCCGCGGCGGATCATGTCGTGCGCCGGCACGCGCGTGATATCCGCGCCGTCCAGCCACACCCGGCCGGCGCTGATGGGCACCAGGCCCACGGCGGCCTTCACGAGTGTCGACTTGCCTGCGCCGTTAGGGCCGAGGATCGCGACGATCTCGCCCGGCATCACGGCGAGCGACGCGCCGCGCACGACGGCCAAGCCGGGCTCGTAGCCGGCTTCCAGGTGTTCGATGGCGAGCGCGGCCGTCATGCGCTGCGCGCGGTGGGGGCGCCCAGGTACGCCTCGACCACCTGCGGATCGCGCAGCACCTCATCTGCCGTGCCCTGCGCGAGCACGCGGCCTTGCGCCATCACCATCACGGTCTGGCACAGCGACACCACGACGTCCATGTTGTGCTCGACGATCAGGAACGTCACGCCCTGGCGGTTCAGTGCGCCGATCTTGTCGACGATGAGGTCGAGCAACGTCGGATTCACTCCCGCGCCGGGCTCGTCGAGCAGTACGAGTTTGGGTCGCGACACCATCACGCGCGCCAGTTCCAGCAACTTGCGCTGGCCGCCGGAGAGCACCCGCGCGGGTTGTTGTTCCAGCGACGTGAGGCCGACGAATTCCAGCCAGTGGCGTGCCGCGTCGCGCGTCGCGCGCTCTTGCGCGGCTACCGCACGGGGGCGCAGCCAGTTCGCCCAGAAGGTTTCGCCGAGCTGGTGCGTCGGCGCGAGCATCACGTTGTCCAGCACCGTCATCGCCGGAAATGGGCGCGGAATCTGGAACGTTCGCGCCAGGCCGACGCCGAACACGCGGCTCGGCGGCGCGCCGGCAATTGAATGGCCGTCGAGCCACACCCGCCCGGAGGTAGGCCTCATGAAGCCGGCCAAGCAGTTGAACAACGTCGTCTTGCCCGCACCGTTGGGCCCGATCAGGCCGCCGATCGCGCCGCGATCGAGGGTAAACGAGACGCCGTCGACGGCCGCGTTCCCACCAAATGACTTTGGTAATCTCGGTGGCCTTCAACAAGACTTCTGCGCTCATGGCGGCGCCGAGAATACCTGAGGAGCCTGTCGGGCTTTGGGTCGGGCCCGCGCCGGGGCGAGTCGCGGCGCCAGGCTAGGCGTCGGCGACGCCGTGTGGCCGAGCCACACAAGGAGCCGCCAACGACGCATGGTGCCCCGAATCGCCCCGGCCCTTCAGGTTGGGCCAGCAAAGGGGCTCAGTCGTCGTTGCAAATGCTCGCCGTGCCACCGGCACGGCTGCGCTTTGCGCCTAGACTGAGCCCCTTTGCTGGCCCAACGCGGGCCCGACCCAAAGCCCGACAGGCTCCAAACATGGTGGACGACCGCTTCGAACTCTACGACCTGCGGATTGAAGTGGTCGCACCGCCGGGCGCGGCGATTCAATGCAACGCCAAGGTCGGCGACTCGTTCGAGGTTCGCGGCGAGATGCTGCACTTCCCGCCGGGGCAGGGCTTCTCGATGTATTCGCTGGCCGCGCTGTTGCCGCTGTTGCCCGCCAAGCAGCGCGCCACCGACCCGAACGACTGGATGAGCACCGACGCCGAAGTCGCCTGCCCCGACCCGCATTGCCCGACGCGGTTTCGCATCACGCGATTGGGCAAGCGCGAATTCCGCCATTCGCAGACGACCGCCGTGCCGCTGCCGCCCAAGGCTTGATCCGTGAACGGCATCGAGACGATCGAGCTCGCGCCGGGCTACCGCATTCCGCGCATCATTCGCGGCGGCTGGCAGCTGGCGGGTGGGCATGGCGCGGTGGACCGCGAACGCGCCGTGCGCGAGATCGGCGCGTTCGTCGAGGCCGGCCTGAACACCGTGGACGGTGCCGACATCTACACCGGCGTGGAAGAAATCTACGGCGAGTTCAATGCGATGCGGCGCTCGACGGGCAAACCGCCGCTGCAAGTGCACACCAAGTGTGTTCCGGACTTTGACGATCTGCCCCGCGTCGATGCGGCCTACGTGCGCCGCATCGCCCTGCGCTCGCTGCAACGCCTGCGCGTGCAGCGCCTGGACCTCGTGCAGTTTCACTGGTGGGATGACGCCGTCGCCGGCTGTGTGCCCGCCGCGCTCGCGCTCACCGAATTGCGGCGCGAAGGCTTGATCGCGCACCTGGGCGGAACCAACTTCGACACCGCGCACACCGCGCAGATGCTCGATGCCGGCGTGCCGCTGGTGAGCATGCAGGTCCAGTATTCGCTGCTCGACCGGCGGCCGGAGCAGGCCCTGGCGGCACTCGGCGCGAAGCGTGGCGTGCAACTGCTTTGCTACGGAACGCTTGCCGGAGGCTTTTTCTCGGACGCCTGGCTGGGTGCGCCCGAGCCCGGCGCGGAGTTGACGAACCGATCCCTCATCAAATACAAACTCGTGATCGACGACTTCGGCGGTTGGGCCGCGTTCCAGCAACTGCTGGGCGCATTGCATGTCATTGCCCAGCGCCATCGAGTGAGCATCGCGACCGTCGCCACGCGTTGGGTGCTGGACCGTCCGGGCGTGGCCGCGGCGATCGTCGGCGCCCGTTATGCCGATCACCTGAGCGATGCGCTTGCGGTGTTTCAATTGCGCCTGAACGCGCAAGACCACGCCCTGCTCGCGCCGATCCTCGCCGCGCACTCCGGCCCGCAGGGCGACACCTATGCGCTGGAGCGCGACAAGGCAGGGCGCCACGGCCGCATCATGAAGTACAACCTGAACAAGACCTGAAGACAGTCACAACGTTGCAATCAAGGAGACAAGCATGCCTTCCACTTTCATCCTCAAGCTGAGCGCCGCCGCATTGGCCATCGGCGCACTCGCAGCGTTTCCCGCATCGGCGCAAACGCCGAGCTGCACCCACACCGTGGGCATGGTGGTCTCGCTCACCGGTGCGGCCGGGCGCTTCGGTCAGGCCGCGGCGAAATCGGTCGAACTCGCGTTCGGCGAGCTGAACAAGGCCGCGGGCGCGGGCGGCATCGCCGGCTGCACGCTGGCGTTCGACCTGCGCGACGCGCAAAGCCAAGGCTCGGTCGCGGTGGACCAGGCGCGCCAGTTGGTCGACTTGAAGAAGGTGCCGGCCATCATCGGCGGCATCATCAGTTCGGTGTCGATCCCCATCGTCACCTCGGTCACCGGGCCGGCGGGTGTGGTGCAGATCTCGCCGGCATCGACCTCGCCGACGCTGACCAAGTTGTCAGCTGAAGGAAAGACCAACGGCTGGTTCTTCCGCACGATCACGAGCGACGCATTGCAAGGCACGGCGGCGGCCAAGTATGCGCTGGACCGCGACATGAAGAGCCTGGCGATCATCCACGTCAACAACGACTTCGGCGTCAACATGCTCGCCGAATTCCGCAAAGCGTACGAGGCGCTGGGCGGCAGGATCGTGGGCGTCACGCCGTACAACCCGCAGCAGCCGTCTTACGCGGCCGAAGTGACGAATGCGCTGAAGGGCGATCCGCCGGGGCTTTACTTCATCGGCTACCCCGGGGACGGCACGACGATCATCCGTACCTGGGTGCAGCAGGGTGGGCCGCAGCGCTTTCTGTTCAACGACGGCATGAACTCGGCCGATTTCATCAAGGGCGTGGGGCCGCAGTTCCTGGCCAACGCGGCCGGCACGTCGTCGGGAACGACGCGCACGCCTTCCACCGAATTCTTCGCCCAGGCCTATCCGGCGATGAGCGGCGGCTTCGACGCCGGCGCGCCCGCCGCCGACCGCGCGTTCGACGCCGGCGCGATCCTCGGCTTGGCGATCGCGCACGCGGGCAAGTTCGAAGCCGCAGCGATCCGCGAGTCGATCCGCAGGATCACCGACCCGGGTGGCGAAGTCGTGCACGCCGGGCCGCAGGGCTTTGCGAAGGCGCTGCAACTCATCAAGGAGAAGAAGCCGGTGCGCTACGTCGGCGTGATCGGCCCGGTGCAGTTCGACCGCAATGGCGACATCGTCGGGCCGTTCCGCACCTGGCGCATCGTCAGCGGTGAAGTCGTGACGGTGGGGCAGATGAGCATGGAAGACGTGCAGGCGGTGCAGGCCAAACTGCCGAAGTGAGCGGCATGAACTTGGCGATCTGAGGGCGAACTGAACATGGTTCCGAGCCGCCCCGAGCGGATTCAGCTCGCGCCTGGCCTGGAGATATCGCGCATCGTCACCGGGCTGTGGCAGGTGGCGGACATGGAGCGCGGCGGCACGCTGCTGGACCCGCGGCGCGCCGCGGGGTGGCTCACCGACTACGCGGCGGCCGGCTTCGACACCTTCGACATGGCCGACCACTACGGCTCGGCCGAAGTCATCACCGGCACGCTGCTCGCTTCCCCGCAAGGGCGCGGCGTGCGCGCCTTCACCAAGTGGTGCCCGGCACCCGGGCCAATGACGGCAGCCGTCGTGCGCGAAGGCGTGCAGCGCGCGCTGAAACGGCTGCGCGTGCAGCGCATCGACTTGATGCAGTTCCACTGGTGGAGCTTCGAGCACCCGCAGTACCTGGATGCGTTGGAGCAACTCGTGAAGCTGCGCGAAGAGGGTCTGATCGCGCAGCTGGGCTTGACGAACTTCGACACCGCGCACTTGCGCGTGCTGCTCGCGCAGGGTTTCCCGATTGCCAGCAACCAGGTCTGCGTATCGCTGCTCGACCGGCGTGCCACCGAAGAGATGTCGCAGTTGTGCCTGGAGCGCGGCGTGCGCCTGCTTGCCTACGGCACGCTCGGTGGCGGCTTCCTGAGTGAACGCTGGCTTGGCGCGGCGCAGCCGGCCGAAGTGGCCGACTGGAGCAAGATGAAGTACCGGCGCTTCATCGACGCCGTCGGCGGCTGGGGCGCGCTGCAAACCGTGCTGCGCGCTGCCAAACCGATTGCAGGCAAACACGGTGTGTCGATCGCCAACGTCGCGACGCGCTGGGTGCTGGAGCAGCCCGTCGTCGCGGCGGTGATCGTTGGCGCGCGTCTGGGCGAATCGGAGCACCGTGCCGACAATCTGGCGCTGTTCGGTTTCAAGCTCGACGCCGAAGACCACGAGGTGCTGAACAAGGCGTTCGAGGCCACGCAGCGCATCCCCGGCGACTGCGGCGACGAATACCGCAAGCCACCGTTCCTCACCGCCTCGGGCGACCTGAGCCACCACCTGGACGCGCTGCCTCCCGTCTGGCCGCGCCAGCTGGTTCCCGGCACCACCGACCGCTGGCGCATCGACAGCGGCAGCGTCTGGGAGCCGGTGGCCGGTTATTCGCGCGCGGTGCGCGTGGGCAACCGCATTCTCGTCAGCGGCACGACCGCGACGCACGGCAGCGGCCAACTCGTCGGTGCAGCGGACGCCGCGGCGCAGGCCACCTACATCCTGGACAAGATCGCCGCCAGCATCGCCGCGCTCGGCGGTCGGCTGGAAGACGTGGTGCGCACGCGCGTCTACCTGGCCGACGTGAACGACTGGGAAGCGGTGAGCCGGGTGCACGGCCGCTATTTCGGTGAGATTCGTCCGGCGAACACCCTGCTGCAGGTGGGCGCGCTGGTGGGGCCGGGCTACAAGGTGGAGATCGAGGCGGAGGCGGAGATCGGCGCGCGGGCGATGGCGTAACGGCGCGGCCCGCGATTACCAGGCGATTTCGAGAATCTCCCGCACGTCGGCCACGGCTCTGATCGGCCGCGGATTGGCCAGCACCGGCGGATAGACGAGCGCGCGCTGCGCCAATTCATCGAGCTGCTCGCGGCGCAGGCCCACAGAACGTAAGTTCCCTGGCTGGCCGAGCTGGGCGATCAACTCGGCGATCAACTCATGTGCCGGCCGGCCCGGCGCGCCCATCGCCTCCGACAGCGCACGCTGGCGTTCGCTGTTCACGGCGGCGTTCCAGCGCAGCACCGCCGGCAACATCACGCACGAGGTATGGCCGTGGCCGACGTTGAACCCCGCGCCGAGCGCGTAGCCGATGCCGTGGCTCGCGCCGGTCTGCACTCCCGCGGCGAGCGGTGTCACCGCTTGCCACATGCCGAACTGCGCTTCGAGCCGCGGCTTCAAGTCGGTCGGGTTGCGGGCGATCGCGGGCAGCGAGCGCGCGAGCAAGCGCAGGCCTTGCAGCGACGCGGCTTCGGTGGCCGGCGTCGCCTGCAGCGAGCACCAGGTTTCCACCGCGTGGTCGACGGAGCGCACGGCCGTGGAGAACAGCAGGTCGTGCGGCGTGTCGAGCGTGGCCGCCGGGTCGAGCACGGCGCTCACCGGCACCATCAGGCGGTGCACGTAGCGCTGCTTCGCGTTGATGCTGCTGTCGGTGATGCCACACATGCCGGTGAATTCGGAGGCCGACAGCGTGGTCGACACCGCCAGCATGCGAATCGCCTGAGGCGGCGCCTGAATCGCGCGCGCCACGTCGGCCGGGGCGGCCTCGCGGTACGGTTCCATCGCTGCGGGCGAGTCCAGGCCCATCCACAGGCACGCGAGCACGGCCTTGGTGGCGTCGATCGCCGAGCCGCCGCCCACGCCGACCAGCAGGTCGGCCCCGCAGGCGCGCGCGGCGTTCGCCGCGGCAATCACGTCTTCGCGCGGGCTGTGCGCTCGCACCGCACTGAAGCTGCCGGCGTGCAGCTCACCGAGCGCGGCGATCACGCGTTGCAGCGGCCCGTCGCGCAGCGCGGCGAGCGAGCGCCCGGAAACGATGAAGACACGTTTCGCGCCCAGGCGTTTGGCTTCCGCCAGCACCGCGCTGCCCGCGGGCACGCCGTGCACGATGCGTTCTTGCGCGGTGAACGGGTAGATGCCCGATTGCAATCCGGCGTAGGGGTCGGTCATTGAAAGTCCTTCGTCAGGGGCAACCGAACAGTGTGTTCGCGAATGCACTGCGTGTCATCGGAGTTTCCCTGAGTCGGACGCGAAAGACTTGCGCACCGGCCGCCAGTAGGCGAACTCCCCGGGTCCGCCGGCGATCCCCCTGGCCTGCTCCGCGCCGGTCTGTGCCGATTTTCACGTCAGATTGCACACGGGCTTGCGGGTCGTTCTCCTGGCCTGCCCTCAAGTTCTGGCGATCTGCGCCGAACACTGTGGCAGAGGTACTGGAAATGCCGCGATGAAAGCCTGGCTCGATCGATTGTTCCCGGACCCGCGTCCCGCTCCGGCGGCCAGCGATGTCCGTTTGGACCCGGTGTTGCCGCCGCCATTGCTCGACGAGCCGGTGCCGGCCTCTGATGTTCCCGCCGCGTGGCGAGAAACGGAAGCCGATCAGGTGTCGCACGCACCGACCGAGTGGCAGGAAACGCAGGCAGAGAAGTCGCCGCACGCGCTGCCCGAATCGGAACCGTCACTGGCGGCACCTGAGGCGAGCGCGTCGCAGGACGCGCCCTTGGACATCGACTCGGCACTGTTTTCGTGGCTGATCGACAGCCCGATCAGCGTCCGCGCTCAGCCGGGCGGGCGCGAGCGTCGTGCCTTGCAGCGCCTGGATCACATTGCCGCCGACCCTGCGTCTCACTACGGCCTGTTGCCGCGCGCGGCCGCCGTGGTGCCGCAGTTGATGGCACGGTTGCGCGACGCGTCGGCCTCGTCGTCGCAACTCACCCAGTTCGTGGCGCGCGACGTGACGCTGGTGGCCGAGGTGGTCCGCACCGCGAACAGCCCGTATTACCGGCGTGGCGGCGCTGTCGTCGAGCTGCACCACGCGATTCGCGCGATCGGCGTCGTGGGCCTGCAAAGCGCGATCGCGCGCAGCCTGCTCAAGCCCGTGTTTCAGGCCAACGGCGGCGACCTGGTGACGCGCAGCGCCAAGCGCCTGTGGAAGCACACCGAGTTCAAGGCGCAGCTGTGCGCGGCGCTCGCGCGCATCGAGGGCATCGACCCGTTCGAAGGCTATCTCGCCGGACTGGTGCACGATGCGGTCTGGTCCGCGGTGCTGCGCGCGCTCGACGGTGTGCAATCCGCCGATCCATGGTCGTTCAATCCGTCGATCGTGATGGCGCTCGGCCTGCGCCGCGATCACCTGTTCGAAATCATCGCCAAGCATTGGAAGTTGAGCCAGGGCCTGACCGACCTGGCCAGCGACGTTGCGCGGCGCGGCCTGCCGTTGACCACGTCGAAAGCCGGGCATGTGTTGGCCACGGCCGACCGGCTGGCGTCGCTGCTGTGCGTGCCTGGCCAAGCCGAATGGGCCGAAGCCTGGCTGGAGAGGCTGGGACCCTCGGTGCGCGAGTGCTACGAGAACATGCTGGAAGCGCCGGTCGAGTCTGCCCACTGACGTAAGCGCGGATCAGGGCGCCCCACGCCGCCGGTGGCAAGCTCCGACGGGAGACGGCGCGAGCAGCCGCACAATCGCCGTTTTGACTTCGTGCGCCGGCCAAGACCCCGGCGCTTCGCGCATGCGCGAGCTGCCCGCATGAACACACTTCCCCTTGCCTTGCCCGCCGACGTGGCGGCCGCGCTCGAGCGCGCGGGCTTGCTCCAACCCGGCGAAATGCCGAGCGGCGAAGCTCTCACCGGCGGCGTCTCGTCCGACATCTGGCGCGTCGATCTGCGCAGTGGCGCGGTGTGCGTGAAGCGCGCGCTGCCGCAGTTGCGCGTGGCGGCTCTGTGGGAAGCGCCGGTCTCGCGCAACGCGTTCGAAGTCGCGTGGATCGAAGTCGCGGCTTCGGTGAACGCCAAGGCCGTGCCGCGCCTGCGCGGCCACGACCCGGACGCGGGCCTGTTCATCATGGACTTCCTCGACCCCGAGCGGCACCGCCTGTGGAAGACCGAGCTGCGCGAAGGCCGGGCCGACCCCGCGCACGCGCGCGCCGTGGGCGAACGGCTGGTGCGCATCCACGCCGCCACCGCGGGAAGGAGCGAGATCGCGCAGCGCTTTCGCACCGATGACATCTTCCACGCGATTCGGCTCGCGCCCTATCTCGAAGCGACCGCGCTGCGCCACCCGAGTGTCGCGGCGGCGCTGCACGAGCTGGTGCGGACCACCGGGCAAACGCGCGAGGCGCTCGTGCACGGCGACGTGAGCCCGAAGAACATCATGCTCGGGCCCGACGGGCCGATCTTCCTCGATGCCGAATGCGCCTGGTACGGCGACCCGGCGTTCGACCTCGCCTTCGTGCTGAACCACCTGCTGCTGAAATGCCTGTGGGTGCCCGCGGCGTCTGCTGCACTAGCGGATTGTTTCGGCGCGCTCGCGCAGAGCTACCTGCAAGGTGTCGATTGGACCGGTGCCGCCGTTCTCGAAGCGCGCGCGGCGCGGCTGCTGCCGGGGCTGCTGCTGGCGCGCGTCGACGGCAAATCGCCGGTGGAGTACATCACCGTCGAGACGCAGAAGAATGTGGTGCGTCGCGTCGCACTCGCCTTGCTCGCGGCGCCGGTGGCGCAGCTGGGTGCCGTGCAGGAGCGCTGGATGGAGGAACTGGAGTTGCCGCGATGACGACGAAGATCGCCAAGGTCCACGCCCGCCGCGTCTGGGACTCGCGTGGCCGGCCCACCGTGGAGGCCGAAGTCACGCTCGCCGACGCCAGCGTGGGCCGCGCGATTGCGCCGGCGGGTGCGTCCACCGGCAGCGCCGAGGCCGTGGACCTGCGCGACGGCGGTAGCGCTTTCGGTGGGCTGGACGTGCAGCGCGCCTGCGCCGCGGTGAACGGTGAGATCGCCGCCGCGCTGATGGGGCGCAATGTCGATGACCAAGCCGGCAACGACGCTGTGCTGATCGCGCTCGACGGCACAGCGAACAAGCGGCGCCTGGGCGGCAATGCGATCGTCGCGACGTCGATGGCGTTGGCGCACGCGGCGGCGGCCGCGCGGCGCGTGCCGTTGTGGCGCTGGTTGGAGGAATCGAATCCGAATGGATCGAACCCGGACTCGGCGAACCCCACGCGCTTCCTGCCGCTGCCGCAAGTGCAAATCTTCGGCGGCGGCGCGCACGCCGGGCGCCGTGTCGACGTGCAGGACTTCATGGTGATCGCGGTCGGCGCGGCCGACTATGCGCAAGCGCTCGAATGGACCGCCGAGGTCTACCGCGCCGCGGGCGAACTGATGCGCGACGCCGGGCGCCTGGCCGGCGTCGCCGACGAAGGCGGCTGGTGGCCGGCGTTCGACACCAACGAAGAAGCGCTGGAATTCCTGCAACGCGCGATCGAGCGCGCTGGATACACGCCGGGTCAGGACGTGGCGATTGCGCTGGACATCGCCGCGAGCGACTTCGGCCGAGGCGGGCGCTATCGTCTCGCGCGCGACGGTCGCGAAGTGGACAGCGACGCGCTTGCGCAAGTGCTCTTGGGCTGGTTGCGCCGCTATGCGATCGTCAGCATCGAAGACCCGCTCGCCGAAGACGACGCTTCCGGCCTGCGCGCCTTCACCGCGGCGGCGGGGCCGAAGGTGCAGGTCGTTGCCGACGATTTCATCTGCACGAGCGCGCAGAAGATTCGCGACGCGGCACGGCTGGGTGCGTGCAACACCGCGCTGATCAAGCCAAACCAGGCCGGCACGCTCACTGAGACCCGCGCTGCGCTCGACGCGGCGCGCGCCGCGGGTTGGGGTGCGATCGTCTCGGCGCGCTCGGGCGAAACCGAAGACGTGACGATCGCGCACCTGGCCGTCGGCTGGGGCGTGCAGCAGCTCAAGGTGGGTTCGTTCGCCCGATCCGAGCGCATGGCGAAGTGGAACGAGGGCTTGCGCATCGGCGAGGCGATCGGCACGCTCGCACTGCCGGCTCGCAGCGGATTTCCCTGGTCGAACTGAATCCGCCCGCGACGCATCGCCCGCGCGACCCGTCATCCCGGCGAAAGCCGGGATCCACTGCGCGTGCGTCGCAACCGCAGCCAAAAGTTCGATACTGCGCGCAGTCAGCCAGCACGGAGGCCAGTCTTGAAATGTTCGAGCTGCGGCGCGCCGAATCCACCAGGCAAGCGGTTCTGCTCCGACTGTGGCGTGCTACTGCCCGTGATGTGTGCGGCGTGCGGCAGCGCCAATGTACCGAACAGCAAGTTCTGCGGTGACTGCGGGCAGGGCTTGATCGAGGCCCCGTCGCGAAGCAAACAGTCGTCCGATGTTTCGCCGCCAACCGGCACGGGTGCCCAAGACGCCGAACGGCGCCAGCTCACCGTGATGTTCTGCGATCTGGTGGGCTCGAGCAGCCTGGCGAACCGGCTCGACCCCGAAGAGATGCGCGGCGTGCTGCGTGGCTTCCATTCGACTGTGGCCGGCGCCGTCGCCGCCTACGACGGCCATGTGGCGCAGCTGCTCGGCGACGGTGTCCTGGTCTACTTCGGCTACCCGCGCGCGCATGAAGACGATGCCGGTCGAGCCGTGCGCGCCGCGCTTGCAGTGCTGCCCGCGGTCGCGGCCCTCAAGATCTCGGGGGCTGGCTCAGGCGCCGGTGGAACTTTGCAGACCCGAATCGGCATCGCCACCGGCCTGGTCGTGATCGGCCAGATCGGCGAGGGCTCCCCGGCGGCCGAGCACAGCGCCAGCGGGGACACACCCAACCTGGCAGCGCGGCTTCAAGCACATGCGGGTCCAGGAGAGATCGTGTTGTCGCAAGCCACCCGGCAGCTCCTGGACGCCTCATTCGAACTGCTCCCGCTCGGGCCACTGACCCTGAAGGGCTTCGACGCCCCCGTGCGCGCCTGGCGCGTGCTCGGCGAGCGCGCCCTGGCCAGCCGCTTCGAAGCCCAGCACGAGCGCGCGCCCAGCCCTCTGGTCGGGCGCGACAGCGAAGTCGCGCTGCTGCTCGAGCGCTGGGCCCTGGCGCGCGAGGGCGAAGCGCAAGTGATCGTGCTTTCGGGCGAAGCCGGCATCGGCAAGTCGCGCATCGGCCAGGCGCTGCGCGAGCGGCTCGCGGGCGAGGCGCACGCCAGCGTCGTGCTGCAATGTTCGCCCTACTTCAGCGGCAGCGCGCTCTACCCCGTGGTGCAGCACCTGAGGCTCGCCGCGGGGATTGGCAACTCCGACACCGCAGCGCAACAGCGCCACAAGCTCAGCCAAATGGCCGCGGCGCTGGGCCCCGAAGGCCTGGGCGCAGTGCTGCGCCTGATGGGCCTGCCCGACGAGGGCTTGAGCGCCGAAGAGCAGCAGATGCCGCAACAGCAAAAGGCGCGCACCCTGAACGCCCTGATCGAGCTGATGAGCCACCTGGCGCAACAGCAACCCGTGTGGCTGTGGGTCGAAGACGCGCACTGGATCGACCCGACGACGCAGGAGCTGGTTGCCCTGCTCGTCGATCGATTGCGCGACGCGCGCTTGCTCACCCTGATCACGATTCGACCCGAGGCGACATTGAACCTGGGCAAACCCGCGCACCTCACCACCCTCACGCTGAACCGGCTCGGGCAACGCCAATGCGCTGCGCTGATCGACGCGGTGACCCAAGGCACGCCACTGCCGCAAGAGGTGCAGGCCGAGATCATCCGCAAGACCGACGGGGTGCCGCTGTTCGTCGAAGAGTTGACCAAGACGGTGCTGCAGTCGGGTCTGCTCGAACAGGCAGCGACGGGCTATCGCCTCAGCGGGCCGCTGCCCGAACTGGCGATACCGTCGACCTTGCAAGATTCGCTGATGGCGCGGCTGGACCGATTGAGCCAGGCCAAGGAAGTGGCGCAAGCCGGCGCGACGATCGGGCGCGAGTTCACGCGCAGCCTGCTGGAAGCCGTACTACAAAGCACCGCTGCCGCGCCGCTCGACAAATCGCTCGCCGAGCTCGAGGCAGCCGACCTGCTGATTCGGCGTGGCGAGGGCTCCAGTGCGAGCTACAGCTTCAAACACGCGCTGGTGCGCGACACGGCGTACAACAGCATGCTCAAGACGCAGCGAGCGTTGCGTCATGGGCAGATTGCCGCGGCGCTAGAACAACTCGACCCCGGCGCGATTGCGGGTCGGCCGGAGCTGCTGGCTTATCACCACGAGCAGGCGGGCGCCGCGCGGCGCGCCAGCGAACTGTGGGCCGAGGCCGGGCGCCTGGCGGTCACGCGCGGCGCCAACCGTGAGGCTGCCGCTGCGTTCGAGAGGGCGTTGGCTCTGCTCGAAGGATTGCCGCAATCCCCTCAAACCGACACCGAGGCGCTGGACATTCGCATTGCGTTGGGTCCAATGCTGGTTGGTCTTTTCGGGGATTCTCCAGAGGCTGAAAGCTCTTACCAGCGGGCGCAAGTGATGGCAGAACGGCTCGGCGACCGAAAGCGCTTGTTCCAGGTGAATTGGGGTTTGAACTACACACGCTTTCTGGCGGGGCGCTACGCAGAGGCATTACAGCCCGCCCGAAAGCTACTTGAATTGGCGAGCGATGACGACGATGGCAGCGAGCAGGTGGAGGCGCACCACGCTGTGTGGATTTTGCTGCTCCTGAGCGGCCAACCACGTGAAGCTCTCGTACACCTTGCGCGAGGAAGCGCTCTCTACGAACCGGAGCGCCATTCCTATCTTCGCTACCGGTACGGAGGGCACGACCCTGGAGCCTGCTGCTCGGCGATGAGCGCCGAATCGCATTGGTTGATCGGTTTTCCCGAGCGCGCTCGACGTGACCTCGCGGTGCTTCGAGTTCGCATCGATCAACTGGACCATCCGATGACGAACATCTTGCTGGCGCATGCGGCGTGGGTCCATTATCGGCTTGGCGAGATCCAAACGGCCGCGCGCATGGGCGCCGAATTGACAGCGATCGCGACCAAGCACGGGTTTCAAGCCTGGGCGGGACCTGCCATCGTTCTGACCACGCTCTCGTCACACAACCGTGCCACGGTTGCACAACTGCGTGAACTCAACGAGCGTCTGCGCAGTGGCAAGTCGAGTCAGTCGTTCAAGCTGATGATGGGCGGCATCTTGGTTGATCTTTGCGCCGCGGCCGGCGACATCGCGCTGGCCGAGCATGTGCTCTCGCCGCTGCTCGAAGTACGTGACACCATGCACCGCGCCGAATTCCTGCGCCTCCAAGGCGCCTTGCTGCTCCAGCGCGCGACACCCGATCCCATTGCCGCCGAACGCAGCTTCGAAAGCGCGATCGAAGTCGCGCGCGAGCAAGGCGCCAAGTCCTTCGAGCTGCGTGCGGCGACAAGCCTTGCCACGTTGTGGCACAGCCAAGGCAAACGCAGCGAAGCGCGCGAGCTGCTCGGCGGCGTCTATGCATCGTTCACCGAGGGATTCAGCACCCCCGACCTCCAGCGGGCGAGGTCGCTTCTCGATGAGTGGGATATCAATAGTGATATAAACACGAGCCAATGACCGGCGCCGAGATCATCAAGGTTCTGAAGTCCCAGGGCTGGTTGGTCTTGCGCCAGAGCGGCAGCCATGTTCGGCTCGGCAACGGCGCAATGCGCACCACGGTGCCGGTGCACGGCAAGGCCGACGTCAAGCCAGGCACGTTGGCCAGCATCGAGCGCCAGACCGGCGTGAAGTTGAGATAGGAGTCGCCCATGCAATCGATCGCCTACCCCTGCATCGTGAAGCCCGTGAAATCGGGCGGCTTCACGGTGAGCTTTCCCGACATGGATGAATGCTTCACCGAGGGCGACACGCTCGAAGAGGCGTTGTTCAATGCCGCGGAGGTGCTCTCCCTCACGCTGGAGGGGCGCATCGACGAGGGCCTGCCCGTGCCCAAGCCCGGTCGAATCAAGGGTGCGACCTACGTGGCGCCGGAAGCCCGCACGCAGGCGGCACTGCTGGTGCGCGCGGCGCGCGGTAACCGGCCCCTGTCGGAGGTGGCGCGCGCGATGGGAACGTCGTGGCCGGCGGCACAAAGGCTGGAGAATCCGCGCCATTCGCCCACGCTCAAGCAGCTCGAACGCGCAGCCGCAGCGTTGGGAAAGAAGCTCGTCCTGGGCTTCGAGTAGAGCACGACACACAGATTCGCATTCCGCCAAAACCTTCATGAACCCCGATCAAGTGCAACCCGAGAGCATCGCCGCGCAGGCGCTGGGCTGGGTCGACGAGAAAACGCGCGCGATCACGCCGCCGATCCATGTGTCGAGCACCTACCTGCGCGACACCGACAACCAATACCGCTCGGGGCGCATCTACGCGCGCGCCGACAACCCGGCGTTCGACCAGGCCGAGGCGGTGATCGCGCGCCTGGAGTGCGGCGCCCAAGCGGCGCTGTTCGCGTCCGGCATGGCCGCGGCCACGGCGGTGTTTCAGGCGCTCGCGCCGGGCGACCATGTGCTCGCGCCGAAAGTGATGTACTGGTCGCTGCGCAACTGGTTGATGAATTTCGCGACGCAGTGGGGGCTGAAGGTCGAGTTGATCGACATGAGCGACGTGCGCGTCGTGCAGGCTGCGATCCGCCTCGGTGCCACCAAGCTCGTCTGGGTGGAAACGCCCGCCAACCCGCTGTGGAACATCACCGACATCGCCGCGGTATCGGCGCTGTGCCGTGCGGCCGGCGCGCGCCTCGCGGTCGATTCGACCGTCGCGACACCGGTGCTGACGCAGCCGTTGAAACTCGGCGCCGACCTCGTGATGCATGCGGGAACGAAGTATCTGAACGGCCACTCCGATCTCATCGCCGGCGTGCTCGTGACACGTGTGGACGATGAAGCTTGGCGCCGCATCAAGACGATGCGCGCGCAGCTCGGCGCCACGCTCGGCTCGTTCGAGTCGTGGCTGCTGCTGCGCGGCATGCGCACCCTGTACCTGCGCGTGCGCGCGGCGTCGCAGTCGGCGCAGCGAATCGCCGAGCACTTTGCGCGCCATCCGCGGGTGCGCGAAGTGCTGTACCCGGGCTTGCCGACGTTTGCCGGACACGAGGTCGCGGCGCGCCAGATGCAAGGCGGCTTCGGCGGCATGTTGTCGATTTGCGTGAAGGGTGGCGAAGCCGCGGCGATCGCGACCGCAGCGAACGTGGAGCTGTGGAAGCGCGCCACGTCGCTCGGTGGCACGGAGAGCCTGATGGAACACCGCGCCAGCGTCGAAGGTCGCCGGAACGCCGGCGAGCGCCGACCTGCTGCGCTTGTCGGTGGGCATCGAAGACTGCGGCGATTTGATCGCCGACCTGGAACAGGCGTTGGCGAGGGCTCAGCCCTAGAAGATCTGGCCCTGATCCTGCATCCACGAATGAATTCCGAATCCTCGCGCGACACGAGCCCGGCGCCGCGCCCGCTGGACGGCGTGACCGTGGTGGCCCTGGAACAAGCGGTGGCCGCGCCGTACTGTTCGAGCCGCCTGGGCGACGCCGGCGCGCGGATCATCAAAGTGGAGCGCCCCGAAGGTGACTTCGCGCGCGGCTACGACAACGCCGTGTTCGGGCAGTGCACCTACTTCGTGTGGATTAACCGTGGCAAGCAGTCGATCTGCCTGGATCTGCGAGACCGCGACGACTGCGCCCAGCTCGAGGCGCTGATCGCCGACGCCGACGTGTTCCTGCAAAACCTCGCGCCCGGCGCGGCGCAGCGCCTGGGCTTCGGCGCCGACGAGTTGCGCGCGCGCTACCCGAGGCTCATCACCTGCGACATCTCGGGCTACGGCGAAGCCGGCCCGCTGCACAAGCTCAAGGCCTACGACCTGCTGGTGCAGGCCGAAGCCGGGCTGGTGGCGGTGAGCGGCGCGCCCGGGCCCTGGGGGCGGATCGGCGTGTCGTTGTGCGACATCACTGCGGGCATGAACGCCGTGATCGGCGTCCAGCAAGCGCTGCTGCAACGCGCGCGCACCGGCCGCGGCAGCGCGGTGAAAGTGTCGCTGTTCGACTCCGCGGCGGAGCTCATGAGCGTGCCTTACCTGCAAGCACGCTACGGCGGCGCCGCGCCGCAGCGCGTGGGCCTGCGCCACCCGAGCATCACGCCGTACGCCGTGTTCAGCAGCGCCGACGGCCGCGAATTCGTGCTGTCGGTCCAGAACGAACGCGAGTGGCAGTTGTTCTGCACCGCAGTGCTGCGCCAGCCTGCGCTGGCGAGCGACCCGCGCTTTGCGAACAACGCACAGCGCACCGCGAACCGCGACGAGGTCGAGGCCATGATTCAACAGGTGGCCGGCACGCTCAGCTACGCGCAGATCAGCCAGATGCTCACTGCCGCGCAAACCGCCTTCGGCGCGGTGAATTCGGTGCAAGATCTGATCGAGCACCCGCAATTGCGCTTGCGTGAAATGCCGGTGAACGGACACCGCGCACTGCTGCCCGCATCGCCCTACGTGACGGAATGGGACGAGCCGGTGTACCGCCCGGCGCCCGCGCTCGGCGCCGATGGCGACGCTCTGCGCGAGGAGTTTCCCGCCACGCGCGTGGCGCCCGCGCGGCGCTGATCTGAGCGACGCCTCGCACGCGGCAGCGCAGCGTCACGCGCCCAGCACCTCGGCCAGGTGCTCGATGCTGCGCGCGTGCCAGTCGTTCTCGGGCCTGGGTGACACGTCCTTGACGCGCGCCGCGCCGAATTCGAGCGGCCGCTCGATATACGCGGTGCGCAGTCCGCAGGCGCGTGCACCGGCCAGGTCGTCGTGGTGCGCGGCGACGAGCATCACTTGATTGGGGTCAAGGTCGAAAACCTTGGCCACGCCGAGGTAGGTGGCCGGGTCGGGCTTGTAGGCGCGGAACACTTCGGCGCTGAGGATGCAGTCCCAAGGCAACCCGGCGCGCTTGGCCATGTTCGTCAGCAGGCCGAGGTTGCCGTTGGACAGGGTGCAGATCGTGAAGCTTCGCTTCAGCCGCCTCAATCCGGCCACGCTGTCGGGCCAGGCGTCGAGGCGGTGCCAGACCTGGTTCAAGTGCCTTCGCTGGGCCTCAGTCAGGCGTGCGAGGCCGAAGCGCGGTAAGAGCTCGTCGAGAATCATGCGGTGCAGGTCGTCGATCAGCGTCCAGCCGAGTTCGCCGCTCCTCACGCGGCGCATCGCCGGCTGGTAGCCGGCGCGCCAGGCGGTGACGAATGCGTCGCCGTCGAGCTGCGGGTGGAGATCGCGCAGCTCGCGCACGATGCTGCCGTGCCAGTCGACCACGGTGCCGAAGATGTCGAACGCGAGTACTTTCGGAACCGGGGCAGTGGGGCCTAGGGGACTGGAGAACATCGTTTTTCCGAAGTGACGGGGCTGCACCATTCTGGCTCAATGGCGCTCCCGCGCGCGCCACCCCGCGCGCGGGTCGCAGCATGCAGGCACCCACACCACCCACCGAACCGTCGCCGTCGAACCGGCGCCGCGCCATCGCGCGGCGGGTCGCCGACTCGCACCGCGGCATCGACGACGCATCGCTGCTCGCGTTCGTCTCGGGCTCGGTGGTGGAAGACATTGCCGATGCGAAGTCCGACGTCGACATGAGCGTCGTCTTCAACGCCCTGCCGGCGCAAGAGGTGCTGGTGCATGCCTGCGCGCGCGCCGGTGGCACGGCGTGGATCTGGAGCCAGGGCAGCCTCGCCGAGGGCAGCATCGTGGTCGCGTTCCAGGTCGATGGCATCGAGGTGCAGATCGCGTATAGCGACCATGCGACGCTGAACCGCGAAGTCGACGCGTTGCTTGTCGAGCACAACCCCGACACGCCGCTGCACAAACTGGGCGAGGGCATTCTGAAAGCCGAGCCGCTGGCCGGCCGCGCCGAACTGGCGCGCTTGCAGGCGCGCCTCACCACGTTCCCACCCGAGCTGGCGCGCGCGATGGTGAAGCATTTTCTTGCGGCACCCACACCCTGGAAAGCGATCTCGCAGATCGTCGACCGGGATGCTGCGCTGTGGTGCCGCGAGCTGCAGGTCGACGCGTGCTACCGCCTGTGCGGCGTGAGCGCGGCGCTGAGCCGGCGTTACTTCACGCGCTTCCAGGTCAAGCGCATGCAGCGCATGACGGCGAAGTTCGACCACGCGCCGGCGAACCTGGCCGATCGTATCGAGCGCCTGCTGTGCGCGCCGCCGCGCGATGCGTTCGCGCAGCTGTTTGCGCTGGAGGGTGAAGTGCTCGAGCTCGTCGCGCGCGAAATGCCGCAGATCGACCTCGGCCCCTCGCGCACACGCCGTGCCGCGTTCGACCCGGCGCCGCTGACGCATTGATTGGCGGCACGGCTGCCGACTCGGCAGCAGGTCAACGCGCAGGCGAGTCTTCGGGTGCGCCGCTTCAGGTTTCAGTGAGCCCCTAAGGCCTGGCGCGGGTCGGTCGTGCATCAGTCGTGGAATTGGCCACGCGCCGCGATGCGGCCGGCGTGCGATCCGGGGCGGGCTTGCTACCCTTGCGCCGGCTTCGATTTTCATCACGCTGAGGGTTTCAAAATGTTCGCAATTTCTTCGCCTCAAGGGGTTCTGCGCCTGGTGTGCGCCGCCACGCTTTCCGCGCTGGTCGCCGCGTGCGGCGGTGGCAACAACGAGACGGCGACGGCCACCAGATTCACCTCGGTCGCGATGGCGGGCGAACTGCTCGACTACACCATCGACACGACGAACCTCACCTACAGCTACACGATCACGGAAAGCCAGTTCAACCTGAACGGCAGAACCGGTTCGGGCACACTGGTGCGCAATACCGACGGCAGCTATTCGCCTTCGGGCATTCCGAACGCGCGCGTGGTCGTCCTGCCCAACGGGCTGCTGCTGGGCGCCGTGCGCGAGCAATTCGGCGCTGCCGTCATCACCGTGCCCCTCATCGGCCTGAGAAATCCGGTGACGACACTGGACGCGATCGCCGGCAACTACAACTACATCCACCGCAACTGCCTCGCGGCCGTTTGCGGCGCGTCGCACGGTACGTTTCAGATCAACTCCGCGGGCACCTGGGCCTCGTGCCGCGACGGCAACCTGGCCGCCGGCGCGTGCACGGGCGCATCGGCCAGCGGCACGCTCGTGTCCCTGGGCAACGGCCGCTGGCGTGTGATGGACGGCATCACCAACATTGGCACCGCGATCGGCTTCGGATCCGGCGGCCAGAACGTCGTCATCGTCGACCTGAAAGACGTTCGTCCCGCGGGCTTTGGCGTCGGCATGCTGGTGGGTGGGCAGCAGATCGCGATGACCCCGGCGCAGACCGACGGCACCTGGATCCTCGGCACCAGCACGGGCCACTGGGGTGTCTTCACCGCGAGCGCAAGCAACATCACGCTGAATCTGCTCGACGGAATTCCGGTCAACGTGGCCACCACCTTCACCGCCAATTCGCCATGGACCGGCTTGGGCACCACCGCCGCGGGTGGCGTGGGCTTTCTCGCGGGAACGGGGGTCTATGTGCTGGAAACCGCCACCGGCGCTGCCGAACTCGGCGTCAAACTGAACTGACGAGCGGGCGGCGGGCGCGATCACGCCAACTTCAGCGGCAAACTGCGCAAGCGCTGTCCGGTCAACGCGAACAGCGCGTTAGCCACCGCCGGCGCGATCGGCGGCGTGCCGGGCTCACCCACGCCTTCGGGGTGCTCGCGGCTGGCGATGATGTCGGTCTCGATCGCCGGGCACTCGCTCATGCGCAACACCGGGTAGTCGTGGAAGTTGCTTTGCTGCACCTGGCCCTTGTCGATCTTGACTTCGCTGTACAGCGCCGCCGACAGGCCGAAGACGATCGCGCTTTCCATCTGCTGTTTGACGAGACTCGGGTTCACGACCTGGCCGCAGTCGATGACGCAGACGACGCGGTGCACGCGGATCGTCTTGTCGGCAGCGACCGAGACCTCCGCGACCTGCGCGACGATCGAACCGAACGATTGGTGCAGCGCGATGCCGCGCGCGACTTTCGCGCCGTCGGGTGCGGGTGAGGGCGCCGTGCCCCAGCGGGACAGTTCGGCGGCACGCTCGAGCACCGCCAGGTGCCGCGGGTGCTTGCGCAGCAGCGCGCGGCGAAAGCCCACCGGTTCGCGCTCCACCGCGGCAGCGGCTTCGTCGAGAAAACACTCCTTGAAGAACGCCTGGTGCGAATGGCCGACGGAACGCCAGAAGCCGATCGGCACCGGCAGTTCGACGATCGCGTGGCCGATGCGCGCGTTCGGCCATTCGTAGGGCTGGTCGAACGCGCCTTCGCTCGTCGTTTTGTCGGGCCCGATCACGGGCACGCCGAAGGCACGCTTCATCACGTTCGGGATGATCGCCTGGCCCGCTGACACGTTGCGCCACGCGATCAGCTTACCCGAGCTGTCGAAACCCGCGGTGAAGCGCGACACGCAAGCCGGGCGGAAGAAGTCGTGCGTCATGTCCTGCTCGCGTGACCAGATCGTTTGCACCGGCGCCCCGCCGGCGTCGCGCGCGATCGCCGCAGCTTGCGCGATGAAGTCGACCTCCAGGCGCCGCCCGAAGCCGCCGCCGAGCAGTTGCACTTGCACGTCGACTTCTCCCGCGTCGATGCCCAACACCTTGGCCACCGCATCGCGCGCGATGCCGGGCACCTGGGTCGATGCCCACACCGTGGCCTTGCCGTCACCCACCTGTACGGTGCAGTTCATCGGCTCCATCGTCGCGTGCGCGAGGTAGGGCGCACGGTATTCGGCGTGAATCGTCTTCGCCGCGCTTTTCAGCGCCGCTTCGACGTCGCCTTCGCTGTAGTAACCGAAGCCGTCGTCCTGGTCGAGGGTCTTGCCGAGTTCGGCATAGACGATTTCGTTCGACATGCCCGCTGCCGTTCCGGCGTCCCACACGGGGTTCACCTGCGCCACCGCGCGCGACGCCTGGAACCAGGTGTCGGCGATGACCGCCACGCCGCCGGTGCCGCCGTTGTGGCCGTCGAAGCTTGATCACGTTCTTCACGCCCGGCATCTTGGTGGCCGCGGCGCCATCGAAACGCACGACCTTGCCGCCGAGCGTGGGGCACATCTTCACCGCGGCGAACTTCAGTCCGGCGGGCCGAACGTCGATGCCGAAGCTCGCGCTGCCATCGGTCTTGGACAGTGCCTCGATGCGCGGCAGCGGCTGGCCGATCAGTTTGAACTTGGCGGGGTCTTTCAGCGCCACCTTGTGGGGCACCGGCTGCTTCGCCGCGAGCGCGGCAAGTTCGCCAAAGCTTGCGTTTCTGCCGCTGGGGTGCATCACCCTGTTGTTTGTGGTGCTGCACTCGGCGGCCGGCAGCTTCCACTGCTGCGCCGCGGCGCCGATCAACATCGCGCGCGCCGCGGCGCCGGCCTCGCGCATCGGCAGCCACAGGTCCTTGATGCTGGTCGAGCCGCCGGTGACCATCGATCCGATTTCGCGCATCGCCTTGGCCGTCATCCAGCCGGCCACCGCTTTCACGGTGCCGTGGTTGTCGGGGTGGAACGGCAGGCCGTCGACCATCACGGCGATGTTGTTGTAGATCTTGTCGATCGGTGCCGCCTCCACGCGCACGCGCGACCAGTCTGCGTCCAGCTCCTCGGCGGCAAGCATCGCCAAACCGGTGAGCACGCCCTGGCCCATCTCCGACTTGCAGATCACCACGCCCACCGTGTCGTCAGCGCCGATCTTCACCCAGCCGTTCAGCGCGAACTGGCCGTCGCGCACGGGCAGCGGCTGCGCAGTGGTGAGCCGCTGGCGCGGCGGCAGCAGCGACCAGCCGACGACCAGCGCGCCTGTCGCGCCGGCACCCGCGAGCAACCAGGTTCTGCGTTTCATGGTGTTGTCCTCATGCAATCGGTGCTTGCCGTGCTGTCGCAGGCAGGGCCCGCCAGGACGCGACTATCGCACCGCGCGGCATACTCGCGGACCGCTGTGACCCAGGAGGTCCGCACATGAACCCAAGCCGATTCGGCGTGTTTCAAAACGCCGCCCGCGCGGTGCTGGCGATGGGAATGGCGCTGCCGGTCACGCAAGCAGGCGCACAGAGCGGCGACCCCTCCGGCGCGGCTGAGAAGCCGGGGCCGGCGCCGTGTTCCGCGCCGCAGTTCCGCCAGTTCGACTTCTGGATCGGGCATTGGGACGTGTTCCAGCCCGACGGCAAACGCGCCGGCGAAAACCTGATCGAGCCGATTCTCGGCGGCTGCGCGCTGCGCGAAACCTGGCAGGGGCGTGGCGGCTTCACCGGCACGAGCCTGAACGCGTATGACGCCGCGAGCAAGCTCTGGCACCAGACCTGGCTCGACAACCAGGGCGGCAGGCTCGACCTTGCCGGCGGACTGCGCGGCCAGACGATGGTGCTCGAATCGCGCGAACCGCACCCCGACAAACCGGGCGTCACGCTCGATCAGAGAATCAGCTGGTCGGTGCAGCCCGACGCCTCGGTGCGCCAGCTCTGGGAGACGTCGGAAGACGGCGGCAAGACCTGGAGCGTCGCGTTCGACGGCAAGTACGTTCGGCGCCGCTGAGGGCGCCATCGAGAACGCACTGATCCTCTCCTGTGCAACGCGCCGAGGGCGGCGCTGGCCACGCTCACTGCCCGGCAAGTTGCACCGTTTTGCTTTACCGTACAGGCATGTCGTCGCAGCGGCAACAGCTCGAATCCGCAATCGCCGCGCTGCAAGCGCAGCGCGAGCTGCTCGGTGACGAGGTCACCGAGATCGCGCTCGCGACGCTGCGCGCCAAGCTCGCGGCCCTCGCAGACGCGCCGGCAACCAACCAGACGCTGCGGCAGGTGACGATCCTGTTCCTCGACGTCGTGGGTTCCACGTCGCTCGCGCAACGCCTCGACGCCGAAGACGTGCACGCGGCGATCGACGGCCTGCTCGCGGATTGCACCGTCATCGTCGAGAAGCACCAGGGCAACGTGCTGCAGTACGCGGGTGACAACCTGCTGGCCGTGTTCGGCGCCGGCGCCGCCCACGAAGACGACGCGGAACGCGCGGTGCACGCAGGCTTGGCGTTGCTCGCCGAAGGCCGCCGCCACGCCGAGCAGATTGCGCAGCGCCACGGACACTCGGGAATGGACGTGCGTGTGGGCGTGCACACCGGCAAGGTGCTGCTCGGCGGCGGCGTCGACGCCGAACACACGATTCGCGGCACCGCGGTGCACATCGCGGCGCGGATGGAGCAGACGGCGCCGCCGGGCGCCCTGCGAATCAGCCACGATACCTACCGCCACGTGCGCGGCGTGTTCGACGCCGAGGCACAAGCGCCGATTGGCGTGAAGGGCGTGGACGAGCCGCTCGCCACTTACCTCGTGCATCGCGCCAAGCCACGTGCGTTTCGCGTCGCCACACGCGGCATCGAAGGCGTGGAGACGCGAATGATCGGGCGCGACGCCGAGCTCGCGCAACTGCAAGACGCGTTTCTGCGCGTGTGCAGCGAGCGCAGGCTCGTCTGCGTCAGCGTCGTCGGCGACGCCGGAGTGGGAAAGAGCCGGCTGCTGTACGAATTCGAGAACTGGGCCGAAGCGCGGCCCGAGGCCTTCTGCATCTTTCAGGGCCGGGCGCACCCGCAGACACAAAACCAGCCTTACGGGCTGCTGCGCGACGTGCTCGCCTGGCGGTTCGAGATCGCCGACAGCGACAGCATGGCGGATGCCAAGCAAAAGTTCGAACGAGGCATCGTCCCGCTGTTCGAGTCGGACGACGGGGCGGACATGGCGCTGGCTCAGGCGCACGTGCTCGGCCACCTGATCGGGCTGGACTTCGGCGATAGCCGGTACATCCGAGGAATCCAGGAAGACGTGCGACAAATCCGCAATCGCGGATTTCACGCCGCGGCGCAGGTCCTGCGCCGATTCGCATCGCGCCATGCATGTCCGGTGGTGCTCTTGCTCGACGACCTGCACTTCGCCGACGATGCATCGCTCGACTTCCTGCGCACCCTGGAACAGCTGAACCGCGACGTGCCGATCCTGATGCTCGGCTTGGCGCGACCCACGCTCTTCGAACGGCGAGCCGACGACTCCGTCGCGACGCACACCGCACAACGCATCGAATTGGCACCGCTTGCCAAGAGCGCGAGCCGCTCGCTCGTCAGCGAACTTCTGAAGAAGCTCGACGAGGTTCCGGCCGCATTGCGCGAGCTTGTCACCGGGGGCGGCGAGGGCAACCCGTTCTACATGGAAGAGCTGGTGAAGATGCTGGTCGACGTGGGCGCGATCGACGTTCGTGGCGAACGCTGGGCGGTCGTGCCGGACCGGTTGGTGGCCACCCGGGTTCCTCAGACCCTGGCCGGCGTGGTGCAGGCCCGGCTCGATGAATTGCGGCCCGATGAGAAGCTCGCGCTTCAACAGGCGTCGGTGATCGGCCTGCTGTTTTGGGATCAAGCGCTGGCTGCAGTGGACCCACGCTCCATCGGCACCTTGCCCGCCCTGGTTCGGCGCGGGCTCGTCGTGCCGCGTCAGGAAGCCAGCTTCGATGGCGTGGGCGAATTCGCCTTCAGTCATCAGATCCTGCACCAGGTCACTTACGACACGGTGCTCAAGCGCGACCGCCGCGAAGCTCACGCCAAAACCGCTGCGTGGCTCGCCGGGCGCACCGGCGTTCGCGCGAACGACTTCCTGGGCGTCATTGGTGAGCACTTCGAAAGCGCCGGCGAACATCGGCAGGCTGCCGAGTTCCTGGCGCGCGCCGCGGAGCATGCCAAGGACCGCCACGCGCATGCGGCGGCCGGCAGCTACGCCACGCGGGCGCTGGAGTTGCTGGACAGAGATCTGGCCGCCGCCCAGCCACCCGCGGCAGACCGCGACACGCTCAGGCTGCGCTGGCGCCTGCTCGACGCGCGCGTGCGGGCCGTGGCCGCACAAGGGTTGCGCTCGCAGCAGCGCATCGATATCGACGCATTGCAGCGCGTCGCCGAAGCGCTGGGCGATGAACACGGCCTCGCCGTCGCAGCCTGGCATCGCGGCCACCTCGCCCAGGAGACTGCCGACTTCCGCACTCAGGTGGAGGTCACACGGCAAGCGATTGCGCTTGCCGAACGCGCCGGTGACATTGCGCTTGCGTTGCAGTCACAGCAACTGCTGGCGGTTGCGACTTTCATGCTCGGCGATGCCTCGGCGGGAAAGCGGCTCGCTCAAGAAGGTCTGGCCGCCGCGCGGACACACCGCCTGCGTCTTGTCGAGGGCATGTTCCTGAATACCCTTTCCATCATCGCCGCGATGCAAGACGATCTGATGGCAACTTTCGAAATGGACCAGCAGCAACTGTCGATCGCGACGGAGGTGGGCGACGCCAGGGGCGAAGCCATCACGCTCGGCAACCTGGGGCTGTCGTGGCTGAATCTGGGCGCCCACAACGAAGCGCGAGAGCATTTGAGCAGGAGCCTCGCGATGAGCCAGGCCGTGGGTGACCGGCTTTCGGAGTCGAACACGCACAGCAACCTCTCGAAGCTCGCCATGCACCGGGGCGAACCCGAGCCAGCGCTGGCGCACGCGAAGCGGGCACTCGAAATAGCCCTTGCCGCCGAGGACCCAAGGACCGAAGTCTTCGCCCGGTGCGCGCTCGGGCGAGCTGCACTCGCCCTTGGGCGTCCCACAGACGCAGCAGCAGCCTTCGAGCGCGCTCATGAGCAGGCACTGCTGATGGAAAGCGGAACACGGTTCGACGCCGGTGCGGGACTGGCGCTCGCCGTACTCGAGCTCGGTGACTCGGCCAAAGCAATTCAATGGGTCGAAGATCTGCTGTCGCACCTGGCCGGTGGCGGCACGCTGGATGGAGCCGAGGAGCCGAGGCTCGTGCAACTCAGCGCCTATCGCGTGCTTGCAAGCGCTGCCGACGAGCGCCGCTGCGGGCTGCTGGCCGACGCCTACCGTGAACTGCAATCGAGAGCCGCCTCGATCACCGACGCCGCCCTGCGCGAAAGCTTTCTGACCCGAATTCCCGAGAACCGCCAGATCGCCGCGGCGTGGGAAGCCGAGTGCGGCCGAAGGAACGCAACGTGAGCGATCTGCCGCAACCGCCTACTTGCCCATGCAGATCGCGAGTGCCGCGAGGTCGATCTGCCGGGCCTTCTCAGGAGCATCTACAGACCGGGAAACCCGGCCCCGACGATCAGGATATCCACGCAGCGCCCTCGCTGTGTGCTTCAAGGTGCTCCTGGGATCATGATCATGGCTGTATTGGCCACCGCTTCCCGCCGGAGGGCTGTTGCGCCGCTGCGGCTGTCGTGGGCGCGCCGGGACGAAACGGCGCTCGAACGTCGCGCAGGTGCTCGAAGCCGATCTCGTCGCAGCGGTTCACGCCGAGCAAGGCCATGTCGCGGTCCACCTCCTCGCGCAGGAGTTGAATCGCGTGCGCGACGCCGCGTTCGCCGTCCACCGCGGCGGCAAAGTTGAACGGCCGGCCCACGAACACGAAGCGCGCGCCGAGCGCGAGCGCCTTCAGCACGTCGGTGCCGCGGCGGATGCCGCCGTCGAGCCACACCGGCGTGTCGCCGGCACGCTCCACGATCTCGGGCAGGATGCGCAGCGGCGTGATCGCCGCGTCGAGCTGGCGCCCGCCGTGGTTCGAGACGACGATCGCGTCGGCGCCATGATCGCGCGCCGCGGCCACATCCAGCGGGTTCAGGATGCCCTTGATGATCAGCGGGCCCATCCACATCTTGCGGATCGCCGCGACATGGCTCCAGTCGAAGTGGTCGCGCTTCGAGAAATCGCGCAGAACCGTGGCGGATAGGATCGGCGCGCCGCGTTCGGCGAACGAGTTCTCGAAGTAGGGCATGCCGTGGCGCAGCAGCGTGGGCAGCACCGTCTTGGCGATCCAGCCCGGGCGCAGCGCGCCGTCGAGCGCGAGGCGCAGGCTGGGTTTGAGCGGCGTTGAAAAGCCGGCGCGCATGTTGTTTTCGCGGTTGCCGCCGACGGGGCAGTCCACCGTGAGCATCAGCGTTTTCACGCCGGCGCCGGCCACGCGGTCCAGGAGCGCGCTGATGCGTTGCAGCTCGCCGGGCAGGTAGGCCTGGAACCAGCTCGACGGCGCGGCGTCGAGAATTTCTTCCAGGCGCACCAGCGACGCGCCGCTGATCACGGTCGGGATGTTCGCCTGGTGCGCGGCGCGCGCGACGATCACGTCGCCGCGGTACGCGGTGAGCGCCAGCATGCCCATCGGCGCCGCGCCGAACGGCGCCGCGTACTCTTGGCCGAGCAGAGAGACGGACTGGCTGCGCTGCGACACGTTGCGCAGCACGCGCGGCACGAGCGCGAGTTCGCGAAACGCCTGGCGGTTGTCGTCGAACGCGAGGTTTGCTTCGGCGCCGCCTGCCACATAGGCGTACACGGGCCGAGGCAGGCAGCGCTTCGCGGCGATCTCGAAATCGTCGAGCGAATACATGCCGGCCAGGGCGCGGCTCGGCGCGGGTGGAGCTGGGTTGCTCATGGGGAGAAGGTTCGTGGGGCGGTGGACGAGCGCGACACGATACCTGCATTTTCGAGCGGGCCCGGCGGACAACCGGGCGAGCCTGTCGGCGACGGCACCGACAATCGGGCCCCTGTGCCCATGTCCACTACCGCTCCATCCTTGCGCGTGTTGTCCGTCATCCCGCCGATGACGCAGCTCAACACGCCTTACCCCTCCACCGCCTACCTCACGGGGTTTCTGCGTTCGCGCGGCGTGCACGCGGTCCAGGAGGACCTGGCGCTGGCGCTGATCCTGAAGCTGCTGTCGCGCGATGGCCTGCTCGCGTTGCGCGAAGCGATTGGCGTGCTGCCGATCGCGAAGCGCACGCCGCCCGTCGCCGCGTTCGAGCGCCACTTCGAACGCTATGCGCAGACGATCGACCGAACGATCGCTTTTCTGCAAGGGCGCGATGCGACGCTGATGCACCGCATCGCGGGCCGCGCCTTCCTGCCCGAAGGGCCGCGCTTCGCCGCGCTCGAAGAATACGTCGATCCGGACGGTGGCGACCCGCTCGCCTGGGCTTTCGGCGCTTTGGGCACACACGACCGCGCGCGCCACATCGCGACGCTGTACCTGAACGACGTCGCCGACGTGCTGCGCGACGCGGTCGACTCGCGCTTCGAGTTCGTGCGCTACGCCGAGCAGCTCGCGCAGAGCCAGCCGACGTTCGAGCCGCTCGCCGCTGCGCTCGCGGCGCCGCCGAACCTGATCGACACCACGCTGCGTGAACTGACACTGGCTGCGCTGCGCCGGCACCAGCCGACGCTGGTGCTGCTGTCGGTGCCGTTTCCCGGCGCCGTCTATTCGGCGTTTCGCATCGCGCAGGCGATCAAGTCGTTCGACCCTGCCATCGTCACCGCGCTCGGTGGCGGCTTCGTCAACACGGAGCTGCGCGAGCTGAGCGAAGCGCGCGTGTTCGATCACTTCGACTACGTGACGCTCGATGCCGGCGAGCGCCCGCTGCTCGCGATGCTCGAGCACCTGGCGGGCCAGCGCTCGCGCAGCCGGCTGGTTCGCACCTTCCTGCGCGAGCCGCTGACACGAGAAGTGCGCTACGTCAACCTGGTGGAACCCGACGTGCCGTTCGCCGAAGTCGGCACGCCCACCTGGGACGGGCTGCCGCTCGACCGCTACCTGTCGCTGCTCGACATGCTGAACCCGATGCACCGCCTGTGGTCCGACGGGCGCTGGAACAAGCTCACCGTCGCGCAGGGCTGCTACTGGAAGAAATGCAGTTTCTGCGATGTGAGCCTGGACTACATCTCGCGCTACGAGACCGCGAACGCGGCGACGCTGGTCGATCGCATCGAGGCCATCGTCAACGAGACCGGGCAAAGCGGATTTCACTTCGTCGACGAGGCGGCGCCGCCGAAAGCCTTGAAGGCGCTTGCGCTCGAGCTGCTGCGCCGCCGCAGCGCCGTCACCTGGTGGGGCAACATCCGCTTCGAGAAGTCGTTTGACGCGCAGCTCTGCCGGCAACTGGCCGACAGCGGCTGCATCGCGATTTCCGGCGGGCTCGAAGTCGCGTCCGACCGCCTGCTCGCGCTGATGCAAAAAGGCGTCACCGTCGATCAGGTGGCGCGCGTCACGCGTGCCTTCAGCGACGCGGGCATCCTGGTGCACGCCTACCTGATGTACGGCTTTCCCACGCAGACGGTGCAAGACACGGTCGATGCGCTCGAACTCGTGCGCCAGCTGTTCGAGGCAGGTTGCATCCAGTCGGGTTTCTTCCACCGCTTCGCGTGCACGGTGCACTCTCCCGTCGGGCGCGACCCGGCGGCCTACGGCGTGAGCCTGCTGCCGCTGCCGCCGGTGTCGTTCGCGAAGAACGACGTCGGCTTCTGTGATCCGACCGGCGTCGACCACGACGCGCTCGGTGTCGCGACTGAAGAAAGCGCTCTACAACTACATGCACGGCATCGGCCTGGACCAGGATGTGCGCCAGTGGTTCAGCATGCCGGTGCCGCGCACGCGAATTGCACGAAGCCGCATCGAGAAGGCATTGCGGCAGGCGAGTTGAAGGCGCCGCCTGTAGGGGTGCGCGCCGGCTTGGGAATAATGCGGGCACCCGACCCGCCCGACGACACGAGAAAAATCCATGGCGACCCCTGTGCAACTGGTGTTCACCGGTGAACTGCTCGAAGGCTTCGAGCGCGGCGAGGTGGCGCGCCAGTTGGGGCAGTGGCTGGGCTTGGACGACACCAAGGCGGCGAAGCTGTTCACCGGTGCGCGCATCGTGCTGAAGCGATCGATCGAGCCCGAAGACGCGCAGCGCTACGTGACGCGCTTCGCGCAAGCCGGCGCGCGCTTGCACATCGAGCCGATTGCTGCGTCGGCGGCACAGCCCGCGGGCGATGCCGCGGCGCGCCCGCCGCAACCGCGGCCGCAGGCCGATGCCGGGGCGGCGGGCGCGCGAGCGCAGGGCATGGCGGGTGCACCGGGTGTGTCGAATGCGGCGAACGCGCCGAACCCGGCCATCGCGGCGCTTGCGCCGGTCGCGACGGCGGCACCCGGCACGTCGGTCGGCGACGCTGAAATCGTCTGCCCGAATTGCGGCGAGCGCCAGCCCAAGCGCGAGCTGTGCCGCGCTTGCGCGACCAACATGCCGATGGGCATCGCCGCCAAGATCGAGGCCGAGCAGGCCGCGCGCGAGGCGCGCAAGGCCGCGTTCGACGCACGCCGCGGCGTGCGCCCGGCAGCGGCAGCGGGCTCGGCGGCAACCGGCGACGTTGTGCCGATCTGGGGCTTCGGCTTTGAAGGCCGCATGGGGCGCTTGACCTATGCGACCGCGGGCGCCATGGCGATGTCGCCGCTGTTCCTGCTGCTGACTTTTGCCTTGAAGAAACCCAGCGCGTCGCGCTTTGCCTTGTTCGGCCTGGCGGCGTTGGTGGTGGGGGTCCTCTCCGTTCGCTGGAGCATCTTGCGTCTGCACGACCTCGACCGCAGCGGCTGGTGGAGCCTGACGATGGGTGTGCCATCGCTGAACGCCGGCGTCGGCCTGATCCTGTCGCTCTGGCCCGGCACGAAGGACGACAACGACTACGGTGAAGTGCCAGCCGAGGGAAGCTGGCGTCTCTTCGGGGGTTCGGTGCTGGCCGCGGTGATCTGCGCCGGTTTCAGTTTCTCGGCCGGATGGAGCTACATGCAAGCCGCCGATTCCGACAAGACCGAACCCATGAGCAGCGAAGAGGGGCCGGGGCCCGGTTCGGCGGACGCGTCGCCACCGCTGATCCGCTTCCCGCAGGCCGAGTCCGACGCCGTGCTCGCCGCGCGCGCCGCGTTCAGCGGCGAGTACGCGCAGGCGCGCGGACACAAGGCGTTCGCGCTGTCGTCCAGCGGTGCCTGGGGAATGAAGTCCGGCGCGGCGTCGCCCGAGGAAGCGATGGTCGGCGCGCTGGCGAGTTGCGACGCGCAGCGCGCGCCCGAGAGTTCGCCGTGCAAGACGATCAACCTGAACGGCCAGGGTTCGCGCTCGCCATGACACGCCGATAGCGTCAATGCCGGTACACGGCGCCGCGTGCGCCTGTCGCTGGTCGTCCCGGTGCTGAACGAGGCGCGAGGCATCGTCGCCGCGCTGCAGGACCTGTCGACCTTGCGCGCCGCCGGGGCCGAGGTGATCGTCGTCGACGGCGGCAGCAGCGATGCGACGCGCGAGCTGTGCATCGGCTTGGCCGACCAGGTGCTGCTCGGGCCTCGAGGCCGCGCGCGCCAGATGAACATCGGCGCAATGCGCGCCAGCGGCTCGGTGCTGCTGTTCCTGCACGCCGACACGCAGCTGCCCAACGGCGCGATGAAGTTCGTGCGCGCGGCCGTTGCCGCGGGGCGCGGCTGGGGGCGCTTCGACGTCGCGATCCAGGGCCGATCGAGGCTGTTCCCGCTGATCGCGGCGCTGATGAACTGGCGCTCGCGCGTCACCGGCATCGCCACCGGCGACCAGGCGATCTTCGTGCGGCGCGACTTGTTCAATTCGCTCGGCGGCTTTCCGGACCAACCGCTGATGGAAGACATCGAACTGTGCAAGCGCTTGCGCAGACAGGGCCCGCCGGCGTGCCTGCCGCAGCGCGTGCTCACGTCCGGGCGGCGCTGGGAAAGCCGCGGCGCGTGGCGCACGATGTGGCTGATGTGGCGGCTGCGTTTCCTGTACTGGGTCGGCGTGCCCGCGGAGAAACTGGCCAAGGCCTACAGGTGAGCGGGACCTGCCTGACGATTGTGTTCGCGAAGGCGCCGCTCGCGGGCTTCGCGAAGACGCGGCTGATTCCGGCGCTCGGCGCACAAGGCGCGGCCGATCTGGCGAAGCGAATGCTGAAGCACGCCGTGCAGCAGGCGCTCGAGGCGCGGCTGGGGCCGGTTGAGCTGTGCTGTGCGCCGGCTGCGGGCGATGCGGGTTTGCGTGAATTCGTGGCTTTGCCCGGCATCGGCCTCAGCGACCAAGGCGAAGGCGATCTGGGCCAGCGCATGGCGCGCGCCCTCGAGCGCGGCCTGCGGCAGCATCACAAGGTGCTGCTGATCGGCAGCGACGCGCCGGCGCTCGACAGCACTGTGCTCGCATCCGCCGCCACGACGCTGGACGCGCACGACGCCGTGTTCGTGCCGGCGCTGGATGGCGGCTACGTGCTGGTCGGTTTGCGCAAGCCGATCGATGGGCTCGCGCCCGGCGCGCTGCCCGACATCTTCAGCGCCATGCCGTGGAGCACGCCGCAGGTGATGCAGCGCACCCGCGAGCGGCTGGCGCGGCAAGGCATCGGGCACGCCGAACTGGCGGCGCTGGTGGATATCGACGAACCTGCTGATCTGCGGCACCTGCCGCCCGGTTGGCTGTAAGGAACTCGCGCGCCCGCGCGACCCCTTGGCAGCAGCCCCAGGGTCGGCGCACCCGCCGGGCAGCCCGTAACATTGCCAACCGAACCACCCCGAACGAGAGGAACAAGATGCCGATGCGGCGCGCGCTGGAATCATGTCTTGCGCTGGTGATGTCGCTGTTCGCGGCGCAATCGCCCGCGCAGGGCAGCATGGCATGGGAGCAGACGCTCGCCAAGGCGAAGGGCCAGACGGTCTATTTCAACGCCTGGGCCGGGGACGAGAAGACGAACGAGTTCATCGCCTGGGCCGGCAACGAATTGAAGGCGCGCCACGGTGTGAACGTGGTGCACGTGCGGCTCAAGGACACGGCCGAAGCGGTGACCCGCGTGATCGCCGAAAAAACCGCCGGGCGTCACAGCGACGGCACGGTCGACCTGATCTGGATCAACGGCCCGAACTTCCTGGCGATGAAGAGCCAGGGCCTGCTGTACGGGCCGGTGACGCCGCAGTTGCCGAACATGCGTTTCGTCGACACTGCGATCAAGCGCTCCAACGTCATCGACTTCACGACACCGGTGGAGGGCTATGCGGTGCCGTGGCGCCTGGCGCAGATCGTTTTCATCTTTGATGCCGCGCGCATCCGCGATGCGAAAGACGTGCCGCGCTCGGCGCGTGAGCTGCTGGCGTGGGCGCGCCAGAACCCGGGGCGCCTGACGCACCCGAACCCGAGCAACTTTCTCGGCGTGACGTTCCTGAAGCAGGCGCTGTATGAACTGGTGCCTGACCCCTCAGTGCTGCAACTGCCCGCGACGGACGAGACCTTCGCCAGCACCGTGGCGCCGCTCTGGCCGTGGTACGACGCCTTGCGCCCGTTGCTCTGGCGCAAGGGCCAGCAGTTCCCCGAGAACGGCGCCGCGCAGCGCCAGTTGCTGAACGACGGCGAGATCGACATCACGCTGAGCTTCACTCCGGCCGAAGCGGCGGTGTCGGTGCTGTCGGGCAAGCTGCCCGACAGCGTGCGCACGTTCACCTTCAGCAAGGGCGCAATAGGCAACACGAGTTTCGTCGCGATCCCGTACAACTCGCGCGCCAAGGAAGGGGCCATGGTGCTCGCGAACTTCCTGCTCGAACCGGCGACGCAGGCGCGCGCGCAAGACATCAAGCAGATCGGCAGCGTGAACGTGCTCGACGCGGCCAAGCTGTCGGCCGCGCAGCGCGCGCTGTTCGACGCGCTCACGCCGCATCCCGCACTGCCGAGCGCGGCGGATTTGGGCAAGCCGCAGTTGGAGCCGCATGCCTCGTGGATGACACGCCTCACGGCCGAGTGGCAGCGCCGCTACAGCCATTAGACCTTCACCACCTGCGGCGGCGCACCACGGATGAACCTGCTGCGCCACGCGCCGCTGCTGACGATTGCCGCGTTTGCCGGGCCGATCGGCGCCGGACTCATCGGCACCTTGTTGCCTGCGTTCGGCGTGTTGCCCGCGATCGGCGGCGACTCGTTCAGCCTGGACGGCTGGCGCGAGCTGCTGCGCTTTCCCGGCTTCGCGACGAGCCTGCAGCTCACGCTGATCACCGGTTGGCTCGCGACGCTGCTCGCGGTGGCCATCACGTTCGCGCTCGGCGCCGTGCTGCTGCACCGGCCACTGGTGCGGCGCCTGGGGCAGTGGCTGTCGCCGTTGCTGGCGATGCCACATTCGGCGCTCGCGATCGGTTTTGCCTTCCTGATCGCGCCTTCGGGTTGGCTCGTGCGCCTGGTGTCGCCCGGGCTCACTGGGTGGGCCGTTCCGCCCGACATCGGCACGGTGGGCGACGCATCGGGTCTCGCGATCGTTGCGTGCCTGCTGCTCAAGGAAGTGCCGTACCTGCTGTTGATGCTGCTCGGCGCGCTGAATCAAGTGCCGGCGCGGGCGCACAGCGCTGCGGCGCGCGCGCTCGGTTATCCGCCCGGCGTTGTGTTCTTCAAGGTTCTGCTGCCGCAGCTCTACCCGCAAATGCGCCTACCGATCCTCGCGGTGCTCGGATTTTCGCTGTCGGTGGTCGACGTGGCGATCATCCTCGGGCCGGGCAACCCGCCGACGCTGGCGGTGCTAACGGTGCGCTGGTTCGGCGACCCCGAGGTGAAGCTGTATTTCCAGGCGGCGGCGGCGGCGACCTTGCTGTTGGCGCTGGTGGCCACATCGATCGCCGCTTGGATCGCACTCGAACGCATCGCGGCGCGCGCCGGCCGGCACTGGCTGACGCGCGGCGCGCGCGGCGGGGCGGGCGCAGCGCTGAGCTCGATGCTCGCGGGCGGCACGGGTGCGCTGTTGTTGCTGCTCGCCGTGCTGTCGATGCTCGGCATGGCGGTCTGGTCGTTCGCTGCGCGCTGGCGTTTCCCCGAAAGCCTGCCGCCGGAGTTCACGCTGTCGAACTGGCAGCGCCAGCTCGGCGACCTGCAGCAACCCGCGCTCAATACGCTGTGGGTCGGCCTGGCCGCGACCCTCATCGCGCTCGTGCTGACGCTCGCCTGCCTCGAAAACGAAACCAACGGTGCAGGCTGGCAAGAGCCGGGACGACTCGGCGAAAGCCCGAAGCGCACGCGCAGCCTGGCGTTGCTCTACATCCCTCTTCTCGTACCGCAGATCGCATTCCTGTTCGGCGCGCAGGTGCTGGCGGTGCGCTTCGGCCTGGACGCGACGCTCGCCGCCGTGGTCTGGGCGCACCTGATCTTCGTGCTGCCGTACTTGTTCCTGTCGCTCGCCGACCCGTGGCGTGCGTTCGACTCGCGCTACGCGCGCACCGCGCTGAGCCTGGGCGCGTCGCGCGCGCGGGTGTTCTGGCGCATCAAGTTGCCGATCCTGCTGAAACCCACGCTGATCGCCTGCGCGGTCGCGTTCGCGGTCAGCGTCGGGTTGTACCTGCCGACGCTGTTTGCCGGCAGCGGACGGATCGCGACGCTGACGACGGAAGCCGTCACGCTCTCGGCCGGCGCCGACCGCCGCGTGATCGGCATCTGGGCGCTGCTGCAAGCGGCGCTTCCGATTGCCGCGTTTCTGTTCGCGGCGTCGCTGCCGAAGCTGTTGTACGCTCGACGGCAGGGTTTGACATGAGTGTGACCAATGCGCTGACCCTTCGCGACGTGCGCATCGTGCTGCACGGCCGCCCACTGATCGGCCCGCTCGACGCGAGCATCGAACCCGGGCAGTGCCTGACGCTGATGGGCCCGAGCGGCTGCGGCAAATCGACGTTGCTGAATTTTCTCGCCGGCACGCTCGACCCCGTGTTCAGCGCGAGCGGCCGGGTCGGCATCGGGCCCGCGGACGTGACCGCGCTGCCGCCGGAACGGCGCGGCTTCGGCATCCTGTTCCAGGACGACCTGCTGTTCCCGCACCTGTCGGTGGGCGGCAACCTCGCTTTCGCGTTGCCCGCGTCGGTGCGGCCGCGCAGCGTGCGGCGCGAGCGCATCGAAGCCGCGCTGGTGGAGGCCGGCCTCGCGGGCTTCGCCGAGCGCGACCCGGCCACGCTGTCGGGCGGCCAGCGGGCGCGCGTCGCGCTGATGCGCACGCTGCTCGCCGCGCCGCGCGCGCTTGCTGCTCGACGAGCCGTTCAACAAGCTCGACGCGCAACTGCGCGACGATTTCCGCGACTTCGTGTTCCGCCACGCGCGCGCGTTCGGCCTGCCGACGCTGATGGTGACGCATGACGCCGCCGACGCGCAAGCCGCGGGAGGGCGCATCCTGGATCTGGAGCGCATGCCATGATCGCCTCGCCATGACCTTCTCGCTCAAGCCGCCGCTGCCGGGCCCGCTGCACGACACGCACGCGGGGCTGATCGACGCCTTGCGCGCGAGCCTGCGCGACGCCTGCCCCGCCTGCCCCGACTATGCCGGCGTGAGCTTGCAGGCGATGGCCGACAAGGGACTCGCGCACCACCATGTGCGGCTGGTGGGAACGGGCGTGATCGCGCGCCTGCCCAAGCAGAGCCAGTTGGGGCTGGGCGCGCAGGCGAACCTCGACTACCAGGCCGCGTGTTTCGTGCGCGCCAGCGCGAGCGGCCACGCGCCGGCGCTGCGCGCGGTGCTGCCTCCAACCGAGCTGTTGCCCCGAGGTGGGCTGCTCGTCGAAGAGATCCACGGCCGCGTGGCGCGCCTGCCGGGTGACTTGCCGGCCATCGCCCGGGCGATGGCGGCGATTCATTCGTTGCCGCTGCCACCGCAGGCGCAGCGCGCACCACTGCGCGACCCGGCCGATTCGCTGCGTGCGCTGCGTGCCGAGATCCACGCACAGGCGGTGCACCTGGAGTCCGCCCCGCTCGAGGCCCGCAGCCGACAGGCGATTGCCGCGGCGTTCGCGCGGCTCGACGCGGCGATGGACAAGTTCGACCTGCCGCAGCGCCGATTGATCTCGTTCGACGCGCACCCCGGCAACTTTCTGCTGTGCGACGACGGCCGCGCCGTGCTCGTCGACCTGGAAAAGGCGCGCTACGGCGAACCGCCGCTGGATCTGGCGCACGCGACGCTCTACACGTCGACCACCTGGGACATCGAGACTCACGCCGAGCTGAGCGTGCCGCAGGTGGTGGGCGCCTACGACACCTGGTCGAGGCACTTCGAAGGCGCCGCCGCGTGGCGCCCGTGGTTCGTGCCGCTGCGCGCCGCGATGTGGCTGTGGGCGGTGAGCTGGTGCGCCAAGTGGCGCGCACTGTCGGTGCGCGATTCGGTGCAGGGCGGCGACGGCGAAGACTGGTCGCAGCAGCAAAGCGCCGACGCGCTGGTGCGCCATGTGCGCGAGCGCGTCGACTGTTACCTGTCGGCCTATGTGATCGCTGAAGTGGACGCAGAATTCGTGGCGCTGGAGAGGGAGTTTCGGTAGGTCGCTTGGGGCGCAGTCTTGCCGATATGGAGCAGGGCGGTGGTGGCGGGCTGACCGTATTCAGGCCACCGCTTCGAGCTTGCGAAACAAGTCCGCGAAGATCGGATCGCGGTGCACCGCATAGGCCTCGCGTTGCGGATGCCGCGCCGGGTCGATGCGCCAGCGGCGGTCGGCCCCCAACCATGGCGTGGGCGTCAAGTCGCTCGGCACCCACGCCGGGTTCATCAACCAAGCGAGCGTGATGATGTCCCAGATGACCCAGCTGTGGGCATAGAGGCTGTCGATGCCGAACAGCTCCCACAGCGGGTTGTGCGTGTAGAGGTGGTGCAGGTAGTCGCCGATCGCGCCGCGGCCGGCGATGTACTTCTCCACCTCGGCATGGCTCAGTCGCAACTGCGCGCCGACATGGTAGCCCGGCAGGTAGACATGCGGCACGCCGCTGTCGAGTACGACGTTGGTGGCGAGCATGTCTTGCTCGAGGTTGAACGCGAAGTTCGGCTGCGGTGCGTGCGACGGGTAGCCGGCGGTCCAGACGACGACGATGCGCTCGGCGATCTCGGGCGCGATCAGCAGCGCGCTGGCGACGTTCGTCAGGCAGCCGAGCGCGACGACATAGAGCGGGTCGTCGCTCGGTCCCGCCATCGCCAGATGCACCAGGTGTTCGGCGGCGGCGCTGCGCAATGGCGCGTGCAGCGTTTGCAGATAGCCCAGCGAGCCGCGAAACACGCGCGAGCCTGGGTCGATGCCGCATTTGTCGAACACGGTGAGGATTTCCTGATGGCTGCGCTCCATGCCCACATCCGGCGGGTTGAATGGGGCGAGGGCCAGCGTCTCCAGCACCCAGCCCTTCTGCTGCGCGTGGGCCAGGCGTGCGCCGTGCTGGTGCAGCAGTTCCAGATCGGCATGCGATGCGCCGGCGGGGTTGTCGCGTGCGTTGCGGGCACGAATCCATTCGCGGCGCAGGTGGTCGAACGAGAACGGCGCGGCGTGCACCGCTTCCAGGCGCAGTTGCCGCGGCGACAGCAAAGCCCAGGCGAGCGCGAATTGATCGTCGATCTCGTTCGCCGCGTCGGTGTCGATCACGACGCGCGGCAGCGCGCCGGGAAGTGCGAGCCGCTTGTGGTACCAGGTGTGACCGTGCTTTGCGAGAGGGTGCATGGGGTCGACTCGAATTCAGCGAGGCTGCTCACTTTAGCTTCAACGGCCCGGCGCGCCGCACTGCGGTGAGAATGCCGCGCAAGATTTCGAGCGGCGGCGGCGGGCAGCCCGCAACGGCCACATCCACCGGGATCACATTCGCGACCCGGCCGCAGCTCGCATAGTTCTCGCCGAAGATGCCGCCGTCGCAGCCGCAGTCGCCGATTGCGACCACCAGCCGCGGCTCGGGCGTCGCGGCATAGGTGCGGCGCAGCGCTTCGGCCATGTGGCGCGACACCGGGCCGGTGACGAGCAGCATGTCGGCGTGGCGCGGGCTCGCGACGAAGCGGATTCCCAGGCCTTCTAGGTTGTAGTAAGGGTTGTTCAGCGCGTGAATTTCGAGTTCGCAGCCGTTGCACGAACCGGCGTCGACCTGGCGAATCGTCAGTGCCTGGCCGAGGATCGCGAGGATCTCGGCTTGGATGCGCTCGCTCTGAACGCGTGGCGTTGCGTCGCTCAGTGGCGCGGTTTCAGTGACGATGCCGGTCGCGGCGATCTGGCGCAGGATGTTCCACATCATCGAATCACAGGTCGTGCCCCGAGTAACTGAGGTTGAACGATTTGTTGATGAGCGGGAAATCGGGAACGATGTTGCCGATCACCGCGTGTTCGAGCACCGGCCAGTTGTGCCACGACGGGTCGTGGCAATGGCAGGATCGAATGCTTCCATTCGCGCCCAGTGTCAGCGCCACGAACACCTCGCCGCGCCAGCCCTCGACCCAGCCGGCGCCGAAGGACCCGCTCGGCGGCAACTCGAATTCGGCTCGCACCGGGCCCACCGGCAAGCCGGCGCAGAGCAGGCGGATCAAGCGCAGCGATTCGAACGCTTCGTCGAAGCGCACCTCGACTCGCGCGGCCACGTCGCCTCCGAGTTGGGTGGCGCGCTTGACGCGCAGCGCGTCGTAGGGCGGGAAGGCGTGGTCGCAGCGCAGGTCGGCAGGCCGGCCGCTCGCGCGCCCGGCCAGGCCGGTCAAGCCGAGTCGTCCGGCGAGTTGTGGTGAAACGCTGCCGGTCCCCATGAAGCGGTCCTGCAGCCCGGCGTGCTCGTCGTAGATGCCGCGCAGCGTCTTCAGCTGTGCCTCGATCGCGTCGCACTGCTCGATCATGCGCACCAGCAGGTTGGCATCCGCGTCGGCACTCACACCGCCGGGTGCGACGCCATCCATCATCAACCGATGCCCGAATGCATCTCTCGACAAACGCTGCCAGTCTTCGCGCAGCCGCGAGAACTGCGCCAGGGCGAAGCCGAGCGCGGCGTCGTTGCCGAGTGCGCCCAGGTCGCCGAGGTGGTTCGCGACACGCTCGCGCTCGAGCATCAGCGCGCGCAGGTGCTGCGCGCGCGGCGGCACGCTGCAGCGGGCGGCCGATTCGAGCGCCATGCAGTAGGCCCAGGCAAACGCGACCGTCGAGTCGCCGCAGACGCGGCCGGCCAGGCGAAACCCCTGGAGCGCACCGAGTTGCGTGAAGCGCTGGCCGATGCCCTTGTGCACATAGCCCAGGCGCTGCTCGAGGCGCAACACTTTTTCGCCGACGACGGAAAACCGAAAGTGCCCCGGTTCGATGATTCCGGCGTGCACCGGACCGACCGCGATCTCATGCACGCCGTCGCCTTCGACGCGGACGAAGGTGTAGTCGGCTGGCATTGGATCGCCAATCGCATCTTCTTGCTCCCTCTCCCTTTGGGAGAGGGCTGGGGGCGAGGCGGGGGTTTCGAGCCGCATGCGGCGAGCCCGCTGAGCGATTCCGGCTTGCAAGCCGGAATGCGCACTGCAAGTGAGGGCTGGCGCCGGGCGCGGTTCCGAGGCGTCGCGCAGTGGACGGTAGTTCACTGGCCAGACGCCGTGGTCGAGCCAAGGTCGGTGGTCCGACGCGCCCTCGGCGTGCACGCCGAGCAGATCGGCCGCGGCACGCTGCATGCGCGCGGCGGCGGGGAATTCGGCCGCCACGTCCGGATACGAGGGCGCTTGCGCGTCGAGTGCGAGTTCGAGCCAGACCAGTCCCTCTGCGAGCGCGTATGCGGCGCAGATGATGGTGGCGCCGTTTGCGCCGCCGTTTGCGCTCCCATTCGGGCCACTGCCTGCATCGCTGTCCGCCTTCGGCGCACCCCACAGTGCCACGAACCGGCCCTTCGCCGCGGCAACGGCTTGTGCCGCAGTGCGCCACTGCGCCGCGCTCACGCACGCGTGCCAGATCGGCAGCGGCGCGGGCAGGCGCGACAGGGCAAGGTCGAGGCCGGGGATCATCGGATCAACCACCGCCGATCATCCGCGCCGCCTCGCGATACCAGGCGTTCAGGTAGGGCGGGATGTACAGGCCGAGCATCAGGCCAAGTGCCAGATGCACGAACACCGGGATCAGCGCCGGCGGGTGCGCCAGCGGTTTCAGCGTCGTGTCGCCGAACACCATCGGCTGGACTCGGGCGAACACCGACGCGAACGCGACGCCGAGCGCGACCAGCAGGAACGGCGTCGCCCAGGGCTGCTCGCGCATCGCCGTCGTGATGATCAGGAACTCGCTCGCGAACACGCCGAACGGCGGCATTCCCAGAATCGCCAGCGAGCCGAGCATCAGGCCCCACGCGACCGTGGGGCTGACGCGGATCAGGCCGCGGATCTCGTCCATCACCTGCGTTCCCGCTTTCTGCGAGGCGTGGCCGACGGCGAAGAAGATCGCCGATTTGATGAGCGAATGCACCGTCATGTGCAGCAGCCCGGCGAAATTGGCCACCGGGCCGCCCATGCCGAATGCGAACGTCATCAGCCCCATGTGTTCGATCGACGAATACGCGAACATGCGTTTCACGTCGCGTTGCCGCGTCAACAGGAACGCCGCCGCGACGACGGAGAGCAGGCCGAAGCCGATCATCATCTGGCCGGCCAGCGCGCTGCGCAGCGCGCCGTCGGTCAGCACCTTGCAGCGCAGGATCGCGTACAGCGCGACGTTGAGCAGCAGCCCCGACAGCACGGCAGAGACTGGAGTCGGCCCCTCGGCGTGCGCATCGGGCAGCCAGTTGTGCAGCGGCACGAGGCCGACTTTGGTGCCGTAGCCGATGAACAGGAACGCAAACGCGAGCGTGATGATGTTCGGGTCGAGTTGCGCCTTCACCAGGTTCAGGTTCGTCCAGAGCAGCGCGCCGCCCTCCGCGCCGATCACCTTCTCGGCCGCCATGTAGAGCAGCACGGTGCCGAACAGCGCCTGCGCGATGCCCACGCCGCACAGGATGAAGTACTTCCACGCCGCCTCCAGGCTCGCCGCGGTGCGGTAGACGCTGACGAGCAAGACGGTCGTCAGCGTCGCCGCTTCCATCGCGACCCACAGGATGCCCATGTTGTTCGTCATCAGCGCGAGCAGCATCGTGAAGCTGAACAGCTGGTACATGCTGTGGTACAGGCGCAGTCGCGGCGGCGTCATCTTGCCCAGGTCGCGTTCGACGCGCATGTAAGGGCGCGAGAACAAGGCTGTCGTGAAGGCGACGAAGGCCGTCAGCGTGACCAGGAAAACATTGAGCGCGTCGATGAAGAATTCGCGCTCCCAGACGAACAGCGGCCCTTGCTCGACCACCTGCGCGGTGAGCGCGCAGGCGGCGATGAAGGTGCCGCCGCTGAATCCGACGTTGATCTCCATTGCCCGGTCGCGATGCCCGAACAGCGCGAGCACCGCGCCGCCGAGCAGCGGAATCCCGAGCACGATGAGCAGCAGCGGCAACTCATTCCTCCTTCAGGCGTTCGAGGTGGCGGATGTCCAGGCTGTCGAACTGTTCGCGAATCTGGAACAGGAACACGCCCAGGATCAGCACGCCGATCAGCACGTCGAGCGCAATGCCCAGTTCCACCACCATCGGCATGCCGTAAGTCGCCGAGGTGGCGGCGAAGAACAGGCCGTTTTCCATCGACAGGAAGCCGATCACCTGCGGCACCGCTTTCGCGCGCGTGATCATCATCAGGAACGACAGCAGCACGCAGGCCAGCGCGATGCCCAGCGACCCGCGCGAAACCGTCGATGAGAACTGGGCGATCGGCAGTGCCAGGTTGAACGCGAAGATGACGAGCAGGATGCCCAGCAGCATCGTCGTCGGAATGTTGATCAGCGTCTCGACGTCCCAGCGCACGTTCAGGCGCGCGATCACGCGGTGCAGCAGCCATGGGATCAGCAGCACCTTGAGGATCAGCGTGATCGCCGCCGACAGGTACAGGTGCGGCTGGTTCGTCACATAGCCCACGATCGCGGTGGCCAGCACGAGCGTCGCACCCTGCAGCGTGAACAGGTGGATCAGCGACAGGATGCGGCGCTGCGAAATCATCGCGAATGCCAGCAGCAACAGTACAGCGCCGAGCAGATTGACGAACTGGCCGAAGAGGGGGGTCATGTCAGCGGCTCCACCGCGAGCCGCGCGTCTTGCGCAGCAAGAGACGGGTCGGCGTCGGGGAGGTCGGCTTTCGGCCCAAAGCTGCCGTTCGCCGCAGTGTGCAGGCTCAGCCCTTCAGCGACCGTTCCCCAGGGCGGTGGCGGCGCTCCCGTTCTCCGGCCCACGCTCGCGGGGCGCCACCGAGGCCCACCACGCACAGCGCCATCAACGCCTTCCAAGCCCACAGAGGGCCAGGACACCGCGAATGGGGCCTCCGCCCGGGGGCACCACCACCGCCCTGCTACCACCCATGGTGACGGGCGATGTGCAGGGGTGCCGCCCAGCGGCCCGGGCAGGTGGCTTGGGGTACGGGCGGAGGCCCCATTCGCGGTGTCCTGGCTCTGCGCGCGCTTGGGCGGTGTTGATGGCGCCACGCGCCGTGGGCCACATCGGGTGCCCCGCGAGCGTGGGCCGGAGAACGTACCCCGGGCCACCTGCCCTCGCGCCGGAGCTGGCGCGCGCGCAGCGGCAAACGCTGGCATGCACACAGCGGCGAACGGCAGCAACGGGCCGAAAGCCGACCCAAGCCCATCGCCCGATGCGGTGTGATTCATGCTAGACGCCCAGCAGAATGTGCACCAGCAGCCCGATCACGGCGAGCAGGAACGCGGTGGCGAGGTACTCGGGAACGCGGAAGATTCGCATCTTCGCGCTCGCCGTCTCGAACAACGCGAGCGCGGCGCCACCGGCGCCGAGTTTGAGCACGAGCACCGGCAGCGCGAGCAGCAATTCGAGCGGCGCGTGCGCCTCGGCGATTCCCCAGGGGCAGAACAGCGCCAGGCCGATGCACGAGTAGGCAAACAACTTCAGGCTCGCCGCCCATTCGATCAGCGCCAGGTGCCGGCCCGAGTATTCGAGGATCAGCGCTTCGTGGATCATCGTCAGTTCGAGGTGCGTGGCCGGGTTGTCGACCGGCACACGCGCGTTCTCGGCGAGCGAGACGATGGTGAACGCGACACCGGCGAACGCGAGGCCCGGGTAGATCGCGAGGTCGCGGTGCGCGAGGGTTTGCACGATCGTCGTCAACGAAGTCGATTTGGAGATCAGCGACGCCGAGAACAGCACCATCAGCAACGCCGGTTCGGCGAGAAAGCCGACCAGCATTTCGCGGCGCGCGCCGAGCGTGCCGAATGCGGTGCCGATGTCCATCGCGGCGAGCGAGATGAAGACGCGCGCCAGCGCGAACAGGCCCACCAGCGCGATCGCGTCAGCCGCCGGCGCCAGCGGCAGGTCGGTCGACAGCGTGGGCACGATCGCGCAAGCGAGCAGCATGCAGCCGAACACGAGGTAAGGCGCGCTGCGAAACACCTGCGACGCGTGTTCTGCCACCACCGACTCTTTGTTGAAGAGCTTGTGCAGCACGCGGTACGGCAGAAAGATGCTCGGCGCCGAGCGGTTCGAGAGCCACGCGCGGCACTGGTTGACCCAGCCGCTGAGCAGCGGCGCGAGCAGCAGTGCCGCGACGATTTCGAGCAGTTGGGAGAGGGCGGCCAGCAGTCATGTCAGCCCCTCGGCCAACGCGTACGTCGGCCGGTCCCGGGGGACGCGGGCCGGCTTGGGAGCGGCCCGGCGTCGGCCGCGAAAGCATGGTTGGCACGCGATTCATCTCACCACCAGCAACATCGCGATCAGCGTCGCGAAGCTGTACAGCAAGTAGACCGCGATGCGCCCCTGCTGCAACAGCCCGACCAGGCGCGCCAGGCGCGCCACCAAGGCGGCGATCGGCAGGTAGATCGCGAACCAGAAATGGTCTTGTACGCTGGCGCGGTAGTGCGGCCGCGCGTCGAACGGCGTGGGCAGTTCGCGCCGGATGCGGAAGAACGGGTCGAAGATCTGGCGGATCGGCTGGCCGAAGCCTTCTGCCGTGTCTTGCATGCGTGCGCTCTGCCAGGTGAAGCCGCAGGCCCAGGGGATGGCACGGCGGATTCGGCCGTGGTAGCACTTCCGCACCAGCAGCCAGGCGATCGCAAAACTCGCCGCGACGCCGAGCAGGAAGATCGCCGGCCCGTAACTCGCGCGCTCCACGCCGCTCGGCGCGAGCAGCCAGCCGTGGGCCGCGACCGTGTCGCCCAGGCCGGCGCGCACGAGCTGGCGCGTCACCGGGTCGATGACCTGGATGAACTGCACCGGCAGCAGCCCGAGCGCGATGCAGCCTGCCGCGAGCCACAACATGCCGGCGCGTTCCCAGGGGCCGGCGTCGTGCGCGTGAGCGAGTCTTTCCTCGCGCGGTTGGCCGAGGAAGATGATGCCGAAGAACTTGACCATCGTGTAGCCCGCCAGCGCCGCGATCAGCGCGATCAACGCGGCGACGACCGGGATCAGCATGTTCAGCACCGGATTCGGCAAGCCCGGCGTGAACAAGAAGCTTTGCAGCAGCAGCCACTCCGAGACGAAACCGCCCAGCGGCGGCAGTCCGGCGCTGGCCAGAGCGCCGAGCAGCGTGATCCACGCGACCCACGGCATGTGGCGCATCAGGCCGCCCAGGCGCCCCAGGTTGCGCTCGCCGGTGGCGTGCAACACCGAGCCGGTGCACAGGAACAGCAGGCTCTTGAACAGCGCGTGGCTCGCCGCCAGGTACAGGCACGCGGTCAACGCGAGCGCCGCGAGCACGTGCATGCCGTAGGACGCAAACACGACGCGTCAGGCCGATCGCGGCGAGCAGCAGGCCGATGTTCTCGATCGACGAGTAGGCGAGCAGCCGCTTCATGTCGACCTGCACCGCGGCGAACACGACGCCGAACAGGGCGGTAGCCAGGCCGAATGCGAGCAGCACGCCGCCCCACCAGGTGGCCTGAGTCGGCAGCAGGTCGAAGCAGACGCGCAGCAACCCGTAGATCGCGGTCTTCAGCATCACGCCGCTGAGCAGCGCCGACACCGGCGAGGGCGCGGCCGGGTGCGCCTCGGGCAGCCAGACATGCAGCGGCAGCATGCCGGCCTTTGCGCCGAAGCCGAACAGCGCGAGCAGGAAGGCGCTAGATGCCCAGAACGGCGTGAGCGTTTGCGCGCGCATGTTCGCGAAGGTGTAGTCGCCGGTATTGGCCTGCAGCACGCCGAAGCACATCAGGATGCCGATTGCGCCGATGTGCGCCACCAGCAGATAGATGTAGCCGGCGCGGCGGATCTCGGGGATGCGATGGTTGGCTGTGACAAGAAAGAATGACGCGAGCGCCATGCTCTCCCACATCACCATGAAGCAATAGGCGTCGTCGGCGATCACCACGCCGACCATGCTGGCGAGGAACACGTGGTACTCGAGGCACAGCAACCCCGGCGGCGTGCCTTCGCCGCGCCGGAAGTAGCCGGCGGCGAACGCCGAGACTCCTGCCGCGGTGGCGCCGATCAGCATCAGGAAGAACGCCGACAGGCTGTCCAGCCGCAGGTGGAACGGCAGCGTGGGCAGGCCGATCGGCAGCACCGCCACCTCCGGCGTGTTGAACACCGCACTCAGCGCAACGCCGAACAGCAGCAGCCCGAACAGGCCACCGGCGGGAAACAGGAACCGCGCGACGAAGTGCAGACTGTGCAGCGTGAAGATGCCGATCAGGCCGACCAGCAGCCAGGCGCACGCCAGCAGCAGAACGCCATCGATGGCGAGCCAGGGCCAGGCGGCAGCGCTGCCGTTCATGAACCGGACCGCGTCGCGTCGCGGTTCATGGCTCAGGCTTTGCGGCGCCCGGTGGACCGTTTCGCTGGAGCTGCAGCGGCGCTCGCGGAGCGCCGCGCCGCCTTCGGCAATGAGTCGGCGCCGGCAGGTTCCGGCGCGCTCGGGGCCGCGCCGCTCGGGACGTACTCGACCCCGTTGGATTCGAGATAGTCGCGAATGAACTGCCGCACCACCTGCGATGGCGTGCGGTCCTGCCGAGCGCACAGGCTCTCGAACGCGGCCTTCTTGTTCGGATCGATGAGCAGCGTCAGCCGAGCAGTCTTGAGTTCCATGCTTTCACCCTCGAAACCGCAAATCGTTCGGCTCGATTGGCGGTGGAGTCAGCGAGCCAGGTAGTTGAGATCCGCGCGCCGATTCTTCGCCCACGCGGCCTCGTTATGACCGGAATCGACGGGCCTCTCCTTGCCGTAGCTGACCGCTTCCAGCTCGCCGGGCCGCGCACCCATCAATTGCAGCGACTTGAGCACCGCTTCGGCGCGGCGCTGGCCCAGCGCGACGTTGTATTCGCGCCCGCCGCGCTCGTCGCAATTGCCTTCGACACGCAGCTTGGCGCTGCGGCTGGCCGCCAGGTATTTCGCATGCGCCTCGATGACGGGCCGGTCGGATGCGCGCGGCTGGGTGCTGTCGAAATCGAAGTAGACGCTGCGCTTGGCCAGCGCCGACTTCGGGTCGTCGAGCGGGTGCACGCTGACGGCTCCGGCCGTGGTCTGCGCGGCTTGGGCCGGCGACGGGGCCGGCGACACAGCCGGCGCGGGCGGCGCAGGTTGGGGCGCGGCTTGGGCTGCCGGTGCGGGGGCCGCCGCCACCGGCGCGGCAACTGGCTCCGGCGGTTTGGTGGAGCTGCATCCGGCCAATCCGACGACGGCGGAGATGGCGGCGAGAGCGATGGTCGATGCGAAACGGGCGATGCACATGAATCGAGACTCCGTGGGTTTGATGGAAGGCTGGAACGGTGGCTGGACCGGCTGCCAACACCTGTGCGGTGAAGATTCCGACGGAAATATTATGCTCCTTCCGATGGTTGGCAAGTGCATGTGATTAACATGCCATGTGCTCAATATCGCATCCAACGGGCGCACGTAGCGCCAGCAGCGTCCCGCTCAGCGCACGCGCAAACCAGGCGTCGCGCCGGGCCAGGGCTCGAGTACGTAAAGCCCCGGATGCGCCTTGGAGTCCGCGTGCGAGGCAGCGAGCACCATGCCTTCGCTGACGCCGAACTTCATCTTGCGCGGCGCGAGGTTCGCGACCACCACGGTGAACTTGCCGACCAGTTGCTCGGGCCGGTATGCCGATTTGATGCCGCTGAAGACGTTGCGCATCCTGCCTTCGCCCACGTCCAGTGTGAGGCGAAGCAGCTTGTCTGAGCCTTCGACATGTTCGCAGTCGACGATCTTCGCGATGCGCAGGTCGACCTTCGCGAACGCGTCGACGTCGATCTCCGCGGCCAAGGGCTCGCCGCCGGGAAACGCGGGCGCCGCGGCGGGCGCGTCGAACAAGGCGTCGACCTGTTTCGCATCGACACGCTGCATCAGGTGCTTGTACTCGCCGATCGTGTGGCCGCCGATGGCGCGTGAGGCGTCGGCAAACGCGAGCGGCGGCACGCGCAGGAAGCCTTCCACCTGCTCCGCGAGCGCCGGCAGCACCGGTTTGAGGTAGATCGTCAGCACGCGAAATGCTTCGATGCACACCGAACACACGTCGTGCAGCACGGCGGCCTTGTCAGCGTGTTTGGCCAACTCCCACGGCTTGTTCTGGTCGACGTATTCGTTCACCTTGTCCGCGAGCAGCATCACTTCGCGCAAGGCCTTGCCGAATTCGCGCTCTTCATAGAGGCGCTGGATTTCCTCTCGGTGCGCGCGCAGCGCGTCGAGCAGTGTGCGGCCTTCCACGCCGAGGTCGGCCGAGAGCAATCCACCAAATCGCTTGCTCAGAAACCCAGCCGCGCGGCTCGCGATGTTGATGTACTTGCCCACCAAATCAGCGTTGACGCGCGCGACGAAGTCTTCCGGGTTGAACTCGATGTCTTCGACCTTCGAGTTCAATTTGGCCGCGATGTAGTAGCGCAGCCACTGCGCGTTCAGACCGAGTTCCAGGTAGCGCAGTGGCGAGATGCCCGTGCCGCGACTCTTGCTCATCTTGTCGCCGCCCACCGTGATGAAGCCGTGCACGAAGATGCGGTCGGGCACCTTGCGGCCGCTGAAGTGCAGCATCGCCGGCCAGAACAGCGTGTGGAACGTGACGATGTCCTTGCCGATGAAGTGCAGCTGTTCGAGTTGAGGATCCGCCAGGTACGCATCGAAATTGATGCCGCGCCGCTCCAACAGGTTCTTCAATGAGGCCAGGTAGCCGATCGGCGCGTCGAGCCAGACGTAGAAATACTTGCCCGGCGCGTCGGGGATCTCGATGCCGAAGTACGGCGCGTCGCGGCTGATGTCCCAGTCGGCCAGGCCGCCCGATGCCTTGGCCATTCCGTCCTTGACGAACCACTCCTTCACCTTGTTCGCCACTTCGCTTTGCAGCTTGCCGTCCTGGGTCCAGGTCTCCAGGAACTGCACGCAGCGCGGGTCCGACAATTTGAAGAAGTAGTGCTCGCTGGTCTTCAGGATCGGCGGCGCGCCCGACAGCGTCGAGGTCGGGTTCTTCAGATCGGTGGGTGCGTAGACCGCGCCGCAGACTTCGCAGTTGTCCCCGTATTGATCCGGCGCGCCGCACTTCGGGCATTCGCCCTTGATGTAGCGGTCCGGCAGGAACATGTTCTTCACGGGATCGAAGAACTGCTCGATGGTGCGGGTCGTGATCAGTTCGTTCTTGCGCAGCGCGCGGTAGATGTCTTTCGCCAGCGCGTGGTTCTCGGCTCCGTCGGTCGAATGCCAGTTGTCGAACGAGATGTGAAAGCCGTCGAGGTACTGGGCTCGCCCGGCGGCGATTTGCGCGATGAACTGCTGCGGCGTCTGGCCCGCTTTTTCCGCCGCGATCATGATCGGCGCGCCATGCGCGTCGTCGGCGCAGACGAAGTTCACTTCGTGGCCCAACATGCGCTGGAACCGCACCCAGATATCGGCCTGGATGTATTCCATCATGTGGCCGATGTGAAACGCCGCGTTCGCGTAGGGCAGGGCGGTGGTGACAAAGAGCTTGCGGGTCATGGGCTTTCCTGCGGGGGAACCGCAAATTCTAGGGGGCTGCGGGTGCGTCGGGCGATCCGCCTCGAACCCCACCCCACGTAGCACGTTGGTGCTACATTGGAGCCTTCACGGTCTGAGGTGACGCATGAGCACCACCACGGTTCGCATCGAAGAAGGCTTGAAGGCGCGCATCGCGGCTGCCGCCCAGCGGTTGGGCAAGACGTCCCACGCGTTCATCCTTGACGCCATCGCCCAGACCGTGGAGCAGGTCGAAGGGGACGAAGAGTTCCATCGCACCGCCGACGCGCGTTGGGCGAAAGTGCTGGCCACCGGGAAAACGGTGCCGTGGGACGACGCCAAGGCCTATCTTGAAGCAAGGGTGCGCGGCGAGCGGGCCCGCAAGCCGGTGGCGCGCAAGGTCAAGCGCTGACTCGGGCTGAGTTCAAAGTCATGGCTCGGATCGAGTTGGTGCCCGAAGTCTTCGACGACTTCGAGCGCTTCATCGATCACTTGACCAGATTCGAAGTCGAACAGGCCTCCGATCGAATCGGCGAAATCGTCCAGGCGATTCAGATCCTGAGCCACAGCCCGCTGCTCGGGCGCAGCGTCAAGGCTGGAAAGCGCGAACTCGTGATCGGGCAGGGCTCTCGTGGCTACACCGCGCTCTACCGCTACGTCGCCGACATCGAGGTGGTGTTCGTGCTGGCGATTCGAAGCCAGCGCGAGCGCGGCTACAAGCGCAAGCGCTGACGGTCGATGGGCACGTCGCCTATCTGCACAGCCCTCGCGGCGTCTCCCCGCTTGCCCTTGGGGCTATCTACCCTGAGCTAGACTGCCCGACTGCTTGTGCCCGCGATGCGCCGTGCGCGCACCTTGGCTTGTTTCTCAGCGATATTGTTTCCACGAACTCCATGCCACTCACCGAATCCAGCCTGCTCGACGCCCTGAAAACCGTGATCGATCCGAACACGGGCAAGGACTTCGTCTCGACGAAACAGTTGCGCAACCTGCGCATCGAGGGCGGCGACGTGGCGTTCGACGTCGAGCTCGGCTACCCTGCAAAGAGCCAGATCGCCGGGCTGCGCAAGAGCTTGATCGCCGCGGCTCGCAGCGTCTCGGGCGTCGAGAACGTGAGCGCGAATCTGGCGACGAAGATCGTCGCGCACGCGGTGCAACGCGGCGTGCAGTTGCTGCCGAAGGTGAAGAACATCGTCGCCATCGCGTCAGGCAAGGGCGGTGTGGGCAAGAGCACGACCGCGGTGAACCTCGCGCTCGCGCTCGCCGCGGAAGGCGCCTCGGTGGGCATCCTGGACGCCGACATCTACGGCCCGAGCCAGCCGATGATGATGGGCATCGAAGGCCGGCCCGATTCCGCCGACGGCAAGACGATGGAGCCGCTGGAAAACTACGGCGTGCAGGTGATGTCGATCGGCTTCCTGGTCGAGGCCGACAACCCGATGATCTGGCGCGGCCCGATGGCCACCCAGGCGCTGGAGCAGTTGCTGCGCCAGACCAACTGGAAAGAGCTCGATTACCTGATCGTCGACATGCCGCCGGGCACTGGCGACATTCAGTTGACGCTCAGCCAGCGCGTGCCGCTCACCGGCGCCGTGATCGTGACGACGCCGCAGGACATCGCGCTGTTAGATGCGAAGAAGGGCCTGAAGATGTTCGAGAAGGTCGGCGTGCCGATCCTCGGCATCGTCGAGAACATGGCGGTGCACGTGTGCGAAAAGTGCGGCCACGTCGAGCACATCTTCGGCGCCGACGGCGGCAAACGCATGGCCGCTGAATACGGCGTCGACTATCTCGGCGCGCTGCCGCTGAACATCTCGATCCGCGAACAGGCCGACGCCGGCCGGCCCACCGTGGTGAGCGACGCCGACGGCGAGATCGCGGCGATCTACCGGGCGGTCGCGCGCCAGGTGGCAGTGAAGATCGCCGTCAAGGCCAAGGACTTCAGCTCGAAGTTCCCGACGATCTCGATCTCCAAGACAACCTGATCCTGCGATGGACCGACCGTCGGTTCGTGTGGCAGTGGTGATGGAACGCATCGCCCAGCCCAACCGCTGGGAGGACTGGCAGCACCGCGTGACCGAAGTGCTCAACGACGAGGGCGAGTTCGGCGCCGAGCCGCGCAAGCTGCACGACGACGGCAAGGTGTCGCGCTGGCTGCACCCGGGCCTCGACGGTCGAGTTGTTCCCTGACGAATGCAAGGGCTACTTCCTCAACCTCACGTCGGGCGCGCCGGTGTGGTTCGTGATGTGGCAGGTCGACGATGGCGATGCGTCGCTCGCGCGCCCGGGAGGTGTGAGCCTGTCGTACATCATGTCCGACCGCTGGCTCTCCGCCGACGAAAAAGTCGACACCGTGCCCCTGCCCGGCGACGTGGAAGAGTGGCTGCGTGTCTTCACCAACGCGAACTTCAAGATCGACGAGCCGCGCCGGCAACGTGCGCAATCGTTCCTGAGCCCCGAGGAGCGCGAGCGCGAAGCGCGCGCGTTGCGTGGACCGACGGAGGATTGAAGGCGATGGCCGAAGACGACGGCTTCCTGTCGCGCTGGTCGCGGCGCAAGGTGCGGGCCAAGCAGGGCGTGCCGGCCGTGGCTCCAGAAGGGGATGGCGGGGTGGCGCGCGCGGATACCGTGCAGCCGCGCGCCGATGCGGCTGTGCCCGTGGCGCCGCGCGTTGTGGCACCGAGACCGGCGGTGCCCACGGCAGGCGCCGCGCCTCGGCAGCCGAGCGCGAATCCGCGCTGCCCGGTGCCGCCAGCGCCGCGCCGCCGCCAACGCTGGACGACGTGGCCGCACTGACCAAAGAGTCAGACTACTCGCGTTTCGTCGGCCGCGATGTCGACCCCGGCGTCAAGAACGCGGCGATGAAAAAGCTGTTCGCGAGCGACCCGCACTTCAATGTGATGGATGGCCTGGATGTCTACATCGACGACTACAACCGCTTCGAGCCGGTGCCGCGCAACCTGCTGCGCCAGCTCGTGAACGCGCGTGCGATGGGCTTTCTCGACGACGAGTTGCCCGAGCAACCCGACCCGCATAATCCTTCCATCCGCCCATGAAAACGCTGATCTGCAACTGCAACCGAACGATGCCCCTGGACAGCCAGGCGTTGAGCGCGGCGTTGCCGGCGGCGCAGATCGACCCGAAGGGCCCCCACCAGATCCTGTGCCGCCGCGAAGCGCCTGAGTTCCAGCGCGCCGCCAAGTCGGGCGAGGAGCTGCTGATCGCGTGCACGCAGGAAAGCCGGCTCTTTCTCGAGCTGAACGAGCAAACCAGCGGCGCGCCGGGCCTGGCCGAGCGGCCGATCCGCTTCGTCAACATCCGCGAGACGGCAGGCTGGTCGAAAGACGCAGCGAATGCGACGCCGAAGATCGCCGCGCTGTTGGCCGCGGCGATGCTGCCCGAGCCCGAGCCGGTGCCCGTGGTCGGCTACAAGAGCGCGGGGCGCTGCCTGGTGATCGGGGCCGCTGCCGCTGCCGAGCGCGCCGCCGCCATGCTGGGCGGCGACATCCAGAGCAGTCTGCTGCTCACCGGTGGCGGCGGCACACTCGGGCAGCGGCGCGATCGGCCGGTGCATGCGGGCCGGCTCACGCGCCTGACGGGTTGGTTGGGCGCGTTCGAGGCCACGTGGTCGTCGAGCAATGCGATCGACCTCGACCTGTGCACGCGCTGCAACGCCTGCATCGACGCCTGCCCCGAAAGCGCGATCGACTTCACGTACCAGATCGACATGAGCCGCTGCAAGGCGCATCGCGAATGCGTGCGCGTGTGTGAGGCCGCCGGTGCGATCGACTTCCAGCGTGCGCCGATCGAAGTGAGCGAGACCTTCGACCTCGTGCTCGACCTGCGCGGCGAGAACGCGTTCCTGCAGCACGCCAAGCCGCAGGGCTACTTCCACGCCGGCGACGATGGCGCCTTGTTTGAGGCCGTGCTGCGCCTGCGCGATCTGGTGGGCGAATTCGACAAGCCGAAGTTCTTTCACTACAAGCCCAAGCTGTGCGCGCACAGCCGCAACGAGCAGATTGGCTGCACCGCGTGCATCGACGTCTGTTCGGCGCGCGCGATTTCCAGCGATGCCTCGCTCAAAGGCAAGGGCCGGGCCGAGCCGCAGCGCCACGGCGCATCGCCCGCCAAGCCGGTGCTGGGCGGCCAAGGGGGCGGCATCCATGTCGAGCCGCATTTGTGCGTGGGTTGCGGCGCATGCACGACGGTCTGCCCGAGCGGGGCGCTCGCCTTCGCGACGCCGAACACGGTGGACCAGGGCAAGACGATCCGCACCCTGCTTGCCACCTACGCCAAGGCAGGCGGCAAGGATGCGGCGCTGCTGATCCACAGCCGCGAGGCCGGCTCGAAGCTGATCGACGCCTTGGGCCGTGCGGCGCGCACCGAAAAAGCGGTGCACGGCGTGCCCGCGCGCGTGCTGCCGCTGGCGGTGTGGCACACCGCGAGCGTCGGCATCGACCTCTGGCTCGCCGCGGTGGCGCTGGGCGCCGCCAACGTCTGGGTGCTCGTCACCGATGAAGAGGCGCCCGAGTACCGCCGCGCGCTGACTGAGCAGATGGCGGTCGCGCAGGCGCTGCTGGCCGGGATGGGCTACGCCGGAACGCATCTGCGCTTGATCGAGGCGCAGGATGCCACCGCGCTCGATGCCGCATTGCGCGCGCCGCCCGCGCAGCGCGTCGCCCGGCCGGCGACGCTTTCGCCGCAGGCCGACAAACGCGCCACGCTCGAGATGGCGGTGGACCATCTGCTCGCGAACGCTCCCGGCCCGGTTCAGGAAGCGATCGCGCTGCCGGCCTGCGGGTTCGCCGTTCGGGTCGCTCGCCATCGACAAGGACAAGTGCACGATGTGCCTGGCCTGCGTCGGCGCATGCCCCGAGAGTGCGCTGGCCGACAACCCCGACGCGCCGCAACTGCGCTTCATCGAGAAGAACTGCGTGCAGTGCGGCTTGTGCGTCAAGACCTGCCCCGAGGCGGCGCTCGCGCTCGAGCCGCGCCTGTGGCTGATGGATGCCGGCAAGGCGCGCAAGCAGATGCGCGTGCTCAACGAAGCGCAGCCCTACGCGTGCATCAAGTGCGGCAAGCCGTTCGGCACGCAGAAGGCGATCGAATCGATGCTGGTCAAGCTCGCCGGCCACTCGATGTTCCAGGGCGTGGCGGCGCAGCGCCTGAAGATGTGCGGCGATTGCCGCGTGATCGACATTCACACCAACCCGAACGAAACCAGGATCACCGACCTATGAGCATGCCGGGCCGCCCCAGGTGCGAGCGTTCTCCGGGGCTGCGTGCGCGGCGTGGGAGGCTCGCGTGAGCAGCGCCGCATCCGGAGTCAAGCTGATCGACCGCGACGAGGGCGAGGAGCTGCAGCGCGCCGAGCTCTACGGCGTGCTCGCGCGACTCTGGTTCGCAGCGCCCGATGCGCCACTGCTCGAGCAGTTCGCGGTCGCCGTGACCGAGGCGCCGCAACCCGGCAGCTTTCTCGAATCGCCGTGGCAGGCCGTCGTCGCCGCGATGCGCGCCACGAGCGCGGCCGAAGTGCACGACGAATACGACGCGCTCTTCATCGGCGTCGGCAGGCCCGACGTGCTGCTCTACGGCTCGGCCCACATGGCAGGCGCGCTCAACGACAAGCCGCTCGTCGACTTGCGCGCCGAGCTGGACGAACTGGGCCTCGCGCGCAGCGACGACAGCACGACCCGCGGCGAGACCGAAGACCATCTGGCGGTGCTGTTCGAAGTGATGCGCTACCTGATCGCAGGCGACGACATCGCGGTGTGCAACCTCGAACGCCAGCGCCGCTTCTTCCGCGCCCACGTGCAACCCTGGGTCGCCGCGCTGGCCGACGCGGTGGAGCAGCACCCGCGGGCCAGGGTCTATGCAACCGTGGCGGCCTTCACGCGGGCATTCATGGAGGTCGAGACCCAGGGTTTCGACATGATCGAGTAGGGGCGTCAAGTCACGACACGCCTCCGGTCGGTCCGCGCGACTCCCGTGCATCGTGAAGGGTTGCTTTCGGCCCTCTTCGCTGCTCGTTCGCCGCCGCGCGATAGCTCGGGTGCGAGGTCAGTGACCGGGGCTTCGAGGGAAAACCGGCGGTCCGGCAAGCCCAGCCCACATGCGATTGCGCCCAGGGCGGTGGCGGCGCCCCCGTTCTCCGGCCCACGCTCGCGGGGCACCACCGAGGTCCACCATGCACAGCGCATCAACACCGACCAAGCGCGGCACAAGCCAGGACACCGCGAATGGGGCCTGCGCCCGGGGGCACCACCACCGCCCTGCTACCAGCCGTGGTGGCGGGCGCTGCGCAGGGGTGCCACCGTGGTGGCCAGGGCAGGTGGCTTGGGGTACGGGCGCAGGCCCCATTCGCGGTGTCCTGGCTCTTCGTGTGCTTGGCTGGTGTTGATGGAATTGCGCGCCGTGGGCCACATCCGGTGCCCCGCGAGCGTGGGCCGGAGAACGTACCCCGGGCCACCTGCCCTCGCACCGGAGCAGGCAGGCGCGCAGCGGCGAACGGTCAGCATTGAGCCGAAGCAGTCAGCCCCCACCGGAGCCTGACGCAAGTCGACGCAGACGAATTCTTCTCAGAACCGAAGCGCGGACACCGCGTCCACGAAGCCCGGCTCCGCATCGGCGTCCAGGCAACGCAAGTCGAGCCGAAGCTGACCTTCTTCGACGCGCCCGATCACCGGCAGCGGCAACTCGCGCAATGCCGCGGCGACACGGTCGGGAAAACCGCCCGCGCGTTTCGCCCCCGCTGGCGGCCCGATCGCGATGCAGGCGCTCGGCAGGCGGTCCACCGGCAGCGAGCCGCTGCCGATCTGGCTCTTGCATGGCAGCACCTGCACCGTGGCGCGCTCGGCCAGCGCCCGGGCGATCGGCGCTGCCAGGCGCTCGCGCCTGCGCCTGGATCTCGGCCAGCGGACGGTCAACAAGCGCAGCGTCGGCAGGCGTTGCGCCAGGCGATCGGGGTCGCGGTAGAGCTTGAGCACCGCTTCCAGCGCCGCGATCGTCATCTTGTCGAGCCGCAGGGCGCGCTTGAGCGGGTTCTTCTTGATGCGCGCGATCAGTTCCTTGTCGCCGACGATCAGCCCGGCCTGCGGGCCGCCGAGCAGCTTGTCGCCGCTGAACGTGACGATGTTCGCGCCGGTGGCGATGGACTGCATCGGCGTCGGTTCAGTCGGCAGGCCCCAGCGCGCCATGTCGATCAGCGCGCCGCTGCCCAGGTCTTCGGCCAGCGGCAAGCCGCGCGCGCGGCACAGCGCGGCGAGTTCGGCGATCGGCACGCTCGCGGTGAAGCCTTCGATCGCGTAGTTGCTCGCGTGTACCTTCATCACCAGGCCCGTCTTCGGGCCGATCGCGGCTTCGAAGTCGCGCAGGTGCGTGCGGTTCGTCGTGCCCACTTCGACCAGCCTGGCGTTGGCGCGGCGCATGATGTCGGGGATGCGGAACGCGCCGCCGATCTCGACCAGCTCGCCGCGCGAAACGATCACTTCCTTCTTCTCGGCCAGCGCCGCGAGCACCAGCAGCACGGCGGCGGCGTTGTTGTTGACGGCGGTCGCGGCCTGCGCGCCGGTGAGCTCGCGCAGCAGGCCGTCGATGTGGTCGTCTCGATCGCCGCGCGCGCCGCTGGCCAGCGTGTACTCCAGGTTGGACGGCTGTGCCATCACCTGCGCCACCGCGTCGATCGCTTCCTGAGGCAGCGGCGCGCGGCCGAGGTTGGTGTGCAGCACGGTGCCGGTGAGGTTGAGCACCGGGCGCAGGTGCATCGCGGCGCGCGCGGCGAGTTCGGTGGCGCAGTGCGACTCGAAGGCGCCGATGTCGAAGGGTTGGGAGGCGTCCGCGCGCCATGCGTCGAGCGCTTCGCGTGCGATTGCCGTGACGCCGGTGCGTCCATGCGTCTCGATCAGTTCGCGCAGCGCGCGCGAGTCGAGCAGCTTGTCGAGTGCGGGTGGGCGGGCGGCGCTGCGGTCCATCGCGTGAGCTTACGGCATCGATGCACGAGATTTCGGCGCGGCTTGGTGCGGCTTGGCGCGCCGTGGCGGAAGAGGGTGGGAGTCGAACCCACCTGGGACCGCAAGGCAGCCCCACCCGGTTTTGCAGACCGGACGCCCCACCGGGGGACGATCCTCCTCCATCGTCAACTCTGATTCGCGGCGCCGTCTCGGGGCGATCAGTGACCCCCGAACATCTCCTTGGCGTCGCGCCGGATCTTGCGCCCGAGCGGATCGCGCTTGGTGAAGCCGATCTGGTCGAAGAACTCTACCAGCGGGATCGACAGGTGCCGGCTGATGCCGGTGGTTTCGCGATAGGTCTTGACGTTCAGGCGCTTGTGCTCGTCGGCCTGCGCGAGCTGGTGCGCGCGCGTCGCGAGCTCGCTCATGTGCTCGGCGAGGATGAAGTACTCGGCGCCCGCGGCGTACACCAGCCCGAGCCGCGCCGCCTTCTGCAGCAGACGGACGACCGAATCGCGGTGCAGGCTGCGGTCGCGCGCCAGCAGGTCGGTGAGTTTGGGCGGGTGGTTCCAGCCGCCTTCGCTGAGCCAGGGCCGCAGGCGTTCCCAGAGTTTCAGGTCGGCGCCCTGCAGCGAGGCGGCGTGCCCGGCCAGGCGCAGGTAGGGGCCGTGGCGTTGAATCGGGCCGGTGCGCCCGCTCAGTTCGCGCAGCAGCAGCGCGAAGCCTGCCTTCGACGGATTGACCGCGCCTTTGGTCGCGATCTGGGCCGCGCTCTTGGCCGTGTCCTTGACCGCGCTCTTCACCGCGGCCGCGCGCTGCAATTGCTCGACCGTCAGGCCGGGACTGTCGGCGGACCGCTTGTGGTGCGCAGCGAGCAGCGCGCACAGGCGCTCGCCGAATCTTTCGATCTGACCCTGGGCGAACGCCAGCGTGGTCTTGCCATCAATCACCGCACGGTGCGGCACGGCCTGCGCCAGCGCGAGTGCGGCGTCGGACTGCAGATTCCACAGCGTTGCGAAGCGCGCCAGGTCCACGCCATCGGGCGGCTCGAGTTCGAGCAAGGCGTGCAGCGCGGCGGCCGAAGACGGACGCTCGAGCGCGGCGAGCGTGACCAGGCGCTGCGCTTTGTGGCGGCGCGCGGCGGGTGCGAAGGCGTCGATCACCGCGCCGCCGCCGATCGTGCGCTGCGCCGATTGGTCGCGCACGATGAAACGGTCGCCGTGCAGCGCGCCGATCGGCCGCTCGAGTTCGAGCTGCACCAGCGCCATCGCGCCGGGCGTTATGGCCTGGCCTTCGAGCAACACGATGCGCGCGCCGACGTCCAGCGCGCCCAGGTGCAGGTGCAGCGGCGTCCAATGCGCGAGCGGCTGGCTTTCGCTGGCCAGCACGCGCAGGCGCGCGTCGATGCGCTGGGTGGGTGCGTGCGCGGGCTCGGCAACGACCCAGTCGCCGCGCACGATCTCGTGCTTTTCGATTCCCCCGAGGTTGAGCGCGAGGCGTTGGCCCGCATGGCCTGACGTCGCTTCGCGATTGGCCGCGTGCAAGCCGCGCACCCGAACCGGCTTGCCGGAGGGCGAGACGAGCAGCTTGTCGCCAATCGCGACGCGGCCGGCGACGGCGGTGCCGGTGACGACGGTGCCGACCCCGGCGAGCGAAAAACTGCGGTCCACCGACAGGCGGAAGTGCCCGCCGGTGCGCTCGCTCGTCAGCGCGGCGCGTGCGGACTCTAGGTGGCCGCGCAGCGTGTCGATGCCGGTTCCGGTGACCGACGACACCGGGATCACCTCGGCCCCCGCCAGCGCGCTGCCCGCGAGCAACGTGCGAACTTCAGCTTCCGCTTCGGCCAGGCGCGTGTTGGACACCAGGTCGCACTTGGTCAGCGCGACGACGCCGCGGCCCACGCCGAGCAGGTCGAGGATCGCCAGGTGTTCGCGCGTCTGCGGCATCGGCCCGTCGTCGGCCGCGACGACGAACAGCACATGGTCGATGCCGGTGGCGCCGGCGAGCATGTTGCGGATCAGCTTCTCGTGGCCGGGAACGTCGACGAAGCCGAGTACGTTTCCGTCAGGCAGGGCCTGGTAGGCAAAGCCGAGGTCGATCGTGATGCCGCGCGCTTTTTCTTCCTTGAGCCGGTCGGTGTCGACGCCGGTCAGCGCCTTGACGATCGACGTCTTGCCGTGGTCGATGTGGCCTGCGGTTCCGATGATCATGGGGCTATCGTCTGGTGGCGTCTAGGGATAACCCGCAATGGCAGCGGCGCTCACAGCGACCCAGTCCGAAGTAGTATAGGAGCGCGAGTTCATAGTCCGTCTCGCCCCTAGGAGGTCAGCAATGAGTGATGGCAAACAGGTCACCGTGCGACGCACGGTGCTGGCGGGTGCGGGAGGCGTGGGTGCATTGGCTGCCGTCGCGGCGCTGCTGCCGAGCGCAGTTCCCACCGAGTCCGTGGCGACTTTGGACAGGGCAGCGGACAAGCCCGCGAGCAGCACCGCCGCAGGCTACAGGCTCACCGAGCATGTGAAGCGCTATTACCAGACGGCGCGCATTTGAGGCGCTTGCCTCCCGGCCCCTGAATTCAGATCTTCAGATCGATAGGAGCACACACCATGTTGTTGCAACGAAGATCGGCCAGCAGCGCGGGGGCGTCGCCGCCCTCGGGTGCGTTGGTCGACAGCCTCGCGCGCGGCGTTTCGCGCGCGATACCGACGATGGACCGGCGCAAGTTCCTGCGCCGCTCCGGCCTGGGCGTCGGCGTGGGCCTGGCCGCGTCGCAGCTCACGCTCGTGAAGAAGGCGCAGGCGCAGGACAAGGCGGCCAGCGGCACCCGGGTCGAGGTCAAGCGCACCGTGTGCACGCATTGCTCGGTGGGCTGCGCGATCGACGCGGTGGTCGAGAACGGCGTCTGGGTGCGCCAAGAGCCGGTATTCGACTCGCCGATCAACCTGGGCGCGCACTGCGCCAAGGGCGCGGCGGTGCGCGACAACGCGCGCGGCGAATACCGCCTCAAGTACCCGATGAAGCTGGTGGACGGCAAGTACCAGCGCATGTCGTGGGACAAGGCGCTCGAGGAAATCAGCGCCAGGATGCTCGAGCTGAAGAAAGAAAGCGGCCCGGACAGCATCTTCATCGTCGGCTCGTGCAAGAGCAACAACGAGCAGGGATACCTGCTCAGAAAGTGGATGTCCCTCTGGGGCAGCAACAACTGCGACCACCAGGCACGAATATGCCACTCCACTACTGTCGCCGGTGTGGCGAATACGTGGGGATACGGTGCGATGACGAACTCGTACAACGACATGCAGAACGCCAAGGCGGCGATGTACATCGGCAGCAATGCGGCCGAAGCGCACCCGGTGTCGTTGATGCACATGCTGCATGCCAAGGAAAAGGGCTGCAAGATGATCGTGGTCGACCCACGATTCACGCGCACGGCGGCCAAGGCCGACCAGTACGTGCGCATGCGTTCCGGGGCGGACATTCCGTTCCTGTACGGCGTGATGTACCACGTGTTCAAGAACGGCTGGGAGGACAAGCAGTACCTGGCCGACCGCGTCTGGGGCATGGACAAGGTGCGCGACGAGGTGCTGGAGAAGTGGACGCCCGACAAGGTGCTCGACGCCTCCGGCGTCGATGAAGCGACCTGCCTGCAAGTCGCCAAGACGATGGCCGAGAACCGCCCGAGCACGCTGGTCTGGTGCGTCGGCCACACCCAGCACACGATCGGCAACGCGATGGTGCGCGCCTCGTGCCTGCTGCAATTGGCGCTGGGCAACATCGGCAAGGTCGGCGGCGGCGCGAACATCTTCCGCGGCCACGACAACGTGCAGGGCATCACCGACGTCGGCATGAATCCCGACTCGCTGCCCGGCTACTACGGCATCGCCGAAGGTGCGTTCAAGCACTTCGCCGCCGTCTGGGGCGTCGACTTCGAGTGGATCAAGAAGCAGTACGCGCCCGGCATGATGACCAAGCCCGGCCTGACGATCTCGCGCTGGTTCGACGCGGTGCTCGAAAAACCCGAACTGATCGACCAGGAAGGCAACCTGCGCGGCATGTTCTATTGGGGGCACGCCCCGAACTCGCAGACGCGCGGCCTGGACATCAAGCGGGCGATGGACAAGCTCGACCTGCTCGTCGTCGTCGACCCGTTCCCGTCGGCCACGGCGGCGATGGCGGCGATGCCGGGCAAAGCGGAAGACGTGAATCCGAAGCGCGCGGTCTACCTGTTGCCCGCGTGCACGCAGTTCGAGACCAGCGGCTCGGTCACGGCGAGCAACCGCTCGCTGCAATGGCGCGAAAAGGTCATGGACCCGCTGTACGAATCGCGCAGCGACCACATGATCATGTACCAGCTGGCGCAGAAGCTCGGCTTCGGCGAGCAGCTGGTCAAGAACTACAAGATGCAGAAGATCAAGGGCCTCGATGAACCGGTGCCCGAGGACATCCTGCGCGAGATCAACAAGTCGGTCTGGACCATCGGCTACACGGGCCAGAGCCCGGAGCGGCTGAAGGCGCACATGCGCAACATGAACGTCTTCGACGTGACGACGCTGCGCGCCAAGGGCGGCATCGACAAGGAAACCGGCTACAAGCTCGACGGCGACTACTTCGGCCTGCCCTGGCCGTGTTACGGCACGCCCGAGATGAAGCACCCGGGCACGCACGTGCTCTACAACACCGAGCAGCACGTGATGGACGGCGGCGGCAACTTCCGCGCCAACTTCGGTGTCGAACGCGATGGCCAATCGCTGCTCGCCGCCGACGGCTCGCACTCCAAGGGCGCCGACATCACCACCGGCTACCCCGAGTTCGACCACCTGCTGCTCAAGAAGCTCGGCTGGTGGAACGAGTTGAGCGACGACGAGAAGAAAAAGGCCGAGGGCAAAAACTGGAAGACCGACCCCACCGGGGGAATCATCCGCGTGGCGATGAAGAACCACGGCTGCCACCCGTTCGGCAATGCCAAGGCGCGCGCGATCGTCTGGAACTTCCCCGATCCAATCCCCCAACACCGCGAGCCGCTGTACTCCACGCGGCCGGACCTGGTGGCCAAGTACCCCACGCACGCCGACCGCATGGCGTTCTGGCGCATGCCCACGCTGTTCAAGTCGGTGCAGGACAAGAACAAGGACATCGGCCAGAAGTTCCCGCTCATCCTGACGAGCGGGCGCCTGGTCGAGTACGAGGGTGGTGGCGACGAGACGCGCTCGAACCGGTTCCTCGCCGAGTTGCAGCAGCACGCCTTCGTCGAGATCAACCCGGCGGCGGCCAACGATCGCGGCATTCGCAACGGCGAAGACGTGTGGTTGAGCACGCCCACCGGGGCCAGGCTGAAGGTCAAGGCGCAGGTGACCGAGCGTGTGGACCGAACCACGGCGTTCATGCCGTACCACTTTGCCGGCCATTGGCAGGGCGCGGACATCGGTGCGCACTACCCGGCTGGGGCGATGCCCATCGTGCGCGGCGAAGCGGTCAACACGGCAACGACGTACGGCTACGACAGCGTGACGATGATGCAAGAGACCAAGACCACGGTGTGCCAGATCGAACGGGCCGCATAAGGAGACGCAGATGGCACGCATGAAATTTATCTGCGACGCGGAGCGCTGCATCGAATGCAACGGCTGCGTCACGGCCTGCAAGGCCGAGCACGATGTGCCCTGGGGCGTGAACCGGCGCCGCGTGGTCACGCTCAACGACGGGGTTCCCGGCGAGCGCAGCATCTCGGTGGCGTGCATGCACTGCTCCGACGCGCCGTGCATGGCGGTGTGTCCGGTCGATTGCTTCTACCGCACCGACGAGGGCGTGGTGCTGCACGACAAGGACGTGTGCATCGGCTGCGGCTACTGCTCGTACGCCTGCCCGTTCGGCGCGCCGCAGTTCCCGACCAACGGCACCTTCGGCTTGCGCGGCAAGATGGACAAGTGCACCTTCTGCGCCGGTGGCCCCGAAGCGAACGGCTCGCAGGCCGAGTGGGAGAAGTACGGCCGCAATCGCCTCGCCGAGGGCAAGCTCCCGGTGTGCGCTGAAATGTGCTCGACCAAGGCGCTGCTCGGCGGCGACGGCGACGTCGTGGCCGACATCTTCCGCACCCGGGTGCTGCAGCGCGGCAAGGGCAGCGAGGTCTGGGGTTGGGGCACGGCCTACGGAAAGGCCAAGTCATGATCGCGCGCGGCACACTCGGGCGGCTCGTCTGCGTCACGGCAATGCTGGTGCTCGCCGGCTGCGGCGAGAGGGCGCAAACCGCCGGTCAGGGCGCGACCAAGAAGTCCGACACGAAGGGATGGGAAGGCGCGCAGACGACGGTGTACATGGCCGAGGGCTACAAGTCCGGCGACAAAGCGGCTTGGGAAGCGCAGCTGAAGGCGCGCGCCGAGCGCGGCCAGAACGAGTACACACGCACGCAAAAGTAGGCTCCGCCGATCGAGGATCCCATGCCACGCTGCACGAAACTCTTCCTGGGCGCGTTGGCGCTCGCCTTGCCGCTGGCCGGGACGCAGGCGCAGCAGGCCCCGCCCGCAGCGGCTGACGCCAAGGGCCCACCGGCCGGATTCGTCGCTCCCGCCGAGCCCAAGCCGGACGAAAGCAACGCGCAGCGCAACAAGACCCAGCCCGGCAACAACGCGCCGTTCTGGCGCAGCGTCAAGTCACAGGAAGGTTTCACCACGCTGCCCGGGCTAGAAAAGGGATTGCTGATCCAGCCCGTCGTCGACTACCCGGGCTCGGCACCCACGACGGCCGGCGAGGCTTGGCGCAACGTGCGCAACCAGTGGATCATTCCCTATGGTGGCGCACTGTTCTTCCTGGCCGCACTCGCGATTGGCCTGTTCTATTGGCGCCACGGTCCGTTCGGCCACGCCGAAGGCGGCGGCGTCTCCGAAGGCACGAAGAAGATCGAGCGCTTCACCTATTTTGAGCGCGCTGCGCACTGGAGCAACGCCACCGCCTTCGTGATCCTCGCTGTGTCCGGCCTGGTGATGGCGTTCGGCAAGTTCATCCTGCTGCCGCTGATGGGGCCCACGCTGTTCGGCTGGCTGAGCTACGCGCTCAAGACCGCGCACAACTTCGCCGGTCCGCTGTTCGCGGTGTCGCTCGTGGTCGTGATCGTCACCTTCATCCGCGACAACCTGCCCGCCAAGGGCGACCTGACCTGGCTGCTCAAGGGCGGCGGCATGTTCAGCGGCAACGAAGTGCCGTCGCACCGCTTCAACGCCGGCGAGAAGGTGATCTTCTGGGGCGGCGTGTTCGTGCTTGGCCTGACCGTCGTCGGCTCCGGCCTGGTGCTCGACAAGCTCGTTCCGGGCATCGCCGACACGCGCGGCAACATGCAGGTCGCGCACATGGTGCACGCGATCGCGGCGGTCCTGATGATGACGCTGTTCCTCGGCCACATCTACCTCGGTACGATCGGCATGAAGGGCGCCTTCAACGCGATGCGCACCGGCATAGTCGACGACGCCTGGGCCAAGGAGCACCACGAGCACTGGCACGCCGACGTCGTGGCCGGAAAGATTCCGCGTGTGCGCACGCCTGACTCGGCTGCGCCAGCGGACACTGCCCGCCCTGCGGCTCAAGTTTGATTTGCATTCGAGGGAAACTGACCATGCGTTGCCTGTCCATCGCCCTGTTCAGCGCTTTTGCCTTTTCCGTCCCCGCCTGGGCCAAGCTGCCGCCGCCCAGCGATGAAGCCAAGGCCAAGGCAGCCGAGGCCGCGGCCAAGACGGCGCACGGCAACAAGGTTGCCGACTTCCAGCTGTGCAAGTCGATGGACAAGGTGGCGGCCAAGTACCAGGCGTCGCTGAAGGCGGCGTCCAAGGAAGCCAAGCCGGCGACCGAAACGCCGGCCTGCGCCGACCCGGGGCCGTTCGTCTGGCCCGTGCCGGCGGCGCCCGCTGCGGCTGCCGCCCCAGCAGCCCCCGCGCCCGCGGCAGCCCCTGCGGCGGCCGCGCCGGCCAAGAAGTCCTGAGCCCGTCTCTGCCGAAGCCTGGGCGCCTGCCGCGTCTCAGCACGGCCAGCGCCCCGCTGGTCGAGGAAGTGAGCGTGCTCGACGAGTACGGCGCGCGCCGAACCATCTCGATTCCTGCCGAGCGCGCGCTCACTGTTTTCGTCGACAAACGCGAACTCGTCACCTTGATGACGCTCGGCGCCGCGCCCGAGCTGCTGGTGCTCGGCTACCTGCGCAACCAGCGGTTGGTCGAATCGCTGGACGACATTCACTCGATCACCGTCGACTGGGAAGTCAACGCCGCAGCCGTGAAAACCCGCGCGGGCATCGAGCGCTTCGATCAAAAGACCGCGAAGCGGGTCGTCACCACGGGCTGCGGCCAGGGCACGGTGTTTGGCGACCTGATGAACGAGCTCCACACGCTGCACCTGCCCGCCGCGGATGACCCGTTGGCGCGCCTGAGCCAAACCACGCTGTACGGGCTGCTGAACGCGATGCGGGTGCAGGAGAGCACCTACAAGTCATCGGGCTCGGTGCACGGCTGCGCGCTGTTTCAGCAAGACAAACTTCTGACCTTCGTCGAAGACGTGGGCCGGCACAACGCCATCGACACGATCGCCGGCTGGATGTGGTTGCACGGTGTGGGTGGTGCCGACAAGATCTTCTACACCACCGGGCGCCTGACGAGCGAGATGGTGATCAAGTCGGCGCAGATGAGCGTGCCGATCGTCGTCTCGCGCAGCGGCATCACGCAGATGGGCCTGCAGATCGCGGAGCAGCTGGGATTGGCCTTGTTCGGCCGGGCGACCAACCGTCACTTCATCTGCTATTGCGGCTTCGAGCGCTTCGATGCCCAGCCCGAACTGCCGCGCGCTGCGCCAACCTGAAAACGAGCCATGGGCCCCGTCATCCCGGCGAAAGCCGGGATCCACCTTTCGCGGAAGGCCTGGATCCCGGCTTTCGCCGGGATGACACGGGCATCAAGCGATGCGGGCCATGTCGCGCAGCACGGTAGGCCCGACGCGCCGCTCGATCGCTTCTTGCAGCGACCGGTTCCAGCCGAGCATGAACATGCCTTCGGCGCTGACGAACATCGGCCCGATGAGCAGGCCGGTCAGGTCGTCGACGAATGCGGGCTTGCGTCCCTCGTACCAATGGCCGACGAACTGGATGATCCAGCCGACGACGAAAAATCCAATCCCCCAGGCCAACCAGGACGCCACGCTGCCGCCCGCCGCCAACTGCCCGAGCCACAGCAGGGCCGCCACTTCCAGGCTCACCGCCAAGCCGAGCAGCAGATTGCCGCGCGTCAGGTACCAGGCGGCGGCCGGCGCGAACAGCAGCCAGGCGGGGGTGAGCGGTGTGTCGCCCAGCTCGAAAGCCGGGCGCGCGAGCAGCACGCCCACGGCAAACACGATCATCGGCACCCCGATCAGGTGACTGACGATGTTGCGCCGGTCCCGGTGGTACTCGGCGTACTGGCTCAGCAAATCGATGGCGGAGCGCATCGGGGGTCTCCTCGGGCAGGGATCGTGCCGCAGTGCAATATTAGGCGAAGCTCGGCACTCTGACCATCCCCCGATTCGCCCGACGGGAGTTCTCTCGGCGCGTGCGCTCACGACCCCCTGCCTACAATCGCCGCGCACCCGAGAAGGCAGAACATGAGCATCAAAAGCGACAAGTGGATCCGCCGCATGGCGCAGCAGCACGGCATGATCGATCCGTTCGAGCCCGGCCAGGTGCGGCAGTCGGCGGATGGCCAGCGCATCGTCAGTTATGGCACCAGCAGCTACGGCTACGACATCCGCTGCGCGCCCGAATTCAAGGTGTTCACCAACGTCTACAGCACGGTCGTCGACCCGAAGAACTTCGACGAACGCAGCTTCGTCGACATCGAGGCCGACGTCTGCGTCATCCCGCCGAACAGCTTCGCGCTGGCGCGCACCATCGAGTACTTCCGCATTCCGCGCAACGTGTTGACGATTTGCCTCGGCAAGAGCACGTATGCGCGCTGCGGCATCATTGTCAACGTCACGCCGTTCGAACCCGAATGGGAAGGCTTCGTGACGCTCGAATTCAGCAACACGACGCCGCTGCCGGCGAAGATCTACGCGGGCGAGGGTTGCGCGCAGGTGCTGTTTTTCGAGAGCGACGAAGTCTGCGAGACCAGCTACAAAGACCGTGGCGGCAAGTACCAGGGGCAGCGTGGCGTGACCTTGCCGAGGGCTTGACGACGGCGTTCCGTTGGTGCGGGGCGGCGCAGCCCCCCGAGCGCCCGGCGTCAACGGCGGGAGCCCGGCGTGGCCCGCTCGGCCCGTGCCGCATTTGGCACCCCAGCCCGGCGTGGCCGAGATGGCCGTGGTGCCGGGCCCAATTCATCGCTTCGTGGCGCCGGGTGCGCCGCTATCTTTGCCTCCAGCCGCCCGCACCGGGGTGGCACGACAGCGAGGTGCGCGATGATCATTCCTTTCGTTCAGAAGCAGAGCCCCACAAGAATCTCAACCACGGGCCAGGTTGCCCGGCTCGACGCCGAGCCGAGCGCACCGATTCCGCTGGTGGGCAATACCGACCCCTGGTCCTGGCTGCTCGCGGCGTCGCTGAAGATCGACTTGTGGCGGCTCGCGCGCTTCAACGAGTTGATGGCCACGCACCGCATGCCGGTGCAGCTGGGCCGCATGTTCCGCGACCCGCCATATGCGTTCGAGCGCCTGTCGCTGGCGCATGGCACGGGCCATGCCGAACTGAAGGAATTGGCGCTGGAGATGTTCGAGCAGTACCTGACGTTGGAGCGCCGCCGCCGCATGCCAAATCGCACCGCGGACGTTCTGCCCACGGCGTTCGGCGAACACTGAGCCGCACGCGGTCGCGCGCGACCGCGAACCCACGCCGCTAAAACGTCCCCGGCAACAGAATGCCGCGATCGACATCGCGGATGTTCGTGTGCCCGCAAAACGCCATCGTCAAGTCGAGCTCGCGGTGGATGATCTCGAGCGCCTTGCTCACCCCGGCCTCGCCCATCGCCCCCACGCCCCAGACCATCGCGCGGCCGATGTAGGTGCCGCGCGCGCCCAGCGCCCAGGCCTTGAGCACGTCCTGGCCGCTGCGGATGCCGCCGTCCATGTGCACCTCGATCTTCGAGCCGACCGCGTCGACGACCGCCGGCAGCGCGCCGATGCTCGACTGCGCGCCGTCGAGCTGGCGCCCGCCGTGGTTGCTGACGATCAGCGCGTCGGCGCCTGAATCGACGGCGATGCGCGCGTCTTCGACGTCCTGAATGCCTTTGAGAATGAGCTTGCCGCCCCAGCGCTTCTTCACCCACTCCACATCGGCCCAGGTCAGGCGCGGGTCGAACTGCTGCGCGGTCCACGCGCCGAGGTCGGCCATGTCGGAAACGCCCTTCACATGGCCGACGATGTTGCCGAACCCGCGCCGCTTCGTGCCGAGCATCTCCAGCCCCCAGCGAATCTTGGTCGCCAGATTGACCATGTTGCGCAGGGTCGGTTTCGGCGGCGCCGACAGGCCGTTCTTCAGGTCCTTGTGGCGCTGCCCGAGCACTTGCAGGTCGAGCGTCAACACCAGGGCGCTGCATTGCGCCGCCTTGGCGCGGTCGATCAGGCGCTCGATGAAGTCGCGGTCGCGCATCACGTAGAGCTGAAACCAGAACGGTGCCTGGGTTGCCGCGGCCACGTCTTCGATCGAGCAGATGCTCATCGTCGACAGCGTGAACGGGATGCCGAACTTCTGCGCCGCACGCGCCACGTGGATCTCGCCGTCGGCGTGCTGCATGCCGATCATGCCCACCGGGGCGATCGCCACCGGCATCTTCGCCGCCATGCCGACCATCTGCACCGCGGTGCTGCGGGTTTCGATGTTCACCGCGACGCGCTGGCGCAGCTTGATGCGTTGGAAATCCGCTTCGTTGGCGCGGTACGTGCTCTCGGTCCACGAACCTGAATCGGCGTAGTCGTAGAACATGCGGGGCACACGCTGTTGCGCGAGCACACGCAGGTCTTCGATGTTGGTGATGACGCTCATTGCTTTGTCTCCGGGTGCGGGCTTCTGTTGGGCTTTGTGCGGCGGGTGCGGTAGCGCGCTGGGGGCGGCGACGCACTTTGGGCCAAGCCGCACTGTAGCCCTAACCCGCGCCACGCCTCCCGCGGTGCCGAACTGCTGGCACCGACGCGCCGCGCCGCGAGAGCATCGAAGTGCGCACGATGTCCCCTCCTTCTTGAAGCCCGCGTGCGCACGGCGACGCGCGGTCCGAGCGCTGTTACTCGAAGAGCGGCAGGCTGTACCCGGTTCGCGGCTCGCGCGCTTCGTGGCGTGAGCGTTTCGCAGGCGGGTATCCGGCGGCGGGCGTGGCCGGTGGCTGCGCTGCCTGCGGCGCCACCAGGTCGGCGACTCGCGCCAACGCGGCGGCACGCACGCCCAGCAGCCGCAGCCGCTGCGCCAGGTCGACGCGCTTCAGGCATAACCCCGCGGCACGCCGGATCGCCGCCGCGTCCAGCGTGTGAGCCGGCAAGGTGAGGTCGCGCGTGACGATGCGAAAGTCGGCGAAACGCAGCTTCACGCCGATCGTCTTCGCCGCATAACCCTTGCGCGCCAGGTCGTCGGCGAGCTCGGTGCACAGCTCGGTGAAGATCGCGCCGAGCTGCGCCCGGTCGCGCACCGCGTGCAGGTCGCGTTCGAACGTCGTCTCGCGACTCATCGACACCGGCTCGCTGTGCGTCACCACTTCGCGCGAATCGCGCCCATGGCACGCCTCATGCAGCCAGGCGCCGTAGCTCTTGCCGAAGTGCTCGATCAGGAATTGCCGCGGCGCCGCGGCCACGTCGCCGATCGTGTGCAGGCCCAGGCTCGCGAGTTTCTGCGTCGCCTTCGGTCCGATGCCATTGATCTTCTTCGCTGCGAGCGGCCAGACGCGTGCCGGAATCTCCTCGGCTTTCAGCAGCGTCAAGCCATTGGGTTTGTCGAGTTCGGAACAGATTTTCGAGAGCAGCTTGTTCGGCGTGATGCCCACCGAACACGTGAGCCCGGTCGCGGCGTGCACCGCCTGTTTCAGCTGCACACCGAGCGCACGCCCGCCGTCGGCGTGCACACCGGGCAAGGCGCTCAAGTCGATGTAGATCTCGTCGATGCCGCGGTCTTCCACCTGCGGCGCGACCGCGCGCACGGCGGCCTTGAACATTCGCGAGTACTTGCGGTACTCGTCGAAGTCCACCGGCAGCAGCACGGCGTCGGGCGCGAGCCTGGCGGCCTTCATCACGCCCATCGCCGAGCCGACGCCGAGCGCCCGCGCTTCATACGTCGCGGTCGTGATCACGCCGCGGCCCACGTAGTCGCGCAGCCTGGAAAAGCGGCGTGTGCCGTCCGCTTGAAAAACCGGTTGATGACGCTGCCCGCCGCCGATCACGACCGGCATGCCGTGCAGCTCCGGGTAGCGCAACAACTCGACCGACGCGTAGAACGCGTCCATGTCGAGGTGGGCGATCAGGCGCGGCTCGGCGGTTTCAGGGCCACTGGACATACATACAGGATAACGCCAGCTTCAAGCCGAAGCAAGGCCGACATCAGGTGGCTTGCGCAACCTGCGCCGCGGTAGCCGGCGCCACTCGCAGCTCGCGCCGCGGGTAGTCCGCGCCGCGCGCCAGCAGCCGAGCGTGGGCAGGCGGCCCGGGCACGAAAGGTGACGGTCAACGAGGTGCCGCACCAAAGCCGCGGGCGAACGAACGACGACTGCGCTGTCGTGATCCCGCCTGGCGGCAGCGTGATGGCGACCCGGTGGGCATTCGCGTGGTGTCGCAGCAGGACCTCGCGGTGAGCCTGTACATCCCGGGCGCCGGCGTGCTCGCGAGCCAGCACAGCGGCGCGGTGACGACCTCGTACCGCAGCGCCGACAACTCGGGCGACCAGACGATGAACGAAACCGCCACGCCGTTCACGCTGACGACGACGAACATGATGTGGCTCAAGTCGATCGACGTGCTGACCGACGAATCGGTGCGCTCGGTCGTCGCGTTCGGCGACTCGATCACCGACGGCACCTGCAACACGCTGGATGCCAACGACCGCTGGCACAACATCGTGTCGGTGCGCATGGACACGCGCACGAAGGACGAATCGGGTGTCGCGCGCTCGATGCGCAATCCGTTGGCGACGCGCAAGGCCTTCGTCAACGAAGGGATCGGCGGCAACACCGTGCTGCGTGCGAACCTGTCGCCGCCGCCCGACAGCATTCAAGGATTCATCGAGCGATTGCGCGCTCACTGGCCGCGCGATCGGCAGCGCGTGGACTGCAATTGCCATGCGGTGGCCAGCAATGCGAGCAGTGTGGCCCAGGTCACCGGGCCGAACGCCAACAGCGAGTCGCCTGCGTCCTTGCCGATCAAGTCTTTGCTGCTGGCGGTGTTGATCACGCCGAACAGCGCCAACATCAGCATCTGCGAGCGGCTTCGATGCAGCAGCATCTGCTGGACACAAAACGCGACCGGAAGCAGCACGACGCAAAAGTGCGCCTTGCTGCTCATTGGCGACAGCAACACCATCCCGCACACGATCGATGCCGCTTGGCCGAAGCGAAACGCGGCGCGATCGGCGGGCGCGGTTGACGCCGGCAGCGCCCGCTGAACGATCGCCGTCAGCGCGAGCACGCCGAGCAAACCCGCATAGACGATGGTGCGGGAGCCCGCCGCACCGGCATCCACCAGCAGGGCGGCCGGCGTCGCGAAGAGCCGGTGCAGGGTGCCCGCCAGGCTCTGGTTCAGGATCGAATCGGCGGCCCACGGGCCCGCATCCGCGGGTCCGCCGGGCTTCAGATTGAAGACAAATGTCTTGAGCCAGGCGGCGACCCACAGCTGCCCGTCGGTCCTTGGAAACAGCAGGTCGGGCAGCAGGGTCGCGACCGCGGCGCTCGCGAGCATGATCGTGAGCGCGCGCCAGTTGCGGCTCATCGCAAAGGGGAGCACGAACAGCAAAGGTGTCGCCTTGCATGCGGCGGCGATCCCGAACCAGACGCCCGCGCGCCGGTCTCGGTGGCGGCAAAATTGATCGACCCCCAATGCAATGGGCAGAAAAACCAGCAGGTCATGGCTGTGATTGCCAAACACCGAGGCGACGTTTCTCCCCGCCAGCACAGCCACGATGGCCCAGAAAAGCCACCGGTTCAGCCTGTCATGAAATGCGGCGACCAGATGGCGATGAATCACCCCGATCACGATGCACAGGCACAAGACGTTGAGCAGGTACCAAGCCAGATAGGCTGCCGCGGGCCGGGGCGGATGCAAGGGTGTCGTCGGCGAGGATACGAATGGAACCGCGAAGAACGGCGGGTAGGTGAACGGCTTCGGATCGCTCGCTCGGTAGATTTCCTGGGAAGCCGCCAGGCGTTCGCCGGCCAGTGTGTAGACGGGCAATTCGCTGGCTCCGCCGGTTCCTTTGTGAAGGAAAGGCGGCAGGCCAAGGGCGATCAGGATCGCAACGATGAGCCCACCTTGGCCGAATCGTCTCGCGTGCGCAGCAAACCGGTTTCCGCTCACTGCCATCGCCAAGTCCAAATCGCGTCCAGCGAATTGTCCAGTCCGCTCTGCGCGCGCAACGTCAAGCGCTGCGCGATGCGGTAGATCAACTGCCAGTTGCCGGTGGTCGCGTTCAGGCTGCGCTCATACCCGACGTACCAGCGCCGCGACAACTGCTTGCCGAGCGAGACGACGGTCTCGCGCACTTCGCCTTCGGTCTGGCGGAACGACACTTCGTCCAGCCCGACGGCGTTGATGAGCTGATCGGTCGGCCCGCTGCCTTCTCCTGCGAGCAGACCGATCGCGGCGCGTTGCAGCAAGGCGGTGTCGGTGCGGCCCAGGCCGTCGGAGGCGCGGCCGAGCACGAGCCAGGAGAGCTTGTCGATGTCGGCCATCTCGGGTTCGCTGAACAGGCGCACGCGTGGATTCAATGCGGTGCCGGTGACGGCCACACCCACGGTCTGCTCGAGGTTGGGCCTGACGGCGATGATGTCCAGGCGCGGGTTTTCGGCGACGCCGGTGAACACCAGTTCGCCGCGCTCGATGCTGAGCTTCTGGCCATAGGCGGCATAGGTTCCGGTTTCGGTGCGCACCGTGCCGTTGATCGCGAGCTTTCCGCCCGGAGTCGTGAGTCGCAGGTCGCCGCGCAATTGCGTGTCCAGGCCGCGCCCGCGAACGCGCAAGTGTTCTCCCAATCCTACCTGCAGGTCGATCGCCACCGGCCGTGCCGCACTGCGCGCCGGTTCGGCCGGCGCTTCGGGGGCCGCGTCGGCACCCGGGAGGGCGGGCCGCGCCGCGACGCGCACGTCGTCGGCGAGCGTCGGTGCGTCGCCGCGCGTGAAGTCGATCAGCCCCTCGTCGACCGTGAAGCGACCGTCCAGCGTGGTGGTCGACGCGCCCAGGTTCAGATTGGCGCTGCCGCTGGCGACGATGCGCCTGTCCACTCGACCGAGCAGTAGGAACTTGTCGGCCGTCAACCGCACCTTCGCGCTCGGCACCTCGCCCAGGCTCGCGTCGCCGTCCAGGCGCAGGTTGCCGTTGCCCGCCTTGGCGGTGAAGCGCTCGATGCGCGCGCTCGAGCCTTGAAGCCGGATGTCGACCTCGCCGTCGACGATATTCACGCCCTGCACGATGTTGCGCACGCCGATGCCGCTGCCGCGGATTTCGCCGGTGTACTGCGGCGCGCCGAGCACGCCGCCGATCGTGGCGCTGGTGCGCAGGTTGCCGGCCAGGCGCCAACCGGGCGGCACCCACGCGCCCCAGGTGCCGAGGTTCGCGACGCGTGCCTCGAGCACGCCCTGGATCGGCGTGTCGGCACTGGGCCAGGGCGCGCCGGGGGCGAACCGCGCCGTCACCGCGCCCGCCGCTTCGCCGAGCGTCTTGCCGGCCAGCGCCTGGGTGAAGCTCCACACGCCGTTCTGCGCCGCGAGTGCAATGCGCAGGTCGGTGAGCTGCAGGTCCTGGGTGCCGAGCTCGTCGGCCACGCGCAGGTCGCCGCGCAAGCGCTCGAACACCACGTCGGCCTGCAGGGTCGGGGCGCTGCGAATGTTCACGTGCCCGCCCACCAGCAGATCGCCACGCCAGCCGAAATGCGGTTGCGCGCGGTTCAGCAACGGCGCGATGGCGATCGGGTCGATTCGCGCTTGCAGGTCGATCTGCGCCGGGCTGTTGCCCACCGCGCCTTGCCACGACGCAGCTTCCCAGTACAGACGCGTGCCGAGCAGATCGCCCGCGCCCGGTTGCAGCGCGATGCGCGGCGCACTCGTGGCACTGCCCGATTGCAGATCGATCGCGACATCTCGCAAGCGCAGCAGTGGCGCGGCGTTCGCCGCGCTGCTTCGCACATCGAGACCTTGCAGCGTTCCCTGCCAACGCTGTGGTGTCGCGGCGCCGGCGGGGCTGCGCAGACCGCCTTGGGCGTTCAGTTGCACCAGGGTCGAACGCGCGGCGTCGTCGGCGGGCGCCTGACCCAGCAGGAAATCGGTCCAGGCCGGCGCCGCGACGTTGAGGATCGCGCGCAGTTCGAGCGAATGTGCCTCGGTCGTGCCTTGCAGATTCAGCTTCACGCTTTGCGCGCTCTGTTGTTCCCAGCGCGCGTCGCTCAGATCGACTTGAATGTTGAAGGGCGCGTCGAATGGCGCACCCGCCTCCTGGTCGAAGTTCCAGCGTGCCTGGCCGCGTGCCACGCTGAAAGCCGCCAGGCGCAGGGCCTGCGCGCTGAGCTGGCCCTGCGTGCGTAGTGCCGGCCAGCGGCCTTCCATTTTGACGTTGGCCTCCAACACCCCCGTCGGCAGGGGCCAGTCCAGCGCCACGCCGGCCAACGCGCGCCACGGCGCGAGCCGCGCCAGTTGTGCGGCCTGGATCTCAAGCTCCCAGCGGTCGGAGCGACCGGTGTCGCCGCGCGCCCACTGGCCCGTGGCGCTGAGGCTGTTGCCGCCGGCTTCCAGCTTCGCGCTCAAGCGCGTCTGTGCGGCCGGTGTGTTGTGCATCGAGACCGCGCCGCGCAGCGCCACGCCGGCGAGCTGACTCGGGCGCACATTCAACTCCGCTTGGCCTTGCACCGTGGGCAGCCATTCGAGCCAGTCTCGCCAATCAGGCAAGGCTTGCGGCTCGTTGCCGCCGCTCGTGGCCGACGGTAGCGCGGACGGCAGCGCGAATGAAAACTCGGCATCGCCGTTGAAGCGGTGTGGCCCGCGCCGCCACGCCGAATCGGGTGCGCCGGGGAACCAGGCCAGAGGGTCGAAGTCGTTCAGGCTCGCCTTGCCGTCGAGCTGCCACGGTGCGGCTGGTGTGCCGCGCTGCGCCGTGCCGCTGAGCGTGAGCAGGGCGGTGCCCGCGCGCGCTTGCAGCTCGCGAATGTCGATCGATTGCGGCGACGCCGACGCGGAGACTTTCAGGGTGACGCTGCGCTCGGCCGCAGCGGAATCGCGAGCGGTGTCCCTCGGCGCGTCTCTGCTCAGGCGGCCTTCCAACTCCGCGTGCAGTTCGAACTTTGGTGTGGCAGCTGCCGCCGTAAGTTGCCCACTCAGGCTGATCGGCCCGCTCAGCGTCATCGCGGGCAGGCGCGGGTCGAGCCAATTCGGCCGCACCTGCGCCAGCCGGGCTTGCAGGCTGAAGCCGCCGGCCGACCATTGGCCGCTGCCTTGCAGCGTGCCGGCGTCGCGTTGGTCGCTCGCCAATCCGGCCTGCACGTTCACGAATTCCAGCCGGCCCGATGCGCCGCTCGGCGCGCGCAGCTCGAAGGCAGCGGCACGCAGCGGCAGGCCCTGCTGGTCCCAGCGCCCGGGCCGGTGATTGACCATCTGGACCCGGGCGCTCGGCAGCGCGCCTTTGCGGGCGGGTGGATCGATGCGAATGCTGCCGCTCAGCGCAGTGGTGGGCGCGCCCGCGATCAACGCAGACAGGTCGAGCTGCTCGGTCTGCAAGTCCAGCCGCGGCAGCGGCCAGGCGTCGAGCGGTGCCACTTCGGCGCGCGCGTCCAGGCGCTGGCCCTGGCCGCGCAACTCCAGCGTCGCGGCAAAGCGCGCCAGCGGACCGTCTGCGCGCAGCCGCGCCTGCCAGTCCTGGCGCAGCGCGCGCGCCCAGGGCGGCAGCTCCGGCCGGGGCGCCTGCGGATCGCCGGCTTGCTTCGCGTCGAGCTGCACGCGCAGTGCCAATGCGCTGCCGCTTCCTGTGCGGCTGTCGGCGTTGGTGCCGCCGCTGTCGCCGGTCTCGATCTGTGCCTCGCCACTGCACTGCAGCGGTCCGACGCCGAACTGCACGCCGCGCGCCAGATGCACGAGCCCTTGTTGTGCACCCAAGTGGACGTGGCCGGTCGCGTTGCGCACCGGGTGCTCGGCCAGGCCGGGCAATTCCAGCGTGCCGACGGATGCCGCGTCGACTTCAATCTCGATCGGCAGGCGCAGGTCGCTCGGCAGCCGCGCCGGCTCGTTGCTCGGCGCAAGCTGCACGCTCACGCGCTGCGCCGACACCTGTTCGGCGTGCACCCGTAGCCATGCGCTCGTGCCGGCCGGCGCAAGGTGCAAGGCCGAGGCGCGCGCGGCGTCGATCACCACGCGGTGCTCGCGCGCCGCGCCCCAGCGCACGACGATGCGCTTCGCGCTGAAGCCGGCGAGCAGCGAGCCGCTGAATTGCTCGGCTTCAACATAGTCCTGCTGCGCCAACGCCCAGCTCAAACCGCGTTCGGTGCCGAGCACCCACGCCAGCGTTCCCAGCAGCAGCGTGGGCGCGACCACCACAAGCAGTGTGCCGAGCAGCCAGCCCGACCAACCGAAACGGCGGCGGCGCCTGGCGCGTGCGGGCACATCTGCGGAGGGCGGCGCGGCAGGCGTTGAATCGGGCTGTAGATCGGTGGGCATCGACGAGCCCGGATTTTGTCGCAGATGCCGGCGAGCGGGCACGCGAAGGCCTTGCGCAGCGACGGCCGGCGGCGTGTGCGGCGATAACGCACTCAGCGCGTCGCGGGGGTGAACTCAACCCATGCGGCAGAATCGCGCGCTTGGATACAACTCTCACCCAAGCGCCGGGCAGGCGGAACGCTCCGGGTCTGCCCGCGCTGCTCGCCACCGGCGCCTTGGTCTGGACCCTCGCGGCATGGCTGTCGCGCGGCAACCTCGACTTTGCCGGCGACATGGTCGAGAACTATGCCTGGGGCATCGAGTGGCAGGCCGGCTATTCCAAGCACCCGCCGCTGTTCGCGTGGATCGCTGCCGCCTGGTTCAGCGTGCTGCCGCACACCGATGTCGCCTATTTCGCGCTGTCGGCGCTGAACGCGGCGCTCGGTCTGCTCGGCGTGGCGGCACTCGCGCGGCGCTTCCTGTCGGATCGGGGCGCCGTGTTCGCGGCGCTCGCTCTCGGTGTTTCACCGCTCTACACGGGCCTGGCGATCAAGTTCAACGCGAACGCCGTGTTGCTGTCGCTGTGGCCGTGGACCGCGTACTTTTTTGTCGCCTACATGCAGACCGGCGCGCGCCGCTTCGCCGCCGGGTGTGGGGTGTTTGCCGCGCTGTCGATGCTGGGCAAATACTTCTCCGGGGTGCTGATTCTGGGCTTGTGTTTGGCGGCGGTCGCCGTTCCGGCGTTTCGGCAGCGTTTGCGCGGCGCGGGGCCGTGGCTCGCCATCGCCGCGGGACTGCTGGTGCTGACGCCGCATCTGCTGTGGATGTTCGACCACCAGTTCTCGACGCTGCGCTTTGCTTCGCAGCGAAGCGTTGGCCAGCTGCTTCCCGCACTGGCGCGCCTGCTGAACTACACGGTGGCGCAGCTGGGATATCTGCTGCCGAGCGCGGTGTTCCTGCTGTGGTCGGTCGCGCCGGCGCAGCGGCGCGAGGCGCTGCGCTTGATCGGCAGTGCCTGCCTGCGCCCCCGGCTGCACCCGCCACTGTGGTGGCTCGCGTTCGCGCCGATGATCGTGATTGCTGCGATCGCCGTGGCGTTGCGTGCGCCGATGGCATCGGTGTGGGGCATGGCGCAATGGTTTGCCGTCACGACGCTGTGGCTGGCTGTGTTCGAGCGCCACGGCATCGCGCCGCGCTGGGATTGGCTGCGCCGTGCGATGCCGGTGGTGTGGTGCCTGGTGCTCGCGGGCTCGGTCGTGCTGGGCTACCACGATGCGCGCCGCGGCAGCGCGCTCGCGTCCGAGCCGCGCGCCGAGCTTGCCCAAGCCGTGCACCGGCTGTGGCGCGAGCGGACCGCCCGCCCGCTGGCGTGGGTGGGCGGCCCGCAAGAGCAGGCAGCATCGATCGTCTTTTACGGACCCGCCGGCGCACACTGGTGGAACCTGGCGGCACCGGCGGCAACGCCGTGGTTCAGCGACGCCGATCTGCAGCGCGACGGCAGCGTGCTCGTCTGCCCGCAAGCCGATGGCGACTGCCAGCGCCAGGCGCAGGCCCATACGAGTGCTCGTGCGGATGCGAGCGCGCCGCCGGTCGACATCGAGCTTCACAGACGCGCCTGGGGAATCGACCTGCCCCCGCACCGCTATCGCATCTACCTGATCCCGCCGAGATGATGTCCAGCCCGAGCACAGCAGCCAATCACGTGCCGATCGAACTCACCATCGTGATTCCCACGTTTCGCGAGCGCGACAACATCGCGCCGCTCGTCGAGCTGGTGCGCCATGCGCTCGACGGCGTCGCGTGGGAGATGGTGTTCGTCGACGACAACTCGAGCGACCTGACGGCGCAGCAGGTCTGGGACGTCGGCCGCAGCGACCGCCGCGTGCGCTGCCTGAAGCGCGTCGGCAGGCGCGGCCTGTCGTCGGCCTGCATCGAGGGCATGCTCTCGTCAGGCGCGCCGTACTTCGCGGTGATGGACGCCGACCTGCAGCACGACCCGGCGTTGCTGCTGCCGATGCTCGAGTGCCTGCGCGACGGCACCACCGACCTCGCGATCGCGAGCCGCTACATGCCCGGCGGCAGCGTCGGCGAATGGGACGCAGAGCGGGTTCGCGTGAGCGCGCTGGCGACCAAGCTGTCGCGCCTGATCACACGCCAGCCGGTGAGCGACCCGATGAGCGGCTTCTTCATGCTGCGCCGCGAAGCGTTCGAGGCGGCGCTGCCGCGCCTGTCGTCGCTCGGCTTCAAGATTCTGCTCGACCTGATCGCGTCGAGCCCGGCGGTGCTCCGCATCGCCGAGCTGCCGCTCAAGTTCGGCAAGCGCCACGCGGGCGAGAGCAAGTTGTCGGCCAATGTGGTGTGGGAGTTTCTGCTGCTGCTGGGTGACAAGCTGTTCGGCCGCTACGTGCCGGTGCGCTTCGTCGCGTTCGGCGCGGTGGGGGCGAGTGGTGCGGTCGTGCACTTCGCGGTGCTGACCACGCTGTTCAAGGGCTTTGGAGTGTCGTTTTCGGTGGGGCAGGGCGCGGCCGTGGCGTTGGCGATGGTCTACAACTACACGATCAACAACCTGCTCACCTACGGCGACGTGTCGCTCAAGGGCTGGAACTGGTGGCGAGGCCTGGCCTCCTTCGTCGCGATCTGCGGCCTGGGCGCCGCGGCGAACGTGGGCATCGCGTCGTTCCTGTTCAACCGACAGACGCTCTGGCCGGTGGCGGCGGTGGCCGGAATCTTCGTCGGCTCGGTGTGGAACTATGCGGTGACGTCGCGCTACACCTGGAAGACCTGATACGGATTGGCTTTCAACGGCATCAGACCGACAGGCTGGAACGCGCGCTTTCGGCCCGTTGCTGCCGTTCGGCCTGCAGCCGGCGCGCCAGCGTTCATGGTCGCAGGTCGGCGGCGGCGCCCCCGTTCTCCGGCCCACGCTCGCGGGGCACCACCGAGGCCCACCACGCACAGCCGCGTCACCACCATCCAAGCGCACGAAGAGCCAGGACACCGCGAATGGGTCCTGCGCCCGGGGGCACCACCACCGCCCTGCTGGCACCTGTGGTGGCGCACCACGTCTTCGCCCACCTCGGTCGTGCCCGGGGCAGGTGGTTTGGGGCACGGGCGCAGGCCCCATTCGCGGTGTCCTGAACGGTTCGGGGCAGCGGCTGGCGATGACGAGCCGGCGCTCGTGCACCCGATCTGCTGCCCCGCGAGCGTGGGCCGGAGAACGTGCCCCAAGCCACCTGCCCCGGACCATGCTGGCACGGGGCGCGCAGCGAAGGTCAGCTTTGGGCCGAAGGCAGACCCTCCATTTCAATGCGATTGAAAGCGAACGGATGCGAGACTACAGCGCGATCCCCACGCTCAAGTGCAAGCGCGCCTTGCCCACGTCCACACCATAAGCCCAATCGATGCGCAGTGGCCCAACCGGGCTGCGCCAGCGCAATCCCAGTCCGTAGCCCACGGCAGGGTCGAGCGTATTGAAGTGTTCGGCGGCATTGCCCGCGTCGACGAACGCGGCCCACCACAGCGATGGCATTTGCGCGGTGATCGGCCGGGCGATTTCGGCGCTGGCCGTCAGCAGCGCGCGGCCGCTGGTGACGACGCCGGCCTTGACGGGCCCGAGCGTGCGGTAGCCGTAGCCGCGCACCGAGTCGTCGCCGCCGGCGCGAAACAGCAGCGGGTCAGGCAGGCCGGTGCTGCTGCCGGCGTTCAAATGGCCGACTTCGATCCGGCCGGTGCCATACCAGCTCAGGCCCAGCGGCTCGTACACGGTGAGGCGCGCATCGACGCGGCTGAACGGGCCGCTGTCGGCAACGCTGCTCTGCGACCAGCCGCCGCCGAACTGGCCCGATGCCGTCAAGCCCTCGGTGGGCAGGATCACGCTGTCCAGGCGCCGCCAGGCGCCGCTGAGATTGAGCGACAACGCGTCGGCCTGTTCGCGGCCCGCCGCGTTGCGCAGCTCGGAGCCGAGCAATTCGGCGAACACCACGCGCTCGATGCGCTGCGAGTCGTAGGCGCGGCCGGCGCGCCAGCGCCAGGAGGTGCGGATCTCGTCGGCGACCTCGAGCTTTTCATAACTGCCCGCGAGCAGGTTGCGGTACAGGCCCGGCAGCGTGTGGCTGGTGAGCTCGCCCGACCAGCTGCGCGCCTCGCGGCCGAATTCCACCTTGTTCTTCGCGATCACGTTGAAGCCGAACGGCCGGCGATGCATGTGTTCGAACGTGATGCGTTGACCGGTGTTGTCGCTGTAGCCCACGCCGACCGTTGCTTGTTGCAGCGGCAGTTCGCGCAGGCGCACGAGCACCGGCGCGGACGCGGCCTGCGCCGGATCCGGATCGATTTCGACGCTCACGCCTTCGAACAAACCGGTCTTGAGCAGGCGCTCCTGAAAGTCGAGCAGGCGCTGTTCGCTGTGCGGCGCGCCGACGCTGAATTCGGCGACGTTGCGAACGCTGTTGGCGTCGTAGCGCGACAGGCCCTCGATGCGCAGCTCGCCCAGCCGGAACAGCGGGCCGCTGGCGAGCGTGGCGCGCAGCGTCGCGCTGGATTGCGCGACGTCGATCGCCGCGTCGGTCTCGAGCCAATTCGCGCTCGGGTAGCCGTTGGCGCGCAGCCGCGCCAGCGTTTGATTCTTCGCCGCCGACCACACTGACTGGCGAAACGGCGCTCTGGTGGGCAACGGCCAATCGCGGCGCAGTGCGTCGAACGTGGTGCGCGCGAGTTCGTCGTTGGCTTCGATCAGCAATTGCAGTTCGCCCAGCGCGTCGAGCGTCCAGTGCACGACCGTGACCCGCGGGCCCGGAGTCACCTTCAACTGCACCTGCGGCACCGCGAGCGCGCCCGGTCTGCGCTGCGCCGTGACCAGCGCGGCGAAGTAGCCCTCGGTCTCGAGCAGCGCGCGAGCTTGCGCGGGTGCGGCGGCGATCAGGCGGTCGAGCTCGGGGCCGGTGATCGATTCGGCCTCGCCGACGTTCTGGAACCGCGCCAGGTCGAGGTAGGCGAGCAGCAACTTGCGCAGCTCTTCGGGCGCGTCGATTTGAAGGAGGTAAGCCGCTTGCGCGGTCGACTCGACAGTCGCGCCAGGCGCTTCGCCGGTTTCGCCAGCGGCGCCCGCCCAGGGCTGCGCCAGCGAGAGCGCCAGACTCAGCCCCCAGCGCCACGGCTGCGAACCGCGCTGCCTCATTTGCTGAGCAGCCGCATCGCTCCTTCAAGCCCGTTCAATGTGAGCGGGAACATGCGCTGGTTCATCAACTGCTGGATCACGGCGATGCTCTGCCGGTAGCCCCACACGCCTTGCGGCTCGGGGTTGATCCAGGCGAATTTCGGGAACGCGTTGGTGAGGCGCTGCAACCACTCGGCGCCCGGCTCCTCGTTGTTGTATTCGACGCTGCCGCCGGGCTGGAGGATCTCGTACGGGCTCATCGTCGCGTCGCCGACGAAGATGAGTTTGTAGTCCTTGTTGAACTTGCGAATGATGTCCCAGGTGGGGAACTTCTCGCTGTAGCGGCGCCGGTTGTTCTTCCACATGAAGTCGTAGACGCAGTTGTGGAAGTAGAAGAACTCGAGGTGCTTGAACTCGCTCTTCGCGGCGCTGAACAGCTCCTCGGCGCGGTGGATGTGTTCGTCCATCGTGCCGCCCACGTCCATCAGCAGCAGCACCTTCACCTTGTTGTGGCGCTCGGGCACCATCTTGATGTCCAGCCAGCCGGCGTTCGCCGCCGTGGAGCGGATCGTGTCGTCGAGATCCAATTCTTCTTCCGCGCCTTCGCGCGCGAAACGGCGCAAGCGGCGCAGCGCGACCTTGATGTTGCGCGTGCCGAGTTCCAGCGTGTCGTCGTAGTCTTTGTACTGGCGCTGGTCCCAGACCTTCACGGCCGACTTGTTGCGGCCCTTGTCCTGGCCGATCCGAATGCCCTGCGGGTTGTAGCCGTAGGCGCCGAACGGCGACGTGCCACCGGTGCCGATCATCTTGGAGCCGCCTTCGTGGCGCTTCTTCTGCTCCTCGAAGCGTTTTTTGAGCGTCTCCATCAGCTCGTCCCAGCCCATCTTCTCGATCGCCGCCTTTTCTTCCGGGCTGAGCTCGAGCTCGAGCTTCTTCTGCAGCCACTCGAGCGGAATGTCCTGCGTGAAGTCGGTGAGCAGCTCCACCCCCTTGAAGTAGGCGGCGAAGGCGCGGTCGAACTTGTCGTACTGCGCCTCGTCCTTCACCAGCGAGGCACGGGCGAGGTAGTAGAAATCGTCGACCGAATTGTCGATCACGCCCTCTTTGATCGCCTCCAGCAGCACCAGGTACTCCTTGACCGAGACCTTGAGCTTAGCGGCGCGCAGGGTGTAGAAGAAGTTGATCAGCATGGTGCTCTATTGTGGCGCGGATGCGGGGCAGGATGGCGCACGGATCTCACCCCAGCCAGTTCTGCGCCCTCAGGGGCGGCTCGGCGCCGCGCCGCCCTTCAGCCCGGGTTTGGTCGCGCCATGGCGTTTCAGCCAATTGAAGAGTTCGCCATACCAAAGCCGGGAATTGCGCGGCTTCAAGATCCAGTGGTTTTCGTCCGGGAACCAGACCAGCCGCGCGTCGACGCCGCGGGCCTTGAGCGTGTTGTAGTACGCCAGCCCCTGCTGATCGGGAACGCGGTAGTCGAGCGCACCGTGCATCACGAGCGTGGGGGTGCGCATCGCGTTGGCGTACGCATGCGGGCTCTGGTTTTCCACCTTCGCGCGGTGGTCCCAGTACCAGGCGCCGAACTCGCGCTCGTGGACGGTGTAGCAATCGTCGGCGAACATCGCGGTCCAGTCGTAGCAGCCGGCGTGGCACACATAGGCCTGGTAGCGCCCTGGCTTCACATGGCCGTTCATCCACGCGACCATGTAGCCGCCATAGCTGCCGCCGGCAGCGAAGATGCGTTTGCGATCGACCCAGGGCTTCTTCAGCAGCCAGTCGGTGCCTGCCTCGATGTCTTGCAGTTCGTATTCGCCGAAGCGATGCGTGATGCTGTCGGCAAACCGGTGGCCGAAGCCGCTCGAGCCGTGGTAATTGACGCAGGCGACCACATACCCTTGCGCGGCGAATACATGGGTGTTCCAGCGGTAGTGCCACGTGTCGCCGCTGGCCGCATGCGGACCGCCGTGGATGCTGTGCAGCACCGGGTGTTTCTTCTTCGCGTCGAACCCCGGCGGGTAGACCAGCCACATCTGCACCGGCTCGCCACGCGCGCCTGTGACCTCGACTTCCTCGTGCCGCCCAAGCCGCAGGCGCGCCAGAGCCTCGTCGTTGAACGCCTCCATTCGCAGCGCTTCGCCGCCGCGCCACGCCGTGGCGCGCGCCGGGTGCTGCATCGAATCGGCCACCGTGACGGCCACGCCGGCGGCGACGTCGAAGCCCTGCACCCAGCCGCCGGGCACGACTGCCGTCGCCTTGGCGCCGGCGATGTCCCATGCATAAAGATGGCAGCGTCCGCGCTCTTCAGACATGAAGAACAAGCTCCCGCCATCGGCCGACCAGCGCAGCGGGGCGTTCACGGAGTGGTCCCATCGGTCGCTGAGCACGCGCCAGCGCGATCCGCGCTTCACGAGGGCCAGCTGGTCGGGCATCGTGATCTTCTTGCCCTGGTTCGACGCGATGAAAGCCACCGTTTCGCCGTCCGGGCTGTAGCGCGGGTCGCTGAAGTCCCAGGCCTTGTCGAGCGCGAGCCGCTCGAATTCGCCGCTGCGCACGCTCAGCTCAGTCAGCGCATGAAAGTGGTCGATGCGCTTTTCCGGACTCGGGTCGTGCGTGAAGACGATTGTCTTGCCGTCGGGCGAGATGTCGAACGTGTTCGCGTCCGGCTCGGCGCGCGGCAGCTCGTAGGCGCTGCCTTCGAACAGGTCGCGCACGCGGCCGGTGCCCACATCCAGCACATGCAGGTGCGCGACCCGCCCCATCGGCAGCGAGTGGTCCCAGAATCGGTACTGCGTTTCGCTCGTGACGTATGCGCTTTCCTTGCGCTCCTTGAACGACTTGAATTGTTTGGCTTGCGCTGCGCTGCCGCGCAGCTCGGGCCAGACCCAGGCGACGAAGGCGATGCGCTTGCCGTCGGGGAACCACTTGAAGGCGTCGATTCCGGGTGCGAAGTCGCTGATGCGGCGCGCTTCGCCGCCGTCCGGGGCGATCAGGTAGAGCTGCGGCGTGTCGTCTTTCTTGCCTTGCTGCTCGCGCTTGGCGACGAAAGCGATTGCGTCGCCTCGCGGTGACCATGCCGGCTGACCGTCTTTCTCGCCGCAAGAAGTGAGCCGGCGCGGCGTTCCGCCGAAGGTCGAGAGCAGCCAGAGATGCGACTGCGCCTTGTTCTCGTCCATCGCATAGCTCGACACCGAGCACACCGCTTGCGCGCCGTCGGGCGCCAAGGCGATGCCACCGATGCGCTCGAGCTTCCACAACTCATCGACCGTGATCGGTCTTTTCTTCTGCGCCATCTCGGGTGCCCGGCAAGGTTCAGCGCGGCTTGTCGAGTTGCCAGCGCAAATGGGTTTGCACGACCGGCCATTCGTCGGCCGTGATGCTGTAGACCGCTGTGTCGCGCAGCGTGCCATTGGCCGCGCGTTGGTGGTTGCGCAGAATCCCGTCGAGCTGCGCGCCCAGGCGCTCGATGCCGCGCCGGCTCTGCGTATTGAAGCGGTGCGTGCGGAACTCGACCGCGATGCAGTCGAGCGCGTCGAACGCGTGGCCGAGCAGCAGCAGCTTGCATTCGGTGTTGAGCATCGTGCGCTGCACGCGCTTCGCGTACCAGGTGCTGCCGATCTCGACGCGTTTGTTCGCCGCGTCGATGTTCATGTAGGTCGTCATGCCCACTGGCGTGCCTGAGGCGTCGAGCACGGTGAAAGGCAGCATCGATCCCGTGGCCTGCAGGCTCAGGCGCCGCGAGATTTCGGCGGCCATCGTCTCGGGCGACGGCACGGCGGTGTACCAGAGCTTCCAGAGTTCGCCGTCGCGAACGGCGTCGCTGAGCGCGGCCGTGTGTTCCGGGCTCAGCGGAACCAGGCGCGAATGTTTGCCGCTGAGCGTGATCGGGGCCGGCCAGGGCATGGGTGGCTAGCGGTTATGCCTTTGCATGAACACCAGCTTCTCGAACAACGACACATCCTGCTCGTTCTTCAAGAGCGCCCCCACCAGAGGCGGCACCGACACCTTGTCGTCCTTGCTCTGCAGAGCCTCCAGCGGAATGTCCTCCGCGAGGAGCAGCTTCAGCCAGTCGAGCAGCTCGCTCGTCGAAGGCTTCTTCTTCAGCCCCGGCAGGCCGCGCACGTCGTAGAAATTCTTCATCGCGGCGCTGAGCAAATCCTTCTTCAGGTTCGGGAAGTGCACGTCGACGATTTGCTTCATCGTCTCCGCCTCCGGGAACTTGATGTAGTGGAAGAAGCAGCGGCGCAGAAATGCGTCCGGCAGCTCCTTCTCGTTGTTCGACGTGATGAACACGAGCGGCCGGTGTTTCGCCTTGATCAGCTCGCGCGTCTCGTAGACGTAGAACTCCATGCGGTCGATTTCGCGCAGCAGGTCGTTCGGGAACTCGATGTCGGCCTTGTCGATTTCGTCGATCAGCAGCACGACCGGCTTCTCCGCGGTGAACGCCTGCCAGAGGATTCCCTTGACGATGTAGTTGTGGATATTCTTCACCCGCTCGCCGCCGTCCACGTCGGCCAGCTGGCTGTCGCGCAGGCGACTCACCGCGTCGTATTCGTACAGGCCCTGCTGCGCCTTGGTCGTGCTCTTCACGTGCCATTGCAGCAGCGGCATGCCCAGAGCGCCGGCCACCTCTTCGGCGAGCATCGTCTTGCCGGTGCCGGGTTCGCCCTTCACGAGCAGCGGGCGTTGCAGCGTGACCGCGGCGTTCACCGCGAGCATCAGGTCGTGCGTGGCGACGTAGGAATCGGTGCCTTGGAATTTCATCTGAGGGTGCGCATGCGCGTTGGGTTGCATCCAGCCCGTGCTAACACGCGCCTGGGACGGCAGCGAGGCGCTTGCTCGAAGCGCGCCAGCGCGTGGTCCGAGGCCAGTATAAGGGCCCCTATAATCGCGCGCTGCTTCGCACCCACCTCTTCAATTTTCATTCGCAGAACCATGAAAAAGCTGTTGACGATCGCGCTGGCCCTGGCTGCCGGGAGCATCACACCCGCCATCGCACAGGACGCGAAAGCCGGCGAGGGCAAGGCGGCCATGTGCATCGGCTGCCACGCCATTCCCGGTTACCAGGCGAGCTTCCCCGAAGTGCACAAGGTGCCGATGATCGCCGGCCAGGGCGCGAAGTACATCGCCGCCGCGCTCAGCGCGTACAAGAAGGGCGAGCGCAAGCACCCGTCGATGCGCGCGATTGCCGGCTCGATGAGCGAGCAAGACATGGCCGACGTGGCGGCGTACTACGAACAAGAAGGCAAGAATTCGCCGATCGCCGCGGTGAGTACCGCACCGGCGCCGTCGCCCGCGGTCGCGGAACTGCTGAAGAAGGGCGCCTGCGCGTCATGCCACGGCGACAACCTGAGCAAGCCCATCGACCCCAGCTACCCCAAGCTCGCCGGCCAGCACGCCGATTACCTGTTCGTCGCGATGAAGGCCTACCAGACCGAAAAGAACCCGGTCGTCGGCCGCGGCAACGCCGTGATGATGGGCATGGCCAAGCCGTTCACGCAGAAGGAACTCAAGGCGATCACCGCCTACATTGCTTCGCTGCCGGGGGACTTGCGCGTCGTTCCGCAGTCGCGGATGCACTGAGCGAGACGCTCCGAAGCATGCAGAGGCCGCTGGATCCAGCGGCTTTTTCAATTCTGGCGAGCCACTGAGATCAGCGCGCCGTTGTGTCGTCAATTCCGCGCTCATGCCCGCGCGGAGTGGGCTACGCTGCAAGACGTTAAAGTCGGGCTATTCTCGAAAGGCAGGTCGTTCCCAGCGCATGCTGAAGAAGATTCCAGTCTCTGAGCTGAAGCTCGGCATGCATTTGCAGGAGTTGTGCGGTGCATGGCTGGAGCACCCGTTCTGGAAGTCCAGCTTCTTGCTGGCGGACCCCGACGACCTGGCCAAGCTGCGCAGCTGCGGCATCACCCATTGCTGGATCGACACGGGCAAAGGGCTGGACCCTGACGCTCACGCGGCGCTGCCACCGTGCGCGGCGCCAGCTCCCGCGGAACCCAGCGCCGCAACGCCCGCGAAGACGCTCGCGACGTCGATGCAAGACGAACTCGGCCATGTCGCCACGCTGCTCAGCAAGTCGCGCGAAGCGGTTCGCTCGATGTTCAACGAGGCCCGCATGGGCCGCGCGCTGGACGCGCAGCGATTCCTGCCGCTGGTGGAAGAGATCGCGGCGTCGGTGTGGCGCAACCCGAACGCAATCGTCAGCCTGGCGCGGTTGAAGAACCACGACGACTACACCTACATGCACTCGATGGCGGTGTGCGCGCTGATGGTGGCGCTGGCCCGGCAACTCGGCCGGGGCGAAGCCGAGGCGCGCATCCTCGGATTCGCCGGCCTGCTGCACGACATCGGCAAGGTCAGCATGCCGCTGGAGGTGCTCAACAAACCGGGCCGATTGACCGGCGATGAGTACACGCTGATCCAGACGCATCCGGTGCGCGGGCATGAATTCCTCAGCCGGGCCGGTGTCGCCGGCGAGATCGAACTCGACGTCTGCCTGCACCACCACGAACGCCCCGATGGCAAGGGCTACCCCGAAGCCTTGAGCGACGCGGCGATCTCGCTTGCGGCAAAGATGGGCGCGGTCTGCGACGTCTACGACGCCATCACGTCGAACCGCCCGTACAAGAGCGGTTGGGACCCGGCCGAATCGATGGCCCGGATGGCCGAATGGAGCCAGAAGGGCCAATTCGATCCGGGCGTGTTTCACGCATTCGCCAAGAGCCTGGGCATCTACCCGGTCGGCTCGCTGGTGCGCCTGGAATCAGACAGACTCGGCATTGTCGTTGAGCAAAATCCGGCGGCCCTGCTGACGCCGCTGGTCAAGGTGTTCTTCTCGACGCGTTGGCAGGTGCACATTGCGCCCGAGGTGATCGACCTGGGCGTGCCGGGCTGCAGCGACCGCATCGTCGGGCGCGAGTCCAACGAGAAGTGGAAGTTCAAGCAGCTCGATGAGCTGTGGGCCGGCGTGGAGGCGTTGCAGAAGATGGGGCGTGCGGGCTGAACTTCGGCTCACGGCGCGCGGCAGACCTGCTTCAGTGATTCCTCGAGCACCCCCAGCGCCCAATCCATCTGCTCGGTGGTCACGATCAGCGGCGGCGTCCAGGTCAGCACACTGCCCATCGTCGTCTTGAACGACAAGCCGCGCGACAGGCAGGCGTAGAGCACGCGCTCGGCGGCGTCTGCCGCGGGCGCCTTGGTCTCGCGGTCGCTCACGAGTTCGATGCCGATCAGCAGGCCGCGGCCGCGCACGTCGCCGATCAGCGGGTGGCTGGCGCTTCATCTCTTGCAGGCGTTCGCAGCGCGTACGCGCCGACCCTCGCGGCGTTTTCGACCAGGCCCTCGCGCTCGATCACTTCGAGCGTCGCGAGCGCCGCCGCCGCGGTGACCGGGTTCTTCTCGTGCGTGTAGTGGCCGAATGCATACGCACCGGCCACGTCGAGATCGGCGCGCGCGATGCACGCGGCGATCGGCAGCACGCCGCCGCCGAGAGCCTTGCCGAGCACGACGATGTCGGGCGCCGCGCCGTCGTGCTCGGCGGCGAAGAAGCGACCGGTCTTGCCGAGACCCGTCGGGATTTCATCGAAGATCAGCAGCGCGCCGTGGGCGTTGCATGCTTCGCGCACCGCCTGCCAATACCCCGGCGGCGGGATGAACGGCACAGCGCGCGCCGGCTCGGCGATCACGGCGGCGACATCGCCTTCGCGCTCCAGCACGTAGCGCACCATCGCTGCGCAACTGAGCTTGCACAGGTCGAGGAACGGTTGCCCGTTGGTGTCAACTGCGTGGCCGTAGGCGCAGCGGTAGCAACCGAACGGCGCCACATGTTCGGTTCCCGGCAGCAATGGGCCGACGGCGCGCGAGCTGCGAAACAGCGACTCGCCGCCGACGCTGGCCGCGCCGAAACCCGCGCCGTGGAACGAGTCCCAGAAGCTCAAGGTCTTGTGTCGCCCGGTGGCGATGCGCGCGAGTTTGATCGCCACCTCGATGGCGTCCGACCCGCCGGTCGTGAACAGCACTTTGCCCTTGTTTCCGGTAAGCGCCTTGAAGTGCGCCCCCAGCGCCTCGGCGAGTTCGACGCCGCGCTCGCTCGCAAAGCGCCGCGGCGCGAAACTCAATTCATCGAGTTGCGCCTTGATCGCGCCGATCACATGCGGGTGCGCAGTAGCCGACGTGGTGCACGTTGTTGCCATGGAAATCCATGTAGCGCCGGCCCGCCATGTCTTCGATGTAGACGCCTTCGGCCTTGCGGATCGCGCTCAGGCAGGGTGTGGAGACCGACTGGTGCAGGAACGCCGCGCTGTCGCGCGCGAGCAGCGCGCGTGTCGGCTCGTCCAGGTTTGCCGCTTGCCATTGCGCGCGAAGCGGCGACGAGTTGACGTCGCCTTCGCTCTGGGCGGGAGGGGTGGGCGAGTCATGGACTCTCCGCGCTGCGCGCTCCGGTATTCGCCTTGGGAACGGCCCGGCGGCTCATGCGGCTTCGCGCAACGTCATCACCGGCCAGCCAGAGCGCGCCGCGTGAGCCGCCAGGCGATCGTCAGGATCCACTGCAATCCGGTGTTGGACCACCTCAAACAGCGGCAGGTCGTTGATCGAGTCGCTGTAGAGCAGCGAGTCGAATTCGTGCAGCGCGAGGCCGCGCGCCGCGAGCCACTGGTTGAGCCTGGTCACCTTGCCTTCGCGCATGTTCAGCGTGCCGGCAATGCGGCCGGTGAAGCTCTCGCCGATCACCTCGCATTCGGTCGCGATCAGCTCCGGAATGCCGAGGTGCGACGCGGTCAATTCGGTGAGAAAGCGGTTCGTCGCGGTGGTCAGCACGACCCAATCGCCGCGTTCCAGGTGTTGGGCCACCAGCGCCAGCGCTTTCGCGCCGATGCGCGGCATGATGGATTGCGAAAAATACTGCTGTCGCAGCGGCTCCCACTCGGCGTGGGTGCGGCCCGCCAAGCTGCTCACATAGAACTCGCAGAACTCGCGCGGGCTCACGGTGCCGGTGCGGTACTCGCGCTCCATGCGCGAATTGCGCGGCTCGAACACGCTGCGCTCGAGCACGCCTTGCTCCATCAGGAACTCGACCCACAGCACGTCGCTGTCGCCGGCGAGCAGCGTGTGGTCGAGGTCGAACAGGGTCAGGGCGCGGCGCACGCGGGCGATTCTGCCTCGATGCGAGTTCGACGCGGGTGGGTCCAACTCGAACCGCATCAACTCAAATGATCTCGAAATAGCGCTTCAACTCCCAGTCGGTGACCGCGTCTTGCCATTGGCGGTGCTCCCAATAGCGCGTCGCGGCGAAGTGGTCGACGAAGGTGTCACCGAACCAGTCGCGCGCGATCGCCGATTCCTTGAACGTGTGGGTCGAGCGCAGAAACGAGCGCGGTGCGCGTGGGATGTTCTCCGAGCCGACGTTGGTGCCGGTGATCGGCGGCGCGGTCAGCTTCAAGCCCTTCTCCACGCCGTGCATTCCGGCGGCGATCACCGCGGCCATCGCGAGGTAGGGGTTCACGTCGGCGCCGGGGCAGCGCGTTTCCAGCCGCGTGGACTTCGGGCTGCCGGCGATCACGCGAAAACTCGCGGTGCGGTTGTCCAGCCCCCAGGTCGGCTTCACCGGCGCCCAGAAGCCGTCGACAAGGCGCTTGTAGCTGTTGATCGTGGGCCAGAACATCGGCGCGAATTCCATCAGGCATGCCACCTGACCGGCGAGGTAGCTTTCGAACAGCTTGCTCATCGAGCGTTTGCTTCTTGGCGTCGTAGAACAGATTGCTCTTGCCGTCCGACAAGCTTTGGTGGATGTGGCCCGAGCAGCCCGGGTACTGCTGGCTCCACTTCGCCATGAAGCTCGGCATGATGCCGAAGCGCTTGCCGATTTCCTTGGCCCGGTCTTGAACAGGATCGCGCGGTCGGCGGCTTCCATCGCGCGGCTGAAGGCGATCGCCACTTCGTACGTGCCCGGGCCGGTCTCGGTGTGCAGGCCTTCGATCGGCACGCGAAACGCCGCCATGTCGTCCATCAGCGCGTTGAAAAAATCCCTGTTGTCGGCCATGCGCAGCACCGAGTAGCCGAACATTCCCGGCGTCAGGTTCTGCGGCCCTACGCCTCTTTTCGCCGCCCAGCTGTGCGGCGTTTCCAGGAAGTTGAACCACTCGAACTCCATGCCGGCCATCACGTCGAAGCCGATCTTTTCGGCCCGCTTCAATACGCGTTTCAGCGTCTGGCGCGGGCACACGGGAAAGGGCGAGCCATCGGCGTTGACGAACTCGCCGAGGAAAAACGGCACGTTGTTGTCCCACGGCACGTTGCGCCCGGTGTCGAAGTCCAGGCGCGCCAGCGCGTCGGGGAAGCCGTGCTGCCAGCCGGTGACCTGGGTGTTGTCGTAGGTCTGGTCGCCGCTGTCCCAGCCGAACACGACGTCGCAGAAACCGAAGCCGCCCTTCGGGTGCGGCTCGGCCGCGCCGAGGAACTTGTCGCGGTGCAGGTATTTGCCGCGCAGGATGCCGTCGATGTCGCTGCACGCGACTTTCACCTTGCCGGTGTTCGAGTTGCGAACCGCAGCCAGGGCAGGGTGTTCCTTGGTCGTCTTCGTCGCCATGGTGCGTCTCCTTATCGGGCTGTCATCCCGGCGAAAGCCGGGATCCACAGCGTTGGGCAAGCGGTGGGTCCCGGCGTGCGCCGGGACGACAAGTGCGGGTTGTCGTGCATGCTGTCAGATCGCGGGTGCGCCGTTCGGAATTCCCATCTCGCGCAGCGCATCGGCGACGGCATTCACTGCCTCGCGCATCTCATTGCGCCCGATCGCGCCGATGCAGCCGACGCGAAACGTCTCCACTTGCGTCAACTTGCCCGGGTAGAGGATGAAGCCGCGCGCCTTCGCCGCCGCGTAGAAGCGCTTGAACTCGTAAGCGGGGTGCGCGGGGGCGTGGAACGTGACGATGATCGGCGCCTGAACTTCGCTGCGAAGGAAACGGCTTGAAGTGCAGCGCGGCCATGCCGTCGAGCAGCGTCTTGCAGTTGTCGGCGTAACGCGCCAGACGCGCGCTCTGCCCGCCTTCTTCGACGAACTGCTTCACCGCTTCGGCCAGCGCCACGACCACATGGGTCGGCGGCGTGAAGCGCCACTGCCCCGTCTTTTCCATGTAGACATGCTGGTCGTGCAGGTCCATCGCGAGGCTCTGGCTGTTGCCGGCGCACGAATCGACGATGGCCTTGCGCAGGAACACGAAGCCCATGCCGGGAACGCCTTCCAGGCACTTGCCGCTCGCGGCCACCAGCGCGTCGAAACGAATCTTGCGCGCGTCGATCGGCAGCGCGCCGAAGCTCGACATGGCGTCGACGATCAGGCCCTTTGCCGTGGCGTTCGCACACCGCGGCCACGTCGGCGAGTGGGTTCTCGACGCCGGTGCCGGTTTCGCAGTGGATCAACACCACATGGGTGATCGACGCATCGGACTTCAGGCGCGATTCGAGTGCCGCTGCCGACACCGGCTCGTCTTCGGCGAACGGCAGCACGGTGGCGCGCCGGCCCATCATTTGCGTCAGCTTCGCGGCGCGTTTGCAGTAGGCGCCGTTGTCGAGCACGAGCACATGGCCGGTTTTCGGCACGACGGTGGCGACCGACGCTTCCACGCTGAACGTGCCGCTGCCTTGCAAGGGCACGAGCACATGGCTGTCGTGGCCGTGCACGATGTCGAGCAGCGCGCTGCGCAGATGTGCAGTGACGGCGTTGAAATCGGCGTCCCACGAGCCCCAGTCCTTCAGCATCGCGAGCTTGGTGCGAAGCGTCGTCGTCAGCGGTCCGGGGGTCAGGAGAATTCGGTCGCGGTCCATCGCGGGGCTTTCGGTCACTTCAGTTGCTCCACTGCGCTTTGTGCAACACGCGACGCATGAAATTCAGATGCATCGTGAAGGGCTGCTTTCGGCCCATAGCTGCCGTTCGCCGCTGTGCGCAGCCAGCTCCAGCCCCGTTCTGTCGTCCGCGATTGTGCGCACCCCAGCGACTGCGCGTGGGCAGGTGGCCAGGGGCTTCGAGCGAATTCCGTCTGTCCGCGCAAGCCCAGCCCCCCAGCGACTGCGCCCCAGGGCGCGGCGCCCCCGTTCTCCGGCCCACGCTCGCGGAGCACCGCCGAGATCCACCACGGACAGCCGCGTCATCACAGGCCAAGCACAGCACGAGCCAGGACACCGCGAATGGGGCCTGCGCCCGGGGGCACCACCACCGCCCTGCTACCACCCACGGTGACGGGCGATGCGCAGGGGTGCCGCCCGGTGGCCGGGGCAGGTGGCTCGGGGTACGGGCGCAGGCCCCATTCGCGGTGTCCTGGCTCTTCGCGAGCTTGGCTGGCGTTGATGGAATGGCGCGCCGTGGGCCACATCGGGTGCCCCGCGAGCGTGGGCCGGAGAACGTACCCCGGGCCACCTGCCCTCGCGCGGAGCTTGGAGTGCACGCAGCAGCGAACGGCCGCTTTGGGCCGATAGCAGTCTGCGCTCCGACGAAGGTTTGACGCAAGTCTACGTAGACGTGTTTCATCTCAGGGTTGCCTCCAGGCCTGGGTGCGCGTGTCGATCCATTTCGACGCACCCATGAACAGCAGTGTCGCAATCGTATTCGCCGCCGCGATCAACAGTGCCATCGCCGCGGCGGCGCCGATCTCGCCGGCTTCGTCGAGGTTCAGGATCGCGATCGCCGCGACCTTGGTTTCGGGCGAATACAGGAAAACGACCGCCGAGATCGTCGTCATCGCGTTGATGAAGAAATAGCGCGCGATGTCCACCAGCGCGGGCGTGCAGATCGGCAGCGTGACGCGCCAGAACGTCTTGTAGAACGGCACCTTCAGCGATGCCGACACCGCTTCGAATTCGGCGTCCAGACTCTTCAGCGCCGTCACCGCGGTCAGGTGGCCGGTGGTGTAGAAGTGCACGATGGTGCAGATCGTGAGCAGCGTCAGCGTGTGGTACAGGCCGTTCAGCGGATTTGCCGGCGCGTTGAAGAAGAAGATGTAGCCCAGACCCAGCACCAACCCCGGCACCGCCATCGGCAGCAGCGCGAGCAGGCGCAGGCTGCTGCGCACAGGGTTCAATCCTTGTGTCTTTTCCAGCAGATACGCGCCGACGAAGACGAGCGTGGTGCCGAACAAAGCGGTGCCTGCCGCCATCTTCAGGCTGTTGACGAACGCTTCGCCCACTTCGGCGTCGAACAGGCCCAATTGATAGTGGCGCAGGCTTGGCGCCAGGTTGTACGGCCAGAAGCTCGCGAGAGACGCAAACAGCGCCATGCCGAGCATCGCCAGGATCAGCGCGCAAACGGCCGCGCAGTAGAGCAGCATCAGCGCGTCGAACAGCGGCGCGCGCTTCGGGGCATAGGGCACGGCGCGCGCGGTCAGCATCGCCGTCTGTTTGCGGCTCACCCAATGGTCCACCGCGAACGTCAGCACCGCGGGTGCGAGCAGCAGCAGCGCGACGACCGCACCCTTCGGAAAGTCCTGCTGGCCGATGACGAGCTTGAACACGTCGGTCGCGAGCACGTTGAAATTGCCGCCGATCACTTTCGGGATGCCGAAGTCGGTGATGACGAGCGTGAACGTCACCAGCGCGGCCGAAATCAGCCCGTACTTCGCGCCGGGCAGGGTGATCGTGAAGAACTTGCGCGCGGCAGTGGTGCCCATCGAGTCGGCCGCCTCATACAGGCGCGCGTCGGCGGCGGCCAGCGCGGTCACGAGGATCATCAAGGCATGCGGAAACGTCGAGAAGATTTCCGCGAGCACGATTCCGGGCGCGCCGTAGATCTGCTCGACGCCGAGTTGCGTGAGCCAGCTCTTCAGCACGCCCTGGTTGCCGAACCAATAGATCAGCGAAATCGCCGCGAGCAGGGAAGGCGCGAGCAGCGGCACCAGCGTGATGGTTCGCGCCAGGCGCGCGAAGCGCATGCGGCTGCGCGTGAGCGCGTAGGCGAAGCCGAACGCGGCGGGGATCGTCACCAGCGTCACCAGCACCGAGACCCAGACGCTGTTCCACAGCGACTGCAACAGTGCCGGTGTCTTCGCGTAGGCGATGAAGTTCGCGACGCCGACGAAGCGCCCTTGTCCGTCTTCGATCGCCTTTTGCAGAATCGCCAGCAGCGGCGCGGCGAGGAAGGCGAGCAGCGCGAGCGCGACGAGCAGCAGGCCTGCGTGGGCGAAGCGCTCGGTCCAGTGCACACGCTGGCGCGGCGCGGTGAGCGTGACGGGCAGCGCGGCGGCCATGGGCGTCAGGGGGTGTCGATGCAGCGTCTAGGCGGCAGCCGCTATCGGCGTCAATGTGGCGCGGGCATGAACGCGCGCAATCGATCGGCGCGCAGCGCAAAGCGCATCACCGTTCCCTCGCGCACGTTCAGGTCGTGCATCTGGTTCAGTGTGAACTGCAGCAGCAGGGGTTGTTTCGGCAAGGCGTCGACGTGGATTTCCGCCAGGCAATTGCCGCCGAGAAATTCCACATGTCCAACCGTGCCGACGCATTGGTGCGCATGCGCGTCGCTCAAGCCTTCGACGACCCGGTCTTCCGGCCGCAGGTACAGCGTCACCGCAACACCTGGCGGCAAGTCGTCCCCCCAGCCGGGCGGGCGCGGCAGGCGCAGCTCGCCGCAGCGCAAGCTTCCATCGCCTTCGGTGACGGCGCTCAGGCGCGTTCCCTTGCCGATGAAGTCGGCAACGAAAGGCGTCGCCGGCTGGCTGTACACCTGCAGCGGCGTGCCGACCTGCTCGATCACGCCGGCGTTCATCACGACGACCCGATCCGCCATCGACAGCGCTTCTTCCTGGTCGTGCGTCACCATGATCGTCGTGACGCCGAGCTTGCGTTGCAGGCCGCGAATTTCCGCGCGAAGCTTCACGCGCACGATCGCATCCAAGGCGGAGAGAGGTTCGTCCAGCAGCAACAGCCCCGGCGAAGTGGCGAGAGCCCGTGCCAACGCAATGCGCTGCTGCTGGCCGCCCGACAACTGCGCCGGAAACTTGGCCTCGCTGCCCGGCAGGCCCACGAGCGCGAGCAGCTCGGTCACGCGTGCCCGCACCTGGGCCTTGGGAACCTTGCGGTTCACGAGGCCGTAGGCCACGTTGTCGGCGATGCTGAGATTGGGGAACAGCGCATACGACTGGAACACGATGCCGTAGTCGCGATCGGCCGGCGGCAGGCGCGAGATGTCGTGCCCGGCGAGCTCGATGCGCCCGGCGCTCTGCACCTCCAAGCCCGCGATGATGCGCAGCAGCGTCGTCTTGCCGCAGCCCGAGGGCCCGAGAAAGCAGACGAACTCGCCCTGCGCGATGTCGAGCGCGACATCGTTCAGCGCGGTGAAGCTGCCGAAGTCCTTGCGGATTCCGGTCAGGCGCAGGTGGGGATTTGGCATGCGCGCGGGAGACCGACCCAGCCGGCTGTCATACCGGCGAAAGCCGGTATCCAGTGGTTGTGCGGCACGTGGCGGTGGATCCCGGCCCCGTGTCGAGCACGGGGTGACACTTGCGCCGGGATGACGCACCCGACGTCACTTCTTCGGCTCGCTCTTCGCGCTGTAGCGCTTGTTCCACTCTTCCAGAATGCGCTCGCGGTTGTCGGCGGCCCAGGAGAAATCCATCTTCACCAGGCGCGCTTCGTAGTCCTTAGGCACGTTGGGCAGCGGTTGGGCGACGCCCGGCTGCGCCGTGATCGCGAAGTTCTTGCCGTAGAGCAGCATCGCGTCCTTGCTCGACGCCCAGTCGGCGAGCTTCTTCGCCGCGTCGAGGTTCTTCGTCCCCTTGTGGATCGCAAACGCTTCCAGGTCCCAGCCCAGTCCTTCTTTCGGGAATACCAGGTCGATCGGCGCGCCCTTGGCCTTGTTCGTGTTCGCGCGGTATTCGAACGAGATGCCGAGCACGAACTCGCCGCTCGAGGCCATGTTGCACGGCTTGGAGCCCGAATGCGTGTACTGCGCGATGTTCTCGTGCAGCGCGTCCATGAACTTCCAGCCGTCGCCCTTGCCGGCCTTGTCGCCCCACAGCGTGAGCCACGCGGTCACGTCGAAGAAGCCGGTGCCCGAGCTGGCGGGATTGGGCATCACGATCTGCCCCTTGTAGACGGGCTTGGTCAGGTCTTTCCAGGTCTCGGGCTTGGGGATGTTGCGCTTTTGCGCTTCCACGGTGTTGAAGCAGACCGTCGCGCCCCACACGTCCATGCCGAACCACGCCGGCGGGTTCTTCTTGTCGACGTACTGGCTCATCAACGCGTCGGCGTTGAGCGGCCGGTACGGTTGCAGCATGCCGTTCTTGTCGAGCAGCGCCAGGCTGGAGGCGGCCACGCCCATCACCACATCGGCCTGCGGATTGGCCTTCTCCGCCAACAACTTCGCCGTGATCACGCCGGTCGAATCTCGCACCCACTTGAGTTCGATGTTCGGCTCGACCTTGTTGAAGCCCTCCTGGTAGGCCTTGAGCTGGTCGGTCTCGAGCGCGGTATAGACGAGCAGGGTGGTCTTCTGTGCGAAGGCGCTGCCGGTCAGCAGCAGCGCGGCCAGCCACATGAGTTGGGGAACGATGCGTGAAGCTCGCATAGGGGTCTCTCCTGAGGGTTGAGCGGGATGGCACGAAACGCCAAGTCAAGGCGGCAGGGTAAAAGAGCAATCATGAGCCGCCAAGGATGACAACCCGATGTCGAGCAAAATCCCTGCCATGCCATTGCCGCCGGCCCTACGGGTTAGACCCTATATGCAGATGGGCGTCGCCCGCCCATGGCCCTGACCTGGCCTGTCGTGCTGGCCGTTCTCTGCGGCGCCGTGCTGCACGCCGGCTGGAACGCGCTCGTCAAGTCCAGCGGCGACAAGGAAGTCGACACCGCGCTGATGCACTTCGTCGGCTCCGTCGTCGCGTTGCCCATGCTGCTGCTGGTCGGCCCGCCGCCGCTCGTGGCCTGGCCGTACATCGCGGCGTCGGTCGCGATCCACATCGCCTACTACATCACCCTGGCCGGCGCCTACAAACACGGCGATCTGGGCCTCACCTACCCCATCATGCGCGGCAGCGCGCCGCTGCTGGTGGCGCTGGGCAGCTCGGCGGTGCTCGGTGAGAGCCTGTCGCCGCTGGCCTGGGCCGGCGTACTGGGGGTGACGTTCGGTGTGGCGCTGGTCGGTCTGGCGCATCCGGGCGAAGCACTGCACCACCGGCGTGCGATGGGCTTTGCCCTGGCCAATGCCTGCGTGATCGCGATGTACACCTTCGTCGACGGCAGCGGCGTGCGCACCGCCGTCGTCGCGGGGCAGAGTGCGCTGACCTACGTGCTGATGCTGTTCGTGCTCGACGGGATTCCTTATCCGGGGCTCGTGTGGCTGCGCCGCGACGCCGCGGGGCGCCGCGCGATCCTCGCCTATGCACGCATCCGCTGGCCGCTGGCGGCGGTGGGCGGCGCGGCGTCGATCGGCTCGTACGCGATTGCGCTGTGGGCGATGACGCGCGCGCCGGTCGCGGCGATTTCGGCCTTGCGCGAGACTTCGATCCTGTTTGCCAGCGTGCTCGGTGTGTGGTTGCTCAAAGAGCCGTTCGGCGCGCAGCGTGCGGTGGGTGCGGCGGTGATCGTCGGCGGCGTGGTGGCGCTGCGCTTCGGCTGAGCCTGGTTCGAATGCGGACTTTCGACACGCTTGGAATGCCGGCCCTGGCCGGCGTGTCACCGGCCGCCTCTAGAGTGCGTGCCGGTCCGAAAGGAGAAGTCATGCGCCCTACGACGCTCGGCAGGTCATTCAACGTGCGGTTCCTCGTCGCCGCCGCGGCTTTGCTGCTCGCGCTCGCCGGCTGCGACCGCCTGAAGCCCACACCCATCGCGATGCCCGCGCCGACCGTCGCGCCGCAAAACCCGGCGTGGAGCCAGATCATCGCTTCGCACACGGCAGGCATCGTGTCGCGCAAGGCGACGATCCGGGTCGTGTTCGCGAGCGACGTGGTAGCGCCCGCTCGCGTGGGAACGAGCGCTGCGGCGAATTTGTCGTCCGACCCGGCGATCGCCGGTGCCGCCACGTTCACGGGCCAGCGCGAAATCGTGCTGTCGCCGCAGAAGGAACTTGAGGCCGGGCGGTTCTACCGCTTCACGGTCAAGCCGAACGGCCTGCTCGGGTTGACCGATGCGCTTGCGCCCTACGAGTTCGTGGCGCAGGTACAGCCACGCCAGTTCGAAGTGAACGTCGCCGGCCTGAGCAATGATCCGAAGAACGAAGCGCAGTCGCAGCTCACGGGCTCGCTGATCACGGCCGACACCGAAGCGCCGGAACAGGTGGAGAAGGTGCTGAGCGCGAACTTCCTCGACAAGCCGCTGACGATTGCCTGGCAGCACCACACCGACGGCCGCAACCGCGAATTCACGGTGGCCGGCATCGAGCGCCAGACGGATTCGAAAAACCTCGTGCTGAAGTGGGACGGCAGCGCCATCGGCTCGGCCACCAAGGGCGAACGCTCGGTGGAAGTGCCGGCGCGCAACCAGTTCAAGGTGACGCAGGCGCAGGCGGTGCAGACGGGCGGCGAACAGTACGTGCAGGTGTTCTTCTCCGATGCGCTCGATCCGAAGCAGAACCTGCGCGGCCTGGTGCGCCTGGGCTCGGGCGGCTCGACCGAGCGCATCGAGGGCAACGTGCTCAAGATCTACCCCGAGAAAGGCGTCGAGGGCGACGTGAGCGTCACGCTCGATGTGGGCATCCGCAACACCAAGGGCGACCGCCTGGCCTCGGTGTCGCTGCACACGGTGGCATTCGCGAGCGCGAAGCCGCAGGTGCGCTTCGTCGGCAAGGGCGTGATCCTGCCCGACAACCCCGTGCTCAGCGTGCCGTTCGAGGCGGTGAACGTGCGCTCGGTGCACGTGACGGCGCTGCGCATCTATGAGAACAACGTCGGCCAATTTCTGCAGGTGAACAAACTCGACGGTCAACAGGACCTGGGTCGCGTCGGCCGTTACCTGTGGCGCAAGAAAATTCACCTGACCGCGCCCCAGCCGAACCGCTGGAACCGCTACGCGCTCGACGTGACCGAGCTGTTCCAGAAGCACCCCGGCGGGCTGTTTCGCCTGGTGGTCTCGGTGAACCGTTCCGACTCCACCTACGAGTGCCCCGGCGCCGCGGCCGACGCAACGCTGACCGAACCGCCGATCGCGAACGAAGAAGACTTCAACCAGCGCGAAGCCAGCAGCTGGGACTACGCCGAGGAGTATTTCGAAGCCGATGGCCGCGAGGAGTGGCGCCAGCGCGAGAACCCCTGCAGCAATGCCTACTTCCGCTTCGCGCCGGCGGCGCGCGACGCGCGCAACTTCCTGGCATCGAACATCGGGTTAGTGGCCAAGCGCGACCAGCATGGCCGGCTGCTGATCGCGACGACGGATCTGCGCACCGCCAAGGTGATGAAGGGCGTCAAGCTCACCGCGATGAACTACCAGAACCAGCCGATCGACACGGTCACGACCGACGCTGACGGCCTGGCGCGCTTCAAGCCCAGCGGCACGCCGTTCTATCTGCTCGCCGACAAGGACGGCCAGAAGGGTTACCTGAAGGTCTCGCAAGGCACGGCACTGCCGGTGAGCCACTTCGACGTGGGCGGAGAGAAAGTCAGCGCCGGCATCAAGGGCCACCTCTACGGCGAGCGCGGCGTCTGGCGGCCGGGCGACGAGATCTTCATGACCTTCGTTTTGCAGGATTCCGGCAAGAGCCTGCCGGCGAACCACCCGGTGACGCTCGAGCTGCGCAACCCGAAGGGCCAGTTGGTGCAGACGCTGACGAACGCTGCGCCGGTGGGTACCTTCTACAAGTTCACGCTGAAGACATCGAACGACGCGCCCACCGGCGACTGGACCGCGAAGGCGCTGCTCGGCGGCGCGTCGTTCAGTCGCGTCGTGAAGGTCGAAACGATCATGCCGAACCGCTTGAAGATCGAGCTCGACGTCGGCAAGGGCAAGCTCTCCGGCAGCACGCCTCTGCGCGGCAAACTCTCGGCGCAGTGGCTCACGGGGGCCACGGCGTCCGGCCTGAAGGCCGACGTGCAGATGCGTCTCGTGAAAGCGCCGACGCGCTTCGAGCGCTTTGCCGATTTCACGTTCGACGACCCGGCGCGCGACTTTGCTGTGGAGCCGGTGACGGTGTTCGAAGGCCAGCTCGATGCCTCCGGCAAGGCCTCGTTCGCGCACGAAGACGCGCCCGCGAAGGAAGCGCCAGGCATGCTCACGGCGGCATTGACGACCCGCGTCTTTGAGCCCGGCGGCGCGTTCAGCATCAACCGCCAGACGCGCGCCCTTCTCGCCCTACGACCGCTACGTGGGCATCAAGCTGCCCAAGGGCGACGTGGCGCGCAACATGCTGCTCACCGACAAGGCGCACACCGTTGAGGTGGCCACGTTGTCGAGCGAAGGCAAGCCGGTCGCCGCGAAGAACCTGGAGGTCACGCTCTACAAGGTGGAGTGGAAGTGGTGGTGGGACAAGGCCGGCGAATCGCTCGCGCAGTACGTGTCGGCGCAGCACGCGAACGTGGTGCAGAAGAACAAGGTCGCAACCGCCAACGGCCAGGGGACGTGGAACTTCGAGATCAAGTACCCGCAGTGGGGCCGCTACCTGGTTCGCGCCTGCGACCTCGACGGCGGCCACTGCACCGGCCAGACCTTCTACATCGACTGGCCGGCCTGGGCCGGCCGCGCGCAGGAGCAGGGCGGCCCCGGTGCGAGCGTGCTCACGTTCAACGCCGACAAGCAGCAGTACACGGTGGGCGAGAAGGCGGTCGTGCAACTGCCCGAAGCGAGCCAGGGCCGTGCGCTGATGACGGTGGAAAACGGCACCGGCATCGTCGAGGCGCGCTGGATCGAACTGGAAAAGGGCAAGACGCGCTTCGAAGTGCCGATCACGAAGGCGATGAGCCCCAACGTCTATGTCGGTGTGACGCTGATCCAGCCGCACGCCGAGAAGAAGAACGACCGGCCGATCCGCCTGTATGGCGTGATCCCGCTGCTGGTGAGCGACCCCGAAACGAAACTCAAACCTGTGCTCGCCGCGCCGGAGCAATGGCTGCCCGAGGCGAAAGTGGCGGTCGAGGTGTCGGAGATGAGCGGGCGCGAGATGACGTACACGGTGGCGGTGGTCGACGAAGGGCTGCTGGGTCTCACCAACTTCAAGACGCCCGAGCTGCACGAGCAGTTCTACAAGCGCGAGGCGCTCGGTGTCGCAACCTGGGACCTGTTCGACGAAGTGGCGGGTGCTTACGGCGGCGAACTCGAGCGCCTGCTGGCCCTGGGCGGCAGCGACGCCGGCGACTTGAAGGACGCCAAGGAAGACAAGAAGCGCTTTCCGCCTGTCGTGAAATACCTCGGGCCGTTCAAGCTGAAGGCCGGCGCCAAAGCGAAACACGAATTCCAGCTGCCGCCGTATGTGGGCGCGGTGCGCGCGATGCTCGTCGCGGGCGAGGCGGGCGCTTACGGCTCGGCCGAGAAGTCGGTGTTCGTGCGCCAGCCGCTGATGCTGTTGCCGACACTGCCGCGCCTCGTCGGGCCGGAGGAAGAGTTCACGGTGCCGGTGTCGATCTTCGTGATGGAGCCGGGCATCCGCGAGGTGACGCTGAAACTCGAAGCCGACTCGCAGTTCCAGCTCGTCGGCGCCGACAGCGTGAAAGTGAACTTCGCGCAGCCCGAGGAAAAACTCGGCCTGTTGCGCATCAAATCTGCCGCGCGGCTGGGCAAGGGCAAGCTGAAGTTCACCGCGACGAGCGGTGCGCACCGTGCCCAGGCCGAAGTGTTTCTCGAGGTGCGCAGCCCGAACCCGGTGACGACACGCTTCCAGCGCAAGACCTTGCAGCCGGGCGAAACGTGGGAGGCGAACGTCGTGCCGCATGGGTTGCTCGGCACCAACGCCGTCACGCTCGAAGTCTCCGCCGTGCCGCCGCTCGACCTGGAGCGGCGATTGCACTACCTCGTCCAGTATCCGCATGGGTGCCTCGAACAGATCACCTCGGCCGCATTTCCGCAGCTCTACTTGCCCTCGCTGCTCAAGCTGGAAGACACGCGCAAGAAGGAGATCGAGGCGAACATGCACTCGGCGATCGACAAGCTGCGCGGGTTTCAGCAACCCAACGGCGCGTTCTCGTACTGGCCGGGCGGTTTTGGCGTGAGCCAGTTCGATACGCGCAGTGCATGGTCGACCAACTACGCCGGCCACTTCCTGATCGAAGCCGGCAAGCTGGGCTACAACGTCTCCGGCAGCGTGCGCACCGACTGGCTGCGCTTCCAGAAAGAAGCGGCGCAGGCCTGGACGGCGGGCAACGCCACACCGGTGCTGGACCAGGCGTATCGGCTCTACACGCTCGCGTTGGCGGGCCAGCCCGAAGTGGGCGCGATGAACCGGCTGCGCGAGGCGCGCAGCATGCCCAGCACGGCGCGCTGGATGCTCGCCGCCGCCTACAAACTTGCAGGAATGGGCGATGCGGCGAACGACATCGTGAAGGCGGACCGCATCGAGTTCGCCGACTATGCGATGCCCGACTCCACCTTCGGCTCGCGCTTGCGCGATTCCGCGATCGTGCTGAACAGCATGGTGCTGCTGGGGGGGGCTGTCAACTTCGGCGACAAGGTGAAATCGCTGGTCGACGACGTGTCGGCTCAGCTCGCCTCCGAATCGTGGCACAGCACGCAGTCGGTCGCGTACGCGCTGATGGCGATGGCCAAGTTCGCCGGCAGCGGCAAGGTGAGCGACTACACGTATGAGCGCAGCGTCGCCGGGCGCGTGGAGAAAGCCAAAGCCGGCGTGCCGATCGACACGACGGTGCTGAAGGACTTTCCGGCGCCTGGAGCGGCGGTGGGAATGAAGAACACGTCGGAGCGCACGCTGTTCGCGACGGTCGTCGTGCGCGGCATCCCGAAGGCCGGCGACGACGAGGCGGGTGCGTCAGGCCTCGCGCTCGACGTCGACTACCGCGGCGGCGACGGCAGCCCGATCGACCTCGCCAAGCTCGCGCAGGGGCAGGACCTGGTGGCCGAGATCACGGTGAAGAACATCACGCCGCACCGCATCGACAACATCGCGCTGACGCAGATGGTCGCGGCTGGCCACGAGATCCACAATGAGCGCATGGAAGGGGCTCCCACCGAGGGCAAGCGCAGCGAGCCGCAGCGCCGTTCGGGCTTCTTTTTCTTCGCCGACGGTTCGCCTGCCGCGACGAGCGCACAAGTCGAACACCTCGACATCCGCGACGACCGCGTGCAGCGCTACTTCGCGCTGAAGGCCGGCGAGAGCATCAGCTTCAAGACGCGCCTGACCGCGGCCTACCTCGGGCGCTTCTACCTGCCGAGCATGCAGGTCGAGGCGATGTATGACGCAACGAAGAATGCGCGCATCAAGGGCCGGTGGGTGGAGGTGGTGCCGGCGAAATGATGACGTTGCTGCGGCGAGTGGCCGCTCGTGTCTGGCCACCAGGACGCCGCCGCAGATGGGCGGGGTTCGCTGCCCTCCTCGCGCCGGCCCTCGCACTGGGCCTTTGGCGCAGCCTGCCATCGCCCCTGTTCTCGGACCCGCTCTCCACCATCCTCCTTGCCCGCGACGGCAGCTTGCTCGGCGCGCGCATCGCCGACGACGGCCAATGGCGCTTCCCGCCTTCCGAAACGATCCCCGACAAATACCGGCAAGCATTGATCGCCTTCGAAGACCGGCGTTTCGACCTCCACCCCGGCGTCGACCCGCTGGCACTCGCCCGTGCTGTCCGCTCAAACCTGGCGCAAGGCCGCATCGTCAGAGGCGGCAGCACGATCAGCATGCAGGTCGTGCGCCTCGCGCGCGGCGAACGCAGCCGCGGCTACCTCGACAAGGCGATCGAAGCGCTGCTCGCGCTGCGCCTGGAGCTGCAATACAGCAAGAGCGAGATCGCCGCACTGCACGCCGGCCACGCGCCGTTCGGTGGCAACGTCGTCGGCCTGGAGGCCGCCGCGTGGCGCTACTTCGGGCGCGAGCCGGCGCAACTGTCGTGGGCCGAGGCGTGCACGTTGGCGGTGCTGCCCAACAGCCCGGCGCTGATCCACCCCGGGCGCAATCGCGCCAAGCTGCAGGACAAGCGCGACCGGCTGCTGCGGCGCCTGCACGACGAGGGCCGTCTGAGCGCGATCGACCTCGACCTGGCGCTGCGCGAGCCGCTGCCCACTGAGCCGCTGCCGCTGCCGCAGCACGCGCCGCACCTGCTGGAAACGCTGCGCGCGCGCTCGCCGGGGGTGTTCCGCTTTCACACGACGCTCGATGCGCGGCTGCAAGCGCAGGCGAGCGAGGTCGTGCATGGGCGCGCCGAGCAGTTGGCCAAGCAGGACATCCACAACGCCGCGGCGCTGATCGTCGACAACCACAGTTTCGAAGTGCTCGCCTACGTCGGCAACGCGGCGGGGTCGGTCGACAACTCACGCGGCCACGCCGTCGACATCGTGCGCCGCCCGCGCAGCAGCGGCAGCATCCTCAAGCCCTTTCTCTATGCGGCGATGCTCGACGCCGGCGAAATCCTGCCTGGCACATTGGTGGCGGATGTGCCCACGCAATACGGCGGTTTCACGCCGGAGAACTACGACCACGCGTACCGCGGCGCGGTGCCGGCGCAAGTGGCGCTGGCGCAGTCGCTCAACGTTCCCGCGGTGCGCCTGCTCAAGCAGCACGGCGTGCACCGTTTCTACGACTACCTGCGCCAGTTCGGCGTGACGAGTCTGTGGCGCCGGCCCGAGGAATACGGGCTGACGCTGATCCTGGGCGGCGCCGAAGTGACACTGCACGACGTGGTGGGCCTCTACGCGAACCTGGCCGACATCGCGCGCGGCACATCGGGCGGTGCCCCGAACAGTTACCGCGAACTGAAGCTGCTGGCCGATCCGCCGCGCCCCGGCCGCGCCAGCGGTGCACCCCGTTCACGCAGCGCCGAACTCAGCCCCGGCGCCGCCTGGCTCACGCTGAACGCCTTGCTCGAAGTCGCACGTCCGGGCGAAGAAGGGCATTGGAAGAACTTCGCGAGCAGCCGCAGAATCGCGTGGAAAACGGGCACCAGCTGGGGCCTGCGCGACGCCTGGGCGGTGGGCAACAGCTCGCGTTACAGCGTCGGCGTGTGGGCCGGCAACGCGAGCGGCGAAGGCCGCCCCGGCCTGACCGGAGCGTTGGCCGCGGCGCCGATCCTGTTCGACGTGTTCAACAGCCTCGAGGCGAGCGACTGGTTCGTCGCGCCGCGTGCGCACCTGAAGGAAGTGGATGTGTGCCGCAACGACGGCTATCTGGCCAACGGCGAATGCGAGGCCGATCGCCAATGGGCGCCGCGCGACAGCCATTTCGACCAGGTGAGCCCGCACAACATCCGCATTCATCTGGACCGCACGCGGCGTACCCGCGTGCACAGCGAGTGCGAACGCATCGGCGCGATGGTCCAGGCCAACTGGTTCGTGCTGCCGCCGGGACCAGAATCGTTCTACCGCCGGCATCACGCCGAATACCGCGTGTTGCCGCCGTACCGTGCCGATTGCGAAGGCGCAGCCAGTGCCGCGAAGGGCCCGATCGAATTTCTCTACCCGACGCCGGGAACGCGCGTCTACATTCCCGGTCGATCTGGCCGAGACCAAGGGCCGAGTCGTGTTCGAAGCCGTGCACCGCGACCGAAACGCGACGCTGCACTGGCACTTCGACGACACCTACCTCGGCGCGACGCGCACCTTCCACCAGCGCGAACTCGACGCCACCGCGGGCCAGCACACCATCACCGTCGTAGACTCGCAGGGCCATCGGCTGTCGCGGCAGTTCGAGGTGCTGGCCCAGGAGCGGCGCTGACACGCCGGAACAAGAGATGAACCCGAAGACAAATCAGATCAACGTCAACGGCACCACCTACCGCTGGCCGTTGCGCCCGGTGGTGGTGGTGTGCATCGACGGCGGCGACCCGGCGTACCTGCACCAGTTCCTCGCCGACGGCGCGGTGCCCCACATCGCGAAGTTCATGCGCGACGGTTTCGCGGCGGTGGCCGACGGCACGATGCCGTCGTTCACCTGCCCGAACAACATGTCGATCATCACCGGCACGCCGGCATCGAAACACGGCATCTCGGGCAACTACTACCTCGACACCGCCACTGGCCAGCCGGTCGTGATGACGGGCCCCGAGCTGCTGCGCGGCGACACGATCCTCGCCAAGTTCGCCGACGCAGGGGCGCGCATCGTCTCGATCACCGCGAAAGACAAGCTGCGCAAGCAGCTGGCCAAGGGACTCGACGTGAGCCAAGGTCATGTGTCGTTTTCGTCCGAATACGCCGGCCGTTGCACGCTCGCCGAGAACGGCATCGAAAACGTGTTGGAGTTCGTCGGCATGCCGCAGCCCGACATGTATTCGATGGAGCTGTCGCTGCTCGTGCTGGAAGCCGGCATCAAGCTGCTCGAGCAGCGCCGGCCGGACCTGCTCTACCTGTCGCTCACCGACTGGGTGCAACACAAGTACGCGCCGCACGAATCGGAAGCGCGGCGCTTTTACGCCCAACTCGACGCGTGTTTCGGCCGCCTGGCGGCGCTCGACGCCACGGTGGGCCTGATCGCCGACCATGGCATGAACGACAAAAGCAATGCCCAGGGCGAGCCGAACGTGATCTGGCTGCAAGACGTGCTCGACGCGAAGTTCGGCGCCGGCGACGTGAAAGTGATCTGCCCGATCACCGACGCCTTCGTCGCGCACCACGGCGCACTCGGCGGCTTCGTTCGCGTCTGGTGCCGCGGCAAGGCGACGCCGCAGCAGATCATCGACGTGGTGCGCGGATTGAGTGGCGTTGAAGCGGCGCTCGACAAGCAGACGGTCTGCCGCGAGTTCGACATGCCGGCCGACCGTGAAGGCGACGTCGCCGTGATCGCGCGCGCCGATGTGTGCATCGGCGGCTCGCAGAAGGACCATGACCTCAAAGGGCTGCAAGGCCACCGCCTGCGCACGCATGGCGGCACGTCGGAAGCGAAGGTGCCGTTCATCCTGAGCCGGCCGCTGAACGACGCGTACCAGCTCAAGACGGCGGCCACCTTGAAAAGCTATCAGATCTTCGACTTCGCGATCAACGGAACGCTATGAACCTGCGCAGCAAAGTGATCGATACCCCGCGCCGCGAAGCGATGCGCATCGGCGGCGAAAAGGTCTACTCGGATCGCACGATCGAGATACGCTATCCCTACACCGGCGAGGTCGTGGCCACCGTGCCGCGGGCGACGGTCGCCGATGTACGCCGTGCGTTCAAGATCGCGCACGACTACAAGCCGAAACTCACGCGCCACGAGCGCTACAAGATCCTGATGAAGGCCGGCGACATCATCGCGTCGCGCAAAGACGAGATCGCGAGGCTCATCACGCTCGAGTCGGGCCTGTGCATCAAGGACACGCTCTACGAAGTGGGCCGCGCGTCCGACGTGCTGCTGTTCGCGGCGCAGCACGCGCTCGTCGACGATGGCCAGAGTTTTTCCTGCGACCTCACGCATCACGGCAAGCAGCGCCGCGTGCACACGATGCGCGAGCCGCTGCTCGGCGTGATTTCGGCGATCACGCCGTTCAACCACCCGCTGAACCAGGTGATCCACAAGGTCGCGCCGTCGGTCGCGACGAACAACCGCATGGTGCTCAAGCCCACCGAGAAGACGCCGCTCGCCGCGCTCGTGCTCGCCGACGTGCTGTATGAAGCCGGCCTGCCGCCGCCGATGCTGAGCGTCATCACCGGCGACCCGAAAGAAATCGCCGACGAGATGCTGACCAACGAACACGCCGACATGGTGACGTTCACCGGCGGCGTCGCGATCGGCAAATACATCGCCGCGAAAGCGGTCTACAAGCGTCAGGTGCTGGAGCTCGGCGGCAACGATCCGCTGATCGTGATGGACGACGCCGACGTGATGAAGGCCGCCGAACTCGCCGCGAGCGGCTCGTACAAGAACTCGGGCCAGCGCTGCACCGCGGTGAAGCGCATCTTCGTGCACGAGCGCATCGCAGCCGAGTTCACCGATGCGCTGCTCGCCAAGACTTGCGCCTGGACCTATGGCGATCCGCTGGACGGATCAGTCGACATGGGCACCGTGATCGATGTGCCCGCCGCGACGCTGTTCGAGCGCCGCGTGAACGACGCGGTCGCGCACGGCGCGCGCCTGCTGCACGGGAACAAGCGTGACGGTGCGTCGTATTCGCCGACGCTGATCGACCGGGTGCGCGGCGAGATGGAAGTGGTGAAACAGGAAACCTTCGGCCCGGTCTCGCCGATCATCACGTTCCGAGACGTCGACGACGCGATTGCCCAGGTCAATTCCACCGCCTACGGGCTGAGCTCGGGCGTGTGCACGAATCGGCTCGATGACATCATGCGTTTTGTCAAACAGCTCAACGTCGGTTCGGTCAACATATGGGAAGTGCCGGGTTACCGGCTGGAGCTCACACCGTTCGGCGGCATCAAGGATTCGGGCATCGGCGTCAAAGAAGGTGTGCAGGAGGCGTGCAAGAGCTTCACGAACGTGAAGACGTATTCGCTGCCTTGGTGAGACGCCCGGGCCGGGGTACGCTGGCTCCGAGCCGCACCCCCGAGGTGAGGGGGTCTGCGACCGTGGCCCGCAGGCTTGCTTGGCGCCGCGCCGCGTGTTCAACTCGATCGCAAGCCGTCCAGTCGGAAGTTCATCGTACGCAGGAGGAATCATGCAAGCGACTTTGAGTCTTTTGATCGCCGTGACGTTGTCGCAGTTCGGCGCATCCGCGCTGGCCGCCGAAGCCACCGGCGAATTCTGGGAGATGACCACCAAGATGGAAATGGCGGGCATGCCGGCGGGGATGGCCGGCATGATGGGCGGGCCGCCGCAGAAGGTGTGCATGCTCAAAGGGCAGGAGAGCAAGCCGGTGAACAGCAGCCCGGACGACAAGAACTGCACGATGAGCAACATGAAGCAGTCGGGCAACACCGTCACCTTCGACATGAAGTGCACCGGCAAGAATGCGATGACGGGCAGCGGTGAAATCACGAGCACACCCAACAGCTTCAGCCAGCGCGTGAAAACCAAGATGGATGGCGAAGAGATGACGATCGTCTCCACCGGCAAACGCGTCGGCGGTGCCTGCAAGGGTGACGAGCAGATCAACCAGATGTACGCCGGCACAGCCGACGCGCTGGCCAAGGAGTGCCAGGCATCGCTCGATAAAAACGACTATGGGCGCTTCCTCAAAGCCACGGAAAAGCTCGCTGGGGACAACCGAGCCCAATGTGCCGCCATGCCCACGGCCGAAAGCCGCAAGAATTGCGAAGCGGCCAGCGATTTCAGCTGCGCGAAACAGCGCCCGCAAATGTGCGCACGCCTGGGCACTGATCTGAAGATCAAAGACCAGTTCGTCAAGTTCGCGCACAAGGGGCTGACCTTGGCGGAAGAGTGCGGCCTCGGCCCGGACAAGATCGTCGAGCAGCACTGCACCGCGGGCATCGATCAGAAGGACTGGCGCTTTGTCGCCGACTATTGCCAGAAGGACGGTCGGGTCGCGGGGCTGAAGAAACAGCACTGCATCGGCCGCGACTACACCTCGGTGGCTGCCAACCAGCGAGAAATGTGTTCCACGATCGGCGGGCTGAGCATGGCCAAGGCCGGCAGTGCCGACACCGCGGACGCTGGGGCGAAGCCGGTGGCGCAGAAAGAGGCGGCCAAGCCGAGCGCGATGGAAGAAGTGAAGAAAGAAGGCGTGAAAGTGCTGAAGGACCTCTTCAAGTTCTAGATCTCACGTGTCCGGCGCGTTCTCCAGGGCTGCGCTGCGATGCGGCGCAGCTCTTTGTCTTTTGTTCAGCCTGCCCATGGCCGCGATCTCGGCCTGGGCCACGACCGCGGACGCGCCTGGCGCTGGGCCGCTGGAGGGCATTGCCCGGGCCTACCTGGCGCGCATCGACGGCCAGACCGTCTGGTCGCGGCGCGCGACGGAAAGGCTGGCCCCCGCCAGCCTGACCAAGGTGATGACGGCGCTCTTGGTTCTGGAAAGCTACGAGCCGCAGAAGGTCGTCACCGTCAGCGCCCGCGCCGCGGCGGCCACCGGCACCCGGCTGCGCATCAAGACGGGCGAGCGCTACACCCAGGAGAGCCTGCTGCTGGCGACCCTGCTGATGTCCGCCAACGATGCCTGCCGCGCGCTGGCCGAGGCGCACAGCGGTGACATGCGCAAGTTCGTCGCGCTGATGAATCGGCGCGCCGTCGAGCTGGGGCTGGCGGATACGCACTTCGAGAACCCGTGCGGCCACGATGCGCCGCGACACTATTCGACTGCGCAGGACCTGATGCGACTCACCGAAGTCGCGCTCGCCAACCCCGTGTTCGCGCAGACAGTACGCCGGCTGGAAGCGCACATCGAATCGGTGGACGGCGCTCGCCGCTTCGACCTGCGCAACGGCAATGAACTGATGGGGCGACATCCGGACGCCATCGGCGTGAAGTCAGGCTACACGCCCAAGGCCGGCAAATGCCTGATCGCGCTGGCCGAACGCGGCGGCGTGCGCGTGCTGCTGGTGCTGCTGAACGCACCGAACCGGTGGTGGGGGGCGCACGCCGCGCTCGACCGCGCCTTCGAGCATGCCGCCAAGACCCGCAAGCCGTAGCTTTTCAGCGGCGGCCCCGGGGGCGCTGATCCTGGCGGTGCTGGCGGCGTACGCCAACTCGCTGGAGGGTGCGTTCCAGTTCGACGACTACAACGTGATCGTCGATGCGGTAGGCGTGCATTCTCTCGCCGCCTGGTGGCAGTCGATGCCGGGCATCCGGCCGCTGCTGAAATTGAGCTATGCGGCGAACTGGGCGCTCGACGCGTGCGCCGTGGGCTTCGTTGCGGTGAATTTGGCGGTGCATGGCTTGAACACGCTGCTCGTCTTCCACCTGCTGCGCCGGCTGGCGCCGCGCCTGGGCATCGACGCCGGCGCCGCGCCGGGCACGGCATGGATTGCCGCGCTGATCTTCGCGCTGCATCCGGCACAGACGGAAGCCGTCACCTACATCAGCGGACGCTCGGTGTCGCTGATGGCGCTGATGGCGCTGGCATCCCTGTGGCTGTGGCTCAGAGCGGAAGACGGCGCGCGGCCAGCGGCGTGGCGCTTCGCTTCAGCGGCGCTGTTCGCGGCCGCGCTCGCGGTGAAGGAGACCGCCTGGGTCCTGCCGCTGGCTTATGCGCTGACTTCTGCGCTTGCCTGTGAGTCGCCCGAGGCATCGCCCAAGGGCGTCGGCTGGCGCGCATTCTTCGCGCGATGTGCCTGGCATGGGGCCGTGCTGCTCGGTTTTGCCGGGTCGGTTCTGCTGATTCCGGCGTACGGGAGGCTATTGGACGCGAGTCTGCAAACCCGCTCGCTGGCAGAGAATCTGCTCACCCAGGTGAACGGCGTCTTCTATCTCATCAGCCGCCCGTTGCTCGGTCTTGCGGTGAACATCGATCCGGATCTGCCGGTGTACCCGGGTTTCACACCCGAGCTTGCCGTGAAGGCGGCGGCTCTCGCCGGCTTGATTGCCTTTGCGCTGTGGTGCTGGCGACGAGCCGCCGGTTCGCGCTGGCTCGGCTTCGGCATTCTGTGGTTCGTGGTTTGGCTGATCCCGACCAATTCCTTTCTGCCGCGCTTCGATGTCGCCAACGACAGGCAGTTGTACCTGGCGTTGATGGGGCCGGCCTTGATCGCTGCCGTGCCGCTGGCCCGCTTGCACGCTGGCGGCGCTCACCGCACCGTGGCAGCGAGGGTCGCGATCGCATCGCTGCTGCTCGTGCTGGCCTTCGCAACCATCATGCGCAACCGCGACTATCGCTCCGAGGTGGCTCTGTGGGAGCGCACGAGCGAGGCGTCGCCGATGAAGCCGAGGGTCTGGAACAACCTCGGGTACGCCAGGCAGCAGGCGGGCGATTCAGACGGCGCAAGGCGTGCCTACCGCGAAGCCTTGCGCTTGGACCCAACACAGTGGCGGGCGAGAAACAATCTGGACTTGCTTCGCTAGTGTCATCCGATCACAAGCGATAGTCCAGTTTCAGGCGCTGCTGGAGTTTGCGCGCCTGCTTGAAAGCTTCCTTGAGGATCAAGCGGTCCAGTTCGTTCAAGCCGGACGGGTCGACCCGGTTCGCCAAACCCGGATCGGCGCCTGCGTCTTGGTGGCGCAGACGCAACGACTGGATGAAGAAAAACGATTCGACGATCGCACGCACGTCGTCGCTGCCGAGTTGGTTCGAGCGGGCCGCGACGCGCAGGCGTTGCGCGGTATTCGCATCGGCATGGCCGCCGGCAAGCGCGAGCACGCGCGCAGCATCGACGAACAGGCGTGCCCCTTGGCCTTTGAGGTCGATCGTGTTCGGGTACTCCTTCGATCCGCTGTAGGAAAACGTGCCGAACCAGCCGAGCGGCGGCCCCTGCTGCAGCGCGTTCTCGGCGAGCGTTCGCAAGAACAAGCGGTTCGTCGGACAAGTCTGCTGCAGCCAGGCGTGAAGCTGCTGCGCGAGCGAGTGCGCGCCGTACAGCGGGCGCAGGTCGAAGAAGATCGACGCCATCAACAGCGCTTCGGGTTGTGGCGTGCCGATCCACATGCCGAAGTGGCGCTGCCACTCGGCGAGCGACAGGCACCACTGCGGGTTGCTCGCCATGATCCCGCCTTTGCACAGAGCAAAACCGCACGCATCGAGCCGTTGGTTGACGACGCGCGCGAACGGCACGAAAGCGTCCCGCAGCGTTGCAGCTTCGGCCGGGTTGGCCGCGTCGAACACGATGCCGTTGTCCTGGTCGGTCGCGAGCGTCTGTTCGAGGCGGCCTTCCGAGCCGAATGCAAGCCAGCACCAGGGCGCATCGGGAAGCTCGATCTCGTCGATCGTCAGCTCGATGATCCGAATCCCGATCAAGTCGTTCAACGTCGAAATCAACTGGCTCAGCACCTCGGCGCCGACGCCCTGCGCGAGCATTTGCCGCGCCAGGCGCCGGGTGTCGTTCGCGTGCTCCGCCAGCGTGGCAATATCGGGGCAGTGGGTGATCTCGCGCTCGAGCTCCTGGACTCCGGGGCGTTTCAAGTCGAGCAACTGCGACTTCGAAACCAGCCCGGCGATTTGCCCCTGCTCGTCGACGACGACGATGTGGCCGATGCCATGGCGAAGCATCGCGGTCGCTGCCTGATGCGCGGTCGCGTCGGTTTTCAACGTCACGAGTCCGGCAGTCATCACCGCAAGCACCGGCTGCTCCAGATCGCCGCCGGCGAGCGCGATTCGGCGCAGCAGATCGTCGAGCGTGAAGATGCCCAGCGGGATTCGCCTCGAGGGGTCGGCGACGATGATCGAACCGACGTTCGCTCGCTCCATCGCTTGCAGCGCGCTGCGCACCGTTGCGTCGAGCGGCGCGAGCACCGGTTCGCGCTTCATCAGCGCGGCCAGCGGGCTGTGCAGCGTGGGCAGATCCAGCGCCGCGGGCGCTGCGCCGTTCGGTTCGGCGTTCAATAGCGCACCCCTGCCGCGCGCGTTTTGGCCGCCGCCTCGCGCGCCTCGCGCAGCGTACCAATCCCTGCGTCGGCGAGCAAGCCGACGATACGCACGAATACTTCCGCGGTGGCCAGCGCGTCGCCCAGCGCGGAGTGGCGCGCGTGAACCGTCACCCCCAGGCGCTGCGCGATCGCCTCGAGCCGGTGCGATTCCTGCGCCGGGTGGAGCACTTCGGACAAGAGCAGCGTATCGAGCAGCGGCTGCTCGAAGCGCACGCCGGTGCTGCGCTCCTTCAATTGCAGGAACCGCATGTCGAACGCCGCGTTGTGGCCGACGAGAACGGTGTCTTCGCAAAACGCGTGCAGCGCGGGAAGGACCTCGTCGATCGTCGGCTGGCCGCGCAGCATGTCGTCGGTGATCCCATGAATCTTGCTCGACGCCGCGCTGACCCGGCGCCGCGGGTCGACCAGCTGATCGAAGGTCTCGCTGTGCAGCACCCGCAAGTTGACGATTCGCACTGCGCCGACCTGGATGATTTCGTCGCCGTCGTCGGGAGCCAGGCCGGTCGTCTCGGTGTCGAACACCGTGTAGTGCAGCGCGGCGAGCGGGCGGTCGTCGAGCGCGTGCGTATGTTCGCCGGGCGCGAACAGCGCGAAGTCGTAGTACTCGGGGCGTGCCGCGCCGCCCGCGTCGCGCAAGTGTTCTTGCTGCGCCTGCGCGATCGGCAGCAGCAGCCGGCAGTAGCTCGCCGCGCGGGCTTCGTCGCGCCCGAACCAGACCTCGCTCGCGTGCCGCTGCGCGACGTCGTGCAGGGTCAGCGGGCTCGATCCGGTACCCCGATTCATCGGCTGATGCTCCCAGGCGTCGAGCGCTTCGAGCGGCGCTGCGCTGCCGGGCCACGCCAGGTCGAGCACCGCCAATCGGTCTTCGCCCGCCAGCCGCAAGCGCGCTTCGCGAACGCCGAATTCCCGATGCAGGCGTTCGGCCAGATGCGCAAGCGCTCCGATCAACGCAAAGCTGTCCGCCCGGACCCAGAGCAGCGGCTCGACTTGATCGGTGCTGACGCGCACCGCCGCGCTCGCTTCGATCGCGGTACGCGCAGCGGCGAGCAGGTCAGTGCCGCGCATTTCCTCGAGCACCCAGCGTGATTTCAGCGCGTCGGCGTGCTGCGCAGCGTCTGCGTCGAGCCGCTCGCTCGACGCGCGCACTTCCTCGGCGATGACGCCGATGAATCGCCCGCGCTGGTCGGCCGCCATGTCCGGGTAGCGGGTCAGCGTTTCGACCGCGGCGCGGATGTTCGCGAGCGTCGCCCGGCTGCCTTCGGTGAGCTTGTGCAGCGCCTCGTCGCGGCGCGATTCGGCATCGAAACTGCGGGTGACGTTCTCCAGCAGCAGCACGTAGCCCGAGACCTCCGGGCCGGGCTCTGCGCTCTGCGCGCTCCCCGCGGCGAGCACCGGCGCCATCTGCACGCGGATCAACTGGCCGGCCTGGCTCGCCGTCACGAAGTTGGCAAACGCGCGCTGGCCTCCGCCGGCCAGGCGCAACCCGATGTTGCCGAGTGCGTGTTCGATCAGCGGGCGCTCGATCACGCTGAAGATCGATCGTCCCAGGCCGATCAGCGTCGCGGCGGCGCCACCGCCTCGAGCGCCGAGGGCGCTGAACAGCAGCCGGGCGCGGTTGTTGTACAGCAAGATTCGCCCGTCGCGGTTGCATACGACGATGCCCTGCGCCAACTCGGCCATCAGCGCGGCGAGGCGGTTGCGTTCTTCTTCGAGCTTCGTTCGGGATTCGCGAACCTGCCGCTCGACATCGGAGTGCAGCGCGTCGCGCTGGTCGGCGAGTTCATTGAATGCCTGCGCCAGCGAGTCGAGTTCAGCGCTGGCGGCGTCACGCACCCGGTACGCCCGGTTCGCGCCGAGAACGAGGCGCGCCTGTTCGGCAAGCCGCGCGGGGCCGCCGAGGTAGACGCGAACGATCGGCGCAGCCAGAAACGCCAGAGCGCCGCAGGCCATCGCGAGTGCTAGAACGACGATCACGCTGTGCGGTTCGAGCAGCGCGGCGAGCGCGGCGCGCTCCTGCGCGTCGAGGTCGGCCCAGACGGCTCCGGCCACGCCGGCAAAAGCGCCGAGCAGCACCAGGCATGCGGCGCAGAGCGCCAGCGCAGCCTTGGTCCGAAGGCTCACGCTTCCCCAAGCATCTGCTTCACCTTCGCGACCAGCTCCATGGTCGAGAAGGGCTTGGTCACGTAGGCGTCGGCGCCGAGCGCCAGCCCCTTGGCGGTTTCGGTCTCGCGCCCCTTCGCGGTCAGCATGATCACCTTGGTGGCTCGCCACTGCGGGTTCGAGCGAATCTCGCGGCACACCTCGAAGCCCGATTTCTTCGGCATCATGACGTCGAGCAGCACGAGGTCCGGCGGCACGCGCTCGAACTCGAGCAGCGCGGCTTCGCCGTCGGCAGCGACCGCGACGTCGTAGCCTTCGCGCTTCATCAGGAATTCGAGCGAGATGACGATGTTCGCTTCGTCGTCGGCGATCAGGATTCGCTTGGCCATGAGTTTCTCCCGCAGTTTGCGTCAGAATCATCGATCGGGCTGAGCTGGCGTTGGCGCCTGCGGCGGCTGCGCCGCGGGCGCGATCGGCAGCGTGAACGAAAACGTCGCACCCCGGGCGAGCTCGCTTTCAACCCACAGCTTGCCGCCGAAGTGCTCGACAATCTGGCGGCTGATCGGCAAACCCAGACCGGTTCCCTGCGGTTTGTCGGTCAGCGTATCGCCGGCCTGGCCGAATTTCTCGAAGATGATCGAGTGGTCCTTCGGGCTGATGCCTTTGCCGTTGTCGCACACGTCGACGCGAATCCGATCGCCCTCCTGTGCGAGCCGAACCTCGACGACGCCGCTCCCGGCAGCGCAGAACTTCACCGCGTTCGACAGCAGGTTGATCAGCACCTGGATGATGCGGTCGAAGTCGGTCGTCACGCGCGGCACGGCGTCGGGCAAGCGCAACTGCAAGCGCACGGCTTTGTCGCGGAACAACTGGCTGGTCGCATTCACGCTGTCGGCGATCGCTTCGCGCAGGTCGACTTTCGAGACGATCCATTCGAGTTTGCCGGATTCAATCTTGGCGAGGTCGAGCACCTGGTTGATCAGGCGCGTCAGGCGTTCGCTCTCCTTGGCGATGATCTCGAGGAAGCGCTTGCGCTCGGTCAGTTCGATGTCCGGGTTCGCACACAGGATCTCCGAGAACGAGCGGATCGACGTGAGTGGCGTGCGCAACTCGTGCGACACGGTCGAGACGAAGTCGTCCTTCATCCGGTCGAGTTCCTTCAGGCGCTCGTTCGCGTCTTGCAGTTCCCGCGTCGCCGCTTCGAGTTCCTTCGACTTCTGCTCGAGCTGCTGGCTGTAGATCACGACCTGCTGCGCCTCGGTCAGCACCTCGCGCACGTCTTCCAGGGTCAGCGCCTCTTCCCGGACCGTCGACGCAATCATGATGCGCGCCGACGCTGCGCCGATCGCCCCGGCGAGCTGCGTCTCGACGTAGTGCACGAGTTCGCCGTCGGCGCTCAGTTCGTCCCGTGGCCATTGCACACCCTTCGCACGCGCATACGCTGCGAACGCTTCGTTCGCGCCCGCCTCGCCGAGAAAGCGCGCGAGCACTCCGTGCAGCGCAGCGGGCGACGCGGTGCCGCGCCAGAAGCGCGCGCGGCCGGCGTCGTGCCGGAACACGTCGACGAACCGGTTCGCCTGGTGTCTTTCCTCGGCGCTCTGCGTCCCGCCGAGCGAAACGAGCACATACGCGCCGATATTGGCGATCATGCTCCAGATCATCGAGTGGGTGATCTGGTCGAGGCCCTGCAGGCCGAACAGTTGCAGCGGCTTGAGCAACTCGAAGCCGAACAGTCCTTCGTTCATCACCTCGACGGGCAGCCAGCCCGAGCGAGCGAGCGCGGGAACGAGAAGCGTGTAGAACCACACCGCAAAGCCGAGCAGCAGCCCGGCGAGCGCGCCGTTGCGCGTTCCGCCGCGCCAGAACAAGCCGCCGAGCGCGACCGGGGCGAATTGCGCGACCGCGGCAAACGAAATCAGTCCGATCGAGACCAACGCGTACGCCTCGCCGGCGATTCGGAAGTAAAGGTAGCCCAGCAGCAACACCAGCACGATCGCGCCGCGCCGGATTCCGAGCAACAACCAGGTCAAGTCGGCGCGTTCGGCCAGGCGCAGGCTGCGCAAGCGCAGCAGCATCGGCATCACGAGGTCGTTGCACACCATCGTCGACAGTGCGATCGTCTCGACGATCACCATTCCCGTCGCCGCCGACAAGCCGCCCAGGAACGCAAGCAGCGCGAGTCCCTCTTGTTTCTCGGCCATGGGCACGGTCAGCACGAAGGTATCAGCGTCGACCCGGCCGAGCGGAAAGTGCATGCCGCCGCCGAAGGCGATCGGCAGCACGAAGACGTTGATCGCGAGCATGTACAGCGGAAACAGCCAGATCGCCTTGTTGAGATGCTTCTCGTCGGTGTTCTCGATCACCGTGACCTGGAATTGGCGCGGCAGGAACATGATCGCGAACATCGACAGGATCGTCAGCCACACCCAGCTCGCATAGCCGCCCGCCACGCCTTCCAGCGGCGTCGTCAATGCGCGCAGCCGCGGGTCTTCGGCAGCGCGAGCGAACAAGTCGCCGAAGCCGCTGTAGACGCCGAACGTGACGAAGACACCGACCGCGAGGAACGCAAGCAGCTTGACGAGCGACTCGAACGCGATCGCCGCGACCATTCCCTGATGGTGTTCGGCCGAATCGAGATGCCGCGTGCCGAACGCGATCGTGAACGCGGCCAGGATCAATGCCACCCACAGGCCCGTGTCTTGCAGCAGCGGCAGCGTGCCGAGCTTGCCCGGCATCACGATCTCCGGGTACTGGGTGAGGATCAGGTAGCTGTTCGAGATGCTCTTCAGTTGCAGCGAGATGTAGGGGATGATTCCGATGACGGCGATGATCGTCACCACTCCGCCGAGCAGCGCGCTCTTGCCGTAGCGCGAGGCGATGAAGTCGGCGAGCGACGTGATTCGGTTTTGCTTGGCGATGCGCAGGATCTTGCGCATCACGATCCACCACAGCGCGATCATCAGCGTCGGGCCGAGGTAGATCGGCAGGAAGCCGACGCCGTCGGTCGCTGCGCGCCCGACGCTGCCGTAAAACGTCCACGCGGTCGCGTAAACCGCGAGCGACAGGCTGTAGATGTAGGGATTGGCGACGATCGAGCGCCCCGCGTCGGCGCGCTTGTCGGCGTAATAGGCGATCGCGAACAGCAACCCCAGATAGGAGAACGCTGCGCTGACGATCACCCATTCCTGCAGCATCGCGCGCGCTCACTCGCCCTTGCGTTCCACGATGTAGGCGAGCATCGCGATCAGCGCCGCCCACGCAACGAACAGATAAACGTAGAAGATCGGGATGCCGAGGAATTGGCCCGCGCGGTTGAAGAGCGCGAGGAACGGATAGTTGAAGAGCAGCGCACCGAGCAGGCACACCGCGACGCAGCGCTGCGCCTTTTGCATGTCGTCCATCGGGCCTCCTGTCGTGCCGGCCACGCTTGCCCGGCGGGTTCGGCGCGGGCATGCTAGCAGGCCGCGGCAAACGCTTACCCGCAGACTCAGCGTCCAAGGGCTGCAGGCGCCAGTCTGCTGAGCTGCGTCAAGAACAGGGTGGGGCATCCCAGCCCCTCCAACAGGCTGTTTCGGGGCCCATGGCGCGAGGAGGTAACCTTACGCCCCGGGACCCACCACGAACTCGCACGATGCTCGGACAATTCAAACCCGTCGCCTACGAACCCTATGGCAGGCGCCGCTCGGGCGTGCCGCGTTGGCTGGTGCTGCTGCTCGTGGGCGTGGCGATCGGCGCCGCGGGCGTGGTCGTGGTCCAGGAAGCCTACCTGCCGCCGCGGCTCACCGTGGACGCATCGACGCGGCTGCGCACCGCGTTCGAGCGTGCCGACGGCGAGCGCCAGCGTCTCGAATCGGCACTTGCCGACACGAGCAAGCGGCTCGAGACCACGATCGCCGAGGGCAAGTCGGCCAGCAGCGATGTCGCCGCGGCGCGCGCGGCGGCGCAGCGCGCGCGCGATGACCTGGCCGCGGTCATCGCGAACCTGCCGCCCGATCCGCGCGCCGGCCCCATCGAAGTGCGGGGGGCGAAGATTTCCGCGAAGGGTGGCACGCTCCACTACGAAGTGGTGTTATGGCGCGAGCGTGCTGGTGCCCAGCCGATTCCGGCGGTGCTGCAATTGCTCGTCACCGGGCTGAACGCGCGCGGCGTCGAAACCACGGCATCACTTGCGCCGGTGCAGGTGTCGGTGGGCAGCTTCGAGGTGGCGCGCGGCGACTTGGTGCTGCCCCAGGGCTTCAAGCCGCGTCAGGCGAGCGTGCAGGTGCTCGACCGGGTGAACGGCAAACAACTGGGGATGCGCGTCTACCTCGTGAACTGAAGTGAAACCTGTCTACGTCGACCTGCGTCAAGCCTTCAGCGGCGCGCTGACTGGTTTCGGCCCGTTGCTGCCGTTCGCCGCTGTGTGCATGCCAGCGTTTGCCGCTGCGCGCGCGCCAGCTCCGGCGCGAGGGCAGGTGGCCCGGGGTACGTTCTCCGGCCCACGCTCGCGGGGCACCCGATGTGGCCCACGGCGCGTGGCGCCATCAACACCGCCCAAGCGCGCGCAGAGCCAGGACACCGCGAATGGGGCCTCCGCCCGTACCCCAAGCCACCTGCCCGGGCCACTGGGCGGCACCCCTGCACATCGCCCGTCACCATGGGTGGTAGCAGGGCGGTGGTGGTGCCCCCGGGCGGAGGCCCCATTCGCGGTGTCCTGGCCCTCTGTGGGCTTGGAAGGCGTTGATGGCGCTGTGCGTGGTGGGCCTCGGTGGCGCCCCGCGAGCGTGGGCCGGAGAACGGGGGCGCCGCCACCGCCCTGGGGAACGGTCGCTGAAGGGCTGAGCCTGCACACTGCGGCGAACGGCAGCTTTGGGCCGAAAGCAGCCGTTGATGTTGCAGCGACGCATGCGTCGCGGGTCGCGCGAGACGTGGTGGGGTAACTGAAGTGCAGCCGGCGGTGTACGAACACCTGGGGGTCGAACACGCACAAGGCGTGGTCAGCGTGTGCCTGAACCGCCCCGCGCAGCGCAATGCGCTGAGCCGCGCGCTGATGCGCGAATTGACGGCCTTCGCGCGCGATGCACGCCGCCGCAGCGAAATGCGGGTGGTGATCGTGAGCGGAAGCGCCGACACCTTCAGCGCCGGGTCGGACCTGAGCGAAGCGGCCGCGGGGCTCGCCGAGGCCGATCCACCGAGCTTGCTGGAGCAACGCGAAGCGCTGGCGCTCGGCCCGGACATGTGCCAGGCCTGGGAAGAAATCGAAGCCGTGACGATCGCGGCGATCGAGGGCGCTTGCCTCGGTGGCGGCCTGGCGCTGGCGCTGGCGTGCGATTTCCGAATTGCCGCGGCAAACGCCACCCTTCGCCTGCCCGAGGTGCCGCTGGGCATGAACATGAGCTGGCAATCGCTGCCGCGCCTCACCGCGCTCATCGGCCCGGCGCGCGCCAAGCGCTTCACGATCTTCGGCGACGCGCCCGATCCGGCGACGCTGCTGCAATGGGGGCTGGTCGATGAAGTCAGCCCCATCGGCGAGGCGCAGGCGACTGCGCGCGCCTGGGCCGAACGAGTCTGCAAGCTGCCGCCGCTGCCGGTGCGAATGACCAAGGAAGCGATCAACGCCGCGGCGATGCCGCTGCGCCAGGCGACGAGCCTGATGGACCGCGACCAGTTCCTGCTGACGGCGCAGAGTGAAGACTTGCGCGAGGGCGTGCGTGCGTTCGTCGAGAAGCGTGCGCCGCGCTTCACGGGTCGGTAGCCCGGCGTGGCGAGACGCGGCGCGGGCGGTTGCGGGCCGATGACGTGATTCAGCGACAGGAGGCCATGTGCCCTTGCCCAGCCACTCCCGCGTGATCATCGTCGGCGGCGGCATCGCCGGCTGTTCCACCGCCTACCACCTCGCCAAGCTCGGCATCACCGACGTGCTGCTGATCGAGCAGGGCAAGCTCACCTGCGGCACCACCTGGCACGCGGCCGGCTTGGTGGGCCAGATGCGCCCCAACCGCAACATGACGCGCATGAGCAAGTACGGCATCGAGCTGTATTCGACGCTCGAGGCCGAGACCGGCCTGGCCACCGGCTGGAAGCAATGCGGCAGCGTCAACGTCGCGCGCACGCTACGAACGTATGCAGGTGCTGAAGAAGCAGGTGGCGCTGGCGCGAGGCTTCGGCGTCGAGGTGGAACTCATCACACCGCGCGAAGCCGGCGAGCGCGTGCCGCTGCTGCGCACCGACGATCTGCAAGGCGGCATCTGGATTCCCGGTGACGGTAAGGCGAACCCGGCCGACCTGTGCATGAGCCTGGCCAAGGGCGCGCGCAACCGTGGTGTGAGGATCGTCGAAGACACCGAAGTCACAGGCGTGATCACCGAGCAACGCGGCAGCGGCGCGTGCGTGACGGGGGTGCGCACCGCGTCGGGTGACGTGCAATGCGAAGTCCTCGTCAACTGCGCCGGCCAATGGGCGCGCCAGTTCGGGCGGCTCGCCGGCGTGAACGTGCCGCTCTATTCGGCCGAACACTTCTACATCGTTACCGACCGCATCGAAGGCATGCACCCGATGTGGCCGGTGGTGCGAGACCCCGACGGCTGCATCTACTACAAGGAAGAAGTCGGCGGCATGCTGATGGGCGGCTTCGAGCCTCATGCCAAGCCGTGGACGGTGGACCCGATTCCGAGCACGTTCCAGTTCCAGTTGCTCGGCGAAGACTGGGACCAGTTCGAAATCCTGATGACGAATGCGATCCACCGCACGCCGTGCCTGGAGACGGCGAAAGTGAAGATGCTGCTCAACGGGCCGGAGAGTTTCACGCCCGATGGCAATTTCATCGTCGGCGAGGCGCCGGGCCTGCGCAACTACTTCGTCTGCGCGGGCTTCAATTCATCGGGCATCGCCAACTCGGGCGGTGCGGGCCAGATCATCGCGCAGTGGATCATCGGCGGCGAAGCGCCCGGCGACCTGTGGGACGTCGACGTGCGCCGCTTCGGCCCGGGCAGCGCGAACCGGCGCGCATTGGCCGAGCGCACGGTCGAGACGCTAGGCCTGCACTACACGATGCGCTGGCCGCGCCAGGAGCTGGAGAGCGCGCGCTGCGTGCGCACCTCGCCGCTGTACGACATGCTCGCCGCGAAAGGCGCCGAGTTCGGCGCGAAGAACGGTTGGGAAAGAGCCAACTACTTTCGCACCGAGGGCCGGCCGCGCCCGCCGTACGGCCTGGGCGCGCCGGGCTGGCTGCCTTGGGTGCAGGCCGAGCAGCGCGCGACGCGCGAAGCCGTGGCGATCTACGACCAGACTTCGTTCGGCAAGCTGCTGCTGCAAGGGCGCGACGCGCTGCGCGTGCTGCAACGCCTGTGCGCGAACGATATCGACGTGCCCGTCGACCGCATGGTCTACACCGCGATGCTGAATGCGCGCGGCGGGTTTGAGAGCGACTTGACGGTGCTGCGCCTCGCGCCGGACCGCTTCATGCTGATCACCGGCTCGGCGCAGCCGCAGCGTGACCAAGACTGGATCGGGCGCCACATCGAAGCGGGCGAGCACGCCTTCCTCGCCGACGTGAGTGCGATGACGAGCGTGCTGTCGGTGATGGGGCCCAGCGCCGGCGAGTTGCTGCGCCGTGTCAGCCCGGACGACTTGTCCGCGCAGTTGCTGAAGTTCTCGTGGTCGCGCGAGATCGATGTCGGCTTGGCGCGTGTTCGCGCGGCGCGCATGAGTTACGTCGGCGGACCCGGTTTCGAGCTGTACGTGCCTATCGAGATGGCTCGCCATGTCTACCTGGCGTTGCACGAATCCGGCGCCGAACTCGGACTGGTCGACGCGGGTTACTACGCGCTCGACGCCTTGCGCGTCGAGGCCGGTCGGCGCGCCTGGGGAGCCGAGCTCGGCCCCGACGAATCGCCTTGGGAAGCCGGCCTCGGCTTCGCGGTGAAGCTGGACAAGGGCGTGGATTTCATCGGCCGCGACGCGCTGCGCAAGGCGCAGGGCGAACCGCTGCGCAAGAAGCTGCTCAGTTTCGTCCTCGACGACCCGCATTCCTGGGTCTGGGGCGGCGAAGCGATTCACATTGACGGCGTGGCGGTCGGCGAACTCAGCTCGGCCGGCTGGAGCCCTGCGGCCGCAGCCTGCGTGGGCCTCGGTTATGTGCGTGGTGCCGCGGCACAAGTTGTGCATCGGGGCACCCCGGTGCAGATCGATCTGTGGGGCGAAGCCGTGCCCGCCGCGGCGTGGGATGACGCGGTGTTGCAGCGGATGCGGTGAGACCAGGTTGCCGCCGGTCTCACCAGAACCACCAGACGAACCAGATCAGCAGCGCAATCAGCACGGCGCGCAGCGGGTTCGTCCCGGAGCCCAACAGCGCCGACCAATCGCGCTGATCGATGTTGCGGCCGCTGCCTTCAGCCGCCTCGGCTTCCATCTTCGCCGCCCATTCGCGCCGGCGCGGCAGGTCGCCTCCCAGCGCGTCAAGACGACGCTTGATTGTTGCAGCCGAAGGTTTGGCCGCATGCGCGCGCAGCGCCGGGCCAAGGGCTTGCACATGCGCATGCGCTTCGCTCAGCCGGCCGATCGCGAGGATCGCGCCGCACGACGCGCAGGCCATCGACTGCTGCTGCGGCAGCGCGGCGCCGCACGCGGCGCACTGCAGCGCCGCCTGGCTCGCGCGCGTGGCGTGCACGGCCTGCGGTGCGATCGCACCTTCCGGGTCGAGCGCGCGCGCCAGGCGCGCCACGTCGAGCAGGCTCGGTATGCTCTCGCAGAACGGGCATTGTTCGTCGGCGGTGCCGATCGCGGCGCCGCAATTCACGCAGTGGATGCCGCCGTCGCGCTGCTCGAGTTGGGCACGGTCCAGGCGCGACATCGCGCGCAGCAGCCCCTTCTCCTGAAGGAACTGCGCGAACGACTGGTACGCACCATGGCCGCGCTGGCATTCGAGCTGCAGTGACTTGCCCCAGCGTGTGCTGTTGTGCACTGTCTTCAGGCTGCCGCTGCAACGCGGGCAGCGCGCACCCGCGTGCAGTGGCTCGTGCGGCAAGGTCTGCGAACGCGCCATCACCGCGATCAGATCGAGCAGCGCCGCGCCGGTGAGGCGAGCGGTCTCGGTCTGGTCGAACCAGACCAGGTGGCAGGGCGCGCAGACGTCGAGCTCGACGTTTCGGCCATAGTGCCCCGCCAGGTGCAGCGCCTGCATCGCGCGCCGGCAGTTGCCGCACTCGGGTGCGGTGCGGTCGCCCAAGGGTGCGGGGTCGGCGGCGCTGCCGTGAATCATCGGGATCCGGGCGTCGTGGCTGAAGCCCTATTGTTGCCGCCTTCCGGCCGCGAGCAACGCAGGCTCGCTTGCGGTACCGATCAGCCCTTCACACCCCAGCGCCGCAACATCGTCGCGATGGCCTTCGAGCGCAAGTCCAGGCAGGTCAGGAAGTCGATCGTGCGGAACTCGCGGTCGATCGCGGGCGGCGCGCAGACTTGCGCGCCGAGCGCGAGGTAGGCCGACAGCAGCCGCGGAATGTGGACCGGGTCGCTGGCAACCTGGTCGAGCGGACAAGCGAACCCATCCGTCGGCCGGGTGCGCCACGCTTCCTGCGCCCAGTGCGGCTGCAAGTCGCGGTAGGCCGCCGCGCCGACCGCGGCGTCTTGCGACGTGAGCGAACTGCAGCCGAGCAGGTAGCGCGCGCCGTGGCGCTGCGCGTACAGCGCAATGCCTTTCCACAGCAGGTTCAGCACCGCGAAGCTGCGGTGCGGCCGCTGGATGCAGGCACGCCCGAGTTCGACGATCTGGCCGCGCGCGGCTTCGAACGGTGCGAAGTCGAATTCGCGTTCGCTGTAGTAGCCCAGCGCCGCACCGGCCGTGCTGCCGGTCTGCAACCGGTAGGTGCCGACCACCGCGCCGCTGGCCGCGTCTTCGACCAGCAGGTGGTCGCACACCGCGTCGAACGGGTCTTCGTCGAGACCGGTGTCGTAGGAATGCACCAGACCCTCGTCGAGTTCCAGATTGAAGACTTCGAAACGCAGCGCCTGCGCGGCACGCAGGTCGGCGGCGCTTTCCGCGAAGCGCAAGCGGTACGCGGATGCCTTGGCGGATGCCGTGGCCGAAGAAAGGCCCGCGTGGATCGTGTCGGCGCTGCTCTGCATGGGTGTCGGTCGGTGCTGCGCGGCCGATTCTTACGAGCGCTGATGTAAGGATCATGACAACGACGCCGACGACCTCGCGTGGCGCAAGCGTCGGGCTCATCCGCCTTCTGCCGCCCACGCTCCTAGGCCGCGGGCCAGCGGTGCTGCCGGCCCGTCAAGCCGTGAGAGGGTCAACCCAGCCGCCCGCGGTGCCGTGCCACCTGCGCGAGCACTTGTGCCGGCGCGGTGCCGCCCAGCACGTTGCGCGCGTCGAGCGAGCCGCGCAGCGTCAGCACCTGGGCGACGTCGGCGTCGATCTTGGGGCTGATCGTTTCGCAATTCGTCGAGTGACAGTTCGCTCAACGACACACCGCGAGCCTGTGCCTGCTTCACCGCTCCGGCGACGATTTCGTGCGCGTCGCGAAACGCCAGGCCTTTCTTCACCAGGTAATCGGCGAGGTCGGTCGCGGTGGCGTAACCCTTCGCCGCAGCGGACTCCATCGCCTGCGGCTTCGACGCGCAGGCCGCCCAGCATCTCGGCAAAGATGCGCAGCGTGTCGCGCAGCGTGTCCACCGTGTCGAAGAGCGGCTCCTTGTCTTCCTGGTTGTCTTTGTTGTACGCGAGCGGCTGGCCCTTCATCAGCGTCAGCAGTGCCATCAGATGGCCGATGACACGCCCGCTCTTGCCGCGCGCGAGTTCGGCGACGTCCGGGTTCTTCTTCTGCGGCATGATCGAACTGCCGGTGCAGTAGCGGTCGGCGAGCTCGATGAAGCCGAAGTTCTGGCTCATCCACAGGACGATTTCTTCGCTCAGGCGCGACACGTGCACCATGCACAGTGCGGCGGCGGCGCTGAATTCGATCGCGAAGTCGCGGTCGCTCACCGCGTCCAGGCTGTTCTGGCAGACGCAAGGCTGCCCGCTCGCATCCACCATGCCGAGTGTGCGCGCGACTCGTTCGCGGTCCAGCGCATAACTCGTTCCGGCCAGCGCCGCGGCGCCGAGCGGCAGGCAGTTGGTGCGCGCGCGCACTTCGGCACGAAGCGCTGCGCGTCGCGCGCAAACATTTCCACGTAGGCGAGCATGTGGTGCCCGAAGCTCACCGGCTGCGCCACTTGCAGGTGCGTGAAGCCGGGCATGATGGTCTGCGCGTTCGCCGCGGCCACGTCGACCAGCGCGCGCTGCAGGGCGGCGAGCAGGGTGATGAGGCCGTCGATCTCGTCGCGCAGCCACAGCCGCACGTCGGTCGCGACCTGGTCGTTGCGCGAGCGCCCGGTGTGCAGGCGTTTGCCCGCGTCGCCGACGAGCTGCGTCAGGCGCGCCTCGATGTTCAGGTGCACGTCTTCGAGTTCGAGCTTCCACTCGAAGCGGCCGGCGTCGATGTCTTCGCGGATCTGCGCCAGGCCGCGTTGAATCGCCTCGTGGTCGGCCGCGCTGATGAGCCCCACATGCGCCAGCATCTCGGCGTGTGCCAGGCTGCCGGCGATGTCGGCACGCGCCAAGCGTTGGTCGAAGCCGACGCTCGCCGTGTAGCGCTGCACCAGCTCGTCCATCGGCTCGGAGAACAGCGCCGACCACGCCTGCGACTTGCGCTCGAGAGAGTTGGTGGCCATGATGTGTGAGGGATGACGCAGACTGGGCGGGCGTCGGCGCGTCGGAGTTGGAGACAATGCGTGCGTTTGTCGCACGCCGCGCGGAGAACCGATTCTATCGACCCATGCTGCCGACCCATCGATTCATGCGCGCCCGATGCATGCGGCCCGCGCCCACGCGATTGCACCCGTGACCACATTGGCTGACCCTCATACGCTCGCATCTGACAGATCGACCGAGCCGGTCTCGTCGAGCTTCGCGCTCGTCGGCCTTCGGTGCCGGCCAGGGGCTCGCGTCGCGGCCGGCGCAGGCGCTGTTCGACGTCTGCCATGTCGGCGTCGTCTTGCGCGCCTTGCTGTTCGTGCATGCCGTGGTGGCGATCGCCGTGGCTTTCCCGGCGACGGGGTTGCAGTCGTGGATGCTGTTGCTCGCCGCCGGGTCGGCCGGCGGATTGCCCGGGGTGTTGCTGTGGCTGTTGCTGACCTGCGCGCTGAAGCGGCCGATCACGGCGCTGCCCGAGGCGGGCCAATGGTGCGTGGTGGTGACGATGGGCGCGCTGTGCGCGGCGGTGGGCACGTGGCTGGCCAGCCTGCCCGGGCCTGACGTGCTGGCGCCGCCCGGCCTGGTGGCGCCGGCGTTGGCGGGTGCGGGCATCGCCGCGGTGATGTTCCAGTGGCTGCGCATGCGCGCCCAGGCGCTGCTGCCGGTGCAAACGGCGGCGCGCCTGGCCGAGTTGCAGTCGCGGATTCGCCCGCATTTCCTGTTCAACACCTTGAATACCGCGTTGACGCTGGTGCGCCTGGACCCGGAGCGCGCCGAGGGCGTGCTCGAAGATCTGGCGGAGCTGTTTCGCGGCGCGCTGTCGGAAAACGGCGAAGCGGTGACGCTGGCGCAGGAAGTGGAACTCGCCAAGCGTTACCTCGCGATCGAGCAGATCCGCTTCGGCAGCCGCATGACGCTGGAGTGGGAACTCGACGACGCCGCTTCGGGCGCACGCGTGCCGCCGCTGCTGTTGCAACCGCTCGTCGAAAACGCGGTGCGCCATGGCGTCGAGCCCGCCGCCGAGGGCGGCACGATTCGGGTGCGCACGCGGGTGCGCCTGGGGCGCGCCGAGATCGAGATCTGGAACGGCATTCCCACGGCATCTTCGCAGCCCGGCAACGGCATGGCGCTGGCCAACGTGCGCGAGCGGCTGCGCCTGATGCACGACGTGGCGGCGCAGTTCGAGGCGCGGCGCGACGGCGACGTGTTTCGGGTGCAGATTCTGGTGCCGCTGTGAGGCCCGCGTCGTGAGCGTCCGGCGATGATCCCCGGCGCGCCGTTGCGGGTATTCGTCGTCGACGACGAAGAACTGGCGCGCCTGCGCCTGCGCACTCTGCTGGGCGAATGCCGCGAGCCGTCGGCCAGCGTCGCTGGCGAGGCGTCGAACACAGCGCAGGCCTTGCTCTGGCTCGGTGCGCACGAGTGCGATGTCGTGCTGCTCGACATCCACATGCCCGGGCGCGACGGCACGCAACTCGCGGCCGAATTGCGCCAACTGCACAAGCCCCCTGCGGTGGTGTTCGTCACCGCGCATCCTGAGCATGCGGTCAAAGCCTTCGACCTCGCCGCCGTGGACTACCTCACCAAGCCGGTGAAGCGCGAGCGCCTGAATGCCGCACTGCAGCGTGTCGCGACCCAGCTGAGCCAAAGCGCGCCCGCTGCGGCTGCGGCGCTGGACGAGGGCCCGGCGATCGTCGTCAGCGATCGCGGCCGCGTCGTGCGCGTGCCGTTCACGGAAATCCTCTACTTCAAGGCCGAACTCAAGTACGTCACGCTGCGCACCGCGGCGCGCAGCTATGTGATCGACGATTCGCTCGCCGAACTCGAGCCGCGCGTCGGAGACCGTTTCCTTCGCGTGCACCGCAACGCGCTCGTCGCGCGCCCGGCGGTGCGCGCACTCGAGCGGCGCACGCTGGCCAGCGCCGGCGACGACGAAGGCGGCGAGGGCTGGGCGGTGCGCCTGGCGCCGGTGGACGAATGGCTGGCCGTGTCGCGCCGCCAGGTTGCCGCGGTGCGCGAAGCGCTCATCGCGGCGGGGCGCTGAGCCCGGACGTCAACAGTCCTGAGGACTGTTGATGCCTGGCGAAGGGTCCGAGCTCTGCGAGGACGCGGCCTGCAAGGTGACGCCGCAAACGAACCCTCAGGCGGTCAAGCTCCGGGCGCGGCCGAATTGACTTCCAGCATTCGCGCCTGAAAGTCCTCGGCGGGCAGCGCCTTGCTGAACAGGAAGCCCTGGAAACTGTCGCAGTCCAGGCTGAGCAACAGATCGCGCTGCGCGGGCTTTTCCACACCCTCGGCGACGACACGCATGCCCAGGCTGTGCGCGAGCACGATCAACGCCTTGACGATCGCGCCATCGGTGGCGTCGTGCGGCGTGCCGTCGATGAACGACTTGTCGATCTTCAGCTCGTCGAACGGAAAACGCTTGAGGTAGTTCATCGACGAATAACCGGTGCCGAAGTCGTCGATCGCCAGCTCGACGCCCAGGCCGCGCAGGGCCTCGAGCTGCTCGCGCGTCTGGTCGACGCGGTCCACCAGCATGCTCTCGGTGAGCTCGATCGCGAGTTGCCCGCGTCCGATGGCGTGGCGGGCCAGCGCCTGCGTCACGGCGCGCACCAGGCCACCGGCGGCCAGGTCGTGCCGGGTCACGTTGATGGCGACTTTCACGTCGCCCAGGCCGGCGCCGCGCCAGGCTGCCATTTGCGCGCAAGCCGTCGCGATGACCCACTCGCCGATGTCGACAATCAGGCCGCTTTCTTCGGCCACCGGGATGAACTGTGCCGGCGAGACCATGCCCACACCCGGACGATGCCAGCGCAGCAGGGCCTCGGCCCCGGCGATGCGACCGGTGGCGAGATCGATCTTGGGTTGGTAGTGCAGCACCAACTCGTTGCGTGCGATGGCGTGGCGCAGTTGCATCTCGAGCGACAAGCTATCGAGCGACCCGCTCTTCAGCGCGCTCGAATAGAACTCGAAGGTATTGCGGCCGCTGCTTTTCGCGTGCGCCATCGCCGCCACCGCGTTGCGCCGAAGGGTCGCGTCGTCGGGTCCGTCGCCGGGAAAGACCGAAATGCCGATGCTCGGCGTGACGAACAGGTCCAAGCCGGCGATTGAAAACGGCAGCGACATCGCGGCCAGGATGCGCCGCGCCATGCTCTCGGCGACAACCGTCGATTCGATTCGCGGCATCACGAGCCCGAAGGTGTCGCCGTCCAGGCGGCTCAGCAGCAGCGAATCGGAACGCCGCACCACCGGCCGCAGGCGCTGCGCGACCGCCTTGAGCAGGCGGTCGCCGGCGCTGTGACCGAGGCTGTCATTGATCTGCTTGAATCGGTCCAGCCCGATGTGCAGCACCGCCAAGGCGCTGTTCTCGCCCTTGGCGCGCGCCAGCACTGCCTGAAGCTGTTCGGAAAAGACGCGCTGGTTGGGTAGGCCGGTGAGCGAGTCTTCATTGATCAGGCGGTCCTGGTACACCTTGAACGCCAGGCTGTTGCGCACCCGCAGCACCAATTCGCTGGGGTCCACCGGCTTCGCAAGGAATTCAGTCGCACCCAGCTCGAGCGCCTTGAGGCGCGTCGCCGGGTCGTTCGCCGCCGTCAGCATGATGACCGGCGTGTAGCGCAGCGCCTCGTCGCTGCGCACCTGGGCCAGGATCTCGAAGCCCGAGAGCCCCGGCATCATCAGGTCGAGCAACAGCAAACCCGGCTTGTCCCGGCGCAGCGCGGCCATCGCCTGCAGCGGGTCGTTGACGGCCACCAACCGCCGGTAGCCTGCTTCCTCCAGGTAGGTCTGGATCACGTCGGTCAGCATCGCTTCGTCGTCGACCATCATGACCATCACTTCATACAGGTCCGCCGGGCGCGTCGTTGCAAGCGGATCGCGCGCGCTCGGCGGCGCATCCGGTTCGGCGGGCGTCGTTGCGTGCCAGCGCGGATGGCGCGGCCCGGCGGTTGCGCTTTGCGCCGCGGCGGGCCCCACGGTGATGTCTACCACGGTCGATTGCATGGTCCAGCCCTCAGATGGTCGTTAAGGTTTCGCGGTTGCGCGGGTCGGCCGCGGGCGCATCCGCAGCTGCGATGCGTCGAGCCAGCGCACTCAGGCGCTGCAATGCTTCGCTGACGGCGCGGCTGTCACCGCCCTGGGCCAGCGTTTCGAGCTCGCGCGCCGGCTCGAAGAATTCGTCGTAGCCCACCGTGCCGCCCGCCCCTTTGAGCCAATGCGCCAACTCCGCGAGCTGAGCGTGGTCGCCGCGTGCCTGGGCATCGAGCATGGCCTGCAGCTTCGCCGGCAATTGCAGCGCGAAGGTGCGTACCACGCGTTGCAAGCGTGGGTGGTTGGCCAGGCGCGACACGAGCGGTTCGGTGGCCGCTGCGCGACCGGCCTCGCTTTGTGGCGCGGGCAGCGCGGTGCGATGCTGCGACGCCACGGTGGGTGCGTCCGCGCCCGCCGCCGATTCGCCGGCCGCGACCCGCCGGCCCGGCAAATGCCTGGCGATCTCGACCAGCATCGCGTCGATGTCGACCGGCTTCGTCAGGTAGCCGCTGAAACCTGCCGCTTCGATATCGCGCTCGAAGCCTTTCATCGCATGCGCCGTCAGGGCAAGCACCGGAACCTTGCAGCCGCGCTCGCGCAGCAGTTTGGTCGCGGTGGAGCCGTCCATCACCGGCATGTGAACGTCCATCAGCACCAGGTCCGCGTCTTCGCGAGCCATGTGTTCCAAGGCGGCGGCGCCATGTTCGGCTTCGCTGACCTGCAGGCCCGCGGCTTGCAGCACCAGGCGCACGAGTTCGCGGTTCTCGGCGCCGTCGTCCACCACCAGCACACGGGCCGGATCGAACTGCCAGGGCGACGCATCGAGCACCGCGGCTTGTTCCGCGACAGCTTCGGCGAGCTGCTGCGGCGCGAGCCACGGCACGCCGTCGAGCGGCCCGGTCTCCAGGGTGATGCGAAACACGCTGCCCTGCCCGGGAACGCTGCTCACGGTCACGTCGCCGCCGAGCGCCCGGGCAAAGCGCCGGCCGATCGCCAAGCCCAGGCCCGTTCCGCCGAACTGGCGGGTCGTCGACGCTTCAGCCTGCACGAAGGGCTCGAAGATCGCTTCGAGCTTGTCCGCCGGAATGCCGATGCCGGTGTCGCCGATGTCGATCGCCAGCAGCGGGCTCGGTGCGTCGGGCAGCAAACGCAGCGTCACGGTCACGCCGCCCTGGGAGGTGAATTTGAGCGCATTGCCGACCAGGTTGGTGACGATCTGGCGCAGCCGCGAAGGGTCGGTCAACACGGTTGCCGGCAGGTCCTGCGGAAATTCGATCCGCAGCGCGATGCCTTTCTGATCGGCGCGCACGCTCATGACACGCACCACGTCGCGCACCACGCCGTGCGCGGCGCAAGCGATGCGCTCGACGTCGAGCCGCCCGGCCTCCACCTTGGACAAGTCGAGGATGTCGTCGATCAGCTCCAGCAGATGCTTGCCGCTGCCGCGGATGATGTCGAGGTGCTTGCGCGTGTCGCTGCTGCCTTGCTGGTAGCCGCGCCGCAGCAGCTCGGTGAAACCGAGGATGGCATTCATCGGCGTGCGGATTTCATGGCTCATGTTCGCCAGGAAGTCGCTCTTCGCGCGGCTTGCGGCTTGCGCCTCGTCGCGCGCCAGGCGCAACTCGATCTCCTTCTCCTCGAGCTCGGTCACATCGTCCAGGCTCACGAGCACGCCCGCCGGCACCCCGGCGGCGCCGGGCACCGGCGAGCAATTGACCATGAAGGTGCGCCGCTTGTCCTGGCCGTCGACCAGGTACATCACGACGTTGTGGCGCGCCTTGGCGTCGGCCAGCGACGCTGCCCAGGGCACCTCGTCCCGGTGAAAGCGCGCTTCGTTGGAATGGGTCCAGTGCAGCGCCGCCGCGAGCTTGCCGATCAACGCGTCGCCGGGCAGACCGATCACTTCGGCGAACGCCTGGTTGGCGAGCACGATCCGGCCCTTCGGGTCGAGCACGAGCAGGCCTTCGGCGAGCGTGTCGAAGGCGGTGCGCACGCGGCCCGGGATCGAACGCGATGGGTCGAGGTGGCGCAACATGCGGCGCAAGTAGAAGTAGAACAGCACGAAGCACGCGGCGACGCTCCCGCCGACGAGCGGCACCGGCGCCGCCAGCAGCGCCCCCCACCACTGCGTAGCGTGCAGCGGCGCGAAGCGCAACTCAGCGTGGCCCCAACGCGCTGCACCCTGCAGGATCGGCACGACGATCTGGGTGTCTCTGGACACTCCGGGGCGCGGTGCGCGCCAGGCGGAGCCGTGTTCGCCATGTTCGATCAGCAGCACGCCGTCGGCGCGCCGCAGCCCGACCGACAGCAGCTCCGGGTTGCGCTGCGCGATGAACGCCAGCAGGTTGCGCAGCTTCGAGTCCTGCTGTTCATCCATCAATGCCGTGCTCGACGCCGCCACCGCTTCGGCCAGCGCCACGCGGCCGGCACGCACCGCGGCGTCGCGGTCCGGAATCAGGCCGAAGTACAGCGCCAGCAGCAGCACGCTGAGCACCAGCGAGCTCAGCCCCAAGGCCAGGTGAAAGCGTGACGACAGATGTCTCATGTCGTTTGCTCGCTGGTATGGCTCGTTGGCCGCGGCTCAACCTGCAGCGCGTTGCTCGATGGCGCCGGGTTTCCGGATTGCGGCGCGCCAGCCTTTGACACGTCCGCCTGGGGCATCACCGGTGGTGCGTGGCGTGGCTTGCTGAACAGCTGTTCGAGCGCGTGGTCGGCGTCGCCTTCGTCAAGCTCGGGCTCGTCGTCGCCGCGCTTCATCTTCGCCAGCACCGGCAGCGGGTCGACGATGGCCCAGGCGGGCAGCGCCGACATCAGGCTGGCCACCAGCGCACCGCCGCGCGCCAGCCACAGCACGTAGCCCACCGACAAGCCTGCGCTGACCAGCGTGCCCGAGGCGCGCAATTCAGCGCTGGCATGCCGGCTGCCCTGTTCGGCGTCGCGCAAGAGGTCGAGTTCCTTGCTCAGCAGTCGGTCGCGCAGGGCGCTTGCCAGATCGGCTGGCAGCAGGGCGAGCGCGGAGTCATTTTCCAGGCCTTCGGACGGCAAGGAAAACTGGATCAGCGTCTCGACTGCCTTTGCGGTGACGTCGCGATGTGCCAATGTTGGCGCGGGCGGCGGCGCGCTCGGCAAGGCGTCACGGCCGCTTCGCACCGCCTGGGTGCCGGAGTCTGCCAGCGGCGGCCCGAAAGCGTCCGACAAATCGCCCCCCCCGGGTGCGCTGGTCTGCACGGGTGGCGGTGCGGCAGCCGCGGGCGCGGCACCAACCGCCGCAGTCGCCGCTTGCGGGGCGGGTTCGGGCGCGACCACCGGCGGTTGCGGCGAAGGCGCTGGTGCTGTGGGTGGCGTTGGCGCGAGCACTGGCGGGTCCTGATACACCAAGGTCGGCGCGCCTGAGGTCACGCTCGACACGCCGTCGCTCAGGCTCAATACATAGGCCGGCGCCGCGCCGCTGCCGTCGGGAACGAATCGCACCGCACCGGCAGCGATCTGCGCCTGGCTGAAACCTGTGATCGCCGAACCCGGCGCCGCCACCAGCTCGAAGCGGCCGCCGACCAGACCGCTCACTTGGAAGTTGAGCGAATTCGCTGCGGTGTCGGGGTCGGTTCCGAGCAGCACCAGCGTGGCGCTGCCTTTGGAAAGCAGCAGCGTATTGCTGACGATGCTCGGTGCCTCGTCGACGCCGGCGACGTCTATGAAGAGCTGCTGTTGCGCGCTGACGGTGCCGTCGCTGACCGAGACGATGACTTCATAACGGTTGTCGCCGTCCGCGTCGGCGGGCTGTTCGCGGTCCGGCGGCGTGACGAAACTCAGCGCACCGCTCACCGGGTCGATGCTGAAGCGCGCCGCGTCGATGCCGCCCGACACGGTGAAGCGCAGCACGTCCGCCGCGTCCGGATCGGTGGCGGTGACTTGGGTCACCGCCGTCGTTCCTTCGGCCAGGCTGACGGCCGCGCTCGATCCGCCACCATTGCTGGTGATGAGCGGCGCATCGTTGGCGTTGGCCACGGTGAGCGTGAAGTCGTCGAAGACGCTCGCGTTGGAAGTGTCGGTCGCGGTGACACGAACGCTGATCGCGCCGACGTCGGCGTTGCCCGGCGTGCCGCTGAAGGTCTGGGTGGCGGCGTCGAAGCTCAACCACGCCGGCAGCGCGCCGCCGCTGCCGAGCGTGGCGCTGTATCTAAGGGTGTCGCCGGCATCGATGTCGGCGAAGCTGCCGCCCGGAACCGCGAAGCTGAACGCCGCGCCCTGCATCGCGTTCTGGTCGGCGATCGGCGCAGCGACAGTGGGTGCATCGTTGGCGTTGGCCACCGTCAACGCGAAATCGTCGAAGACCGTCGCGTTGGAAGTGTCGGTGGCAGTCACCCGCACGCTGATCGCGCCGACGTCGGCGCTGCCCGGCGTGCCGCTGAAGGTCTGTGTAGCGGCGTCGAAGCTCAGCCAGCTCGGCAACGCCGCACCCGAAGCCAGTGTGGCCGTGTAGGTGAGCGCGTCGCCGGTATCGACGTCGGCGAAGCTGCCGCCGGGAACCGTGAAGCTGAACGCCGCGCCCTGCGTCGCGTTTTGGTCGGTGATCGGCGCGGCGACGCTGGGCGCATCGTTCGCGTTGGCCACGGTGAGCGTGAAGTCGTCGAAGACGCTCGCGCTGGAGGTATCGGTTGCGGTGACACGAACGCTGATCGCGCCGACGTCGGCGTTGCCCGGCGTGCCGCTGAAGGTCTGGGTGGCCGCGTCGAAACTCAGCCAGCCGGCAGCGCGCCGCCGCTGCCGAGCGTGGCGCTGTAGTTCAGGCTGTCGCCGGCATCGATGTCGGCGAAGCTGCCGCCGGGAACCGTGAAGCTGAACGCCGCGCCCTGCGTCGCGTTCTGGTCGGCGATCGGCGCGGCGACGCTGGGCGCATCGTTGGCGTTGGCCACGGTGAGCGTGAAGTCGTCGAAGACGCTCGCGTTGGAAGTGTCGGTCGCGGTGACCCGAACGCTGATCGCGCCGACGTCGGCGTTGCCCGGCGTGCCGCTGAAGGTCTGGGTGGCCGCATCGAAACTCAGCCAGCTCGGCAGCGCCGCGCCCGAGGCCAGCGTGGCCGTGTAGGTGAGCACATCGCCGGCATCGATGTCGGCGAAGCTGCCGCCGGGAACCGTGAAGCTGAACGCCGCGCCCTGCGTCGCGTTCTGATCGGCGATCGGCGCAGCGACGCTGGGCGCATCGTTGGCGTTGGCCACGGTGAGCGTGAAGTCGTCGAAGACGCTGGCGTTGGAAGTGTCGGTCGCGGTGATCCGAACGCTGATCGCGCCGACGTCGGCGTTGCCCGGCGTGCCGCTGAAGGTCTGGGTGGCCGGATCGAAACTCAGCCAGCTCGGCAGCGCCGCGCCCGAGGCCAGCGTGGCCGTGTAGGTGAGCACATCGCCGGTATCGATGTCGGCGAAGCTGCCGCCGGGAACCGTGAAGCTGAACGCCGCACCCTGCGTCGCGTTCTGGTCGGCGATCGGCGCGGCGACAGTGGGTGCATCGTTGGCGTTGGCCACCGTCAACATGAAATCGTCGAAGACCGTCGCGTTGGAAGTGTCGGTGGCAGTCACCCGCACGCTGATCGCGCCGACGTCGGAGTTGCCCGGCGTGCCGCTGAAAGTCTGTGTGGCCGCATCGAAACTCAGCCAGCTCGGCAGCGCCGCGCCCGAGGCCAGCGTGGCCGTGTAGGTGAGCACATCGCCGGCATCGATGTCGGCGAAGCTGCCGCCGGGAACCGTGAAGCTGAACGCCGCACCCTGCGTCGCGTTCTGGTCGGCGATCGGCGCGGCGACAGTGGGTGCATCGTTGGCGTTGGCCACCGTCAGCGTGAAGTCATCGAAGACGCTGGCGTTGGAAGTGTCGGTGGCAGTCACCCGCACGCTGATCGCGCCGACGTCGGCGTTGCCCGGCGTGCCGCTGAAGGTCTGGGTGCCTGCATCGAAACTCAGCCAGCTCGGCAGTGCGGCGCCCGAGGTCAGCGTGGCCGTGTA
>CAWBTF010000024.1:0-29239 GCA_963791595.1 uncultured beta proteobacterium | reverse complement strand
ATCAAAACTTGGTGTAGCCACCGTCGATGATGAACTGCTCGCCCGTGGTGTAGGCCGAGGCGCCGCTGGCGAGGTAGACCGCGATGCCGCCGAAGTCGTCGATCGCGCCCCAGCGCCGCGCCGGGATGCGCGGCAGCACGGCTTCGGCGAACTTCGGGTTGCTGACAGCCTTGTGCGTCATGTCGGTCTCGATCCAACCCGGCAGGATGGAGTTGACGCGGATGCGGTGCCGCGCCAGCTCCACCGCGAGCGCGCGCACGTACGACGTGACGGCGCCCTTCGACGCGCCGTAGTGGCTGTTGCGCGCGGCGCCTTCCACGGCCGCCGTGCTGGCGGTGGCGACGAGTGCACCGCCCTGGCCGTGCTGCGCCATGTGGCGCGCCGCGGCGCGAAACGTCAGGAACACGCCTTCGACGTTGATGCGCTGGACGCGGCGAAACTCTTCCAGGCTCATCTCCATCATGCGTCGTGCCCTTGCTCGACACGCCCGCGTTCGCGAAACAGGAATCGACGCGACCGAGCGCCGCGACCGTCGCAGCGAACGCGCTCTCGACCTGCGACTCTTCGCCGACGTCGCAGACGAAGGCGTGCACGCGCGAGGTGTCACCGCACTCCGCGGCCAGCGTCTGTTTGGCCTGCTGCGTCTTCGGTGCATTCGAGCCCCAGATCGCGACCGACGCGCCGGACGCCAGCAGCGCCCGCGCCATGCCATAGCCGATGCCGCCGTTCCCGCCGGTGACGACGGCGCTGTGACCGCTCAAGTTGAACGCCTGGTACATGTCTGATCCTCTTGATTGTTCAGCTGTCATTCAGGCGCCAGCCACTGCGCAATCTCGGCGAGTGGCTTCTTGATTCCACCATGCACCGGCACCTGGCAGCCGACAGCCGGATAACCGACGACGAGCAGGATCGTGGGCTTTTCCGACGCCGGCCGGCCGCAAATCCGGTTCAGGAAGCCCATGGGGCTCGGCGTGTGCGTCAGCGTCGCCAGGCCCGCGTGGTGCAGCGCCGCGATCAGGAAGCCGGTCGCGATGCCCACCGACTCGGGCACGTAGTAGTGGCTGAACTTCTTGCCGTTCGAATCGCACACCGTACTTCTGCGCAAAGATCGCAATCAGCACCGGCGCGTCTTCGAGGAAGGGCTTGTTCGGGTCGGTGCCCAGCGGCGCGAGTGCATCGAGCCACTCCTGCGGCGCGCGGCCGGCGTAGAACTCGCGCTCTTCCTGCTCAGCGGCTTCGCGGATCGCGCGTTTGCGCGCCGGGTCGGTGATGACGCTGAAGAACCACGGCTGCTGGTTCGCGCCCGACGGCGCCGTGCCTGCGGCGAGCAGGCAATGTTCGATCACGTCGCGCGGGACCTCGCGGCGGTCGAATTCGCGCACGGTGCGGCGGCGGGCGATGTCGGCATGGAACTCGCGGGCGCGCTCGCGCATCTGCTCGGGCGGGTATTCGCGGTACGCCGGCAGCGGCTCCAGGATGCAGGGTCGGCGGTCACGGCTTTGTTCATGCTTTCGCCAGCTGTCGACCCGACCCCTGCGCCCTGCCCTTGCGCCAGCGTCAGTCTCGCGCGCAGCCCGGCGCAGCGCGCGGTGTGGCGTGCGATCACCGATTCTTCGTTGGTGCGCAACACGTCGATCCAGATGCTGCTGCCAATCGCACTGATGCGCCCGGCGCCATGCTCGTTCGCGCTGGCGTCGAGCTGCATGCCCATCCACTTCGCGCCTTCGACGATGCGCGCGCGCAGAGCAGCGGCGTTTTCGCCGATGCCACCGGTGAACACCAGGCCATCGATGCCGCGCAGCGCCGCGGCCATCGAGGCGAGTTCGCGCAGACTGTGCTCGACGAAGTAGTCGATCGCGAGTTTTGCGCCGGGTGTGCCCGAGGCAAGCAGTTCGCGCATGTCGCTCGACACACCCGACAGCCCGAGCAAGCCCGACTCTCGGTACAGCAGTTCACCGATGTCCTCCGCGCTGCGGCCCTCGTGTTCGAGCAGGTGCAGCACGACGGCGGCGTCGAGCCGCCCGCAGCGCGTGCCCATCGGCAGGCCGTCGAGCGGCGAGAAGCTCATCGTCGTCGCGACCGATCTGCCTTCATGCATCGCACACATCGACGCACCATTGCCCAGGTGCGCGATCACGATGCGCCCTTGCGCGGCTCGCGCATCCTTGGCCACCAATTGCGCGCGGATCGATTCATACGACAGGCCGTGAAAGCCGTAGCGTTGAACGCCTGAGTCGTGCAGCGCTTGCGGCAATGCGAAATGCCGGTTCACTTCAGGCTGAGTGCGGTGAAACGCGGTATCGAAACACGCGACTTGCGGCACGCCGGGAAACCCGCCGCGCGCCGAATGCACGCCGGCCAGGTTGTGCCGCTGGTGCAGCGGCGCGAGCGGCTGCAATTGCGCGACGCTGCGCAGCACGTCGTTGTCGATCAGCATCGGTTCGCTGAACGTGGTGCCGCCGTGCACGATGCGGTGCCCCACCCCGACCACTCGATACCCGCTCACGCGCTCCAGCACCTGCTTCATCGCCTGCGAATGCGTGAGCGCGGCGTCCTCCGTACCAAGGCCCGCGATCTGGTCCGCGAGCACCGGCACCGCCAAGTCGCCCGCGGCAGCGAACAGCGCGTACTTGATCGACGACGAGCCGGCGTTCAGCGTGAGCAGATGGTCTTGCATCGCGCTGTGGGCTCCAGCGTGGTGTCAGACGTAGTCTTTGTACTTGTCCAGGAATCGCACCGGCTTGCTCAACGCATCACGGCGGAACGGGTCGCCGAGCTCGCGTGTGCACATGATCTCGATGACGCAGGTCTTGCCCTGGTTCATCTGCATGTCGATCGCGCGTTTCAGCGCCTTGCCCACGTCTTCCAGCTTGTCGACGACGATGCCTTCGGCCCCCATCGCCTTCGCGATGCCGGCAAAACTCTGGTTGTCGAGCTCGCCCGCGACGAAGCGCCGGTTGTAGAAGTCGACCTGGTTCTTCTTCTCCGCGCCCCACTGGCGGTTGTGGAACACGACCGCGGTGACCGGAATGTCGTGGCGCACGCAGGTCATGATCTCCACCATGCTCATGCCCCAGGCGCCGTCGCCCGCGTAAGCCACGGCCGGGCGGTGCGGCGCGGCGCACTTGGCGCCGATCATCGTCGGCAGCGCGTAGCCGCAGTTGCCGAAGCTCATCGGCGCGAAGAAGCTGCGCGGCTCCTCGAAGCGCAGATAGCTGTTCGCCACCGAGTTGATGTTGCCGATGTCGGTGGAGACCATCACGTGCGCGGGCATCGCCTTCTCGAGTTCACGCAGCACCTGGCGCGGGTGCAGCCAGTGGCCGGGTTCCTTTTTCGCTTCTTCGATCACGTCCAGGCTGTAGGCGTCGCGCTCGTGCGTCCACTCGTCGAGTTCCTTCTCCCACGCGGCCTTCTCCGCCTTGATCGTCGCGGCGCGCTGCGCTTTCGTCGCGTCGCATGCGAGCGTCTTGTTCTGGATGCGCGCGAGCAGCGCCACCGCGGCCGCCTTCGCGTCGCCGCAGATGCCGACGGTGATCTTCTTCACCAGGCCGAGGTTCTTGTGGTCGGCTTCGATCTGGATGATCTTCGCGTTCTTCGGCCAGTAGTCCAGCCCATGCTGGGGCAGCGTGCCGAACGGGCCCATGCGCGAGCCTAGCGCGATCACCACGTCGGCCTGGGCGATCAGCTTCATCGCCGCTTTCGAGCCCTGGTAGCCCAGCGGCCCGGCCCACAGCGGGTGCTTGGAGGGGAACGAGTCGTTGCGCAGATACCCGTTCACCACCGGCGAGCCGAGCCGCTCCGCGAGCGCCTTGCATTCTTCCACCGCGTTGCCGAGCACCACGCCGCCGCCCGAAATGATGACGGGGAACTTGGCCGCGGCCAGCAGCTCGGCCGCGTCGTTCAACGACTTCTCGCCGCCGGCGCCGAGCTCCACGCGCATCGGCTTCGGGATCTCGCAAGTGATCTCGCCGTAGAAGTAGTCGCGCGGAATGTTCAGTTGCGTCGGGCCCATTTCGGAAATCGCGCGGTCGAAGCAGCGCGCCGTGTACTCGGCCATGCGCTTGGGGTTGTTCACATGGCCCTGGTATTTGGTGAACTCCTGGAACATCGGCAACTGGTTCGCCTCCTGAAAGCCGCCCAGGCCCATGCCCATCGTGCCCGTTTCCGGTGTGACGATCACCACCGGGCTGTGCGCCCAGTACGCCGCGGCGATCGCCGTCACGCAGTTGCTGATGCCCGGGCCGTTCTGCCCGATCACCACGCCGTGGCGCCCGCTGACGCGCGCGTAGCCGTCGGCCATGTGGCCCGCACCCTGCTCGTGCACGACAGGAATCAGGCGGATTCCGGCGGGCGCGAAGATGTCCATCGCGTCCATGAACGCCGAACCCATGATGCCGAACATGTCGGTCACGTTGTTCGCGACCATGGTTTCGACGAAGGCTTCCGAGGGCGTCATCTTCTGCACGCCGCTGACGACGCTGCGAGCTTTGCCGAGGGGTGCGTCATTGGGCTTGTTCATGGCTGTGTCTCCGAGACGATTTTGCTGGTGAACCAAGCGCGAACTATAGTTGGCCCGCGTGCCCGCCCGCATGCCGGCCCGTGTGCCCGATCCGGCATCGATTTCACCTGCCTGCATCCAGGAACGATTCATGAGCTTGCTCCAAAACCGACCGTCCCTTGGACTGACCGTTGCCGCCACCGTGCTGGCAGCATTGATTTCGCCTTTGGGAGCATTGGCCCAGGCCAGCACCTACCCCGACAAGCCGGTGCGCTTCGTCGTGCCCTACCCGCCCGGCGGCGGCACCGACGTCATCGCGCGCATCGTGCATGAGCGTTTTCAGGCCGCACTCGGGCAGACCGATCGTCATCGAAAACAAAGGCGGCGCGGGTGGATCGGTGGGCACCGATGTCGTTGCCAAGGCCGCGCCCGACGGCTACACCGTGCTGTTCACGCTCAGCTCGCACACCATCAACCCGGCGATCTTTCCGAAGCTGAGCTACGACACGCAGAAAGACTTCGAACCCGTGGGCAGCGTCGCCTCGTTGCCGCAAATTCTCGTCGCGAACCCGCAGTTCCCCGCCAACACGGTGGCCGAATTGATCGCCCTGGCGAAGGCCAAGCCGGGCACGCTGTCGTTCGCGTCGGTGGGCAACGGCTCCCCCGGGCACCTGGCGGGCGAGTTGTTCAAGCTGCGCACCGGCACGCAGATGACGCACATTCCGTACCGCGGCGGCGGCCCGGCCGTCACCGACGTGATGGGCGGCCAGGTGCCGCTGCTGTGGGTGTCGATTCCCGCCGCCGCGCAGTTCGTCAAGACCGGCAAGTTGAAGGCGCTGGGTGTGTCCACGCTCAAGCGCAGTGCGGCTTTCCCGGATGTGCCGACACTGCAGGAAGCCGGTGTGCCCGACTTCGAAGTCGACTCCTGGTACGCGATGTTCGTGCCGGCGAAGACGCCGCCCGCGGTGATCGACAGGCTGAACCGCGCGCTGAACAGCGTGGTTTCCGATGCGGGCATCCGCGAGAAGCTGCTGGCGCAAGGCAGCGAGGCCGTGGGCGGAACGCCCGAGGCGCTGGCGAAGACCGTCGCCGCCGAGCTGCCCAAGTGGGCCAAGCTCGCGAAAGACGCGAACATCAAGGCCGATTGATGGCGAATGCGTCGACTGTGATGGCGGGTGCATCGCCGGGCTCATCACCGGGCGCGTCCGAGGGCGTCACCCAGCTCGTGGCCGAGCTCGTGGCCAAAGCGCGCGCCGCGCAGCGCATCGCCAACGGCTACGACCAGGCGCGCATCGACGAACTCGTCGCCGCCGCGGGCTGGGCGATCATCGAACCGGCTCGCAACCGTGAACTCGCCGAGCTTGCCGTTGCCGACACCGGCATCGGCAACGCCGACGACAAAGTGCGCAAGAACCACCGCAAGACCTTCGGCCTGCTGCGCGACTTGAAGGGCGCGAAGTCGGTGGGCGTGATCGGCGAAGACCCCGCCAAGGGCCTGATCGAAATCGCCCGGCCGGTGGGCGTGGTGTGCGCGATCACGCCGTCGACGAACCCGGCCGCCACACCGGCGAACAAGATCATCAATGCGCTGAAGGGCCGCAACGCGGTGATCGTCGCGCCGTCGCCCAAGGGCTGGGCGACCTGCGAGCGGCTCATCCAGTTCGTGCACGCGCAGTTCACGCGCATCGGCGCACCGCACGACCTGGTGCAGCTGCTGCCCTCGCCGGTGAGCAAGGAGTCCACGGCAGAGTTGATGCGCCAGTGCGACCTGGTCGTCGCCACCGGCTCGCAGGCCAACGTGCGCGCGGCGTATGCGAGCGGCACGCCGGCGTTCGGCGTGGGCGCGGGCAACGTCGCGGCCATCGTGGATGAGACCGCCGACGTGGCGCTTGCCGCGGACCGCATCCTGCGCTCGAAAACCTTCGACAACGCGACTTCGTGTTCGTCGGAGAACAGCCTGGTGATCGTTGACGCCGCGCGTGCCGCGCTGCTCGATGCGTTGCGCAAGCGTGGCGCTGTTCTGCTCGACGCCGCACAAAAGGCAAGCTTGCTAGAGGCGATGTGGCCAGGCGGCAAGCTGTCGCCCGGCGTGATCGGCCAGTCGGCTAGCGTGGTTGCGCATGCGCGCCGGCTTGGATGGACGTGGCGACGCAGCAGCCCGAGCATGTTGCTCGTCGATGAAGACGGCTTCGGCGACGAGCATCCGTTTTCCGGCGAGAAGCTCTGCCCGGTGCTGACGCTGTATCGCGCCGCCGATTTCGTGCAGGCGCCATGCACATCGTCGAACGCATCTACGCCTACCAGGGCGCCGGCCACTCGGTCGGCCTGCACAGCGCGAAGCCCGAGCGCGCGATGGCGCTGGGCCTGCGCTTGCCGGTGAGCCGCGTCATCGTCGACCAGGCGCACGCCATTGCCACGGGAGGCAGCTTCGACAACGGTTTGCCGTTCTCGCTGAGCATGGGCTGCGGCACCTGGGGCAAGAACAATTTTTCGGACAACATGAACTACCGGCACTACCTGAACATCACGCGAATCTCGCGGCCCATTCCCGAGCGCGTTCCCAGCGAGGACGACATCTTCGGCGCGTACTTCTCCAAGTTCGGCAAGGCATGAGCGCCCCCGCCCGGCCGCTCCGAAGGGGGCGCTCCGTCCCGCTCGGCGGGACCGCGCGAAGCGCGAGGGTGCGCCAGTGAGCCCTCCGGCCACGGTGCGCGAACTGGTGGAACGCCAGGCGACGCAGCGCCCACGGTCCGTGTATGCGCTGGACACGGAAGGCGCATCGCGCATCGAATTCGGCGAACTCGCCAAGGCCTGCCGCGGCGTTGCCGCGCTGCTGCGCAGCCACGGCCTGCAGCCAGGAGACACCGTGTCGCTGGTCATGCCCAACGGCTTGATGACGCTGCAACTGCTGCTCGGCGCCATGCACGGCGGCTGGTGCGTGAACCCGGTGAACCTGTTGTCGCAGCCCGAGCAGATGCGCTACGTGCTGGACCACAGCGACTGCAAGCTGGTGTTCGCGAGCCCGCCGTGGGAGGCCGCGGTTCGGCTCGCGCTGGAAGGCGTTGGCCGCGCGGTGCAGGTGGTGATCGTCGAGCCCGACGCGGCGGCCTTGCCGCCGTTGGCGTCGGTGCCGCCGGTGCCGCCCTTGCCGCCATCGCAGGCAGAACAGCCACCGCCGAGCGAATCGCCGGCGCCAGCGCCCGAACAGACCGCGCTGCTGATGTACACCTCGGGCACCACCGGCACGCCCAAGGGCGTGATGCTGACGCAGGCGAATCTCGCGGCCAACGCGCATGCGATCGTCGACGAACACCAACTCACGCCGCAAGACCGCGTGCTCGCGGTGCTGCCGCTGTACCACATCAACGCCTTCGCGGTGACGATGCTCGCGCCGCTGGCGCATGGCGGCAGCCTGGCGATGCCGCCGAAGTTCTCCGCAGCGCGCTTCTGGGCTCAGGCGGCGCAAAGCGAGTGCACCTGGCTCAACGTGGTGCCCACGATGATCTCCTACCTGCTCGAAGGCGAAGCACCGCCGCGCGCGCAGACCGCGCGCCTGAAGTTCTGCCGCTCGGCATCGGCCGCGCTGCCACCCGAGCACCTGAGCGCGTTTGAGGCCAAGTTCGGCGTGGGCATCATCGAGACGATGGGCCTCACGGAAACCGTGGCACCGGCGTTCTCGAATCCGCTCGAGGCCACGCAGCGCAAGCTCGGTTCGGTGGGCAAGGCGTCAGGCTGCGAGGCACGGGTGATCGGCGCCGATCTCGCACCGGTGGCGGACGGCCACACCGGCGAAATCGCGATTCGCGGGCCGAACGTGATGCTCGGCTACTACAGAGATGAAGCCGCGACGCGCGCCACGTTCACGCCCGACGGGTGGCTGCGCACCGGCGACCTGGGCTACCGCGACGCCGACGGCTTTTTCTTCGTCACCGGCCGCATCAAGGAGCTGATCATCAAGGGCGGCGAGAACATCGCGCCGCGCGAGATCGACGAGGCGCTGCTGCGCCACCCCGCCGTGCTCGACGCCGCGGCCGTCGGCATCCCCGACCGGCATTACGGCCAGGAGATCATGGCCTGCGTGATCCTGCGCCCCGGCCACACGGGCGACGAGGCGGCACTGCGCGAATTCTGCGTCGCCCAACTCGGCCGCTACAAGACGCCGAAGGTGTTCCTCTTCGTCGACGAGTTTCCGCGTGGCCCATCGGGCAAGGTGCAGCGCCTGAAGCTCGCCGATCTGGCGCGCTGATCGCATCGAACGCAGCTGTTGATACCGTTCCCACCCCGTTCCATGACCGAACTCAGCCAGCTCCAGCCCGACCGCATGCTCGCCGTGCGCGACGTGTTCGGTATCGCCAGCGACTTGAAAGTGCCCGCCTTCAGCGAGGGCGATGAACACGTGCCCGAAGTCGACGCCGTCTACCGCTTCAATCCGGACGTGACACTCGCGATCCTCGCCGGCTTCACACACAACCGCCGCGTGATGGTCCAGGGCCTGCACGGCACGGGCAAGTCGACACACATCGAACAAGTGGCGGCGCGCCTGAACTGGCCGTGCGTGCGCGTCAACCTCGACGGCCACATCTCGCGTCTGGATCTGGTCGGCCGCGACGCGGTGGTGCTGCGCGACGGCCAGCAAGTCACCGAATTCCAACCCGGCATCGTGCCGTGGGCGCTGCAACGCCCAGTCGCGCTCGTATTCGACGAATACGACGCGGGCAGACCCGACGTGATGTTCGTGATCCAGCGCCTGCTCGAGCGCGACGGCAAGTTCACGCTGATGGACCAGAACCAGGTGCTCACGCCGCACCCGAGCTTCCGCCTGTTTGCCACCGCCAACACCGTCGGCCTGGGCAACCTGAACGGCCTGTACCACGGCGCGCAGCGCCTGAACCACGCGCAGATCGACCGCTGGAACATCGTCGCCGCGCTGAACTACCTGAGCGCGGACGAGGAAGTGGCAATCGTGCAGGCGCGCGTGCCGCAGATGCGCAGTGTTGCGAACACCGCCCTCGTGCAATCGATGGTCGCGCTCGCCGCGCTCACGCGCAAGGGTTTCGCGGCAGGAGACCTGTCGACGCTGATGTCACCTCGCACCGTGATCACCTGGGCCGAAAACCTGGAGATCTTTCGCGACCCCGCGCTCGCGTTTCGCCTGAGCTTTGCGAACAAGTGCGATGAGGCCGAGAGGCCGGTGGTCGCGGAGTATTTTCAGAGGTGTTTCGATCGGGAGTTGGGGGCACAGTGAGCAACCGTTTCGCCTGTGCCAGCACTACAATCGGCGAGCGTTTCTCGGGAGCACATCATGACTACATTGGTCGAACAGCTGACGATCCAGGCTCGCGCCCTGCCTGCTGAAGACCGTGCTCGCCTCGCGGAGAACCTTCTTGCCTCGCTGCAAGACGATCCAGAGTCCGAAGCCGACGCCGCGTGGGACCTTGAAATCGGCCGACGTGCCGAACAGGTGCGGAGCGGAACGGAGAAACTGGTGTCCGCCGAAGACGTGCACGCAGAGGCTCGCCTGATCTACAGGTGAAAGTTGTTCGCTACCACGAGGACGCGCGGCTCGAGTTGCTGCACGAAATCAGGTACTACACAAGCATCAACCGGCGGTTGGGCGAGCGTTTCGACAAGGCGATCCAGCGGGCCGAGGTCCTCACCGCCGAGTTTGCGGATGCAGGGTTTCCCTACAAACATGGCACTCGCCGCGTCATCCCAAAGAAGTTTCCGTTCTCCGTGGTCTACATGACGCACGAGAACGAAATTGTCATTCTGGCGATCGCGCCGTTTCGGAAGAGACCTGGCTATTGGCGGTCGCGCGTCGGTGATGGTTAGTCGCTCGCCCACGCGGGCCGATCGAATCGAACTTCGCCTCATCTCACCGCCACTCATCTCGCCCCGCCGCGCAGTATCGTTCCCGGGCCGACGATCACGCACATCGGCGTCCAGCCGCAAGGTCCTGCGGCGCGCGCGGTGACGCAGCTCATCCCCGCGAGCATCCCCCATTGCCGGTGACGCCAGGGCCATGCTAGGCTGGCCATTGCCCAACAACAGGTGGAGGTTCCATGATTCGAATGACCTGGCTCGCCGCGCTCGGCACGATCTGCACCGCACTGTGCTTTCCCGCGCTTGCGCAGAACGTGAAGGTCACGCCGCTCGGCGGCGTCGACGGCGAGTTCTGCCCGCAAGACCGGGCGCTCGTCTTTGAAGACCCGAACGGCACACGCATCCTCTACGACCCGGGCCGCACGGTGGCCGGCGCGGCCGATCCGCGCCTGGGCAAGATCGACATCATTCTCGTCAGCCACATGCACGGCGACCACCTGGGCAACGCGCACGGCAAGGCACCGAATTCAGGCACTTGCGACAAGCCCGATACATCGGTGTCGGCGATGCCCAATTCCAGCGCGGTGAACATCGCGCTGGCGAAGAAGTCGAAGATCGTCACCGGCAGCGAGATGCCGCCCTTCTTCGCGGGCAAGCTGAGAAGCAACGGTGGCGACCCGGCCAACTCGATCCTCACGCGCTTCGGCGGCAGCGTCACCATCAGTGGCGTGCGCATCGCGACGGTCGCCGCGCTGCACAGCAATGGGCTGGACCCCGACTACTTCGGCGGCGAGCTCGGCAAGGCGATGAAGGAGGCCGGCATCGCGGGTGACGTCGGCCAGGCCACCGGCTACGTGCTGCGCTTCAGCAACGGCCTGGTCGCCTACCTCTCAGGCGACACCGGCATCACCGCCGACCAGGAACTCGTCGTGCGCAACCACTACAACGCGAAGCTCGCCGTGATGAACATCGGCGACGGTTTCACCACCGGCCCAATGGAAGCCGCCTTTGTGATCAACGACCTCGTGAAACCTGCCTCGGTGATCGCCTCGCACGCGAACGAAGTCGCCACGGAAGGCGGCAAGGTGCGCGCGAACACCAAGACGGAAGCCTTCGTGAAGGCGACGAAGGTGCCGGTGCACATACCGTTGTCGGGCAGGACGATGGAGTTCGACGCCGGGGGCAGGTGCGCGGCTGGGTGCTGACCACTGGCGCTGGCCTGGCGGCCGATCGCTTGCGTTGCGTCACCGGCGATCCAGACGCTCCAATCCAGGATGAGTGAAGCCCAGGCCCGCGCGCGAGAACAGCAGCGCATTGAAGAACTCTGCGCAGCGTCGATCCGCGCGCTGAGCGGCATCGCCGACCTGCACTTTCGGGGCGCGCGGCTGCACCATGGGCGGCGCGCCTTGCCGCGTTTTGCGCCGCATCTTCACCCCACGCTGGGCGAAGACGACTTCGACTCGTATCGCGGTGCCGCCGATGGCTTGGCGCTGCGCCTCGCGCACAGCGATCCGACCTGCACCGCAGCCTCGCGCCGACCGACCCGGTGGAGCGCATTGCTGTTCGAGTTGCTTGAGCAGTTCCGCACCGAGTCGCTTGCACCAGGGGCCATGCCCGGCGTGCGCCGCAACCTGGGGCACCGTTTCGAATCCTGGTCGCTCGGCTATCACCACTGCGGCGGCACGGAGTCGGCGCGCGGTTTGCTCCTCTACACCGTCACACAGATCTGCCGCGCGCGCGTGACGGGCGAGGCGGTGGTGGAGGAAACGGAAGACCTGCTGGAGGCGACGCGCGCTGGCCTTGCGCCGCTGCTCGGCGTTGCGCTCGCGGGGCTGCGGCGGGAGCGCGAGGACCAGGCGGCCTATGCAGCGCACGCGTCGAGCATCGCGCGCACCGTGGCCGAGTTGTTGAAAGGCATCGCTGCGAACGATGACGACGAGACAACGGACGACGACACCTTGCTCACCGACCCCTGGGCCGCGTTCAGCCTGCTGCTCGACCAGGGCGATGAGGTCGATGACCCGGTCGCCACCGCGGTCAGCGGGCGCAGCCTGGTGCTGGACAGCCACGCCGGCGCGTATCGGATTTTCACGAAGGCCTACGACCGCGAAGTTGCCGCCACCGCACTCGCGCGGCCCGAGCAGTTGCGCGAACTGCGGCAGCAGCTGGATGCGCAACTCGACGCATCGGGCGTCAACCTCGCGCACCTGGCGCGCGACCTGAAGGCGCTGCTCGCCGTGCCGGCGCGCGACGGCTGGGACGGCAGCCAGGAACAAGGCTTGATCGACGGCCGGCGCCTCGCGCAACTCATCAGCTCACCCACCGAGCGGCGCCTGTTTCGCAGCGAGCGCAGCCATCCCGCGGCGCACTGCCGCGCAGCGCTGCTGATCGATTGTTCCGGTTCGATGAAAGAGCACTGCGAGTCGGTGGCGGTGCTTGCCGATTCGCTGGCGCGCGCATTCGAGCAGATCGGCGTGCAGACCGAAGTGCTGGGTTTCACGACCAACGCCTGGAACGGCGGCCGTGCGCAGCGCGACTGGGTGCGCGCCGGCCGGCCAACGCATCCGGGGCGCTTGAACGAGGCCTGCCACATCGTGTTCAAGGACGTGGACACGCCGTGGCGCCGCGCGCGCCCGGGCATCGCGGCGCTGCTCAAGGGCGACTTGTTCCGCGAAGGCATCGACGGCGAAGCGCTCGACTGGGCGGTGTGGCGCTTCAACACGCCGGCGCGCGACAACGACGACCTCGCCGGCAACGTCGATGCGCCGCAACGGCGCCTGGTGTTTGTCATCTCCGACGGCTCGCCGATGGACAGCGCGACGAACCTGGCGAACGACGCGCACTACCTCGACCAGCACCTGCGCGACGTGGTCGCGAAGCATGAACGCGCGGGTGTCGAAATCTACGGCGTCGGCGTGGGTCTGGACCTCAGCCCCTATTACAGCCGCAGCCAGGTGCTCGATCTGTCGGCCGGCGTGGGCAGCGCCGTGTTGCGCGATGTGGTCGGAATGCTCGGCAGGGCGCGGCAGCGCTGACGTCCGGTTGTCCAAGCCTCACTGCGAACTCGCCGTGCGAAAGCGCACGGCAGACCGCGCGCGTGCTCGCGCCGCTTCGACTTCGCGGTCACGCGGCTGCGCAGTCGTGATCAGCGAGGCGATCAACACGCGCGCGGCTGCGGCAACGTCTTGCACTGCACGCTCGAACGCCTCTTCATTCGCCTTCGACGGCACGTTGAAGCCGCTCAGCTTGCGCACGAACTGCAGCGAGGCATCGCGAATCTCGAGTTCCGTGGCCGGGGGCTCGAAGTTGAACAAAGTCTTGATGTTTCGGCACATGGCGGCTCCGCAGAAATCGCTCGCCCGCGATTTTGACGCGGGCCCGGGTACCGCGAGCCGGCGCCCGCCGATGAACCGACAATCGCGCGAGGAGGCCTCATGAAAACCTATTCGATCGAATTGCAGCGCGTGAAGTCGATGAGCAATCAGCATGGCCTGATCCATGCGCGCATCGACGCCGTGATCCAACCGCAATCGCCCAAGCGCGGCGACGATGGCGGCGAACTCGAGCCGCTGTCGGTGCTCAGTTTCAGCGAAGACAATGCGCGCGTCTTGCTCTCGCTGCTGAAGGCGCAGATCGCGGAGTTCGACAAACGCAAGGCGCGCAGCCGGTTTTGAGCGACATCAACCCCGAGGGCTGACGTATGAAGCATCTCATTGCATGCATTGCCACGCTCTGCTGCTTCGCAGCCGGTGTTGCACACGCTGAAATCCTGATCGGGCAGACAGCCGGCCTGACCGGTCCCACCGCCGCGGCGATGAAGGAGATCAACGCCGGCGCGAACCTCTACATCGAGTCCGTCAATCGTGCAGGCGGCATCCAAGGCCAGCCGATCAAGTTGATCAGCCTGGACGACAAGTTCGATCCCAAACTTGCCGCCCAGAACGCGCAGGAGTTGATCGACCGCAAGGACGTTCTGGCGTTGTTCCTCAGCCGTGGCACGGCACAGACGGAGGCGCTGCTGCCGCTGCTGGACAAGGCTGGGATTGCACTCATTGCCCCCTCGACCGGAGCGATGAGCCTGCACCAGCCCGTCAACCCGTACGTCTTCAACGTGCGGGCGACGTACCAAAGCGAAGCCAGCAAGGGCATCGTCCAGCTGAACACCATGGGTTTGACCCGGATCGGCGTGATCTATCGCGACGACAGTTTCGGCAAGGACGGCCTCGCAGGCGCCCAGAGTGGCTTCGCCTTCGTCAAACTGCAGCCCCTGTTCGTCGAAAAAGTCGATCGCACCAAGGCCGACTTTGCCGCTTCGATCGCCCAGGCGAAGAAGCTCGATGCGCAGGCGATTCTGATTCTCGAGGCGCCCGCCACTGTCGCCCGGGCGGTGAGTGAAATTCGTGCGGCCAGGGTGGAAGCGCAGGTGATCGCCCTGTCGAATTGCGCCTCCAAGGGCTTCATCGATTCCCTTGGCGAGCATCGCCGCGGCATCATGGTGACTCAAGTGTTTCCCAGTGAGCGCGCGCGCGGCGTGCCGATGATCGGCGAGTTGGCGAAGTTGGCGTCGGCCAAACAAATCGACCCTTCGCCGGCCACGGTAGAGGGTTTTGCGGCGGCGAAGGTGCTGGTCGAAGCGCTGCGCCGCATCAAGGGGCCGTTCAGTCGGAAAGCCCTGATCACTGCCCTTGACTCGCTGTCGAATTACGACATGGGAGGGCTGACCTTGTCTTTCTCGCCAGCCGATCACACCGGCCTGAAATTCTCCGACCTCAGCATCATCGACAGCTCAGGCAAGTTCCTGCGCTGAGGTCACGTCGGCTCGGTCTTCACCCGAGCGCAACTCGAGTCGACTCCGCGGCAGCGCGCAAACTGCGGCTTGTGCGCGCGCGAGGCATGAACCGCGCGACAATCGCGGGCACGACTCGACTTGCGTCACGCATGCACCCCACACCCGACACGCCGGCCCCCGGCGCAACATCAGCCGCGACAAGCAGCGAACCTGCGCCTTCATCCGACACGCTGGAACCTGACGCAGATGCACCGCAAGCCGCAGCGGCTGAGCCCGCAGCAACGGCGAACCCAATTCCCGATCTACCACCCGCCGCCTGCGCCGCGCGACTTGCCGAACTGTTCCCCGCGGTGTTCACGCCGGGCCACGCGCAGCCCTTGAAGCTGCGCATCCAGGCCGACATTCAGGAACGTGCGCCGGGCATCTTCACACGCAAGGCGTTGTCGACCTTCTTGCATCGGCACACCACGAGCACGGCCTATTTGCGAGCGCTGGTCAGCGCACCGAACCGGATCGACTTGGGCGGCCAACCCGCCGGTGAAGTGGCCGCCGAGCACCGCGAAGCCGCGACGCTCGAACTGCAGCGCCGCCGCGAGCTTTTCGAGGCCCGCCGCGCCGCGGAACGTCAGGCGCAATCCGAAGCCCAGCGTGCGGCGCAGCGCGCAGCGCGAGAACAGCCGGGGCCGGTTCAGGCCGGCCCGGACGAAGCCCTTGCCGCCACGGCGGTTCAGGTGGACGCGCGGCGACCTCCTGCCGCGCGGGGCGAACCTCGGCGAGATCGGGCCGCGCAGCAAGGCCGGCGCTTTCCACCGAGGCGAGACGACGTGCGCCGCGAGCCGGCGCCACCGGTCGCTCAGGCAGCGCGCTCACCGCAAACGCCACCGGCAGCTGCGCCGGCCCAGACCCCACAAGACCCGCAACGCCGCGACCGCCAGGCGCTGCTGCGCGCGTTCGAGGCGACCACGCTGACGAAGCGAAACTTCTGCGCGCTCAAGGGGCTTTCAGAGGCCGAGCTCGACGCGCAACTGGCGCAGGCGCGGCAGGACGCAGCGCCTGCGCAGCCGGCGCGGGAAAAGTCGCCGCAATCTCAGCCGCGGCGCTCTGCAGTACCGGAACGGAGCGCAAACAGGTCTTGATGCTCGCGCGCGATGACGGCGCGTGCATCGCCACCGCCGCGAACACGTCGCCCTCGCGCGTCAATACCGGCACCGCGATCGCCACCGAGTCGTCGAAGCGTTCGCAGTCATGCGTGCCGATGCCGGTCTTGCGGATCTTCGCGAGTTCGCTCTCGAGCGCGTCGAACCTGACGATCGTCTTCGACGTGAAGCGCGCATAGGGCTCCTTGCCCAGGAGGCGCCGCGCCTGTGCGGAGCTCATCTGGCTCAGGAACAGCTTGCCGCTCGCGGTGCAGTGCAGCGGCACGCGCGTGCCGGTCTCCAGGTGCAGGCGCAACGGGTGGCTGGTCTCGACGCGGTCAAGGTACAGCACCTGGTTGTTCTCCAGCAACGTCAGGTTGCAGCTCTCGCCGATCTGCGCGACCGCGTCTTCGAGCGCGCGGTGCCATTGTTGGCGCAGCATGCTGCTCCGCCACAGGTTCACCGCGAACGCCGTGAGGCGTGGCCCCAGCGTGTAGCGCTTCGTCGCGGACTCGCGACGCAACAGGTCTGCCTCCTTGAGCATGCCGAGGATGCGGTACACGGTCGGCTTGGGCAGCCCGAGTGCGAGCGTCGCGTCGTCGAGCGTGATCGGACCCGGCGCGTTCACCACAAACTCGAGCAGCGCGAAGGCGCGCAGCGCGATCGATTCGGTGGGGCCCGCGACCATCAAACGAGTTCCATCATGCAAACAACATCGCGAGCGCGACCAGCATCATGAAGATCATCACGATGCGCCGAAAGCGCTCGTCCGACAGCCGCGCGAACAGCTTGCTTCCCGCCACCACGCCACCGGCGAACGGCAGCGCGAGCCACGCCGCGCGCTGCAAGGTGGGCTGCGTGAGCAGGCCGGACACCCCCAGCATCACCAGCCCCACCGCGGAAAGCACGATCACGAACGCGGTGAGGTTGGCGCGCGTCACCGCCACCGGATCGGGCCCCGACAGCAGGTACAGGATCACCGGCGGCCCGCCGATGCTGGTGGCGCCGAGCAGCACGCCGCTCAGTGCACCGAGCGCGAGCGACGTGCCCAGCCGCGGCTCGCCGCGGTAGCGCCGGCCGCTCAGCAACGCGAGCGAAAACACGATCACGATGATCGAGATCGCGCGGCGCAGCGTGAGCACGCTCGCACCCGCAAGCACCTGGGCGCCGAGCGGAATCGCGAGGATCGCGCTGCCGCAGATCGGGCCGATCAAGCGCCAGCGCACCAGGCCGAACATGGAGCGAATCATCGGCGCGGCGGCAAAGGTTTCGAGCAACAGCGTCACCGGCACCGCCGTGCGCGGGCCGAGCAGGTAGGCGAGCGGCGGCACCATCACCATCGCGGCGCCGAAACCTGTGGTGCCGCGCACCAGCCCACCGAGAAATGCGATCCCCAGGCTCGCCGCCAGGATGGAATCCACGGGGATGGCCGGGTGCCTGCCCCGATCAGGCCCCGACCGGCCGGTCGGCGGCAATCTCTTCGTGGATCGACGCGCGAAGCCGATGTCGCAAAGCGATGAACCGCGGGTCGTCTTCATCGCGTGGGCGCGGCAAGTCCACCCGCACCTGCTCCTTCACGCGCCCTGGGCGGCTGGACAGCACGACGATCTGGTCGGACAGCAGAATCGCCTCTTCGATGCTGTGCGTCACCAGCACCATCGTCTTGCGCTGCGCCTCATCGGTGTGCGCGAGCAGGCGCCCCATTTCCTCTTGCATGATGGCGCGGTTTTGCGCGTCGAGCGCGGCGAACGGTTCGTCCATCAACAGCACTTCGGGGTCGACCGACAGCGCGCGCGCGATCGAGACGCGCTGCTTCATACCGCCCGAGAGCTGATGCGGATAGCGCTTCTCGAAACCCTCCAGCCCCACCAGCCGAATCTGGTTCGCGATGATGCCCTGGCGTGCTTCAGGCGCCACCTTCTTCATCTCCAGCCCGAATGAAATGTTCTGCTCCACCGTGAGCCAGGGGAACAGCGCGTAGTCCTGGAACACCATCGCGCGGGTCCAGCTCGGCGGCCCGACCGGCGCGCCGCTCACCATCACCTGGCCGGCGGTGGGCTGCTCGAAGCCGGCGAGCAGATTCAGCATCGTCGTTTTGCCGCAGCCGCTGTGGCCGATGATGGAGCAGAACTCGCGGTCGGCGATCTCGAAGCTCACGTCGTCCAGCGCCAGCACCGGCGCGTCTTTCGCGCTGTGGCCGGGAAAGATTTTCGTGACGTTGCGGATGCTGACTTTGCTCATCGCTCAAGCACGCATCGTCAGCGACCACGGCAGCGCGCGGCGGCTGATCTCGCGAATCAGGATGTCCAGCCCCAGCCCCACCAGGCCGATCGTGATCATGCCGACGATCACGATGTCGGTGCGCAGGAGGGTGCGCGCGTCGTTGATCAGGAACCCCAGGCCCGAATTGGCGCCCACCAGCTCAGCGGCGACCAGCGCCATCCAGCCTACGCCGAGGCCGATGCGCACCCCGGTCACGATTTGCGGCAGCGCGGCAGGCAGCACCACGCGGCGCAGCACCGCGGCCTCGCCGCCACCGAGGCAGCGCGCGGCGCGCACCAGGTTCGGCTCGACGCTCTTCACCCCGGCAATCGTGTTCAGCAGGATCGGAAAGAAGATGCCGAGCAGGATGATGAACTGGTTCTGCGTATTGCCCACGCCGAACCAGAGGATCGACAGCGGGATCCACGCGAGCGGCGGAATCGGCCGCAACATTTCGATCAGCGGGTTGATCTGCTCGTGCACCGGCTTCCACCAGCCCATCGCCACGCCCAGCGGAATCGCGACGATCGCCCAGCTGAACGCGGTGAACTCGCGGCGCAGCGAGTCGAACAGGTGGCGGAACAGCTCGCCCGAGCGCAGCATTTCGAAGAAGGTCGCCGCCACTGCCGTGGGCGGCGGCAGCAAGGCGCGGGTGGTTTCATCCAGGGCGTACAGGCTGATGCACTGCCACACGCCGAGCACGATGGCCGGCGCGAGCAGGCGCGTGAGGCGCCGCCGCAGCGTCTCTGCCCAGCCCGGTGGCGCGGGTAGCGTGACCGCGGTGCGCGCAGCGGAACTCGCCTTCGGTGCGGGCCCAGTCGATGCGGCTGCAGTGCCGGCCGGCGCGTGTGCCTCAGGGTTTGTAGCTGCGGCCACCAAAGCTCCACGGCTTGGTCAAGTCGCCCGCCTCGGGGAAGGCCTGAGGCGTCGTCGTGTTCAGCGCGTGCAGGTAGTTCGGGTATGGTGGCTGGCTCGCCTTGCCTTGCCAACCTGCGGGCAGGAACGGTGCGGTCTTCGGCACCGCCCAGCCCAGCTTGCCGAAGGTGTTGCGCATGAAGCGTTCGTCCACGGCGCCGGCATAGTCCGCGCCGACGAGCGGCCGCGTGATGCGCTTGGCCTCGAACAGCCACTTGTAGATCGGCTCGTTCACCTGGCCGTAGAACTCGCCCAGCGGATAGATGCTGCTCGGCTTGTACAGGTTGTTGTAGGCCTTCAACTGTTGCAGCAGGATGTCTTTGGAAAAGTTCTTCAGGTTCGGGTCTTCAGCCATCAGCGCGACGGCCTTGTCCGGGTACAGGCGGGTCCAGAGCGTCGCTTCGGCGAAGGCGTCGGTCCAGGCCTGGGCGACGTCGGGCGCGTTCTCGATCAGCTCGCTGCGCAGGTAGAACTGTCCGACATAGATGTTGTAGTTGAAGATGCTGTCGATGATGCGGCCGGTCTTGCGCTCGTCGACGATCATCGTCGGCGTGGGGTCCCAGGGCACGACGCCGCTGATGCCCTTGGGCATCGCCATCTGCTCGCCCGGCGGCATGTTCTTCAGGATCACGTCCTTGCCGATTTCCACGCCGTTGATCTGCGCGGCGATGTGAAAGTAGAACTCGGCCGACGAGCCCGTGACGATGCCGATCGTGGCCGGCGGGTTCTGCCCTTTCAGGTCTTTGAACGACTTGAGCGGCGAGTCGTGCGGAACCACCAGCGCGTGCAGCAGGTTCGGGCTTTGCATCGCCACCGCCTTCACCGGAATCTTGCGATCGACGAGTGTCGTGAACGGGAAGTTGCCGCCGTTGCCCACTTGGTAGCGGCCGGAGATCAGCACTTCGTTGATCGCCGGGCCGGAGGCGAACGCGGTCCACTTGGCTTCAATTCCGCGCTGCGTCAGCATGCCCATCCGGTCCATCACGATGTTCACCGTGTTCTGCCCCGACCATGGCGCCTGGAACGCGACCTGAAGCGGCCACCAGCCTTTTTCCTTCAGCCACGCGATCGACTTTTCCGACACCTTTTCGTGCGGCGTGGGCCAGCCCCACTCGGTGGCGCCGCTGGCCTGGGCGAACGCTGCGCCGGGCAGGATGGCGGCTGCGGCGGCGGCGCCGAGCAGCAGTCGGCGGGCGGTTGAATGAAGTTTCACAGTGCTCATGTTCTTCAACTCCTGGGTGGGTGGTGGGAGTCTCGCCTCTCGGGCCGACCGTGGTTATAGGGACAAATGCCGGGTCGGCGGGTTTCTCAAGCGGATAGCGATATCTCGGCATCGCCGAACCGGATGCGCGCGTGGCGCACGTCGCGCCGCGATTCGACGAAGCGCACCAGCTCGAGCAGGGGATTGGTGTCGAAGCGGTAGGCCGGCGGCGCCTTTTCGATTTGCGCCAACACAGCTGGCTCGTAAAACGCGCCGAGCAGCAAGTCTTCGTCCGATGCGCCGGCGCCCAGTTCCTGGCGCAACTTCGGCAGTGCGGGCTCGATGGAAGCTCCAGCCCGATCCGTCGTGAACTCGCCGTCTTTCAAGTTCGCCCGGTTCAGAAACTCATCGCTCGGCGTGGCGGCCAGCCGCCCGTAAAAGCCACCGGCGTACTTGCGCACCTCGTCGGGAATCGTCTTGTAGCGCTCGCCTTGCACGACGTTGAGCACCGCCTGCGTCACGATGTACTGGGCAAAGGGGCTGACGAGAATCGGATACCCGAGGTCCTGGCGCACCCGGGCCGTCTCTTGCAGGATTTCGGGCAGGCGATGCCCCATTTTCATGCCCGCGAGTTGCGATCGCAGGTTGGAGATCATTCCGCCCGGCACCTGGTGTTCGTACAGCGCGGGGTCGTATGCCGCGACCTGGCCGCGAGGCTTGTTCTCGCGCTCGGCCAGGCACGCGAAATAGCCGCTGACTTCGGCAAGCGCCGCGCGCGATATGCCGGTTGAAAAACCCAGCGCGCGGGCTCGATCGTCAATCTCTTCCGTGGCCGGAAGCGACGCGCCGTTGGCCAGCGGCTCGCTCGCCGTGTAGCCGTAGCGAAAGCCGTGGCGCATCGCCACCTCGTGCACGAGCGGCGCCAAGCCCGACAGGCAATGCGTGTGCAACTGCAGCGGAACCTGCCCGGCGACTGCGGCGATCGCCGGGAACAAAGTCTCGGCGCGTGCTGGCGTGAGCAGGCCGGTCGGGTCCTTGATCGCGATGAAATCGGCGCGCATCGCCACCAGCTCCCGTGTGCGCTCGACGTAGTAGTCGTCGGTGTGCACGGGCGACAAGGTGTAGACCATCATCGCGTTGACTTTCATGCCGAATCGGTGCGCCGATCTCACCGACGACTCGACATTGCGCATGTCGTTCAGCGCGTCGTAAACCGTCAGCACCTTCAGGCCGCGCCGCGCGAGCACTTCGGAATTGAGCTCGACCACGTCGTCTGCGAACAGCTCGAAGGTGTAGAGGCTCTGGCCGCGCGTCAAGCCATCGCAGGGCGTGGCCAGGCGCTCGCACAGCAGCTCGACGCGCTGCCACGGGTTTTCGTGCAGGAAACGCACCTGTACGTCGAACACCGCGCCACCAAGGATGTTGATGTAGTCGTAGCCGACGCGGTCGATGCGCGACAACACTGGAGTCATCATTGCCGTGGTCATGCGGGTGGACCACAGGCACTGGTGCGCGTCGCGCAGAGTCACGTCGATCAGGCCGTAGTGCTTGTCCGAGCTCATTGCGCTCGACTCCCGATGAACCCTTCGACGAACCGCGTGTGCACCGTCCCGCGCTGGAACGCGTCGCTGTCGATCAACGACGCCAGAAACGCCGCGGTCGTGTGCACGCCGTCGATGCGTAACTCGGCGAGCGCGCGGCGGGTGCGCTGCAGCGCCTCCTTGCGGTCACGCCCGAAACAGATCAGCTTCGCGATGAGCGAATCGTAGTTCGGTGGGATGCAATATCCACGATACAAGTGCGAGTCGATGCGCACGCCCGGGCCGCCCGGCCAGTGCAGATCGGTCAAGACGCCGGGCGACGGCGCAAAGCCGTTGTTCGGGTCTTCGGCGTTGATGCGGCACTCGATCGCGTGGCCTTGCGCCTGTACGTCTTGCTGGCGCATCGACAAGGGTTCACCTGAAGCGATGCGAATCTGCTCTTTCACGATGTCGATGCCTGTCGTGCACTCGGTCACCGGATGCTCGACCTGGATGCGCGTGTTCATTTCCATGAAGTAGAACGCTTCGCGCGCCGGATCGACGATGCATTCCACCGTGCCCGCGCTGCGATAGCCCACGTGCCGGCACAGGCGCAGCGCCGCGTCGCCCATCGCGGCGCGCAAGGCTGGCGGCAGGTTCGGCGCCGGCCCTTCCTCGACGAGCTTCTGGTTGCGGCGCTGCGACGAGCAGTCGCGCTCGCCGAGATTGAGCACGTTCACGCCGTCGGACAGTACCTGGATTTCGACGTGGCGAATCTCGGTCAGGTACTTTTCGAGGTAGATCGCAGCGTCGCCGAACGCCGCCAACGCCTCTTGCGAGGCGTTCTGGAAATGCTCGGCCAGGTCCGCGGCGCGGTCCACGACCCGCATGCCACGCCCTCCTCCACCGGCCACCGCCTTCAAGATCACGGGGTAACCGAGCGTCGCCGCCACGTCGAGCGCGGCTCGTGCATCAGGCAGCGGGCCGGTGGAGCCGGGCGTGACCGGAACGCCCGCCTCGCGTGCGACGGTGCGGGCGCGGGCCTTGTCGCCCATCGTCGCGATCGCCTCGGCGCTCGGCCCGACGAAACTGACGCGCTCGCGCTCGCACAGCCTCGCGAAGACGGCGTTTTCCGCCAAGAAACCGTAGCCGGGGTGGATGGCGTCGGCCCGCAGCGCCAACGCGGCTTCGACGATGCGTTCGCCACGCAGATAACTTTCAGAAGCGCGTGCCGGGCCGATGCACACCGCGGTGTCGGCCATGCGCACCGCGAGCGATTCGCGGTCTGCGTCGGAATACACCTGCACCGTCTGAATGCCCAACTCCCGGCACGCGCGCTGGATGCGCACCGCGATCTCGCCGCGGTTGGCGATCAGCAGGCGCCGGATCGGGCGTGCCGGCTGCGCTTGGCGGTTCATTCGCGAGCCTTGATCAATCGTTCGCTCACGCCAGCGTGATCACGAACAGCTCCTGCGCGGCTTCCACAGCCTGCCCGTCGCTCACCAGAATTTCGCTCACGACTCCGGCCCGCCCCGCGTTGATGGCGTTCATCAGTTTCATCACTTCGACAATGCACACCTGGTCCGACGCGGCGATCCGCTGGCCGACGCTCACAAATGGCGCCGCGCCCGGTTGCGGTGCGTGGTACACGGTGCCGACCATCGGCGCGCATACGACGTGTACGCCCGGTCGGGCACGCGTGGTGCGCGAAACGGCGGCAATGTCCGAGGATGCCGGCGCTCGAGTCGCCGTCGGCGCGGACGGCGGTGCTTGTGGCTTCGGTGATTCAACCGGCGTTGGCGGCTGTCCCAACGCCACTGTCGGGGAGACCGCCTGCGTGCCGCTGGGCCCCACCGGGCCGCGCCGCAACTCGATCTCGAGATCGCCGCTGCGCACGCGGATCTCGCTGAAGTTGGACGACGCCTTGATCAGCTCGATCAGCTCGAGCACGTCGCGAAACTCGATCTCTTTGGCCACCTTGTTCCCTGCGTTTGTCGTCAGCTCGAAAGCCAGGACCAGAATTTCGCTTAACGAAATTCTGTGCCCGGTCATCGAAATTTGAGCACGCTTTGCACGGGGACGCAATAATGAAAGCCCGAAGCCTTCGCGGCGACGGGATCGGGTCGTTCGGCGCCAGATGAGTGCGCCGCGCGGCCGACACGAGGAGCATGCATGAGCGAACCTGTGATCATCACCGTGGCCATCACGGGCGCATTGCCGCGCAAGAAGGACAGCCCTGCCGTACCCGTAACGCCGTCGCAGCAGATCGAATCGACCCATGAGGCGTTCGAGGCCGGCGCCTCGCTGGTGCACATTCATGTGCGCAACCCGGACGAGTCGCCCAGCTCCGACCCGGACCTGTATGGCCAGGTGCAGGAGGGCGTGCGCAAGCACTGCCCGGGAATGATCGTCCAGTTTTCCACCGGCGGGCGGGGCCGCGACCAGGCGGCGCGCGGTGCGATGCTGAGCCTGCGGCCCGACATGGCGTCGCTCGCCACCGGCTCGGTGAACTTCCCGACCAACGTCTACGAAAACCCGCCCGACTTCGTGGAAGGGCTGGCGCGCTCGATGCTCGAGTTCGACATCAAGCCCGAGATCGAAGTGTTCGACCTCGCGATGCTCTACAACGCGGTGCAGTTGCAGAAGAAGGGGCTGTTGAAGCCGGAGCTGCACGTTCAATTCGTGCTCGGCATCCAGAACGCGCTGCCCGCGCGGCGCTCGGTGTTCGATTTCCTGCGCGCCGAGTTGAAAGAACTGATGCCCCGCGCCACCTGGGTCGCTGCGGGCACCGGCCGCGCGCAGTGGGAGGTCAACCAGTGGTGTCTGGCCACCGGCGGCCACTGCCGCACCGGCCTGGAAGACAACCTGCGCTTCGACTCGAACCGCCTCGCCGTGAGCAACGCCGAACTGGTGAAGAAAATCGTCGACGTGTGTGCCCAGCATGGCCGAACCCGCGCGACGCCGGCGCAGGCGCGCCGCATGCTCGGACTGCGTGAAGTCAGCGCCGTAGCGGCGCACTGAATCTGGGTCAGACCGGACCATGCCTGGCTTGGCAAGAGTGATCGTCGTCACTGGCGCGGCACGCGGCATCGGGCGCTGCGTCGCTGCGCACTTCCACGCCCAGGGCGACGCCGTGGTCGTGACCGACCTGGACCTCGCCACGGCTCAGACTTGCGCGCGCGAGCTCGGCACCCTTCATCCGGCGCTGCGCATGGACGTGCGCGACGCCGCCGAGGTGGCCGCGGTGCTGCAGCGCATCGACGCGCAAATCGGCACTATCGACGTGCTGATCAACAACGCCGGTCTGATGACACAAGGCGGCTTTGCCAACACCGGCGCGCAGGCGTTCGAAACCATGCTGCAAACCAACGTGACCGGCATCTTCAACTGCGTGCAAAGCGTCGCGCCGCTGATGACGCAGCGCAAACGCGGCGCCATCGTCAACATCGCTTCAGTGTCTTCGGTGCGAGGCGGCGGCTCGGTGGGCAACGTCTGGTACGGCGCGACCAAGGCCGCGGTGGTGGCAATGACGGCGGGCCTGGCGCGCGAACTGGGGCCCCATGGCGTGCGCGTCAACGCGATTTCCCCGAGCGTCATCGAAACAGAGATGGTGCGCCCGTTCCTCACTTCAGCGGTGCGCGAGCGTGTGATGACGCGCTTTCCGCTAGGGCGCCTGGCAACGGTGGAGGATGTGGCACGCATGGCGCTGTTCCTCGCGTCCGACGACGCGGCGTTCGTCACCGGCCAGAACATTGCGGTGGACGGTGGGTTCCTGACGAATTGACCGTGCGATGGCAGCGCTTGCCGTCACCGGCTATTCCTGGCCGACGCTCGCCTTCGCCATGCTCGTCGTGTTCGGCGCGGGCATCGTGCGCGGCTTTGCGGGCTTCGGCTTTTCGGCGCTGTGCGTCGCCGCGTTGACGGTGGTCGTTCCACCCGCACAGGTGGTGCCGCCGATCTTCGTGCTGGAGGTGCTGGCGAGCATGTCGCTGCTGCGCGGGGCTTGGCCGGCGGCCGACTGGCGCTGGCTCAGTTGGCTGGTGCTCGGCAATGTGCTGTTCATTCCGGTGGGCATCGCAATGCTCGCCTTCGTCCCCGAAATGCCGTTGCGGCTGGTGATCGGCACGTTGCTGCTGCTCGCCGCGGCGCTTCTCCGCGGCGGCTTCAGCCTCGCGCTCGCGCCGACGGCCGGCATGCGCCTCGCGACCGGAGTCGTGTCGGGCTTCGTCAACGGTGTCGCGGCCATCGGCGGCATTGCGGTCGCGGTATTGCTCAGCACCTCGCAGATGGCGCCGGCAACGATGCGCGCGACGATGATCGTGATGTTCCTGTTCACCGACCTGTACGCGCTGGCCTGCGCCGGCGTCCTGTCCGCCGGCGGCGCAGCCGACGCGGCGCTGCTCGGCGCTGACACGCTGCGCTGGGCGCTGTGGCTGACGCCGGCGATGCTTGCCGGCATCTGGTTCGGCCAGCGCTCCTTCGTGGGTGTGTCGCCTGCGCAGTTTCGCCGCCATGTGCTGAACCTGCTGATCCTGATTGCGTCGATCAGTGTGCTGCGCGCGCTGGTGGCGCTCGTCTGACCCTGCGGCGAGGTTCGGGTCGCTAAACTGCGCCGGCCCACCGCTCAACCCCCAACCCGCCCTCGCCCGGCGGCACGACACGATGCAGCCGATCTCCCCCGCTCTGCGCTCCGAACTGGCGCCCACGGGCACGCTGCGCGTCGGTCTCAACCTGTCGAACTTTCTGTTGGTCAACGCCGGTTCCGGCGACGCCGAGCCGAAAGGCATCGCCCCCGACCTCGGCCGTGAGCTGGCGCGGCGCCTCGGCGTACCGGTGGCCTTCGTCAAGTACCCGTCGCCGGGCGACTTGGCTGCGGCAGCTTCGAGCGGCGTGTGGGACGTGGGCCTGATCGGTGCCGATCCGCTGCGCGCCGGCGAAATCGCATTCACGAGTGCATACCTGGAAATCGAGGCAAGCTATCTGGTGATGGCTGCTTCGCCGATCCGCGCGATCGACGAGGTCGACCGCCCCGGCATTCGCATTGCCGTCGGCGACAAGACAGCCTACGACATGTACCTGCGGCGCACGCTCCAACACGCGACTCTCGTGCGAGCTGCAGGTCTCGAAGCCTCTTATCAATTGTTCGTCAGCGAGAAGCTCAACGCGCTCGCCGGCTTGCGACCGAGACTGCTGCAAGACCAGGCCAAGCACCCGGGCTCGCGAATCCTCGGCGGCAGCTTCACGCGCATTCAGCAGGCGATCGGCACGCCGCGGCAACGCGAAGCCGGCGCAGCGTACCTCCAGGAGTTCGTGAATCACATCAAGACAGGCCTCGTCGCCGAACTGATCGCCCGGCACGCGGTGCAAGGCGTCAACGTCGCCGCCCAGGGATGACGCCGCAGTTTGACTACGTGGTGGTCGGCGCGGGTTCGGCCGGCTGCGTGCTCGCGGCAAGACTGAGCGAAGACCCGACGGTGCGCGTGCTGCTGCTCGAGGCTGGGCCGCCCGACCGCTCGCCCTGGATTCACCTGCCCATCGGCTACGGGAAGACGATGTGGAGCAAGAAGTACAACTGGTGCTTCCACACCGACCCCGACCCGAACATGAACGGCCGGCGCATCTACTGGCCACGCGGCAAGACGCTCGGCGGTTCGAGTTCGATCAACGGGCTGATCTACATCCGCGGCCAGGGCGAAGACTTCGACCACTGGGCGGAGCTGGGCAACCCCGGCTGGGGCTTCGACGACGTGCTGCCCTACTTCATCAAGGCGGAAGGCAACGCTCGCGGCGCGTCGGCGTGGCATGGCGCCGACGGGCCGTTGAAGGTCGCCGACATTGGCGCGCGGCATGAATTGATCGAGGCTTTCATCGAAGGCGCGCAGTCCATCGGCGTGCCGCGCAATGATGACTTTAACGGCGCCAGCCAGGAAGGCGCGGGCTACTTCCAGCTCAACACGCACCAAGGCCTTCGGGTCAGCGCCGCCAAGGCGTATTTGCGGCCGGCGCGTGGACGCGGCAACTTACGTGTCGAGACGGGCGCCCATGCCACGGGCGTCATCCTGAACGGGCGGCGTGCGGTCGGGGTTCGCTATCACCAAGACGGCACGGTCAAGACCGCGTTTTGCAACGCCGAGGTGCTGCTCGCGGCCGGTGCGATCCAATCACCGCAACTGCTGCAGCTCTCCGGCATCGGCCCTGCGGCACTGCTCGCCGAGCGCGGCATCCCGGTCGTGGCCGACCTTCCCGGCGTCGGCGAGAACCTGCAAGACCACTTGCAGATGCGCCTGAGCTTCGAGTGCACGAAACCGATCACGACGAACGACCAGCTCAACTCGTGGTTCGGCAAGCTCGACATCGCGATGCAGTGGCTGGGCTCGCGCAGTGGCCCGCTTGCGGTGGGAATCAACCAAGGCGGCTGCTTCATGCGCGCGCTCGAAGACGGGAACGGTGCCAAAGTCGCCGACCGCCCCGACATCCAGTTCCACGTGGCCACCTTGTCGGCCGACATGGCCGGTGGCAAGGTGCACCCCTACTCGGGTTTCACGATGTCAGTCTGCCAGCTTCGCCCCGAATCACGTGGCCACATCCGCATTCGCAGCAAAAATCCTTTCGAGCCGCCCGAGATGCAGCCGAACTATCTGGCGACTGACCTGGACCGCCGCACCGCCGTCGCCGCCGTGAAAGCCGCGCGCGCGATCGCCGCGGCACCCGCGATGCGCCCCTATGTGAACCGCGAAGTCAAACCCGGAGCTGACGCGCACGACGACGCTGCATTGCTGGACTTCTGCAGGAACAACGGCGCGACGATCTTCCACCCCAGCGGCACCTGCAAGATGGGCAACGATCCGTCTGCCGTGCTCGACGCGCGGCTGCGGGTGCATGGCATCGAGCGCCTGCGCGTCATCGACTGCTCGGCCATGCCCACGCTGGTGTCGGGCAACACCCATGCCGCTGCGGTGATGATGGCGGAGAAGGCGGTGGACCTGATTCGCGACGATTCTCGGTCGGGATAACTCACCCAGCGGCCGGACACAGGATGCCAGCCGGAAAAAGGGCCAGACGGCGTGTGCCGGCTGGCCCTGCTCTTTGTCTTGG
>CAWBTF010000023.1:0-210402 GCA_963791595.1 uncultured beta proteobacterium | reverse complement strand
CGCTGAGCGGCGCGGCGCGCTGCGCGGGCTGCAGCGTGTAGTCGCGCTGGCGTTGCAGCGTGCACGAAATTTCATAGGCGCGCCGGTACGCCGCGGCGTCGAGCGCGCCGGTGGGCGCTGCCAGGATCAGTGGCACGACCGCCTCGTCGAGCAAGATGCTGTCGGCCTCGTCGACGAGGCAAAAACACAGCCCCGGCAAGGCCGGCGCTCTTGCACTCGCGTCACTGCGCCGCGCGTCGCTCGGCCCGGATATGCCGGCAAGCGCGTCCTCGGCCGCGATCGAGGTCGCGCGCAGCACCAGTGCGTCGCGCTCGCCGCGCAGCGCGAGGTGGTCGCGCAGGTAGTCGAACACCAGTTCGCGCGCCGTGCTGTAGACGATTTGCTGGCGCCATGCGTGCGCGCGCGCTGCGGGCGCGGCGGCGCCGGTCACGCATGCGCTGCTCAGCCCGAGCGCGCTGAAGAACGGCGCGAGCGTGTCGCGGTCGCGCTGCACCAGGTAGTCGTTCGCGGTCAACACGTGCACCGGTGCGCCGCCGAGCGCGGCCACCGCGGCGGCCAGCCCCGCGGTGAGCGTCTTGCCTTCGCCGGTGGCCATCTCGACCAGCCTGCCGCGCAGCATCAACCACGCGGCGAGCACCTGCGTGTCGTAAGGCGTCATGCCGAGCGTGCGTTGCATCGCGGCGGCGGCCAGCGCCAGCGCGGCACCCGTGGCCGAGGCGTCGGCGTCGCGGCGCCGCAGCCGGGCGCGCACCGATTCGGTTTCGGATTCGAGCGCGGCGGCATCGGCACCGCTGAGCCGCTCGCGCATCGCAGCGAAGGCCTGCGCCACCGGGCGCGGCAGGCGCGCCGCGGCGGGCCGCGTGAAGCGGCTGCACAGCGCGCGCCACGCCGCTTCGAGCGCGGGCGCGTCGCTCGCCGTGAAGCGCTGCGGGTAGGCGCCGAAGGCCAGCTCACTCGACGGCACGCGGTTCATCGTTCGAAGTGGCGCAGGAACGATTGGCGCACGAAGCGGCCGATCAACTCGGCCGCGCTGGCGTCGCCGTGCGCGAACGTGACGAGGGCGCGCGCGCCGATGTGTGCGGGCGCGCCGGAAGGGAGCTTCAGGTCCACCTGAAAATGCGGCTCGCGCGCGGTCTTGCCGCTCGCATCGCTGGAGTCGAGCGCAATGCTGCCGCCGGCGGCGTCGCCGAGCGCCGGCGTCGGCAGGCTCGTCGATGCCTTGGGCACTGCGCTGTCGAGTACCGCGTGCAACGGCGCGCCGTCGGCGTGCGAAAGCTGCACGCTGATCTCGCCCGGGCGTTCGCGCACGAGCCCGATGTCGACGTTGCGAACCAGCGCGCGCACCAGCGGCGCACCCGCGGGCAGCACTTGCGCGATCAGCTCGCCCTGCGCCACGTATTGACCGGCGACGACGCGGCGCGGGTCGATCACCAAGCGCCCGGCGACCGCGGCGCGCACCGTCAGCCCGGCCAGGCGCTCGTGCAAGCGGTCGCGCTCGGCACCGAGGCGCACGAGCTCGTCTTCGGCGGCGGCGGTGCGTTGCGCATCGAGTTCGAAGCGCGTCGCGCGTTCGACCTGGGCGCGCACGATCAAGGCCTCGACGCGCGCGAGTTCGACGTGCAGTGGCTCGTTGCGCAGCTGCGCGATCGCGGTGCCCGCGTCGACGGCGTCGCCGTCGCTGCGCAGGAACTGCTCGACGAAGCCGTCGGTCGCGAGGCGCACGAGCGCGTCGTCAGGCAGCCAGACGACGCCCGGCGCGTGTGTGCGCTGCGGCAGCGGCACGCCGACGCCGAGCGCGCCGGCGGTGATGACCGCGAGCATCAATGCCAATGCGGCGCGCGCACGCTGGTCGCGCAGCTCGGGCGAACCCACGACCCAGCGCAGCGACAGCCACGCCGGCTTGATGAGCAGCGGCCACGCCGCGAGCGCGAGCAGGCTCAGGCCGAGCGCAGCGCTCCATTGCGCGGCCAGCACCGCGAGCAGCACCAGCAGCAGGGTTCGGTAGAGCAACGACAGCGGCGCGTAGCCGAGCAGCCACGCGCGTTCGCCCTGGGCGCGGCCGCCGAAGCGCACGTGGCGCAGATTGAGCAGCCGGCGCTTCAGCAGGTACTGCCAATACTGCGCGCTGCGCTGTGCCAGGTTCGGCAGCTCGGCGGCGTCGCACAACACGTAGTAGCCATCGAAGCGCAGCAAGGGATTGCCGTTCACGGCCAGCGTCGACAGCGCGCCGATGAAGACGACGGCGAACGCCAGATCGCGCGCCACCCCCGTCTCGAACGCCAGCCACAGGGCGAGGGCGAAGCTGGCGAGCACGGCCTCGACGACGATTCCCGCGGCGGCGACAGTGATGCGCTGCTTCTTGTCGGAAAATGCGACTGACGCCGATGCGTCGACGAACGGAATCGGCGTCAGCAGCAGCAGCGTGATGCCCATTTCGTGCACTTCGCCGCCGTAGACCTTGACGGCAAAGGCATGCGCGAACTCGTGCAGCAGTTTCATCACGGGGTAGACGAGCCACATGATCAACAGCATCTGGCCGGTGCCGAGCTCGCGGCGCGCAAACGCGCCCAGCGCATCGACGTTCAGCGCCAGCAGCATTGCGCCCAGCCCCAGGATCAGCGCGATGGCGACGCCAGCTCCCCGACTGAACAACCACGCCACGCGATGCAGGTGCGCCGTGAGGAACGGGTCGGGGTTCCACAGCGGCAGGCGAAACGCCAGCGGGTTCACCGCGGCGCGACGGCGCTTGCGCTCGGTGCGGCTGTGCGCCTTGATGATCGCCGCGGCGTCGGGCGCGACGTCGCCGATGAACAGGTTGGCGGCGAAGGCCTGGGAAAACACCCGGATCGCCTCCGCCTGCGACGGCGCGTTGTCGCCGTCGACGGTGACTCGCGCTGCCCAGACCTCGTCGAGCGTGGCCTGGCCATCGCAACTGCCGATGAGCGCGTAGGCGATATCGTTGAACCGGTGGTGCCGGCCGGAGACGGGGTCTGACAACACATACCAGGTTTCGCCCCGCACCTGCTGGCGCGAGACGCGCACGCCGCTGCGCAGCCGCGGGCGCATGTGGGCGACGCGGTACCAGTCCTGGGACAGCAGCGGCTCGGTCAATCCGACGCCTCGTGTGCGGCACACCGCTGCGCCGGCGGCTTCGTGCTCATCGGCTCACCCCAACACCCGCCACAGCGTGCGTTGCAACCACTGGCTCGCGCGGTGCCACCAGATCCGGCCGAGCGTGCTGGGCTCGATGTCGATGCGCACGACGCCGCGCAGGCCCGGGCGCAGTGCGTCGGTGGAGCCCTGGATGCGGCCGTCGACCTCGAACACATTGCGGCCGTCCAGCGTCGTCGCCACCGGCGCGATGCGCGTGACCCTGGCCGCCAGCGACTCCTGCGCGAAGGCACCGAACAGAACCTGGGCGGACTGACCGTTGCGCAGCACCGCAACGTCTTGCTCATCGACTTCCGCGACGATGCGGAACGACCGATCGGGGGCGATCGTCATCAGCTCCTGGCCGCGTTTGACCGGCATGCCGATCGACTGCGCCAGGTCGCCCGACAGCAGCACGCCGTCAAAGGGGGCCTTGAGCTGCACCCGATCGAGTTGCAGCTGGATCAGCTCGAGTTGGGCCTGCGCCTGCTCGAGCTTGGAGCGGGCGATGACAATCGACGCCGCGTCGTCCTTGTTCAGCGCATCGCCGTACTGCTTGTCGAGTTGCGCGATTTCGGCATTCGACTTGTCGCGCTCGAGCGCGAGGTCGTGATCGTCGAGCGTGAGCAGCACCTGGCCGGCCCGCACGGTCTCGCCGGGGCGCAGCATCACGGTTCGGATGAAGCCGTCGACGGGTGCCGCGATGATGCGTTGCCCCTCGCCTTCAACTCGCGCCGGCGCGACGATGCGAAAGCTCGCCGGCCAGAACGCCACCCCGACAAGCGCCAGCACCAGCGTCGCGATGCCGAGCTGCCAGACACCGGGCCGAAGCAGGCTGGCCTTGCCGTGACGGGGCGTTACCGCGTCGACGATGTGCCCGCTCAGCGGTTGGTCGATGCGATGCTTGAGCTCGAGCACCGGGCCGACGAACGTCGCCGCGTCCTTCGCCGCTTCGACGCTGCGGGGGTCGAAGGCTTCGCGGCGCTCGAACAGCAGCGCGCCGTAAGCGCGGTTGCGGCCGACGATGGGGACGCTGCAGATCGACAGCTGGCCGTTCGCATGCGAAAGCTCGGCGTGGGCGAGCGTTACCGAAGGCGAGCTGCCGAACGGCAGCGGATGAACGACGACGCCGTTCTGGTCGATTGCCTCTTCCATCGCCGCAACGATGGCGCGCACGATGTTCTGCTGCGAGCGGATGTCGGCCGCGCCCGATATGGCGCCGATGCGCAGCCGCCCCTGCCGGTACAAGCCGATGCTGACGCGCTCGCAGCCCAGCCGCTGCGCGAGTTCCGTGACCACCGCGGCCGCCGCCGAACGAAAGTGCTCGTGCGCCAGTGCACGGGCCTGCAAGACGAGCACGGCACTGCTGCGCGAATATCGTTCCGCTCGCGCCACCGTCCCAGCGGACGGGGTCGTCGGGGTCGGGCTGGCGGAGACGACTGCGTTGCTGGTTTCGGAGTGAGACGCTTCGGGCTTCATGATCCGGCGAGGCGTGAAAAGCGATGCAGCGGCGATGCGCCGCACCACACCCCGCTCGGTCGAGATGTTGAGGCCGATGTGCAGGCGTCTATCGCCCGAAAAGCCGTGGAAATACACCGCGAATCACCCCACGCGGCCAGGGCTCGGAGCGAGGGCCTGGGCGGCAAGACGCGCTGCGGTCAGATCGACTTCTGCGTCTTTTCCTGCAGCAGCTGCTCGAGCAGCGGAATCATGCTCGCCGGTCCTTCCAGGGCGGGGTTGACCTCGACCGCGCGGCGAAAGAACTCCAGCGCTTGTTGGGGGTTGCCCAACTGCAGGTGGATTTGCCCGGCGCCGGACAAGGCACCGAAGTGATTGCGGTTGCGCTTGAGCACCTCGTCGCAATCCTTCAGCGACTCGGCGTTGCGCCCGAGCATGAAGTAGACCGTGGCGCGCTTGTTCCAGCCCTCGGCAAACGCCGGCTTGCGGCGCACGATCTGGTCGAACGTGGCCAGCGCCTCGTTGAGCTGCGCCGATTGCATCTGCTCGACGCCGCGCGCGAACAGTTTGTCGATGGCGGCGTCGCCCGAGCGGCTCCAGATCTGCCAGACGGCGGCGGCGGTGATCACGCGGCCGCCCTCGTCGGCGTCGGTGAGGGTTGCGAGCAGGCGGTCGGCGTCGGCCATCGTGCCGATCTCGGCCAGGCGCCGCACGCCCGCCAGACGCTGCTCGGACTCGCTGTGGCTGAGCGCGGCCAGCGCCTGGGCGCGTGTCATCGGTGCGGCGTGCACGCTGCCCGCCGCCGCGCCCAGCAGCGCCCAGAGCAGCAGCGCGGTCACGGTGCGAAGGAGCTGCATAGGGTGGTCTCGCTCAGTGCCGATCGCTGCGGTTCACCCCAAGGCCTGTTCGAAGTCGGCGATCAGGTCTTGCGCATCTTCCAGGCCCACCGAAACCCGGATCAAGCCCTCGGCGATGCCCATCGCGGCGCGCGCAGCTGCGCCCATCTCCCAGTAGATCGTCTGCGCGGCCGGAAGCACGAGGGTGCGCGTGTCGCCCATGCCGGTCGCCTTGATCGCGAGCTGCATGCGGTTCAGCACCGCGAGCATCGAGTCCGGGTCGCGCAGCTCGAACGCCATCAGCCACGAGCCCGCGCCGAAGAGTTCGCGCGCCCGAGCGTGCTGCGGATGCGTTTCCAGCATCGGGTAATGCGCCGCCGCGACGCGCGGGTGCGATTGCAGGAAGCGCGCGAGCTCCAACGCCGTGGCGCTGCTGCGCGCGACGCGCAGCGTGCAGGTCTCCGCGCCCAGCCCAATCTGGTGCGCCTGCTCGGAAGAAAGCGCCCCGCCCATGTCGCGCAAGCCCTTCTTGCGAATCTGTTGCAGACCCCAGCCGGCGGGGTCTCCCTGGCGGTAGTTCTCGAAGATGTTGGGGTAGTCGCTCCAGTCGTACAGGCCCGTGTCGGTGACCGCGCCGCCGAGCGCGGCGCCGTGGCCGGCAATCGTCTTCGTCAGCGAATTCACCACCAGGCCCGCACCCACGCTGCGCGGCAGGAACAGCACCGGCGACGTGACGGTGTTGTCCACCACGTAGAGCAGGCCGCGCCGGCGGCACAGTTCGCCGATTCCCGCCAGATCCGGAATCTGCGTTCCCGGGTTCGCGATGGTCTCGACGAACACGATGCGCGTCGCCGGCTTCAGTGCAGCTTCCACGCCTGCGACCGAGCCCGCGTCGACCTTGCTGATGGCGATGCCGAGATCGCCCAGCGTGCCGAACAGGCTGTTCGTGTTGCCGAACACGCGGTGGCTTGACACGATGTGGTCTCCGGCGCGCAACAAGGTCAGGAACACGGCGGCGAGCGCCGCCATGCCGGTGGCGAAGCAGACGCTGCCGCGACCCTGTTCGAGGTTCGTGATCAGCGCTTCCAGCGCCGCGGTGCTCGGTGTGCCCTGGCGTGCGTAGTTGAAGTGGTTCTTCAACGTGCCCTGGAACACGCCGATCAGGTCTTCGGCGCGCTCGAAACCGTACTGCACCGAGCTGTGCACCGGCTTGTGGATGCCGCCGTGCTCGACGCCGAAGCGCCGGTCGGAGTGCACGATGCGCGTCGTGAAGCTTTCTTCTTTCATGGGTGGCCGGTTTCGAGTTCGAGCGAGGAGGCTTGGAAAGAAGAATACCAGTGCCGCCCAGGCTCCTAGGGCAATAGTGCCGGATGTCCCGGCCGCTGGGTCGCGTTGGCGGTTGACAGACTCCGCCGACACTCCGATAAACGCGCTCATGCAGCGCACTCCCCACCCCGCCGTCCTCGACCTGATCGGCAATACGCCGCTGGTCCCCGTCACCCGCATCGACACCGGTCCTTGCACGCTCCTGCTGAAGCTCGAGTCGCAAAACCCCGGTGGCTCGCTGAAAGACCGGGTCGGCCGCTCGATGATCGAAGCCGCCGAGCGCGACGGGCGCTTGCGTGCAGGCGGCACCGTGATCGAGGCGACTGCCGGCAACACGGGCCTGGGCCTGGCGCTCGTCGCACGCGCCAAGGGCTACCGCGTGGTGCTCGTCGTTCCCGACAAGATGTCGACCGAAAAAGTGCTGCACCTCAAAGCGCTGGGCGCCGAGGTGCACCTGACGCGCAGCGACGTCGGCAAGGGCCACCCCGCCTACTACCAGGACTACGCGGCGCGGCTGGCGAAGGAAATTCCCGGTTCCTTTTACGCCGACCAATTCAACAACCCGGCCAACCCGTTGGCGCACGAAACGTCCACTGGCCCGGAAATCTGGCAGCAATGCGGCCATGAACTCGACGCCATCGTCGTCGGCGTCGGCTCGGGCGGCACGCTGACGGGCCTGACGAACTTCTTCAAACGGGTCCAGCCGCAACTCGAATTCGTGCTCGCCGACCCGGTGGGATCGATCCTGCGCGACCTGATCCTGACCGGCAAGCATGGGCCGCCGGGCTCGTGGGCGGTGGAGGGCATTGGCGAGGACTTCGTGCCGTCGATCTGCGATTTTTCGTCGGTGAAACACGCCTATTCGATCCCCGACGACGAGAGCTTTGCCGCCGCGCGCGCCCTGCTCAAGGCCGAGGGGCTGCTCGGTGGTTCGTCCACCGGCACGCTGCTTGCCGCGGCGCTGCGCTTTTGCCGGGAGCAAACCGAGCCGAAGCGCGTCGTCAGCCTGGTGTGCGACACCGGCACACGGTATCTCAGCAAGGTCTACAACGACGCGTGGATGATCGACGAAGGCCTGCTCAAGCAGCGCGTCTATGGCGACCTGCGCGACCTGATCGCGCGCCGCACCGAAGACGGCAGCGTGGTCAGCGTGAGCCCGCAGGACACGCTGCTCGTCGCGTTCCAGCGCATGCGCCTGGCCGATGTGCAGCAGCTGCCGGTGCTGGAAGGCGGCGCTCTGGCCGGCGTGATCGACGAATCCGACCTCTTGCTGCACGTGCAGGAAGACGCGTCGCGCTACAGTCAACCGGTGCGCAGCGCGATGAGCACGGCCTTGCAAACGCTCGCGCCGAGCGCCGACCTGGCGACGCTGCGGCGCGTGCTCGCGAGCGGGCTGGTCGCGATCATTGCCGATTCAACCGGCTTCCACGGCCTGATCACGCGCTTCGATCTGCTGAACCATCTGCGAAAGGCGAAACGATGAAACGCGACAAGGACACCGCTGTGGCGGCCAAGGCCAATTTCGCGACACGGACGATCCACGCCGGCCAGTCGCCCGACCCGAGCACTGGCGCGATCATGCCGCCGATCTATGCGACGTCGACCTACGTGCAGACGAGCCCCGGCGTGCACAAGGGGCTCGACTATGGCCGCTCCCACAACCCGACGCGCTTTGCCTTCGAGCGCTGCGTCGCCGACCTGGAAAGCGGCGCGCAGGCGTTTGCGTTCGCCTCCGGCCTGGCGGCGATCGCCACCGTGCTCGAACTCGTCGACGCCGGCTCGCATGTCGTGGCGAGCGACGACTTGTATGGCGGCACTTACCGCCTGTTCGAGCGTGTGCGCACGCGCAGCGCGGGAACCCGCTTCTCCTTCGTCGACCTGTCCGACCTGAACGCGTTGCGCGCCGCGATCACGCCGAAAACGCGCGTGCTGTGGGTCGAGACGCCGAGCAACCCGCTGCTCAAGCTTGCCGATCTGTCGGCGCTGGCGCAGATCGCGCGCGAGCACAACTTGATCGCGGTGGCCGACAACACCTTTGCCAGCCCCTGGGTGCAACGCCCGCTGGAACTGGGCTTCGACATCGTCGTGCATTCGACGACGAAGTACTTGAACGGCCACTCCGACGTGATCGGCGGCGTGGCGATCGTCGGCGCCGAGCCGCGCCAAGCCGAGTGGCGCGAGCGCCTGGAGTTTCTGCAGAACGCGGTCGGCGCGATCGCCGGGCCGTTCGACAGCTTTCTCGCGCTGCGCGGCGTGAAGACGCTCGCGCTGCGCATGGAGCGCCATTGCAGCAATGCGCTCGCGCTGGCGCAGTGGCTCGAGGCGCAACCCAAGGTCGCGCGCGTGCGCTACCCCGGCCTGGAATCGCACCCGCAGCACGCGCTGGCGCGGCGCCAGATGCTGGGCCAGGGCTCGGGCTCGGGGTCGACGGGAGGCTACGGTGGCATGATCTCGCTCGACTTGAAGACCGATCTGGCCGGTGCGCGGCGCTTCCTCGAGGCGGTGCGCATTTTCTCGCTCGCCGAGAGCCTGGGCGGCGTGGAAAGCCTGATCGAGCACCCCGCCATCATGACGCACGCGACGATTCCCGCCGCCACGCGCGCCAAGCTCGGCATCGGCGACGCGCTGGTGCGGTTGTCGGTCGGCGTGGAAGACCTGGGCGACTTGCGCGCCGACTTGGCCCAGGCGCTCGCCACGATTTGAGCGCGCCCACGCGCGCCCGCCGGCGCTGACTGGCTATTCCACCCGTTGCCGGACCGACGTCGAGCGGAACGCGTGGGTCAGGTGATGCACCATGTCCGGCACCATCTCGTCACGCGGGTTTGCGCTCGACATGCGCCCGCTGACCCCGGTTTCGGCCGACACGCGCACGCTTCCGAGTTGCCGCTTGGCCCAAGAGGAACTGCTCCAGACGCTGGCGCCTGACTTCGTTTCCAGGAGCTTGCTCGACAGATCGCCTTTGACTTCCGACTTGACTGCGGCCTGCATGCGCACGGGGTCGATCACGTTGACGTCGAACTTCGGTTCCGAATAGATCAGATCGCCGACAAACACGGCGTCCACGGCGTACTTCGCGCCGATCTTGCGGATCGCCTGGGCATCGAATTGCCTCGCGCCGATCGCCTCGAGCACTTCCTCGCGAGTGCCGAGTTCGATGAAGCGCGTGCCGGGCTGGGCGGCCTGCACACTCTCCTGGAACTGGCGCGACGCGTGTTGGCCGAGTGCCGGATCGGCATTCGATGTGAATTCGACGATGCCCGTCGTGGGGTAGGCGCTCATGTCGACCTGTGGCGGAACTCGAACGAGCACGGTCCTGCCCGCACAGCCGGCCAACAGGGTCAGGCAAAGCATGAAAGCGAAACATCTCGATGCAGCTTGGCGTTTGAGCATGTGGGTTCTCCCGAGGAAGGGGCACGAGTTTCACACGCACGCACGAAGGCGAGGGCGCAGATGGCGCGGCCGATTGTGCGAAATGGCGAGCCATCGCGACCCCAGATCTGGTTCGGGCGTGCACCTGCAGCTGCTGTGCTGCCGACGCGCACAATGCAGCGTCTCGCGACGAGGGCCCCATGACGCTGCGCACCATCCAAATCGACGAACCGCTGTTCCAGTACCTGCTTGACAACTCCCTGCGCGAGCATCCGACGCAAGCCGCGTTGCGCGAGGCGACACGCCATCATGCCCACGCCGGCATGCAGATTTCGCCCGACCAGGGCCAGTTGATGGCGCTGCTCGTCAAGTTGATCGGCGCGCGGCGCACGCTCGAGATCGGCACCTTCACCGGCTACAGCGCGCTCTCGGTCGCGCTGGCGCTGCCTGCCGATGGCCGCCTGCTGGCCTGCGACATCAGCGATGAATACACGCGCATCGGCCGGCCGTTCTGGAAGCAGGCCGGCGTGGAGCGCAAGATCGAACTCGTGCTGGCGCCGGCCGTGGCAACGCTCGATGCGCGCTTGGTCGCGGGCGAAGCGGCCGCCTATGACTTTGCGTTCATCGACGCCGACAAGGCGAACTACGACGCCTACTACGAGCGATGCCTGAAGCTGGTGCAGGCCTGGCGGCCTGATCGCGATCGACAACACGCTGTGGAGCGGCGCCGTCGCGCACCCGGCGCAAAGCGAAGACACCGCTGCCCTGCAAGCCTTGAATGCGAAGCTGCATGACGATGCGCGCATCGACCTCGCGATGTTGACCGTCGGCGATGGCTTGACGCTGGCGCGCAAGCGCTGAGAAGCGAGCTGGCGGTTGCCCAGCGGCGGCGGCGAGCGCGGGCTGTCAGCCGTGGCCGCGTTGGTGCAAGTCGGCGGCAAAGAAGGCGTTCAGCTCGCCGCCCGGCGCCGCATCGGCGAATCCGTCGAACCGGCCTTGCTCCGCCAGCAACTTCGCCGCACGCATGAAACCACCCCAGGCCGAGCGCGCCAAGGCACCGCCGACACTGATGCGGCGCACGCCGAGCGCGGCGATCGCCGGTACGGTCAAGCTGCTCGCCGATCCGACCAGCAGGTTCACCGGCTTGGGCGCCACGGCGGCAACGACGGCCGAGATCTGCTCCGGCGTGCGCAGCCCCGGCGCGTACAGGCAATCGGCGCCGGCTGCCGCGTAGGCCTTCAGCCGCGCGATCGTCTCGGCCAGGTCGGGCCGGCCGACGAGGAAGCATTCGGCGCGCCCGACGAGCAGCGCGTCGCCGCCGGCCTTGTCGATCGCCTGGCGCGCGGCGCGCAAACGCGCCACGGCTTCGTCGATCTCGAACAGCGGCCGGTTGGCATCGCCGGTCGAATCTTCGATTGACAGGCCGGCAACGCCCGATTCCACTGCCAGCCGAACACTTTCACCAACGCCCGCGGCGTCGCGCGCGAAGCCGCTTTCGAAGTCGGCGTTCACCGGCACATCGCTCGCCGCGACGATCTCGTGCAAGTGGGCAAGTGCCATGTCGCGCGTGATGCCGTTGTCGGCGTGGCCTTGCGACCAGGCGAAGCCCGAACTCGTCGTCGCCAAGGCCTTGAAGCCAAGACCTTGCAGGTAGCGTGCGCTGCCCACGTCCCAGGGGTTGGGAATGACGAAGCAGCCTGACGCGTGCATCTCGTGAAAGCTGCGGCGCTTGTCGGCGATGCTGGGGCGGTGCACGGTCATGGTGAATCTCCTGTGGTGCGTTGGACTTCGATTTTGCAGGCGGATGGCGTGTCGCGCTGCCGTCAATGGCGCGCCGCCCAGCGCGCGATGATCGTGTGCAGCGCCGCCAAGCCATCGGTCAGCGCCGCGGGACCGGGCTGAAGAATCAAGGGCGACTTGATTTCATGCAACTCGCCGTCGCGCACCGCGGGCACCTGCGCCCAGCCTTCGCGCACGGCGACCTGCTCGCGGCGGAATTTCTTGCCGCACCACGAGCCGATGATGATGTCGGGCGCGGCGCGCACCACCTCCAGCGGGTCGGCAATGATGCGGTCCTTGCCGAGCGACGCGGCAGCACGCTGCGGGAAAATGTCGTCGCCGCCGGCGATGCCGATCAACTCGCTGACCCAGCGGATCGCGCTGATCGGCGGCATGTCCCATTCCTCGAAGTAGACACGCGGCCGGCGCGGCAACTTCGCCGCCGCATCGAGCGTGCGTGCGATGCCGGCCTGGAGTTGCGCCGCGTACTCGCGCGCCGCGTCGGCCACGCCGACGATCGCGCCGAGGCGCTGCACATAGCCCAGGATCTGCTCGACGGAACGGTGGTTCGCGATCCACACCTCGACGCCGGCCTTGATCAGCGCCGCGGCGATGTCCGCTTGAATGTCGGAAAAGCCGATCGCCAGATCGGGTTTCAGTTCGACGATGCGATCGATCTTCGCGCTCGTGAACGCCGAAATGCGCGGCTTTCTCGGCGCGCGCCCGCGCCGGGCGCACCGTGAAGCCCGAGATGCCGACGATGCGGTGTTCCTGGCCGAGCGCATACAGCACCTCGGTCGGTTCTTCGGTGAGGCAGACGATGCGTTCGGGCAAGGCGGTCACTGGCGGTCCTTCGGGCTGTGCACTCCGGAACTCGCCTGGGTCCAAAACAAGTGGACCCTTTGGGCCGAGGCGGCCCGGCGGGCGCGTGCCCGCAGCTTAGATCAGACCCGAAAACCGAATCCGCGAGTCGACGCGAGGGCTACTCGATGCGAGCCGCGGCGTGCGTCTGGGAGAGGCCGGCGTCGATGCGCTGTCGCAAATCGAGCATCGCCTGGGTCGCGCGAATGCGCTCCGGCAGCTGGTCCCAATGCGCGCGTGCCGCCTCGAACGCGGCGCGCGAATCGGCCGCGCGCCCGGCGAGTGCCAGGATGTCGGCGCGCTGCGTCAGCGCGGTTTCCTTGCGTGGCGCGCTGGCGATCAAGCGTTCCAGGCGCGCGAGCGCCTCGTCCCAACCCCGCGCCTGCACGAGTGCCGCGATGGCCCATTGTTCGAGCACCGGCAGCGGCCCCAGCCGCGCCAACCCGGCGTCCACGGCGGCCAGGCCTGCTTCGTGATTGCCGGCGGCGGCCCAGGCTCGGGCCTGGCCGAGAAAGTACTCGACGCGCGGCTCGGCGGAGTGGCGAATCGCGCCGGCGTAGTCAGCCGCAGCGGCGGCCGCGGCCGCGTGCGAGCCGATGCGCTCGTGCACCTGGGCCCGCAGGGCGTGGCCGACTTCCGAATCCGGCCGCGCCGCGAGGAAGCGGCCGAGCAACGCGCGAGCATCGCCCCAAAAGCCACGGTCCATCGCCAGGCGCGCCCGCGCGAGTTCGACCTCCGCGGCGCCGGGGTCGAGGCGCTGCGCTGCATTGAAATCGGCGAGCGCGGCCGGCCAATCGCGGTGCTTGCGGTGCAGCTCTGCGCGCTTGAGGTGCAGGGTGGCGTCTCCCGGCCGCTGCGCGATGGCGCGGCTGAGTTCGGCCAGTTGTTCGTCGAGCATGCCGTGTGCGGCTGCCTCGCCGGCCAGCAGCCAGAAGATGAGCAGCGCGCGCAACATCACGGCCGCGCAATCAGCTCGAGGTCGAAACTGATGTCGGAACTGTCTCGTGTGGCCTGGTGAATTTCCACGGCGATCACGTTGACGCCGGCCAACAACGCCGCCGTGTTCACGGTGAAGGCGTAGTAGGTCGACTCGGCGGTCACGTCGCCGATCGCCGTCGACGCGCGTGTGCTCGACGCCACGGTGCCGGTGGGCATGTTGCTGCGGGCGATCTCGACGCCATTCAGGTAGACCACGGCACCGTCGTCGCGCATGCAGATTGATCAGCAGCGACGTGAACTGAGCCGGGTTGGTCGACCGTGACCGCCTTGCGGAAATAGGTGGTGGTGTACTTGGTGCTGGCGTTCGGCCCGAAACTCACCACGGTCGCTTCGTCGCCGTCGCCGTAGCCGAGCTGGCCGGCGCCGCTGGCCCATGCGGAGTCGTTGAAGCTCGAGGCGCGCCAGGCGGTGCCTTGGTTGGAGCCGTTGTCGAGGTACTTCCAGACCGAGCGCTTGCCGATCAGCGTCAGTGGCTGGGGTGTCGTGGAGGCGCTGACCGTGATGTTCACCGCCGCCGACGTGGTCGCGGCGCCGAGGTTGTCGAAAGCTCGCGCCGTCAGCGCGTAGCTGCCCGCGGCTACGCCGGCCCAGGAGAAGCTGTACGGTGCCGTGGTATCGGCCCCGAGCAGCGTGCCGCCCTGGTAGAACTCGATGCGCGCGATGCTGCCGTCGGCGTCGGAGGCGGTTGCCGCAAGGTTGATCGTGGCCGGTGCCGTGGCGCTGGTGCCCGCGACGGGGGCCGTCAAAGTCACCGTCGGGGCTTGATTGGTGGCCGCATTCACGGTCACGCTGGCCGCGGCGGACGTGGTCACCGCGCCGAGGTTGTCGTAGGCACGAGCGCTCAGCGAATAGGTGCCGGCAGGAACACCGGTCCACGCATACGAATAGGGCGCGGTGGTGTCGGTGGTGAGCAGGGTCGTTCCTCGGTAGAACTCGACGCGGGCGATGCTGCCGTCGGCGTCCGACGCGGCGGCGGTGAGGGTGAGCGCGGCTGGCGCGGTGACGACGGTTCCGGAGGTCGGCGCGGTCAACGCGACGCTGGGCGGCTGGTTCGGCGCGGTCACCGTCACGCTCGCCGCGGCCGATGTCGTGCTGGCACCCTGGTTGTCATAGGCGCGCGCGGTGATCGAATAGCTGCCCGCGGCGACACCGGTCCATGCAAACGTGTAGGGCGCGCTGGTGTCGCTGCCCAGCAGCGTGCTGCCTTGGTAGAACTCGACGCGCTGGATGCTGCCGTTCGGATCGCTGGCGTTTGCCGCGAGGTTGAACGTGGCCGGCGCGATGGCGGTCGTGCCGGAGGTCGGTGCGGTCAAGCTCACGCTTGGCGGCTGGTTCGCCGACGTGCCTTTGCTGATCGTGAAGCTGTCGCGCACGACGCCGGTGTCGCTCAGGAAAATCGCATCCAAGCGCGAGCCGTTGATTTCGAGCACCATCGAACCGAGTTCCAGCAGCGAAATGAACATGGCCGGGTGGTTCAACGGTCCGCCGCCAACCAGGTATCCGGAACTGCCTGCCACGGTGTAGACGGCACCTTGGCGCGAACTCTGCCCCTGCGGCTTCGTATACGCACCGGTTTCTGCCGGGCGCCCGCTGCCGCCGTTCTTCTTCATCGCGTTCGTGAACGTCGACGACGGGCCGTAGTGGCCGTCGATCAGGTACGAACGCTGGTAGTCGTGGCTGTGACCGGAAAGCACCAGGTCGACGCCGAAACTCTCGAGGATCGGCAGCGCGTTCTGGCGCATCTCGATCGACTCGATGTCGACATCCGAATCATGAATTCCCTTCGAATACGGGGGGTGATGCCAGAACGCGATCGTCCATTCCTTGGTGTTGGCGGCGAGGTCGTTTTGCAGCCAATTGAGCATCGCGCTGCCGGCGGCTCGTGACGACGCCATCGAGTCGAGGTTGACGAAGTGGATGTTGCCGAAGTCGAACGAGTAGTAGTTCTTGCTTCCCGACGCCACGCCGCCGGCCTGCCCGGCCGTGGGGAAGCTGAACATCTGAAAGTACGGCAGGCTTGCCGGCGGCGAGGGCGAATCCGCGGTGTCGTGGTTGCCGATCGTCGGCCAGGTGACGCTCTTGCGCAGCATGTCCCGGTAGACATTGAACATGTGGTCCTGGTACTCGGCATCGGTGCCGGTGTCGTAGGCGTTATCGCCGAGTTGCAGCCACAAGTCGGTGTGCGTCGTTCCGGTACGGTTGGAGTAGGCGTCGCGAACGCGGGCCTGGCCGGCGCTTCCGTCGCCGGCGTCGCCGATCACCCAGATCCGCGTCGCGCGCTGACCACCCGGCGCCGGCGAGGTGACGAAGTAGTGGTTGGCGTCGGCTCCGGCGAGCGCTGCGGTCGACGTGCCCACCGAGTAGAAGTACTTGGTGTCCGGGGTCAAGCCGGTCAGGGTCACGCTGTGTTCGGTCGTCTGCGTCGCGTTGCTCGCGCTCGCACTCAGGCTGGTTGGCGCGAGCCCGTACCCGACGCGGCTGTCGGTCGGGTTGTTGGTGCGCCAGCGTACCGTGATGCTGTTGGGAGTTCCGAGTTGCAAGTACGGCCCGCGCGTCACGACGGCGCCGCCGCCAGCGGTGCCCGCTCCGGTGAGCTCGAGGTCGAAACTGAGGTCCGAGCTGTCGGGAAGCGATTGGTGCACTTCAACGGCGAGCACGTTGGCGCCCGCCACCAGGCCTGTCGTCGGCAACGTCGCCGTCTGCCAGGTCGCGCCGTCATCGGCGGCAAAGGTCGAGGCGAGCGTCGTGTGGCCGACACTGCCCGCGGGCAAGTTGTCGCGGTGAACTTCGGTGCCATTGAGGAAGACGACCACGCCGTCGTCGCGCTTCAAGCGCAAAGTGAGCCCGGTGAAGGCGGCGGGATCGGCGACATTGAACGACTTGCGGAAGTAGGTCGTGATGAACTTCGAGCTCGCGTTCGCGCCGTAGCTGACGACGGTGGCTTCGTCGCCGTCGCCGTAGCCCAGCTGCGCGGGGCCTGACGGCCACGCCGAGTCGTCGAATCCGCTGGCGCGCCACGCGGTACCCTGGTTCGAACCGTTGTCGAGGTACTTCCAGGTCGAGCCGGCGGTCACCAGCGCGGTCTGCGACCAGGCTGAGCCGGCGCTGAGCAGCAGCAGGGCCACGCCGGCGCGCAGCAGGTGGGCCAACGACGGGATTCCGGTTCGAGCGGTTTTTGTCATGCCCGAAGTCTAGATTTCAGGCACGAGATTTTGGTGTGCCACGACCCCCTGCTTTGAGTGGGTAGCACCTCAGTCAACGGGACACCGGCTCGGCGGCCCGTGCAAGAGAGTGCTCAGAAGGGGCGCTGGCACCGCGTCCGAGGTGGAGCGCACGGGCCGCAACTGTCCGGCCGCGAAGCCGCGGTTGGACAGTGCCCGTGCAGCGTAAAGCCGGGCCCGCTACGACGGCAGGAAGTCGACCGGCCAGGTCACGACCATCTGATCGACGTCTCTCGCGCCGAAGTCGAATTGGCGGATTCGCGCGAGCAGCTTGCGTTCGAGCTCGGCCGCCTTCAGTTCGCTGGAAACGATGCGCAGGTCGATCACTTCGCCCGACGGCGAAATCTTCAGTTCGAGCACGACCTTGCCCTGCAGCGACGGCTCGTCGCGCAGCGCGCGGTTGTAGATCGCGTAGATCGCACCCTTGTTGCGCTCGAACACGAGCTTGACTTCTTCGATCGAGCGCGCCGCCTTGCCGCTCGCGCCGCGCTTCACGGTGCCGCCTCCGGTGCCGGTGCCGTCGCCCTTGCCGCCACCGCCGCCGGGGCCGCCACCGCCTCCGCCGCCGGCGACGCCCGCGACGAGCGTCGTCGCGCGCCCGGCGAGGCCGCCGCCGCCGGTGTCGCGGCTGAACCCGGCGGTATTGATGCCGCCGCTGCCCTTGGTGGCGTTGGACGTGATCAAGGCACGGTCCGGCAGGCCCGGCTGGGTGCCGGCGCCGACGCCGACACCCGTTCCCGTGCCGACGCCGGGGCCGAGTTTGATGTCTTGCTTCAGTTGCACCGCGATCGGTGCACCGCGCAAGGCGTTGAGCTCGTTGCTCATCGCCAGCAGCCCCACGCCGGCGGCCTTGCGCCGCGCTGCGTCCACCTCACCCGGAGGCTTGTTCGGCTGCGGCCGGCGCGCTTCGGGAACCGGCGGCGCTTTCGCGGCGGGTTCGGGTTTGGGGTTCTCCGTCTTCGCCGCTTCCGGCTTCGTCAGCGGGGTGTCCGGTTTGACGATCGGTTTGGGCGGAGGCGGGGGCTCGCGCTCGAGAATCAGTTTCGCCAGGCGCGGCGGCAGTTCCGCGGGCTTGGAGCGGTCTTCCACCGGCTTCGGCCAGAGCAGGAACAGCAGGCACAGCAGCACGCAAACGATCAGGATGCGCTGGCGGACTCGTCTGAACCGGACCTCGTCTTCCAGGATCAGCGCCCACGGCAGTGCCGGCAGGCGGAACGAGACGGCGGAAATCGCGGCGGCGCTCACGTCGCGAACTTCCCGACGACAGCGAACGACACGTCGCTGAAATTGGCGCGCGCCGCCGTGTACATCACCTTGCGCAGCAAGCGGTACGGAATGTCCTTGTCGCCCATGATCGTCACGGCCTTGCTCTTGCCCTCGTTTTCCTTGCGGATCACCTGGCGGCTGGCCTGCAGCTCGAGCTCGGTCTTGAGGTTGCCGATCAGGTCGCCGTCGGTGCGCAGCACGTCGGCCACCGAGGCGATGCGGCGGCCGTCGACGATGATGTCGGTGCCGCTGACCAGCACGACCACGGTTTCGCGCGGGCTGTTGTCGGACGTGGAGTCAGGCAGCTTCACCGCTTTGTTGCTCGGCAGGATTTCCACGCCGGTCGCGCCCGACATCAGGAAGAAGATCAGGATCGTGAAGATGTCGATCAGCGACACCAGGTTCATGTCCAGACCGCTCTTGTTGCGGTCGCGCCGCTCGGCGCGTTTTTGCAGCGGGCTGAGTTTCATGATCCGCCTTGTCGGCGTGGTGCGTCGCCGATCGAGATGTCCGGAAACAGCGTGCTGCGCTGGGTTTTCGGCCCGTTCAGGGTGACGTTTTCGCGCACCGCGTCCATCACGTGCACGAGCGCGTCGTAGGGCGTGTCAGGCTGGGCCAGCACGGTCGCGGCGGTCTGCTCCGGGAACTTGGCCTTGATCAACTGGACCAGGCTGTTCAATGCCTTCACGTCCTGCTGGCCGGGCGCGGTGTTCGGAATGCGCTGGATCAGGCCGCCGATCTTGTCGCCCACTTCCAATGCGTCAGGTCGGATCACGATCTCCAGCTTGAGGTCTTCGACCTTGAGCTGCTCGACGCCCGACGACTGCGCAGGCAGCGTCAGGTCCAGCACCGACAGGCGCGTGAACACCGCCGTCGACAACAGGAACGGCACGAGCACGACGATGAGGTTGATGAACGCCGTGACCTCGAGTTCGGCCACGTGTTTCTTGAGGCGGCGTGCCATGCTTACCTGGCAGCGCTACCGGCCGATTCGGCCTTCAGGCGCTGCACCAGATTCAGGAAGCTGATCTTCGCGGCTTCCAGGCCGTCGACGATTTCGCTCGTGCGCGCTTGCAGGAAGGCGTGGATCAGCAGGAACGGAATCGCCACCATCAGCGCGAATGCGGTGTTGTTCATCGCGATCGAAATCGACGCCGACAGCAGTTCGGCTTTTTCCGCCGGATTCACCTGCGCCACCGCCGTGAAGCCCTTGATCAGGCCGATGATGGTGCCCAGCAGCCCGACCAGCGTGATCACGTTGGCGAAGGTGGCGATGTAGTGGGTGCGCTTTTCCAGGCGCGGCACGATTTCCATCATGCCCTCTTCCATCGCCGCGTCGATGTCCTCGCGGCGGCTCTGGCTTTGCATGCGCACCAGGCCGTGCGTGACGATCTTGCCGATCGCGGCGTCGGAGGACGAGGCGACGCTGTGGACTTCCTTGAACTTGCCGTTTTGCAGCATCGGCAGCACTTTCGCCCAGAGCTTGCGGTTCTGGCTGCGCGCGCGGTTCAGGAAGATGTAGCGCTCCACGGCGATCGACATTCCCAGGGCCATGATCAGGATGCTGGGGTAAATGAACAGGCCGCTGTCCTGGAAGAACTTCACGGCGGTCTCGAAGGCGGTCATGGTTTGGCTCCTAGGGGGTGTCGATAGTCGTTATCGGTTGCGGAAGGCAGAAATTGAGGGTGCGGGTTTCAGCGAGGCGCGGCGGGCTGGGCGGGCGGCGCTCGGCGCGCCTGGACCTGGGTGTCGTAGTTCACCTGGCGCCGGAACACGTCGCGGTCGAGCGGCGTGAGCGCTTCGTCGAGAACGCTCGTCAACGGCCGGCCGGAGAGATCTCCAGGCACGGGCTTTTTCCACGGAATGATGTACAGCACCTTGGGCAGCTCGCGGTTGCCGATGATCTGCGAGCGCTCGAGGTCGGCTCGGTCTTGGGCGAAAGCCGCGGGCGCGAATCCGAGGCTGAACGCGGCGAGTGCGCCGGCAATGAACGGCTTCATTCCTTCTCCTTCTTCGCCAGCATGGCGTCGCGCGGCTTGCGGTTCTTCAGGTCGGCGACCCACTTCACGACGGTCGCGTCGCCGCCGGGCGAGAGCGCCAGGTAGCGGCCGTAGAGTTCGAGCGCGCGCTTGCCGTCCCACAGGTACAGGTCGTGCAGGATGCCCAGATTCAGATGCGGCGCCGCGTAGTTCGCATCCAGCGACAGCGCGCGCTCATACGCCTCGCGCGCTTTGGCGAACTGGCCGTTCTCGCGGTAGGCGATGCCGAGCTGGTTGTGGAAAACGGCCTGGCGCGGGCTGGCCTGGACCGCTTTTTCGAGTTCGGCGATGGCCTGGGCAAGCTTGCCGGCCTGGCGGTAGATCAAACCGAGGTTGGCGTGCGCTCCGCCCAGTTCGGGGTGCGCCACCGCGAGTGCCTTGAAGCCGCGTTCGGCTTCCGCCGTTCGGCCGGCGCGCATCGCGCGGCGTGCGTCGTCAAAGGCGCGCTGCGCGGCGGGGTCCACAGGCGGCGGCTCGGGATCGGCCTGGGGGGCCTCCGGCTCCGCCACCGGCGCCGTCGCTACTGAAGGCGCCGCGGGCGGGGCGCTGGCGGCGTGGCTCGGCCCGCAGCGGTCGCGGCGGCCGCTTCGCTCGGCGCAGGCGCGGCCGCGGGGCTGCTTGTGGTGGAGCTTGCGCCCGAAACCGCTTCTTTCAAACCCTTGAACGACTCGCCCAGCGAGGCGCAACCGCTGAGGGCTGCGCCCAAGGCGGTCAGCGAAATCCAGCGCCACAGGTCAGCGGATTGCATCGATGGTCACCTCGCTGCGTTCAGTTTTGCGGTAGCGCACGGGGCGCAATTCGCCCAGTTCGGCAAAGCTGTTCTTGACCCACTTGTCGTAGTGACCTTCGGCAGTGCGGCGCGCATTCACTTCGTGCAGCTCGGCCGCCTTCTCCTCGAACGGGAAGGCCTGTTCTTCGAGCATCACGTTGTACTGTTCGAGTTCGGCCTTCGACAACTTCTTCGGCCGCTGCGACGTCATCAGCGCCTTGCCGAAGTCGCGGTACAGCGATGCCGTGTGGAACGTGGCGGCGGTGGTGACTTCGGCGACACCGTATTCCGATGCAACGCCATAGGCCTTCATCACTTCTTCCATCTTTGCCTTCTTCAGCTTGAGCTGCTTTTGCAGGGGCTCGATCAGCGCCACCTTGCGGTACGCCTCGAGCGCCGGTTCGGTGAGCGCCAGCGCCGCCATGCCGCCCAGCGTTTTGGTGCGGTCGGTGCGCGCCTTGCCTGCCGCGCGCTCCACCTGATAGATGTCTTTCCAGGCCGCCAGTTCGCGCGCCGCATTGCCGTCGTCCTTGGCCAGGCGCGCGATGCGAAAGCGCGCTTCGAGGGCGGGTTCCAGTGGATCGGGGAACTGCTTCACGTAGCGCTCGTAAGCCCGGGTCGCGTTGGCGCGCGCGGCGGCTTTGTCTGCGCCCTTGTCGGCTGATCTTTCCGGCGCCTTCTCCACCGCCCTTTCGTGCAACTCGGCCATTTGCCAGAGCGCACCGCGAATCACCTTCGGGTCCTTGCTGCTTAAGCCCACCCGCTCGAACTCGCCCGCCGCCTTGGCCCAGTGGCCCTTCTCCAGGTAGGCGACGGCGAGCTTCGCGCCCACGTCTTCCTGCAACGGGTGGTTCGGGTAGCGTTGGCGGAAGTCTTCGAGCGAGCGCGCCGCGCCATCCCAGTCTTTCAGGCCGATCAGCACCGCCGCGGCGTCGAACTGCGCGGTGGCGCGCACGGCGGACTGCGGTGCGAGCGTGGCGATGCGGTTGAAATGCGCCACCGCCGCCAGGCCGTTGCCGGCGGCGCGCGCCTGCTCACCCTGTTTGTAGACCGACGCCGCGAGCCGCTCGACCCACTGGTTGCGACTCGGGTCGTTGGCCGGGGTCAACGCCAGCACCTCGGCGTACGACTTCTCGGCCTTGGCAAAACCGCCGTTGTCGAAAGAAACGTGCGCCATCACCGTCCACGCCACTCGGCGCTGCGCCGGCGTGGCCGCGGGCTGCAAGGCCAGCACCTGCTCGGCCACAGAAACCGCTTGCTCCACATCGCGCAGCGCGAACAGCTTTTCGGCGGCGTTGGTCAGCACCAGGCCGTTGCGCGGATCGGCCGGAAATTCCTTCGCGAACAGCATCGCGCTGTCGACCGAGGCACGCTGCAATGTGGCGAGCTGTTTGGCATCGGCGCCTTTTTCCTGGCCCGCGTAACTCAGCAATGCGGCATAGCCGGCATCCGCGCTCTTCGCGTGGTGCGGGTATTTGTAGGCGGTGCGCTCGTATTCCACCGCGGCCTCGGGCAGACGCCCGCTTTCGAACAGCAGTTCGGCGAGCAGGAAGTTGTTCTGCGCGGCAGCCGGGTCCTCGGGGAACGACGTGATGAAGGCCCGGTACCAGCGCACCGCTTCCTGGTAGTCGCTGCTCGCCTTGCTCTTTTGCGCGCTGGCGTGGTAGTGGCGGGCCAGTTCGGCCAAGTGCGTCTTCACGAGCGGCTGGGCACGCTCCCAACCGGCGGGGTTGGCCTTGCGGAATTCGCTGCCGGTGCCGTAGCGCGCGACGTATTCCTTCTTCGCGTCCAGCGCCAGCGTCGCCAGGCCGGCGCGCTGATAAATCTCGATCACGCGCGCTTGCAGGATCGGTGCCTGCGCGTGATTGGGCTCGCGGCGCGCGAATGCCGCGAGGGTGTCGGCGGCGTCCTTGCTGCGATCCTGCCTGAGATAGAGCTCGCCGAGTTGGTGATAGATGCGGAACTCGTAGGCACGCCGCGCATCGCTCGTGATGTACGGCTTGATCGAGTCGGCGCCCTGCAGATTCGCCAGGCTCAGGCTCATCACGCGAAACGTGTCTTCGACGAGTTCGTGGTCGGCCCGGCTCAGGTTGCCCAGCGCCTCGAGATCCGCGTCCTGGGCGTCCTGGGCGCCATTTCCGAGCTTCGCGTCGAGAAGGGCGAAGAACGGGTGCAGCGCGTCTTCCAGGCGGCCCTGTTTGAAGATCGACCAGCCCTGCATGTAGAGCGCGCGCTCGTGGTAGCTGGCGTCGTTGCTCGCCAGCACGGCAGCGTAGGCCTGTTCCGCCTTGGCATAGTCGCGCACCGTGAACAGCAGTTCGCCGCGGCGGAACTGGGCTTCGTCGATGTGGGGCGAGTTCGGAAACTCGCGTACCAGCCGGTCCAGCGTTTTCAGCGCCACTTCGAGCGCGCCGCCTTGTTCGTGGGCGCGCGCCAGTTGGTACAGGACGCGGCCGTTTCCGGGGTCGTTCGGGTGGTCCTTCAGGTAGTCCTGGTAGCGCTTGATCGCGATCTGGTAGTCGGCGAGCTCGCCCTTGGCCTGGCCGTTGGCGATGCGCTGGTCGGCACTGTCCATTTCCAGGTCGCCAAGGCGCCGCATCGCCTCGGGGCGCTGCGCGGCGCGCGGCGCGCTGTCCAGGAAGTTCCGGTACGCGGCAATCGCCTGCTGCTGGCTGCCCTTGATGCCGCGGTCCGGAGGGATTTCAATGTCGCGCTGGGCCAGGCTGGCGATCGTGGGCGCGTTGTCCGACGCGCGATCGCCCGTGCTCGTGCACGCACCGAGCGCGAACAGCGCCGCGACGAGCGAAAGCAGCTGCGGGTTAGGGCTGCTTTTCATCATTCGAGTCCTGCGCCAGGTGGGCGCGGTCATGAAGCTGGGCGACCGCGAAACGCGCCTGCGTGACGTATTCGGCCAGGTGTTCCTTCTGCCGCAGCAACTCGGTCACGGCGAGCTCTTGCACCTCGCCTTGTTGCTCGCGCTTGAGCACCGCCACACGCGGGATCAGCGCGCGGATTCGCGCGGCGAGCTCGACGATGCGCTGGCCGAAGCGGTCGAACCGCGCCGGCTCCTCGACTTGCGCGCGCGTCAGCGCGGCTTCGCGCTCGCGGGCATCGGCCAGGCCCGTATCGACCTCATTCAAAGTCTTCTGCGTTTCCCAGTGTCGCGCCGAGTAGTCCTGCGCGAGCTGCCAGGTCAGCGCGCCCGCAACGCGGCGCAGTTGCTCAGCGGCCTCCACCAACTGCGGGTCGCCCGCGCCGCGCGCCAAGGTCTCGCGCACGTTTGCGATGCGCTCGAGCATCTCGAGCTGCTTGGCGTCGGCGAACGCCGCGGCGTTCGATTCCTGTTCCGCGTTCGCCAGTTCGTCGGCGAGCGCGTCGCGGCGGCGTTGCAACTGGCCCAGGCCCGATTCGCTGGCCGCTGCGCGCACCTGCGGCAGGCGCTCGGCATACGCCTTGCGGCGGTTCGCGAGCATGTCTTCGAAGGCGACCAGCTTGTCCAGCCAGGATTGCAAATTGGCTGCGAGGAAGGTCAGGTCGCGGTAGTTCTTGAAGGCCTCCTGGAAGTCATGGCGTGCCAGCACCTGCGCCAGGTGACCCGAGTGCGGCATGTCGGGCAGCACGCGGATGTTCCAGAACCAACCCATTTCTTCGCCCGGGTTGGCGTCGAGCAGACCGCTCAGCAACGCACCGGATCGGATCGCGGCAATCGATTCGTCGAGCGCCTTGGCCTCTAGGTCGAAGGTGTCCAGCGCCGCCTCGAAGCCTTCGAGCGACTGGCGATACGCGCCGAGTTCGGTGTAGGCATAGGGCACGGCGAGTTTGGCTTCGAGCACCGCGGCGTCGTTGACTTCGCGCCCGGCGAGTTCGCTCCACGCCACCAGGGCGCGGCGCGGATTCTTCTGTTCCGCCTCGGCCCAGCCGAAGCCGAGCAGTGCCTTGTTGGCGAGCATGCCGTTCAGGCGCACGCGCTCCAGCGCAGTCTTCGCGAGGTCGGGGCGCTGCTCGCGCAACGCGGCCAGGCCGAGCGCGAGGTTCGCGCGGTCGCGCAGGCTGCGTGTCTCTTCGTCGGCGGCCTTGCCGCGACCGACGAATTCGAGCATCGCGATGCCGTCCTCAACCTCACCGGTCTTGATCAGCGCCACGCCCAGGTTGTAGCGAACGTAGGGGCCGGCGCTGTGTTCCTTGGGCAAACTCGCGAGCATCTTGGCCGCTTCGGCGTAGGCCTGGCGGGCCATCAACACATTGGCGTGCAGCAGCACGTGATCTTCTTTCACATCGGGTGGCAGGTGCTTGCCAATGCGTGCCAGCGCATCGCTCGCCTCGGCAAGCATGCCTCGCTGGTAGCGGATCTTCGCGAGGTAGAACCAGGCGCGGTCCTGAACCGGCGCAGGAGCGTTGTTCTCGATCAGCTTGGCGAAGATTTCTCCGGCCTCGCGGTGCAGGCCGTACGAAAGCAGCAGCCCACCACGCAGCACCTCGGCTTCGTCGGCGTGTTTGACGATGCGGTTGAAATGCTGCGACACCATCAGGCTCGTCACCGACGAGAAATAGTGCTCCTGGTAGAAGTGGAACAGCGAGTCGCCGAAGTGCGGGTCTTCGATCACCGGGCGAAATTTGTCGGCGGCATGGGCTGGCGCGGCGCCGCCCAGCCAGGCGCAGGCGGCCAGCGCGGCAGCGGCGATCAGGCGCCGCGGCAATGGGCGCTTCGCCAGCGGCTGCAGGTTGAGGAGACGGGTTCGCATCGGGCCTGGTGCTCGGAAATAGGGATCTAGGCACTCACTGCCAGACCTTGACATCGAACTCGGGCTGCAGCTTGCCGGTCGAGTCCTTGATGCGCAGTTCGATGTATTTCGCGCCGGTGCTCTTCTCGAACTTCAGCGACGTGCCGCGCTTGTAGTCGCGATCGTGCGGGCCCTTGCCCGTGAAGAACGCGGTCAGCGTGTGCTCGCCCGACTTCAGGTTGCCGATGTGAACGCGCTGCACCCCGCCGCGGTGCAAGGCCTGCACTTCGAGCGGGGTGTAGAGGTAGTTCGACACCACCTTGTCGTCGAGCGTGACCTGCACCGAATCGAGCGAGAACAGCTTGCCCACGTCCATCGACACGAACAGCGCCACTTGCGTGTTCGCCGGGAACAGCAGCTCTTCCTCGAGCACGAGCAGGTCGCGGTTCAGGCGGATCACATCGCCCTTCACGTCTTGCACGCGGCTGTCCAGACCCGCCGTGGCGACGGTCTCGGCCTTGGCCTGGGTCTGCGGCGCGGGATTCGCGTCGGCGGCCCACGCGGGTTGCAACGCCAGCAGCGCGAGCGCGGCCCAGACCACCCACAAGGCGATCACCGACACGGCATCGGCGACGCCGGGGTTGCGAATGAATCGATTCAACATGGCTCGTTTCCTCTTGCTGTCAGTAGGTGGCCGACACCTGGAATTGCAGGACATGCGCGCTGAATTCGTAGGCCTGGCCCGCGTTGGTGAAATTGCTGTACTTGAAGCGCATCAGTTCATAGCCGGCGTGCAGCTTGATTTCGTATTGGCCGGGAACGCGGTGGTAGCTGTGGGTGAGCTTCGCGCCCAGGCTGAAGTTGTTCAAATCGCTCAACTGGCGATTGCGCGTGACGTAGGTCGACGGCGTTGACGCGTTGTCGCTGTAGAACAGCGCCTGGCTTTGGCCGTTGATGCGCACGAAGCCGTCGGCCAGCCAATGCTCGTTGACGTAGCGGCTGTAGCCGGCCTCGACGGTATGGGCGCGAACGTCCCAGGTGTCGTAGAAGTAGCGGTATTCGGCGCGTACCGCGTCGCGCGAGCCGAGGTCGCCGATCGCGCGCAGTTTGAACGAACGGCTGGAACGCGTGCGCGGGTAGCGCTCGGGGACCAGCGCGCCGAACTCGATCGCCGCGCGATAGGGGTTGCCGAGAAATCCCGAGTCCGAAATCGCCTCGACGTTGGCGCTGGCCAGCCAGCGCGGCGTGAGGATCTGCGTCACGCCGAAGCGGTACTGCCAGTGTTTCGCCTTGTCGGCAAAGGTCGGGTCACCGTGCTTGGCCACGGTGTCGGCACCGCGCGTGTAGCCTAGCGTGACCGTCGTCATGCCACCGAGCAGCTCTTGCGCGACGTCCAGGCTCACGCCCTTGGCGACGTAATCCGGCTCTTTGCTGTACGAGGTGGACAGGCTGATCAGCGCGTCGCGCACCACCAGATCGGCGCCGAGGTCGAAGGCGTTGCGGCGCTCGCGAAACGGGCTGGCCGTCGTGACGACGTCGATCGACGCGTTGCTCACGCTGTCGACGTAGTACGAGCCCGACAGCGAGACCCGGTCGGCCATGCTCTTGCGCACCAGAAGCGCCGGGCCGCTGGCCGTGACGCCGCCGCCCTTGAAGATGTGCAGCATGCCTTCGGCGCGGTTTTCCGGCAGGTTCACCGCCTGTGCCGGTGGCCAGGCGAGCGCCGCGCCGCCCAGCGCGCCGGCCACGCGCCCGAGCCAGCGCGCGGCGGCGGCCAGGCGCCGGCTCAGTATCGGGCGCTCAGTTGCAGCCACAGCCACCTCCCTGCACGCCGGTCGCGCCACGCCCGGCTTCGCGCACGGTCAGCACGTGCTCGCGGTGCCGCTCGGGCAAGCCTTCGCGCGCGAACTTCATGATCGGGTCGGCCAGCCGCTCACGCTCGTAGGGCTTGACCCAGGGCTCGATCGCGCAGCCGGTGAGCAGCAGCAGCGCACACGCGGCGCAGCTCAGCAGCACGATGAACAGGGGACTGCGCAGCGCGTTCATTACTTCAGCAACTCCCGAATCTGCTTCTCGTACAGGTCTTCGAAACCTTCGCGGTAGCCGCGGTGCACGTGGCGCACGCGGCCGTCGCGGTCGATCAGCACGGTGGAGGGCATCGCGCTCAGGTCGTACTGCTTGCTGACGCGTTTGTCGGCGTCGGCCAGGATCGGGAACTTGAGTCCCATCTTCTGTGCCAGCGCCGCGGCGTTGCGCACGTCGTCGTCGACGTTCACGCCGAACAGCACGAAGCCGGCGCCGCGGTACTTTTCGTAGAGCCGGTTCAGGTGCGGCATCTCCACCCGGCACGGCCCGCACCAGGTGGCCCAGAAGTTGACCATCACCACCTTGCCGCGCTGCTCGCCCAGGCGCAGGTTCTGCCCCTCGGTGCTGCGCAGCGTGAAGTCCGGCGCCGGACTTGCCGGCATGAGCTTGGCGAAGCTGACGCCGCTGGTCAGGCCAAGCGCGGCGGCCAGGACGCCGCGGCGCGATGCATTGAGGCGGGTCGACGATGTGGAATGCATGGTGAGGCCCGCCTTAGAAGAAGAATGTGAGTCCGGCGCTCAGCTCGAGGTTGTGGGTGCTCTCGCGCCGGCCGAGCAAGTCGAGCGAGTAGACGTGGTCGCGCATGTCGACCTGCAGCCCTGCCCAGTCGGCGAGCATCACGCGCACGCCCCAGCCGAAGTTGATGGTCTGGCGGCGCTGCTGGTCGAACTTGGTGCTGCCCACGCCGGCGATCAAGTACAGCGCGCTTGGCCGGGCGAAACGCCCGCCGAGGAACACTTCGCCCGGCAATGCATTGAAGCCGAACGACAGGTTGTAGTAGGCGAGCTTCACCGATTCGGTGTCGAACACCGCGCCGGTGCCGCCGGTCAGGCGCCGGTACACCGAGTCCTCGGCCTTGGTGCGCGCATACACCGACTCGACGAAGAAATCCTCCGTGATGTGGTAGCCCAGGCGCACGCCGGCGACGCTGTTCGAGCCGAAGTTCTGCGTCGCATAGGTGCCGTAGAGCAGGCCGACTTCGAAATCCTTCGACGGCAGGCGTGGCACGCGCACATTGCGGCGGTCCACTTCCGGCACGATGACTTGTTCGTTGGCGGGCTTTTGGTCGGCCGGCGCCGCGGTCGCCTGCGCGCTGGCGCTGCCGCAGGCCCAGGCGAGCGCGAGAGCCGCCGCGAGCCCACCGAGCGTGCGCATGGCGCGCGGCGCGGGCCGTCCAAGGTGGGGTTGAATGCATCGCATGGCTGGCTCTCGAGGCGTCAGAAGAAGAAGGACAGGCCGAAGGTCGCGGCGCGGTATTCGATCGAGCGCGCGTCTTCGACGAAAGCGGTGTAGATCGAGTAGTCGCCGCGAACGATGAAGCGGTCGGTGAGATAGAAGCGCAGGCCGATCGACGCGTTGGACAGCTTGGCGTCGGTGGTGAGCGCGCTGACGAGGCTCGCGTTCGGGATGTTGCGAAAGCGTCCCGCGCCGACCGCGAAGAACGGCGACAAGCGCTGGTCGGACCAGGGTTCGGCCATCAGATTCAGGTGCCAGAAGTCGGTGCCGGAAAACGTTCCCTGCACCTGCCCGATCGTGGCCTCGACGGTCAGCGTGTCGGTCAACCTGGCGCTGCCGAACACCTTGAGCATCGGCTCCGACTTGAACTGGCCCCAGGCGGCGCCGAGTTGAACGCGGCGCTTCAGGTAGTCGTCAACGACGATGTCGCGAAACGTCTTGGTGCCGCCGGCTTCGGTCAGCGTGGTCTCGAGCTGCGCTCGGTTCACCCAGCCGACCTTGCCGGTTTCGGTGCGCACCCGAAACCAGTCGGTGCGCCGCAGTTCGATCGCGATCCACTCCTGGCGCGCGGCGACGAAGAAGACCGGAAAGCCACGCCCGGGTCCGGTGCGCAGTTCGATGAAGGGGTCGGCGATTTGCACGCGTTCCCCAGCGTCGTTGCGAGGGCTCTCTTGAGCAAACGTGGCTTTGCCACTTTGCTCAACCCCCTCGGGGGGCGGACGACGTATCTCGTCGGCCTGGGGGCTCTGTTCAGCGGCGGCGGGGGCGCCGGCGCCACCCAGCGAGCACGCCAGGGCCAGCGCAACCAGGGCAGTCAAAGGATGTGGCGCGCGCAAGGGTGCGCTCGAAGGGGTCATGAGGCGGCGAAGGCGGTCTGTGCGGCAAGGGACGAATCACGGAGCCGTGTTGCAGGTCCCGGGCGCGGGCACACTCGGAGGAGTGAACGCCGGGGTGAACATCGACGAGTACGTGTTGGCGGCGAACTCGGAATCGGTCTGGTTCTGCGGCGTCGGCCGGCCGATCCAGTATTCGATCAACTTGACGTTCGGGTCTGTGGCGTTCTGGAAGATCTGGCCACCGCCGTGCAGCATGCCGCGCACCAGCGGCTTGCTGAGCAGCTTGCTTTGATCGGGCGAGCCGATCGCGGTGGACCCCTGAGCCGAATAGAAATTCTTGTACATGTCGCTTTGGCGGATCGTGTCGGCTGTGCTCGATAGCGGTACCGGTGTTGCGCCTGCCACCAGCCGCAACGCGCCCCCGGTTCCGTTGACGCTGTCGTGGCACCCCGATGCGGCGCATGTCTGCGAAACCAATATCGGCTGGATGCAGTACTGAAAATAGGCAAAGGCGAGCCTCTGGCCCGCCGTAAGCGTTCGGTTGTTCACGTTGTCGGGGTTGTCGAACGGATTCGAACCCCCGCCGCCGCAAGCCGTGAGGCTTGCGGCGATCCACACACCGAGTGCGGCGCTTCGATGCCGCACCCGCTGGGGCAGAGACTTGTCGGTCATGGGCATCCGGTCTGGATCCAGTTGAGGATCGCCGTGTAGTTCGCACTGCCCACCGGCAACAGCGCGGTGGTCTGCGTCGTCGCGCCGGCCGGGTGCGGCATGGTCGACGGCCGGGACAGCAGCGAGTTGCTCGCTGGCGCACACGCGTTGCTGATCATCGCCAGCGTCACGTTGTAGTCGCCCTCTTCGCTGCCGGTCAGCACGAAGCGGTTCTGCGCAAAGGTCGTGCCTGCGGGCACCGGCGAGCCGGCACCGCCCGCCTGGTGGCAACCCGCCGCGCAGGTGCTGGTCAGGATCGGATGCACGGTGGCGGCGAAGCTGGCCTGGCTCACCGCGGTCACGGTGCGCACCGTGCTGCCGGTACCGAAGGGGTCGTTGTAGTACTGGCCACCCAGGTCCATCCACTCCGAGATCAGGCGCTTTTCTGCGGCGTTGAGCATCAGGGCGTGGTTGTTCGGCGGGTTCGGGTGCAGGGTGCGCGCGCCGGCGCTGGCGAGCAGGGTTTCGCCGAACATGATTTCGCCCAGACGGCTCTTGCGGGTGATGCCGGCGCTGTTGGTCGAGCTCGAGCTGTTGTCGACGACCGCGGCGCCGCGCTCGATCTCGGGAACACCGTCGCGGATCACGATCACCGGCTGGCCGTTGCCGCCGATCACCGGGTCGCCGATCAGCAGTTCCTCGTACGAGACCAGGCGACCCGTGCCGCTGACGTTGGCGCGCAGGTCGAGCTTGGCCGGGTCGCTGTGGCAGTTCGTGCAGGTGTCAACGCCACCCGCGCCGCGAGTCCGCGACCAGATCGGCTGCACATGCTCCGGGTAGTTGATGATGCCGTTCACCGGCACGGGCGTCTGCAGGTTGTCCGTCGGATTCGGATTGCCGGTGTAGCGCAGCGAAATCGACGGCCGCGCCGTGACGCCGGCGACGCTGGTGTCGGCCCAGACATCGCTGTAGACCATGTCGGGTTTGAAGTCCAACAGGGTGGCGTCAAGCCGCGTGCGCAGCGACGCCATGGTTTCGCCCAGGGAATGGCTGGTGCGCCAGATCGGCAGCAAGCCGCTGGCCTGCGGCGTCGAGTTCACCACCACGCCAGAGTTCATCGCCGCGCCGCGGCGCGGGCTGTGGCAGCCGTCGCAGGTGCGTTTCTCGCCCGGACGAACCTGGATCCAGTTGGTGTGGGTCTGGAACGCGCGGCCCTTCGAGTCGATGATGGCCAGGGCCAGCGGCACGTCGGCCGGTACCTTCAGCTTGAACGAACCGTCGGGTTCGACCTGGGCGTAGCCGACGATCTGCTGCATCTCGAACTCGGTTTCGCCGATCGCCGAGTCCAGGCCCATCGAACTGCTCGGCGGCGCGACGGCGCGCGTGGCGCGAACGAAGCGCGGCGGCGCGCAGCGGTACGCCGGATCTGCCGGGTTCTTGATGCGCATGATGTCGGCGACCGAAGGACGTGGGTCGGCTGGGTCGCCCGGCGTCATCTGCGCAATCGCGGGCTGGCCCGGTGCGCAGGCGGCACGGTCGGCGTCGGTCAACATCGCTTCTGCCATGCGGTTCAGCTGGTCGGTGTCGTAGACGCTGCGCACTTCGATCAAGCCCTTGTCTTCGGCGACGAGCGCCGCGTCGACCGCGCTTTGTTCGACCACTGCCGGCTCAGTGCGAGCCTGGATCGCCACTGGATCGGTCAGCATGAAGCCGGCCGGCGGCGCGGCCACCGACAGCAAGGTCTTCTTGGCCGGGTCGAACATGAAGATGCCGTAGGCCGACGGAACGTTGTCCTGCACCGGCGCCGCGGCGGCGTCGGCGGCGAGCATGTTCTCGTCGTTCAGCATCGCGAGTTCCTCGGCGCTGAGGCTTGCGCAGGGGATGACGACGGGAGTGTTGTTGCGTTGCGCGTGACCTGGCACACGTGGTACGCCACCAGCACGCGGTTCGTGCCGTCCCACAGCGGGTAGGGCGACGTGACCCGGCCGCCGAGCGACAGGCCGCGCCCGGCGCTCGTTTCGGTGGTGATCTGGCTCTGGCCGTTGCCGCCCAGCGCCGCGATCGTCTTGTCGGCCGGGGCGTTGTTCTCGGAATAGTCCTTGGCGTTGATGAACATCAGCGCGCCGCCTTCCTGTGTGCGCGACAGCGGCATCAGCGACGAAGACAGGTAGCCGTTGTAGGGCCCGTTCGGGTCCATCTCGCGCGGGTGCAGGAAGCTGTTGCCGGGGCTCTGTGCACCGTAGAAGGTGAACATGTTCGTACCGTCGGGCTTGACGGTGAAGATCGCGAATCGATTGCGGTCACCCACGTGTTCCCAGCGCGAGAACATGATCTCGCCGTTCGCGCGCACGACCGGGTTGCGGTCGTGGCTCTGGTTGAACGTGATCTGCGTGATGTTCGCGCCGGCGTTGTCCATCGTGTGCAGATTCAGCACGGTTTCGCGCTCGTACTCGTCGAGCGCCTTGTACTGCTTGCCCAGTGCTTGGTTCAGCTTCGACTTGGCCTGGCGGTTCGACGCGAACACGAAGCCGCGGCCGGCGGGCAGGTAAGTCGGGTCGACGTCGTCATCCTGCGTCGACGCGGTCAGGCGGCGGAACGCTCCGTTGGCCAGCCCCGTCGTGCCGGTCATGTCGTATTCCCAGATGTTCCAGCGCCCGGTACACGCGGGCACGGGGTTGCCGTTCGCGTCGTTCACCGTCACCGGATTGGCGGTCGGGCAACGCATCGCAAAGACGATCTTCTTGCCGTCGTACGAGACCTCGGGGTCCGATGCGTCGCCGAGGCCGAGCGTGAACCTCGCCGTGACGTTGTGCTCATCGGCGCTGGCCGAGGACTTGTCGCGCAGCAGCAGGTCGCCACCCGGCGCGCTGGGCGCACCATCGGTCGGGTTGATGTCGAGCGAGCTGGCGCGCTTGACGTAGGCCACGGGAACGTCGCCGGCCACGGTGAGCGAGCTGTCGCTGCCGCTGCCGCAGGCTGCCAGCCCGAGGGCCAGCATCGCTGTGGCAGCGCCAAGCGCGCTGCGCCGGATCAGCCGACGTGGCATGGTTGAACTGGTGCGCATAGCGTTTCTCCCTTGCAGTTTCATCGTGACCTCCTGATGAATCCGGACTTCGAACAACACGCGCTTCATTGCCGGGCCGGCGTGGCGCCGGCCAGCAAACCCGAGGAATAGTGCAAAGCGCCGGCAGCGTCGACGATCACTGCGTCGACACCCGGCACCGTTTCAATCAGTTCCAGCCCGCGCGCGGCGCCGAGCACGAAGACGGTCTTGGACAGCGCCTCGCTCGTCAGCCCGTCGGGCGCGAGGATCGTGACGCTGCGCACGTCGCGCGGCGACTCTCCGGTGCGCGGGTCGATCAGGTGATGGAAGCGCACACCGTGTTGCTCGAAATAGCGTTCGTAGTCGCCCGAGGTCGAGATCGACACGTCTTCGAGCGGCAGCACCGCGACGATGCCGCTGCCGCGCGGATCGCGGATCGCGATCGTCCACGGCCGGCCGCGACGATCGCCGATGACCCGGCTGTCGCCTCCGGCGCTGACGTTGGCGTGGGCAATGCCATGGCGCTCCAGAATCGCGACGCTGTTGTCGACTGCGTGGCCCTTGGCGAAACCGCCGAGGTCGATGCGCATGCCTGGCTTTGCAAATCGGACGGTGCGCGTGTCTTCGGCGAGCATCAGGCTTTGCCAACCGATGGATTGGCGCGCCAGTGCGATCTGTTCAGCGCTCGGCCGAACCGCGGCGCGGTAGTCGAACAGGTGGCCCACGCTCGCGAACGTGATGTCGAAGGCACCGCCGCTCAGCGCGGAAAACCGCGCGGCTTGGGTCAGCAATCCGAACGTCTGTGCGCTCACCGGGACGGCACGCCCCGCGGCTTCGCGGTTGATCAGCGACAGCTCGGAGTCATGCTTGTACGGACTGAGCAGCCGGTCAATGCGGTGCATCTCGGCCATCACCGCGTCGATCGCGGCTTCGCCTGCGCGGCGCTGATCGCACCACAGCTCGACGCGAATCGCCGTGCCCATGACGGCTTCTTCGCGGCTGATCCACCCATGGCCAGCCGCTCCCGACCCCAGCGATGGGCTGGGCCTGGCGAACTGCCTGCGAAGGGAGGAAAGACCGAACTGCATGATGGCTCCGAAGTGACTGGACACGATTCGCTGGACACGCCGGCCTATGTCGGCCGAACAAGCCCCTGAATCGGGGGTGGCGCATCTTCGAGGCTGAATGCGGAATGAATGCGTCAAGAAGTTGGCATACGGCGCCTGGCTTACATGCCGTCGCAGAACAGTCGGTGAGCATGCGTGGGGGGCAGCGAGCAATTGCTTCAGATGTGAGCAGGCGCAGCAAAGGGCTTGACGCAAGGTCCGAATCAAGGCAGTGCGCCGCCCATGAGAAGATTCCGGGCCTTCGACACACGCCCAACCCGCCGAGCCCTGCCCATGCTGATCAACTGCGTCGCCTACCAGGATGGCCGCAAGCTGTCCGACATCGCCATCGACGACATCGGCGATTGGGTCAAGCGCCCCGACTGTTTCGTCTGGGTCGCGCTGCGCGATGCCACCGATGCCGAGCTGGCGCTGATGCAGCAGGAGTTTTCACTGCACGAACTCGCGGTCGAGGACGCACGCCACGGCCACCAGCGCCCGAAGGTCGAGGAATACGGCGACACGGTGTTCGTCGTGATGCGCCTGCTCGAACCGGTCGGGGGCGAACTGCACGCCGGCGAAGTGGCGGTCTTTGTCGGGCCGAACTTCGTGCTGTCGGTGCGCAATGGCAGCACGCAGAATTTTCTCGGCGTGCGCGAGCGCTGCGAGCGCGAGCCGCACCTGCTGCGCCACGGCGCGGGTTTCGTGTTCTATGCGCTGATGGACGCGGTGGTGGACCGCTACTTCCCGCTGCTCGACGAGATCGAGACCGAGCTCGACGGGATCGAGGCGAAGATCTTCACGCCGCGCGCGGCGCGACTGAACATCGAGCGCCTGTATTCATTGAAGCGGCGCGCGACGGAGCTGCGCCACGCAGTCGCGCCGCTGCTCGAAGTGGCGAGCAAGCTGCACGGCGGGCGCGTGCCGGCGGTGTGCGCGAGCACGCAGGAGTACTTTCGCGACGTGCACGACCACCTGACGCGCATCAACGGCTCGATCGACGCGATTCGCGAAACGATCGGCACCGCGATCCAGGTGAACCTGTCGATGGTGACGATCGAGGAGTCGGAAACGACGAAGCGGCTGGCCGCGTGGGCGGCGATTTTCGCCGTGTCGACCGCGCTGGCGGGCATCTGGGGAATGAACTTCGAACACATGCCTGAATTGAAGTGGACCTTTGGCTACCCGATGGCGCTGGGCATCATCGCCTGCGCCGGCGGCTTGTTGTACTGGCGCTTCCGGCGTGCCGGTTGGCTTTGACGGCCTTGCGCCCTACCGGGGGCGCCGCGCGACCCTACGCTGATAATGCGCGCCACCTATTCATCACCAGCGATCGATCGCCATGAGCACCAAGCCCCGCAAGAAGCCCCAAGACCTGCGCAGCCAACAGTGGTTCGGCCGCCAGGACCGCGATGGATTCGCCTACCGCAGCTGGGTCAAGGGCAAGGGCGTTCCGCACGACCAGTTCGACGGTCGGCCGGTGATCGGCATCTGCAACACGTTCAGCGAGTTGACGCCGTGCAACTCGCATTTCCGCACGCTCGCCGAGCAGGTGAAGATCGGTGTCTATGAAGCGGGCGGCTTTCCGCTCGAGTTTCCCGTGATGTCGCTCGGCGAGACCTTGCTGCGGCCCACTGCGATGCTGTATCGCAATCTGGCGAGCATGGACGTCGAGGAAAGCATTCGCGGCAACCCGGTCGATGGCGTGGTGCTGCTGATGGGCTGCGACAAGACGACGCCGGCGCTGCTGATGGGCGCGGCCAGCGCCGACCTGCCGACGATCGGCGTGTCCGGCGGGCCGATGCTCAACGGCAAGTGGCGCGGCCAGGAGCTCGGCTCGGGCACGGGCGTGTGGAGCATGAGCGAGCAGGTGCGCGCGGGCACGCTCAAGCTGGCGGACTTCTTCGACGCCGAAAGCTGCATGCACCGCAGCCATGGCCACTGCATGACGATGGGCACGGCTTCGACGATGGCGAGCATGGTCGAGGCGCTCGGCGTCGGCCTGCCCGGCAACGCGGCGTACCCGGCAGTTGACGGCCGGCGCAACGTGATCGCGCGCAATGCGGGGCGGCGCATCGTCGAGATGGTGCACGAGGACCAGGTGCTGTCCGACATCCTGACGCGCGAAGCGTTCGAGAACGCGATCCGCACGCTCGCCGCGATCGGCGGCTCCACCAACGCGGTGATTCACTTGATCGCGATCGCCGGGCGTATCGGTGTGAAGCTGGGCATCGACGACTTCGAGCGCCTGGGCAGCGAGATGCCTTGCCTCGTCAATCTTCAACCCTCGGGCGAACACCTGATGGAAGACTTTTGCTACGCGGGTGGCTTGCCTGCGGTGATGAAGGAGATCTCCAGCAGCCTGCACCTGGGCCATGTCACCGCGAGCGGCAAGACGGTGAGGGAGAACATCGCCGACGCGCAGAACTTCGATGCGCGTGTGATCAAGACGGTGGCCAAGCCGTTCAAGGAGAAAGCGGGCATCGCCGTGCTGCGCGGCAACCTGGCGCCGCGCGGCGCGGTCATCAAGCCCAGCGCCGCGACGCCCGCGCTGATGGTGCACAAGGGCCGCGCCGTCGTGTTCGAGAACATCGACGACTTCCACGCCCGCATCAACGACGAGAACCTGGATGTCGACGAGACCTGCGTGCTGGTGCTGAAGAACTGCGGCCCGAAGGGCTACCCCGGCATGGCCGAAGTCGGCAACATGCCGTTGCCGCCGAAAGTGCTGCGCAAGGGCATCACCGACATGGTGCGCATCAGCGACGCGCGCATGAGCGGCACGGCCTACGGCACCGTGGTGCTGCACAGCTCGCCCGAAGCGGCGGCCGGCGGGCCGCTCGCCGTGGTGCAAAACGGCGACCTGATCGAACTCAACGTTCCCAAGCGCAGCCTGCATCTGCATGTGAGCGACGCCGAACTGGCGCGCCGCTTGGCGGCATGGACGGCGCCGCCTCCGGCGTTGGCGAGCGGTTACTGGAAGCTTTATATCGACCATGTGCTGCCGGCCGACCAAGGCGCGGACCTCGACTTCCTGGTCGGCCGCCGCGGCGCTTTTGTGCCGAGGGACAATCATTGAGCCTTCGGCTCAATGATTGCGGCGCAGGCTAACTTGGCGCCCTGGCCGATGACCCCACTGGTCGCCATCGACTGGGGCACCACCGCACTGCGCGGCGCGCGCCTCGATGCCGACGGCGCCGTTCTCGAAGAGCGCAGCTTCCAACGCGGTGTCGCGAGCCTCCAGCCGGGCGAATTCAAGGCGGTCTTCGAGCAGCACTTCGGCGACTGGATGGCGGTGCCGGACAGCCTGTGTCTGATCGGCGGCATGGCCGGCAGCAAACAAGGCTGGATCGAGGCGCCGTATTGCGCTTGCCCGGCGCGTTTCGAAGACATCTGCGCCCACCTGGTGTGGGTGGAGCCGCAGCGCATCGCGATCGTCCCCGGGCTGAAGTGCCAGCACGCGGGCATCCCCGACGTGATGCGCGGCGAAGAATTGCAGATCTTCGGCGCGCTGCGACTGCTCGATCGCGCCGATGGCGTTCTGGTGCTGCCCGGCACGCACAGCAAGTGGGCGCTGGTGCGCGCGGGCCACGTGCAGAGTTTTTCGACGCTCATGACGGGCGAGTTCTACGCCTTGCTGCGCCGCCATTCGCTGCTCGCGCGGTCGATGCCTGCCGACGATGATGAGTTTGACCTGCCGGCTTTCGACCAGGGCGTGGCGGTCGCGATGTCGAGCCGCAGCCTGCTGCACACGGCGTTCGGCGTTCGCACCCTGTCGCTGTTCGACCGGGTCCGTGCGCAGGCTCTGCCGAGTTACCTGTCAGGTCTGGTAATCGGCGAGGAGCTGCGCTCGCAGATCGACCACAACCTGAAAGGCGGCGGCGATGTGATCGTGATCGGGTCCGACCAATTGACCCGGCGCTATGAGCGCGCGTTGTCGCAACAGGGCATCGGTGTCATCGCTCTTGGCGCGGCTGCCGGCTGGTGCGGTTTGTGGGCTGTGGCTAGAACCCTGCGGGGCGAATCGGATGAAACGGACGACGCGGCCGAATCGAACGAAGGGGACGAACCGGGCACGCTCGGCGCGGGCCAGATGCAGAGTCCGACAGGCCTCTAAAAGCGCGAGCCTGGCTGTTCGAGAAAGGCGATCTCTTCCGGCTTCGAGCTCCGCCCCAACGCCGCATTGCGATGCGGGAAGCGACCGAAGCGCTGGATCACGTCGCGGTGCCGGATCGCGTAGTCGAGGTTGCCTTGCAGCGCCGGATGCGCTGCCGCGAGCTCGGTGAACAGCGCAACACAGCGCTGCTGCACGCCAAGATCTTCGGCGTGTTCGAAAGGCAGGTAGGCGAAGCAGCGTTGCACCGGCAACAGGCTTTTGTCGTCGCCGCGTTCGAGCATCGCAGTTGCCGCGGCAAGCGCCAGGGCATCGCCGGCAAACGCCTTCGGCGTGTCGCGGTAAATGTTGCGCGTGAACTGGTCGAGCAACACGATGCGTGCCAGCGCCGATGTCGCCACGCCGTCCCAATCGCGCAGCCCGCCGGCAAGCGCGGCTTCCACGAGCGAACCAAAGCGGGTCGCGATGCTGCGATCGAACTCAGGGTCCTTGCGAAACCACACTTCGCGCGCCCGGCCGTGATCGGCGCTTGCCGGCGCGCCGAACCAGAAGTCGAGAACGTCTTGCGCGCTCATTTCAAGGCCGACGCGGATTTCACGCCGAGCTGCTGCCACAAGTAGCTGAATTCGAGCGCCTGAATGAGCGCACGCTGCCGGTTGTCGGCGGCGCCGCCATGCCCACCCTCGATGTTCTCGAAGTACAGCACTTCATGCCCGAACTCCATCAACCGCGCCGCCATCTTGCGGGCGTGTCCGGGGTGGACGCGGTCGTCGCGCGTCGATGTCGTGATCAGCATCTTCGGGTACTTGGCGTCGCGGCGCAGTTGGTGGTACGGGCTGTAGCGCGAAATGAAACGCCACTGTTCGGGGTCGTCGGGGTCGCCATACTCCGCCACCCACGACGCGCCGGCGAGCAGCTTGTGAAAGCGCTTCATGTCGAGCAGCGGCACCTGGCACACGACGGCGTTGAACAGATCCGGGCGCTGCGTCGCGACCGCGGCCACCAGCAGCCCGCCGTTGCTGCCGCCTTCGATGCCCAGGTGGCGCGGTTGCGTGATGCCGCGCTGCACCAGGTCGTGCGCGACGGCGATGAAATCGTCGAAGCTGCGCTGCTTGTTCTCTTTCTGCGCCGCCTGGTGCCAGGCCGGGCCGAACTCGCCGCCGCCGCGGATGTTGGCCACGACCAGCACGCCGCCTCGCGCGAACCAGGCCGCGCCGAAAGCGGCGGAGTACCAGGGCTGCATCGAGATCTCGAAGCCGCCGTAGCCGTACAGCAAGGTCGGGTGCCGGCCCTGGCCCGGCGCCGCGGCGGCCGCGCCCTTGGGCCAGACCACGAAGTAGGGCACGCGGGTGCCGTCCTTGCTGGTGGCGAACCACTGTTCGGCGCGCATGCCGACGGAGTCGAAAAATGCCGGCCGAGTCTTGAGCGTTTCGCGCGAATCACTGCTGCTTCGCGCAAGCCACAGCGTGTCGGGTGTCAGGAAGTCGGTGTAGCTCAGTAGATACTGCTCGGCGAAGGCGTCGTCGCGCAGCAGTGGGTCGTGCAATGCGCTCGTCGCCAGCGTGCCCGGGAACGGCGCGGCGATGTCGCGCCGAACGAAGCGGGTGTGTCCTGCCGCATCAGGCTCGGTGCGCCGCCATTCTTCGAGCCGGCTCGCGACCTGATCGAGCACGTTGACGATGAGGTGGCTGCGCGTCGTGGTGTAGCCGGCGAGCGAACGCGTCGGTGTCGGTGCGAACAGCACGTCGAAGGCGTGCGTACCGCCGAGGTACGCGCGCGCGTCGGCGGCGAGCAGCGAGCCGCGTACATAGGTGCGCCCGGCGATTGCCCAGTCGCTGCGCAGCTCGATCAGCAAGGTGTCGCTGAGGCCTGCCGCGCTGTGCCAGAAACTCCACGACGCGTCGCTGGGGATGTCGAGCAATTGGTTGCCGCTCGGTGTGACAAGAAAGCGGCGCTGGTTGAAGAAGTCGAGCGCGCGCTCGAACACGACGCGCTCGAAGCCCGGCGTGCGGTCCACGCTCACGCCCACCGCGACGTCCTGCACTTCGCCCTCGAACACGGTGTTCGCTTCGGCGAGCGGCGTGCCGCGCTTCCAGCGCTTGATGATGCGCGGATAACCCGAGGCCGTCATCGAACCCGGGCCGAAATCGGTGCCGACGTAGATTTGATCGGCGTCGATCCACGCCACCTCCGACTTCGCTTCCGGCAGCGTGAAGCCTCCGGAAACGAAGGCCTTGGCGACGGCATCGAATTCGCGCACCACCTTGGCGTCGGCGCCACCGCGCGACAGCGAAATCAGGCAGCGCCGGTAGTCGGGGCCCAGGCAATCGGCGCCGCCCCAGACCCAGTTCTCGCCCTCGGTCTTGGCGAGCGCGTCGAGGTCGAGCACCGGCTCCCACGACGGCTGCGCCTTGCGGTATTCGGCGAGCGTGGTGCGCCGCCACACGCCGCGTTGCTGCGAGGCGTCTTGCCAGAAGTTGTAGAGCCAGCCGCCGCGGCGCACGATGTTGGGTATGCGGTCTTTCGAATCGAGGATCGCGAGCAACTTCGCGCGCATCGTTTCGAAGTCCGGCTGCGCTTGCAGCAGCTTTTGCGTCGCGGCGTTGCGCTCGCGCACCCAGGCGAGTGCGGCGTCGCCGGACACGTCCTCCAACCAGAGATGCGGGTCGGCGTTGGCGTCGATGGGGGTCTCGGTTTGGGCGTGGAGGACTTGCATGGTTGAGAAAGCGAATAGGAGCAGCGCGAGGCGGGTTCGACGATACAGGTTCATGGCCTCGGTACCCGCTCTCAGGCCGGGAACAAGCGCTCGGGAGTGACTTCCACCGCGCCGAGCGTTTCGGTGACCCAGGAGTGCCGTCCTGCACGCTCAACTGCAACTGCATGCTGCGCTGCGCCAGACCGGCCAGAGCCTGGCTCTGCGGCGCGGGGATGCGCCAGACTTCGAGATTGGTGGTGCGCGCCAGCTTGCCGGCGATACCGCTCCACCAGATCGGCGCCGCTGCGCTGTAGCACAGCACCGTGACGCGTTGCGCACGTCCGCAGGCCTTGAGCAGGCGCTTGTCATCGGGTTGGCCGACTTCGACCCAGTGCAGGATTTGTCCCGTCAGGTCTTTGTGCCACAGCTCGGGCTCGTCGGGGTCCCACATTCCCTTGGCGAAATCGAGCGTGCCGTTCGCGTCGTTCGCGGGCCGGTACAGACCCAGCGCGAGCAGACGCAGCATCATGCGCTCGTCGGTCTCCGAGGGGTGGCGCGCGATCGTCACCTGCTGTTCGGCGTAGACGCCGCGGTCCATGTCGGCGATGGCGAGGTTGGCCTTGTAGATGGTTGCCTTCAACGCCATGCGGTGTGCTGCTCGTCTTGCCGGGGTGGCGCATTAGAGCAGAGCAGCGCGCAGCGCAAGGCGCGCGATCAGGGTCTTCACGAGCCCGCCGCAGGGTGCGGCCGGTGGCATGATGGCGCCGTCTTGTCCCAAGGAGCAGGCGCGATGCCGCAAGCCTTCAAACATGCCACCCCGTATGCCACCCTTGCGCGCGCCGCCGCCGCGGCGTCGCTCGTTCTGAGCGTGCATGGCGCCGTGGCGCAAGCCACCGACCAGCGACGCACCGGTACCCTGAATCTTGGCAAGGGCACCAGCACCGGCACGGCGCCCGGCCCGACCAAGGCGAACGGCCCGTTGCTGACGCGTGCCGAGCTGCGTGAATGCCTGAACCTGCAGCCGCGCTTGCGTTCGATGTCGGACGAAGTCGTGGCAGCGCAGGCGGCGCTGGACAAGCAAAAGGCCGAACTCGTGCAGCAGGGTGCGGCGCTGAAAGAGCAGTTGGCGGGGCTCGACCGAACCAGTGCTGAAGCGGTGGGCGAATACAACAAGCGCGTGCAGGAGCACGAGCAGCGCCTCGATGCCTACAACGCACAGACACCGGTGTTCAACGCCAAGGTCGAGCACCTGCAGGCGCAGCGCAGCGCGTTCGCCAAGGGCTGCGAAAACCGCGATTTCGATGAAAAAGACGAAATCGCGATCCGCAAGGGTCAGTAGCGCTGTGCTCGGAGTGCGCTTCGCCGAGAATCGCGACTCAGCCATGAGGTGACACATGACGTCGGCCGCCAGCAACCCGCTCCTTCAGCCCTGGAACACCGTGCACGGCCTGCCGCCGTTTGAGCACGTGCGCCCGGAACATTTCGCGCCGGCGTTCGACGCAAGCCTGGCGGAACACCTGGCCGATATCGAGCGCATTGCCGGCAACAGCGCCACGCCGAGTTTCGAGAACACGATCGCGGCGCTGGACCGCAGCGGCCGGCTGCTGGACCGGACTGCCTCCTTGTTCTACAACCTCACCGCCAGCGAGACTTCGCCTGAGCTGCAAGCCGTTGAGCGCGACATGGCGCCGCGCCTGGCGGCGCACCACAACCGGATCCATACGCACGCGGCGCTGTTCGCGCGCATCGACGCGCTGCACGAGCAGCGCGGTGCGCTGAACCTGAGCGCCGAGCAGCGCCGTGTGCTCGAACGCATCCACCTCGACTTCGTGCGTGCCGGCGCCAAGCTCGCGCCGGCTGAGCAACGCCGCTACGGCGAAGTGATGCAGCGTCTGGCCGAGCTGACAACGGATTTCGGCCAGAACGTGCTCGCCGACGAAGCGGCGTATCGGTTGGTGCTGCGCGACGAGGCGGATCTGTCGGGCCTGCCCGACTTCGTTCGCGCCAGCGCGCGCCAGGCCGCGGCCGAGCGTGGCCTGGCCGACGCTGGCGTGATCACGCTGTCGCGCTCGCACATCGTGCCGTTCCTGACGTTCTCGAACCGTCGCGACCTGCGCGAGCAGGCCTGGCGCGCCTGGACGACACGCGGCGAACACGACGGCGCGCACGACAACCGGCCGGTCGCGCGCGAAATCCTGAACCTGAGGAACGAGCAAGCGCGCCTGCTCGGCTACGCCGCGTTCGCCGACTACGTGCTCGCTGACACCATGGCGAAGAGCCAGGGTTCGGTCGCCGACTTGCTGCAACAGGTGTGGTTGCCGGCCAAGGCGCGCGCCGAGCAAGAGCGCGAGGCGCTTCAGGCGCTGGCGCGCTCGCGCGGCGAGGGCTTTGCTATCGAGGCCTGGGACTGGCGCTACTACGCCGAGAAAGTGCGCCAGGAGCGCTATGACATCGACGAAGCGACGGTGAAACCCTACTTCCCGCTCGAGCGCATGGTGCAGGCGGTGTTCGATTGCGCGCGGCGCCTGTTCGACGTGCATTTCATCGCGTTGCCGCAGGTGCGGGCGTATCACGACGATGTGATCGTTTACGAAGTGCGCGATGCGGCCGGCACGGCGATCGGCGTGTTCCTGCACGACAACTTCGCGCGCCCGAGCAAACGCAGCGGTGCGTGGATGAGTTCGTTTCGCCAGCAGTCGCGCAATGCCGGCGCGTTGCCGATCGTCGTCAACAACAACAACTTCGCGCGCGCCGCTCCGGGTGAGCCGACGCTGTTGAGTTTTGATGACGCACGCACGCTGTTCCACGAGTTCGGGCATGGCTTGCATGGGCTGCTGTCCAGCGTGACGTTCGAATGCGTGTCGGGAACGAACGTGTTGCGCGACTTCGTCGAATTGCCGTCGCAGCTGTTCGAGCACTGGCTCGAACAGCCCGAAGTGCTGAAGCGCCACGCGCGGCACTTCCGCACCGGGGAGCCGATTCCGGATTCGGTGGTCGCCAAGCTGCACGCGGCGCGCCGCTTCAACCAGGGCTACGAGACCGTGCGCTACACGGCGTCGGCGCTGGTCGACATGGCCGCGCATGCGTTGACCGATGCACAGGCGCCCGATGTGACCGAGTTCGAATGCGCCGAGTTGCAGCGCATCGGGCTGCCCCCGGGAATCGGCGTGAACCACCGTCTGGTGCACTTCCAGCACCTGTTCTCGGGGTCGGGCTACGCCGCGGGCTATTACGTCTACCTGTGGGCCGAGGTGCTCGACGCCGACGGCTTCGGCGCCTTCGTCGAGGCCGGCGACGTGTTCGACCCGAAGGTGGCGGCGCGGCTGCGCGAATTCATTTACGCGTCGGGCAACTCGCTCGAACCCGCGATGGCGTACCGGTCGTTCCGCGGCCGCGCGCCGACGGTGCAGCCGATGTTGGAAAAGCGCGGCCTCCTCACCGAACCGGCTTGAATCAACGCAGCCGGCTCACGCTGGCGAGGTGTTTTTTGCCGCGGGGAAGAGTTCTCGCAAGTTGGCGACGAAGGCCTTCAGGTCGATCGGCTTGGTCCAGTAGTCGGCGAAGCCGCTTTTCATTGCACGTGAAATGTCTTCCGGCATGGCATTGGCCGACAACGCGATGCACGGGATTCGCGCTGTCTCGGGATGCTGGCGCAGCCTCGCGAGCACTTCGAAGCCGTCGAAATCGGGCAGTTGCATGTCGAGCAGAATCAAGTCGGGGCGCAGCGCGCGTGCGCGTTCGACACCACGCGTGCCGTCGGGCTCGCAGGCGATGCTCAGGCCCCCGACGCTTTGCACCAGTTGCTCGACGAGCAGCACGTTCACTTCGTTGTCTTCGATGTAGAGAACCTGGCCGCCTCGGGCTTCGCGAAGCGCGGCGTACCTCGCCGGAGCATCGCCAAGCTCGGTCGCCTGCGCCGCAGGCAGAGCCGGCTTGGCGGGCTTGGCGGCCGGAAGGACGAGCTGGAACTGCGTGCCTTCTCCCGGCGTGCTCGAGACCGAAATCGTTCCGCCCATCGCCTGCGTCAAGCCCTTGACGATCACCAGCCCGATGCCCGCACCTTCGATGCCTTCCCTCTCGATGCCCAGGCGATTGAACGGCTCGAACAGGTGCGCGAGCTGGTCGGCGTTCAGGCCACGGCCGGTGTCGTTGACAAGCAGCGTCACATGCGCTTCGCCGATCCGTGCCGTGAGGCTGACCTTGCCCTGCGGCCGGTTGTACTTGATGGCGTTGGACAACAGATTGATCAGCACCTGGCGCAGCCGGGTCGGGTCGGCGAACACATGACCTTGCGCCGCGGCGGCGAGCTCCAGTTGAACCTGGTGCTTGGCCGCGAGCGGCTGCACCAGCACCAGCGCTTCGCCGAGGATCGCATTCAGATGCACGGGCTGCAATTCGAGGCGCAGGCGCCCCGCCTCGAGGCTCGACACGTCGAGCATGTCGTTGATCAATGCGAGCAGGTGTTCGCCGGCCGAGCGAATGTGGCCCAGGTGCGTGCTCTGGCCCTGGCCGAGCGATTCGCTGCCGGCCTGCAACAACTGCGTGAAGCCGAGCACCGCGTTCAACGGCGTGCGCAGTTCGTGGCTCATGCGCGACAGGAACTGCGACTTGGCCTGGCTCTCGCGTTCGGCGAGCAGCTTCTGCTGGCGCGTGACTTCGGCGTTGCGCTTTTCCGTGATGTCCCAATTCACACCGACGCGGCGCACGGTTCGGCCGCGTTCGTCGCGAACCGGAATCGAACGCGATGCGAGCCAGCGGTAGCTGCCGTCGGGAATGCGGACGCGGAATTCGTAGTCGGTGGGGTCGTTCGCCGACAGCGCGGCTTGCTGCGTGTCGAGCACCACGTGCGCGTCGTCCGGGTGCAGCAGATCCAGGCGCTCTTCGCGCGTCGGTGGCGTGTCGCGCGGCTCCAGGCCGCGCAGCCGAAACATCTGCTCGTCCCAGCGTTCGACCACCGGCGCGAGATCGAGCACCCAGGTGCCCATGCCCGCCAGGCGCGCCGCGAGCGCCGCTCGTTCGTCGGCGCCGCGCAGCGCGTGCAAGGCGTTGTGCTGATCCGTCACGTCCATCACGATGCCCGAGATGCTGCGGCGTGGCGTGTCGCCGTCATTCACCGCGGCGCGCATCACCATCCAGCGCATGCTGCCGTCGCGGCGCAGCGTGCGAAATTCTTCCTCGAACGCGTCGGTGCCCTGGTGCAGGTAGTCCTTGCTGACGGTCCAGACGCGTTTGCGGTCCTGAGGGTGAACGCAACTGTCCACCCATTCGGCCAGCGACGGTACCCGTGTCGCGCCAACAAGGTCGAACAGCTCGAACATCTGCGCGTTCCAGTCGGTCTCGCCCGTCGCCATGTTGAGCGACCAGAGGCCTATTCGCGCGGCTTGCGCGGCTGCGCTCAGCCGGTGCTCCTGGCCCGAGATGCGGCTCGAGTCCTGCACCTGCGCGGTCAGGTCGACGCTAAAGCCCAGTTCCGCCAGCGGCGCGCCGTTGGCGTCGGACTCGACGACGCGACGCGTCAGTACATGGCGCCAGCCTCCGTCGGTACGCCGAAAGCGCGCCTCGCTGTCGATCGGAAGCGGCGAACTCAGTGCGCGCTGCGCCGCGAGCATGTCGCGCGGCAGGTCGTCGCTGTGCATGTGGCCGCGAAACTCGGCGAGCGTGAGAGTCGGAACACCCGCTGCCACCGGCACAATGGCCTGGGCATTCGCGCTGAACTCGATGCGCCCGCTCTTCAGGTCGTGGCGCCAGACGCAGACCTGGGCCTGCTCGAGCTGAGCCAACAGCGAACCGGCGGCGGCGTTGCTGTTGATCCGCAGTGCCCAGATCACTTGGCCCAGCTCGCACGACGCATTGGCAAGCAAGTGCAGCGGCTGGCCCGCGGTGTCGCGCAGCTCGAGCGGTGCATCGAGCAGCGCGCCACCGAGCAAGGCGCGCGTGATCGCCTTGCGCGTCGGCTCCGATGCCGGCCCCGGAGGCGCCAGGTTCATCAGCGAATGGCCGCAGGCCATCTCCAACCCTGTTTGCTCGCGAAAGCGCGCGTTCGACCAGATCACCTGGCCTTGCGCGTCGGTCACCGCCAGCAGATCGTGCGATTGCTCGAGCAGCGCCAGCAACATCGGCGCGCGCGGCGCAGCGGAATGACGGACGGTCGGTGTCGGGCTCATTCGCAGTGGTGGGCGGCGGATTGCCCACGTGGGCCGTCGCGACGGCGCGGATGCGCCGGTACGGGCCGAATCGGGCGCACGAAGTCTAGCGGCGCAGACTCGACGCTTCGGCGTTGCACTTGGTCACAGATTCCCAACTGTTGCCGAAGTTCGCCGCTGCGTGCAGGGTGCATCGGCCGGATTCTGGCCCCGCCAGGATCACTCGGCGGCGACGCGCAGCACCAGCTTGCCGAAGTTCTCTCCGTTGAACAGTTTCAGCAGCGCCTCGGGGAAATTCTCGAGCCCGTCGCAGACGTCTTCGCGGCTCTTCATGCGGCCCTCGCGCAGGTAACCCGCGAGTTCGGCGGCGGCCTGCGGGAAGCGCTCCGCGTAGTCGAACACCACCATTCCTTCCATGCGCGCGCGGTTCACGAGCAGCGACAGGTAGTTCTTCGGCCCCGCCACCGCGCCGGTGTTGTTGTACTGGCTGATCGCGCCACAGATCACGATGCGCGCCTTGCGGGCGATGCGCGCCAGCACCATGTCGAGGATCTCGCCGCCGACGTTGTCGAAATAGATGTCCACGCCCTTCGGGCACGCGGCCTTCAAGGCGTCGCGCGGATTGGCGCTCTTGTAATCGATGCAGGCGTCGAAGCCGAATTCCTTGACGACCCATTCGCACTTCGCCGGCCCGCCGGCGATGCCCACCGCCCGGCAGCCCTTGATGCGCGCGAGCTGTCCCACGGTCTGGCCGACCGCGCCGGCCGCGCCCGACACGACGACGGTGTTGCCAGGCTGCGGCTGGCCGACGTCGAGCAGGCCGAAGTAAGCGGTCATGCCGGGCATGCCCAATACGTTGAGCCACTGGTTCGGCGTTCCCAGGCGCGAGTCGATCTTGAACAGCCCGCTGCGCTTGATGTCGGCGCCCGCAATCGCGCAGTACTCCTGCACGCCCAAATTTGCGCTGACACGGTTTCCTACCGCATAGGCGGTGTGGTTCGACGCCACCACGACGCCGATGCCGCCGGCGCGCATCACCTCGCCGATCGCCACCGGCGCGATGTAGCTCTTGCCTTCGTTCATCCAGCCGCGCATCGCGGGGTCGAGCGACAGCGCGAGGGTCTTGATCAGCACGCCACCGGCCGGTGGCTCGTCGACCGGCTCGGTAGTGAAAGACCAATCGGCGCGTGTCGGCAGGCCCACAGGGCGTGCCGCGAGGCGAATCTGGTGGTTGCTCAGGCTCGACAACGTGCTCATGCGATTCTCCGGGTGAAAAAAAGCCGCGGGGCTCCGCGGCTTCCTCAGCAAAGTGCGTGCGGCGGATCAGAGTGGCTTGATGTTCGCCGCCTGCAGGCCTTTTTGTCCTTGCTTGACCTCGAACTGCACGCGCTGGTTTTCAGCCAAGGTCTTGAAGCCTTCGCCCTGGATGTCGCGAAAGTGCGCGAACAGGTCGGCGCCACCCGCGTCCTGGGCGATGAAGCCATAGCCCTTGCTCTCGTTGAACCACTTCACGGTACCGGTTTGTGTCGTCATGGACGATCTTCCTATCCTCTAAGAAAAAGTTGAATGCGCAGCACATGCGGCGCATGCAGCGACACTCAAGAATCGTTTCGGGGGGTTTCTGACTGAGCCCGCCGCGAGAACCGCGACGGGTCGAACTTGAAAACTCTGCCAACCATGGTCTTGCGTATGACTGTGGGCGCAAATGTACACGAACCGTTGCGCTCGTCCGGCGCCGCGGCGCGGGCAAAAAAAGGGGCCTGCCGATTGGGCAGGCCCGTGAAACCCTTGCGCAGAAACAAGGGCGGGAGGTAAGCGTGGGAGTCAGTTCTTGAACTCGATTCGGCTGGCGTGGAGTTGGGTGCCGTTGACGACGATGGCCCTGACCCGGACGTTTGCATTGACCTGCAGATTGGTGGGGCCACCGTTGATGAATTCCGTGGCGCCTGAATAGCCGACGGTGATGCCTTGAATCTTGATGGTCGCGGGTGGGGTTGTGGAGGAAACTGCTTCCAGCAGCCCGCGGAAATCGAACTCCGGATCGCCGCTTTCGTCTTCAACTTCGATCTTGGTAGCGGCCAATGCGCCGTTGCTGAACGTGCCTTCGACTTCGACGCGAACCGCGGCGCAAACATCGGCGCCCGTCGGGGTGACGATGGTCCCGGCGCCGCGGGTGACCGAGACGCCGCCGACGCTGAAGCCCGTGGGCAAACAACCGCTGACCAGACCCTCGACCTTGCTGTGCTGGCCGTTGTCGGGCCGGCTCACGCCGTCGCGAATGCGGGTCGCCACCCAGATGTCACCGACGCCGACGCCGGATGTGGCGTCCAGGAGCACGCGCACCAGGCTGCCGTTGTCCAGACCCGCCGGCAGCGTGGACGAAACTATCGTCGCGTAGTCGACTTGCAGTGTGCCGATCGAAAACGTCTTGGGGTTCGCGCGGAAACTGCTGACCTTGCCGCGAATGCGGAAGTTCGTGGGCACGCTGGATTTGCGCTCGATGCGCGTCGCCGTGAAGCGGTCTGTCTGCGCGTTGTACAGACCGTAGACCTCAACCACCATGCCCGATGCGAGATCGATCAGCCCGTTTACGTCGGCGAAGACGGTGGTCGGTTGAACGTAGACCGGGCGGCCGAGCACGGCGAACGAGTTCGTGGCGAGGCTGATCGAGCCGGCCTCGACCGGACCGAGGATTTCGCTGCCGAGCGTGATGCTGCTCGCCACGCTGCTGAGGTCGCCCGAGATGTCGGGGACGATCGTCGAGCCGCGCACTTCGACAACCATGCCCAACTTCAGGTCGTTCGCGCCGCGCGCATTGCCGTCGTCGTCGCGGATGTCGATGCCGGGCGTCTTGTCATCGAAGCGAACGCCGTTGACGATGATCGACCCGTAGCCGTTGATGGGGCCGCTGGCGTAGACAGTCGCGCCGCCGGTTCCGCCGCTGTCGACGCCGCCGCCGCAACCGCCCAACAGGGCGAGCAACAGCGCGGCGCGCAGCCCGCCTGGGGCACGCTGCAGCAGCGAGGTGATGGGGTTCATGGCGATCTCCTCCGAGAAACACGGGTCTTGCGAACCTTGGGCCCGGCAGCAGGCTGCGCGGGGCGCGGCGCCGTGGGGTTTGGCGCGGCGTAAGAGAACAGGCCGATGCGAACACGCTGGTCGGTGGCGTGGCCGGCGGCCTGGTCGGCGTCGATCATCTTTTGCAGCGTCGGCACGGTGGCTGCCAGCAGACCTTGCCACTGCGCTCGCACCAGCTCGTGCGCCGCCTGCACCGACGCGGCGGACAGGCCGTCGGCAAATATCGCTTGTTCGAAGTGCGGCGGTGTGTCGGCGAGCACGTTGGCGATGGAGGCACGCAGGTGATCGCCGACGTTGCTCGCGACGAAGCCGAGCATCCTCGCGCTGTCGCCCTTGGGAACGAAGCTGCGGCTGGTCACGCGCACCGTGTCGCCTTCGAGCTGGGCCAGCCCCAGGCGGCACAGTTCGTCGAGCAGGCTGCGTGGGTGCACGTCGCGTGTGACCGATTGCGCCAACGCTTCAAAGCTCGGCGCCGCGCCTTGGCGCGGCAGTGGGAGGGGCTCGCCCGCCGCGCTCTTCCACGCCGGGTCGGAAAGCCAGCGCGTGAACACGCGCGTCGCGGGCGACGGTTTGGGCTCGACAACGCTCGCCTGGGCTTGCAGCAGCCGCGTGACTTCGCGCCGGTTCAGCCCGGTGACGGTGCTGACGCGGCTCACGACACGGTCGCTGCCGGCCTTGCCGTGGGCATCGCGCGCGGCGTCGACGAATGCGCTCTTCAGCATTTCTTCCACCGTGGCGAGCAAAACACCTTGCCCGACCGCGAGCTGCGCCAGGGGCTGGAGCAACTCGCGCAGTGCATTCAACAGCGCCGCCGGGTCCATCGGTGCCGCGCCGGCGCTGGCGGGCAGCGGGTCCACAGGGCTGTGGACCGCGGTGCTCGCGGCGGGCGGCGACGGCGATTTCATGGGCGCAGTTTATAGAGCCGATCGGATGGCCGATGGCTTGCGTCAGAGCGGGCAGCTGTTGTCGAATTTGATCAGCGTGGCTCTCAGATTCGTGCTGCCGCTGACCGCGACGGCCTTGACTTCAACACAATCACCGTTCTTGATGTTGGTGGCAGTCGCGCCGCGCTCGAACACGGTGTTCGCATCGACGACGATCGTGACATCGCTGCCGAGTTGGAACGTGTTCTTGTTCGGGCTGATGTTGGCGATGCGGCGGTGGAATTCGAACTCGCCCGAGGCGTTGCCGTTGCGGTCTTCCAGTTCCACTTTCCTCGCGATCAGCGTACCGGCCTGGAGGCGGCCCTCGACTTCGACGAAGTCGCCCTCTTTGAGTGACGGCGCTCCGGTTGCCCCACTCGCGTCGACGGGGGTGCCGTTGACCTTGAAGTCGGACTTGGACTTGAAGTCGCTGACCGTGCCCTTGATTTCAGCTTCGTCGTGGTCTTCGAGCTTGCGCAAGCCGCTCTTGAGCCTGGTCGCGACCCAGGCGCTATTCACCTGCGTTGTCTCGAGCTTCACGCGAACGAACTGTCCTTCGGCGAGGCCGATGGGCTGGGGCGAGAGGCTGGCGTAGGAGATGAGGGCGCTGCCGATCTCGAACGTCTTGGCAGTGGTCTTGAGGTTCGCGATTTTGCCGCGCACTTTGAAGCGGTTCGCGCCGGACTCGAGTTCGATGCGGGTGGCGTTATAGACACCGGTGCTCGAGTCCAGAATGCCGTGGACTTCGAGGATCGTGCCGTTGGTCAGGCTCTCCCATGCGGCGGTCAGCGAATCGTCGAACACGGTGTTCGCGCTGACTTGCACCTTCTGGCCGAGCAACACGAAAGTCTTCGCCGTGGTGTCGACGCTGGCGCTGACGAACGGCCCCACGATTTCGCTGCCGAAGCGGATGTCGCTGGCGGTGCTGCGGCCGAAGTCGTCAGTGCCGTTGCCCTGGACTTCGACCACCATGCCGATCTTCAAGTCGCTTTTGCTGCGCGACTCGCCGTTGTCGTCGTCGTCGCTCTCCACGCTGGCCGAGTTGTCGTCGAAGCGAACGCCGTTCACGATGATGGAGCCGAAGCCGGTGATCGGGCCGACGGCATATGAGGACTTTCCAGCCGGGTTGCCGCTGCCACCACCGCCACAGCCGACGAGGACGGCCGCGACGCAGAGCGCTTTGAACCAGGTTTGCAGGGGCCGAAGGGCGGCCGGTGAGAGTGAGAAGTGATGCATGTGAGTCTCCTATCGAGGGCGGGATGGGGTTCGGTTAGGAACCTTGATGGAGATGTTAAATGTGCAAGTCGCACATTTCAAGCAGAGTTACATCCAGATACTCCGGTGCTGGCACCGTCCGCATTTCACGCTTGGAACCCCGACGAACCGTGTGAAAAGGCGCGAACTCACACCTGTGTCGAGTGACGAAGCTGGGGCCTTTGGCGCTCGGCGGCCCGCCCAGTTACAAACTGCAACCGGGTACCACCCCGTCTTTGTTCCACTTCGCTGCGGCGGCGAACTTCCATCGCCGGCATACCCACACGAGGACGAAGATGAACCTGATTCAATCTCTTGGCGGACTTGCGCTCGCCGCCCTTGCGACCGCGAGTTCCGCAACCAACGTGAACGTGATCGTCGAAGGCCAGGTCAGGCCCGGCGTGTACGGTCGCGTTGAGATCGGCAGCCCCAGCGCGCCGCCGCCCGTCTGGCAACCCAGGCCCGTGATCATTGCGCCGCAGCCGCAGGTGGTGGAAGTGGTGCCGGTCTACATGCACGTGCCTCCCAGCCACGCCAAGTCATGGCGCAAGCATTGCCATCGCTATGACGCCTGCGGCCGCCCTGTCTACTTCGTCAGGTCCGCCGAATACGAGCCGGGCTATGGCAAGAAGCGCCGCCATGGCAATGACCGTGGCGACGATCGGGACGATCGACGCAACGATCGCGGCGACCACAAGCGAGGCCACGGCGGCCGCGACTGAACAAATTGCGCCGCGCGGGGCAGCCATGCCCCGTGTCTGGGTCAGAATCGCGCCTGTTGCCGAGACGAGGCCAGGCCGTGAAGACGATTGAGTTCGAGCTGCGCGAAGATTTCATCCCCCTGGACGACCTGCTCAAGGCGACGGGGACGGCCCCCAGCGGCGGCGCCGCCAAGGCGATGATCGCGGACGGCAAGGTGTGGCTCGATGGTGAAGTGGAGCTGCAGAAGTCGCGCAAGGTTTACGCCGGTCAGATCGTCGAAACCCAAAACGCCCGAATCCGCATGCACGCTCCCACTCGTCCCGCGCCTTTCGTTTGAAGCCCGCCACTGATTGGTCGATTGACCCGCCCACCCATGTTTGAAACCGCCATCGCCGGCAGCCTGCCCAAACCCAGTTGGCTGTCCGAAAGCGAAAAACTCTGGCCGGCATGGAAGCTCGCCGGCGAAGAGCTCGCCGCCGCCAAACTCGACGCCACACTGCTGTGGATCAAGGCGCAGGAAGACGCGGGCCTGAGCATCATCGGCGACGGCGAACAATCGCGTCAGCACTTCGTGCACGGCTTCCTGGAGAGCGTCGAGGGCATCGACTTCGAGCACAAGGTCAAGATGGGGATCCGCGACAACCGCTATGACGCGATGGTTCCGCAAGTGGTCGCCGCGCTGCGCCTGAAGGGCCGCGTCCACGCGACGGAGGCGCGCCTGACGCGAGCGCACACGCAGCGCAAGATCAAGTTCACCTTGCCCGGACCGATGACGATCGTCGACACGGTCGCCGACCGCTTCTACGGCGACCGCCGCAAGATGGCGATGGCCTTCGCCGAGCTGCTCAATCAGGAAGCGCTGGCGCTGCAAGCCGACGGGGTGGACATCATCCAGTTCGACGAGCCTGCGTTCAACGTCTACATGAAAGACGCCGCCGACTGGGGGGTCGAGGCGCTCGAACGCGCCGCGCTGGGCCTGACCTGTACGACGGCCGTGCACATCTGCTACGGCTACGGCATCAAGGCCAATCTCGACTGGAAGAACACGCTGGGCAACGAGTGGCGCCAGTACGAGCGTGTGTTTCCGGCGCTGGCGAGAAGCCGCATCGGGCAGGTGTCGCTCGAATGTTTCCATTCGCATGTGCCGATCGAATTGACGGCCCTGCTCGAAGGCAAGGACGTGATGGTCGGCGTGATTGACGTGGCGAGCGATCAGGTCGAGACGCCCGAAGAAGTGGCGCAGACGATCGGCAAGGCGCTGCAGCACGTGCCGAAGCAGCGCCTGATCGCGTGCACCAACTGCGGCATGGCGCCAATGCGGCGCGACATCGCGCTGCGCAAGCTCGAAGCGCTGGCGCAAGGTGCCGCGCTGGCGCGCCAGCGCTACGCCTGAACAGGGCCTGCCCCCGAGCACGCTCGGCTGCGAACCGCCCCGCCGTCAGCCTGGCGCCGAAAGGGCGGAGGGTGCCGCCTACGGAACTCAGCTCTTCTTGGCGCCGGGAGGCTTCGCCCCTGAGGCAGCGGCCGGCGGCTCGGGCTTGTGGTCGCCGAGCACCGACTTCAAGGGGCAGAACGAAAACGCCGGGCACTTCTGGCAGCCGGCAACGATCGCAATCGGGCACACAGTCATCGCATGTCTCCTCGGTCGCAGGGCATTGCGCCGCGACGACGAGGATACGCCGCCGTCGCGGCCACCCGACCCCGTACCTACCCGATCACGCCCCGCCCGCTATTCGAGCAGCGTGGCGCGCACGAACAATACCGTGGCGTAGAACTGGTAGTCGGCATTCTCCTTGCGCACGAAGCCGTGCCCTTCGTTCTCGGCGCGCAGGTACCAGACAAACGGGTTGTTGATTCGCGCCAGCGAGACGATCTGCTGCGCCTCGGTGTAGGGAACTCGCGGGTCGTTGCGGCCCTGCACCACAAATAAGGGCTTGGTGATGTCTTGCGCCCGGCTCGTCGGCGAAATGCTTTCGAGAAAAGCATTCATCGCGGGTTCGCGTTCATCGCCGTACTCGATGCGCCGCAGGTCGCGCCGGTAGCTTTCGGTGCTGCGCAGGAAGGTCACGAAGTTCGAGATGCCGACGATGTCGATCGCTCCGGCGATGCGCGGCGCATAGCGCGCACTGACCGCCAAGCTCATGTAGCCGCCATAGCTGCCGCCGCTGACGAGCACGCGCGACGCGTCGAGGTCGGGCCGGGTGGCGATCCAGTCGAACAGGCTGCCGATGTCGCGCACCGAATCCTCGCGCAGCACACCGTTGTCGAGCGTCAGAAAGGTCTTGCCGTAACCCGACGAGCCGCGCACGTTGGGCTCGATCACCGCGATCCCAAGTTCATTCACGAAGTAGCCGCTGCGCCCGAGGAAGCCGAGCTTGGCTTGCGATTCGGGGCCGCCGTGAATCAGCACCATCACCGGGCGCTTGCCGGTGAACCGCGGCGGCGGCCGGTACAAGATTGCCGAGATGGTGCGCTGATCGAAACTCGGCCAGCGCACGATTTGCGGGTCGGGGGCGCCGCCGAGCTCGATACCCGAAGGCACGTGCGCGCGGGTCCAGGCCTCGGCCGCTCCGCTCGCCGGGTTGACCGAGTAGATCTGGCTCGGCCCCTTGCTGCTGTCCACCGCGAACGCGAGGTCGGGCAACTTGCGATGGAACCGCAGGCTGCGCACGCTGCCGGCACTCAGCGCCGCCAGCGACGGGTGCGACGGCAGCGGCGCTTCCCGAAGCGTCTGCGCATCGAACAGCCGCAGCTCTTCGCGGCCGTCGACGTTGAAGCGCAGCGCGAGCGACTTGACGCCGTCATTCACCGACAGGCCGCTTGCGTCCCAGGCCGGCGCTCCCGTCAGCGCTTGCAGACGCTTCGTCGCGAAGCGGTACAGCATCACTTCGCGAAACTCGCCGTCCCGATCGGTGACGATGAACAGCCCGCTGTTGTCGCGCGTGAAGGCTCCCGCAAAGTGCACCGCCTTCTCGGGTGCCCCAGGTGCGGGCAGCAGCTGCGTGGTCTTGCCGCTGGCCAGATTGAGCAGCCAGACTTGCGACTCGGTGGCGGAGATGTAGCGTGTCAGCGCGGCTTGCCGGTCGTCCCAGGAGATTGCATCGACCGACCAGCCGGTGCCGGGCAACTCGGCGATCTTTCGGCTGACGCCGGGCTGTGCCGGGTCGATCAGCCGCAAGGTCTGAACCAGTTCGCTGCGCGTGCCCGCGACTGCGGTCTTGTCCAGCGGCACCGAGCTCACGATCAGCGTGCTGGTGCGGTGCAACCAGCCCTGCATGTCATTGCGCTCGGTCTCGTCGGTCAACAGCGTCGTCTGCTTCGATGGCAAGTCCAGGCGGTAGACCTGGTTCGCCTCGTTGCCGCCGTTCGCGCGCTCGAACACCACATACTTGCCCTGGCGTGGCTCATAACTCGCGTTGCGCACCGGGTCGGAAGCTTCGGTCAGCTGTTCCAGTTCGCCCAGCGGTGCTGTCAGGCGAAACAGCTGCGCCGTTTGCGCATCAGCCGTTCGATGCGAGACCAACATCTCGCGGCGCAGCGGGTGCCAGTCGACGAAGGTGTGTCCGCGAAACTCGGTGTACTTGGCGACCTCGCGCGCCAGGCTGTTCGGGATGGGTGGAATTCCCTCGATGTACAGATTCGGGTTCGGCGCGAACGCATCGATGGCGTCGACGGGCGGTGCTTTACCCAGGCCCGGCGCGGTGGCTGCAGGCGCTGAGCTGGCTGCGCCAGGGCCTGGCGCAGCTGCGGTGGGCGCTGGCCCGGCGGAGGGCGGCGGCGGTCCTTTTGCGGCCGAGGCGGGCTGCGCGGGCCCGGGGGAGGGAGCGGGCAGGCTGCACGCAGCCAGCGATGCGGCCAGGGCCCAGTAGAAGAGGGGATGTCTCATCGCGGCACAGTGAAAGCGGCGAAAACCTTGGCTCCGATTGTCAATGGCCGGGCCGCCCAAAACGCAAACAGGGGGCGGCGGCCCCCTGTTTGCCTCCCAGCGAGTTTCCAGTCAGGCGGTTTGCTGAATCCCGGCAATCGCCCATTCGCGGCTGCCGTCGGTGGGCTTGACCAGGTGCCAGACCTCGTCGAAGGCTTGCGCCGCTGCGTCTTTCTCTTCGCGAATCAGGCCGTGAAAACGCACGCTCACGACGTTGCGCTGCGCCTCGGCGGCGAAGTCGAGCACTTGGGCGTCGATCTTCACCACGTCGGTTTGCTGCGAGGAAGCGCCGCGCTCCTGAACTTCCAGCCGCGCGCTGGCAAACATCTCAGGCGTGGTGAAGGCCCGCAGGTCGTTCAGATCGCCGGCGTCATTGGCGGCTTGCATGCGAATGAAGATCATCTTTGCGATGCGCTCGAACGCAGCGGCGTCGAAATCCGCCGGCAGCGATGGCGCAGCCTGGGCCGCTGCCGCTGGTGCCGCCTCTTGCTCCACCATGGGCTGAAGGTTTGTCGGCGGCGGGCTCGAACCGCCCCAACCGGAGCCGCTGGAGCCGGGCATCGGCAGCGCGCCGGCACCCGCGCCCTGGCCGGCGAACTGCATGCCCGCTGGGGCTGTGCCGCGCTGCGCGGCCGGGCCGAAACGGCGCAACAGGAAGCGCACGAGGAAGATCGCCGCGACCGCGAGCAGCGCCAGCATCAGGAAGTTGCCGAACTCTTCGCCCAAGCCCATGTGGCTCATCAGTGCTGCCAGCCCCAGGCCCGCCGCGAGGCCGGCGAGCGGCCCCATCCACGAGCGCTTGGGTGTCGCGCCCGCGGTATTGGGTGTGGCGGCCGGTGCGGCCGGCTTTCCGGGCGCCGCGTCGGGGGCGCTGCGCGCCGGCATCTCGCGCTTCATTCCGGAGCTGCCTCCGCCACCCAGGCGTTTCGCTTCGGCGTCGATGGGCGCCAGGCCAATGGCACCGACGGCAAGCCCCAAAGCCAGGATCAAGGTCTTCATGTTCGCTTCCTCATCAAGATCAGACCGGCGAACCGCCGGGCAGGGCGAATGATACTCATCCGAGGTTGGCCCTGCTCGGCTATCGGGCCAGGTGCGCCGTGAACCGCCCCGGCGGGACGGCGGCGAAGCTTCAGTTCGGCAAGACGGTGATCTTGCCGGTCGAGCCGTCGGGGCAGGCCGCGCTCGCGTCGATGTATGTGATGCGCCCCTGCACGGCGCAGCGCAGCACTCTCGTTTCGGCGCCCGCCTCGCTGAGTGGTGGGGCCGAGAACGCCGTCGGTGCGGCGCGTTCGTTGGCGGGCGCATCGGCCGGCGCCTTGCTGAGTTCGGCCAAGTCGCCCTGCGGGGTGAGGGTGCTGTCGGCGACATCGGCGGAGCCTTCCATGGACATCGCCTGCCCGTCCACATAGGCCACCGGGTTGCCACCGCGGCGCTCCAAGCTCCACGCCAGCACGGAACCGGCGAAGCTGGCGATGCACACCAGCAGCCAGAACCAGGAGGGCAGTCTGGCGCTCATACCGCCTCGGCAATCCAATCCAGCGTCGTCGCGCAACCGGCGGCAGGGCAGGCCCAGGAACCCGGCGCCTCGTCGCGCGCGCTCATTTTGCTGGTGCACTTCGGGCAGGTGGGCCGCCAGTATTCGCCTTGCGTGGCCACCCCCAACAGTTCGCGCTGCTGGGCCTCGGAGCGGCGCAAGATCACGGTGAGCAGGTTCACGCTGTCCACCGGTGCGATATGGCTGCGGCGCGCGAGCTGCTTGGCCTCGTCGCTGAAGCGCCCTGCGGTCACGATGGCGCCGGAAGTGACCTTGGCCTTTTCCAGCACCGACTGGAACTGCGTCACCGTCGTCGTGTCGATCGGAGCTTCGCTCATGTGCTTGCAGAGCACGATCCGCGTCGGCTGCGCCATGTTCATAGGCGAGTGCAGCCAGATTTCCGCACCGCCGGCTGTGCCGTTCGAATTCACCCGGGGCACATAACCGTCCTGCCTAAAGAGCGTGGCACACACGGCTTCGAAGCGCTGCCACTCGATTGCGCGCAACACGCCAGCGCGCCAGCGCGAAGGCTTCTTCGGCGCGTCGGGCGCGACACGGGGCGCCCCCTCCGGAGTTCGCTGCGGTGCAGTCCAGATGGCGTCGGCACCCTCTGAAAACGCGCTGGAGGGTGGCCCTACCGGGTGGGTGTCCGGGCCCGCGTCGTGGGCCATCGTGCTGTGCTTGAACGCCGACAGCTCGAAGCCGCGCGGCGGACGGCGCACCACCCGCGGTGTTTGCAGCCACATCAGAAACGCGCCCACGGCCAGCATGAGCAGGGCCGTCGGCCGCTGCACTGCCCAGGGGCTGACCTGCGCGGCGCCAGGCCACAAGGACGCGGCGAACCACAGCAGCGCCACCGCCATGAGGAGGAGCGCCGTGGGTCGTAGGCCGATCTGAACGAGGGTCCGCAACGGATTCCTGCAAAATTACTGCGAGGCTCGTGAGCCCGACCGACGGAGCCAGCGCGTCGCCGCCCGCACGATCGAATTCACGGTTGGCCACTCTAGCCGTGGCCAATTCGCGAAGGAAGCGCGGTTTGTTCGTCTACTGCACAAATGTGTGCGATCACGCACACGCAAGGCCGACTTGCGTCAATGCCTGCGGCCATGCGGGCAGGCCTCATACGCGACGCTCTCAGGCCAATCTGGCATTGCCACGTGGCGTGAGCACGCACGGGCGGCGGGCCGGGCCGGCCCGACCCCTGGGGCCCTTGGAGGCCGCTGCCAGACAGGCCGATCGTCGGCGTGCCTGTGCTTGCTTGCGTCGTTCAGGCCTTTGCCAGGCGCCGGCGGGAGTCGCTGGGCGCAGGGGCCGATCCCGATCCGCGGCCGGGCGCTCGGGCCGGCTGCGAGGGAGCGCGCTGCCCTTGATGGGCGGCGATAGCAGATCGCGCAGGAGGGCGGGGGTCGCGTCGGTCCTGATCGCCACCTCGGCCACCTCGTCCGCCGCGTCCGCCACCGCCACCTCCTCCAGCCAGGCCGGGCGAGCGGCGCTGGCCGCCCACACCGATCGTCATGCGCCCGAGCACGATGGGTTCGGCGCGTTCGCCCGCGGGCGGTGCGAAACCGGCGATGACTTCGCGCGGAATCTCGCGCTTGATGAGTTTCTCGATATCGCGCAAGAAGCCTTCTTCGTCCAGGCACACGAGCGAGATCGCTTCGCCGCTCGCGCCGGCACGGCCGGTGCGGCCGATGCGGTGCACATAGTCTTCCGGGACGTTGGGCACTTCGAAGTTCACGACATGGGGCAACTGGTCGATGTCGATGCCGCGCGCGGCGATGTCGGTCGCGACCAGCACCTGCAGCGAGCCTCTCTTGAAGTCGGCCAGCGCCTTGGTGCGCGCGGTCTGGCTCTTGTTGCCGTGGATCGCCATCGCCGTGATGCCCTGCTTTTCCAGGTGTTCCGTCAAGCGGTTCGCGCCGTGCTTCATGCGCGTGAACACGAGCACCTGGCGCCAGTCGTTGCTCTTGATCAGGTGCGTGAGCAGGTCCTTCTTCATTTCGCGCCCGACCGGGTGCACCTTCTGCGCGATCGCGTCGGCGGTCTGGTTGCGTCGTGCCACTTCAATCAACTGCGGCTTGTTCAACAAACGGTCGGCGAGCGCCTTGATCTCGTCGCTGAACGTCGCCGAGAACAGCAGGCTCTGTTTCTTGGCCGGAACAATCGCGAGCACGCGCTTGATGTCGTGGATGAAGCCCATGTCGAGCATGCGGTCGGCTTCGTCGAGCACGAAGATTTCGACGTGGCTGAGATCCAGCGTGCCTTGCTGATGGTGGTCGAGCAGCCGCCCAGGCGTGGCGACGAGGATGTCGACGCCGCGCCGCAGCTTGTCGACTTGCGGCTGCATGCCCACGCCGCCGAACATCACCATGCTCGTGAGCTTCGCGTGTTTGCCGTAAACGCGCACGCTCTCTTCAACTTGCGCGGCGAGTTCGCGTGTGGGAGTCAGGATCAAGGCGCGGATGGGCAACCTGCCTTTGGCGTCACGGGTGGCCGGCTTGGCCATCAAGCGCTGGAGCATCGGCAGCACGAAGCCGGCAGTCTTGCCGGTGCCGGTTTGCGCGCCGCCCATCACGTCGGCGCCGGAGAGAACGGCGGGAATCGCCTGCAATTGAATGGGTGTGGGAGTCGTGTAGCCGTGTTCGCGCACAGCGCGCAGCAACGGCTCGGCCAGGCCGAGGGTATCGAAAGACATTGGATTTGAAAGGAGAGGTCGGCCTGTCGCCGCACAAATTGGGCGCCAGTCGCAGGCAGAAGGGAGAGGATTTCGAGCGCGAAGGCTCAGGTCAGAGATGACATCAGCGGGCAGACTGGTGACCCGGCTGGTGGCGCGATTCTAAGCGCAGCTTACTTCACGGCCACCGCGGCGGCTTCCAGACCGCGCATGTTGCGTGTGTTGATCCACAGTGTGAACAGGCCTGCGCACGCGAAAGGGATGCCGGCCCATGCCAGGTTCGCCACGCCGATCGTCGCCGACGCTGCGCCGCCGACCACGGCCCCGAGCGCCATGCCCACATACAGCATCGACGTATTGAGCGACATCAGCAGCGGCGCCGAATGCGGTGCGAGCATGGCCAGGCGCGACTGCTGCGGCGCCATCATGCCGAAGCCCGACACACCCCACACCACGAACACCGCCAGCGTGAACAGCGGCTGACCGCTTGTGAGCGGCACCAGCACCATCATCGACGCGAGCATGCTGAGTTGAACCGTCAGCGTGGTCTGCGCGCCGAAGCGGTCGTTCGCCCAGCCGCCGAGAAGCGTGCCGGCAACGCCTGCCAAACCGAAGCTCATCAGCGCAAAGCTCAGCTGCGCGTTCGAGATGTGATTCAGTGCCTGCAGCACCGGGCCAATGTAGGCGAAGACGTTGAAGATCGCGACGAAGAAGAACAGCGTCAGCGCCAGGGTCCAGAGCACCGCCGGGCGGCGCAACTGGCTCAATGCCCCGGCAAGCGTGGCGCCGGGCGGTGCCACATCTCGCGGCACCAGCGCATACAGGGCCACGCAGCACAGGGCAGCGGCGCCCGCCACGCCGAACACGGGAATGCGCCAGCCGTACTCCAGCCCGAGCCAGGCGCCCAGCGGCATGCCGATCACATAACTCAAGCTCATGCCCAGAAACACGAGCGCGAGCGCACGTCCGCGCTGCTGCGGCTCAACCATCGCGACGACGATGCCGGCCGCCATCGGCGTGAAGCACGCGCCCAGCCCCATCAGCGCACGGCCGGCGAGCAACACCGGTAACGTCGGCGCCAGCGCGCACAACACATTGCCCAAGGCGAACAGCGCCATTGCCAGCACCAGCGCCGCGCGGCGTGGCCAGTGCCCGGTGAAGAGCAGCGCCACCGGGCCGAGCACGGCGGTGGTGAGTGCGTAAACCGTCATCGCCTGGCCGGCCGCCGCGACGCTGACGTTCAGCGACGCACTGACCGCACCGAGGATGCCGTTGATGACGAAGGCGCCGGTGCCGATGGCCAGGTTGCACAGCGTCAGCAGATAGAGGATGCGAGGCATGCACGCATTGTCGGTGGTCGCGTGAGCCATCCGCGAGCCGGCACAATACGCGGTTCACATCGAGGTTCAGCATGGCGCAATATGTATTCACGATGAATCGCGTGGGCAAGATCGTCCCGCCGAAACGTCACATCCTCAAGGACATCTCGCTCTCATTTTTCCCCGGCGCGAAGATCGGCGTGCTCGGCACGAACGGCTCGGGCAAGTCGACGCTGCTCAAGATCATGGCCGGGCTGGACCATGAAATCGAAGGCGAAGCGACGCCGATGCCGAACCTGAAGATCGGTTATCTGCCGCAAGAGCCGCAGCTCGACGCGGCGCAGACGGTGCGCCAGGCGGTGGAACAAGGCATCGGCGGCGTGCTCGCCGCGAAGCAGCGGCTGGACGAGGTGTATGCCGCGTACGCCGAGCCCGATGCCGACTTCGACAAGCTTGCCGCCGAGCAGGCCGATCTCGAAGCGCAGATCGCAGCGGCGGGCAGCGAGAACACCGACCTGCAACTCGAACTCGCCGCCGATGCATTGCGCCTGCCGCCGTGGGATGCGAGCATCGGCGTGCTCTCGGGCGGCGAAAAGCGCCGCGTCGCGCTGTGCCGGCTGTTGCTGTCCAAGCCCGACATGCTGTTGCTGGATGAGCCGACCAACCACCTCGACGCCGAGAGTGTCGATTGGCTCGAACAGTTTCTGAGCCGCTTCCCCGGCACCGTGGTCGCGATCACGCACGACCGCTACTTCCTCGACAACGCGGCGCAGTGGATTCTCGAACTCGACCGCGGCCGTGGCATTCCGTACAAGGGCAACTACAGCACCTGGCTGGAGCAGAAAGAGCAGCGCCTGGAGCAGGAACAGAAAACGGAAGACGCGCGCACGCGGGCGATGAAGAAGGAGCTCGAATGGGTGCGCCAGAACCCGAAGGGCCGCCAGGTCAAGAGCAAGGCGCGTTTGGCGCGCTTCGAGGAACTCTCCGACGTGGAGTACCAAAAGCGCAACGAGACCAACGAAATCTTCATCCCCGTCGCCGAGCGCCTGGGTCACGAGGTGCTCGAGTTCGACCACGTCACGAAGGGCTATGGCGACCGCGTGCTGATCGACGACCTCAGCTTCAAGCTGCCCGCAGGCGCGATCGTCGGCATCATCGGCCCGAACGGCGCGGGCAAGTCAACGCTGTTCCGCATGATCTCGGGCAAGGAAAAGCCCGACAGTGGCGAAGTGAAGATCGGCCCGACCGCGAAGATGGCGTTCGTCGAACAAAGCCGCGAGGAGCTGCAGTCCGACAAGACGGTCTGGCAAGACGTGTCGGGTGGCCTCGACAACATCACGGTGGGCAAGTTCGTGATGCCCTCGCGCGCCTACCTCGGGCGCTTCAACTTCAAGGGCAACGACCAGCAGAAGCTCGTCGGTTCGCTCTCAGGCGGCGAGCGCGGCCGGCTGCACTTGGCCAAGACGCTGGCGCGCGGCGGCAACGTGCTGATGCTCGACGAACCGAGCAACGACCTCGACGTGGAAACGCTGCGCGCACTCGAAGACGCGCTGCTCGAATTCGCCGGCAGCGTGATGGTGATCAGCCACGACCGCTGGTTCCTGGACCGTATCGCGACCCACATCCTGGCCTGCGAGGGCGACTCGAAGTGGGTGTTCTTCGACGGCAACTACCAGGAATATGAAGCGGACAAGAAACGGCGCCTCGGCGAAGAGGGTGCACGGCCGAAGCGGGTGCGGTTCAAGGCGTTGAAGTAGGCCAAGGCGTCACCCCGGCGAAAGCCGGGGCCCACTGCCACGGGGCGTCAGCCTGAAGCAGTGGATCCCGGCTTTCGCCGGGATGACGGGGCTGCCTTAAAAGTGGATCCCGCGCATCATTTGCGCCATCGCGATCGCCTCGGGTGACAAGGTCGGCTTGGCCGCCTTCTCGCCCTTCGCAGCCGCGCTGTCGGGGAACATGCGGAACGTCGTGTTCATGATGATCTGCGTGATGCGTGGCGCCACGGCGTGGAGGATCTCGCCGAAGATGCCCAGCCGTGTCGCCACACGCACCGGCTTTTCGATGCACGCCTGAACGATCATGTCGGCCGCCTCTTCGGGCTGCAGCAGCGGCATGCTGTCATAGATCTTCGTCGGCGCCGTCATCGGCGTGCGCACCAGCGGCATGTTGACGGTGGTGAACGTGACGCCGACATCGGCGAATTCGCTCGACGCGCAACGCGTCCACGCGTCCAGCGCCGCCTTGCTCGCGACGTACGCCGAAAAACGCGGCGCATTCACGAGCACGCTGATCGAGCTGATGTTGACGATGTGGCCTTTTCTCTTCGCCACCATGCCCGGCAGTAGCCCCATCGTGACGCGCAGGCTGCCGAAGTAGTTGAGCTGCATCGTCCGCTCGAAATCGTGGAAGCGGTCGTAACTCGATTCGATCGCGCGGCGGATCGAACGCCCGGCGTTGTTGATCAGGAAATCGACGCCGCCGTGCTGCTCCTGCAAGGTCTTCACGAACGCGGCGCAGCTCGCCTCGTCGGAAATGTCCACCGAGTAGCTGAACACTTTGGCGCCCCCGCCGGCGTGTTCCTTGATCTGCTTGACCGCGTCGCCGAGCTTGTCTTCGCCGCGCGCGCAGATGATCGTCGTCGCCCCCGCCTCGGCGAAGCGGCACGCGGCGGACAACCCGATGCCCGACGAGCCGCCGGTGACGAGCACCACCTTGCCGCCCACCGTGCCCTTGAGGCTGCGGTCGATGAACAACGCCGGGTCCAGGTGCCGCTCCCAGTAGTCCCACAGCACCCAGGCGTAGTCGCGCAGGTTCGGGCACTCGATGCCGCTGCCCTTCAGCGCCGCGTCGGTCTCGCGCCGGTCGAAGCGCGTCGGGTAATTGACGAAGGTGAACATGTCGGGCGGCAGGCCCAAATCCTTGATCACGGCATTGCGCACCCGGCGTACCGGCGCGAGCGCCATCATCCCTTTCTTCACGCTCTTCGGAATGAAGCCGAGCAGCGCGGCGTTGACGAACAGGTTCATCTTCGGCGCGTGCGCGGCCCTGGAGAAGATGTCGAGCACGTCGCCGACACGGTAGCCCACCGGGTCGACCAGGTGGTAGCACTTGGCAGCGGTGTTCGCCTGGTGGCTGATGTGGTCGAGCGCGTTCACGACAAAATCCACCGGCACGATGTTGATGCGCCCACCCTCCAGCCCGACCGACGGAAACCACGGCGGCAGGATCTGGCGCATGCGCTGGATCAGCTTGAAGAAGTAGTAAGGGCCGTCGATCTTGTCCATCTCGCCGGTCTTGGAGTCGCCCACCACGAGCGCCGGGCGGTACACGGTCCAGGGCTGCTTGCACTCGCTGCGAACGATTTTTTCGCTCTCGTGCTTGGTCATGAAGTAGGGGTGGTCCAGGCCCTCGGCCTCGTCGAACATGTCTTCGCGGAACACGCCTTCGTACAGGCCTGCCGCAGCGATCGAGCTGACATGGTGCACATGCTTGGCGCCGATCGGCGCGTGCGAACTCGACCATGTTGCGCGTGCCTTCCACGTTCACCTGCAACTGCGACTCAGCGTCCGCCGACAAGTCGTAGACCGCGGCGAGGTGGTAGAGATGGTCGATCTGCCCTTCCAGCGCCTTGCGCGCCTCAGTGCCCAGGCCGAACTTCTTTTCCGTCAGGTCGCCGTAGACGGGAATCGCTCGGCCCTTCGCCGCGCCCCAGTATTCGAGCAATGCCGGCACCTTGGATTCGCTCTCGCGGCGCAGCAGGAAGTGCACGGTCGAGCCGCGCCGCGCGAGCAAGGCTTTCACGAGCCGCTTGCCGATGAAGCCGGTGGCGCCGGTGACGAAGTACTGCATGGGGTTCTCCTCGGAATTCAGGGGGCCGTTCATTCTTGTCCACACGAGCCGCATCGGCGCTGCGCGCTTTCCCCAAGGGCGCCCGAGAAATCCCCGGCGCATAGAGCAGGCTCACTAGAGAATCGTGCTGTGCCCGCGCCGGCGCTCTCCTATAGTCCGCACCACGGCGGCGCCATGTCGGCGGACCCGCCGGCACCGAGGAGCACACAGCATGGTCAAGAAACTCCAGCAGATGGCACAAAAGCAGGCCGCGGGCGCCTCCGGGCTGTTCGAGAGCCTCGACGCCGCGAAACTCGCGGGCTCGGTCAAGGACTCGGCCCAGCAGATCTGGCTCGCCGGGATGGGCGCGTTTTCCAAGGCCCAGGCCGAAGGCGGCAAGGCGTTCGAGACCTTGATCAAGGAGGGCTTGAATCTGCAGCGCAAGACGCAGACCGTGGCCGAAGAGAAGCTCGCGGAAGTGTCCGGCAAGATGACCGGCATGGCCAACGAAGTCCAGGCGCGTGCCGGTCAGCAATGGGACAAGCTGGAAAACATCTTCGAGGAGCGCACCGCCAAGGCGCTGCGCAAGCTCGGCGTGCCGTCGGCACAGGACCTGTCGGCGCTGTCGGCGCGCGATCGACCAGCTCGCGGCCCAGCTGGCGAAGGCCGGCAAGGCCGCGCCGGCCAAGCCTGCGCCGGTCAAGGCCTCGGCCAAGCGCGCGACGAGAAAAGCGGTCTGAGCGTCCGAAGGGCACTTTGTCGCGCAAACGGGATCGTTGCTCTGCGTCAAGGGCGCGCGTGAAAGACAAGGACTCGGCAATCCGACCACAATAGTCGTTGCCGCGCGCCGGCCGGCCGCGCCCATCCTGCCCTGACACCGTGAACATGAGCATCGATTTCCGTTCTCCGCCGACCCGTCCGCTGCGGGCGGGCGCCTTGGTCGTTTTGCTGGCCGCGGGCTGCGCCACGGTGGACGCCCCCGGCACGCCTGCGAACCCCGCGCCTGCCCCAGCCGCCGCCACGCCGGTGGCACGCCCTGCCGCCGCCGGTGCTGCGGCCGCACCGGGTGCCCCGGTTGCCGCGGCAGCGGCATCGGCGCCGGCATCAGGCGCCTCCGCGCCGGCGTCCTCGGCAGCCAACGCCGCCGCTGCCCGGCCCGACCCGAGCGCGCCCAAACCCTTCGACGAAGTGATCAAGGGCGCCACCGCCCAGGATGGTTTCGTCGGCCTGTGGCGCAAGGACGAAAAGCTCTGGTTGGAAATCGCACCCGAGCAGCTCGACAAAGCCTTCCTGCTGTCGGCCAACATTTCCCATTCAGTGGGTGAGCGGCGCCTGTACAGCAGTTGGATGGGCCCGTCGTGGCTCGCGAGTTTCCGCAAGATCGGCAGCCAGCAGATCCAGCTGATCGCGCTCAATACGAACTACGTGGCGCGCGGCGCGCCGATGGAAGCGGTGGTCGAGCAAGCGTTTTCGCACAGCCTGCTCGCCTCCGCGACAATCGCCAGCGCACCGCACCCGCAGCGCAAGTCGGTGCTGATCGACGCGTCGTTCCTGCTCGGCGACCTGGCCGGCTACTCCACCCAGCTCGAACGTGCCTTTCGGCTGCCGTATGGGTTGGACCGCGGCAATTCGTACTTCGAGAAGACGCGCGTCACGCAAGACCTGACCACGGTGAACGCGCGGCTTCATTTCGGCACCGCGCGCCTGCCAGCCCCGCCGCTGATGCCCAGCCCCGTGCCGGTGCCTCCGCCGCCGGCCACGACACCCGATGCGCGAAGTTTTTTCATCGGAATGGTCTACAACTTCACCAAGCTGCCCGATCAGCCGATGGCGCCACGCAAGACCGATCCGCGGCTCGGTCACTTCTTCGACGCGGTCACCGACCTGAGCACCGACCTCGACGCGAACCCGAAGCACCACTACATCACGCGCTGGCGACTCGAGAAGAAAGACCCGGCCGCGGCGCTGTCGGAGCCGAAACAGCCCATCACGTACTGGCTCGACAAGAACATCCCGCTGCGCTATCGCGACGCCGTCGAGGCCGGCATCCTGGAGTGGAACAAGGCGTTCGAACGCATCGGTTTCAGGAATGCGATTCAAGTCAAGCAGCAGTCCGACGACGCCGACTTCGACACGCTCGACTCGCGCCACGCGTCGATCCGCTGGTTCACCGGCGCCGATGCCGGCCTGGCGATCGGCCCGCACCATTCCGACCCGCGCACCGGTGAAATCATCGACGCCGACATCGCGATGAGCGACGGTTTCGCGCGCGGCGCGCGGCGCTTCATCGTCGAAGACGTCGGCGCCCCTGTGGCCCCAGTCGTTCGCGCCGCATGCCGGCGCCTGGGGCGACAAGCTGCATCGGGCGTGGTGCAGCTACTCGCAGGAGGCCGTGCGCGAGATGGACTTCGCGCTCGATCTGCTGGAAGCGCGCGGTGACATCGCACCCGACAGCCCGGAAGCCGAGGCCCTGGCGCAATCGGTCGTGAAAGACACGATCACCCACGAAGTCGGCCACACGCTGGGCTTGAAGCACAACTTCAAGGCGTCCACGGTGGTCACGCGTACGCAGCTCCAGGACCGCGAATTCACCGAGAAGAACGGCATCTCCGGTTCGGTGATGGACTACAACGCCTTCAACATTGCGCTGTCCGGCGAACGCCAGGCCAGCCTGAACAACACAACGCTCGGGCCGTATGACTACTGGGCCATCGAATACGCGTATCGCCAGTTCGAACCCGGCACCGAGGCGACGGGGCTGGCGCGCATCGCCGCTCGCGGCACCGAGCCCGAGCTGGCCTTTGCCGACGACAGCGACGCCGGCGGATTCGGGGGGAGCGACGGCATCGACCCGCTGGTGAACCGCTTCGACCTCGGCGACGACCCGCTCGATTACTACAAGAAGCGCCTGCAACTTTCGCGCGAACTCTGGCAGCGCGTCCAGGAGCGCACACCGCAGGCCAGCGACCCGGTGGCGCGGCAGCGCCGCGTGCTGCTCAGCGGCTTTCGGCAATTGAACCGCGCCGCCGAGCTGGTGGGCAAGTACGTCGGCGGCATGTACACCGTGCGCGACCTGCCGGGCACGACGGCGCGCGCCGCCTACACGCCGGTCGAGCCGGGCAAGCAGCGCGACGCGCTGCAGTTCCTCGCCAAGGGCCTGTTCAACGCCGAGAGTTTTCGCTTCAAGCCGCAGTTCCTCGCCAGCCTCGCGCCCGATTACAACGAATGGGAGCGCGGCGGCCCGGTGAGCATCCCGGCCGCGGTGTTGCAGGTGCAGACCGTGGCGCTGGACCGCTTGCTCAGCCCCGGCACCGCGTCGCGCCTGCTCGACCTGCCGCTTTATGTCGACGCAGCCCAGGCGCGCGACATCATCTCGCTGCCCGAGGTCTACGGCACCTTGCAGAACTCGATCTGGAGCGAGCTGAAGTCGGGAGCTGACATTGACCGGCTGCGGCGCAACCTCCAGCGCGAGCATTTGCGTCGCGTGCAGAACCTGTTGATACGCGGGGCGCCAGGGCTGCCGCCCGACGCGCTGAGTCTGGCGCGGCTGCACGCCACGGAACTGCAGGTTGACCTGAAACGTGCGAGTGCGAACCCGAAGCTGTCGATCGAGAGCCGGGCGCACCTGCAGGACAGCCTGGCGTTGCTCACCGAAGCGCTGCGCGCATCGATGCAGCGTTCGTGATCGCGGCGCGGCCGCGCCCGTCGGGCCGGCCCACCGCCGTGCATCCGACGAGCGCTGCGGGCGCTGCTTCAGACCAGTCGGCGCCGCACCGGCGTCGTTCGGCCCCCCAAACCCGCTGCCCGTCGCACACCCTCGCCAGGGTACTTGGAGTGCAGGGCTCGCGGCGCTATCGTCGCGCCATGAATACCCCGCCCTTGGCCTCCGCACCGAACCCCACGGCATTCGCGTCTGGCTGTCTGAGCTGACATTCCGGCGCGCGGCGGTTGCGTTCGCGCTGGCGATCGCGCTGTCGGTGGCGCTCAACCCGATCTTCATCACACCGTACCCGGTGGTTCTGGGGCGCCTGGCGGCGATCGCGCTGGTACTGCTGCTCGCCTTCACCGCGGCGCGCGCCTGGCGGGTTCCCGGCGTACCGCGCTGGTTGGCGCAGGTGCTTGCCGTCGCGCTGGCCGCGCCGCTGGCCACCCTGCTGGTCTACCTGCCCTCGGTGGATGGCGATCTCGCTGCGCTGTTCGGCAACGAGTGGCGAATGATGGGGGTGATATCGATCGCGTCGTCGGTACTGATCGTCGCGCCGCTGCTCGTACTCGGGTCGCTCTACCGCGAACGCGACGCGCAGGCGCGCAACCAGGCGCTCGGATTCGAGCTGGAGCGAACCCGGCTTGAGCGCCAGGCACTCGATGCGCAACTCAAGCTGCTGCAAGCGCAAATCGAACCGCATTTCCTGTTCAATACGCTGGCCAACGTGCAGCAACTCGTCGAATCCGGATCCGCTCGCGCCGGCCCGGTGCTGGGCAGCCTGGTCGCCTACCTGCGCGCGGCGATGCCCAAGCTGCACGCCGAACACCCGAGCCTGGGCAACGAACTGGCGATGGTGCAGGCCTACCTGGAACTGATGCAGATGCGCATGCCCGACCGATTGCAGTTCCGCATCGACGCGGCCGATGTGCCTTCGCAGCTGGAGTTCCCGGCGCTCGGCTTGCTGACGCTGGTGGAGAACGCGGTGCGCCACGGCATCGACCCCAGCCTGACGGGGGGCCGCATCGACGTGACGGCACGGCGTGACGCGGCCAGCGGCGAAGTCCGCATCACTGTGGCCGACACCGGTGTCGGCATGAAAGAAACCGCGCCCAGCGGAACCGGATTGAACAACCTGCGCTCGCGTCTGGCGGCGATGTTCGGTCCGACCGCACGCCTCGAATTGAACGAGGTCGAGCCCAGCGGCCTGCGCGCGGAGATTGTGTTCACAGCCCGCCCGCCGACACGCGAATGAGCACCACATGGCGCCGACCGCGTTGATCGCCGACGACGAGCCGCTGCTGCGTGAGCGGCTGCGCGGCCACCTCGCGCGGCTGTGGCCGCAGCTGCAGGTCGTTGCGGAAGCGCGCAACGGCCGCGAAGCGGTGGATCTGTTCGACGAGCACCAGCCGCAGGTGGTGTTTCTCGACGTGCACATGCCCGGCTTGAGCGGCATAGACGCGGCGCGTTACATGGCGCGTCGTGCGCAGATCGTGTTCGTCACCGCCTACGAACAGTATGCGGTGCAGGCGTTCGAACAGGGTGCGCTCGACTATCTCGTCAAGCCTTTTGACGAAGCGCGCCTGGCCGACACGGTGCAGCGCCTGCAACAGCGCCTGAATGGCGAGCGAATCGGTAACGCCGAGACCACAGGCGCGAGCACGCTGGACGCGGTGCTTGCCGACCTTTCAGCCGAATTGCGGCGCCGCGCGGCCGACGAAGGTGCACGCGGCGCCTATCTGCAGTGGATCAAGGCGTCGATCGGCAACAGCGTCCGGCTGATTCCGGTCGAACAGGTGTCTTACCTGCGCTCCGACGAGAAGTACACGCTCGTCGTGTGGCAGGGTGGCGAAGCGCTGATTCGCAAGACGATCCGCGAACTGGCCGACGAACTCGACCCGCAGTCGTTTGCCCAGATTCATCGCTCCGTGATCGTCAACCTGCACGAGGTGGTGCAGGTGAACCGCGGCCTGAACGAGACCGCCGAGGTGCAACTGAAGGGCAGAAAGGAGCTGCTGCCCGTGAGTCGCAGTTTCGTTCACGTGTTCAGACAGATGTGAGCCGAGACCTGCGCGCGGCGCCGGCGGGCGCCGCTCGGCTGCGGCTCATTGCAGGCGGCTCGCAGTGGTTTCGGTGGCACCGGCCGAAGCGAACTCCACGCTCGGCGCAGCGCGCTTCACGATGATTTCCACCGCCGGCAGGCGAACCGTGCGCACGGTGGTTTGCGAATCGAACCATGCGGTGGCGATGGCCAGTGTGGCGCCGATCAGCACGGCAAACGCGAGAAGCGGGGTGAAGATGCGGTCGATCATGATGGGCTCCTGGGTTGCAAAGGGCAGGCGATGGGTCTGCGATGGAGCGAACTCTAGGAGTGAGCCGCGCGGTGCGAAAGCGGGTTGCGACGAACTGCGAAAAACGACGGCTGATGTGCAAATGCCGGCGACGGAACTTGCGCCGAGCGGTGCGCGTGCGGCGCGCGCCCGGCCCGATTGAGCGCGTCGCAGGTGCGCCGCGCGCCCGAAATCCGACGATTCCCGGCCGAATCAGCGCAGGCCGAATCGACTGAACCCACGCCCGAGCAGGCCGTGGTCGCGAATGATTTCACGCGCCGCGTTGTGGCCCGGCATGCCGGTCACGCCGCCGCCCGGGTGCGTGCCGGCGTCGCACATGTACAGGCCCTTGATCGGCGCGCGGTAGTCGCCATGGCCCAGCACCGGGCGCGCCGCCCAGAGCTGGTCCAGGCTCATCACACCGTGCATGATGTCGCCGCGGTACAGGCCAAACTTGCGCTCCAGATCGAGCGGTGTCAGCACGCTGCGCGCGATCACGCTGCGCTTGAAGTTCGGCGCGTAGCGCGTCACCGTGTCGATCACGAGGTCGGCAGCGGCTTCGCGCTCGTCGTCCCAGCTTCGCCCGCTCGGCAAGTCATACGCGAACTGCTGGCAGAACAGGCTCGCCACATGCGCGCCTCGCGGCGCGAGGCTGTCGTCGAGCGTGCTCGGGATCAGCATCTCGACGACGGGATCGCGCGACCAGCCGTCTTTGCGCGCATCGTGGTACGCGCGGTCCATGTAGGCGAGCGACGGCGCGACGAAGATGCCGCTCGCGTGGTGCTCCGCGACGCTGTGCCCGGGCAGACAGGTGAAGTCGGGCAACTCCGACAGCGCGACGTTCATGCGCAGCGTGCCCGAGTCGCTGCGGTGGCGCTCGATCGCGCGTTTGAATCCGGCGTCGAGTTCGCTCGCTGGGACGAGCCGCTCGAACAACAGCCGCGGGTTCAGGTTCGACACGACGATGTGAGCGTCAATTTCGCGGCCGCCCTCCAACAGCAGTCCCGTCGCGCGCCGGTTCGCCACTTTCACTTGTGACACCGCCGCGTCGAGCACGGTTTTCACGCCGAGCTGCTCGCAAGCGCGCGCCATCGCCTGCGTGATCGCGCCCATGCCACCCACCGCATGGCCCCAGATTCCCGGCTTGCCGTTCACGCCGCCGAAGCAATGGTGCAGCAGCACGTACGCCGAGCCCGGGGTCTCGGGGCTCGCGAAATGGCCGACGACGGCGTCGAAGCCGTACGCGGCCTTGATCGGGTCCGACTCGAACCAACCATCCAGCACGTCGCGCGCGCTTTTCACGAACAGCGCCAGCACATCGCGCCGCTGCTCGACGCTGAGTTTGGCCAACTGCCGCCCCTGGCGCAAGCCCGGGCCCAGGCTGCCGGCGAGAGTGGTCAGGTCGGGCGGCGTTTGCAGCGACAGTTCGCGCAGCACGTTGGCGACGGTTTCCAGCATGTCCTGGTACGCCGGCAACTGCGCGGCGTCGCGCCGCGAGAACTTCGCCACTTCCGCTTGCGTGCGCGCGAAACTTCCGCCGAGCTTGAGGTAGCGCGTATCGTCCAGCGGCAGGAAATTCGAGATCGGCCGCTCCAGGATGCGCAGGCCCAGCTCGTGCAGCTTCATCTCGGCGATGACTTTCGGCGCGAGCAGGCTCACCGTGTAGCTCGCGACCGAATTGCGAAACCCGGGGTGAAACTCTTCCGTCACCGCCGCGCCGCCGATCACGCCGCGGCGCTCGTAGAGCGTCACGTCGAAACCGGCGCGAGCGAGGTAGAACGCGCAGACCAGGCCGTTGTGGCCGGCGCCGATGACGGCGACGGTTCTCTTTCGTGCCATCGCGCCGGTTCGTTGCCCGTCCGTTCGGATCGGCTCAGATCGGGTCGGTGCGCTGCATCAGCCACGCCAACGCAGCGCCGCTCACCAGACCGCGCAGCCGCGCGCGCACGGTCGCGTGGTAGCCGTTCAACCAATCGATCTCGTCCTGGCGCAGCAAAGAACGGTCGATGCAGCGCGTATCGATCGGGCACAGCGTCAGCGTTTCGAACTCGAGAAACTCGCCGAACTGATTGCTCTGCGCCGGCACGTTGAGCACCAGGTTCTCGATGCGGATGCCCCACTGGCCGCTGCGGTACAGGCCCGGCTCGACACTCGTGATCATTCCCGGCTCCATCGCCATTTGCGGCTCGGGAATCGCCTTGGAGATGCTCTGCGGGCCTTCGTGAACGTTCAGGAAGTAGCCCACGCCGTGGCCGGTGCCGTGGCCGTAGTCGAGCGCGTGTTGCCACAGTGGAGCGCGCGCGATCGCGTCGAGCATCGGCGACAGCGTGCCGCGCGGAAAGCGCGTACGGCTCAGCGCCATCGTGCCCTTCAGCACCAGCGTGTAGTCGCGTTGTTGCTCGGCGCTCACCTGGCCGATCGGCCAGACGCGCGTGATGTCGGTCGTGCCGCCGAGGTACTGGCCGCCCGAGTCGATCAGCAACAGCCCGTCGCCCTTGATTTCCGCGTGCGACTCGGGCGTGGCGCGGTAGTGCGGCATCGCGCCGTTGGCGTTGAAGCCGGCGATCGTGTTGAAGCTCAAGCCGACGAAGCCGATGCGCTTGGCACGCGCCGCGCTCAAATGTTCGTCCACGGTCAACTCGGTGAGCCGCTCGCCGCGCGCTTGTGCCGCTTCGAACCAGGCGTAGAACTCGCAGCACGCCGCGCCGTCCTGCGCCATTGCGGCGCGGATGTGCGCGGCCTCGGCGTCGCTCTTGCGGCTCTTCAGCAGCGTGCTTGGGTTGATCGCCTCGACCACCTTGACGCTCGCATTCGCTCGCAGGCTGAACGTGATGCGCCTCGGGTCGGCCAGCAACGTCGCATTCGCCGGCAAAGCGCTGAGCGCGGCGGGCGCCTGTTCGTAGGGCGCGACCTGAACGCCGTCACGCGCCAGCGTGGCCTGCAGCTCAGGTCCGATCTTGCCGTCGGCGACGAAGAGGCGCACGTCGTTCGCGCTGAGCAGCGCGTGTGCGAGGAACACCGGGTTGTAGCTGACGTCGCTGCCGCGCAGGTTGAACAGCCAGGCGATGTCGTCGACCGTCGAGATGAAGTGGTGTGTCGCGCCGTGGCCCGCCATTGCTTCGCGCACCTGTGTCAGCTTGGCGGAACGCGGCAGCGGCGCGTGCGGCGCCAGGTGTTCGTACACCGGCTGCGACGGCAGCCCCGGGCGCTCGGGCCAGATGTGGGCGAGCAGGTCGAAGTCGGTGCGAAGCGTGATCCCGGCTTGTTCCAGGCGGTTGCGCAGCTGCTGCGCCGAAGCCAGGCCGAGCACGCTGCCGTCGACGCCGACGCTGGCGCCGCGTGCCACGTTCGTCGCGAGCCAGTCGACGTGCGTCGCCGCGGTGCCTGAGGCGATCTTCACGAGCTCGATGCCGCTGCCGGCCAACTCGGTCACCGCCTGCTCCCAATAGCGGCTGTCGGCGAACAGCGCGGCCTTGTCCAGCGTGACGGCGAGCGTTCCCATCGACCCGGTGAAGCCCGACAACCACTGCCGTCCTTGCCAGCGCTCGGGCAGGTATTCCGAAAGATGCGGGTCGCTGGAAGGCACGAGCACGGCGGCCAGGCCTTGCGCTTTCAAACAATCGCGGACCTTTTCGATGCGCAGGCGAAACGGGGAGGTGCGGGTGTCCATGGGGCTCCAATCGGCGCGGCTTGGCGTCGCGGGATTCTAGGTGTCGCTCGCTGTGGAAGGCTGTGCAACAACGCGCGCGCTGCGCTCGAAAGTGAAGTAAGCCCAAGCCCATTCGACCATCACGATCAGCCGGTTGCGAAACCCGATCAGGAAGTAGATGTGCGCGAACAGCCAGAACAACCACGCGAGCAGGCCGCTGAATCGCAGCGAGCCCAGGGGCGGCACGGCGAGGTCGACGACCGCCGACTTGCGGCCGATCGTCGCCAGGTTGCCGTAGTCGATGTAGCGAAACGAGCGCGTCGGTTCGCCGCGCAGGCGCCGCTTCAAGTTGGCAGCGGCGCAGCGCCCCATCTGCTTTGCTGCGGGGCTGACGCCGGGCACTGCGACGGGTTCGCCACGGCCGTGGCTCTTGGCCGCAGCGAGGTCGCCGATCACTGCAATGTTCGGGTGACCGCTCAAACTCAGGTCGGGCTGCACGATCACGCGGCCGGCGCGGTCGAGCTGGGCGCCGCTGCTCGTCGCCAGGCTCTTGCCGAGCGCGGAGCCGGCCACGCCGGCGGCCCAGATCACGGTGTGGCTGGGCAGGCGCACCAGCGTGCTCGCGCTTCCCTCGCGCAACTCACACGTCACGCCGCCCGCGTCGATGCCGGTCACTTTGCAGCCGGTGCGAACGTCCACGCCGATGCGCGCCAGTTGTTCGCGCGCGCGCTGCGACAGCTTCGGCACAAAGCTGCCGAGCACGCGCTCCGACCCTTCGATCAGGATCACCCGCGCGCGCTGCGTGTCGATGCGGCGGAATTCGTCTTTCAGCGTGTGCTGCGCCATCTCTTTCATCGTGCCGGCCATCTCCACACCGGTGGGACCGGCGCCGATCACGACGAACGTCATCCACGCGTCGCGCTGCGCCAGGTCTTCGCAGCGCTCGGCGTGTTCGAACGCGCCGATCACCTTGGCGCGGATCTCGAACGCGTCGGCCAGCGTCTTCAGCCCCGGCGCGAACGCGGCCCAGTCGTCGCGGCCGAAATAGCTGTGCGTGGCGCCTGGGGCGACGATCAGGTGGTCGAAGTGCAGGCGCGAGCCGTCGTCGAGGATGAGGCTGGTGGTCGGCGCGTCGATCGCGGTGACCTCGGCTTGCAGGATCGTCAGGTTGCCGCGCTGCATTTCGCGCCGCAAGGTGTGGCGGATCGGCGCGCTGATCGCCGGTGCGCTCAGCCCCGCGGTGGCCACCTGGTAGAGCAGCGGCTGGAACAGGTGGTGATTGGTGCGGTCGATCAGCGTGATTTCGAGCCGTGCCTTCGACAGCGACGCGCACGGCTTCCAGGCCGCCGAAGCCGCAGCCGATCACGCCGACGCGCGGCGGCGCTGCTGTCATCGCGCGCCGGCTGGGCTCGCGGCTGCGGGCAGTGCCAGCAACTTGCCGCGCACCATCTGGATGTGGCTGCGCAGCGAATACAGCTCGTCGGCGTAGCTCAGCGGCACGGCAACGTTCTCGACGCGATGTTCGATCTCGGCCAGCTCGCGCAGCAGTTCGTCATTCGAGCGCTCGCCGAACGAGCTCTCCACGCCGCGCAACTGCGCGTACCAGCGAAAGATTCGCGAGCGGATGCGGAACTGGTAGAGCGGCGGCACCACGCGCGACAGCGGCAGCAGGATCACGACGATCGACGCGAGCACGACCCACATCCGGTCGACCAGGTTCGCCAGCCAGAACGGCAAATAGCGCTGCAGCAGCGGCGCGCCGCTCTTGTAGAAGCGCTCGGCCTCCTTGGCCAGCGGCATCTCGGTGTGCTGCGCGCTCGGAAACTCACCCTTGCGGTGGAACCAGCCCGCGTCGCCGTGAATGTGCTGCGCGGCCTGCACGAACAGTTGCATCAACGCCGGATGCGTGCCTTCCTTCGCGACGAGTGTCGCCGTGGGCGCCACCAGGTTCACATTGGCGCCGGGCATGTCGCGCGCGAGGTCGACGATGCCGCGCGGCAGCACCACCGGGCTCATGAACGCAAAGCGCCGCGAGTAGGCCTCGGCCTGGGGGAAGTCGAACAGTTTGATGCCGGGCGTGCGCAGCAGCATCTGCACCATCAGCGATTCCGGTGCCGAGGCGAACACGAGCGCGTCGATCTCGCCGCCGAGCAGCGCCACGACGGCAGGCGTCTGCGGGTGGCTGAACAAGCTCAAGCCGGCGCGCTCGATGCCGTTCGCTTCGAGCAGGCGCTGCATCAGCAAGGGCGTGCCGCTGCCGGGCGCGCCGATGTTGAACTTCCAGCCCGGCAGTTGCGCGAGTGAGGTCAGTGCATCGGTCTTCAACAAGCGTTTGGCGGAATCTTCGCGGTAGAACAGCCACACCGGCTCGTGGAACAGACTGCCCAGTGCCACCAGGCCTTCGTTGGCCGCGTCGTCGACGTCGCGCTCGACGTCGGCACCGCCCTGGATGAATGCGAGGTCGACGTTCGACTCCTCGTTGCGCAACAGCGCCAGGTTTTCGGCGGCGCCTTGTGTCGCGCGCAACTCGACGCGGATGCCGTGCAGCTTCAGGAACGCCGCGTAGCGCTTGCCGAATTCGGCGTAAGCGCCCTGGTCCTGGCCGGTGGCGAGCACCACTTTCTTCGGCGGCGTCGGGTCGAGCACCCAGTAGGCGAGCCCCAGCAGCAATGCCGCAATCAACAAGAACGGTCCGGCAGTGACGAGCAGGTCGCGAACCGAAAGCAGGGTGTAGCGCAGGACTTTGGGCATGGCATTCGCAGGAGTCTGGCGGAAGCCCGCACGATAGCGCGAGACGCGACCCGCGTTCACCCTGCGCCGGGCACCCGGAAAGTGCGGAACGACGCGCGCTTTAGACTCAGAGCCTGTGAAGATATGAATCACGCCCGCGCCACTTTCATTCCATGACGAAGTCGATTCCCCCGGGCGCGTTTGCCGCCGTCAATGCCGATGTCTACCGGGCCAGCGCGCTGACGCGCGGCCCCTGGCACCCCGAGCACCAGCACGCCGGGCCGCCGATCGCGCTGGTGTGCCGTGCGATCGAGCGCACCGCGCTCGAGCACGGGTTGACGCATGTGTCGCGGCTCACCGCGAACCTGTTGCGGCCGGTGCCGATTGGCGAATTGACGGTCGGCGTCGGCGTTGACTACGTCGGGCGCAACGCGGGCCACTTCTCCGCAAGCCTGAGCGCCGGAGAAAAAGTCGTCGCACGCTTCACGGCGCTGGTGCAGCGCGAGAGCGCGGTCGAGCTGCCCGCGTCTTTCCCTCCCGATCCGCCCGGCCATGTGCCGCCAACCCGGCCGCAGCCGCCCGACACCTCAGCGCCGGGCACGTTCCCGTTCGCCGGCAAACATGTGGGCTATGCGGACCTGGTCGAGACCCGCGTCGCGAGCGGCGTGTTTTTCAAGGGCCCTTGCGCGATCTGGTTCCGCCTGGCTCACCCCCTGGTCGTAGGCGAGGCGCCGAGCGTCTACCAGCGCGTTGCAGTGGCCGCCGATTCCGGCAACGGCATCAGCGCGGTGCTGGACTTTTCCAAATATGTCTTCGTCAATTCTGACCTGACGATCAACCTGTTGCGCCGGCCGCATGGCGAATGGATCTGCCTGGACGCGCGCACCCATCTCGGCGACGACGGCTGCGGCCTGGCGGCGTCGAACCTGTTCGATGCCGATGGCCTGATCGGCATGGCCACGCAAAGCCTTTCGATCCGCGCACGCGATTGACCCCCAACACCCACACCCCCACCCCGGAGACCTCGATGCTCACCGAATATTCCCCCAAGACCACCGAGCTGCTGCAACGCCTGAATCCGTTCTACGCGGCGCACATCTACCCGAACGAAGCGCGCTACCACGAGGAGATGGACGCCTTCCGGCGCGCCGGCAACCCGTGGCAGCCGGTGAAGCTGATCGACGAACTCAAGGTCAAGGCGCGCGCCGCGGGCCTGTGGAACATGTTCCTGCCGCACGCCTACAAGGGCAACGGTGGCATCTCGAACCTCGACTACGCGCCGCTGTGCGAAGTGATGGGGCGGGTGATCTGGTCGAGCGAAGTGTTCAACTGCTCCGCCCCCGACACCGGCAACATGGAAACCTTCGAGCGCTACGGCACCGATGCGCAGAAGGCGCAGTGGCTGGAGCCGCTGCTCGCCGGCGAAATCCGCTCCGCGTTCCTGATGACGGAGCCGGCGGTGGCCTCCACCGACGCGACCAACATCCAGTGCAGCATCCGGCGCGACGGCGACTCCTACGTCATCAACGGCCGCAAGTGGTTCAGCTCGGGCGCGGGCAGCCCGCGCTGCAAGATTTTCATCGTGATGGGCAAGACCGACCCGAACGCGCCGCGCCACAGCCAGCAGAGCATGGTGCTCGTGCCGCGCGACACGCCCGGCGTGACCGATCACCCGGCCGCTTCCGTGTTCGGCTACGACGACGCGCCGCACGGCCACATGGAAGTGGTGCTCGACAACGTGCGCGTTCCGGCGGCGAACATCCTGCTGGGCGAGGGGCGAGGTTTCGAGATCGCGCAAGGGCGCCTCGGGCCCGGGCGCATCCACCACTGCATGCGCTCCATCGGCGCGGCCGAGCGCGCGCTCGAGATGATGATCGACCGCCTGATGGCGCGCACCGCGTTCGGCAAGGCGCTGTCGGAGCAATCGATCTGGCACGAACGCATCGCAGAGAGCCGCTGCATGATCGACCAGGCGCGGCTGTTGACTCTGAACGCTGCGCGCATGATGGACGTGGCCGGCAACAAGGCGGCGCGCGCCGAGATCGCGATGATCAAGGTGGTGGCGCCGAATGTGAGTTGCAAGGTCGTAGACTGGGCGATCCAGGCGCATGGCGCGGCCGGCGTGAGCGGCGATTTCTCGCTCGCCGAGGCCTACGCGCACCAGCGCACGGTGCGCATCGTCGACGGGCCCGACGAAGTGCACCGCAATGCGATTGCGAAGATCGAGATCGGGAAGAGGGCGGCGCTGCAGCGCTGACGCGGCGCCGTGCAGCGCGAGCCCTCGCTACTTCCTCGCCACCGTCGCCAACTCCTTCAACGTGAAGGTGTAGCTCACCTTGTCCAGCGGCTTGTGGCAGGCCAGGCAATCGGCCTGGTTTGCCGGGCGGTGCGTCTTGTCGAGGCTGAACACAGCGTAGTTCCATTCGTCGTTGCGCAGCAGATCGGGGATGTCTTTGCCCCAGCCGGCGTCGCGCGCCATCGCGGTGTAGAACTGCAACTGGTCGGCCACATAGAAGCCGTCGCTGCCCACCATCGGGTTGCCCGCGGCGTCGAGCTTGGCCGAGTGCACTTCGGCAAACAGGTAGGAGCCGTTGGGCAAGTCCCTGCCTTCTTTCGCCGCGCTCAGCGCCGCCGGGTTGGCGAAGTAGTAGCGCACCGTCTTCGCGGCGGGGAAGTTGATCGTGTGGTACTTGACGAAGCTGCTCCGATAGTTCTCGGGGAACGTGACGCCGGTCTTCACCAGGTTGGGCAGGAACGCCGATTTGGCGGTGCTGCTCGCGCCTGGTTGCGACGCGAAGTAGGCGGCGACGTTGGCGATGTCGGCCGGGCTCAGCTGCGCAGCGATCGCGTTCATCGACGCGTTCTTGCGCGAGCCGTCTTTCAGCGCGCGCAACTGGTTGCTCAGGTAGGCCGGCTTCTGCCCCGCGAGGTTGGGGATGGCGTCGGCCACGCTCACGCCGTTCGCGCCGTGGCAGGCGGCGCAGACGGCTTCGACCTTGGCCTTGCCGGCGGCGATGTCGGCGGTTTGCGCGAGCGCGGCGACGGGCGCCAGCAACGCGAGAACGAGGAAGTTCGAGGTTTTCATGCGGTGGCTCCTGGTGGGTCGGTGGCAGATCGAAGGCGTGCGGCGGCAGGCGCGTTCGCGGTATACGCTTCAGGCTTACGCCAGCGTCCGGATTCTGGATGCATTCGCGCCCAAATCCAGCCCGGTTCGGGTATGCCCGCAGTCCGTCAGCACGTTGGCCGAACCGACAATTCACTGAGGACAAATCATGAACCAGCCCACGAGCACCGTCACCCCCGCCGGCGAGCGCGACCGGACCTTCCACCTGCACCCCTACACCCAACTGCGCCAGCTGGAAAAGGAGGGGCCGCTGGTGATCGTGCGCGGCGAGGGCGTGCACGTGTTCGATGAGCAGGGCAACCGCTACATCGAAGGCATGGCGGGGCTGTGGTGCGCGTCGCTCGGGTTTTCCGAAGCGCGCCTGGTCGCCGCGGCACATCGCCAGATGCAGGTGCTGCCGTACTACCACTCGTTCTCCGGCAAGGTGCCCGGGCCGGTGACGGAACTGGTGGAAAAGCTGATCGCAATTGCTCCGGTGCCGATGGGCCGAGTGCTGTTCGCCAACTCGGGGTCGGAATCGAACGACACCGCGTTCAAGCTGGTGCACTACTACAACAACGCCCGCGGACGGCCGAACAAGAAGAAGATCATCGGCCGTCAGAAGGGTTACCACGGCGTGACCGCGGCGGCCGCGTCGATGTCGGGGCTGCCGAGCATGCACCAGCACTTCGACCTGCCGCTGCCGGGCATTTTGCGCGTCAGCGCGCCGCATTACTACCTGGGCGCGCTGAAGGACGAAAGCGAAGCGCGGTTCGTCGAGAGGCTCGCGAAGGAACTGGAAGATCTGATCGACCGCGAAGGCGCCGACACGATTGCGGCGTTCATCGCCGAGCCGGTGCAGGGCGCGGGCGGCGTGATCATTCCGCCGGCGGGTTACTTCGAGCGGGTGCAGCAAATCCTCAAGAAGAACGACATCCTGTTCATCGCCGACGAGGTGATCACCGGTTTCGGGCGGCTGGGCGAGCCGTTCGGCACGGACGTATTCAAGCTGGAGCCCGACATGATCACGGTGGCGAAGATGCTGACGTCGGCGTATGTGCCGATGTCGGCGCTCTACGTCACCGATGCGATCTACCAGGTGGTGGCCGACGCGAGCGCGAGCGTCGGCACCTTCGGGCATGGCTACACCTACAGCGGGCATCCGCTCGCCTGCGCTGTGGCGCTGGAGACGCTGCGCATTTACGAAGCCGACAACGTGGTCGGGCACGTGCGCGAAGTCGCGCCACGATTGCAGCGTGGGCTGCGGCGCTTTGCCGGGCATGAACTGGTGGGCGAGGTGCGGGGCCTCGGCTTGATCGGCGCGCTGGAACTCTCCGAAGACAAGGTGGCGCACAAACCCTTCGATCCGCAGCGCGGCGTCGGCGCCTACTTCGTGCGCCGCGCGCAGGCGCACGGCCTGATCACGCGCGCGCTCGGCGGCGACATCATCGCGTTCTCGCCGCCGCTGATCATCAGCCGAGGCCGAGATCGACCACATGCTCGAGTGCACCGAGCGCGCGCTCGACGACACGCTTGGCTTGGCTGCGCAAGGGTGCTTGAACGCGCCTGCCAATGGCCCTGATCGAGTTCGCGGGGCTGCGCAAGGTCTACCCGGGCAGCGCGGCTGCGGCGATCGACGACCTCAACCTGCAGATCGAGGCCGGCGAGTTCATCACGCTGCTCGGGCCGTCGGGCTCGGGCAAGACGACGACGCTGATGCTGCTCGCCGGCTTCGAGACGCCGAGTGCCGGCACGATTCGCCTCGACGGGCGACCGATCGACGCCTTGCCGCCGCACCAGCGCGGCATGGGCGTCGTGTTCCAGAGCTACTCGCTGTTTCCGCACATGACGGTCGAGCAGAACGTCGGATTTCCGATGTCGGTGCGCAAGGTGAGCGCGGCAGATGCGCGCGCCAAGGTGGCTGCGGCGCTGGACAAGGTTCACTTGCGCCATCTCGGCAGCCGCAAGCCGCAGCAGCTTTCGGGTGGCCAGCAGCAGCGCGTGGCGCTGGCGCGCGCGCTCGTGTTCGAGCCGCGCGTCGTGTTGCTCGACGAGCCGCTGTCGGCGCTGGACAAGAAGCTGCGCGAGGAACTGCAACTGGAGATTCGGCGCCTGCACCGCGAGCTGGGCGTGACGATGGTGTTCGTCACGCACGACCAGGCCGAGGCGATGACGCTGTCGGACCGCGTCGCGGTGTTCAACCAGGGGCGCATCGAGCAGCTCGCGACGCCGCAGCAGTTGTACGACGCGCCGGCGAATCCGTTCGTCGCCGGCTTCATCGGCGACAACAACATGCTCAGCGGCGAGGCTGACGGTGCCGGCACGCTGCACCTGGCCGGCGGCCAGCGCCTGCATGCTCGCGCCGCCCAGACGCCCCGCGCCGGCACCGCTTCGTCAGCACCGCCGGCGCGCGGCGGTGCTGCCACGTTATGCTTGCGCCCCGAGCACCTGCGCGTGCTCGCGAACGGTGCGCAGGCCGAGGGCGATTGCAACCGCGTGCAGGCGACCCTGCTGGATGCCATTCACCAGGGCGACCATTGGCGCGTCGTGGCCCGGTTGCAAGGTTCGCAAGCGACCTGGTTTGCCAAGCTGGCGCCGGGCGCGCTGCCGCAGGGTCTGGTTCCCGGCCAGGCGCTCGAGCTTGCGTTTCGCAGCGAAGACGCGTGGCTGTTCGGTGCATGAGAGTTCCAAATCAATCAAGGAGAAGACGATGACGACAAGAGGGATCTTGAGACTTGCCGCGCTGGCGGCTCTGGCATGCACAGCGCTTGCCGCGAACGCGCGCGACCTGAGCGTCGTATCGTGGGGCGGCGCCTACCAGGACGGGCAGAAGGAGGTCTACTTCAAACCCTTCAACGCAGCGGGCACCAAACTCACCGACGAGGCCTGGGACGGCGGCCTGGGCGTGCTGCGCACCAAGATCAAGGGCGGCAACAACAACTGGGACGTGGTGCAGGTCGAGGCCGACGAACTCGAAGTCGGTTGCGACGAAGGCCTGTACGAAAAACTCGACGCCGCGAAGATCGGCGGCGCGTCGCGCTACCTGCCGGGAACGGTTCACGCGTGCGGCGTGGGCGCGATCATCTACAACCTGGTGCTCGCGTATGACGCCGACAAGACCAAGACCGCACCCGCGGGCTGGAACGACTTCTTCGACACCAAGAAGTTTCCGGGCAAGCGCAGCATTCGCAACGGCGCGAAGTGGAACCTCGAAGTCGCGCTGATCGCCGACGGCGTTCCCGCCAAGGACGTGTACAAGGTGCTGCGCACGAATGAAGGCATCGAGCGCGCGTTCAAGAAGCTCGACACGATCAAGCCCGACCTCGTGTTCTGGAAGAGCGGCGCGCAGCCGCCGCAGATGCTCGCTGCAGGCGACGTGGTGTTCACCACCGCGTACAACGGCCGCATCACCGCGGCGAACGAAAAGGACAAGAAGAACTTCAAGATGGTCTGGAAAGACACGCCTTACACGATGGACAGCTGGGTCATCATGAAGGGAACACCGAACAAGATGGAGGCCGAGAAGCTGGTCGAATTCATGGGCCGGCCCGAGAACCAGGCGAAGCTGCCGAAATACATCCGCTACGGCGTCACCGCCGCGGCGGCCGCGCCGCTGATCGACAAGTCGCTGATGGGCGAACTGCCGACCAACCCCGAGATTCTGAAACAAGCCTTCCCGGAGGACGCGAAGTTCTGGATCGACAGCGGCGACAAGCTCGCCGAGCGCTGGACCAAGTGGTCCGGGACGAAGTAAGGCTCGAATGAGGTTGCTCCGGCGCCGCGGGATTGTTGAGTCGGCGCGCCCACCGCTGAAACGCAGCGCCATGCGTCCCCGCTTCGCGCTGCTCGCGCCGCTCACGGGCTTCCTGCTCGTCTTCTTCGTCGCGCCGCTGCTGTGGCTGCTGTCGCTGTCGGTGCGCGAGGCCGAAGTGCCGCGCGCGCTGCCGCGCACGCTGGCGGCGCTGTCGGGCTGGCAGCCCGGTGAGGCATTGCCGGAACCGCTGTTCGCGGCGTTTGCGCAAGACATCGTCGACGCGCGCGCCGCGAGCACGTTGGCCGACGCGGCGCGGCGCCTGAACTACGAAGTCAACGGCGTGCGCAGCACGCTGATGCGTGCCGCGCGCGATGTTGCCGCCGCCCCGCCGGGCAGCCGCATCGATGCGCAGTTCATCGGCGCGATCGACCCGCTGCTGGCCAGCCCCGAGTTCTTTGCCGCCGTTCAGCGCGCGCGCGGCCCGGTGTCGCCCTACTACCTGCTCGCGTCGCTGGACCTGGTTCGCGACGTTCAAGGCGCCGTGCACCGTGCCGCGCAGGAGCAGCGCATCTACCTCGACGTGCTGCTGCGCACCTTGTTCATCAGCGCCAGCGTCACGCTGCTGTGCCTGGTGCTCGGTTTTCCGGTCGCGTGGCTGCTGACCCGAGTGCGCGAGAAGACGGCGGACTGGTTGATGATCCTCGTGCTGCTGCCGTTCTGGACCTCGCTGCTCGTGCGCACCGCCGCCTGGGTGGTGGTGCTGCAACGCGAAGGCATGGTGAACAGCGCGTTGATGAAGCTTGGGCTGATCGCCGAGCCGCTGACGCTGCTCTACAACCGCACCGGCGTGCTGGTGGCGATGACGCATGTGCTGCTGCCGTTCATGATCCTGCCGCTGTACGGCGTGCTCAAGGGTATCCCGCCGCAGTACCTGCGCGCGGCGGCGAGCCTGGGCGCGCCGCCGCTCACCGCGTTCGTGCGCGTCTACCTGCCGCTCGCCGCCCCTGGCGTCGCCGCGGGTTCGCTGATGGTGTTCATCCTCGCGCTCGGCTACTACATCACGCCCGCGCTGGTGGGCGGCGGCTCCGACCAGATGCTGTCGTACTTCGTCGCCACCTACACCACCGACACCGGCAACTGGGGCCTGGCCGCGGCGCTCGGCTTGTTGATGCTGGCGAGCACGCTGTTGCTCTACGCGCTGGCGCACCGGCTCTCGGGCGGGCGGGTGATGGCGATGGGGTGAGCGCACCAAGACGTGGAGCGGTCGAAAATCGTCTTGCACGGACAAACCGTTTGGGTATGATTGGATAACTGTACGGATATCCATATGTTGAGAATCGCCGGGCTGTTTGCTGGGATCGGAGGCTTCGAGCTAGGGCTGCATCGATCGGGGCATCGAACGGAATTGCTGTGCGATATCCTGCCGACGGCCCAAGCGGTGCTCGAAGCCCGCTTTCCAGGCATTGAGTACCGAAGTGACATCACTCAGTTGAGGTCCTTGCCCGCATCGGTCGATGCGATTTGCGCAGGGTTCCCGTGCCAAGACTTGAGCCAGGCCGGGCGGACGGCTGGTCTGGAAGGTGAAAAGTCGGGGCTCATCGGCGAAGTTTTTCGCCTCTTGTCACGACGGCGTGTCGCCACGATATTGCTCGAAAACGTCCCGTTCATGTTGCAGTTGAACGGTGGCAATGCGATGAGGGCGATCATCGATGAGTTCGAGCGGCGCGGCTATCGGTGGGCCTATCGGGTGGTTGACAGCTACTCGTTTGGATTGGCACAGCGGCGCGAGCGTGTCTTCCTCGTCGCGTCGCGCGAACTCGATCCATCGACGGTGCTTCTCGCCGACGATGCGCCGATCGAGCGCCATCGCTCCGCACTCGGTGAGCGGCCGCATGGCTTCTATTGGACAGAGGGGCTCAGCGGTCTGGGCTGGGCGGTTGATGCGGTGCCCACCCTGAAGAACGGCAGCACTATCGGTATCCCTTCGCCTCCGGCTGTTCTCATGCCCGATGGACGGATTCTCAAGCTCGGTATCGAAGATGCGGAACGCTTGCAGGGCTTCGATGCCGGCTGGACAAAACCGGCGGACGCAATCGCGCGTGCGGGCGCGCGCTGGAGCCTGATCGGTAGTGCGGTGAGTGTGCCTGTAGCGCAATGGATCGGCGAACGCCTTTCGAGCCCGCTGCCCTACGACCTGGCCCGTGACGTCGGCTTTGGAGCCCTGGGCAAAGCTCCTCGGGCAGCGCGATTCGATGGTCGAATCCGGCACGCCGTGCGCATCAGCGCCGATCCGCTGGGCATCAGGGCGCCGTCGCTCAGCGAATTCATGCGTGATACCGAAGGCCAGCAACCGCTTTCAGTCAAAGCCACGCTCGGATTTCTCAGCCGTACACGCCGTGCCAAGCTGAGATTCGTACCTGGATTCATCAGCGCGGTAGAACGGCATCTCGTTGCGATGGGCGGTAGCGTGGGGGATCAACGTCCAGGTCTACCCGCGCAATTGGAACTGCTGTCCGCCTGATCGGTTTTCGCAATCCGCGATAGGCCGCGAGCTTTCCACGATGACAGTTTCGCCCTCCTCCCGAGGCCTTTCCACGACACCGGCGCGGTCCTCGCTGATGAAGCAGGTTGGCCGCGAAAGCACTGCGCCGGAGCTTTGCGTCAGACGCTTCCTGCACGCGCAAGGGTTGCGCTTCAGCTTGCATCCGACTTCGCTGCCTGGCAAGCCCGATATTGTGTTGCCTCGCCGCAGCACGGTGGTGTTCGTTCACGGTTGCTTCTGGCATGGGCACGGTTGCAAGCACGGCTCGGTTCGAGCGCGGACGAATGGGCGCTATTGGGCCGCCAAGATCGCGGACAACCGAGCGCGCGACCGACGCCAATGCCGTGCGCTTCGCGCGCTAGGCTGGAATGTTGCAGTCGTCTGGGAGTGCGAATGCGCGAGTGAGCGCAAGCTGGGAGTCTTGGCCTCGAAGTTGCTCGATCGATAGCGTGTCGACGCGGCCCACAGGGATCGCTGTGGGGCAATAATCCCTCGCCCTCGAGGAGCAGAAATGGCAAGCAGATCGACGCAACGCGGTGCGAAAATAGCCACGCCGGAAGGCACGGCAACGTTGCGCGAAATCTTGGGAAAGGCTGGCAAGCGGCCTGAGCCCACGGCCGCAGCGTCCGAGAAGGGCGGTTACGCCGTGCGCTTCGCGGACGCCATGGCAAACGCGCTCGCTCGCGACTTGGACGCGAAGTTGCCCGGCATCGAAGCCTCGGGCAGGCGTGGAGCCGCATCGACGAAAGGCAGCAAACAACTCGACGTCAATTTCTCGACGCCGCAGTTGGGCCTTGCACTGGGGATTTCGCTGAAGTCCGTTCATGTTCGGGAAGCCGGGGGCGGTGGGCGCTACACCCACAACCTGAAGCGCAACGAGGAAGAACTTCGAATCGAGGCCAGCGGGTATCACAAGCGGCAGCCGTATGCCGTGATGATTGGGGTCCTCTGCTTGCCGTTCGATAGCTGCGCGGACGCCAAGACAGATCGCACGCCGTCGTCCTTTGGCAGTTGGGTCAGGCACCTGCGACCTTACACCGGACGCAGCAATCCCAGGGACGACGAGGATCGCTTTGAACGCCTCTACATTGCGCTTTACGAGTCCGATGGTAGCGATCTGCGGTTCTTCGACGTTCGCACGAGCCCGCCGAAAAACGCGAGGCCTCCAACCGAGGGCGATCTGTTCGGACCCGAGACTCGTGATGTGCCGATTCGCCTGCTGTCCTATGGCGAATTTCTCGACGAGGTCTACGGCACCTACCTCCAACGGAACTCGGCGGAATTCCACTGGGCCGATGGCGAAATCGAGCCACTCGATCCCGGACAAGACCTTTGACAATTCGTACGACAGACATTGCGCCAGCCTCGTACGCGCCCAGTGCGGTCAATTGACGTAGTAGCTGACACGATGCCTTGGAAAATATTGCACCGAATCTACTGCGCCGCGGTGCTGGCGTTTCTGCTGGTACCGATCGCGGCGGTGATTCCGCTGTCGTTTTCCAGCGGCTCGTTCCTGAGCTACCCGCTGCCGGGGTGGTCGCTGCGCTGGTACGCCGAGGTGCTGGGCGGCGCGAAGTGGCTCGCCGCGCTGGGCAATTCGCTGTTTGTCGGCGGCTTGGCCACCGCCTTCGCGGTGCTGCTCGGTACGCTGGCGGCGCTCGGCCTGGCGCGCTGGCGCGGCCACGGCGCGGCGGTGCTGAAGATGTTGATGCTCTCGCCGATGATCGTTCCGGTGATCCTGGTTGCGGTGGGAAGCTACTTCTTTCTCGCGCCGCTGTCGCTGACCGGCACTTACGCCGGGCTGATCGTCGCGCACACCGTGATCGCCGTGCCTTTCGTCGTCGTGCCCGTGCTCACCGCGCTCGAGCTGCAAGACCCGAACCTCGCGCGTGCCGCCGCGGCCTGCGGCGCCACGCCGCGTCAGACGTTCTTCCGAGTCACGCTGCCGGGCATCACGCCGGCGGTCGCCACCGGCGCGCTGTTTGCGTTTGCCGCGTCGTTCGACGACGTCGTGATTGCGCTGTTCATCGCCGGCCCGGGCCAGCGCACACTGCCGCGCGAAATGTTCTCGGGCCTGCGCGACAGCATCACCCCGGCGATCACCGCGGTCGCGACGATCATGATCCTGTTTTCCACCGCGCTGTTCCTGCTGATGCAGGCATTGCAACGGCGCGCGCGCCGCGCCGCCGCGCACCCACCGAGCTGACCTGATGACCACCATTCCAAGCGTCTGGCGCGCCTGCGTCGACTTCAGCCTCGCCCACGAAGTGGCGTGGCCGCGCGACCCACACGCCGAACCGTCGCGCTGGGGCATCCACCACGACGACGACGCCCCATTCAACCGCTTGCGCGGGCCGGTGCATTCGCGCGGCGGCGTGTCCGGCGTGGTGCGGCGGCGTGGTGAGGAGCTCTTCGCGTGGGGCGAGCCCGATCGTGTGGACCTGACGTTCAGCGTTGCCAAGACCTATCTCGCGCTGCTCGCCGGCGTGGCGCACGGGCAGGGTCTGCTGCCCGACCCCGACGAGCCGGTGGTGAAACGCCTGCCCGGCATCGGCTTCGACTCGCTGCATAACCGAACCATCACGTGGACGCACCTGCTGGAGCAGACGAGCGAATGGGAAGGAGTCAGTTTCGGCGTTCCCGACACGGTGGAGCGCTACCGCAAGGTCGCGCTCGATCCGCGCCCGCAAAGCGGCCGCAAGGGCGATGCGCGGCCGCTGCAAGCGCCGGGCAGCTACTGGGAATACAACGACGTTCGCATCAACCAGTTGGCGCTGGCGCTGCTGCACCTGTTCGGCAAACCGCTGCCCGAGGTGTTCGCCCAGACCATCATGCAGCCGTTGGGCGCGAGCGACAACTGGCGCTGGACGGGCTATGACGACGCCTGGGTCGACATCGCCGGGCAGCGCATGCAAAGCGTTCCAGGCGGCTCGCATTGGGGCGCGGGCGTGTCGATTTCGGCGCGCGACCAGGCGCGCGTCGGCCAGCTCGTGCTCGATGGTGGGCGCCATGGCCAGCAGCAATTGATCCGGCGCGAATGGGTTACGCGGATGTTGCGCCCCAGCACCGTCGCGCCGTTCTACGGCTGGCTCACCTGGCTCAACGCCGACCGGCGCAGCTTCCCAGCCGCCTCGGCGCAAAGCAGTTTCATGTTCGGCGCCGGCGGCCACTACGTGTGGGTGGAGCCGCAACACGACGCCGTGGTGGTCGTGCGTTGGCTCGATTCGCAGCACCTGGCCCGCTTCATCGAACTCGGTGCGGCGGCGCTGGCCGGCAGCAAACTCTGAGGGCCTTCCCGAATGAGAGTATGATCCGCCCCGCTAGCCATCCATCAGACCGTCGTTTTGTAGTCCTACCTTGTGCTTGCCGGCATGCCCGGCAAGACCCGGTCGAATCTCTGTTCGGTGATCTCGTGCGTGTCTTTGCACTGCGTGGGCATGTGCTCGCGCTTCATCGTCATCTCAAGGAGTATTCAATGGCGACAGGTACAGTCAAGTGGTTCAACGAAGGCAAGGGTTTCGGTTTCATCGCTCCGGACGACGGCAGCAAGGATTTGTTTGCCCACTTCAGCGAAATCAAGGGCAGCGGCTTCAAGACGCTCGCCGAGAACCAGAAAGTTGAATTCGAAGTGACGCAGGGCCAGAAGGGTCTGCAGGCTTCCAACATTCGCCCGGTTTGATCGTTTGACGCTTTTTTGACCCGTGCGGGCGCGCCCATGGGCGCGCTTGCACGGCGGCCGCCCCGCTCGGGGCCGGCCATCACCATCTTCACACCGGGTTTGACCTCCATGAATTGGAGTCGAGCCCGAGTGGTTTGCCGCTGAACTTGAACGGTAGCTCCATCACCAGCCATGGACAGTTGCCCGCATTGCGCGAAACAAGTCGATCCCCAGCAGCACTTCGTGCGCGCCACCCTGGCCGGCCTGCCGAACGTCCTGTTCGGTTGGGAGTGGCCGAGCCAGCGCCGGGCACGCAAATTCACGGTGCGCTGTCCGCATTGCACCAAGACCTACTTGAGCCGCACGCTGCGCCGCTTCGGCTTCGTCACCTACGACAATTACGTCACCGCCGTCGCGGTGGTGTGCGCGGCGGCGGTCGCGGTCGTGCTCATCGGAACCGGGATGAAGCGTTGAACCGGCCGCCGCGCCTGAGGACCTAACTACAATGCCGCGCGTCACAACTTCCAGGATCCGTACCACCGCTCCCATGAAAACCCGCAAGGCGACCATCTACACCGGAAAATCGTTCAAGGTGCCGCAGTGCATCCAACGCATCGACCATCGCGCCACGCACGGCTGGCAATTGCGCTACGGTGGCACCAAGATGTTTTCCGACGGGCAAGCCGGCCCGGCCGACTCGCTCAAGCGCGCGACCCAGGAATTGCTGGAGCGCATTGCCAAGCTGCCGGCGCCTTCGCTGCTGCAAACCGAGCCGAACAAGACCAAGACCAGCGACCTGCCGGTGGGGATTTCCGGCCCCATCGTGCGCACGCGCCGCGGGTCGGAATCGCGCCAGTGCAGCTTCTGCGTGTCGCTGCCGCAGTTCGGCGCGAAGATGAAAGGCACCAGCGTCTACATCGGCTGCGAGTCCAACTACAACATGCAGCGCTACGAGCGCGCTTTGGCCAAGGCGATCAAGCTTCGCAAGCGCGCCGAACAGATCTACAAGGCCGACGCCACCCGCGCCAAGCGGGCCGAGGCTGAAGTGATGAAGGCCCACATGGCCGCGCGCGAAAATGCGCGAGCAGCGCGGGAGACTTCGCGTGCCGCGCGCGCGACAAGCGCCAAGCGCAGCACGCGTGCGACAGGCGCCACGCGCACGGCACGCGCAGCGCGCGCCTGATGCGGGCCTGAACGACGGGAGGCCACTCGGCCCGCTCAGCGCGCGCCACCGGCCTGGGCTCGACCCGCGATGCGCCTTGACCCGGCAACCTACCAGGCGCTCGCCGACGCGGTGCTCGTCCTACACGTGGGCATCGTCATCTTTGTCGGCGGCGGATTGCTGCTGATCCTGCTGGGCAACTGGCGCGGATGGGGCTGGGTCAACGCGTGGCCCTTCCGCTTGGCGCACCTCGCGGCGATCGCGGTGGTGGTGGCCGAAGCCTGGCTGGGCATCGTGTGCCCGCTCACCACGCTCGAAATGGCGCTGCGTGCGCGTGCGGGAGCGGCAACCTACGGCGGCAGCTTCATCGAACATTGGCTGCAGCGATTGCTGTACTACGACGCGCCGGCGTGGGTGTTCACGCTCGCCTATTCGTTGTTTGCCGCGGCGGTGGTGGCGAGCTGGTGGTGGTTTCCGCCGACGCGGCGCCGGGAATCGCGTGCCCGAGCTTCGCCGCGCGATCACGCGTGACCCCGTGCCTGATACCGGCGCAGGCGCGCAACACCGCTGGGCCCCGGGGCGAGCGCAGTCGATCTCAGGTTTGCGATGCGCGAGAGCACTGCGGCTCCGCCAGGGCCACCCGACGGCTAACGCATGCCGTGACGCAACCCCTCGAACAACGCCTTCGGGTCGCGCGCCGCCCGCCAGTATTGCCTGGGCGCGCGCACCTTCGCGCCGAGTTTCTCGGCGGCGTGCCAAGGCCAGCGCGGATTCGGAGAGCATCGCGCGCGCCAGCGCCACCGCGTCGGCGTCGCCATTGGCGATGATCGCCTCGGCCTGTTCGGCCTCGGTGATCAAACCCACCGCGATCGTCGGCAGGCCGACCTCGGCCTTGATCCGCCGCGCGAACGGCACCTGAAAACCCGGGCCGACGGGGATCTTTTGCCCCGACGCCACGCCGCCGGTGCTGATGTGGATCGCGGCGCAACCGCAGCGCTTCAGCGCGTGCGAGAGCTCGACCGTGCTTTCGACGTCCCAGCCGCCGTCCACCCAGTCGGTGGCCGACAAGCGCATCCACACCGGCTTGTCAGCGGGAAACGCTTCGCGCACCGCGTCGAACACCTCGAGCGGAAAGCGCATGCGGTTTTGCAGGCTGCCGCCGTACGCGTCGTTGCGCCGGTTCGCGATCGGCGACAGAAACTGGTGCAGCAGATAACCATGCGCGCCATGCAGTTCGATGCCCTCCAGCCCCAGCCGCGCCGCGCGCCGCGCGGCGTTCGCGAAGTCATTGCGTACGCGCGCCAGGCCGCCGAGGTCGAGCGCCACGGGTGGGTCTTCACCGGCGCCGTGGGGCAGGTCAGAGGCCGATTCGGTGGTCCACGCGAGCGGTTCGCCCTCGCGAATCTGCAAGCCGCCATCCCAAGGCGCATGGCTCGAACCCTTGCGCCCGGCGTGCGCGAGCTGAATCGCGAGCGCGATCGGCGAATGTTTGCGCACCAGTTCGAGCACACGCGCCAGCGCCGCCTCGTTTGCGTCCGAATACAGCCCCAGACAGCCCGGCGTGATGCGCCCCTGCGGCGACACCGCGGTCGCCTCCAGAGTCAACAGCCCCGCGCCCGACAACGCCAGGTGCCCGAGGTGGATCGAGTGCCAGTCGGTCGCCGAACCCTCCGACGCCGAGTATTGGCACATCGGCGCGATGACGATGCGGTTGGGCAAGCGCAGCGCGTCAAGCTGCCACGGTGAAAAGAGTGCGCTCATTCAGGGGTTTCGCGGAAGTGTGGATCGGGAGCGCGATTGTCCACGCCACAGCAGCAGGTACACCACCGGCACGATCAACATCGACAGCAGCGGCGCGTTGATCATGCCGCCGACCATCGGCGCTGCGATGCGCTGCATCACCTCCGAGCCCGTGCCCTCGCCCCACATGATCGGGAACAGGCCGGCCAGGATCACCGCCAACCGTCATCGCCTTCGGCCGCACGCGCTGCACCGCGCCTTCGCGGATGGCGTCGAGCAAATCGGCGTCGCTCGAGTTCGTGACCTTGCTCACGCTTTGGGAGCGGCAGGTCGCGCCCGAGTGGCCGATATCAAGGGGTGGCGATTTCCGCCTTGGCGCCGTCATGTCCCACACCTCGACACCTCCCGAGAAAACGAAGGGCCGCTCCCGAGATTTCTCACACCCTGATATGTCGACCCCCGGCCGCGGAGTACCGCGTCCGCCCCAAGGGCCACGACGGGGCCCCTTCGTCGCCCTAGGGGCAAGCAACTGTCTTCGGAGCGGCCGGGCGACAGTTGCTCGGGGGGCGGACGAGGAATGTCGTCGACCTGCGGGCACACATCCCTGGCCAGACCGTCCGACGCCCCGGGGCTGGGCCGCTGCGTTGCTGTTCAGCGCGGGGCTGCTGATCGCCTGCGCGGCGGACGCCGCGGCACCGCCGGCCTCCGACCCGATCGTCAAGGCGCGCGTGGCCTATGCGAAGCGCGACCGCACGGCCCTCGCCGCGCTGCGCAAGAGCACGGCTGCCGCGGCGCATCCGCTTGCGATGTGGGTCGACTACTGGGACATCAACTTGCGCCTGCACCAGGCGAAACAGTCCGACCTGGATGCGTTCTACGCGCGCTGGCCGGGCACCGCGGTCGAGGAACGACTGCGCAAGGACTGGATCATCGAGCGCGGCAAACACGGCGACGTGGACGCGCTGCGCACCGAACTGCCGCGTCTGCGGTCACCCGAAGCGCCCGACGACGAGCCTGACTCGGGTGCCGAGCTCGACCGAGGGCGTGAGGGCGATCTCGACCGCGACAGCACATTCGACCCGCCCATCGACGCCGACGCCGACGCCGACCCGGACCAGCCGCGCGATCTCGACCGCAGCCAGGGCCGCGACAGCGCGCGCGATCGCGAAGTCGCGTGTTATGCGCTGCTGCAGCGCCACGAGGCGGGCCAGGACGTTGCTGCTGCCGCGCGCGAGCGCTGGTTCGCGCAGCGCGAAGCCGACCATGGTTGCGCGCTGCTCGCCGCCACGCTGTACCACGCCGGCAGCTTCACGCGCGACGACGTCTGGGCGCGTGCCCGCCTGGCGGCAGAGCAAGGGCGACGCTTCGTGGCGCAGCACGCGATTGGGCTGCTCGGCAGCTTGAAGACGGATGCCGTGCACCAAGCCTTCCTGCAACCGCAGCGCTATCTGTCGCGGCGCCTGCCGTCGCCCACGCCCGACGAAGCCGAGCTGACGGCACTGGCCGCGATGCGCCTCGCCGCACGCAACGCCCCCGCCGCCGCGGCCGCGCTTGCCGACGCACGGGCCACGCCGCTGCCGCCGCAGGCCAAGGCGGCGGCCTGGGCAGTGCTGGCGAAGTCCGCCGCGGTCCGCCAGCGCCCGCAGGCGTTCGATTGGTACCGGCGTGCGGCCGCCGCCGCGGCGCCGGGGCGCGTCGAGGCTACGGTCGACACATTGGCGTGGCAGGTGCGCACGGCGCTGCGCGAGCAGGGCGAAGCGGGGCGCTGGCAGATGATCGTCGACGCGGTTGATGCCATGCCACCGGCGCAGCGCGCCGAGCCGACCTGGACGTATTGGAAGGCGCGTGCCATGCAAGCACTGGCCGCGCCTGGGGTGTCGGGTTTCATGGAGCGCCGCGCCGCGCGCCAGCTGTTCGAAAGCATCGCCACGCAGCTGGACTACCACGGCGGTCTGGCCGCCCGCGAGCTGGGGCGCGAGCCGCAGCTACCGAAGCCCGCGCCGGCACTGAGCGACGCCGATCGCACTGCGGCGCAGCGCCTGCCGGGCCTGCAGCGCGGCCTGGCGCTGCTCGAGTTGCGGCTGCGCGAAGAAGGCCACGCCGAGTGGGGCCATACCGTGCAGGGCATGAACGACCGCGGGCTGCGTGCCGCGGCCCAAGTCGCGTGCGACGCGCAGGCCTGGAACCTGTGCATGAGCACGAGCGAGCGCACCCGCGGCGAAATCGACATGGCGCAGCGCTTTCCCGTGCCGTACCGAGAACAGATCGACGCCGCCTCGCGCGAAGCCGACATCGACCCCGCGCGGATCTACGCGGTGATTCGCCAGGAGTCGCGCTTCAGCGTCGGCGCGCGTTCGGTCGCCGGCGCCGCGGGTCTGATGCAACTGATGCCGCAGACCGCGCGCTGGGTCGCGGGGCGCTATCGCATTGCCTACGATCGCGGCCGCATCCTGGATCCCGCGACCAACGTGCGCATCGGCGCGCGCTACCTGAAACTCGTGCTCAACGATTTCGGCGGCTCGCACGCCCACGCCTTGGCCGCCTACAACGCCGGCCCGTCGCGGCCGAAGCGCTGGAACAAATCCGGCATCGAAGACCTCGCCGCATGGACCGAAACGATCCCGATCGACGAGACACGCGATTATGTGAAGCATGTGCTCGCCAATGCGGTGAGTTATGGGGCGCTGCTGGGCAGCACGCCGGCGCCGGCAACGCGCACCACTCAGGCCCCTTCGGCCGTGGGCGAGCCAACGCTGGCGGAACGGCAAGTCGAGGCGGGCGAAGAGCTGCAGCGTTGAACGCGCGCGCTGTCACTCGGTACCGTGGTCCTCGGTCGCGCTACCGGTTTGCACCTATAGAATGCACGCAGGGCGGCGACTCGCCGCCCTGGATCCAATTACCCAAAGGAGTCGTGAATGAAATTCAGGCAGACAATCATCGTTGGTGCGCTCGCAACTCTGTCCTCGTTGGCCTTCGCGGCCGGTGAGAACAATATCGGTTCGTGCGGCTGGGGAGCGAAGCTGTTCGACGGCCAAAGCGGCGTCGCGCCGCAAATCTTCGCCGCGACGACCAACGGGACCTCGGGCAATCAAACCTTCGGTATCACGACCGGAACGTCCGGCTGCACCGCCGACGGAACGGTGCGATCCAATTGGAAGACTGCGATGTTCATCGACGGCAACAAAGAACGCCTGGCGCGCGACATGTCGCGCGGCAGCGGCGAGTCGCTCGATTCGCTCGCCCAGCTGATCGGCGTGAAGGAAGCTCACAAGGGGCACTTCTTCCGTGTCGCCAAGGACAACTTCGACCGCATCTACGCAGCCGACATGGTTTCCGCCCAGGACATCGTGAACGGCCTGCGCGCCGTTCTCGCCGCCGACCCGACGCTTGCCGCCTACACGTCCGCGATCTGATCGCCAGCGCCATCCGGCCCAGCGCCATCCGGCGTCAAGCACACCCAGTGTCTCGTCACTGGGTGTTTTTTTGTCCGCCCGCGACATGAGTTGGGTCGCACTATCGGTTGCGATGGCGCTGTGCCTGCACGCCTGTGCTGCATTTGCCGCGGTGGCGTCGGCCAACCCTTACCTCGACGAGCTGATCGCCTCATCCCGGGCACAGCGGCTGGCGCAAACCGAAGAATGGTTGACGCTCCTGCACTACCAGCCCCGGTTTCGGTTCATGGGGCTGCGCAGCCTTGCCGACAGCCCCGATTTCTTCAACGCACCGGACGGTGCGACGAATCCGCAACATGAGCTCGAGGCCACGCTCGGGGCTTTCTTCTTCGACACGGTCGAGACCGACACCCAGCAAAACCCGCAATGCCGCTTCGTCGCGCGCTACCACTGGCTGAAGAAGGTGCTCGCCTTCGACGCGGGGCGGCTCCCGGAGCATGCGTGCCGGCGTTTCCGCGAATGGCGCGCCGACCTCGACCCTGAGTCCGCGGCGCTCGTTTTCCCGGCCGCGTACCTGAACAACCCGGCCTCGATGTATGGCCACACGTTCCTGCGCATCGACGGCCGGGGCCAAGGCGCCGGCTCGCGGCTGCTGGCGCACGCGATCAACTATGCGGCGGGCACCAACGAGACCAACGGGCTGGTCTTCGCGATCCGCGGATTGTTCGGCGGCTACCCGGGAAACTTCAGCTTGTCGCCGTACTACGCCAAGGTCGAGGAATACAACGACCTCGAAAACCGCGACATGTGGGAGTACGAGCTGAACCTGTCGGTGGCTGAAATCGAACAGCTGCTGATGCACGCGTGGGAACTCGGGCCGACCCGATTCGACTATTTCTTCCTCGATGAGAACTGTTCCTACCATCTGTTGTCGCTGCTCGACGCGGCCCGGCCGGGGCTTCGCCTCACCGACGACTTTCCGCTCTGGGCGATTCCCGGCGATACGGTACGAGCCGTTGCCGATCGCGCGGGTCTGGTTCGCAGCGTCGTGTACCGCCCGGCGCGCAGCACGGTGCTGCGGCATCGGCAGGAACTGCTGTCCGCGCAGGCGATCGATCTTGCGCGGCGCCTTTGCACAGGGCGAATTTCCAGCCGGACGATGCGCGCCTGCAAGAACTTTCGAACGCCGAGCGCGCCCAGGTGACTGAGCTCGCTTTCGAGTATCTCGAGTACCGGCGTCTGCGCGGTGATGTGGCGAATCGCGACAGCGCGCCACGGCTGCGCGCCTTGCTCGGCGCGCGCAGCAAGATCGACGCGCCCGCCATTCCCGAAGTCGCCACACCGACGGTGCGCCACGAGCATGGCCATCGATCGAGTCGAGTCGGGCTCGGGGTCGGAATTCGCCAGGACAGGGTGTTCCAGGAGTTGCGCCTGCGCCCGGCGTATCACGATCTGCTCGACCCCGAAGACGGCTACATCCGCGGCGCACAACTCGAGTTCACGAACTTCGTTGTGCGCCGCGACGCACGATCGGCCGTTCTTCGGCTCGAGACCCTGAATCTGATCGACGTGGTTTCGCTGGCACCGCGCGACGAACTGCTGCAACCGCGCTCGTGGCGGGTGAATGTCGGGCATGACCCGAATCGACCGGCCGGACGGCACACGTCCGCCGGTCGCCAGCCTCGACGGTGGGGTGGGCGTCGCGCGTGAATTCGGCAAGCGGATCCTGGGCTACGCGCTCGCAGAGGGCGCTTTCATCGCGTCGGGGTCACTGGACCGCAACCACGCCATGGGTGCGGGAAGCAGCGCCGGTGTGATCGTCGATGCAACGCCACGCTGGCGGCTCCACGCCCAGGGGCGAGGCCTGCGCTTCTTCGAGGGTGAGCGGCGCACGTCGATCGAAGCGAAACTCGATCAACGGGTCACGCTCGCGCGCGATCTCGCCGTGCGCCTCGAAACGTCGTGGCGTCGCGACCACGATGCCATTCGACGCACCGCCGTCATCTACGTCGACCGCTATTTCTGATGGCTCGCAGGGTGTGTGTCGTGCTCGCCGCCGTGCTGCTCTGCGGCTGCACCAGTGTCTTCTTTCAGCCCATGAAGCCATGGGTCCAGACACCCGCAGACATCGGGCTCGGATTCGAGGATGTAAGAATTCCCAGCAGCGACGGGTCGAGCCTTAGCGCATGGTTCCTGCCCGCGCAGGGGAAAGCGATCGGCACCCTGCTCTTCCTGCACGGCAATGCCGAGAACATCAGCACCCACATCGGCGCGGTGCATTGGCTGCCGGCGCAGAGGGTTCAACGTCCTGCTGCTCGACTACCGCGGCTATGGCGCTTCTCAGGGGCGGCCCTCGATCGAGGCGGCACAGGAGGACATCGACAGCGCGATGCGCCATTTGCTGGCGCGCGCCGACATCGACCCGAACCGCATTGCCGTGCTCGCCCAGAGCCTGGGCGGTTCGCTCGGGCTGCACTACGTGGCGAATTCGGCGTACCGCGCGCGCATCCGCGGTGCCGTGATCGACAGCGCCTTCGTCGGTTACCGCGACATCTTTCGCGAAAAGCTTCGGGCGTTCTGGCTCACCTGGCCTTTGTCGTGGCCGCTCGGTTTCGCGGTCAGCGGCGAGTTCCGTCCGATCGACGCCGCGCCGAAGGTCGCGCCGATTCCGCTTCTGTTCATCCACGGCGAGCGCGACGTCGTCGTGCCAGCCCACCACAGTGAAGCCCTGTTCGAAGCGGCGCAGCAGCCCAAGGAGAAATGGATCGTTCCGAACGCCGGGCACATCCTGTCCTTGAACCGGCCCGAAGTCCGCGAACGCCTGGTCGCCTGGCTTCGGGCCCGAATGGAAGATCCGAAGGCGCCCTGAACCGACTAAGCGCCGAGCGCCGTAACGATTCTCCCTTCGAGAGGGCCCCTGTCGTCGTCGCGAAACCCGGAGTGGTGGTGCAGCACCTTGCCGTTCGCGCCGATCAGTACCGAGGTCGGCATGCCCTTCACGCCGTAAGCGCGCGGCGTGTCGCCTTGCGGGTCGAAGGCGATCGCGAACTGCGCCGGCAGCTTGGCGAGAAATGCGTCGGCGTCGGCGCGTTTCGCGTCGACGTTGATCGCCAGTACATGCAGGCCGCGCGCCGCGTATTGGGCGTGCATCTGGTTCATCCAGGGAAACGAATGCCGGCATGGCACGCACCATGAAGCCCAGAAGTCGAGGAACACGACCTTGCCGCGCAGCTGCGCCAGGCTGGTGTTGCCGTCACGACCGGGCAGCGCGAAGGGCGGTGCGGGCTGGCCGATTTCGGCGGCGCGCAGCGGCAGGCCGGTGGCGACGGCGGCGAAGCACGCGGTGCTGCGCAGCAGAGCGCGTCGGTTCAAATCTTCTGGGGTCATGTCGATTCCGGATGGGGCGGTGAAGTGGGGTCACGCAAGGTCCAATGCGGCAGCCCCTGGGCGGCAAGCCAGGTTTCGGCATTCGGGCCTTGCAGCATCGCGAGTGTGGCCACGACACCCGCTTCGCTGCACGTCGGCGCGGCGACGGTCACGCTGCGCGGCGCATCGAGCACCGGCCAGCCGGTGCGTGGATCGAGGATGTGGCCATAGCGCTGGCCGCCGATGAGCAGGCAGCGCCGCGCGTCGCCGCTGGTCGCCAGGGCGCCTGAGGACAGCTGGATCACCCCGGCTGCGCGCGGCGTTGGCGCTCGCGCTGCCGAGTCCGGCGATTCGATGCCCACCTGCCATGGAACGCCGTCGCGGCGCGGGCCGGACACAGCGAGGTCGCCGCCGAAGTTCACGAGCAAGGGCAAACTGCACTGCGCCGTCAGCAGCGCGAGCACCCGATCGACCGCGTACTCCTTGCCGATGCCGCCGAAGTCGATCTCCATGCCAACGGGCAGCGTCAGCCACGGGCGCTGCCAGCTGACGCGTTGCCAGCCGATGCGCCCGCAAAGCGCTTCCACCAAGGCCGGCTCGGGCAAGCGCGCGTTCGGCTCGAAGCGCCACGCGGCGCGCAGCACGCCGCTCGTCACGTCGAAGCGGCCGTCGCTCAGCGCGTGGCAGCGCGCTGCGAAGTCGAGCAGCAACGCGGCTTCTTCGTCGACTTCGATTGGCCTGCCATGCGAGGCGTTCAAGCGGCCGGTGACGCTGTCGCTGCGGTAGCGGCTGAACTTGGCTTCGATGCGCAGCGCTTCAGTTTTGGCGATGTGCAGCAGCGTTCGCGCCTCGTCGGCCGCGCCGCCGTCAACGAGGATTTCGCAGGGGCTGGCCATCGCCGAAAAGTGGCCTCGCCAGCCGTCGGACGTGGCGCTGAGTGTGGCTGGGCCCGCCGTGGCCGGTCGCGTTGCGCGTTCCAACAGGTTCGGCTCCGCCACGGCGCCCTCAAAACGGCAGCGAATGACCCACGATTAGCATGGTCGCCGTGAGCGCCGGCGCGATATCCAGGCTCTGCAAGACGCCGGGCGGATTCGCGGGCGTGGTCTGCGTCTGCCGGTAGGCCTCGATCCGCACGCTGAACTCGCCGCCCCAGCGTGTGGGCATGCCGAACTTCGCGCCGAGAGTGTTCGCGCTGAGCTGCGCCAGGCGCGCGTCGGCCGACGCGTGGGCGAGCGCGGGCGTCTGCGTCGCGCTGTTCCAGTCGCGCCCTTCGACCAGCCAGCCGCGCCAGAAGTCCGCTGCACTTTGGCGATAGTGGCGCGCATGCGGTTCGAGGTGGATGCCGGCGCCGAACTCGTAGCGGTAGCGCAGGTCGAGCGTGTGCGCGCGTATGCCCCAGTCGTCCCGGTAGTAGCGGTAGGACGCGTCGACCACGTCCTGCTCGAGGTGCACCTTGTGTTGCCAGAACAGGCTTTGCCGGCTGCGGCTGTCGGGGCGCTGCTCGCTCACGTAGCGGTCGCCGGTGACCAGCCCCGTTGCCGCATCGATGACGGAGAGCACCTTGTACGGGTCGGTGTGATGGCCGCTGGCGCGCCCGAGGCCGAGGTTGAGTTGCGTCAGCCAGCGCCGGCTCAGCGTCTGCGTCACGCCCAGCAGCAGATCGAACACCTTGCGCGATTCGCTCTTGGTGCGCGGCGCGCCGGCGACGAACGCGGGCCGCAAGCCGAGCGGCGAGCCGCCCACCGGGTTGATTCGGTCGGCCTCGAATGCGGCAGCGATGCTGAGCGTCGTGTTCTTCTGGTTGAAGTCGCGCGCGAACGCCGAGTTCAGCGATATCGACTTGAAGTCGTACTCGGCGGAAACGTTGCCGCCGACCGAGACGCGCTGGTTCTCGCCCCAGGGCTGCTCCCAACCCAGGGCGAGCGCGCCGCGCGTGTCCTTGAAGCTCGGGTCGAGCGGCAAGCGGCCGGCGGGTGTGACGTAGGTGCTCTCGCCCGAGGGTGAAGTGAAAGTCTGCGGCGTGGGCTGCGCCACCGCGCCGTTGGGCGACGCGCCCGTCAGCGCGTCGAGCGTGAACCTGAGGCTCGCGCTGCGGTCGTTGGCGTCGGTGCGGCGCGCGCTGAGCACGGGCTCGACGGCACTGACGCGGCCACCGCCTTCCTTGTAGAACAGCACGGCGCTGTCGACCTGCCACAAGGCGCTCGCGGACCCTGCGGCGGCTGAGGGCGCGCCGATCGTGGTTCGTGCCAGCCGATGGCGCCTGCGCGTGGCCAGCGAGCGGCGCCAGCAGCGCGGCGCTCGCCGCCGCCAGCGCGAAGTGGAGCGAAGGCGATGCCGCCGCCTGGGCGTCCCTTGCGCCGGCTCGGGCCGTTGGGTTGGCGCCGCGCTCAATTGCATCCGCAGCCTCCTCCGCCGAAGCCGCGCCCGCCGGTCGCAGCTTCCTTGCTGAAGTAGATGTGGTCGTCGATCGCCGCTTCCACCGGGGAAGAAGTCAGGTGCATCGCCGGTTTGGCGAGCAGTTCGCGCTCCCACGGCTGCACGCCCCAACTGCTGCATGCGTTGATTTGAGTCAATGCCGCGCTGAGCGCAAGCGCTGACGTTGCGACGCGGCCACTGCGAATCAAAGTCATCGGGGATCCATGAAGAAGTGCGTCAGTGCTGCTGTCGCTCGCTCGGGATGAGGCGCGCCAGTTTACGGGCCCTCACTCAGCTGTCCGTGGCGATCCGTTGCGTTTTTCATTTCTTTGCAAATTCGAATTCAGCGTCGCTGCGCTCGATTGCGCTCGATAAGAAATCGATAAGGCTCGCCGGCCATGATGCCCGTCAAGGAGGAAGCGATGCGATCCATTTCGATGTTCAAGCGCAGCGTCGCGCCGATACTCAAGCTGCTTCTCGCGGCGGCGGTTGTCACACCGGCATGGGCGGCCACACCCAACGAGCTGCTCGCCGACTACACGGCGCAGGCCGGCGCCGCGGCGCAGGCGCAGCGCGGCCAGCAGTTCTTCACCGCGGCACATGGGCGCGAGTGGAGTTGCGCGTCTTGCCATGGGCCGGTGCCGGTGCAAACCGGCAAGCATGCAGTCACCGGCAAGAGCATCGATGCGCTGGCGCCGCTGCGCAATCCGCAGCGCTTCACCGATGCGGCGAAGGTCGAGAAGTGGTTTCGCCGCAATTGCAACGACGTGATGGGCCGCGAATGCACGCCTGCCGAAAAGGCCGACGTGCTGGCTTGGTTGATCACGCTCAAGCCTTGATGTGCGGATGCCGCGCACCAACCTCATCAATCCTGGGAGAACTTCGATGAACCGTTTCACCAAACGCTGGCGCGCCGCAACGCGCCTCGGATTGCCGGTCGCGGCATGCCTGCTCGCACTGGCCGCTGCGGCGCCGGGCCCGACGCTCGCCGACAACGTCTCGATGGGCAGTGTGCCGCCGCGCTACACCGAGGAATGCGGCTCTTGCCATGCCGCGTACCCGCCCGGGCTGCTGCCGGCGGCGTCGTGGCAGCGCCTGATGAACGACCTGCCGCGCCACTTCGGCAGCGACGCGTCGCTCGAACCCGCAGTGCACGTCGAGCTATCGAAGTGGCTCGCCACGAACGCCGGCACGTTCAAGAAGACGCAGCGCGAAACGGCGCCGCCCGAAGACCGGATCACGCGAAGCTCCTGGTTCGTGCGCGAGCACCATGACGTGAGCGCCGCGGTGTGGCAGCGCAAGGCGATCGGCAGCGCCGCGAATTGCGTCGCCTGCCACTCTGGGGCCGCACAGGGCAGGTTCAGCGAACACGACGTGAGGATCCCGAAGTGACGCCGACATCTACCGCCGCACCCACGGCAGCGCCCATCGCCGCGGACTCGTCCGCGCCACGCAGAATTCTGGTGTGGGACGCGCCAGTGCGCGTGTTCCATTGGCTGATGGTGCTGTGCTTCTTCGGCGCCTACGTCTCCGCCGAGAGCGAGCGCTGGCGCCTCGTGCACAACACGCTCGGCTACACGATGGCCGGGCTGGTGGTGTTCCGGTTGCTGTGGGGCCTGTTCGGCACGCGCCATGCGCGCTTCAACGCCTTCGTTCGCGGGCCGCGCGCGGTGCGCGCTTACGTCGCGTCGATGCTGCGCGGTAAACCCGAGCACCACGCCGGGCACAACCCGGCGGGCGCCCTGGCAATCATCGCCTTGCTCGGCTTGACTGTGCTCGTGGCCGTGAGCGGCTTTGCCAGCGACAACGAATTTCGCGGCAGCTGGTTGCTGGAGCGCATCCACGAGCCGGTGGCGAACCTGATGCTGGCGGTGGTGCTGTTCCATGTGAGCGGCGTGATCGTCGGCAGTTGGCTGCACCGCGAGAACCTGGTCGCGGGCATGCTGAGCGGGCGCAAATCGGGAACGCCGGGCGAGGCGATTCAAACCGGCTGGCGCAGCGTCGCGGCGCTGATGCTGATGGCGGTGATGGCGTTCTGGTGGCTGCAATGGCAGAGCCGGCCGCAGCTGCACACCACGCGGGGAGCGCAGGCGACGCAGGCGGTGCAGGTGACGCAGGCCATGCAGACGGCGCACCCGGCGCAAATGGCACCAAACACGCCCGCTGCGCGATCGCAAGAGCCGCGCGGTGACGACGACGCCGGCGCGACGAACCGCCAGGAAAGGCAGCGCAGGCGCGATCACAATTGATGCCGTGGCAGCGCGCGCCGCTTTGAGCGCGCCGCCTCGGTTCCATCCGCGCAAGTTGTTTCCACACCTGCCCATACCCCCACCGCACCCGCCATGCGCGTCCTGCTCGCCGAAGACGACCCGCTGCTCGGCGACGCCTTGCAGACAGGCTTGCGCGAACTCGGCTTTCGCATCGACTGGGTGCGCGACGGCGCCGCGGCGCAGCGTGAGCTGCGCTGCGAGGTCTACGCCGCCGCCGTGCTCGACCTGGGCCTGCCGCTGAAAGACGGCACCGAGGTGCTGGCCGAGATCCGCCGCGCGCGCATTCCGGTTCCGGTGCTCGTGCTGACCGCGCGCGACGCGGTGCCCGAACGCGTGCGCGCGCTCGATCTGGGCGCGGACGACTATGTGATCAAGCCGGTGGACATCGATGAACTCGCGGCGCGCCTGCGCGCCCTGGTGCGGCGCGGCCATGGCCAACCGCAGGCCTGCCTGGAGCTGCGCGGCGTCACGCTCGATCCCGCGGCGCGCATTGCGCAGCGGGGCGGCGCCGAGGTCGCGCTCGCGGCGCGCGAGTTCGACCTGCTGCACGCGCTGATGCTCAACGCCGGCCGGGTGCTGTCGCGCGAGCAGCTCGAACAGCACCTGTACAGCTGGGGCCAGGAAGTCGAGAGCAATGCGATCGAGGTGCACATCCACCACTTGCGGCGCAAGCTCGGTGCCGAGCTGATCCGCACCGTGCGGGGCGTCGGCTATGTCGTGATGCGCGAAGGTGCATCAACGTGATGCACGCAGGCGAGTTGTCGTGATGCGCGCAAGCGAGTCAACGTGGTGCGCGAAAAGCGAGTCAGCGTGATGCGCGCAGAGCGCACGGGCGTGACGCTGCTGCCGCGCTCGCTGCAGGCACGCCTGCTGCTGCTGGTGCTGGGCACGGTGATCGCGGTCTGGGTCGGCACTGCGCTGATGACCTGGACAGACGTGCGCCACGAACTCGACGAACTGCTCGACGGCCACCTCGCCCAGGCCGCCGCGCTGCTCGTGGTGCAGCAGGTGCGCGAGATCGAAGGCGGCGAGGGCGAGCGGCACGAGCGTGAACAAGACCGCAAGCACCGGAGCCAAGACCAACGCGAGAAAGAGCGCGAAGGCAAGCGCGAGAGCCGCGCAGAGAGCAAGCGCGAACGCGAGCACGATGAGCGCGAGCACGGCATCGACGCGCCGAGCCTGCACCGCTACGCGCCGCAAGTCGCGTTCCAGGTGTTCCACGAGGGGCAGCTGACGCTGCGCTCGGCCAACGCGCCGCGCCAGGCGATGCTCGCGCCGGGCGCGGCGTTCGTTCCCGGCTTCATGAGCGTGCAGATCGACGGCACGGCGTGGCGCATGTTCGCCGCGCAAGGCGCGAAGCACGACGTGCAGGTGCTGGTGGGCGAGCAGTTGGAATCGCGCGCCGCCATTCTCTGGGCGGTGCTGCGCGGCACGCTGTGGCCGCTGGCGCTGGCGTTGCCGCTGCTGGCGCTGGCCGCGTGGTGGGCGGTGCGCCGCGGCGTCGCGCCGCTGCAGCGCCTGCGCGGCACGCTCGCCGCGCGCGACCCGCGCGCCACCGGGCCGATCGCCATGCACGACGTTCCGTCGGAAATGGCGCCGATGCTCGACGCGCTGAACCAGCTCTTCAAGCGTATCGCGGAGATGGTCGAACAGGAGCGGCGCTTCACGGCCGACGCCGCGCACGAACTGCGCACGCCGCTCGCGGCGATCCGCGCCCAGGCGCAGGTGGCCCTTGGCACCGCCGACGACGCGGCGCGGCGCAACGCGCTGATCCGCACGCTGCAAGGCTGCGACCGAACGGCGCACCTGGTCGATCAACTGCTGCTGCTGTCGCGCCTGGACGCGCAGGCGCCGCCCGAGTTCGAACTGCTTGATCTGCGCGAACTGGTGCGCGGCGTGGCCGGCGAGATCGCGCCCGAGGCGATCCGCAAAGACCAGACGCTCGAACTCGACGCGCCGCAGCCCTGCCCCGTGCGCGGCAACCGAACGCTGCTCGCCGTGCTGGTGCGCAACCTGATCGACAACGCGGTGCGCTACAGCCCGGCGGGCGCGAAAGTGGCGGTGATCGTGCTTGCGCGCGACGGGCAGGTTGACCTGAACGTGCAAGACAGCGGGCCCGGACTCGACGCGGCGCAGCTGCAACGCCTGGGTGAGCGGTTCTTTCGGCTTCCCGGCAGCGCCGAGGGCGGTAGCGGCCTGGGCTGGTCAATCGTGCGGCGCATCGCCGAGGTCCACGGCGCGCAGCTCCAGGTGCAGCGTTCGGCGGCGCTCGGCGGGCTCGAGGTGCGATTGAATTGCCACGCACCGTCATAGTGGAAAACCCGCGTTGGTAGCCGCGTATCACCGCGGCGGATTTCGAAGTGCAATACTGCTCCGGTCGTTCGACGGGCCAGCCTCCAGAGCTGCCCCGAATGCCTTCAACCGAGGAGACAGACATGCGCGTGATTCCCATCTCGAACACCGTCAACATCGACGTCGCGGTTGACGCCTGCGGTGCCGAAGCGAGCGGCGAAGTTCCCAAGCTCGACATTCCCCTGGCGCGGCGCGAGTTCCTCAAGGGCTCGGGCATCCTGATGGGCACCATCGCCGTAGGCAGCCCGCTCGCCGCGCTCGCGCCGTCGCCGGTGTGGGCGGTCGAGCTGAAGACGCTGAGCAAGGCCGAGGGCGAAACCATCATGGCGATGGGGCGCGCGATGTTCCCGCACGCCAAGTTGTCCGACGCGGTGTACGCGTTGCTCGCCAAAGACATCGACGCCGTGGCGAGCGGTGGCACTGATGCGGCGCGCATGGTGCGCGACGGCATCGCCACGCTGAACCAGGGCGGCAACGGCAACTTCGCGAAGGCCGATGTCGCCACGAAGAAGCAGACCGTGAAGCAGATGGAGGGCAGCCCGCTGTTCAATGCGGTGCGCGGCCAGGCGATCACTTCGCTCTACAACAACGACATGGCCTTCGCCACGTTCGGCTACCCCGGCTCCGCCTGGGAAAAAGGCGGCTACATCACGCGCGGCTTCCAGGACTTGAAGTGGCTGCCGGCGCCGTCTGCGGCCGCGAGCCCGAAGCCTTACATGGGCTGACGTCAAACCGAACCGCAGGAGACACACATGGCCAAATTCGCACAAACCGACGACTCCGTCGTCGTCGTCATCGGCTCAGGGGCAGGCGGAGGAACTCTCGCGAACGAGCTGTGCCAGCGCGGCGTCAAGGTCGTCGTGCTCGAAGCCGGCGCGATGCAATCGTCCGCCAGCTTCATCAACGACGAGTGGAAGTCGTTCGGCCAGCTCGCCTGGCTCGACGGTCGCACCACCTCGGGCACCTGGCGCGTCGCGAAAGACTTCGCCGGCCTGCCGGCGTGGATCTGCAAGACGGTGGGCGGCTCCACCACGCACTGGGCGGGCGCGTCGCTGCGCTTCCAGGAGCACGAGTTCAAGGTCAAGACGCACTATGGCGACATCAAGGGCGCGAGCCTGATGGACTGGCCGATCACGCTGAAGGACATGGAGCCCTGGTACGCACGCGCCGAAGACAAGATGGGCGTGACGCGCACCAACGGCATTCCCGGGCTGCCGGGCAACAACAACTTCAAGGTGATGTATGCCGGCGCGCAGAAGCTCGGCTACAAGGAGTGCCATACCGGCAACATGGCGATCAACAGCCAGCCGCGCGACGGCCGCGGGCGCTGCATGCAACTGGGTTTTTGCTTCCAGGGCTGCAAGAGCGGCGCGAAGTGGAGCACGCTGTATGTGGAGATCCCGAAGGCCGAGGCGACAGGCAACCTCGACCTGCGGCCGGAAAGCCACGTCACGCGCATCGAGCACAACGCCGCGGGCAAGGTGACGGGCGTCGTCTACTTCGACAAAGACGGCAAGGAACAGCGCCAGAGCGCGCGCGCCGTCGCCGTGGCCGGCAACTCGATCGAAACGCCGAGGCTGCTGTTGTTGTCGGCGTCGAACACGTTCAAGGACGGCCTGGCCAATTCATCGGGCCAAGTCGGGCGCAACTACATGCGCCACATGACGGGCTCGGTCTACGCCGCGTTCAAGGAACCGGTGCACATGTACCGCGGCACGACGATGGCCGGCATCATCAAGGACGAATCGCGCCACGACACGCGGCGCGGTTTTGCCGGCGGCTACGAGATGGAAACGCTGGCGCTCGGCCTGCCGTTCATGGCGGCGTTCCTCGACCCCGGCAGCTGGGGCGACGAATTCTCGTGGTGGATGGACAACTACACCCACACCGCCGGCATGTGGCTGGTGGGCGAAGACATGCCGCGCGAGACCAACCGCATCACGCTCAACGCCAACGTGAAAGACAAGTACGGCAGCCCGGTGCCGAACGTTCACTTCGACGACCACGACAACGACATCGCGATGCGCAACCACGCGTTCACGCAAGGCGAAGCGGTGTACAAGGCCGCCGGCGCGGTGCGCACCTTCCGCACGCCGCCGTACCCGAGCACGCACAACCTGGGCACGTGCCGCATGGGCAATTCAGCGAGCAGCAGTGTCTGCAACAGCTTCGGCCAGACGCACGACGTGAGCAACCTGTTCATCAGCGACGGCAGCCAGTTCACGACCGGCGCCGCCGAGAACCCGACGCTGACGATCGTGTCGCTGGCGATCCGGCAGGCCGATTACATCGCCAAGCAGATGACGGCGCGGGCGATTTGAGGGTTGCATCAGCGGCGGGCGTCCCGCCGATTCCAGGAACGTCACCCCGACGAAAGTCGGGGTCCACGGCGTCGACAAAGGGTGGGTCCCGACTTCCGTCGGGATGACACGCCAGCAGGAGCTGAACATGTGCGAGTTTTTTGTCAAGGCCGATCCGATCGCCTACGAACAGCGCTCCCGCACCGTGCGCATGCACGGCATGCTGACCAGCATCCGCCTGGAAAACATGGTGTGGGACACGCTCGCCGAGATGGCCGAGGAAGAGGGCTGCACGACGAACGCGCTGATCGCAAAATTCCACGACGAAATCCTCGCGCACCGCGGCGAAGTGCCCAACTTTGCGTCGTTCCTGCGCGTCTCGTCGATGCGTTACCTGCGGCGCAAGATGATGCAAGCCGAGCGCCTGGCGGAGATGCCGGAGCGCGAGCGCCCAAACGCCGTGCACAAGGCCGCGGCGCCCAAGGTCGTGCCGATGGCGGGGCGTGGCTGAGGCGCGGCGCCAAGACTTCTCGAGCAGCAAGATGGCCAAACTCATCCACACGATGATTCGTGTGCTCGAACTGGAGCGCTCGATGAAGTTCTACGCCGACGTGCTGGGCCTGCAACCCTCGCACCACCTGGACTTCCCCGACTTTTCGCTCGTCTACCTGCGCAACCCGGAGAACGATGTCGAGATCGAGCTCACCTGGAACAAGGGCCGCACGGAGCCGTACACGCATGGCGACGGCTACGGCCATGTGGCCGTGGTGGTCGCGGACGCCGCAGCCACGCGCGCTGCGGTCATGGCCAAGGGCTACGAGGCGCAGCCGGTGAAGGAGTTCAAGCGCGGTGACGAACTGCTCGCACGCTTTTTCTTCATCCAGGACCCCGACGGCTACAAGATCGAGGTGCTGGAGAAGCACGGGCACTATCGGTAGCGGGCTTGCGCGCCGAAGTGTCAGCCATTGCGGGCTTGGTGGGCCCGGCGTTGAAACAGCTCAGCGCTGCCTGCCGCGCCGCAAACGCAGCGCGATCAGCTCGAACGCCCCTTCGAACAACAGCGCCAGCGCGGCGGCGGGCAGCGCGCCGGCGAGCAGCAGTTGCTTGTCGTTCAGCGCCAGGCCGGTGACGATGCGCTCGCCGTAACCGCCCGCGCCGATGAACGCGGCAATGGTTGCGGTGCCGACCGCGATCGTCGTCGCGGTGCGCACGCCGGCCACGAGGGTGGGCATGGCCAGCGGGAGGTCGATCAGGAACAGGCGCTGCCGCGGCGTCAACCCGAGCGCCGTGCCGGCGTCCTTCAGCCCCGCCGGGACCTCGCTCAGACCGACGCAGGTGTTGCGCATGATCGGCAGCAGCGCATACAGCGTCAGCGCCATCAGCGCCGGCACGGTGCCGATGCTGCCGACCCAGGAAATGAGCACGGCGAGCATCGCGAGCGACGGCACGGTTTGCAGCAGCCCGGCCGCGCCGAGCATTCCGGCGCGCGAGCGCGCGTGCGGCGTGACGAGAATCGCGAGCGGCACACCCAGCAGCACGGCGAGCAGCACCGAAGCAAACACGAGGCCGAGGTGCTGGCCGGTGAGGCGCAGGAAATCGGGCCCGAACAGCTTGCTCCAGAAGCCGCTGCCTGCTTGGCCTGAGCCCGCGCGGCCGGCCAGGTGGTCGCGCGCGATCACGTCGAACGCCACGCTCTGCAATTCGGCGCGTGCGTTCATCGCGATCATCGTCTTTTCGTCGATGCTCCCGGCGAGGCCTTGCAGCGCGGCCCAGGCCTTGGGGAAGCGCTGCGGTACGTCGAGCCGGTACAGCACGACGGCGTCGTAGCGCGGGAAATAGCCTGCGTCATCAATGAGCACCCGCAGGCCCAGGTGATCGATCTTCGCGTCGGTGGTGTAGATGTCGATCACGTCGACCTGGGCGGCGCCGACGGCGTCGTACGCGAGGCCATGGTCGAGCCCGGTCGGTTGCTGCGGCAACGCGTAGCGCTGCGCCAGCCCTTTCCAGCCGTCGGCGCGGCCGATGAATTCGTTGCTCAACCCCAGGCGCAGCGTGGGGTGGCGCGCGAGGTCCGACAGTTTGCCGATGCCGAGCCTGGCGGCGGTGTCGGCGCGCATCGCGAGCGCGTAGCCGTCGTTGAAGCCCAGGCGGATGTCCACGCCCAGGCCGAGCGGCGCGAGCTGCGCGCGCATCTGCTCGAGCGTCGACACCTTTGTGTTCTTCAGGATCTCCTGGTCGATCGTTCCGGTGTACTCGGGGTAGAGATCGATGCTGCCCGAGCGCAGCGCTTCGTAGACGATCGCCGTGTTGCCCAGCCCTTGCTTGACCTCGGTCGCGGCGTGCGGCTGCGCCGTTTGCGCGAGCACTTGCGCAAGGATGTACGACTCGGTGAAGCGCTTCGAGCCGACGCGCAAACGGCTCCTGCGCGCCGGCGAGTGTTGCCGTGAGCAGCAGGGCCAGCGCAACCGCCCAGCGTGCGGCGCGCTGCGGGGCGATCGCGCCGGCGCGGCTCATAGGTCGAGCGTCAATTCGGCGCTCACGGCGCGCGAGCAGCAGATCATCATCACGCTGTTCGCGGCGCGTTCGGTGTCGCTCAGGATCATGTCGCGGTGCTCGGGCGTGCCGGCGATGACGCGTGTTTCGCAGGTGCCGCACACGCCTTGCTGGCAGGAACTGGGAACGTCGATGCCCGCCGTCAACAGCGCCTCGAGGATGCTCATGTCGGCGGCGACGTCGATGCGCTGGCCGGTCTTGGCGAGGTGCACGACGAAGGCCTGGTCGGCGCGGGTCGAGGGTGCGTCGATGGCCGACGGCGCTGGTGTGGAATTCAAGAATCTGGCTCCAATGTGAACCGCGCGCACCAAGCGGCGGGCGCAAGCATTTTGCACCGGGCCGACAATCACGAGATGCCACTGCCCCACCGCCTGTCGCTGGAGAACATCGCGCGCAGCCCGCGGGTCATCGCGCCGGAGTTCCTGAACAGCGCGCAATACAACTGCGAACCGCTGAGCGAGGCGCTGGGTTGCGCGCTGACGATCAAGCTCGACTTCAACAACCCGATCCGCAGCTTCAAAGGGCGCGGCGCGAGTTTTCTTCTCAGCGAATTGCAGCGCCGTGGCGACCGTCGCGAACTGGTCTGTGCGAGCGCCGGCAATTGGGGCCAGGCGATGGCCTACGTCTGCCGCGCGATGGGCCGGCCGTTGCGGATCTACGCCGCGCGCGGCGCGAACCCGTTGAAAGTGGCGCGCATGAAGGCGCTGGGCGCGACCGTTATCCAGCAGGGCCACGACTTCGATGCGGCCAAGGATGCGGCGAAAGCCTTTGCCGCGAGTTGCGGCGCCTGGATGGTCGAAGACGGCCAGGAGCCGGAGATCGCCGAGGGCCACGGGTCGATCGCAATCGAACTGCTCGCGCGGGGCGATGCCTTCGATGCGGTCGTCGTGCCGCTGGGCAACGGCGCCTTGCTCACCGGCATTGCGCGCTGGTTCAAAGGGGTGTCGCCCGCGACCCGGGTGCTCGGCGTGTGCGCAGTCGGCGCGTCGGCGATGGAACGTTCCTGGCGCGAACAGCGCATCGTGTGCACCGAGAGCGCCGACACGATCGCCGACGGCATCGCGGTGCGGGTGCCCGATCGCGCAGGCGGTGCAAGACATGCAGGGCCTGGTCGACGACGTGCTGCTCGTGAGCGACGACTCGATCCGCCACGCGATGCGCCTGGCCTACCGGCACGCCGGTCTGTTGCTCGAACCGGCCGGTGCCGCCGGTCTGGCGGGCGTGTGGGCGGCGCGCGAGGCGCTCGCCGGCCAGCGCGTCGCAACCGTCCTGTGCGGCAGCAATTTCACTTCAGCCCAGGCGCAGGAGATCATGCATGAGGGCTCAGGCTGACGCATTGAATGCACGAAACGTCGCGATCCTCGTCTTCCGCTTGCGCGAGAAAGGAATCCAACTTACGATTCCTACTTTATCTGCAAAGGTTTGCGCCATGCAAGTTTCCGAAAAGGGCCAGGTCACGATTCCCAAGCACATCCGAACTGCCGCGGGCGTGTTGCCGGGGAGCGAAGTGACGTTTTCGCTCCAGGCCGGAAAGATCGTGATCAGCAAGGTTGCCAGTGGCATCAAGTCCGATCGGCGCGAGCAGTTGCGCACCGCCGCGGCCAAGGTGCGCAAGAGCATGAGCCCGGAGTTTCGGCACTTGAGCGCCGACTCCGTCATGGCGTTCCTGCGCGCGGACACCGCGCCAAAGCTCGCGCGCCGTGGCAAGCGTTGACCTCGCGTCCTACGACGGCGGCGCCGGCTTTCTGGTCGACAGCAATGTGTGGATCGACTGCATGGATCCGGCCAGCCCCTGGCACGACTGGGCAGTCGACCACCTTCAAGCGTGCAGCGAGCGCGCGCCGCTGCATGTGAATCTGGTCATCTACACCGAGCTGCTCGTGCCCGAGCCCGACACTGCGTCGCTCGACGCGATGCTCGATGTCTTTGAAACCCAGCGCAGCGCCATGCCATGGGCCTGCGCCGGCCTGGCGGCCAGGGCGTTCAGCCTGTACCGCAGGCGTGGCGGTGTGCGCCATTCACCATTGCCCGACTTCTTCATCGGCGCGCACGCGGCGGTTTCCAATCTCGCGGTGCTGACGCGCGACCCCAAGCCCTATCGCAGTCACTATCCGCGGCTGGCGCTGGTGGCGCCGCAGTGAGGTGTCGATGGGCGCGGTCCAACAATCCGGAGCTACCTCTCCCGCCCGGCGCGCTGTACCACCTGCGTCAGCGGTTCCATCAGGTACTGCAACACGGTGCGCTTCTCGCCTTCGATGTACACCTCCACCGGCATGCCGGCCAGCAGCTTCAGGTCGCCGGCTTCCTTCAGCTTGGCGGAGTCCGCCTCGATGTGGGCGACATAGAACGCGCTGTTCGATTGCCGGTCGACCATGCGGTCGGCGGAGATGTACTTCACGGTGCCGTCCACCAGCTTGGTCGTTCGGTACGCAAACGCCGTGAAGCGCAGCTGTGCCAGCTGGCCGCGCCGCACGCGGTTGATGTCTTCCGGGCGCAGCAGCGCTTCGATGATCAAGGCCTGGTTGTCGGGAACGATTTCCGCGATCGTCTCGCGCGGCGGGATCACCGCGCCCGGCGCGGTGACTTTCAGGTCCATCACCTCGCCGGCCACCGGTGACGTGATCACCTGGCGCTTTGCCGCGTCACCGGTCTTGCGCTGTTCCTGCTGAATTTCCGCGAGCCGCGCCTGCGTCACTTTCAACTGGTCGCTCGCCTGCTGGCGGTAGTCGTTTTCCATCGCCTTGATGCGCAGGCTCGTGTCGACCAGCCGCTGCTCCGCGCGCGCCAATTCGGAGCGGCGCTCCTCCAGCTTCACGCCGTAGTCGGCCATCTGCGCTTCGATCTGCGTCACGCGTGCCGAGGAGATGAAACCCTCTTTCAGCAGGCCTTGGTTGGCCGAGAGCTCCTGGCCTTGAAGCTTCAGCGCCTCGCGGGCGCGCTCGATCTGCGCGCGCAGCGCCTGGGATTCCTCGTTCACTTTCGACTGCTGCGAGCGCAGCAAAGCCACCTGCGAAGTCAGGGCGCCGCGCCGCGCGCCGAACAGCGCGCGTTCGTTGGTCAGCAATTCAGTCAGGCCGGCATCAGCGCGCGCGGCTTCCAGCACGTCGGGCGGGAACACCACGCCGGCCGCGCCCGACTGCTCGGCCTCGAGCCTCGCCATGCTGGCACGCTCGGAGCGCACGCGCGAATCCCAGCGCTGCATGTCGGCGTTCACCGCCACGTCGCCCAGCACGAGCAGCGTCTGCCCTTCGGCCACCCGCTGACCGACGCGTACATGCACCTCGCGAACGATGCCGCCTTCGGCGTGCTGCACCGGGCGCCGATTCAGCTCGACTTTCACGACGCCGGGTGCCACGACTGCGGATGCCAGCGGCGCCAGGACCATCCACGCTGCCAAGGGCAGCAGGCCGAGCAGCAACACGAGCGCGCCGATTCGCACGAGCGAACGTGCTTCGCGAATGTGCAGGGCGAGGGGGTCGTCCAGAGTCAAGGCGGCCATCTTGTTTCAGCTCAATCTTCCGGAGTTGTCGTCGACCATGCGCCGTTCGCGGACCCGAATCGTCCCCCGCCTTGTTGCCCCGCTGCTAGACTCAATCCTATGAATGCGCGCATCGACCATTTGATCGACGAGGCCTTGCAACTTGCGCCCGACGAGCGTTCGGCCATGGTGGTCGCGTTGCTCGACAGCCTGGATGGCGATGACGAAGCATCGGTCGCCAAAGCCTGGGCGGAGGAGATTCGGCGGCGCAAGGTCGATCTGCACTCCGGCGCGGCCACCGCCTCCCCATGGAGCGAGGCGCGCGCGCGGTTGAGCGCGTTGTGACTCCCTGCGATGTCGTCATTTCGGCGGCTGCCGAAAGCGACATCGAGACCTCGTTTCTCTGGTACCGGGACCGCAACGCGCTCATCGCCGACGCGTTTCGTGCCGAAGTCTTTGGGGTGATCGACGCTATCGCCGAATCGCCCCTGAGCCGGCCTCCCGATGAGGAAGGGAATCGGCACTGTGTTGTGCACCGCTTTCCCTACTCCGTGTACTACGAAGTGCTCGATCGCACGGTGACCATCCTTGCCGTTGCGCATCATCGGCGCAAACCGGGCTACTGGATCGGCGGCGAACGCTGATCCGTGGTTGGCCGTGGCGGAGGTGTCCAAAGCTGTCACTACCCCACATTGCGCGTCATCGGTACCACCTGCGCACCGCTGGCATTCATCGCCTGCATCACCTGCGACTTGGGCCCGTAGTGTTTGGCGCGGCCCGCTTCCAGCACAAGCATCTTGTCGGCGTGTTTCACGAGCGTCGTGCGGTGCGTCACCATCACGACGGTCGCCTTGCCCTTCAGCGCTTCGAGCGCATCGCTCAGCGCCTGCTCGCCGGCGCCGTCGAGGTTCGAATTCGGCTCGTCCAGCAGCAGCAGCTGGGGCTGGCCGTAGAGCGCGCGTGCCAAGGCGATGCGTTGGCGCTGACCGGGGGACAGCAGGCCGCCGGTGGGTTCGATGCGCGTGTCGTAGCCGTTCGGCAGCTCGAGGATCATCTCGTGCACGCCCGCCGCGCGCGCCGCGGCGACCACGGCCGCCGGATTCAACGCGCCCATGCGCGCGATGTTCTGGCCGACGGTTGCCGAGAACAACTCCACGTCCTGCGGCACGTAGCCGATGTGCGGGCCGACGGCTTCGCGCGGCATGCGCGTCAGGTCGGCGCCGTCGAGCCGCACATGGCCGCCGCTGGGCTGCCACAGGCCGGCCAGCACGCGCAGCAGGCTCGATTTGCCCGCACCGCTGGGGCCGATGATCGCGAGCGCCTCGCCAGGGGCGAGGCTGAGCGATACGCCGGCGAGGATCAGCCGGTCGCCAGCGGGCGCGCGCAGGATCAGGCTGCTCGCGTCGAGCGTGCCGTTCGGTCGCGGCAACGCCATGCGCTCGGGCTTTGCGCCAAGCGCGGCGAGCAGCTCGCGCAAGCGTCGCAGCGCCAGCCGCCCCTCGGCCAGTGCCTTCCAACTCGCGACGATCTGCTCCACCGGCGCGAGCGCGCGGCCGAGCAGGATCGTCACCGCCACCATCACGCCCGGCGTCGCCAGCTGGCTGATGACGAGGTAGGCGCCCACGGCGAGGATCACCACCTGCACCGTCTGTCGCGTCATGCGCGTGAATGCCGCGAGCGCCACGCTGCGCTGCGCCGTGGGCCGCTGCAGCGCGAGCACGCGAGTGTTCATCTTCTGCCAGCGAGCGAGCAGCGCGTCGGCCATGCCCATCGCCTCGGCCGCTTCGGCGTTCGCCATCGACGCCTCGAGGTAGCGCTGGGTGCGTGTCGCGCCGCGCTGCAGCGCCTCGATGCTGTAGCGTGTCAGCCAGTGATTGAGCAGCGCCAGCGCGAGCATCAGCAGCGCCGCGCACGCCGCCGCCACGCCGAGCGCCGGATGCGCGAGCCAGATCACGGCGATGTAGACGACGGCCCACGGTGCGTCGAACACCGCGAGCAGCCCTTGCGCCGAGAACAGGCCGCGCACGGTGGCGACGTCGCGCAGCGCTTCGGTCGCGGGGCGTTCGGGTGAACGCGCCGAGCGTGCGAGCACGTCGCGCGCGACCATCGGCAGCAGCGCGTCGCCGATCAGGTTGCCGATCACGCCCTGCAGCCGGCTGCGCAGGTAGTCCAGGCCGAGCGCCAGCGCGAGCGCCGCGCCGACACCGAGCAGCAGGAACAGCAGCGTCTCGCGGCTGCCGCTGGACAACACGCGGTCGAACACCTGCAGCATGAACAACGCCGGCGCGAGCATCAGCAGGTTCATCACGAACGAGAACGCCGCCACGGCCGCGAGTGGGCGCGCCGCGAGCGTGCGAAGACGCGTGCGTGGCGGGTCGGCGAGGGTGAGGGTGTCCGAGCCCCAGGTGGAGCGCGGGGACTCGGATTTGAAGAGGCTTGTGGACATCAATCGATCGCAGGCGAGCGCCGGGTCACGGCAGGCCGATCCCGCCTTGACGCACTGGCGGGCAAGAGGAATCGCGCTCCGACGCCCCGGCTACAACAGCAAATCCGCTCCCGTCACCGCGACCTTGTCGACGGTGATCACGAAGTCGGCCGCGCCGTCTCCGTTCACATCCCCTCGCACCAGCGAACCAGTGGCGGGATCGAAGGTGACGACGATTTGGCCGGCGGCGCCGGTGAAGGCGGAATTCAGTGTGAACGTGTCGTTGCCGCCGAGGATGGTGTTGGCGTCGATCAGGCTGAGGTCGATCTTGTCGCCTTCCGAAGAGGAGAAATCGCGGATGCGGTCGGGTTTGGCGGGGTCGTTCGAATCGGAAGCGGCGTAGAAGCGGAACGTGTCGGCGCCACTGCCGCCGGTCAGTTCGTCGCGGCCGGCGCCGCCGACCAGGATGTCGCTGCCTGCGCCGCCATTCAGTGTGTCGTTGTCGGCGCCGCCGAACAGCGTGTCGTTGCCGTCGCCGGTGCTGATGTCGTCCTTGCCGGCCTGGCCGTAGACGATGTCGGCGCCGGTGGTGCCCGCCAAGATGTCGTCGCCCGTGCCGCCGACGATCGCGCCCGGTGGCGGTGGCGGCGGGTTGACGATCGCGACGGCCTCGTTCGCGCCGACGATCGTGAGCGACACGGTGGCGGTGGACTTCTCGCCCGCGCTGTCTTGCATCGTGTAGCTGAACGTCTCGTTCGCGCTCTGGCCGCTGAGCAGGCCCTGGAACGAATCTGCCGCCGTGTAGACGAGCGACGCACCGCCGTCGGCGATGACCACGCTGCCTTGCAAGCCGGCGGTGCTGACCGAGACCACGGTCTTCGCGTCGCCGAAGTCGGCGTCGGTGTCGTTCGCGAGCACGCCGAGAGTCACGGCGCCGGCGTCTTCCGAAACGGCCAGGCTGTCGGCCAGCGCGGTCGGCGCGTCGTTGACGCCGGTCACTTGCACCGACACATTCGCGGACGACGTCGCGCCTGCGTTGTCCGACACGGTGTAGCTGAAGCTGTCGGTAGCAGTCACGCCGGCGCGCAACGACTGGAATGCGTTGCCGACACTGTAGACGACGTTGTTGCTCTCGACAACAGCCGAACCCTTCAGGCCGGCGGTGCTGAGCGCGAGCACCGTCAACGCATCGCCGGCACCGATGTCGGCATCGGCGTCGTTTCCGAGCACGTCGATCGTGACCGGCGCGCCGTTCTCGGTCGCAAATGCGTCATCGCCCTGCGCCACCGGGGCTTGATCGATGCCGGTGACGGTGACACTCACCGTCGCGCGCGATTCGAGGCCCGCCGCGTCGCGCATCGTGTAGCCGAACGTCTCGACGGCCTGTTCGCCGAACGCCAGGTTCAGCAGCGTTCCGCCCGGCGTGTAGGTGATGCCGGCGCCGCCCGGCGCCACGCTGACGCTGCCCTGCAGGTCGGTGCCGTCGAGCGAAACGACGGTCTTCGTGTCGGGCACGTCGGCGGGCGTCGGGTCGTAGATGAATTCGCTGAAAGGCGAGGGCGGAATCACCGGCGCGGGCGGATCGACGCGCGTGTCGGGGTCGGTGTCGTTGGCGAGCACGTCGATCGTGATCGGCGTGGCGCTGGCTTGTGCGTTGGCCGCATCGTCGGCGGCGTCCGGCGCGTCATTCACGCCGGTGACCGTGATGCTGACAGCGTTGCTCGACGTGGCACCGTTGGCGCCGGTCATCGTGTAGATGAATTTGTCCACCCCCGTCTCGCCGGCGTTCAGGCTTTGCAAGGGCGTGTAGTCGATGCCTTGGCCGTCGGCGGCGATGCTCGCTTCGCCGAGCAAACGCGCAAAGCCGGGCGCCAGGCCAATCAATTGATGCGTGCCGTCGAAGAAGCCGAGGATGGGTTGCGCATAAGTCCCGCTGCCGTCGATGGCAGTGACCGTGAACGCGTCGTTCCGGACCTGGTCGTTGAAATCGTTCGCGAGCACGTTCAGGCGAACCGCGCCGCCGTCTTCGGCGACTCCGACCTGGTTGTCGCCGATCGCGCGCACGCCGTCGGTCACGCCGTTCACGGTGACGGTGACGGTCGACGTCGACGTCGCGCCCGACGCATCGGCCATCGTGTAGCTGAACGTCTCGGTCGCACTCTCGCCGGTGAGCAGGTACTGGAACGCGTTGCCGACCGTGTAAACGACGCCGCTGCCGTTCGCCGCCACCGAGACCGTGCCCTTCAGGGTGTCGCCATTCACCGAGATGACGCGCTTGCTGTCGCCGAGGTCGGCGTCGGTGTCGTTCGCGAGCACGCCGATCGTCGTCGGCGTGGCGTCTTCGGTCACGATCGCCGTGTTCGCCACCGCGATCGGTGCGTCATTCGCGCCGGTCACCGTGACGATCACGGTCGCCGTCGACGACGCGCCCGCTTCGTCGCGCACGGTGTAGCTGAACGTGTCGGTGCCGGTCTGGCCGGCGCGCAGGCTTTGGTACGGCGTATAGACCACGCCCGAGCCGCCGGCGCTGATTTCGGCGCTGCCCTTCAATCCGCTGGTCGCGAGGCCAACGACGACCAGCGTGTCGCCCTGGTCGACGTCGGCGTCGTTGCCGCGCACGTTGATCAGAACCGGGTCGCCGTCTTCCGCAGCGAGCGCGCCGTCGCCGACGGCGATCGGCGCGTCATTCACGCCCGTGACCGTGACGTTCACGCTCGCGGTCGAAATCGCGCCGTTGCGATCGGCCATCGTGTACGTGAACGTGTCGGTGACGGTGCTGCCGGCGCGCAGGTTCTGGAATGCGCCGCCGACCGCGTAGGTGACGCCGCCGCCCCCGGGCGTGACGGCCGCCGTGCCTTGCGCGCCGGCGTTGTCGACCGAGATCACGGTCTTGGTATCGGCCGCGTCGGTGTCGGTGTCGTTCGTGAGCACCGCGATCTGAACCGGCGCGCTGTTTTCGGTGGCGTTCGCCGTATCGTTCACCGCGACCGGCGCGGTGTTGGTGCCGGCGATCGTGACCGTGACGGTGGCCGTTGACGCCGCACCGGCGCGGTCGGTCACGGTGTAGGTGAAGCTGTCGGTCGCGAGCTCACCGTCGCCGAGCGACTGGAACGCGTCGCCCACCGTGTAGACGATGCTGCGGCCGTCGGCCGAGAGCGCGACGCCACCGGTTCCGGCGCTGCCGAGCGATAGGGTTTGGGTGTCGCCGATGTCGATGTCAGTGTCATTGCCGAGCACGGCGATCGTCAGCGGCGCGGCGTTGCGGGTGATCGACACCGCGTCGTCGCGCGCCACCGGTGCGTCGTTCACGCCGGTCACGATGACGTGGGCGTACGCGGTGGCGGTGGCGCCGGCGGCGTCGGCCATCGTGTAGGCGATGAGTTCGCTCGCCGTCTGCCCGGTGCCGAGGCTCGCGAACGCATTGCCCGGGTCGTAGGTGATGGCCTGCCCGTCCGGCGCGACGCTCGCGGTGCCTTTGATCGCCGGAATCGCCGGAATCGCGACCGGAAATGTCACTTCGCCGTTTTGCACGATATAGAACGAAGCCGGCCGGCCGCTGCCGTCGACCGCGGTCACGGTTTTGCTGTCGAGGTGGTCGACGTCGGTGTCGTTCGCGAGCACGCCGAGCGTAACCGGGCCGCCGTTCGCGGCGATGCCCGTGCTGTCGTCTAATGCGCGCGGCGCGTCATTCGTACCGGTGACGAGCAGGTTGACGGTGGCGGTCGACAGCACACCCGCCGCGTCGGCGATCGTGTAGTTGAAATGGTCGGTCGCGGTTTCGCCTGCGGCGAGCGAATCCATGCCCGGTGAGTAGAAGACGTGCGGCACGCCGCTCACCGACGCGAACGCGGTCTGGCCGAGCGTTCCGGTGCGGTCAATCGCGACGATACGCAGCGTGTCGCCGACGTCGGGGTCGGTGTCGTTGCCGAGCACGTTGATGTACAGCGCCTGGTTTTCCTGCGCGGTGGCGTTGTCGGCGTTCGCGACCGGGCCGTCGTTGGTTCCGGTCACGGTGACGGTGACGCTCGCGCTCGCTACACCACCGGTCGAATCGGCCATCGTGTAGCTGAACGTCTCGGTGGCGGTGGAACCGGCGCGTAGGCTTTGGAATGCAGCGCCGGGCGCGTAGACCACGCCGCTGCCATCGGCCGCGGCCCAGGCGCTGCCTTGCAAGCCGGTGGTGTCGACCGCGACCACGAGCTTCGTGTCGCCAATATCGATGTCGGTGTCGTTCGCGAGCACATTGATCGAGGTCGGGCTGCTGTTCGCGCCGACGCTGGCGCTGTCGGCCGCCGCCGTCGGCGTCGCGAGCGCGAGCGTGCCGTCGAGGAAGCTGACGAACTCGACGTTCAACAAGGTGTCGGTGCCCTCGTCGCCATGGGTCAGCGCGTCGCTGTCGCGCACCTGAACCACCGCACCGCTGCGGGTGACCACATACGATGCCCGGTTGCCGGCAAATGCCGCCGTGTCGCGGCCCGCGCCGCCGTCGATGGTGTCGTCGCCTGCTGCGCCTTTGATCGTGTCGTCACCGCTGCTGCCCACCACGCTGTCGGCACCGCCCGACGCGTCGATCAACCCCAGGCCATTCAAGTTCATGCCCGTGAAATCGAGGTTGTCGGCGCCGGCGCTGCCGGCGATGCCGACGCCCGCGTAGCCGTTGCCGGAGATCGCCTCGATGCCGCTAGCGGCGGCCGAGAAGCTCGCGCCCAGGTTGATGACCGCGCCGTTCGCGCCGGCGACGATGCGGTCCACCCCCGTGGTGCCGCTGTCGCGGTAGAGGTCGGTACCGTCGGTCGCGCCCATCACGACGTAGGTGTCGCTGCCATCGCGGCCGTCGAGCGAATCGTTGCCGCCCAGGCCGATCAGCCGGTCGTTGCCGGCGCCGCCGTTCAAAATGTTGGCATTGGCATCGCGACCGGTGTTGCGCGTGTTGTCGCCGATCAGCAGCAGCGAACCGTCGGCAAAGCGCAGGTTGCCCGTGTGGAACTCGCCGAACTCATCACCCGTGACCAAAGTCACGAAATCGTTGCCCCGCCTCAAAGTCAGGTTCGTTCCGGAGAACGTGATGTCGAAGTCGGCAGCGCTGCCGACATCGAAATTCAGGACATCATCGCGAGCGCGGAATGCGAGCGAAGAACCCTTGACCTGTGAGAACAGAAACGTGGCCATGCAGCGATACCCCCCTGGACTAGGGATTGACAGTTCGCTAGCTTACGTTTCTTAAGGGATTTTCATCCCGCCGTTACACATTTCTTTCACGGCGGCTTGGCGAATGATGCGAAGCCTCGCGCGCCCGTCGCGCGGGTGCCTGTCGACCCGCTATAGATCAGTTCGCAACCTCCAGATCTCCGGAAACAGCACCACGTCGAGCATCTTGCGCAGATAGCCCACGCCGCTGGTGCCGCCGGTGCCGCGCTTGAAGCCGATCACGCGCTCGACGGTCGTGACGTGGCGGAAGCGCCAGAGACGGAAGGCGTCTTCGAGGTCGGTGAGTTCTTCGCCGAGCTGATAAAGGTCCCAGTGCTGCTGCGGGGCGCGGTAGGCGACGAGCCAGGCCTGCTCGACGGCGTCGTTGGCTTCGTAGGGCTGGGTCCAGTCGCGTTCGGTGTGACTGGGCGGGACGCTCAATCCTCGGCGAGCCAGCAAGCGCAGCGACTCGTCGTAGAGCGACGGCGCGCGCCACGCCGCTTCCACTTGGGCCAAGCGATCGGGCCGGTGGGCATGCGGCTTCAACATGGCCGCGTTCTTGTTGCCGAGCATGAACTCGATCTGCCGGTACTGCCAGCTCTGGAAGCCGCTGCTCTGCGCGAGGTAGGGGCGGATCGCGGAGTACTCGGGCGGCGTCATCGTCGCGAGCACGTCCCAGGCGTGCACCAGCTGCTCCATGATGCGGCTGACCCTGGCGAGCATCTTGAAGGCGCTGCCCAGTTGGTCCGTCCTGATGCACTGCACCGCGGCGGCAAGCTCGTGCAGCAGCAGCTTCATCCACAGTTCGCTCGTCTGGTGCTGCACGATGAACAGCATCTCGTTGTGCTCGGGCGAGAGCGGGTGCTGCGCGCCGAGCACGGCGTCCAGGTGCAGGTAGTCGCCGTAGCTCATGTCGCTCGAGAAATCGAGCTTCGGGGCGTCCGGGCCGGACTGCTCGGGCGTGCTCATGGATTCACCTCCGCTCTGCGCGCCGGAAACAGGCTGCGGCGCCGGCCACGATCGTACCTCCACAAAGTGATTGACACCTCAAATATCAAGACATAAAGTTCAACCCATGCGCATCACCTGCATCGGTGGCGGCCCGGCCGGCCTGTACTTCGCGCTGCTGATGAAGCAGCAGAATCCCGAGCATCGGGTGACGCTGATCGAGCGCAACGCCGCGTCAGACACGTTCGGCTGGGGCGTCGTGCTGTCGGACCAGATGCTGGGCGCGCTGAACCGCGCCGACCCGAAGACCGCGGCACAGATCCACCAGTCGTTCAACCACTGGGACGACATCGAAGTCCACTTCCAGGGTCGCTGCATTCGCTCCTCTGGCCACGGCTTTTGCGGCATTGGGCGCAAGCACCTGCTCAACATCCTGCAGGATCGTTGCCGCGAGCTCGGCGTCGAATTGCGGTTCTCCACGGAGTGTCCAAGCGTCGAAGATATCGATGCCGACCTGATCATTGCCGCCGACGGGCTGAACAGCCGCATCCGCACCCAGTACGCCGCGACCTACCAGCCCGACATCGACCTGCGCCAATGCCGCTTCGTCTGGCTCGGCACGCACCGCGCGTTCGACGCGTTCACGTTCGCGATCGAGCACACACCCTGGGGCTGGTTTCAGGCGCACGCGTACCGCTTCGATTCCGACACGTCGACCTTCATCGTCGAAGCGCCCGAGAGCGTGTGGCGCGCTGCAGGCCTGGAAGAGATGTCCAAGGAAGAGGGCATCGCCTTTTGCGAACGCCTGTTCGCGAAGTACCTCGATGGCCATGCGTTGATGAGCAACGCCGCGCACCTGCGTGGTTCGGCGCAGTGGATCCGATTTCCGCGCGTCGTCTGCAAGCGCTGGGTGCATCGGGTGGGCAATGGAACGCCGGTCGTGCTGATGGGTGACGCAGCGCACACCGCGCACTTCAGCATCGGCTCGGGAACCAAGCTCGCGCTGGAAGACGCGATCGACTTGTCGGCCGACATCGCCGAGCACCCAGGCGACCTGAACGCCGCGCTCGAAGAGTACGAGGCGCGCCGCAGCGTCGAGGTACTGAAGATCCAGAACGCGGCGCGCAATTCGACCGAGTGGTTCGAGAACGTTGAGCGCCACGCCAAACTCGCGCCCGAGCAGTTTGCCTACTCGCTGCTGACGCGCTCGCAGCGCATCTCGCACGAGAACCTGCGGCTGCGCGACGCTGCATACGTCGGCAGTTTCGAAGACTGGCTCGCGCAGCGCGCCGGGCTGAAGGTGCACGGCGTGCCGCCGATGTTCACGCCGTTCACGCTGCGCGGCGTGACGCTGAAGAACCGCGTGGTCGTCTCGCCGATGGCGCAGTACAGCGCGGTGGATGGCGTTCCCGGCGACTACTACCTCGTGCACATGGGCGCGCGTGCGATGGGCGGCGCCGCGCTCGTTTTCACCGAAATGACGTGCCCGTCGCCGAGCGCGCGCATTACCCCGGGGTGTTGCGGTCTGTGGAATGACGCGCAACAGCAGGCGTGGAAACGCATCGCCGACTTCATCCATGCCAACAGCGGCGCGAAGGTGGCGTTGCAGCTCGGCCACTCGGGCGCGAAGGGCTCGACGCGCGTGCCGTGGGAGGGCGAAGACGAGCCGCTGGCCAGCGGCAACTGGCCGCTGCTGTCCGCTTCACCACAGCAGTATGTGAAGGGTGTCAGCGACTGGTCGCGCGCGATGACGCGTGCCGACATGGAGTGCATCCGCGATGAATTCGTCGCGGCCACGAAGCGCGGCGCACAAGCCGGTTTCGATTGGCTCGAACTGCATTGCGCCCACGGCTATCTGCTGTCGGCATTCCTGTCGCCGCTGACGAACCAGCGCACCGATGGATACGGTGGCAGCCTCGAGAACCGCTTGCGCTACCCGCTCGAAGTGTTTGCCGCGATGCGCGCGGAGTGGCCGGCGCACCTGCCGATGTCGGTGCGGCTCTCGGCGCATGACTGGGTGCCCGGCGGCAACACGCCGGTTGAGGCGGTGCAGATGGCGCGCGCCTTCAAGGCGGCGGGCTGCGACCTGATCGACGTGTCCTCAGGCCAGGTCAGCAAGGATCAGCAGCCGGTCTACGGCCGCATGTACCAGACGCCGTTCTCGGAGAGCATCCGGAACGTTGTCGGCATCGCGACGATGGCGGTCGGCGCGATCTCCGAGGCTGACCACGTGAACAGCATCATCGCCGCGGGCCGCGCCGACCTCTGCGCGATCGCCCGGCCGCACCTGGCGAACCCGGCGTGGACCTTGCTCGAAGCCGCGAAGATCGGCTACACGCTCGGCGTGGGCGCTGAATGGCCGGTGCAGTACCTGGCGGGCAAGAACCAGCTCGAACGCAACCTGGAGCGCGAGCGCGCCTTGCTCGAACAGAACGTCGGCTTGACGCCGCAAGAGCAGGCGAATCTGGCGCTGGGGGTGTAATGAACGCCGTGCCTGAAGCCGTGGTGCGCGACCTCGAATCGCGTGTCATCGACGACCATCACCAGGCGCTCAAGCTCTGGCTGCGGCTGCTGTCGTGCACGACCCGCATCGAAGACGTGATCCGCGCCCGCCTGCGCGGCGAGTTCGGCACCACGCTGCCGCGCTTCGACCTGCTCGCGCAGCTCGAGCGCCACCCGGACGGTCTGACGATGGGCGAGCTGTCGCAGCGCCTGATGGTGACCGGCGGCAACGTCACCGGCATCACCGATCAGTTGGAAGGCGAAGGCCTCGTGCTGCGCACGCCGCACCCGGGCGACCGGCGCGCCTACGCAGTGCGCCTCACGCCCGCCGGGCGGCGCCAGTTCCGGCGCATGGCCGCGACGCATGAACAATGGATCGTCGAGCTGTTCGCGGCCTGGTCCGACGCCGACAAGAGCCGTGTGCAAAAGCTGCTCGCCACCCTCAAGACCCACCTCGCATCTCGCGAAGGTGCCCCACCGCTGCGCCGCAAACCGAAGGAGAAACCCGCATGACACGCAAGATCGACAGCCATCTCGCCCAAGGCAACCGCCGTGAGTCGGCCACACTGAAACCGCAGCACTTCGGCTGGGCCGTGCACGGCCAGGTGGGCGCGATCACGCTGAACCGCCCGGAGCGCAAGAACCCGCTCACGTTCGATTCCTACGCCGAGTTGCGTGACCTGTTCCGCTTGCTGCAGCACGCCGACGACGTGCGCGCGATCGTCGTGCAAGGTGCGGGTGGCAATTTCTGCTCGGGTGGCGACGTGCACGAGATCATCGGCCCGCTCACCAAGATGAGCATGCCCGACCTGCTGACCTTCACGCGCATGACGGGCGACCTGGTGAAGGCGATGCGCGCGTGCCCTCAGCCGATCCTCTCCGCGATCGACGGCGTGTGCGCCGGGGCCGGCGCGATCGTCGCGATGGCGTCGGACCTGCGCGTCGGCACGGCACGCAGCAAGACCGCGTTCCTGTTCACGCGCGTCGGCCTGGCGGGCTGCGACATGGGCTCGTGCAGCATCTTGCCGCGCATCATCGGCCAGGGGCGCGCTTCCGAGCTGCTCTACAGCGGCCGGGCGCTGCCGGGCGAAGAGGCGCTCGCGTGGGGCTTCCTGAACCGCATCACCGAACCTGACGCCTTGTTCGAGTCGACCCTGGCCTGGGCCACCGAGCTCGCCACCGGGCCGAGTTTCGGCCACGCGATGACCAAGCGCATGCTGCACCAGGAATGGGCGATGGGCGTGGACGAAGCCATCGAATCGGAAGCGCAGGCGCAGGCGATCTGCATGATGACGCAAGATTTCCACCGCGCCTACGAGGCGTTCGCGGCGAAGGGCAAGCCCGCCTTCCAGGGCGATTGATGATGGCGGCAACACATGAACACGGCGCATCTCGAGTGGCCGTTCTTCGACGAACGGCACCGCGAGCTCGGGGCCTGGCTGGAAGAGGGCGCGGCGGCGCAGTTCGGCGCGGCACACCCGGCCGACCACGGCGCGGGTGTTGACGACATCTGCCGCCAGTTGGTGCGCCAGCTCGGTGATGCCGGCTGGTTGCGCCATGTGATCGCAGGCCCGGCTTTCGGCGGTGCCAGCGAAGTCATCGACACGCGGGCGATCTGCATGCTGCGCGAAGCGCTCGCGTTTCACAACGGCCTGGCCGATTTCGCGTTTGCAATGCAGGGCCTCGGCTCGGGCGCGATTTCGCTGCACGGTACGGCGGCGCAGCGCGAGCGCTACCTGCCCCGAGTCGCCCGCGGCACGGTGATCGCCGCGTTTGCGCTCTCGGAGCCGGATGCCGGGTCGGACGTTGCGGCCATGGCGTGCAGCGCACGCGAAGACGGCGAGTCGTACCTGCTCACCGGCGAAAAAACCTGGATCAGCAACGGCGGCATCGCCGACTTTTACATCGTGTTCGCGCGCACCAGCTCGCCCAACGCCAAGCTGCCGCACGCGGTCAACACGGGTGGCGCGGGCGGCGCGAACGGCGACCGAAGCAGGCCAACACGTGCCAGCGACGGCATCTCCGCCTTCATCGTCGATGCCACGGCACCTGGGTTGGAGATCGCGCAGCGCATCCAGGTGATCGCGCCGCACCCGCTCGCGACGCTGCGCTTCAACCAGTGCCGAGTGCCGCGCAGCCAGATGCTCGGCGCGCCCGGCCAGGGCTTTCGCATCGCGATGCAAACGCTCGACGTGTTCCGCACCTCGGTCGCCGCCGCCGCGCTCGGCTTCGCGCGGCGCGGGTTGCATGAAGGCGTGCAACGCGCGGCGACGCGTCCGATGTTCGGCAAGCACCTCGCCGACATGCAGATCACCCAGGCCAAACTCGCGCAGATGGCGACCACGGTCGACAGCGCGGCGCTGCTCACCTACCGCGCCGCCTGGCTGCGCGACCGCGGCCGCACCATCACCGCTGAAGCGGCGATGGCGAAGATGGCAGCCACCGAAGGCGCGCAACAGGTCATCGACGCGGCGGTGCAACTGTGGGGCGGCGCGGGCGTGGTGAGCGGCAACGTCGTCGAGCAGTTGTACCGCGAGATTCGCGCCTTGCGCATCTACGAAGGCGCGACCGAGGTGCAGCAGCTCATCATCGCGCGCGAATTGTTGAAGGCGAATGCTCGTTAGCAGGAGGCGCGCATGGCCACATCGCACATCGACACTTTCGCCCTGGACAATCTGCCGCCGCCCGAGCTGCAACCCGAATTCCTGTTCAACCGGCCCGAGCTGCAGTTCCCCGCGCAACTCAACTGCGCCACTGAACTGCTCGACCGCTGGGTGAACGCCGGGCAGGGCGAGCGCCTGTGCATCCAGGGCCAGGGCGTGCGCTGGAGCTACGCGCAGTTGTTCGCCGAGGCGAACCGCATCGCTCACGTTTTGGTCACCGATCTCGGTCTCGTGCCGGGCAACCGCGTGTTGCTGCGTGGCGCGAATTCGCCGCGGCTCGCCGCATGCTGGTTCGCCGTGGTGAAGGCCGGCGGCATCGCGGTGGGCAGCATGCCGCTGCTGCGCGCGAAGGAGCTGACGCAGATCGTGCAGAAGGCGCAAGTGAGTCACGCGCTGTGCGATGCCCGCCTGGCCGATGAACTTCAACTCGCGCGGCCGAACTGCGCCACGCTGCGCCATGTGCTGCACTTCAACAGCGTGGACGTCGGCGAGCTCGACGCGCGTGCGGCGCGCAAGAGTGCCAGTTTCACGAACGTCGCGACGCACAGGGACGACACCTGCATCATTGCGTTCACTTCTGGCACGACCGGCCAGCCCAAGGGCACGATGCACTTCCACCGCGACGTGATGGCCGCCTGTGCCTGCTGGCCCGCGCAGGTGCTGCGGCCGAGCCGGGACGACGTGTTCATCGGCAGCCCGCCGCTTGCGTTCACGTTTGGCCTCGGCGGTCTGCTGCTGTTCCCGATGAGTGTGGGCGCCTCCACCGTGCTGCTGGAGAAGGCCACACCCGACGCGTTGCCGGTGGCGATCGCGCAATACCGGGCGACGGTGTGCGTCACCGCGCCGACCTCGTACCGCGCGATGGCGCCGCAGCTGAAGGGGCACGATGTCTCGTCGCTGCGCAAATGTGTCAGCGCCGGCGAAGCGCTGCCCGCCGCGACGCGCAGACTGTGGAAGGACACGAGCGGCATCGAGATCATCGACGGCATCGGCTCCACCGAACTGCTGCACATCTTCATCTCGCACGATGAAGCGCACGCCAAGCCCGGCGCCACCGGCACGCCGGTGCCGGGCTACGTGGCCTGCGTGCTCGACGACGCCGGCCGCCCCGCGCCCGCAGGCACCGTGGGGCGCCTCGCGGTGAAGGGCCCCACGGGCTGCCGCTACCTGACCATCCCCGGCGACGAGCGCCAGCGCGAGTACGTGCAAAACGGCTGGAACCTGACCGGCGACGCCTACCTCGTCGATGCTGACGGGTACTTCGTCTACCAGGCGCGCACCGACGACATGATCATCAGCGGCGGCTACAACATCGCCGGGCCTGAAGTCGAGTCCGCCTTGTTGCTGCACGACAAGGTGGCCGAGTGCGGCGTGATCGGCGTCGCCGACGAAGAGCGCGGCCAGATCGTCAAGGCCTTCGTCGTGCTGCGCGCTGGTCATTCACCGTCGCCCGAACTCGCGCGCGAGTTGCAAGACTTCGTGAAGCAACAAATCGCGCCGTACAAGTACCCACGTGCGATCGAGTTTCGCGACGCGTTGCCGCGCACCGAAACCGGCAAGCTGCAGCGCTTTCGCTTGCGCGATTCCGCGGCGTTGCCCACGCCGCCCTCTACCAAGGCACCCTCATGACGACACTGCAACCGCCCGGCTGGGCACCCCCGCGCGGCTACTCGAACGGCGTGGCTGTGCAAGCGCAAGGCCTGCAGGTCTTCGTCGCCGGCCAGGTGGGGTGGAATCAGAAGTGCATTTTCGAGACCGACGACTTCGTCGCCCAGGTGCGTCAGGCGCTGCTCAACGTGGTCGCCGTGCTGCGCGAGGTGGGTGCGCGGCCCGAGCACATCGTGCGCATGACCTGGTATGTGACGGACAAGCGCGAGTACCTGGCGCGTGGCCGCGAAGTCGGCACCGCCTACCGCGAGGTGATCGGCAGCCACTACCCGGCGATGAGCGCGGTGCAGGTGAGCGCGTTGATGGAAGACCGGGCGAAGGTGGAGATCGAGGTCACCGCGGTATTGCCGGACGCAGGGCCCGCCACACCGCCTTGATCGGGCACGCGCCGCTGTGCCCTCACGCTGGCCAGCCGCTCTCGGCTGGGCCGCGCTACTGACCGTCCCGCTCGCTGCTTACTTGCTCGCTTCGCCCTTTGGAATGGTGCCCGCCTTGTTCGCCGCGGCGGTTTCGGCCTTGCGCTTGGCGCGCGCGGCGGCCTTCTCCTCCTTGGTCATGGTGATCTTGGCTGGCCGGTTGGCCGCCGCCTCACGCCTTGAGGAAGTCGTGGTGCCGGCCTTGACCGCCGCCGCCGCGTCTGCCTTCACGTCCGCGCGGTCCTTCGTCGACTTGGAGGCCGCGACCGGAGTGGTGGCCTCACCCTTGGGAATGGCGCCCGCCTTGTTGGCAGCGGCGGCCTCGGCCTTCACGTCGGCGCGGGTCTTGTCCTGCGCCCAGGCCGCCACGGCGAGAGCCTGGGCAGCAACCACGACGGCTGCAAGGGTGAGCTTGTGCATGATGAAACTCCTGGTGATGAGGTGCTGGGAGGATCAGACTGTACCCCCCACAGGCCCGTCAGTGCAGCGGGCCGCGTCGGCCGTTGCCGGCCTTGGGGGCGACCGCGTCGCCCGGCTCGCTCGAACTCCTTGCCTGGCCTGCGGCGAGCAAACCCTTGCCCGACACGCCCGCGAACAGCGCCGCGGCGCGGACCTTAATTTCCAGCAGCTCGCTCGCGCTCACCGAATACTGGCCGGTGACCTTGTTCACGTCGATGCGGAACTCGACGTCCTTGCCGTTGTTCGACAGCGTGCCGCTGGTGAACTCGTACTCGTCGCTCTCGAACGGAAAGCCCTGCGCTTTCGGGTCGTAGTCGCGGTATTCGACGCGTTCGATCTCGCCGCTGGCCAGGTTCAACGCGCCGCTCGAGACGATCACGTCTTCGCTCAGCTCGTCGGAAATCATGATCGGTACCTTCAAATCCACAGGGCTCACCTCGCACGTCCAAAGGGGTCGATTTTGCCTGCGCCGCCGGCGCCAGCCCGCCGCCCCGGTGGGGTGGCACTTTTCACAGCGGCTTCACGCAGCTTTACCTTGCTTCGCAAAGGCCCGGTGAACCGCGCTTTGCGGCGCGGCGTTGTGAGTGGGCGGCGGCGGAATTGAAACGCACCGCATGAAGCAACCTCAAGGAGAAACGCATCATGAGCAAGAACAAACTGATCGGCGTGGCGCTGGCGGGCTTGCTGGGCACGGGCCTGGCGCAAGCAGGCGGCGATGTGCAATGGTCGGTGACGATCGGCGTGCCATTCCATCCCGTTCCCATCTTCGCGCCCGTGGTCGTGGCCCCCGCGCCGATGATCGTGCGTGCGGTGCCCGCGTACGGACCCACAGTGCCGGTGCACTACGTCCCGTACTCGCGCCCTGTGCATGCATGGGGTTACCGCGACAGCGACCGCGACGGCATCCCGAATCGCTACGACCGCGTCTACAACCCGCGCTGGGATCGTGACGGCGACGGCATTGCGAACCGCTACGACCGGTGGGACAACCGCCGCGACGACCGCCGCGACGGCGGGAATGACCGCAAGCAGCGCCACGACGGCCGCTGATCCCGCAGCCCGAGCCGCTGACCCAAGCGGCTCGGGCTTGAGTGGTATTGCTCCCTCTCCCTCCGGGAGAGGGCCGGGGTGAGGGGCGAGCCGCGCCCCACCTCCACTCAAGGCGCCTGTTCCAGACTCGACACCTCGTTCGTCAACGTCGTGCGCCGCATATCGCGCACTTGCGTCGGGTCGTAGCGCCGCGCGCGGTGCATCGTGACGCGGTTGTCCCACATCACCAGGTCCCATTGCTTCCAGATGTGCGCGTAGACGAAGGGGCGCTGCGTCGCGTGCTCGTTCAGGTCGCGCAAGTAGGCGCGCGCCTCGGGCACCGGCCTGCCCTCAATGCCGCCGGCGTGGCTTGACAGGTACAGCGACAGCCGCCCGGTGCGCGGGTGGCGCCGCACCAGGCGCTGGCGCACCGGAGCCCACTTCTCGCGCTCGGCGGGCGTGAAGTCGTCGAAGCCCAGAATGCCGCGCGAAAACAGCTGGCTGTGCGAACAGATCAAATCGTGCACCTCGCGCTTCGTCGGATCGTCCAGCGCATCGTAGGCGGCGCGCATGTCGGCGAACTCGGTGTTGCCGCCGCTGCCCGGAATCTTGCGCGCCGAAAGCAGCGAATATTTGGCCGGCACCGTCTTGAACGAACTGTCGGAGTGCCACAGCAGATTGCCCAGACCGAACAGGCGCCGCCGGTCGTCGCGCGGCAGCAGCTCGCCATGCGCGTCGAGGTTGGAGATGTCGTTCACGTCCATGCTCACACGCCGCTCGTGCGGCGCCTGGATGTCGCCAGTCGCTTGTTCGAGCGGACCGAGCTGGCGCGAGAACGCGATCTGCTGCTCGTCTTCCAGGTGCTGGTCGTGGAACACGAGCACGCCGAAGCGGTCCATGCCGGCGTGGATGGCTTCCACTTCGGCGTCCGTCAAGCGCCGGGTCAGGTCGATGCCGGAGACTTCACCTGCGAAGAGGGGTTTTGCGGGGTCTATCGGTTCGACGCGGTGGGGCATGGGGGCGATCGACGCTGGTTGCCGGAAGGGTATTTTGTCGCGTATTCGGTTTGCACAGCGTGAGCCGGAGTCACACGGCCCATGCACTGCTACTTTCCGTTCACCGAGAACGCCAGCAGCACATTGCCGGGTGCACCGCCGAAGATGGCATAGCCCGAGTTGACGTAGAGCATGCCGTCCACCACCACCGCGCCGGGCCCGTCGATCGAGCCGCCCTGGCCCGGCACGCCGTTGACAGTGGCATAGGAACGCTTGGTGTCGATGTCCCAGATGATCCTGCCCGTAGCCGCGGCATAGGCGCGCAAGTGGCCGTCCAGTCCGCCTGAGAACACCACGCCAGGAATGGCTGTGACTGCTGCCGACTGCGCCGGGCTGCAGCCGGGCACGCCCTTGCAGCCAGGGTGCGGCGTCTTCCAGGCAACTTCCCCAGTGGTCAACTTCAGGGCAAGCAGGCCCCCGCCGGCTTCGGGATCGAGACGCAGGCTGTAACCGAAGGGTGTGGGCTGTCCTCCCGGCGTGCCTGGCGCCACGCCTGCCAAGCGCACGTCGGACACGGCCACGTACACATGTTGTTCGTCGGCGGCCGAGCCCCATTGAACGCCGCCGAGCTTGCCACCCACGCCCACCGTGGTGCGCCAGAGCAAGGCGCCGCCGCGATCGGGGTCCAGTGCATGAACGACTCCGGACTTCTGTCCAGCGATCAGCGCGCGCTTGCCGCCGGGCAAGTCGACCAGGATCGCCGAGTTACCGAAATCCACATCCGGCCCATTGGCCAGCGGGCAATTGCCCTGACCACCGGCGTTGCGGTTGCAGGCCATCGTATAGGCGTCACCCTCGGTGGCCTGGTGCACCCAAGAGCGTTCACCACTGTCGAGCTTGAAGGCAATGAAAGCGTTGCTGCCGTCGGTGGCGGCGTCGGCATAGCTGTTGCCAGTGGTGGCATAGACGAGCTTGCGGCTGCGGTCGATCGTCGGGCTGGACCAGATCGACGCGCCCGCGGGGCCGAACATTTGCACGCCAGAGTCGTTCTTGCGCGTGGGCACGGGAGCATCCATGATGGCGTGCGCCTTCCACAGCAGCTTGCCGCTCAGCGCGTGGAGCGCGACCACGCTGCCGCGAAAGGTGCAGCACGGCGTGGCCGGGTTCATCGTCGTGGCCTCTTCCATCGAAGCTACGGGCACGTAGATCACGCCTTCGTCGAGAACCGGTGCGCCGGTGATGAGCGCGGCCGCATGCTCGTCCAGGCGCTGCGTCCAGACCTGCTGGCCGCTGATCGCGTCAAGCGCGTAGGCGTTCGCGCGCTGGTCGCCAAAATAGACCGCGAAGCCGTGCGGGCCCTGGCCCACGCTGATGGCGGTGCGCACCGGCGCCTTCGCGCTGAACTCCCAGAAGATGCAGCCGCTCTTCGCGTCGAGCGCATAGACCTTCCCCGCTGCGCTGCCAACGAACAGCATTCCGCCCAGCACCGCCGGCTGGCCGTAGGCGCGGGAAGCGCCGGGGAAGCCGAAGGCCCATTTGAGTTTTAACTGCGGCACTTCGGCGGCGCTCAAGCGCGCCATCTCGGCACGCTGGAAGCGGCGCTGCTCAATGCCGTTGCCCCAGCCGTTCCAATGCGCGCGCGTGAAGCTGCCATCCAGCGCTGGTGGCGCCGCGCACTGCGATGTGGTCACTGCGGCGGTGGCGGTCTGCGCGGCGCTGCCCAGATAGGCCGCCAGCAAATCGAGTTCGCGCGGTGCCAGACCCCGAGCCTGCTCCACCATGCTGCCGCCGGTGAGCGAGGCGCGTACCCGGTCGGGCGCCAGAAGCTTCATCGAGGCCCGGTCGGGAGCGCGCTCCACACTGCCCTCATGGCAGCTGGCGCAGCGCTCGCGGTACAGGGCGCTGGCCGCAGCATCGTCTTCGCCAGCCGCGAAGCTGGCACCGGCCGCAAAGGCGGCGACAGCAGCCAGGGCCCCGACCCTACCGAACAACGAGCTTTGGTGGCGCATGGTGCTCCTCCGCGCGGCCAGTACTGCACGAGCCATCGTACGCGCATTCGCGACGGGGACGGCCAGATCAAGACGCGCTGCGTTATTGTCTGTGCACGACCCGCGGCAGCGTCAAGTCCCCGCCTTCGGCACCGTCCCCCGCATCGTCGCAGCCCGCAAGAAATCGAAATCCACGCCTTCCCCAGCCTGCATCACGCTTTGCAGGTAGAGCTTGCGATACCCACGCGGCGCGCTCGGCTCGACCATGGGGTTGGCGGCGCGGCGTTGCGCGAGTTCCGCGTCGCTCACCTTCAGCTCGAGCGTTCGCGCACTCACCGACAAGCGAATCCGGTCGCCATTGCGCACCAGACCGAGCGGCCCACCGATCGCCGACTCGGGGCTGACGTGCAGCACGATCGTGCCCGACGCGGTGCCGCTCATTCGGCCGTCGGAGATGCGCACGATGTCTTTGACACCGGCGCGCGCGAGCTTCATCGGGATCGGGATGTAGCCGGCCTCGGGCATTCCGGGCGCGCCTTTCGGGCCGATGTTCTTCAGCACGATCACGTCGTCGGCGGTGACGTCCAGGGCATCGGTGTCGATGCGCTGTGCCATGTCTTGCACGTTCTCGAACACGACGGCGCGGCCTTCGTGCTCCATCAGCTTGGCGCTCGCTGCCGATTGTTTGATGATCGCGCCGCCGGGCGCGAGGTTGCCTTGCAGTACGGCGATGCCGCCTTCCTTGTAGATCGGGTCGGCGGCCGGGCGCACCACGTTCTGCTTGAACGGCGCGGGGTGGTCGGCCATCTCTTCGCCCGAGCGTGCGGCCGGTGACGGTGAGTGCGTCCAGGTGCAGCAGCGGCTTCAGTTCGCGCAGCAGTGTGGCCATGCCGCCGGCGTGGTGGAAGTCTTCCATGTAGAACGCGCCGCTGGGCTTGAGGTCGAGCAGCACCGGCGTCTCGCGGCCCATGCGGTCCAGCGCTTTCAGGTCGACTTCGAAGCCCATGCGCCCGGCAATCGCAGTGAGGTGAATGATGCCGTTGGTCGAGCCGCCGATCGCGAGCAGCACGCGCATCGCGTTTTCGAACGCTTTCTCGGTCAGGATCTTGTCGATGGTGAGGCGCGTGCGCGCGAGTTGCACCGCTTGCGTGCCGGTCATCTCGGCGATGCGGATGCGATCCGCCGTCACCGCGGGCGGTGACGCGCCGCCGGGCACCGTCATGCCCAGCGCTTCGGCGATGCACGCCATCGTGCTCGCCGTGCCCATCACGGAACAGGTGCCGACGCTCGCGACCAACTGGTTGTTGACGTCGGCCACTTCCTCGGCGTCGATCTCGCCGGCGCGGAAGCGCCCCCAGTAGCGCCGGCAGTCGGTGCACGCGCCGACGCGCTCGCCGCGGTGCGAGCCGGTGAGCATCGAGCCGGTGACGAGCTGGATCGCGGGGATGCCGGCCGAGGCCGCGCCCATCAGTTGCGCGGGCACTGTCTTGTCGCAGCCGCCGATCAGCACCACCGCGTCCATCGGCTGCGCGAGGATCATTTCCTCGGTGTCCATCGACATCAGGTTGCGCGTCAGCATGCTCGTGGGCTGGGCAAAGCTCTCGTGGATCGAGATCGTCGGAAAGTCCATCGGTAGCCCGCCGGCGAGCAGCACGCCGCGCTTCACCGCTTCCAGCAGCTGCGCCATGTTGCCGTGGCAGGGGTTGTAGGCGCTGCCGGTGTTGGTGATGCCGATCACCGGTTTGTCCAGCGCCGTGTCGGTGTAGCCCGCGCCCTTGATGAAGGCCTTGCGCAGGAACAGCGAGAAGCCGGTGTCGCCGTAGTTCGTCAGGCCTTTCGACATGCCGGTGGCGGTGTCGCCGGGCTGATTGGGTTCGCCGTTGGGCACGTCCTTCGGGTCAGTGCGCATGAGTGAATGCCTCAATCGATGCGATTCAGGTCGCCGTCGAATTCCAGCGGGCAGAAAAATCCGCCGTGAAACGGTGCCGCGATCGGATGCTCGACGATGCCCTTGGCGAGGATCGCCTTCGCGAACGTTTCCGAGTCGTCCTGCGGCTGGTAGCCGAGGAAGGCCACATCGGCGTTGCTCCAGCGGCTGCGCGTGTTGTTCGACACGCCGTAGGCGACGAGGTAGTGGTAGTCGGGGTGGTCGATGCAGCGCCGAACGAGTTGCGCCATGTCGCGGTGGCTGATCCAGGTGTGCAACTGGCGCGGCTCGCTCGGCGCGTCGGGCTCGCGGAACGTGCCGATGCGAAGCGATGCGACCGACAGGCCGTGTTTGTCGGCATACAGGCGCCCCAGCGCTTCGCCGAACACCTTGGACACGCCGTAGCGCGTGTCGGGGCGCGGCACGACGTTGCTGTCGAGAATCTTCTCGCGCCGGTGAAAGCCGATCGCGTGGTTCGAGCTCGCGAAGATGAAACGCTTCACGCCCTGGCGGTGCGCCGCTTCATAGGCGTTGTAGCAGCCTTCGATGTTCAGGTCGCGCACGGTGTCCCACGGCCCCTCGACCGACTGGCCGGCCAGGTGCACCACGCAGTCGATGCCGCGCATCGCGTCTTCCACTTGCGCGAGATCGCGAATGTCGGTCTTGAGCACGGTCTCGCCCGGCTGCGCCGGCGGCAATGGCGCGATGTCGGACAGACGCAATTCTTCGTACACGCCTTTGAAATGCATGCGCAACGCGCGGCCAATCTGGCCTGCGGCGCCGGTGATGAGGATGCGTTTCATGATTTGCTCAAACGGCCGCGAGCTCGGCGGCCCGAGGCATCACGAACTTGTTGGCCTGCAGTTCGGCTTTCAACTGCGCTGTCTGTGCCGCGTCCAGTTCCACGAGCGGCGGGCGCAGCACCGACCAAGCCTTGTCGCCCGACTGCCACGCGATCGCCGCCTTCATCGCCGCGATCATCGGCAGCTTCTGGAACACGTTGCGCGTGGCGTTCAGCGCTTCCTGGCGCGCGTCGGCATCGGTGTCGTGCCAATGTTTGAACAGCTCGACGATCGGCCCCGGATTCACGTTGCCCGTGGCGGTGATGCAGCCCGCGCCGCCGCCGCGCAGCGTGCGCAGCAGGAAGGCTTCCGAGCCGGCGAAGACGTCGAAGCCCGCAGGCTGGAATTCGCGCAGCATCGCCTCGGTATTGCTCCAGTCACCCGAGCTGTCTTTCATGCCGGCAATCGCCGTCGGGTAGGCCTTCAGCAAACGCTCGATCAGCTTCGCGCTGATGCCCACCTGCGCCACCGGCGGAATGTGGTACAGATAAATCCGCAGCCGCGAATCGGCGACGCTGTCGATCACATGCGCGAAGCTGCGAAACAGCCCTTCGTCGCTGACGCCCTTGTAGTAGAACGGCGGCAGCATCAGCACACCCGCGCAGCCGGCGTTCACGGCGTGGCGCGTCAGCTCGATCGTGTCGCTGATCGAACACGCGCCGGTGCCGGGCATCAGACGCGCGGGCGGCGCGTCGGCGGCGAGCAGCGCGTCGAGCAGTTTGCGCTTTTCGGCCACGCTCAGCGAATTCGCTTCCGAGTTCGTGCCGAACACCGCCAGGCCCACGCCTTGGCGCAGCAGCCAGGCGCAATGTTTCTGGAAGCGTGGCACCGAGGGCGAATAGTCGGCATGGAAGGGCGTCAATACCGGCGAAAATACGCCGCGCGGCTTGACCGTTGGTGAGGTGGCTGTGGGCATGGGGTAGCGCCGGCGGCAAAGTGGGCGAGTTGAGTGTGCTTGACGAGTGTCCCACACGCGCGCCCAGCGCCCGTGGCGGTGCCGCGTTTTCAGGTCGGTTGGCGCTGTGGGTTCGGGGCCGAGAAAGTGCGCGAATGCCACCACAGAATCGCCAACACGCCGGCGATGCCCACGGCAGATACCATGGGCTGCGCAAACACCAGCGAGATCGACAACAGGTTCAGCGCGATGAATCCGAGCCAGCCGATCGGGCGCACCACCTGGCCTGTGTAGGCCGCACCGAGCCCGAGGATCGCGACCATCGTGGAGCCCAGCGCGATGCCGAACTCGAACCAGGTGAAGTTCACGAACAGCAGCGCGGGCGTGTAGACGAAAGCGAACGGCACGAGCGCCTTGCCCATCGACAGGCGAAACGCCGTCATGCCGGTGCGCATGGGTTCGCTGCGCGCGATTCCCGCCGCGGCGAACGCTGCCAGCGCCACCGGTGGCGTGACGTCGGCCAGCACGCCGTAGTAGAAGACGAAGAAATGCGTCGCGAGCTGCGGCACGCCGAGCTGCGCCAGCGCCGGCGCGACGATCGAAGCGAGGATGATGTAGGTGGGCGTCGTCGGCACACCCGTGCCCATGATGATGCAGGCCAGCGCCGTGAAGATCAGGCCGAAGAACACGGTGACGGGTTTGATCTGGAACCACTGCCAGGGGTCGATGGCCACCAGCGCCTGCGCCGCGGTGCCCGACAGGTCGAGCACGAACGCCGAGAACTTGAAGCCCATTCCGGTGAGCGTGGTGATGCCCAGCACGAAGCCCACGCAGGCGCATGCCGCGCCGATAGCCAGTGCCGACTTCGCGCCCATGTCGAAGCCGCGCACCAAGGCACGCGGCGTGATTGCGAGTCCCGTCATGTCGTGGCCCGCGCGGCCGATCAGCTTCGGTATCCAGGAACAGACCACCGTCAGCGTGATTCCCCAGAACGCCGCGAGGAACGGCGTGTACTGCATCAGCAGCAGCGTCACCATCGTGATCAGCGGGATGAACAGGTGCCAGGAACTGCGCAACACCTTGGCCAGGGTGGGGATCTGCGCCGCATCCATGCCCAGCAGGCCCAGGCGTTTCGATTCCAGGTGCACCATCCAGAGAATCGCGAAGTAGTGAAGCGCGGCCGGAATCACCGCGACCAGGATCAACTGGTTGTACGGGATGCCCAGCGTCTCGGCCATGATGAACGCGGCCGCGCCCATGATCGGCGGCGTCACCTGGCCGCCGCACGCGGACGAGGCCTCCACCGCGCCGGCGAAGCGCGGCGAAAACCCTACCTTCTTCATCAACGGGATCGTCATCACGCCGGTGGTCACGGCGTTCGCGATGGCCGAGCCGGAAATCATCCCGAACAGGCCCGACGACACCACGCACACCTTGGCCGGCCCGCCGGTGAAGCGCCCGGCGGCCACGGTGGCGAGGTTGACGAACAGCTGCCCCAGGCCGGTGAGCTGGGCCATGATGCCGAACAGCACGAAGTGAAAAACGAAGGTCGCGACGACGCCCACCGGAATCCCGTAGATGCCCTCGGTGCCCTTGTACAGGTGCGCGACGACGCGCGCGACGCTGTAGCCGCGGTGCGCCAGGTCTCCCGGCAGGTACGGGCCGAAGATGCCGTACAGCACGACCGCCACCGCGAGCAGCGGCAGGAAGATGCCCATTGTGCGCCGCGCGGCCTCGATCACCATCGCGATCGCGATCACGCCGAACATCAGGTCGATCGGCGTGTGCTGGCCGGGCCGCTGGATGAAGATGCCGTCGAAGAAGATCAGCAGGTACAGCGAAAAGCTCGACGCCAGCGCGGCGAACAGCCAGTCGCGCAGCGGAATGTGGGTGTGGCTGCCGTCGTAGGCGGTGAGCGGCAGCGACAGCGCCGCGAGCGCCAGCAGCACCAGGGCGAATGCGGCCTTCGCGGCCACCGGAACCTCGGCAGGGAACGACTGCACCAGGCTCCAGCCCAGCACCAGATAGAACAGCGCGAGGCCGGCGCAGACGATCCACTCCCACGGCCCAGGCAAGCGCTTCTGGCGCGGAAACACCAGGAACACCAGACCGAGAACCACGCTGAGGTGGATCGCCCGGTGCGCGATTTCATTGTGCAGCCCGAAACCCGCGGTGTAGTAGTGCCAGCCCGACAGCGCCACCGCGATCAGCGTGACGATGCCCGCCGAGACACCGACCAGGCGGCGAAAGCTCGCCTCGGGATCGAACTGCTCGATCAGGCGGTCGACTTCGTCGCGGGAGACAGCACTCACGCGTCGTTCGCCCGTGCCGAAGCGTCATCCCGGCGCACGCCGGGATCCACTCGGGGCAATTCGCTCTGCGAAGCGGTGGATCCCGGCGTGCGCCGGGATGACACTGCTGCTGGCGCAGGGCAACCTTGCGCAAGCAGCTCGATCGCGTGCGTCGTGAGGTCGCCCAAGCGCAGCGGCCCGGACGGCAACAACAGGCGCATGCCCTGCGCGGGCAGCGGGCGCACCACGAGCGGGTGCACAACCCGCTGCAGTTCAAGCCGCGAGCCGCTCGCATCATGCGTGAGCCGCTCGCCCGGCGCCGCCGTGTGCGGCAGGCCGTAGCCCGCGCCGTCAAAGCGCTCCTCCACCAGCACCGCGTGCGGTCGAAACTCGTAGCGGTCGGTCACCGTCGTGCCGAGCACCGAATGCTCGAACGCAATCTGCACGCTGGGCTGATCGAGCGGCACGCGCAGCAGTTCGCGTTCGCTGCGGTGCTCGCTCAGCACCAGCTCGCAGCCCGGCGCCGCGGGGGCGAACAGCACGCAGGCCAATGTGCCCGCGTGCCGCCAGGCCATCACTTCAGGACGCCTTTTTCCTTGAAGTATTTCGCGGCACCCGGGTGCAACGGCGCGGTGCCGACGCCCAGCGCCGTGGCCAGCGTGATGTTCTTGCCCTGCACGTGCACCTGGCCCATGATGGCGGTGTTCTCGTACAGCGCCTTCGTCACTTCATAGGCCATGTTGTCGGGAACGCCGTCGTGCGCGACCCACACCGCCATCACGGCGAGCGTGTCCACTGCGGCGGCCTGGCCTTTGTAGGTGTTCGCCGGCAGCTGAACCCGCGTGTAGTACGGCTGCTGCTTTTGCAGCTCGGCAATCTCCGGGCCGGCCAGAGCAATCACTTTCAGCGAGTGACTTTGCGCGAAGTCGGTCACTGCCGCGGTGGGAACGCCGGCGGTGATGAGCGTGGCGTGCAGGTTGCCGTCCTTGATCTTGTCCACCGCCTGTGTGAACGACGACAGGTCTTCCTTCACGTCGGCGCGGCTCATGCCATGCACCTTGAGCAGGTCGGTCAGCAACTGGTACTGACCCGAGCCCGGCGATCCGGATGAGACACTCTTGCCTTTCAGGTCGCGCACGCCGTTGATGTTGAAATCGGCGCGCGTGATCAACTGCACCGTCTCGGGGTAGAGCGCACCGAGCGCACGCAGGTTCTTGATCGGCGCCTTGTCGAACTGGCCGGTGCCGTTGTACGCGGCATCCAGTATGTCGGCAGCGACGAACGCCGATTCGATCTCCTTGTTGCCGAGCAGCTTCGCGTTGCCCACCGAGGCACCCGCGGCCTCCGCCGTGGCGCTGATCTTCTTGCCGTCCACCGTGGCCTTGTTCGAGATCAGCTGCGCGAGCATGCCGCCCAGCGGGTAATACGTTCCTCCCGTGCCGCCGGTGGCGATGCCGAAGAACAGTCGTTGCTGCGCGAGCGCGGCGGTGGCGGTCAGTGCAGCGGCGGTCGCGACGATGGCGAGAAGCTTGGTGGAAACCTTCACTCGGTGCTCCTGATGGAGGGTTGCAATGCGCGGCACGATACGGCGCATGCCCGGGGCGGTCTATCGAGGTTTGCCCTCGCCGGGCCTTGGGCGGCTGCGCCGGCGCCGCGGGGCCGCTACATCACGCCGAAGGTCTTGAACGCCTCGTCCGTGCTCATGCCGTTCTCGATCGCCTGGCGCACCCGGTTTTCGGTGCCGGCCTTTTCCAGCGCGCGGCGGATCGCTTCCTCTTCGGCGGCGCGCGGGATCACGAGCACGCCGTCGAGGTCGCCGAACACAATGTCGCCGGGGGCAATGCGCACGCCGTTGATTTCCACCGCGACGCGGTAGTCGACCACCTTGCCGCGCGGGCCCTGGTCCTGCGCGTAGCCGCCGTAGGAGAACACCGGCAGGCCCTTCTCCAGCACTTCGTTCGTGTCGCGCGAGTAGCCGTCGAGCACCGCGCCGGCCGCTTTCAGATGCATCGCACGCGTCGTCATCAGCCCGCCCCAGAGCGCGAACTGCGGTGCGCAGCCGGTCGCGACGTAAACCTCATGGCGCTTCAGGTCGTCGAGCGCCTGGAACAGCAGGCCGAAGGGCTGACGGCTCAGCGGCAGTTGACCCCCGGGCTCGCTCGCAGCGAAACAGTTGGCTTCGAGCACCGGCATCGCGCGGCCTGCCACCACCATCTGCGGCCGCAGCGGGCGAATCGCCGGACTGAGGAACTGCTTCAGGCAGCCCATGGTGTCGAGAATGTCGCCGACCACCGCCGGAAACAGTTGGGCGCGCAGCAGCGCGAACAGTTCGTCGTCGTCTTTCCACATGGGCCGCCTCCCGCTGCGGCGCGAGAGCACCGCTTCACTGCAACAGCATCGCACACGCTTGTCAACTCATGGCGCGTCGGACGTTCCGCGCAAGCCCGCCCGCGAAGACGCTGCGCGCACCAGACCTTCGGTGCGCACCGACTGCGCGAAGCCTTGCAGGTACTGCGCCGCCCCGGCGCCACGACCCTTGGGTACGGCGATCGCCAGCTGCTCCAGGCCCCAGCGGCCTTCGAGCACACGCGCGCCGGGCAGGCCGTCGCCGAGTTCGTGCAGAACCGCCTTGTTGGTCGCGAACGCGTCGATCTCGCGCCGCTGCAGCATCTGCGCGGCGGCCTGGAGCGAAGGCGCCGGCACGACGCGCGCCTGTTTGAATTCACGCGTCAGTACACCCTGCGAGGTGCTGCCCTGCGTGACGCCGATGCGCATGCCGGGCTGGTCGACGTCCGCGAGCGCCTGCACGGGAGAGCCCGGCAGCGCGAGGTAGCCGAGCTCGATCGCCACCAGTGGCAGCGTGAAGTCGACGTCCAACGCGCGTGCCGGCGTTGCGTTCGTGATGGTGAAGTCGGCGCGGCCGGCTTTGACCGCGTCGACCACTTCGGCGGCGCGCTGCAACACCACGATCTCGGCCGGCACGCCCAGGCGCCGCGCGAGCTCGCGGCCGATCTCGACGCTCAGCCCGCGCATCTCGCCGCCGCCGGTCGCGCGCACCATTGACGTGGGGCTGCCCGGGTAGACGGCGATGCGCAGGGTGCCCGTGGGTGCGAGGGCCTGCCGCAGCTCGGGTGCGGCTGTGGCTTCGGGTGCAGTTGTGGCCGCGGGTGCGGCGGGCGCGGTTGCACAACCGGCACACACCAGCGCGAGGGCAACACTGCCCAGCAGCAGGACACGTCGGGCGGGGTTCATCGTCAGGTGGCGCGTCATGGCCGTCACATAGCCGTCAGTCGGGCTGAATTCGCGCGTCGCGAATCAGCTTCTCGTAGCGCGCCCGTTCGCTCGCGAGCAGACTCGCGAACTGCTCGACGGGACCCGGCAGCACCTCGCCGCCGGCATTCGCGAGGCGCTCGCGCACCTCGGGCGCGGCGAGCGCCTTCTGCACCTCGGCGTGCAGGCGGATCACCACAGCGGGCGGCAGGCCCGAAGGGCCGACGACGCCGTACCAGACCGCCGCCTCGAACCCGGCGAAGCCCGACTCGGCGATCGTCGGCACGTCGGGGAAGATCGCACTGCGCGCCGGGCTCAGCACCGCGAGCACGCGCAGCTTGCCCGAGCGCGCGTGCGGCAGCGCCTCGAGTGCGTTCACCGCGACGGTCTGCACGTGGCCGGCGATCGCGTCGTTCAGCGCCGGTGCGCCGCCTTTGTACGGCACATGGTTCAGCTGGATGCCCGCGGCTCGCTGGAACAGCTCGATCGCCAGGTGCGGCGTCGAGCCGTTGCCCGGGCTGCCGTAGCTCACCGAGCGCGGCGAGGCTTTCGACAGCGCGATCAGCTTCGCGATCGAATCGATCGGCGCCTGCGCCTTCGCTTCCATGGTCGCCACCAGCACCACCGGCACCCGGCCCACCAGCGCGACCGGCGTGAAGTCGCGCGCCATGTCGAACGGCGGCGGCTGGTACAGCGTGGGGTTCGCCGCGATCGAGTTGGCCGTCAGCATCAGCGTGTGGCCGTCGGGCGGGCTCTCGATCAGCGCCCGCAGCGCGATGTTGGTGCCGGCGCCGGGTTTGTTCTCCACCACGACGGGTTGGCCGAGCGCAGGCGCGATCTGCTGGCCGATCGCGCGCGCGATGATGTCCACTGCACCACCGGGTGCGAAGCCGACCAGCAGTTTCACGGGTTTCGACGGAAACGGCGCGGCCTGCGCACCTGCCTCGAAGACGGGGGCACTCACGGCCAAGACAACGAAGCGGCGGCGATCGATGAGCGACATGGTGGAACTCCGTGACGACGGGCAATGCGACACGATAACCGGGTCGATCTCGAAAGGCCGACGTCAGGGCAGGGCCCGCCGTGCCGCGATGCGAGTCCGGCCCAACGCCGTCAAACCCCGTGTTTGCCCGCCTGCCAGCCCACCGCGCCGATCGCGCGCTGCGCGACCTCGACCGCACGCGTTTCGAGCGTGGTCGCCATCGTGTCGTTCCAGCGGTTCAGATAGCCGAACAGCGCGATCGTCGCGACGATCTCGACGATCTGGCCTTCGTCGAAGTGCTTCTTCAATTCGTCGAAATCTTCGCTGCTCGCCTCGTTGGGCACGAGCGCGGCGCGGTAGCCCAGGCGCAGCGCCGCGCGCTCGGCGGGTGTGAACAGCGGGCTCGTCTCGAAGCTCCACACGGCGCGGATCTTCGCGTCGGACGCCTGGTAAATGCTCGCCAGATTCGTCATGTGCGCCTGGCAGTAGCGGCAGCCGCTCGCCTGGCTCGTCACCAGGCTGACGAGCATCTTCAGCTCCTGCGCCACCGTGCCTTCGTAGAGCACCGCGCGGTTCAGGTCCATGAACGCCTGCGCGATCGCCGGCCGGCGCTGCATCGTCAGGATGCTGTTCGGCACGAAGCCGCGCGTGTTCTGGTAGTGCTCGAAGCGCTCGCGGAATTGCGGGCTGGCTTCCCAGGGAAGGGGGTCGAGGTGGGGCATGGCGGGTGACGAAATGCGGCCGATCAGGATTTCTCGAGCCAGGGGCGGGCTTCGATCTCCCAGGGCCAATCAATGCAGGTGCGCGGGCCACGTGTCGGCTTGCTCAGCCCGCAGCCCTGCCTCGGAGCGAGGATTGCATGGCCGACTGAAAGTCTAGCGCACCGAAGATGTTCGCCTGGCCGATCGTCCCGCGGCTGACACGACCCGCGAGAATGCCCGGCCCGCCGCCCCCACTCCTGCGCCTGCCCGCATGCCGACAGCACCCACTCAGCCGCCGCCGAACCGCTGGCGCGTCGCCAACGTCGTCGCGCAGATCGCCTTCGGCCTGCTCGCGATGACGATCTGCCTGCCGTCGATGCAGGAGTGGGGCGCGCTGCTTTCCGCCGACCCCGCCTCGGTGCAGCTGACCTTCAGCGCCTACCTCGTCGCCTACGGCGCGCTGCAGATGCTGTATGGGCCGCTGTCGGACCGCTACGGCCGCAAGCGCATTCTGCTGTTCGGCCTGGCGCTCGCAGCAGCGGGCTCGCTGCTCGCTGCGTTCGCCGGCAGCATCGACGCACTGATCGTCGCGCGAGCCCTGCAAGGTGCGGGCAGCGCGGCCGGCATGGTCGCCGGGCGCGCCAGTGTGCAAGACCTGTTCAGCGCAGGGCAGCGCACGCGCGTGATGGCGTACGTCGGCATGGCGATGGGCCTGTGCCCGCCGCTGGCCACGCTGATCGGCGGGCAACTGCACGTGCGCTTCGGCTGGCAGGCCAACTTCGTGCTGATGGCGGGCATCGCCGCCGGCCTGGCGCTCGCCGCATGGCGCGGCCTGCCGAGTGCGCCGCCGCGCGCTGCCGGGCAGGTGCACTGGGCGCGCGACATGGCCAGCGCGTACCGGCACCTGCTCGGCCAACACGAGTTCGTGTTGAACGCCTGGGTGCTCGCGTTCACCGTCGCAACGTTCTACGCGTTCCTCAGCGGCGCGCCGCTGGTGCTGGGCAGCCTGGGTGTGGGGCCCGCCGGCGTGGGCGTGTACCTGATGGTGGTGCCGCTGTCGTACATCGTCGGCAACTTCGCGACCAGCCGGCTCGCGCACCGGCGTGGCGAACGCTGGTTGCTCAACTGCGGGCAGGCGCTGACATTGGCCGGCATCGGCCTGATGCTCGCGGTCGGCATGGCGGGCGGGCGCACGCCGCTCGCCTTCGCGCTGCCGCTGGTGCTGCTCGGCCTGGGCCATGGCTTGCTCACGCCGACGCTGCTGACGCGCGCCGTCAGCCTCGTCCCCGCTCTCGCGGGCGCCGCGTCGGCGGTGACGGGTCTGCTGCAACAACTGGTTGGCGCGCTCGGCGGCTACGCCGTCGGGTGGATGCGCCACGACGGACAGGTCAACCTCGGGTGGGTGATGCTCGGGTTCACGCTGTGCGCGGTGGCGGCGCAGGGGGTGATGGGGCGGCATGGGGGGCAGCGCCTGCCTTCACAGGTAAGATAGCCTGTTTGTGAGAATTTGTGAGAAACGTGACAACAAGGACAAGAACATGCAGGTAATCGCCATTGCCAACCCCAAAGGGGGCGTCGGCAAGAGCACGCTGGCCACCAACCTCGCGGGGTGGCTGGCCCACCGTGGCCACTCGGTCATGCTGGGTGACACCGACCGCCAACACTCCTCGCGCCGCTGGCTCGGGCGGCGCCCGCCTGAGCTGCCGGTGATCCGAGGCTGGGACCTGGAAGAACCCGATCGCGCCAAGGTGCCCGAGGGCACGACCCACATCGTGCTGGACACCCCGGCCGCCCTGCACGGCAAGCGCCTGGACGGGCTGATGAAGCTGGTCGACAAGATCCTCATCCCGTTGCAGCCAAGCGAGTTCGACATCGCCTCGACCGAGAGTTTCCTCGGCACGCTGCGCGCTCACAGCAGCGGCGCCGACGTCGAAGTGGCGCTGGTCGCCAATCGCGCCCGGGAAGGCACGCTGTCGATGGATGAGCTGCGCACCTACCTCGATTCGGTGCAGGCCCCGGTGCTCGGCCAGGTGCGCGACGCTCAGCTCTACGTGCAGCTCGCCGGGAAAGGCCTGACCTTGTGGGACATCCCGCCGGGCCGCGTCGAGCAGCACCGCGCGCAGTGGCAGCCGGTGCTGGCCTGGGCCGAGCAGTAAAGAGAACCTGTCAGCGGGCGGGCTGAACCACAGGTCCCGCTCGCAACCCGGCGGGGCGGCCTACCGTGCCGCCAACGCCAGCGAGCTGCCCTCGGGACCCTGCACCACCTGGAACTTCGTGCTCGTCTCGTCTTTCTGCGCGACGCTGCCGTTCACGTACAGCGTGCGCCGCAGCGTGTAGACGCCTTGCGACCAGCCGTCGCGAATCGGGATCGTGAACGAGGTCTGGAATTCGCCCGCCTCCTTGCCGCCGTTCGCGGTCTTGCGCACCGGTTTGCCCCAGGCCTCGTTCTGGCTGTCGAAGATGCTCACCTCTTCCTCGACGACGACGTTCTTCTCGGCGCGGCCCGGCACCGCGACGATGGTCGACACGAGCTTGACTTCCTGGCCGCGCGACACCGCCGCGCCGGGGTTGACCTGCGAGCGGTACGTGGTGACGGTCGCGCGTTCGGGCAGCTGCGAGTTCTTGCGCAGGTACTCTTCCTCGACCTGTTTCGCGCTGCGCACCTGTTCGGCCTTGTAGCTGTTGGCGAGGTAGCACGCGGTCACGGCGACGGCGGCGCAGGCGGCGCCGGTGCGCACCCGATTGTTGCCCGAGGCCAGCGCCGCGCAGACCGCCGCAGCGCCGATGCCGACGAGCATCGGGTTGCACACGCTCGCCACGTCCGAGCCCGACCCCCCCGAACCTTTGGGCCCGGCACAGCCGTGCAGGGCGAGTGTGGCGGCAACGCAGAGCAACAGTCGCCGGGCCGCCCCAAGACGGTTGCTCGCCCCCACGGGGGGCGGGCGCGAAGCGACCGGGGGTGCACATACACGGGCAAGGTTTCGAGTGCTCATGACAGTCCTTCGCGCTGTGAATGAATGGGGCCGAGGGCGGCCAGAGGTGGCCAGGGGCGGCTATTGAATCACGGCAGAGCTGCGCGCCCGGTCCTTCGCCTGGCGCGCATTGCGACCTAATTCCGCTGCGCCGGGGCAATCGGGGTAGATGCCCTGGGCCTCGTCGGCGCGCTGCATCGCGTCGTCGTAGCTGCGGTTGGCGAGCGCCTTCTGCCCGGCGCGAACCAGCACCTCGCATTCGAAGCGCTTTGCGTCCAGAGCGGGCGGCGCGGGAGCAGGCGCGGGCGCAGGCGACGGTGCGGGCGCCGGCTGCGCCGCCGCGCGGGGCGTCGCGACGGGGGCAGGCTCGGCCGCCTCGGCGGGGGGCGGTCGCGTGCGGGCCGGCGCGGCGGCCACCGCGGGGCGCGGCGCGGGTGGCCGGGTTGCCGCTGTGGGGGCCGCCGATGTCGGGGCTGCGGTGCCGGCCGATGTGGCCGGAGCCGCCGACGTTGGCGTGGGGCTGGCCAGCGCAGGCACCGCAGCGGCAACCGGCGCGGCCGGAACCGTTGAAGTGGGTCCAGGCGCAGTGGCTGGAGCCGAAGTGTCAGCGGACGTAACCGCAGGCGCCGGTGCGACTGGCGGCCCGGGCTGGGGCGATTGAGACTGTGGCGACTGCGGCTGCGCGAGCTGCGGCGATGCCTGCGAAGGCTGCTGTGCTGCCGGCAGTGGCGCACGCTGCGCCGCGGTGCTGCGCTGCAACCACCAGCCGAAGGCCGCGGCAGCGATCACGAGCACGACGAAGCCGCCCAGCAGCAGCGGCCATCTGGGTGCGCCGGCAGCGCCGGCGGCGCTGCGTGCATTTCTCGCGTTAGGTGGGTTCGGCGCTGACGTGCCTTCTCTCTGACGCTCGGGCTGAGACGCCGGCGGCACACGATGGGTGACCGACGCAGCGGCATCGGCCTGGTGCGCCGCGACTGCTGCTGCTGAGGTCCCCGCGGGTGCCCCTGCGGGAGCGCGCTGGCCGTCACTCGTCACCGCGCTGCGCGGCGCTTCGGCCTGCGGTGCCGCGCGGCCCCGGCCGAGCTCGAAGCGCTCGCGCAGCGCGGCCATCGATTGCGGGCGCGCATCCGGGCGAACCGCCAGCCCCGCGTCGATCGCCGCAAGAAACGCCTGCGAATAGCGCCCGGCACCGGCCTGCACCGCGCTCACCATCTCGTCGCTGATCACCCGGCTCACCGAAGGCACCGGCGCGCGCCCGGTGACTGCGCAGTAGAGCACCGCGCACAGCGCGTAGACGTCGGTCCACGGGCCTTGCCGCATCGACTCCGATTCGGCGTACTGCTCGAGCGGCGCGTAACCCGGCTTCAGGATCACCGTGAGGTTGTGCGTCACGTCGCCGATCACGCGCCGCGCGGCGCCGAAGTCGAGCAACAGCGGCCGCAGCCCGGGCGCCGCGCCGGCCTGCGTTTTCTGCGGCGCGAGCAGCAGGATGTTGTCGGGTGCGATGTCGCGGTGCCAGCAATGGTCGTTGTGGATCAGCTCGAGCGCGTCGATCAGCGGCGCGAGCAGCGTGCGCAGCCAGGCTTCGTCGGGCAACTTCTCGTTTGGCGACTTGCCGAACTCGGCGAGCTGCTGGCGCAGGGTCGGGCCTTCGTAGAACGGCATCACCATGTAGGCGGTGCCGTTCTCCTCCCAGAAGCGGTACACCTTCACCAGCGACGGGTGGTCGAACGACGCGAGCAGCTTGGCCTCGTTGACGAAGCTGCGCAGGCCCAGCACGAAGGTGTCTCGGTAGCGCTCGGAGCGCACCGTCACGCTGCGGTCGGCGCCGCGCTGCGCCAGGTTGGTCGGCATGTACTCCTTGAGCGCGACCTTGCGGTCCAGCCGCGTATCGCGCGCGAGGTAGACGATGCCGAATCCGCCTTCGCCCACCAGCCCTTCGATCACGAACTCCTGCAGCGCCAGGCCGGCGGGCAGGGCGGCGCCCGGCGCCACTTCCATGTTTGAAGCGGCCTCGACGGCCGTGCGCGCCTCGACGACGGTGCGCTGCTCGACCAAGGTGCGCTGCTCGTCCGGCGGCGCGGCGGCGGGGCCCGGCGGCGGGGTTTGGGTCACAAGGCGGGCACCGGTCGGGTCGCGACGCTGCGAGCCCACTGCAAGGGATGGGTCATGAGGCGGATTTTGCCCTTGTATGTTCGCCCCCGGTCGCTTCGCGCCCGCCCCCCGTGGGGGCGAGCAACCGTCTTGGGGCGGCCCGGCGACGGTTGCTCTGCGGTTTTCGGCGACGGGTTGCTTTGCGATTCCGGCGACCCCACGCGAGGGCCCGCGCCAGCGCCGACCCCTCATTCAGGGGGGTGGGCCGTCTTGCGCAGCGCAGGTGAATGCCTACACTCGCGCCGCGTCAATCGTTGATCACTCCCACGGAGGTTCGGCAAGCCGTTGACCATGAGTGCACTGCCCGAAGTTCGCTGCGAGCCCGGCCGCTCTTTGCGGCAGCCCGCCAACTTCGACGAATGGGAGGCCTGGCTCGACGCCGACGACCCGCACGCCTGGTTCGAGGCCGACCCGCCGCTCATCGAGCCGCTGCCTGACTTGGGCGTGCATGTCGACCTGGCCATCGGTGAGTTCTTCCGCGGCAAGTGGCGGCAGCGCCTCGCGGATGCGGAAGGCGACTTCGGCCACGTCGCGCGGCAGATGCGCAAGGCCGGCGTGCCGCTCGACCTGGCGCTGGTGATCCTGCTGATGCCCGATGAATCGCGCCGATTGCCCTGCGCGTCATGCCGCGAAATTGACCGCCATCCGCCCCAACACGCCATAGTCCACACGCGCCTTGTCGCCGGGCAGCACTTCGAGCGGCACCATGCAGGTTCCAGTGGTGACGAACTGACCGGCGATGAGCGTGATTCCGAGTCCGGACAACTCGTTCACCAACCACGTGAGCGCCACCCGCGGGTCGCCGAGCACCACGCTGCCGTCGCCCTCGCGTGAAACGCGCCGGCCGTTCGCGCCGAACACCTCGCCGTGCACGCGGTGCGTGCGCAGGTCGATGCCGCGCCAGGCCACCGGCGCCGCAGCGCCGAGGATGAAGCGGTGCGCGCAGGCGTTGTCGGCGATCAGCTGCGCTTCGCCGACCTGCGTGAACACGGCGTAGCGCGAGTCGGGGATTTCAATCGCCGGGTGCAGCGTGTCCACTGCGGCGAGCACCTGTTCCACCGCGTAGGGCGCGGCGCGCGGCGCGAGGTCGGTGCCGAAGCGGAACGCGAACTCGGGCTCGGCGACGCGCATGCGGTTTCCGGCGAGCGTGAGCGTCGCGCCGCCGTCGATGTTCGGATCGATCTGCCCCGACAGCAGCCGCCCGGCCAGCGGCCCGCTGACGCGGATGTGCGCCTGGCCCGCGGCACTCGTGGCGGCGATCTTCCAGCCGACCACCGAGCGCGCGCCGACCGCCGGCAACTGCGCCTGGATCGCGTAGCCCTCGCTTCGGCTCTGCGGTTGCAGCTCGACGGGCAGGGCTTCGAGCGTGGTGCCGGCTTGCCAATGGGCCCAAAGCAGGCGGGCGGCTTTCTGCGATTGTTCTTGGCTCATGCGAAGGGCGGGCGGCATTGAGGTGTCTCCAGTCATTGTCGATTCCACAGGCATTCAGCGCCCCTTGAACCGCGCCTCGCGCTTCTCGCGAAACGCCGTCGTGCCCTCGGCCAGGTCTTCGCTCGAACCCAGATCGTGGAATGAGCTCGACTCCAGCCTCAATGCTTCGTCCTGCGGCAAACCGACGGCCCGCTTCATCACTTCCTTGGCGAAGCGCTGCGACAGCGGCGAGCGCTTCGCGAGCATTTGTGCGTAGTCCAGGGTTCGCTCCAGCAACTCGGCCTGCGGCCAGATGCGGTTCACCAACCCGATGCGGTACGCGTCGTCGGCGTTCACGCGTTCGCCCGACAGCACGATCTCCATCGCGTGACCCAGGCCCACCACCTGGGGCAGGCGGATCAGCCCGCCGTCGCAGGCGTGGAAGCCCCACTTGGCGTCCTGCAGCGCGAATTCGGCGTTGGGCGAACAAAAGCGCAGGTCGCAGGCGAGCGCGAGCTCGAAGCCGCCGGAGATCGCGTAGCCGTTCACCGCGGCGACGATGGGTTTGAAGATGTCCAGGTTGCGCGTGATGCCGCCGAAGCCCGGGCCGTTGGTGAAGCTCTTCTCGGAACTCGGGCGCGGGGCGGCGCGCGAAGTCCATCGTGTAGGTCTTCAGGTCGGCGCCGGCGCAGAAGGCCTGCTCGCCGGCACCCGTGATCACCGCGACCCACGCGCTGTCGTCGGCGTCGAACTCGCGCCACGCGGCGACCAGTTGATCGTTCGCCGCGAAGTCGAGCGAATTCATCTTTGCCGGCCGGTCGATCGTGATCAGGCGCACGCGGCCGTGGTTCTCGATGCGGATGTCGTTCATGCCTCGCTCTTCAATTGCAGTCGCAGCTCGGTCTTCAACACCTTGCCGTAGTTGTTCTTCGGCAGCGCCGCGACGCGGATGTACTGGCGCGGGCGCTTGAAGCGCGCGATGTGTTCCAGGCACAGCGCGTCGAGTTCGTGATCGACCAGCGCATGGCCTGGCCGCGGCACGACGAAGGCCACCACTTCCTCGCCCCAGTCGGCGTGCGGCCGGCCGACCACCGCGCACTCCAGCAACGCCGGATGGCGCAGCAGGCATTCTTCGATCTCGCGCGGGTAGACGTTGCTGCCGCCGGAGATGATCATGTCTTTCGAGCGGTCGCGCAGCGTCAGGTAGCCGCGCTCGTCGAGCGAGCCGATGTCACCGGTCCACAACCACCCATCGCGCAGCGCCGCGGCGTTGGCCGCTGGATTGTTGTGGTAGCCCGCCATCACGGCGTCGCTGCGTGTGATCACTTCGCCCGATTCGCCCAGCGCCACGTCGCGCCCTGCGTCGTCGACCACGCGCACCAGCACGCCGGTGCGGGCCGTGCCGCACGAGGCCAGGCGCGCCAGGTGTTCGGGTCCGCCGTCGCCCAGGTGATCCGCCTTGGACAGGCCGGTGATCGTCATCGGGCTTTCGCCCTGGCCGTACAACTGCCACAGGCATGGGCCGAAGGTGGCGAGCGCGCGCTGCAGGTCGCTCACGTACATCGGCCCGCCGCCGTAGTAGAGCGTGCGCAGGCCGCGAGCGGTGCTCGCGCCCGCCGAGCGCGTGCACGAGGCGCGTCACCATCGTCGGCGCGGCGAACAGCGTGACGTTCGGGTAGCGCTCGAAGGCGCTGAGCACTTCGGGCGGGTCGAAGCCCGGTAGCACCACCTGATGCCCACCGCCGAACAGGTGTGGCAGGCTGTAGATGCCCGAGCCGTGCGACAGCGGCGCGGCGTGCAGCTTGGTGCAACCCGGCTCGATCGCGTTCGATGTCGGCGTAGTAGGCCAGGCTCATGAAGATCAGGTTGCGGTGCGTCAGCATCGCGCCCTTCGGGCGACCGGTGGTGCCGCTGGTGTAGAAGATCCACGCGGTGTGATTGGGCTCGCGCATCGCGCAATCGGCGGCGGGCGCCTGCAGCAGCTTCGCGTAGGCGGCGCTGCCGGCGACGATGATCGGCGGGCACGGCGCGCCGTCTTCCCGCAGCGCGGTCTCGATGCCTTCGACCAGCGCGTCGCTCGTGACCACCAGAACCGCGCCGCTGTCGCGCACGATGTGGGCCACCTCGCGGCCATGCAATTTCGCGTTCACCGGCACCACCGTCAGTCCGGCGATCCAGCAGCCGAAGACAGTTTCCAGAAACTCCGGTCGGTTCTCCATGCACAGCACGACGCGGGCATTCGGGCCGAGGCCCTGCTGGCTGCGCAGACCGTGGCCGAGGCGCGCCGCGTGGTCGGTGAATTCGCCGAAGCTCCAGGTGCGCGCGCCGAAAGTGACGGCGGGCTGCTCGGGTGCAATTCGCGCGCGGTTGGATCAGTGGGGCGGCGATGTTCATGACGTGCCTGTCGGCGGGGCGTTGGGTCTTGGCTTGCGGGGCATGCCCGGCAGAATAGTCAGGCCGAAATGCAGCGCAACAGGGTTTACCAGCGCGGCCTCGCGCCGGCAACACCTGCGCGCACGCGGACCTACAGCTGGTGCGGAACCGCCGAGTCGACGATGCGTTTCAGGTTCTGTTCGAGCCAGCTGGCTTGCTGGTGCGATGCCAGATACTCCTGCACGATCAGATAGTGAATCACGTCGCGCAGGTTCAGCGGCCGATCGACCGGCCATTGTGCGTAGCTTTGGGTGGCGCGCCCGAGCAGCGCTTCCACGGCGTTGGCGTCGCCCCCGGTGCGCTGCGCGACGAGTTGGCGGTAGAGCTCGAAGCGCTCGGCGCCAGATTGCTTGGTGGCCAGCGATTGATGCATTCGCAGCAACTCGCGGCAGCGCTTGACCGCGTACTGGCGTTCGTTCCACGCGCGCAGGATTGACTGAAGCATGGCTTGGCTTGTTCGGGTGGTCGGCCAGGCGGGTATACGCCCGCGTGAATGCCGGTATTCCCGATGCGCATGCGCGCCGGTCCTGCTGCTCAGCCGATGCGCCGCGCCTCGATGTAGAAGCGTTTCTCGTCGGCCTCGCCCATCGAAAACGTCTTGCGCGGCAGCGGGCCGTCGTGCACCACGCGGCGCAGCAGCTCGCTCTTACCCACGCCCGCGAGATGCAGGCCGACATGGCCTTCGCTCATCGACAGGCGTTCCAGCGTTTGATCGCCGTGAACATAATCGACGTCCTTGGCGCCGCCTTGTTCGATGAAACCGTCGATGAAGGTCTGGAACGTGCCGACGGCCAATGGCGACGGCGGATCCCTGAGCTCGACGGCGCAAAAGCGCGCGTCCGGGCCGATCAAACCCGCGGCGTGCACCGTCGGCCGGCGCGGCTGTGAATGCGCTCGCGCAGCGCTGCGCCGCTGGGCATGTCGGTGAAGCTGACGCGGCTGCCGAAGCCCTGCACCAGCGCTTTTCGAACGTCGCCGGTGACGCCGATCAACAGGCGATGGATCGGCGAAAACTCGAGCGCAGGGTCATGGATGTTGACCACTTCAACCAGCGCATAGCGGCTTGCATGGTCCATGCCGACCGTCGCCTTGCTGCTGTCCCAGATCGACTTGGCGGTGGCCAGCGAGTGGTTGCCGTCGCCCATCGCGAACAGCATCGGGGGTGTTCCCGGCGGCACGCCGTAGCGTGGCGCAAACGCCGCAGGATCGGCCAGCGCTTGCAGCGCGCGCACGGCGCCGTTGATCCGCGCCGGGTCGAGTGCGAACCCGGCGACGTGGCCGCCGCCGCGCATCAGCTCGGTGTCGTACAGCCTGCGCAGCGCATCGCGCAGGGCCGCGAGCGGTTCGATCACGGTGCGCTGCGGGTCGTCGATCAGCACCAGGATGTGCGGCAATTCGATCGCGGCGCCGCGCCGCACTTCGATGCGCGGCGCGAGGCGCGCGACCATCGTGCCTTCGGTGGGCCTGATCAGGCTGGTGGAATCGGTGGCGTAGTCGTAGTGCTCGAGGTCGAGCTCGAGCATCAGGCCGCGCCGCACCTGCGCGCCGATGCGCCGCTCCACCAGCACCGCGCCGTCGTGCGGGACGAGCAGGCCGTCCGACAGGTAGCGCCGCATCGTTGCCTGGATGTTGCGGATGCGCGCCGGCGCGTCCGGCGCGCCGAGGTGGACCTCGGGGAAGATCAGGTGCAGCGTCGAAGGCGCGTCGCCGACTTCGCGCTCGACCTCGCGCCAGTACTGCGGCTCCGAGGTGTACTGGTCGCAGGCGATCACCGCCCACTTCTTCAGGTCGATGCCGGGGCGCGGCAGCAAGCAATCGCGGCAAGCGGAACCCAAAGTCAGCGCCCATGGTTGGCCTCTTCCTCTATCTCTATCGAAAACGGCGATGGTACCCATGCGCTGCGCATGCCGGCATGGGAGCGCCGACGCGCCGGCCTTCACTCGCCCGTCACACCGTTGCGGTGACGAAGCGCAGACGCGTGATTTCGGAAGGAGCGCCCAGGCGCAGCGGCGGGCCCCAATAGCCGGTGCCCCGGCTCGTGTAGACCCAGAGCTGCCGCAGCCGGTGCAAGCCGGCGGTGTAAGGCTGTTGCAGCGGCACGAAGTAAGTTGAACGGCCAGTACTGCCCGCCATGCGTGTGGCCGGAGAGCTGCACGTCAAAACCCGCGTCGGCCGCCGCCGGCGCGCTGCGCGGCTGGTGCGCGAGCAGCACGCGCAGGCGCACGCTCGTGGGCGCGCCTGCCAACGCGGCGTGCGGGTCGCTGCGGTGGTTGGGGATGAAGTGGTGCGCGCCGAAGTCGGCCACGCCGGCCATCACGAGGTGCGCGCCGTCGTGCTGCAGCACCACGTGTTCATTGGTCAGCACGCGCAGGTTCAGGCTCGAGAGCAACGCCATCCATTCGAGCGCGCCGCTGTAGTACTCGTGGTTGCCGGTGACGAAGAACGTGCCGTGGCGCGAGCGCAGCTCGGCCAGCGGTGCCACGTCGTCGCCCAGGTCCTGTACGCGGCCGTCGACCAGATCGCCGGTCACCGCCACCGCGTCGGCATTCAAGCGGTTCACCGCGTCGACGATGGCGCGCACATAGCCGCGCTTGATGGTCGGGCCGACGTGGATGTCGGTGATCTGCACCAGCGTGAAGCCGTGCAGCGCGGCGGGCAGGCCGGCGATGGGCACGTCGACCTCGCGAACCCGCGCGGTGCGGCGCGCGCCGGCCAGGCCGAACAGCGTGGCGGCGAGCGCGAGCAGAGGAACCGCCAACGCTGACGGTTGCGCCAGCGGTGGCAGCGGCAGCGGCCAGCTCAGCAGCAACAGCGCGTCGCGCAGCAGGGTCAGCACGAGCAGCATCGAGAACAGTCCGAGTGTCAGCATGCCGGCCCATGTCCAGCGGTCGGCGGCGGACCGGCGGCGCGCGCGGCGGCCCAGAAACGCGGCCGGTATCAGCACGAGCGACGCCGCCAGCCACAGCGCGAACAGCAGTGGCGCGGCAGCGCCGGGCAAGTGCGGTGCGATGCGCCAGCCGATGTAGACGTGCATCAGCAAGAGCAGGCCGATCGGGAACATCGATGGGAAGCCCTGAGACGACTCAGCCGCGGCGCACCGCGGACTTTGCCGAGGCCTTGCCGGCACGCGGCGCCGCCAGCAGCTCGCCGAACACGCGAGCAATGCGCGCATCGCACTCGACGCCATGCGCCAGGTGCACATTCATCGCAAAGCCGTCGAAGGCCATCAGCAGCACGCCGGCGATGAGTCCGCTGCGCTGGGCATCCAGGCCCGAGCAGTCGGCGAGCCACAGTGCGACGCGGCCCTGGAACATCTCGCGCAGATGCGGGCTGTAGTCGCTGTTGGCGCTGCTCGTCGACACGGCCTGCATCACGTTGTTCGCGAAGCCGTTGGTTTCGCGCGGCAGGTCGCGCCACAGCGCGAGCAGCAGGCGCTGCAGGCGAAGCTGCGGGTCCTTGATGCGGCGCAGCGCGCGGTCCAGCTTGTCCAGCCGCTCGCTCAGCCACGGCTCGTACAGCGTGAACAGGATGTCGAGCTTGGAGCGGAAGTAGACGTAGACGTTGGCGGTGGAGATGCCCGCGGCGGCGGCGATCGCGGGAATGCTCGTGTCGCTGTAACCGCGCGCGCTGAACTGGCCGAACGCGGCCTCCAGGATCGCTTCGCGCACGCCTTGCTTCTTGGTTTGCGACATCGGCCGGGATCGGCTTTCTAAAACTGAATGGTATTCGCTATTGACAGGGCCGGGTACCGTCCGTAGAGTGGTTCGCGCTCCTTCGTTGGGGCGTGAACCACTCTCCGCAAGGCCCGCGATGCACGCAGCGATCCGCACCCAGGAAGTCAACCCCGCGAAACTGGCGCTGCTGTTTCGCAAGCAGTTCGAGCTGTGCCGCCTTGGCCCCGGGCAGACGGTGGCGATCGTCAGCGACCTCGGCACGCGGCGCGAATACATCCAGGCCGCCTTCGCCGCCGCCGAGGACGATGGGTTTCGACATCTACGAGATGTGCGTCAACGCCATTCCGGGCTGGACCAACGTGGGCGTGCCCACCATCGGCAAGTGCAAGGGCACGCTCGAGGCGCTGAGCGTGGCCGACATGATCGCTGATCTTCCACGTGCCGCTGTTTTCGCAAGTGGTTGAAGGAGGTCATGAATGAAGGCGTGCGCGTGCAGATGATCATCGACGCGCCCGACGACCTGTACAACTGCATGTCGCCGCCGGGCTTGAAGGAAGCGGTGCTGCACGCGCAGAGCGCTCTACAAGAAGACGAAAGAGGTGCGTGTCACCAGCCAGGCCGGCACCGACCTCAGCTACCGCTGCGGCGAATACCCGGTGATGAGCCAGTGGGGCATGTGCCGACGAGCCCGGCCACTTCGACCACTGGGGTGTGGGCCTGCTGCACACGTTTCCCGAACGAAGGCAGCGCCGAAGGCACGGTCGTGATCGCGCCCGGCGACATCGTCATCCTGCCGTATTGCCGCTACGTGACGGATCCGATTCACCTGGAAATCCGCGGCGGCCACATCACGAGCATCGAAGGCGGCCTCGACGCGGTGCTGATGCGCGACTGGCTGGCTGAGGGCCAGACAGGCGCGGGCGACCGCGACCCTTACGCCGTATCGCACCTTGGTTGGGGCCTGAACCCGCAGTGCCGCTGGGATTGCGCTGGCGCTCTATGGCGACGCGCCCGAGCGCAGCCGCGCCGCGGCGCGCAGCTTCCCCGGCAACTTCCTGTTCTCTACCGGCCCGAACACGCAGGGCGGCGGCAAGCGCACCACGCGCGGCCACTACGACGTGCCGATGCGCGGCTGCACCATCGCGCTCGACGGCAACGTCGTCGTCGAAAGACGGCCGCATCGTCGACCCGAAGATGATTGTGCCGCGGGTGGCGCGCTGACGCGATGTTCGACAGGACAATGCGATGCTGATCGACGGCGAATTCCCCGTCGCCGCGCCGCCCGAGGCGCTGATGCGGCATCTTTTCGATGCGCGGCTGATGGCGTCGTGCCTGCCGGGCTGCGAAAGCCTCGAAGCGATCGACGCCGACCGCTACCGCGCCGTGGTGACGATTGCGCTGGCGGGCATCGAGGCGCGCTTCGACCTGCAGGTGCAGATCACGCAGCGCGATGCGACCAGTGTGCGGGCCACGACGCGCGGCGAAGAAGGCGGGCGCGCCAGCACCTTGCAGGCCGACAGCCGCATCAGCTTGGTGCCAACGCCCGGCGGCACGCTGGTGAGCTACCGCTCGGAAGTCTCGGTCACCGGGCGGCTGGGCCGCTTCGCGCTCGGCATGATGAAGAAGAAGGCGCAGACCCTCGGCGATCGAATTCGCGCCAACCTGCAGCGCGAGTTGCAGGCATTGGAAGCACCGGCGGCGGCGGTCGCGACGGGCGCCACGGCGCCGACGAATGCGCAGCAGCCGCGCGGGTGGCGAGAGCTGTGGCAGTCGCTGTGGCTGTGGCTGCGCGGCCTTCGCGCCGGCGCGCCGAAAGCGGGGGGCTGAAGTGCCCGCGCTGCAAGGTATCTATCATCCGCGCAGCGTGGCCGAGGCCATGGCGCTGCTCGCGCAGACCCGCAGGCCCGGCCGATCGCCGGCGGCGCGACGCTGGTGGCGATGCTCAACGCCCGGGTGATCGAACCGGCGGCGCTGGTCAGCCTGGCGGGCATCGCCGAACTGCAAGGCATCTCGGGTTGCCTGATGGGCGCCTTCGCATCGGCGCGTTCACGCGGCACCGCGACACCGCGGCCAGCGGGCTGCTGAGCGGTGCCACCGGCAGTGCGCAGCGCGGCCTCGCAGATCGCGAATGCGACGGTGCGCAACATGGGCACGATCGGCGGCTCGATCTCCTTTGCCGACCCGGGGCTGGACTATCCGCCGGCGCTGGTCGCCGCGCGATGCGACATCGAGATTCGCCTCCTCCAGCGGGCCGCCGCGTCGTGCCGGCGGCGAGTTCTTCGTCGACTGGTACGTCACCGCGCTCGAGCCGGGCGAGATCGTCACCGCCGTGCTTCTGCCGGCGCCCGAGGCACGCGGCGCCGGCGTCTACGTCAAGCACGCGCGCGTCGCGGGCGACTACGCCACGGCGTCGGTGGCGGCCTGTCTGCAAGCGGATGGGCGCGATGCGCGTGGCCGTCGGCGCTTGCGGCCCGACGCCGCTGATCAGTGACGACGCGAACGCGCTGTTCGAGCGCAGACCGAAGCGACGCCGCAGTCACGCGTGCCGGCGCGCTGCTCAAGCGCGCGCCGACCCGCTGGACGATGTGCGCGGCAGCGCCGACTACCGGCGCCTGCTGATCCCGCGCCTGCTGCTGCGCGCGGTGCGCGCTGCCGAAGCCGCGTAACAGGGGGCCGCATGAAATCGAGCGCCGTGAACCTGCAGATCAACGGCAAGACGGATCGACGTCGACGCGGCGCTGCACGACACGCTGCTTACCGTGCTGCGCGATCGGCTGCAGCTCACCGCCGCCAAGCGCGGCTGCAACCAGGGCGTGTGCGGCGCCTGCACCGTCAGCGTCGACGGCGTGGCCGTGCGCGCCTGCCTGAGCCTCGCGCACAACTGCGAAGGGCGCGAGGATCGACACGCTCGAGGGCCTGAACGACACAGCCGCGCATGCAGGCGCTGCAGGCTGCGTTCGCCGCAGGCGGCGCGTTCCAGTGCGGCTTCTGCACGCCGGGCATGCTGGTCGCGGCCGACGCGTTGCTGCGCGCAGACCGCGGCGCCGGACGAGGCGGCGGTGCGAGCGCGCGCTGTCGGGCAATCTGTGCCGCTGCACCGGCTACGTGAAGATCGTCGCGGCGGTGCAGGCCGCCGCGGCGGCGCTGCGCGCGGGAGGACGCCGGCATGAGCGCCGACGTGCAATCCGGCGCCGTCGGCGCGTCGATCGCCGCAGCTCGAGGGTGCGAGAAGGTGACCGGCCGCGCCCAGTACATCGCCGACCTGTATCGGCCGGGCATGCTGCACGGCGCGATCCTGCAGAGCCCGCATGCGCATGCGCGCATCCGCGGCTACGACCTGCGCGACGCGCTGGCGCTGCCGGGCGTGCGTGCGATCGTCACCGGCGACGATTTCGACGCCAGGCACCGCATGGGCGCGTTCATCAAGGACGAGCAGGCGCTGGCCAAGGGCAAGGTGCGCTACGTCGGCGAGCCCGTCGCCGCGGTCGCCGCCGACACCGAGGCGATCGCGCGGCGGGCGGCGCGCTGATCCAGGTCGACTACGAAGAATTGCCCGCCGCCGTCGACCCGGAGCGGCGCTTGCGCCTGGCGCGGCGGTGATGCACGAGGACGCGGCCGACTACTTCAAGGTCTTCGATGCCGGCACGCAGGCAATCTCTGCTCGCGCACCGAGCTTCGCGAAGGCGACGTCGACAACGCGTGGGCCGCGTGCGACGTGATCGTCGAAGGCAGCTTCGGCACGCAGGCGCAGGCGCACCTGTCGATCGAGCCCTGCGGCGCGCTCGCCGAGGTCGACGCAGGCGGCCGGGTCACGCTCTGGTCGGCCAACCAATCGGTGTTCCGCGTGCAGGCCAATGTGTGCGAATCGCTCGGCCTGCCGATGTCGCGGCTGCGCTGCCTGACGCCGCGGATCGGCGCGCGGCTTCGGCAACAAGATGGAGGCGCATGTGCAGCCGATCGCTGGTGGTGCTGGCGCTGAAGGCGCGGCGCACGGTGAAGCTGATCCTGTCGCGCGAGGAGGATTTCGAGATGGTGCGCGCGCGCCATCCGTTCATCATCCGCATGAAGACCGGCGTCAAGCGTGACGGCACGCTGGTCGCGCGCGAGGTCGAAGTGCTGCTCGACGGCGGCGCCTTTGGCGACGACAGCCCCGGCGTGCTCGGCTATGCGCTGCTGATGAGCTGCGGGCCGTACCGCATCGCCGCATGTGCACGCCATGGCCGGGTGGCCTACACCAACAAGCTGCGCTTCGGCGCGTTCCGCGGCTTCGGCGTTCCGCAGGTGACCTTCGCCTCCGAGTAGCAGATCGACGAGATCGCCGCGCAGCTCGGCATGGACCCGATCGAACTGCGCCTGAAGAACATGCAAGCGCGACGGCGACGCTGGTTCGGCGGCCAGACGCATCCTCTCGAACGGCCTGGCGCGAATGCCTCGACAGGTCGCGCGAGTCGGCTGGATCAAAGGCTGACCGGCGCCCGCCGCGCCGCTGAGCCGAGAAGCGCGCGGCCGCGGCTTCGCGGTCGCCGCCCACATCGGCGGGCTGCTCGCCACCGGCGCGATCGTGCGCATGCTCGAAGACGGCACCGTGCTGCTGAACGCCGGCGCGGTCGACATCGGCCAGGGCTCCAATACGGTGCTCACGCAGATCTGCGCCGAGGCGTTGCAGGTGCCGGTGGAACGCGTCGCGATCGCCAGCCCCGACACCGACGGCTCGCCGTACAACTGGGGCACCACCGCCAGCCGCGTCACCTTACATGACCGGCCGCTCGGTGGTCGGCGCCGCGGCCGAGGTCGAGAAGCAAGCTCAAGGAGCATGCCGCCGAGATGCTCGAATGCGCGGTCGACGACCTCGAACTGCGCCCCGGCGGCGCGGTCGCCGTCAAGGGCGTCGCCAAGCGCAGTGTCAGCTTCGCCGACATCTCCGGGCGAGCGCACTGGGCCGCGGGCGGTCCGATCATCGGCGCACACAGCTGGGTCTTCGACCAGCCGACCGTCGACCCGAAGCGCGCCGTCGCGATCGGGCTGCCGTTCCCGCAGATCGGCATCTTCAGCTTCGCCGCGATGGTGGTCGATGTCGAAGTCGATGCGCTCACCGGCAAGGTGCGCGTGGTGAGCGCCTGGTCGGCCTGCGATGTCGGCCGCGCCATCAACCCGACCATGGTCGAAGGGCCCAGATCGAGGGCGCCTTCGTGCAGGGCCTGGGCTTCGCGCTGATCGAGGAAATGGTCTGGGACGGCGCGCGCCTCGCCAACCCGACCCTGATGGACTACAAGATCCCGACCTTCGCCGAGCTGCCGGAATCCCTGCGCGCATACATCGTCGAATCAATGAGCCCACCGGCCCGTTCGGCGCCAAGAGCGTCGGCGAGATCGGCATCAACGCCGTGGCCGCGGCCATCGCCAACGCGATTGCCGACGCATTGGGCGCGCGCCTGCGCCAGCTGCCGCTGAGCGCCGAGCGCGTGCTGCAGGCGCTGCTCGCCGCGGAGGCGCGCGATGAAGATCGACGACTACCCGCCGCAGGAGCCGCTGTCGCCGCTCGGGCGAGGTACGACGCGCGGGTGCTCGCGGCCGGGCAGGGCATCGAAGCGACGACTTCACTACGGTGCCGACGCCTATCAGACGCTCACCGTCTTCCCGGCGCGCAGCCCAGCGGCGATGTGCTCGTGTTCTTCCACGGCGGCGGCTGGACCAACGGCTACAAGGAGTGGATGTCCTTCATGGCGCCGGCGCTCACTGCGCGGGGCGTCACCTTCGTCAGCGCCGGCTATCGGCTGGCGCCGCAGCATGTGTTCCCGGCGGCCTTCGACGACTGCGCCGACGCCGTCGCCTGGGTGCTGCGCCACATCGGCGAGCATGGCGGCGATGCGCGGCGCATCTTCGTCGGTGGCCACTCGGCCGGCGGCCACTATGCGGCGCTGCTGGCCGTCACCGCCGCGTGGCGCGCCCAGCGCGCGCTGCGCGGCAACGTGCTGCGCGGCTGCCTGCCGGTGTCGGGCGTGTACCGCTTCGGCCGAGCAGCGGGCTGTCGGTGCGGCCGCGCTTTCTCGGGCCGGGGCAGGACGGGTAGGCCGAGATCGCGGCCTCGCCGCTCGCGCAGTCCGAGCCCTCCGCCTGCCCGCCCTTCCTGATCACGCACGGCGGCCGCGACTTTCCGCACCTCGTGCGCCAAGCGCAGCAGATGGCGCACGCGCTGCGCGAGGCCGGTGCGACGGTGGACACTGAGTGCTCGAAGGCTGCGATCACTTCGAGGCCAGCCTGGCCTGCGGTGACACCGGCAAGCCTTGGGCCCAACGTGCGGCGTCGTGGATGCGCCATACTGGCGTTCGACGACAACTTTCCCCCGAACAACCAAGGAGACATGCCATGAACTCGATCCGTCAGAACCGCACCAAGCGTCGCCTCGTGATGAGCGGCATCACCGCTGGCGTGCTCGCGCTCGCCGGCGCCGGCGCTTGGCGCAGGCCGACAAGCCGCTGCGCATCGGCTTCTCGATGGCGCGCACCGGCATGCTCGCGAACGCCACGCCGTCGCAGCTCAACACCTACGAGCTGTGGCGCGAGCAGGTCAATGCGCGCGGCGGCATGAACGTGGGCGGCACGAAGCGCAAGGTCGAGTTCGTGATCTACGACGACCAGAGCAAGCCCGAGCAGGCGGTGCGCATCTACGAGAAGCTGATCACCGACGACAAGGTCGACCTGCTGCTCGCGCCCTGGGGCACGCCGTTCCATATCGCCGATTGCGCCGGTGCTCGAGAAGTACAAGTTCCCGCTGGTCGGCAACACCGCCGCGTCGGTCGCGCTGCGCAAGTCAAGCCCGGCTACATCTGGTTCCCCACCTCGGCCATTCCCGACCGCATCGGCACCGAGCTGACGGCGATGCTGAAAGCGCAGAACGTCAAGTCGGTCGCCGTGCTCGCGAACGTGCTGCCCTTCACCAAGGAGATCAAGAACTTCGTCGAGCCCGAGCTGAAGAAGGCCGGCATCGAGATCAAGGTGTCGACCGAGTACCCGCCCGACGTGAAGGACATGACCGCGATGCTGACGCAAGCGAAGGCCGCAACGTCGATGCGGTGCTGGCGCTGGCCTATCCGGGCGACTCGGTGCTCTACGCGAAGCAGGCGAAGGAACTCGGCCTGAACGAGCCGTTCCAGTTCGTCGCCATCGGCCCGAGCGATGCGTTCTTCCCGAAGGCCGTGGGCGCCGCGTCGGCCGACGGCGTCGTCACGATCGCGCACTGGTCGCCGCGCGCCGATGGAAGGGCTCGCAGGCCTTCTACGACAGCTACGTCAAGAAGTTCGGCGAGGACCCGGACTATCTCAACTCGGCGCTGGCCTGGATGTCGCTCGAGATCCTGGAAGCCGCGGTCGCGAAGAACGGCCTCGACAAGGAGAAGATCCGCGCCACGATCGCCAGCGACACCTTCGACACCATCAACGGCAAGGTCAAGTTCGACGGCGTGCAGAACGCGATCACGCCGACGGCCTTCGTGCAGTACCAGAAGGGCAAGCTGCAGATCGTCTGGCCGGCGAGCATCGCCACCGGCAAGTACGAGGCGAAGAAGGGCTGGTGAGCCCGCGGCAGTCGAGGCTGCAATGCCGCTGATCGACACGCTGCTCTCGGGGCAGCTGCTCTTCGCGGCGCTGGTCACCGGTTCGCTCTACGCGCTGGTCGCGCTGGGGCTGAACCTGGTCTACGGCACGATGCGCATGCTCAACGTGGCGCATGGCGACCTGGTGATGCTCGGCGCCTACGCGGCGTTCTGGGCTTTCACGCTGCTGGGCCTGTCGCCGCTGCTCGCCGCGCCGGTCGTCGCGGTGGTCGGCGCCGGCTTGGGTCTGGCTGCTGTACCGCGGCGTCTTCCGCCGCCTGCTCGCGCGGCAGCACGCCGGCCAGCGCCGGCAGCTCGAGGGCAATTCGCTGCTGCTGTTCTTCGGCCTGTCGATCCTCATGCAGAACATCGCCGCGCTCGCCTTCACGCCGAACAACCGCGCCTACGCCGCACTCGGCGACGTGCTACGCATCGGCGGCGTGGCCATGACGGGCAACCGCCTGGCCGCGCTGCTGGTGGCCGGCGGCTGCTGCATCGCCGCCGCGCTGTTCCTGTCGCGCAGCGTCGCCGGCCTGGCGATGCGCGCGGTGATCGAGCGGCGCGAGGCGGCGCAGATCGTCGGCGTGGACGTCGACCGTGTGCAGGGCAGGCTTCGCCCTCGGCTTCGGCAGCGCCGCGCTGGCCGGCGTGCTGATGTCGATGCTCGAGCAGTTCTCGCCCTTCTCGGGCTTCCCGTTCACGATCGCCGGCTTCATCGTCATCATCCTCGGCGGCCTGGGCAACGTCACCGGCGGCCTGCTTGCGGCGCTGCTGCTGGGCGTGATCGAGATCTACGGCGTGGCGCTCACCTCGGCCAACCTGCGCTCGGTGCTGCTCTATGGCAGCTTCGTCGCTGCGCTGCTGATCTTCCCCAACGGGCTGATCGCGCGGCGCGCATGACCCTCTCCCGAAGCGCATTCAAAGCGCCAACACACGAGGGCGCCGCTGACGGCCCGGCATATCCGATCCGCGGCGGCCGCTCGGACCTGCTGTGTGCACCCATCGCGAGTCGCACGCGCACGCTGGTCTGTCCGCGCTCGTCGCGCTCGTGGTCGTCGGCCTACCTTCGATGGCGAACGACTACTTCGTCGGCGTCGGCCTCACGGTGTTGATGTGGCTCGCGCTCACGCCCAGCTGGTGCGTGCTGTCGCGGCTGACCGGCTACGTGTCGCTCGGCCACGTGGTGTTCTACGGGCTCGGCGCCTACCTGGTCGTCGTCACCTGGCAGACTGGTGCCGCTGTGGCTGGCGATCCCCGCCGCGGGCGTGCTCGCCGCGGCCTTCGCGGCGCTGGTCGGCGGGCCGGTGCTGCGCGTGCGCGGGCCGTACTTCGTGATCCTCACCTTCGGTCTGGCCGAGCTGGTGAAGTTCAGCATCATGGCGTTCGAGGCGGCCTCGGGCATGGCGAGCCGCATCCTGTTCGGCGCGCCCGACCTGGTGGTGATCTACTTCGCGATGGTGGCGCTCGCGCTGGCCGCGCTGCTGCTGCTGACCTGGGTGGCGGCCAGCCGCTTCGGCCATGGCCTGCGCTCGCTGCGCGAGAACGAAGAGGCGGCCGAGACGCTGGGCGTGCCGGTCGTGCGCTATAAGCTGATCGCCTTCGTGCTGTCGGCGGCGATCCCCGGCATGGTGGGCGGCGTGATGGCGCTGCGCTCCACCTACTTCGTCGTCGGCCACGTGTTCGACCCGATGATCTCGGTGACGGTGATCGCGATGGCGCTGCTTGGCGGCGGCGACAACGCGAGGGGCCCGGTGCTCGGCGTGCTCTTCCTCGCGCTGCTGTCGGAGTTGCTCTGGGCGCACGCGCCGCTGCTCTACATGGTCATCCTCGGCGCGATCCTGGTGGTGTTCGTGCTGCTGGTGCCGAATGGTTTGATGGGTCTGTTCGACAAGCCGAACCTGCCGCCGGCCCCGCCTGCGCCGCCAGCCCAAGCGGGGAGGGCGCCATGACGCCGATGCTCTCGGTGCGGGCGTCGAGCAAGCGCTTCGGCGGCCTGACCGCGCTGGACGGTGTGTCCTTCGACGTGCCGACGGGCGCGATCGTCGGCCTGATGGGCGCGAACGGCGCGGGCAAGACCACGCTGTTCAGCCTGATCGCCGGCAATGCCCGGCCCAGCGGCGGCGACATCCGCTTCCAGGGGCACTCGATCGTCGGCCTGCGGCCCGACCAGATCTGCCGGCTCGGCGTGGCGCGCACCTTCCAGATCGTCAAGCCGTTCCCGAACCTGACCGTGCTGCGAGAACCTGCGCACCGCGGCGACTGTTCGGCCACGCGCAGCACGCCAGCGCGGCAGCCGCCGATGCGGCGTCGCAGCGCGTGCTCGAGGAAGTCGGCCTGGCCGACGTGGCGCAGCGCCCGGCGGCCACGCTCACGCTGTCGGGCCAGAAGCGCCTCGAGATCGCGCGTGCCGTCGCCACCGGCGGGCAACTCGTGATGCTCGACGAGGTCATGGCCGGGCTGACCCCCACCGAAGTGGCGCAGCATGCTCGACACCGCTGCGCGAGCTGCACGCGTCGCGCGGCCTGACGCTGCTGGTGATCGAACACGTGATGCGCGCGCTGATGGACCTGTGCGAACGGATCGTCGTGCTGCACCACGGGCAGTTGATCGCGCAGGGCACGCCGGAGGACATCGGCCGCGATTCGCAGGTGCTCGCCGTTTACTTCGGGGCCGCGGGTCGATGCAGCCATGAGCGAAGCGATGCTCGAGGTCGAAGGCCTGCTCGGCGGCTACGGCGCGACGCACGTGCTGCACGGGCTGTCGTTGCGCGTCGCCGCGAACGGCGTGACAGCGCTGCTGGGCGCCAACGGCGCGGGCAAGACCACGTTGATGAAAACCCTCGCCGGGCTGAACCCGGTGCGCGGCGGGCGCTGCGCTTTCTCGGCGAGGACATCGCCGAACATGCCGTGCCGACCGCCGCGTGCTCGCCGGCCTGGTGCTGGTTCCCGAAGGGCGCATGGTGTTCCCGAGCCTGACCGTGCGCCGAGAACCTGCGGCTGGGCGCGATCAACCCGCGCGCGCGACCGCAACTGCGCAGCGCAGCCTCGATCATGTGTACCACGTGTTCCCGCGCCTGCTCGAGCGCGAACGCCAGCTCGCCGTCACGCTGTCGGGCGGCGAGCAGCAGATGCTGGCCATCGGCCGCGGCCTGATGGCGCAGCCGAAGCTGATGCTGCTCGACGAACCGACGCTCGGCTTGGCGCCGCTGATCGCGCAACCAGATCTTCGAGCTGATCGCGCGCCTCGTGCGAAGGCGGGCTCACGCTCCTGCTCGCCGAGCAGGACGTGTCCGAAGACGCTCGCGGCGGCGAACCACGCCTACGTGATCGAGACCGGCCGCGTCGCCGCCGAAGGCCCGGCCGACACCATCGCCAACGACCCGCGGATTCGGCAGGCCTACATGGGTTTGTGATCGAGCGGGTGCCCAGCGCCCGAAGCGACCCCCGTCACTGCTTGGCAATGCCGGCGCGGCTGACCAGCTTGCCCCAGGCGTCGTAAGCGCCTTTGACCATGGCCGTCAGCTCCTGCGGCGTGGAACTCTCGGCGCTCAGGGCTTCGCTGTTGAACAGTGCCTGCACCGACGCCTGCTGGAGCGACCGCGCAATCGCGTCATGCAAGGCCGCCACGGTCTCGGGCTTCACGCCGCCGGGCGCGTACCAGCCGAAGAAGTCGACCACATCGATGTCGTTGACGCCCTGCTCGCTGAACGTGGGAAGGTCGGGTTGCAACGGCGAACGCGACGGCGCGGCGATCGCCAGCAGCTTGGCCCGGCCTGACCTGGCGATCTGCATCGCCGCGGGCGCCGCAGCGAACGCCAGCTGAACCCGCCCGCCGGCCAGCGCGGCGGCGGGGCCGGCACCCCCGGCATCGGGCACGTGCACCATCGAAATCCCGGTGTTCATCGCAAATGTCGCGGCCAGGATGTGCGATGCGCTGCCCACGCCCGCGGAGGCGTAGCCGAGCTTGCCCGGATGGGCTTTGCCGTAAGCGATCAATTCGGCGATGTTGCTCACCGGCAGCGACGTGCTTGCCAGCAGCATCAGCGGGCTCCTGGCGCTGACGCTGATCTGCGCAAAGTCGTTCACGGGTTCAAAGGTCGCGGCGTTCAGGACGTGCGGCGCCAGCGCCATCGTCGACGATGCGCTGTAGAGCACGGTGTGGCCGTCGGGCATGGCATTGAGCACCTCCTGCGCCGCGACCAGCGCGCCGCTGCCGGGCCGGTTGTGAACCTCCACCGGCACGCCCAGCAGCTCGGCCAGCTGGGGCGCGACGGCGCGCGCTTGCGCGTCCGCGCTGCTGCCCGGCGCGGCGGCGAGCACGACACGGATCGCCTTGTCCTTGATGGGGAAAGCCGGCTTCTGCTCGTGCACAGGAACTGACGACGCGTACATCCAGTTCTGCTTCATCTGCGCCATCGCGGGCGCGGCCGTGCCCACGCCGGCCGACACCGCGGCCGCGGCCCACGCGGCGCGGGCGAATCGGGCGACAAGCTGTTTCATGGAGCCTCCGGGCGGAACGACGACGCTGCATTGTCGGTGTGACGTGGCCACCGAAACCGGAAAATCACCGGGTCCACTGGGTGCGGCGCTTCCATGCAAATCGTGATCACAATGGCGACCATGTCCACACCCTATTTCATTCCCGGCACGCCACGCTTGGCCGTCACGCTGGCCGGCAGCGGCCCGCTGCTGCTGTTCATGCACGGCATCGGCGGCAACCGCACCAATTGGAACGCGCAACTGCCCTTGTTCGCGAAGCACTTTTCCTGCGTCGCCTGGGACGCGCGCGGCTACGGCGCCAGCGACGACTACGACGGCGAGCTCGCGTTCGACGATTTCGTGAACGACGTGCTGCGTGTGCTCGACCACTTCGGTACCGCGCGCGCGCACCTGCTCGGGCTGTCGATGGGCGGGCGCATCGCGATGCGCACGGCGCTGCTGCACCCGCAGCGCGTCGCGACGCTGACTCTGCTGGACACGCACGAAGGCTTTGAAGCGTTCACGCCCGAGCAGCGCCAGGCCTTCGTGAACAGCCGGCGCGAGCCGCTGCTGGCCGGCAAGGAACCGCGCGACATTGCCGACGCCGTGGCACGTTCGCTCGTCGGCCCGAAGGCGCGGCCCGAACATTTGCAGCAACTGATCGACAGCATCGCCGCGCTGCACAAGCATTCGTACATCAAGTCGCTGCAAGCCACCGTCATCCAGGTGAGCCTGGGCGACATCTCCAAGATCACGGCGCCCGCGCACTTCATCGTCGGCGCCGACGACCGCCTCACGCCGGTGGCGATGCACCACGAGATGGCCGCCAAGCTGCGCGGCGCGCCGGTGAGCGTGGTGCCCGATGCGGGGCACTTGAGCAACATCGAGAACGCCGATGCGTTCAATGCGGCGGCTTTGCAGTGGCTTGTGCCGCGAGCGGCGGTGGGTGAGGTGCCGGCGCGGTGGCCGGTGGGTGCCGATTTGCCGAGCGCGCGGGTGATTGAGGTGCGCTGACTGCTCGCGGCCGAGAAGCGACGATCATTGCGCCTGGCGCAAGCAGCGGGTTAAAGATGGGGACCGCCTTACTGCGCCAGAGCATCAGATCTCGTGTCGAGTACCTAGAGCGGGATTGGATCGTCGATCTGGGATTAGTTGGCGGTGGACAGACCGGGCATTCGTGCCATATCCGAGAATGCGGGCGAGAACTGCACCTCAATGACATCTCGCAAGGGCAAAGGCACCGAGAAGCCAAAAGCGAAGAAGCTGTCGAACCCGGGCTCCACCGGGGGAGGCGGCGCGTCCTTTGAGAACCGAGTTCAGGCAACCCGCCTGCTGGCAATGTGCCTGGGCTCACTCGTTCCAGGGGCGCAGGATGGGCGCATCGTCGAGCTCAGGTTCCAGGCGCGAATCCACGGGCACCACACCGACGACTTGGTATGCCACATCGAGCAGGGCGACGGTCAGCTGACTCGTGCGTTGCTGCAGATGAAGCGCACGCTGACCGCGCGGGAGAAGGACACGGCATTTTCCGCGTCCGTAGGGGCGGCTTCGACCGATTACAACTCCGACGAGTTTGTTCGCGGCCAGGACTCCATATTCCTCATCTACGACACGGCGAGCGCCGCCGCAATGAAGGGCGCCGCCACGGTCTGCACCTGGGCTCGGTACTCGGCAACGCCGGCGGAGTTTCTCAAGAAGGTCGCCGCTGACGACTTCAGCAATGCGGCGAATCGCAGCGCGCTGGCAGCTATCAGAAGGATTGCCGGGACCTACGCAGACCGAGCGATTGATGACCATGAACTCTTTGACTTCGTCAAGCACCTGAACTGCCTGCCTCATGACCTCGACCAAGACGGCACTGCTGAACACATCGTTCACCTGAACTCGATACGACACGCGGCGGCGCTGGTCGGCGAGGCAGCCAACTCTCAGGAAATCTGGTCGGCGTTGGTGACCGCATGCGTGACTGCAAACGGAGTCGCCGGCACCGTCACCTTTGACAACTTGGATGTCGTCATCGGTGGGCGCCTCAACGGCCTGTTCGCCGGTGCGCGCAACTTTCTGGCATCGCCCTTCGCAATCGCGCCGTTGGCGTAGCGAGCGCCCAGCAGGGCTCCGGCTTCGGATGCTGTGGCTGCTGAGCTCGCACGCCTCTCAGGGCTGGTCGAGTCCCTCAAGGAGAGCAGCCTTCAGTCAGCGGTTCAGGACCAATTGCCGGCAGCCCGTGACGACTCCGTCAACAAGCTGATTTCGGGACAGCTGGATGGAGTTCACGCGCGCATCAAAGTGCTTCGTTACCGAGACGCGCTTGAGGATTTGGTTAGGGTGGGTGAGTCACGTGGGCAGTTCGACGCGCATCAAGAGGCGCGGTGGTATCTACTGCGAGGAACCTGCAAGTGGCACCTCGAGGGCGGTAAAGCTGCTGCGGCCGACTTCATCCGAGCCGCGGAACTCTACAAAGACGAGGACAAGTTCGCCGCTGCAGGGTACGCGGCCTACTGTTGCAGGGCGACGCTGCTGCGGCGGCCGCGGCGGGCGCTGAGGCCCTGAAGACCTTCCCAGAGTCACTGGCAGCGTGGCAGGTGACGGCAAATGCACGATTGAATCTCGGTGAGAAGCTCACCCTTGAGGACATTCCTTCGTCGCTGAGAAGTGAGGCGGACGCCCTGCAGATGCTCGCGTGGAGCCGCCATCGGCACGGCGACAAGGCCGGAGCTGCGCAGGCTGCACTTCAAGCTCTTGATGCAGCTACCCCGAGCTTCTTCACCCGTGACACCGCCTTGTCCTTGTGCCTGGACCGAGCCGCTGGCGATGGAGTCGCCGCAGCGTTCCGCGTGTTTGGTACGGATGAAAGGTCCGCCCTCGAGCGGTGTACCAGCGAGTTCTCACCACGCGAAGAGCGGTTGTGGCGGGTCCAGAGCCCCGAAACGGTTGCCGCTGCTGCTTCAAACCTTGCGACGGCTCACCTGCTCCTCGGACAGCCAGCTGTCGCGTTGGCAGTGCTGCAAGAAGCGCGCGCCCATGGAGTTTCTTCGCCGGCCTTCCTGCGAGTCGAGTTTGAAGGCTTGGCAGCGGCTGGCGACCGCGAAGGCGCCATTACCGTCGGCAAGCCTCAGATTGACGTCATGCCGAAGGAGGCGCTTGCGACGTTTGCGCAGCTAGCGGGAGAGGCCGACGACCTTGACGCAGTGGACAGGGCGCTTGACGCAGCGAAGCGGCTTGAACCTGAGCAGCCCGCTTTGGTACGGAACATCACTGGGATGCGGTGGACCGTACTAGCCAAGTCAAATACGCAAGCGGCGCTCGAAGCCGTGCGCGCTATTGATTGGGCCACGGCCCACTCGGTATCCGAGCTGGTGGCGGGAGCGCAAGTTCTGCGAAATTCAGGTTTCCCTGACGAGGCGGCGGAGCGCATCAAGCGAGCGTTGGTACTGCTATCAGAGAGCACCGAATCTGGTGATCGGTACCTGGTCGCGCCATGCCTGCTGTTCGCGCGCGAGTACGCGCAAGCTGCTTCGGTCTTTGAGCAGATTGCGCCTCTCGGCAAGCACAGCCAACTCCACGCTGACCTGCTGTTCTGCTATCTCAGGTCCGGACGACGCGCGAAGGCGAAGGAACTCATAGACGCGTTCCCGGCAGGCTGGGAGTCGCACGCCGACACCCGGCACATGGCCATGGAGCTCGGGCAGCTCGCAGGCGATTGGACCCTGCTTGGCAGACTCGTTCCTGCTGAGTTCAGTCAAGCGCCTGCCGAGGTTCGGAGCTGGCTGCTGAGGGTGATGGTTGCAACGCGTACTTCTGCTGAGGAGGTCAGCTCGGTTCTCAAGGACGCGCCTCTTGAGCTGCTTGGGAGCGTCCAGGAAGTCACGCAACTTGCCACGCTGGAGCTGAGACACGGGTTCAAGGAGAGAGCGCTTCGCCGTCTCTACGTCATGCGCCGAACGCGGCTGGATAGCACTGAGGCCGCTGCCGCACACGTCGTTGCTCACATGGCAATCACGGACGAGCTTCCTCTCATGGAGGAAGAGCTACCGGTCGTAGCGCCGGGCGCCTCGGTGTTAGTCACGGATAAGGAAGGCAGAGACCAAGTCTTCACCCTCGACCCGGCCGGCCTTCCGGAACTCCCGTCGACGTCGGAGTTCTTGAGGGCTGGGTCGAAGGAAGCCTCTGTCGTCGTAGGCCTCACCATGGGCGCAGAACTTTCCGTGCAGGACGTCCAGGGCGAGCCGAGAGTGCTGACTGTCCGGCGCATCTGTTCGGCGTATCGACGCTTGCTCGAGCTCTCCCAACTTGCGCTCAACGCCCCTCTGGCGCCGTCACCCGTGGCGCGGATGGTGTCGATTCACAACGAGGAAACCGGCGAAGCCGACTTCAGTGGTCTTACTCGCCAGCTCAAGCGGTTCAGCGACCACGCCAAGAAGACCATCGACGTGTACGCGTCCTCCCCGATTACTTTGGGTGGGCTCGCCAAGTTACTCGGGCGCGATGTGCTCGATGTCGTGCGCGGTTGGCGCCCGGATGGACCGGCGATGCAGGTCAGCGGAGGGAATCCGAACGAACGAGAGCAGGTCATCGAGAGCCTCAAGTCGGGCAAAGGCCCATACCTCATTGACGCAGCAACGCTCGTAGAGCTCGGGACACTCGAGTGCCTCGACGTTCTGACAGCCGTGCCTGGTCTCCTCGTTACATCGCATACGCGGGACGCTTTGGAAGCGAAGCTTGCGGAAGCACAGACGGAGAGGACGGAGGGCACGGCCTTTGAGCAGGACGGAAAGCTGGGCTTTGTCGAGATGACTCCGGAGCAGCGCCAGCGAGAGATTCGCTTCCTGCAAGCTGTCGCCGACGCCATGCGGAAGCACTGCCGAGTAGTTCCAGCCTACGGCACCGACACACTCGCTCCTATTGCCAGTCAGCTCGAACGCGCCATATCGGGGGAAGAGTTCTCGGCGGTTATTGCAGCCGCGGAGCATGGAGCGACGTTGATTTCGCTTGATGCGCGTTTGCGCTTCTTGCCGCCCACCTGGGCGTCGCAGGGGTGTGGCCGCAGGTCTTGCTCATGTACGCGCGCGACCTCGGCCATCTCCCCTCCATGTCGTATTCCTTAGCGACGATTCGGCAGATCTTTGCGAACAGAACGTTCATCTCAGTAGCCTCCGAAGACCTCGCGCTCATGGCATACCAAGGGACCGAGTGGCTCAAGTTCGGTATGTCTCGCTTCACGAGACACCTGGCACTGCCCGAGACAGAGTTCAACTCTGCCCTCCGGGTAGCCGTGTCCTGCCACGGTTGGCCACTGGCCATGTCACTTGGCGCCGCCGTCGCATTCTTCAGCGACTCGCGAGGCCCTGTTTCGGCACAAGGACGCGCCGAGCGACCTTGCACGCAGACTGTTGGATGCTGTTCTGCGGGTGCTGCCGATGGACGATGGCGCCCCGTGCGCAAACAGCTGCTGCGTGCAGCCATCCACGAGGGCAACAGACCGCGCAGAAGCCCAACGCAGGGGAGCTCAAGGACGTGCAAGTCCTCATGTGCAGCCAGCCACCCTGGATTGCCTATGTGCCGAACGGCCTAGCGGCAACACTGGCGAAGTCGGTCTGCAGGCAGCAGCAAGTGCGTCATCGCAGCCGGATGAAGGCGCAGGCCCAACGACTGCGTCCGATGCTGCGAACAACCCGTTCAGGTGATGAGGCGCAACGCGACAACCATCCCCGCAGCTATGACTGCTTCTTGGGACGCCGAGTGACGGCAACAGGTCGATCGCTGCCGCTCAGCGCGTGGGCTCGAACAATCGCGATGAGAGTGCTGTGAACTGTCGCGCCTTGGAGCCCAACGTTCCCCTTGTCGCCTGAGCCGACATTCGAGCCGCGTTGCGACAAGAGCCGATCGGTCGCAAGCAACTCTCCACGATGCATCGCCGTTTCACCAGTCGCACGTCGCACGAGCCGCCTTGGCGTCACGGAGTTGACGGCATGCCTGAGCCCTGGGCGGAACGGTGCGTAATGCGCCTCGACGACGATGCGGCCGTGGCGAACGACAAGAAGGCTGTCCATCGCATTGGCCCGACCGAAGTCGACCAGATCGGCCAGCGCGTTCGACGACATTCCCTGCTCTTCGGGCGTCGAGGTGGGCCAGTCGGGCGTCGGCCACGGCTTCAGGTCGGCGGCGGCGGCGGGCTGCAGTGCGACACAGCAGACAGCGAGGGCGAGTCCAAGGACTCGCGTTTCAATTCGGCTGTTCTGGAAGCGCATGGGTGCCCCTTCGATAGCCCGATCACCTCTGCGTCATTCGCAAGGCAACGGAATTCTCCGCTTTCCGGAAACGGAGCGGCTTCGCCTCGAAAGTCCGAGCACGCCGCCAACCCCGCTCAGCAAGCGTCGCGCCACGAGTGCCTCGGCGCATAGCCGATCAGCCGGTGCGCTTTCGCGTTGGACTGCAAGGATTCGAACTCACCAAGCACCCGCGTGACTGGCGTATTCGGAAACGCCTGCGCCATCAGCTCGGCGCTGGGCCGTGCCATCACGGTGTCGGCCGCGGCGACGATGCAATGCTGCGCGCCGCTGAATTCGGCTTCCACGCCGAGGCGGCAGGCCAGCGCCGACGTCGCGGCTGTCGATGTAGCTCCACAGGTTCCACTTGCGAATGTTCGGGTCGTTCTGCCACGCCGCGAACATCGGGTACTCGTGGGCTTCGATGATGTTCGAGATGCGCAAGCCCAGGAACGACGTGCCCGGGTTCCAGCGGTGCATCTGGCGCGCCATCTCTTCGCACAGGCCCTTGGCCAGCGCGTAGCCGTTCTCCGGCAGGCTCGGGTGCTCTTCGGTGATCGGCGCGAACGCCGGCGTCTCGCGCGTGAAGGGCAGGCCGAACAACGTTTCGCTCGACGCCCAGACGACGCGCTTCACGCCGAGCAGCGTGGCGGCGCTGAACACGTTGTAGGTGCTCATCAGGTTGTGCTGGAACGTCGTCGCGTCGGGTGCCAGGCCCGGCGCGGGGATGCCGGCCAGGTGCACCACGGCGTCGGCCAGCTCGAACGGGCGGCGCCGCTCCACCGTGCCGGTGGCGCGCCGCAGCGCGTCGACCGCCTGGCCCATGTCGGTGAGGTCGGCCTTCAGGAAGTGGCACAGCGCATCTGCCGGATTTGGCGGCGCGACCAGATCGACGTTGAGCACGCGGTGGCCGTGCGCGAGCAGCTCTTTCACGACGGCGCGGCCGGCCTTGCCGCTGCCGCCGGTGACGACGATGTTCTGATGATTTCATGAGGGTTCGATTTCAGGAGAGATCTTCGCGCACCACGCCTTCGCATTCGAGCACGAGGTCGGCGCCATACACCTTGCCGGGCGTCTGGTAGCCCGGTGCCACATGGCCGGCGAGAACTTTTTTCACCACCGCCAGGGCGGCGCGGGTGGTCCAGACGAGCCCGGCTTCCGGGCCGTGCAGGCGTGCCGCGGCGCGGCGCCCTTGCGAATCGCTCACTTCGCCCCAGACATGGGTCACGGTGTTGGCGCGTGCCATCGCGCTCGGGCCGGGCCGAACGCCCGCGGCGCAGCAAGGCGCGCATCGGGCCCCAGCTGAACAGCCGGCGCATGGACTTCATCGTGCGCATCTGGCGGCGCACGGCCGGTGGCAGCGCGACGTAGACCTCGATGTCCGCGATGCCGGTGCTGTGATACGCCGTGAACACGTCACCCCAGGTCAGGCGCGTGGCTTGCACCGGGCCCTGGCCGAAGTCGACGCTGAGCAGCTTTTCTCCGGGCTCGGGAACCACGAGCTGCCCGGCGCGGCGCACGCGGTCGCCGAAGGAAATCAGCTCGATCGCCGTGCGCTGCGTCCCGGGCGGAAGCCCGGCCGGGCCGACGCTTTGAAACGCCAGCGTGAGGCGCGTGGCGCTGGGCAGGCGGCGCTGCAGGTGCACGGCCAAGCAATCCGTGGGCACGACGTCGAAGCCCACCGCGGGCATGAGCATCACGTTGCGCGCCTTCGCTGTCGGCGTCGCGTGCGGCCAGCGCTTCGAACACCGGGATCTCACCGGTCAGGTCGAGGTAATGCGCGCCGGCGCGCAGGCAGGCGTCGGCCATCTGCCTGGAAGTGAATTTGTAGGGACCGGCACAGTGCAAGACGACCGAGACGCCGCGCAATGCGGCATCGAGAGCCGGCGTGTCGTCGAGTCGCGGCGGCGCGCAATTCCAAACCCAATTCCCGCGCCAGCGGTTCGAGCTTCGAGCCGTCGCGCGCCGCTAAGACGGGCGTCAGGCCTTGCGCGACGGCAAGCCGTGCCGCTGCCTCGCCGACGTAGCCGTTGGCTCCGTAAATCAGGAATCCGGTCGTCATCGCCTCGTCTTCTTGATTCACTTACCAAGCCGCCGGATGCCGGATGCGCCGGCCCGCGGTGGCCTCGACTGTACGACTCGCGGGCCCGACCTCAAGTTCGACAGGCTCCTAGCGCTCTCCACGTCCCAACCGACGTCCACCCAGCCGGTAGCCGAAACGCGCATCCACACCGGCTTAGAATCGATTCACCCCCAGGGATACATCCGCGCCGTCGAGAGCGCCTCCGAGGCCGCAGACGTCCGTGAAGTGTCCCGCGTGCTCGTTCGACAACCCCGACGCGGCGAACTTCTGCGGCCAGTGTGGCGCCCGGCTGCGCGCCTCGGCACCGCACGCCCCCGCCGCGGCCGCGTACACGCCGCCGCATCTGGCGAGGATGATCCTGACCTCACGCTCCGTGCTGCAAGGCGAGCGCAAGATCGTCACGGTTCTGTTCTGCGACATCGCCAACTCGACCCCCCTGGCCGCGCAGGTGGGTGCCGACTCCATGCACGGGCTGCTCAATAGCTTCTTCGAGTTGGCGCTGGCGGAGGTGCACCGCTACGAGGGAACGATCAACCAATTCCTTGGCGACGGCTTCATGGCGCTGTTCGGCGCGCCCATCGCGCACGAAGACCACGCGCGCCGAGCGCTGCTGGCTGCTTCGGGCATCCGACAGCGTCTGCGCGGCGTGTCGGCAAAGTCGGGGCCTCTCGGCGAGGTTCGTGTACGCATGGGCGTCAACACAGGTACGGTGGTGGTCGGCAAGATCGGCGACAACCTGCGGATGGACTACACGGCGATCGGCGACACCACGAACTTGGCCGCGCGCCTGCAACAGCACGCAGATCCCGGCGCAATCCACGTGAGCGAATCGACCTATCGCGCAGCTCTGTCGTACTTCGAGTTCAAGCCGCTGGGCAAGCACACGCTGAAGGGTATTGCCGAGCCGGTGGATCTCTATGACGTGATCGGAGCTCGCGCCGAGGGCGATGCGAGCCTCGCGAGCGGGCCGAAGGTAATCAGTTCGCCGCTCGTGGGCCGTGACCAAGAGCTTGCGCAGCTGTCGGCGTCGTTGGACGGGCTGCTCGCGGGCCGCGGAGGCGTGGTAATCGTGCAGGGCGAGCCGGGTGCGGGCAAATCGCGGTTAGTCGCAGAGGCGCGGCGCCGCGACGGCGTGGGGCGAATCCACTGGCTCGAAGGCCGCGCGCTGTCATTCGGCCGCAACCTGAGCTACTGGCCGTTCATCGAGATCGTGAAGGGTTGCTTCGGTATCGAGCCGGGCGATACCGAGGCACAGGCCTGGGCCAAGCTCGAGCAAGCGGCGAGCGATCTGATCGGCGCGAGTGCCAACGAGAGGCTCCCGTACCTGGCCATGGTGCTGGCGCTGGAGATGTCCGGCGAGCGTGAGGCGCGAGTGAAGTTCCTCGATGCCCAGGCACTGGGCCGGCAAGTCTTCCTCACGATGCACGAGCTGTTCGACCGGCTGGCCCGGCGCAGGCCAGTCGCGATGGTGCTGGAGGACTGGCACTGGGTCGACCAGTCGTCAGTCGCCCTGTTCGAGCACTTGCTTCCTCTCACGCGCAGCCAACCGTTGCTCGTCTGCTTCGCGACCCGGGCGGAGCCGGCCGAGCCAGCCGCGCGCATTCGGGCCGCGGCGCTCGCGGACGGTGGAACCGCGGCGGTCGAGATCGCGCTTGCTCCGCTCGGCGAGCACCAGGGCCGTGCGCTCATCGACAACCTGATCGGAACGCGCGATCTGCCCGACACGTTCCGCGCCCAGATCCTCGCCAAGACCGGCGGGAACCCGTTCTTCATCGAGGAGGTACTGCGCGCCCTCATCGCCGACGGCACGCTCGTCCGGGATGCCCGGGGCGGCCACTGGCGGCTCGGCACTGCGCTCGCCGCGGTGGCACTGCCCGACACGGTCCAGGCGGTCATCGTCGCGCGGATCGACCGGCTGGACGAGGGCGTCAAGGAGGTGCTGAAACTGGCCGCGGTGATCGGCCGCAGCTTCTTCCAGAGGGTTCTGCAGGCGATCGCCGAAGGGAGCGATGCGGTGGACCCGAGCCTGGCCGAGCTGGAACACGCCGAACTCGTCCGGCTGCGGCAGCAGCTTCCCGAGGTCGAGTACATCTTCAAGCACGCGCTGGTGCAGGAGGCTGTCTACGCGAGTATCCTGGTAGAGCGCCGGCGCGCCATCCATCGGGCAGTCGCGCAGGCGATCGAGCGGCTCTTCGGCGATCGCCTGGACGAGCTCGACGAGCCTGGTCGCCTACCACTACGCGCTCGCGGAGGACTGGGACGCAGCGCAGGCCTATCTGTTCAAGGCCGGCGACCAGGCAGGGCGAATGGCGGCGGACGCCGAGGCGCTGGAGCTCTATCGCCAAGCGCAGGCCGCATTCGCTCGCGTGGGCGCTCGGGAGATCGCCCCGCGTCAGCGCGCGATGCTCGACCGCAAGCTCGGGCAGGCCTTTTACGGCATTGGCAGCTACGACCAGTGCGTCGAGCATTGCACGCGTGGTCTCGCGCACCTCGGTATCGACTATCCCCGCACGCGCTGGGGAGTGCGCAGGAGCATGCTGAAGTTTCTCGCCGCCCACTTCCTGCGCCGACTCAGGCTCGCCGCTGGACAGGGGAGTCAGGCCACGATGGATGTGGCGACCGCGCAGGAGATTTCAACGACCTGTCTCACGCTTTCCTGGATGGACTACTTCGCGGACGAAGAGCGCTTCGGCCTCGACGGACTGATCGAGCTTTACGCCGGCGAGCGCAGTGGGGACCCGGTGGCGCACGGGCGCGGACTCGCCACCCTGGGCCTCATCCTGATTACGCTGCGCGCATTCGCCCTGGCGCGCCGCCGCCTCGACGAGGCCGATGCCATCGCCCAGCGCAGCGCCGATCCCGCTTCGATCGCGCTGGCAGCGTTTGGCCGTGGCTGGCTCGGTTTCGTCAAGGGATCGCTCGACGATGCGCGGGCGTCGCTGCAGCGCTCTGCGGCAGCCTTCAACAGCATCGGGGACGTTCGTGGGCGCGGTGGCCCGGTTATCCTTCTGTATTGGGTGGCGAACTGGCGCGCGGACTTCTCCGCGCTCGGTGAGTTTGCTGGGGACCTGCTGCGTACCGGACGGCAAGCTGGGGACCCCCATCTGACGGTCTGGGGGCTGAACGGGCTCGGCCTCCTCGCCGTGACCGTCGGTCCGCTCGACGTGGCTGCAGAGTACCTGTCGGCTGTGTGCGACTTGTCCGGTCGCATCTCGTCGTTTCGTTTCCAGGCGGGGGCTGGTGGCATGCTTACCCAGGTTCGCCTGCGACAGGGAAGGGTGAGCGAGGCGGCCGAAGTCATCGCAACGTCGCTTGCACTGATAGAGACGAGGAACTTCCGCGGCGAGTGGTCGGCCGACCCCCTGAACGCATTCGCGGAGCTCTGCTTGGCCAAGGCGCTCCGACTCACTGGTGCCCCACGGCGCGAGGCTCTGCGCGCGGCGCGCCGGGCGTGCGCGAAGGCGCTGCGCTGTACCCGGCATGCGGTGGCCTGGTTACCCGCCACCGAGCGCCTGCGGGGAACGCTGGCCTGGCTTTGCGGCGACCCTCGCTCGGCCCGGGCACGCTGGCGCGACAGCCTCGCGGTCGCGGAGCGCCTCGGCATGGTCGTCGAGCGCGCGCGAACCCTGCTCGAGATCGGGCAGCGTTCCGACGACGGCGCGCTCGTGGACGAGGCGCTCGGCGTGTTCAGCCGCGTCGGCGCCCGGGTGGATGGTGCGTTCGCCTTGCACGCGCGCGCCCGGATCGCTTTGGCGGCGCACGCCCAAGATGATTCAGTTCTCGAGGACTACGACCGTGCCATTGCAGCGCTTGAGGAAGTCAAGGCCGACTACGAGCTCGGCGTAGCGTGTCGGAGCCGCGCGCGCCTGCATCATCGGCGCGGGGCTGCGGACCTGGCCCGCGCGGACCTCGCGCGTGCCCGCGAGTGCTTCGAGGCGACTGGAGCTGCGCAGGACCTGGCGGAAGTAGCGGATGAACCCAGCGCGCTCGGTTGAGTGTGAAGCGTGCGCGCCCGAGCGGAGTCGGCGCTGAAGGCGTCGACCGCCAAAGCGAAGCCCCCAGCGGCTGCCCGGCCTCGCGCCACTTCGACTGTGACCCGCCGGGCGCTACCGCACGGTGAGCCGGTGCCCGGCCGAGTAGGCGTTGAACTCGGGCGCGTACATCGACTGCAGCGTCGCCGGGCCGACGCGGAACTGCCCCGCCATGTTGGCGCGCACGCGGTAGCGGAAGGTGTACTCGCCCACCGGCAGCTGCTCGAAGAAGAAGTTGGCGCCCGAGTCGCGCACCTCTTCGTAGTACGCCAGGCCGAGGTCATAACGCCAGCGCGATTGCACGTTCTCGGGCTCGAAACCGGCGCCGCGCGGGTCGCGCAGGTGCACGTACTCGGCGGCGTGTTTGGTGCGCAGGCTCAAGTGCACTTCGATCTGATCGCCCACCTTGATCTGCGCGCCCTCGGCCAGCGGCACGAGTTTCACGTCGGTGCCCACGCTGTCGCGGCGGAAATAGCTGCGGCTCACTTGGAAGAAGTCGCCGCGCTCGTCCGACGGCAATTGTTCGGTGCTGAAGTGCCAGGTGGCGGAGGCGAATGCAAAGCCGGGGGTCGACTTTCTCGACGCGGATCTCCGCCGTGCCCGCGCTCACCTGCGCACCGGGAATCACGACTCTGATTGCCGCGCCCGGTGTAGCGGTCGGGCTCGAAGGTGAACTCGGTCTTGCTCTGGTTCACGCTGACCGAGATGCGCTCGCGCACGCCGAGCAGCTTGTCTTGCCGCATCGCGTGCACGAGCGCGTAGATCGCTTCGGCGGTGGCGCGGGTGCTCTTCCAGTGCGAGAGTTTCTTGTTCAGCAGCAGCCACTGGATCAAGCCGTCGCGCTTGGCGTGGTTCGGCTGCAATTCGCTGAGCACGCGCAGCGCGAAGGCGTGGCTCTCGATCGTGTCGTTGTACCAGAGCCAGGAGCGGTCTTCCGGCGCCCAGTACGTGCCCAGCTCGGCGGTGCTCTTGGCGGAGTCCATCACGCTGGCGAACACGAGCGCGGCGTCGGCGTCGCGGCCGGCGCGCTTCAGCGTGAGCGCGAGCATGCCCTTGAGCATCGGCGAATGGCGCTTCCAGTGCTTGAAGCTGAAGTCGAGGATCGCGCTGCGCTCGGCGGGCAGAATCGCCCCGTTCACCCAGCTCGCGTCGGGGTAGCTGGACGCCACGAAGTTCAGGTAGGTCAGCCATTCCCAGCAGCAGTCTCTGCTCATCAAGCGCGTCGCGTATTCGCTGCGCCAGTGCGTTGCCAGGTAGGCCCAGCCGCGCTGCACCATGTCTTTGGGAACGGAGACGTTGAACTCGGCGGCGCGCGCCAGGCCGGCCATCAGGTACAGGGTGATGTACGGGCTTTCCGGGCCGCCGGCAAACCACGGGAACGCGCCGCTGGCCAGTTGCATCTGCGCCAGCTTGGCGAGCGAGGCGTCGCGCTCCGCTTTGGCGACTTTCGGGTCGAGCACGCGCACCAGGTCGGCGTCGTTCTGCGCCGCGTAGTCCTTGCCTTGCGCCTGGTTCAACCAGGGCGACTCCTCGAACGAGAGCTTGCGGTTCGGGTCGGCGTGCGTGAACGGTTCAGTGCGCGTCGGCCGGCTCGCCATCTCGGCGGCGAGCTTGGCGATGGCCGGGTTGTCCTTGAACACACTCGCCAGAATGCCGCTCGAGACGAAGCGGTTCAATGTCTGCTCGGTGCATTCGTAAGGATAGTTTTGCAGGTAAGGCACGGCGGACAAGACCGAGCCGAACAGTTGTGCATCGACCGTGACCGTCATCGTTTCATTGATGCGCGTCGGGTCGGCGCTGCGCAGATCGTCGAACGTCAGCACCTTGGTGTCGGCGTTGCGCAGCGTGACGAAGCGGCTTTGTGCCAGGTGCAAACGCGAGGGCAGCACCGGCAAGGCGCGCAGCTCGCCGTCGGAATGGCTGCCGCTCGTCGCCGTGACCTTCACCGCGTAGCCGTGCACGCGCGCCGGTGCTTTCAGGCGATAGAGCACGCTGGCCGAGCCGCGCGCCGGCACGCCGCGAAACTCGCGTTCGGTGTCGGCGCCGGCGCCGAGGAACAGGGCGTCGACATTGGCGCCGCTCGCGGCGTCGCTGATCTCCAACTTCACCTTGCCCGACAGCGGCGCGTCGCCGGCGTTGTTGACCTGCACCGACAGCACGGCTTCGTCGCCCTCGCGCAGGAAGCGCGGCAGGTAAGGGCGCACCAGCAGCTCCTTGACGCTGTGCGCGTCGCGCCGGGTCGAGCCGGACCGCATGTCGCGCGCCAGCGCGTGCACCCACACCGACCACGCAGTCACCGAATCGGGAACGGTGAATTCGATCGTCGCGCTGCCGTCCTTGTCGGTCAGCAGATGCGGCTGGAAGAATGCCGTCTCCGAGAAGTTGCTGCGCAGCGGTGCCTCGGCCGGTGCCGCTTTGGCCTCGCGCTTCATCAAATCGCCGCCGAGGCGCGCGCCCGCCTCATTCTCGAGCGCCATCTTCGCCGGTGCCGCGCTCTGGGGGGCCGACCTGGCCCTGACCTCGTCGCGTACGCTCAGTTCGGCTTGGGCGTCGCTCCTTCCGAGATTGCGCATCGTCAGACTTCCGCGCCCCATGCCGCCGATCGCATAAGCGCCGAACCACTGCAATCCGTCGGCCTGAAGCCAGGGCGCGCCGCGCACCTGTGGCCAGTTGCTGTACGTGACGAAGGCGCTGCGTGCGCCCGCCGTCGTTGCCGCGGCGGGCGCGGCCCAGTAGGTGGGCCAGATCGAGCGCAGGGCAGGCGGCGAGTGCGGCGCAAAGACGTCGAGGCTGCGGTCGTACATGTAGGCGAGCAGTTCCGCGCTCACCGCTTCGGCGCTGTTCGGGTTGCCCGGCCCCGGCTTGACGCTGACGCGCCAAACTTCCTTGGCGGCGGGGCGCAGCTTGTCGCGGAAGGTCGAAAACTCGACTTTCAAGTCCTTGTCGTCCCACGGCACCATCACGCTTTGGCTCAGCTGCATCACTTGGTGGTCGCGCACGCCGGTGAACGAAATGCCGAAGCCGCCGCGCAAGTCTGGCGTGATCGGGATTTCGAGGATGCGCGTGCCTTTGACGGCTGCCTCGCCAACCCCGGCCCGGCCGAGCGGATTGGCGGTGAGCCGGTGGCGACCGATGCGCTGCTCGCCGCGCCACAGGTCAACGCCGATCGGCTGATCCTGCAAACCACTGGCCACCAACACTCGCAAGGTGTCGCCCACGGCGAGCGAAGGGCGGTCCACGATCAACGCGGCGGCGAGCGGCAGCGCCGCGCCTTCTTCCGCGACCAGAAAGTCGCGCTGCGTCGTGAATTCGGCGCCCGCGTTGTCCAGCGTGCGGTAGCGCAGCCGGTAAGCGCCCGCCGCAAGGGCCGGCAGTTCGATCGCCGCCTGGCCGTCGTTGCCATGCGTGACGCTGCCGCCGGACTGCTGCACGGCCACTGGCCAGTGGCGCAGCGTGTCGACGATGGCCGGCACGCCGGCCCAGCGCGGCTGGCGCGAATCGCCCGGCGTGCGCAGCTCGCGCCGCGCGGTTTCATCGTCGGGCAGCGGAACCTGCGCTTCGCCGGGCGTGGGCGTTTGGCTCGGCAATTGCAGTGCATGCAGCGTCCAGGCCGCGGTGCCTGCGCGCGGCGCGCCGTCCAGGTCGACGCGCGAGGCATTGATGCGCGATGGGCTGCCGGCGCGGACGAAGCCCAGCTCGCTGGCGAGGTGGGCCTCGACGCTCACGAAGCCGAGCCGGAAGCCGCGCGCCGCGCTGCGCGATTCGCCGCCTTCGTCGGTGACCGTTGCGTCGACCTGGTAGCGGTAGGTGACGCCGCCGCGTTTGCTCAAGCGTTCGTCGGCGCTGGGCGTGAACGCGAACTCGAACGCACCTTGTGGATCGAGCGCCGCGCTGCCACCGGCGACCACCTGCTCGGCCGTGTCAGCCCGGTGCCGGCCCCAGTAGTGCCACATCGGATAGACCGGCGTGCGCTTCACGCTCCACTGCACCGCGCCGGTCGTCACCGGCAGGCCGAAGTAGTAGCGCGCGTCGCCACGGATGCGTGCCGCTTGATTGAGGCGGTAGGGCTCGGCCGCTTCTTTCAGCGCCACTTCGAAGGTCGGGCGCTTGTATTCCTCGACTCGCACCGCCGCGTAACCGCTGTCCGCGCGCAGTGTCCACTGGCCGAGCAAGCGCCCGGAAGGAATCGAAAACTCGCCCGACGCGGTGCCGAACGAATTGGTGCGCACGCGCCGGCGCTCCACTTCCTGCTGGTTCGCATCGAGCAATTGCACGTCGATGTCTTGCTGCGTCGCCAGTGCGTGCTGGGTGCGCGCGCCGCGCCAGCCCGCCGCGCTGTTGAAGCGGTAGGCGACGATCTTGAACGCGAGTTTCTGCTCGGGCCGGTAGACGCTGCGGTCGGTGTAGATGAACGCCGACGAACCGCTCTGTGCCTGGGCCTCGGGCTGGGTGTTCAGATAGTCCGCGGCCAACGCCCACGCACCGCCGCGGCGCGCGGCGATGAAGTAACCGCGCTGCTCGCGCGGCTGCGTGAGGTGGGCCGTGCCTTCGGCGTTGGTTCGCGTGGTTGCCACCGGGGTTCGCGGCAGCACCGCCGCGGCGGCGCGCGGCGAATACTCGAAGAGCTGCACTTCCACACCTTCGAGAGCGCTGCCGCTGGCGGCGTCGAACGCCTGAACCTCGTAGCGCCCCGGCTGCGGGCGTGTCGTCAGCAGCATGTTCGTGAGCAGCAACGGCGTTGCCGCGATGCGGTTCGTGCCGCTGGTGCGAAAGTCGGCCTGGGGCGACGCGACGATCATCACCATGCCGTATTCGGTGAGCGGCGGCGTGATGTCGGTGGCGTGGTCGGCGAAGTCGGGTGTGGCGGGAAGGTCCACCGACCACTGGGCGACGAGGCCGGCGCGTTGCGTGCCGTCTTTGCCCAGAGAATCGGCCACCGCGCGGTGGTCCGGCAGCGGTGCGCCGTGCGCCGCCAGGCGTGCTTCGAGGCTCACCTTGTAGGCACGCAGGTGCAGGCGCGCCAGGTTGCGGTGCGTGACGCGCAGCGACCGCTTGCCGGGCAGGTCCGCGCTCATCGCCTGCAATGAAAATTCGGGCGCTTCGATCTGCGAGATCAACGCCGCGCAGTTGTGCCCGCCCAGTTCTGTCCGGGTATGCATCGCGGCCGCTGCGCGCGACCGCGTGCGCGTCCACCGGTTGGTCGAGCGCGCGCAGCAGTTCGGCCTGCACCGCCTTGCCTTGCGCGAACCAGGCGATGTCGCGCGCGCCGGCCAGGCGCCGGTCGAGGTCGGCGACGATGGACTGGCGGTCGGCCGTGTCGGTGAAGATTTGCGACAGCCGGCGTGCGAGTTCGAGCCGTGTTTCTAGCTCCGCGCTGCGCTCCTGCACCGCATCGGAGGCCCGCGCTGCGCCGCGTTGTTGCCGGCTGACATGCCAATCGCGCAAGTCGTTCAATACAGCGGCGAGGCGCTGCACCGGGTGCGCCGCGGGGTTGCCGGGGTCGAGGGCCGTGGTCCTGATTGTTGTCGTGGCCCCTGCCGTGGCCGCCGCAGTTCCCACCGCAGGGCCTGCCCCCGCGGCGCCGGTGCCGCCGGTCGCATCGCCGGCGAGCAAGGCCGCGACTTTGAGCCGGTAGCGCTCGTTGTTTTGCGCAGCGCTCCAGCTTGAGGTGTCCGCCAGATGTTCGACCCACAGGTAGGCCGTGAGGTCGCGCAGGCTGCCGCGCACGCTGTCGGGGTAACTGCCGCGCGCCAGGTAGGGCTCGATGCGCGAGCGCGGCTGTGCGCCCAGCGCAGCGCGCTCGCGCCACACCGCGGCGTAGGCGGCGTTCGCCTCGGCGTCGATTTGTTCGGCGGTCCAGACTTTCAGATCGATCGGCAGCGTGCCCGCCGAACTGTCCACCCGGGTGCGGCCGCGGATTTCATGGCCGTAGGCGCGTGCGTACTGCGTCAGCGACTGCGCGTAATACAGCCGCAGCACCATCTGCGATGGGGTGTCGTCGGGCCAGGGCTGCTCGCGCAGGAAGCGCACCGCCGTTTCATGGCCGTGCAGTCCGATGCGCAATTGCACTTCGCGCACCAGGGCCAGCGTCCAGTTCTCATGGTCACGCACACGGCGCGCCTGTTCGCGAATCTGCGCCACGGCGCTGGCCGCCGCCTCGAATTTCTGCTCGGCGATCAGCTGGTCTGCCGCCTTCCAGGCAACGCTGGCGGGAAGCCCGGGCCGGCTTGCCGGCGCTTGCGCACCGGGCGCTTGCGAACCCACACCCCCAGACAGCGCGCCCAAGACCGCCAGGCAGCACAAGCTTCGAATCATCCGCAGCCACATCATCGCCACTCCTTCAAACTCAGTCCGAATGCGCTGGGCCGGCACTGCCATGGTGCCCCGCCGAACGTTAGGCTTCGGCGGTGTGATACGTCGACGCTGGAAGAACGGGGTGAAGCTGCGTGAAAACGGCCGCGGTGCCGAATACGAAATCGGTGGTTCGTGCCAGATGGCACAGCCGGGCGGTGCTGACCTGGCAGGCCCGCGCCTACTCGCCCTTGAACCGCGGTTCGCGGCGCGCCGCCATCGCAGCGATGCCTTCGGCGAAGTCGGCGGTCTTGAACTGCGCGTTCTGCTCGGCGCTTTCGCGCGCGACGGCGCTGCGAATCTGTTCGACCAGACCCTGGCGCAACGTGGCGCGCGTCGACTGCACCGCCAGCGGCGCCGAGATCGCGATCTCGCTCGCGAGCTTCAGCGCTTGCGCGCGCACCTGGTCCTGCGGCACAAGCAGATCGGCCAAGCCCATCGCGACAGCGGCTTCGCCGTCGATGCGCCGCCCGGTGTAGAACAGCAGCGCCGCATTCTGGATGCCGACCAGGCGTGGCAAGGTGACCGACAGGCCGAAGCCCGGGTGAAAACCGAGCCGATTGAAATTGGCGGAAAAGCGCGCTTGCGTGCAAGTGACCCGGAAGTCCGCAACCAGCGCCACACCCAGGCCGCCGCCGACGGCCGGCCCGTGCACCGCTGCAACAACGGGTTTGGCGCAGGAGAACAGTCGCAGCGCCTCGCCGTACAGCGGGTTCACGGCGCGTGGGCTGCGCTGCGGCGGCGTCGCGTCGCGGTTCGAGAAATCGGCGCCGGCGCAGAACGACGTGCCCTGCGCCGCGAGCACGATGGCGTGGCAGCGGCGGTCGGCTTCCAGGTCTTCGAAAGCATCGGCCAGATGCTGGATCAGCGGAATGTCGAAGAAATTGTGCGGCGGCCTGCGCATCTCGACGGTGGCCACCGGGCCGTCGAAAGACACGTGCACGTCGCTGGGGCTGGCATTGGTGGTCATGGTGTTTCCGGTGTTTCCGGGAAGCGCTTGCCCGTGATCGAAGGCCAGAAGCCGCCGGCGCGGGCGTGAATCGCGGCGCGGCCCAGGGTCTCGGCCCAAAACGCGTCGGTGCCGAACTCTTCGCGCCACGCCCACAGGCGCCTGGTCGCGAAGTGCAGGGGATGCTCCTGCGTGAAGCCGATGGCACCGTGCACCTGGTGCGCGATCGCGCTGCCGCGTGTCGCGGCTTCGCCGGCGCGCACCTTGGCGACCGCGGTGCTGAACGAGGCCGTGCGGCAGTCGCTTTGCAGCGCATCGGGCGCGTCGGCCGCGGCGACGAGCGCGGCCATGCGTGCGGCGGCCACATCGCCCGCCAACAGCGCGAGGTTCTGCTGGATCGCCTGGTATTTGCCGATCGGCTTGCCGAACTGGATGCGCTCGCCGGCGTAGCGCACCGCGTGTTCGAGCGCCGATTCGAGCGCGCCCACCAGCATCGCGCTGCGCGCCAGAGCGCCGAGCAGCCACACGGGTTGCTGCAGCGTTAGTGGGTGGCCTTGCGCTGCCGCGCAGCGCGCGTCGCGCAGGACCAGGCTGTCGCTCGGCAAGCCGGCGTGGTTGGCGTGCGGTTGCACGCTGACGCCCGGGTTGTCGCGCAGCTCGAGCAGCGCCAACCGGCCATCGGCGAGCGACACCAGCGCGGCGCGCGCATGGCGCGCCCACGGCACGGCGTGGGCCACGCCATTGAGTGTGGGCGCATCGGCGCTGCCGCCCACCTCGAAGCGATTGCCCTGGCCTTGTTCGATCAGCGTCAGCGGCCCGTCGGGAACATCGATCCCGGCGATCGACGCGAGCAGCGCGGCGACCATCGTCTCGGCCAGCGGCAACGGCACCTGCCAGTAACCGATGCCGCGCAGCACCGGGAATGCGGCCGACCAGCTCTGCGCCAGGCCGCCCGCGGATTCGGCGGCCAGCATCAGCGGGAAGCCGCCGTCCGACACGCGTTGCCAGAGCGCCGCGTCGAACGCACCGCCCTCGGCGCGCAGCCGCAGCGCGGCGTCCACCTGCTGCGAGAACAGGCGCGCCGCGCTGTCGGCGATCAGGCTGTCGGTCGTCGATGCAGAAGGTGCGCTCATCGCAGGTCCAATCCCTTGGCGATGATGCCGCGCAGGATTTCGCGCGTGCCCCCGCGCAGCGAAAACGACGGCACCGCGAGCGTCGCGTAGCGCATCGCCTGGGCCAGCGGCGAGCCCGGCTCGACGCGGCCGCCGAACAGATCGTGCGCGATGTCGGGCATCGCCTGTTCGACCAGCGCGCCCTGGTCTTTCACGAGCGCCGCGGCCTGCATCGGGTTCTCGCCGCGCGCCAGCATGCCGGCCACGCCGAGCGACATCTGGCGCAGCGTGCCGTACTGCGCGACGATGCGGCCGAGCGCGACGCGCTGGCGTTCGCTGCTCGCATCCGCCGCGTCGATCATCTCCAGCAGCAACTGGGTGCAGCTCAGGTAGCGCTCGGGGCCGCTGCGCTCGAACGCGAGTTCGGCGCCCACCTGCTTCCAGCCGTCGCCCTCATTGCCGATCAGGTTTTGATGCGGCACGAGCACGTCGTCGAACGTGACTTCATTGAAGTCGTGCTCGCCGAGCTGGTTGACGATGGGGCGCACCGTGAGGCCGGGCGTTTGCATGTCGACCAGAAACTGCGACAGGCCTTCGTGCCGGTTCGCGCCCAGCGGCGACGTGCGCACCAGCGCGATCATGTAGTGCGCGCGGTGCGCGCCCGAGGTCCAGACCTTGCGGCCATTGATCGCCCAGCCGTCGCTCCGGCGTTCGGCGCGCGTGCGCACCGAGGCGAGGTCGCTGCCCACGTCGGGTTCGCTCATGCCGATGCAGAAGAATGCCTCGCCGCGCGCGATGCGCGGCACGATGCGTCGGCGCCAGCGTGTCGGGCGCGTAGCGCATCAGCAGCGGGCCGCTTTGCCGGTCCGCGACCCAGTGCGCGCCCACCGGCGCGCCGGCGGCGAGCAGTTCTTCGAGCACCACGTAGCGCTCGAGCGCGCTGCGCTCGTGGCCGCCGAAGCGCTTGGGCCAGGTCATGCCGATCCAGCCGCGCTCGCCAAGGCGGCGGCTGAACTCCGCGCTCGCACCCGACCAGTTGCGGTTGCGTGAGTTGGCGGGCACGTCGCGCATGGCCTGCGCGAGGAAGCCGCGCACTTCGGCGCGCAGGGTTTCGCACTCGGGCGGCAATTCGGTGGGGGCGATGGCCAGGCCTTGCATGGGGGGTTGTCGCTTTCGCGTGCCTTGTGGGGGTTCGACTGTCGGGGGGTTCGACTTTAGGGCAAGGCCCAGGTGGCGCGAGTCACGCCTTGCGCTTGGCGCCCGCGGCAGACCCCTTCTTCGCCTTGTCCTCGGGTGTCACGAAGCCGATGGGGCGCTTGGGGGGATCGGGCGGTGTCATCAATTCGCGCAGCGCGTCGAACACCTGCTTAAGCTGTGCGCGCGTGTTGCGGCTGAAGGTGTCGTGGCTCATGGCCAGCGCTTCGGTTTTCTGCTCCAGTTCCGCGAGCCGCTTGGCCAGGTCGCCGTGCGTCGACGCCAGCGCGCGCACGCGCACGAAGGTGCGCATGATTTCGATGTTGACGGCGATGGCGCGCGGGCTGCCGAGCACCGTGGAGAGCATGGCGACGCCTTGCTCGGTGAAGGCATAGGGTGCGGTGCGTCGGCCGCCGCGACCCGGGGCGTTTGAAATCACAGAATGTGATCTCAAAGCCAGCCACTCGTCAGCCGAGAGCTGAAACATGAAGTCCGCGGGGAAGCGTGCCAGGTTGCGCTTCACCGCTTGAACGAGCACCCGGGTCTCCACACCGTACAGCTGTGCCAGGTCTGCGTCGAGCATCACGCGCTGCTCGCGCAGGGCGAGAATGCGGCTCTGAATGACGGGTTGTAGCGCTTTCATTCCGGCTGTTCAGGGTCGACGAAGGTGGTTCTACGGGTCTGGGGAGGTCAATTCTGCCGAGTTGCCCGATGCACTTGCGATCCGATTCGGGCCAATGTTGTCTAGGGTAATTGTGGTTGATGGATGGGCCTGAATCGACAAAGATACCCACATCCCCATGCGCGCCGCCACGCCCCCTCCGCCGCCGCGCGCCGCCTCGCCTCGCACTGGTCCGCTGGCCGGAATTCGCGTGCTCGACCTCACGGCGGTGGTGCTCGGCCCGTTGGCCACGCAGATCCTCGGCGACTATGGCGCCGATGTGATCAAGCTCGAAGCGCCGGAAGGCGATTTGATGCGCGCGAACGGCGTCGTGTGCGGGCCCGGCATGAGCTCGATCTTTCTCGCGATCAACCGCAACAAACGTTCGCTCGCGATCGACCTGAAGCGCCCGCAAGGCTTGCAGGCCGTGCTGCGCCTGCTGCCCACGGTGGACGTGCTCGTGCACAACATGCGCACCGCGGCGATCGAACGCCTGGGGCTGGGCTACGCCGCGTGCGCGGCGCTGAACCCGCGGCTCGTGTACTGCGTCGCCACCGGCTTCGGCGAAGCCGGGCCGGACGCAGGCAAACCGGCGTTTGACGACGTGATCCAGGCCGCGTGCGGCCTGGCCGAGCTGAACGGCAGAGCAACCGTCGCCGGGCCGCCCCAAGACGGTTGCTCGCCCCCCCGGGGGGCGGGCGCGCAGCGACCGGGGGCTGACATACAACAGGGTGACGCTCCCGCCTACGTGCCTTCGCTGATCGCCGACAAGACGACGGGCCTGGCGCTCGTCAACGCCGTGCTCGCGGCGCTGTTCGAACGCACGCGCAGCGACCAGGGTCAGTATGTCGAAGTGCCGATGTTCGAGACCATGGTGGCGTTCACGCTTGCCGAGCACCTGGGCGGCCATACCTTCGAGCCATCCCATGGACCGGCGGGTTATGCGAGGCTGCTCGCCGGTGGTCGCACGCCCGTGCCCACGCGCGACGGCTTTGTTGCGATGCTGCCGTACACGGGCACGCATTGGCGCAAGTTCCTGGCGCGGATGGGCCGCGCCGAGCTCGCGGATGCGTTGCAGGTCGACGACCGCGGCGCGCGCAACACCGGCGTGAAGAATCTCTACGCCGCGCTGGTCGCGATCACGCGCACGCTGGGCAGCGACGAGTTGCTGCTGCTGTGCGACGAGCTCGACATTCCGGCCACGCGCATCTACAGCATCGACGAGCTCACCCAACACCCGCACCTCGAGGCTGTGGGTCTGTTTCAGCGGCAGCAGCATCCGAGCGCGGGCAAGGTGCTCGCGATGCGCCCGACGACGCTGTTCTCGCGCACGCCGGCCGAGCTCGCGCTGCCCGCGCCCGAGCTCGGCCAGCACAGCGCCGAGGTGCTGCGCGAAGCGGGCTATTCGGTGCAAGAGATCAGCGCGCTGCGCGCCGCGAAGGTCATCGTTACACCGGAGCCTTCTTCATGAAATCAATGCACGCCTTTCTGCTCACCCTTGCCCTGGGCGCATCGCCTTTGCTCACGCAGGCGCAGGGTGCCGCGGCGAACTTCCCGAACAAGCCGATCAAGATCCTCGTGCCGTTCAACGCCGGCAGCGGCGCCGATTCGTCGTCGCGCTTTTACGGCGAGCAGATCGGCAAGATCCTCGGCCAGCAGGTGCTCGTCGAGAACAAGCCCGGCGGCAGCGGCGTGATCGCGGTGCAGGCGACGCGCCAGGCGCCGGCCGACGGCTACACCATCCTGATGGGCAGCAATTCGCCGGTGGTGGTGAACGCGATCACGATGAAGAATCTGCCGTACGACCCGTTCATCACCGCGGCCAGGCGCGACCCCAAGTACCCCGACATCCCGACGATGAAGGAAAGCGGCTTCCCCGACTTCGAGACCGGTGTCTGGTCAGCCTTCTTCATGCACGCCGACGTGCCCACCGAGATCGTCGACAAGCTCGCCGCGGCGATGGAAAAAGCCATGAACTCCGAGGCCGGGCGCGCGTATCAGGCGACGCAGCCGACCGTGTCCTTGTTGATGGGCCCGAAGGAGCTGGGCGAGTTTCAGTTGCGCGAGTACCAGCGCTTCAAGCGCGTGGCTGACGCTGCGGGGATCAAGCCCGAGTAAGCGCGGAGGGCAGGGCGAGCGCGCACTGCGCAGCGCGCTCGACCGTTCTCTTTTCAGGCGCGAGGTCCGGTGGCGGCGTCGAACTCGGCGGCTGCCTGCGCCGCCCACGCGTGCAGCTCGGCGTCTGCGATCTCGGCCCAGCGCGCCGCCATCAATGCACGCTGCTCGGCCGCGGCGGCGGCATCGCCCGCGACGCGATGCGCCCACGCCAGGGCCTCGTGGGCGAAGAAGCGCTCGAACGCATCGGCCTCGGGTGAGCCCGCGTTCGCGTCGATGATCGCCAGACAGCCCTGTGCGTGCCGCAGTGCGGCCTCTGCCTGACCCAGCACCGCGTGGCAGCGCGCGAGTTGGTACTCAGCACGCTCGGCGTGGACCCAGGTTCCCGCCGAGCCCCACAGCTCGCACGCCGCGGACGCCAGGTCCAGCATCAAGGCATCCAGCTCGGCGTTGCCGCGCCGCCCCGTGCGCAGCTCCGCCGCCATGTTGTTGCAGGTGGCGGCGAGCCCTCGCCGCGCGGCCGGTTCGGCGTGCGCCAGCGCGATCGGCACCTCGGTCTTCAGTGCGCTGCGCACCTGAGCCACATGTCCGCGCAGGGCCAGGGGTGTCCAGACGTTTTGCAGCGCGCGCCAGCGCGCGGCGGGCGGCAGCTCCGGCAGGGCGGATGCGGGTTGCTCCGCCAAGGTGCCCAGCGCCCACATCGCGCGCCGCCAAGCGGTGCCGAGATCGCTTCGCGGCTCAGGCGGCGTCACCGTGTGCAGGAACGCCTGCAAGCCGGCTTCGTCTTGCAAGTGCGACAGCCACACATGTTCAGCCAGGTTGATCGCGTCGGCGCCCGCGGTGTCTGACTGCACCGACGCGGCGCGTGCGCTCAGGCCCTTGGCGACGTCGCGCGGCCGATCGGCGTGCACGTTCCAAGCCTCGGCGACAAAGCCAGCAAGGTCCGGGGCATCGTTGAGGTTCATGGCATGGTTTTCCTTGTCAGAAGCCAGGCTTGGGCCATCGCGGGTCGGTGGTCGAGGTCATGCGCCACCGCCGCCGCCACCACGCCGCCGGCACGCGTGCGCTCGCCGGCGAACACCACCGACCGGCGCAGCACCTCGGCGTCGAATCGTTGCAGCAGGGCCAGCGACTTGCGGCGCTCGGCGATGAAGCGCCGCGCGGCGGCGCGCCAGGGGCGCTCCTGATAGCGCTTCTCGATGGCCAGGCGGTCGCCATCCACGCCGGGGAGCTGCGGCGAACGGGACTCCTCGAGGATGCGCGTGAAGCGCGCTCGCCAGCCCAGTGCTTCGATGTCGGCGAGGTGCGCCAAGTGCTCGACCAGCGAGAAGCCGCCGGCTGCCGGGCGCTGGTAACCGGCATCGGGCGCCATCGCACCGAGCAGCGCCCGCACTGCTTCGGCCGTGTCCGCCAGGTACTCGCGTGCGGCTTCCAAGGCGTCCATCTGCAGGATGGGTTGGCCTCGGAGCCGGGGCGAAGGCGGCGCCAGCAACTGTGCGGCGATCGGGTCGCGACTCCTCGTTGTCGCGCGCGGCACGGCTGGGGCGGCCGTGCGTGGTGACTCCGGCATCGGCCCCAGCGCATCTTGCAGGCGGCTCTCGGCCGCGGCATCCTCGCGTGAGCTGGAAGTGACCCAACGCGAGGGCAGCGCCTGCAACGGCGCGGGGTTGAGGTAGTGGCGCTTCTCGCGTCCGCGCCATACCGGCACCACGAGTTCGGCGTCCTCCAGCATCGCCAGGTGCTTGGACAGCGCCTGCCGTGACTGGGGCAAGCCCGCAATCAGCTCGCCCAGGGTCTGGCCGGGCGCATCGCGCAAGCGGTCGAGCAAGGCGCGCCGCGTCGAATCGGCGAGCGCGCGCAGCAGCAGGTTCAGGCGGTCGTCAGCGGCTTCCATAAGCAACCTTTGGGCTGCATGATGCTGAAACTTCGCCAAACATGCAACCATACGGTTGCGTGAGAGCTTACATCGGTGGTCGCGCCGGGTTCGCCCACAGCTGCACCGACGGTCGTTGCCGCTGCCGCCGAGCATACGCAGCCAGGTTCGCACGACGGTCTTGATGTCGAATTCGAGGCCCTTTTCCTGCAGGGCGACAAAAGCCGACATCGCCGGCCGTGGCGAAGGTGTCCACGCGCAGCAAGGCGTCTTGAACGCGCTGCGCGCACCGCGGCGAGGCGGGTGCCATCGGCGCGCGCAAGGTCAGGCATGTCGGGTGCAGGCAGGTGCAGGGCCGCGGTCGGCTCGGTGGCACCTGAACAGGGTTTTCGCGGATCGCCGGATGCACCGTCGTGAGGCATCCTCCCTGACGTTTTGGGTGCACGCCGTGCGTGGCGGCATGCTGGCCGAAGAAACGCGTGGCATGTCGCTTGCAATGGATGCGCAGCCGATCTGGTGTGCCATGCAGGCGCCAGGGCGGCCCATCTACTAATTCAGGAGTCAAGATGAAGAGTTTCAATCCTCACCGCGGCGTGACCGCCCCCTTGTTCGGTGCACTGCTCGGCGCCGCGCTGCTCGCTGCCGGCCCGGCCGCGGCGCAAGAAAAAGTGCTGCGCATCGCGATGACGGCGGCCGACATTCCGCGCACGCTCGGCCAGCCCGACCAGGGCTTCGAGGGCAACCGCTTCACCGGCATTCCGATGTACGACGCGCTCACGCACTGGGATTTGTCCAAGGCCGATGGCCCCAGCGTGCTGATCCCCGGCCTGGCGACGAGTTGGGCCGCGGACGCGCAGGACAAGACGAAGTGGGTGTTCAAGCTGCGCCCGGGCGTGAAGTTCCACGACGGCTCGGCGCTGAACGCCGACTCGATCGTCTGGAACGTGCGCAAGGTGCTCGACAAGGACGCGCCGCATTTCGACGCCAGCCAGGTGGGCGTCACGGCGTCGCGCATGCCCACGCTGCGCAGCGCGCGCAAGATCGACGACCTGACGGTCGAGCTGACGACGAGCGAGCCCGACGCCTTCCTGCCGCTGAACCTGACCAACCTGTTCATCGCCTCGCCCGCGCACTGGCAGGCCAAGTACAACGCCACGCCCGCCGCCACACCGGCGCCCGACCGCGCCAAGGCCGCATGGACCGCGTTCGCGGCCGACGCCTCGGGCAGCGGCCCGTTCAAGATGGCGCGCTTCGTGCCGCGCGAGCGCCTGGAAGTCGTCGCGAACAAGGCCTACTGGGACCCGAAGCGCACGCCGAAGATCGACCGCGTCGTGATGCTGCCGATGCCCGAAGCGAACGCGCGCACCGCGGCGCTGCTCGGCGGCCAGGTCGACTGGATCGAAGCCCCCGCGCCCGACACGATGCCGCAGATCGTGCAGCGCGGCTTCAAGATCCACAGCAACGCGCAGCCGCATGTGTGGCCGTGGCAGCTGAGTTTTGCCGAAGGCTCGCCCTGGCTCGACAAAAGAGTGCGCCAGGCCGCGAACCTGTGCGTCGACCGCGAAGGCCTGAAGACGCTGCTCGGCGGCATGATGGCCATCCCCAAGGGCACGGTGCCGCCCGGCCACCCTTGGTGGGGGAATCCGAAGTTCGACATCAGGTACGACGTCGCCGCGGCGCAGAAGCTGATGGCGGAAGCCGGCTTCTCGGCGGCCAAACCGCTGAAGGCGAAGGTGCAGATTTCGGCGTCGGGCTCGGGCCAGATGCAGCCGCTGCCGATGAACGAGTTCGTGCAGCAGTCGCTCAAGCAATGCCACTTCGACATTGCGTTCGACGTGATCGAGTGGAACACGCTGTTCACCAACTGGCGCAAGGGCGCAAAGGACCCGGCGGCCAACGCTTCCCACGCGATCAACGTGAGCTTCGCCGCGATGGACCCGTTCTTCGCGATGGTGCGCTTCACGAGCACGAAAACCTTCCCGCCGGTGAGCAACAACTGGGGCTACTACGGCAACGACGAATTCGACAAGCTGATCGCCGACGCGCGCACCAGCTTCGACGACAAGGCGCGCGACGCCGCGCTGGCCAAGCTGCACGCACGCATCGTCGAAGAAGCGCCGTTTGTCTGGATCGCGCACGACGTGGGCCCGCGCGCGATGAGCGCGAAGGTGAAGAACGTGGTGCAGCCCAGAAGCTGGTTCATCGACATTGCGCCGATGACGCTGGATTGACGCACCCGCAGCGTCATCCCGGCGCAGGCCGGGGTCCACCGTCAGCCTTTCGCCCTGGGTCCCGGACTTCGTGATCGCCTTCCTGCTGCGCCGCCTGCTCTACACGCTGCCCATCATGCTGGGCGTGGCGATCGTCTGCTTCGCGCTCGTGCACCTGGCGCCGGGCGATCCGCTCGTGTCGATCCTGCCGCCCGATGCGTCGGGCGAGCTGCAGGCGCAACTGCGCAAGCTCTACGGCTTCGACCGCAGTTACCCGGAGCAATTCGCCGGCTGGGTGTGGCGCGCCGTGCAGGGCGACCTGGGCACGTCGATTGCCACCGGCCGCGCCGTTGCCGACGAAGTGTTCAAGGCGGTCGGCAATACGCTGCGCCTGGCCGTGTTCGCCACGCTCATCGGCTTCGCTTTCGGCAGCCTGTTCGGCTTCGTCGCCGGCTACTTCCAGAACTCGTGGGTCGACAAGGCCGCGTCGATCACCGCGGTGCTCGGCGTGAGCGTTCCGCATTACTGGCTGGGCATGGTGATGGTGATCGTGTTCTCGTCGATCCTGATGTGGCTGCCGCCGGGCGGCGCGGGGCCGGGCGGGTCGGCCGACTGGCTGTGGAACTGGGAGCACCTGAAGCACCTGATCCTGCCGGCGGTGACGATGAGCGTGATCCCGATGGGCATCATCGCGCGCACCGTTCGCGCGCTGGTGGCCGACATCCTGGCGCAGGAGTTCATCGTCGGCCTGCGCGCCAAGGGCCTCACCGATCTGGGCATCTTCATGCATGTCGTGAAGAACGCCGCGCCCACCGCGCTGGCGGTGATGGGCCTGCAACTCGGCTACCTGCTCGGCGGCTCGATCCTGATTGAGACCGTGTTCTCCTGGCCTGGCACCGGCTTCCTGTTGAACTCGGCGATCTTTCAGCGCGATTTGCCGCTGCTGCAGGGGACGATTCTTGTGCTCGCGATGTTTTTCGTGGTGCTCAACCTCGTGGTGGATGTGGTGCAGAGCGTTCTTGATCCGCGGATTTCGCGAGGGTGAGGTGGGTGGATTCCTTGTTTGCAATCATCGGCGCGGCTTCGGCTTCGGCTTCAGCGCGGCGTGGCAGGCGCTACGGGCAGGGGCCCGCAGGGGGCTCATGCTGTGGCGGTCGGAGCGAAGCGGAGACCGCTCCAGCATGAGCCCCCGCCGGGTGCCGCCTGCCGCGCCGCTCGGACGCCGGGGTGACACGCAGCACAGCCGCTGACACACAGATGATGCTGAACGTCACCGTGGACCCCAGCAAGATCCCCGCGCTCCCCTTCGAGCGCTCAGCCGGCTATTGGGAAACCGTCGCCCGCCGCTTCTCGCGCGACCGGGTCGCGATGTTCGCGGCACTCATGATCCTCGGACTGCTCGTTCTTGCGGTGTTCGGCGCGTCGATCGCGCCCGCCGACCCCTATGCGTCTTCGATGCTCAAGCGCCTCAAGCCCATCGGCTTTGCCGGCCATCCGCTGGGCACCGATGAACTCGGCCGCGACATGCTGACGCGGTTGATGGTGGGCACGCGCCTGTCGCTGTTCATGGGTATCACGCCGGTCGTGATGGCGTTTGTCATCGGCTCGTCGATCGGCATCGCCGCGGGGTACGCGGGCGGTTGGCTGAACACGGTGACGATGCGAACTATCGACGTGTTCTACGCGTTCCCCTCGGTGCTGCTCGCGATTGCGCTGTCCGGCGCGCTCGGCGCAGGCGTCACGAACTCGCTGATCTCGCTCACCGTCGTGTTCATTCCGCCGATCGCGCGCGTCGCCGAGAGCGTGACCACGCAGATCCGCGGCCGCGACTTCGTCGAAGCCGCGCGCGCCTCGGGCGCCAACGCCTTCACCATCGTTCGCGTGCACGTGCTCGGCAACGTGCTCGGGCCCGTGTTCGTGTATGCGACGAGCCTGATCGCGGTGTCGATGATCCTCGCGTCGGGGTTGAGCTTTCTGGGCTTGGGCACCAAACCGCCCGAGCCCGAATGGGGCCTGATGCTCAATACGCTGCGCACGGCGATCTACGCGCAGCCGTGGATCGCGGCGCTGCCCGGCGCGATGATTTTCATCACCTCGATCGGCTTCAACTTGCTGTCCGACGGGCTGCGCTCGGCGATGGAGATCAAGTCGTGAGCGCGGCCATGAACGCCACGCCACTGCTCGACGTGCGCGGCCTCGTCAAGCACTTCCCGCTCAAGCACGCCGGCTTCGGTGCCGCCAGGCACGCGGTGCGCGCGGTCGACGGCGTGAGCTTCTCCGTGCATGCCGGCGAGACGCTCGGCGTCGTGGGCGAATCGGGCTGCGGCAAGAGCACGACGGCGCGGCTGCTGATGCATTTGATTCAATCCGACCGCGGCGAAATCGTGTTCGACGCGCGCGGCGTCGGCACGCGCGAGCTGCCGCTCAAGGAGTTTCGCCGCCAGACGCAGATGGTGTTCCAGGACAGTTATGCGTCGCTGAACCCGCGCCTGACGATCGAAGACAGCGTCGCCTTCGCGCCGCAGGTGCACGGCGTGCCGAAAGCGCAGGCGATCGAACGCGCCCGCGACCTGCTCGCGCGCGTGGGCCTGGAGCCGCGCCGCTTTGCCGAACGCTACCCGCATGAACTGTCGGGCGGGCAACGCCAGCGCGTCAACATCGCGCGCGCGCTCGCGTTGCAGCCGCGCCTGATCGTTCTCGACGAGCCGGTGTCGGCGCTCGACAAATCGGTCGAAGCGCAGGTGCTCAACCTGCTGCTCGATCTGAAAGACGAATTCGGCCTGACCTACATCTTCATCAGCCACGACCTGAACGTGGTGCGCTGCATCTCGAACCGCGTGATGGTGATGTACCTCGGCCAGATCGTCGAGATCGGCGCGAGCGAAGATCTGTTCGAAGCGCCGCGCCATCCGTACACGCGCGCGCTGCTGTCGTCGATCCCGACGCTGGACCCCGACAAGCGCATCGAGCAGCCGCCGCTCGCGGGCGACCCGCCGAACCCCATCGACCCGCCTTCGGGCTGCCGCTTTCACACGCGCTGCGCGCACGCGCAGGCCGTGTGCGCGAGCCGCATGCCCACCCTCACGGGCGGCGCGGCGGGGCACCCGGTGGCGTGCCTGATGCACGAGCCGGGCAGTGGGCACAGTGCGGCGCCGGCTAGCCCGTCAGTGCATCAGCCATGACCGACGCCCCCTTCGTCGACATCCGCAACCTCACGGTCACCTTCACCGGGGGTCGCAAGCCGGTGCACGCCGTCGGCGGAGTCGACCTGCAGGTGCGGCGTGGCGAAGTCGTCGCATTGATCGGCGAGTCGGGCTCGGGCAAGAGCGTCACGCTGCGCTCGCTGCTGCGCCTGCATGCACCGCGGCGCACCCAGATCGGCGGCCACATTCGCGTAGGCGAGCACGACGTGCTGGCGCTGTCGCCGTCGGCGTTGGCTCAATTCCGCGGCAAGGTCGCGGCGATGATTTTTCAGGAGCCGCTGCTCGCGCTCGACCCTGTCTACACGCTGGGCGCGCAAATCGTTGAAGCCATCCGCCGCCACGAGCCGCTGAGCGAAACCGCGGCGCGCCAGCGGGCGCTGCAACTGTTCGAGCGCGTGCGCATTCCGAGCCCCGAACGGCGCCTGGACGCCTACCCGCACGAGATGAGCGGCGGCATGCGCCAGCGCGCGATGATCGCGCTCGCGCTCAGTTGCCATCCGCAACTGCTGCTCGCCGACGAGCCGACCACAGCGCTCGACGCCACCGTGCAAATTCAAATCCTGCTGCTGCTGCGCGAGCTGCAACGCGAAATGGGCTTGTCGGTGATCTTCGTCACGCACGACATCGGCGCCGCGATCGAAGTCGCCGACCGCATTGCCGTGATGTACGCCGGGCGCATCGTCGAAGAGGGCCCTGCCGCGACGCTGATGCGCGCGCCGCGCCACCCGTACACGATGGCGCTGCTGAAGAGCCGCGCGCAAGGTGCGCTGGCGCAAGGCGCGCGGCTCGAGACGATCGGCGGCGCACCGCCCGACCTGGCCGCGCTGCCGCCCGGCTGCGCGTTCGCCGAACGCTGCCCGCATGCGTTGGACGTCTGCCGCGCCGGACCACCCGGCGTCGTTGCACCTGGGCCCCGCCCACAGCGCGCGCTGCGTGCGAACCGAGGCGATCGCGACGCTGCGCTGATCGCGAACTTTCAGACCGCACAGACTGACCCTTCCCGAACGAGGCCCACCATGCCGCTGCACGACCCCGCCCACGCCTTCATGCCCTACCCCGACGTTGCAGTGGCCAGCGCCGGCACCGGTCCGCTGGCCGGCCTGACGTTCGGCGTGAAAGACCTGTTCGACGTGGCCGGCTACCCCACGGGCGGCGGCCAGCCCTTCGTGCTGGCGATGTCGGGTATCAAGCGGAGCACGGCGCCCACGGTGCAGCGCCTGCTCGATGCGGGCGCGCGCTTTGTCGGCAAGACGATCACCGACGAACTCGCGTACCTGATGAACGGCCAGAACGCTCATTTCGGGTCGCCGATCAACGGCGCCGCGCCGCAGCGCATCTCGGGAGGCTCGTCGTCGGGCTCGGCGTCGGCCGTCAGCAATCGCATGTGCGACTTTGCCCTGGGCACCGACACCGGAGGCTCGGTGCGCGCACCGGCCAATCATTGCGGGCTGGTCGGGCTGCGGCCCACGCATGGTCGCGTGAGCCTGCAAGGCGCGATGGATTTGAGCCCGAGTTTCGACACCTGCGGCTGGTTCACGCGCGATGTCTCGACGTTCGCGCGAGTGGCTGATGTGCTGCTGGGTGAGGACGCCGCGCCGCTGCCGCAAGCGGTGCGTCTATTGGCACCCACCGAAGTCTGGGGCCTGCTCGGCAGCGACGTGCGCGACGCGCTGGCTCCTGCACGCGCGCGCATCGAGTCGGCGCTCGGCGCCGCGCGGCCGGTGAACGTGGTGCTGGAGAGCTTCGACGCGATGTATTGGAGCTTTCGCTACCTGCAAGGGCGCGAAGCGTGGCAGACCGACGGGCCGCTGATCGAGCGCTTCAACCCGCCGCTCGGGCCCGGCGTCGCAGAGCGTTTTGCCTGGGCGCGCGGCGTCAGCGACGAGCAGGTCGCCACGGCGGCGGCGTTTCGCACCCGCTTTCGCGCGCAGCTCACCGAACTGCTGGGGACTGATGGCGTGCTGCTGCTGCCGACGATGCCCGACGTTGCCCCGCTCGTGGCCACCGACGGCGCGGCGCTCGAGGACTACCGCAACGCGGCGACGCGCATGTTGTGCATCGCCGGGCTGGCCGGGTTCCCGCAATTGACGCTGCCGATGGCCACGCGGCTCGGCGCGCCGCTCGGCATCTCGCTGCTCGGGCCCGCGGGCAGCGACCGCAGCCTGGTGCGCCTGGCGCAGCGCCTGGACGGTTGAAGGCGGAGCCATGAACTCATCCACTGCACAAACCGTATCGAGGCTGCGCATCGACGGCGCTCGCCTGTGGAACTCGCTGATGGAGCTGGCGCAGCTAGGCGCGACACCCAAGGGAGGCGTGTGCCGCCTCGCCTTGACCGACCTGGACAAACAGGGCCGCGATCTGGTGCTGCGCTGGGCCGCCGAAGCCGGCATGAGCGTGCGCATCGACAAGATCGGCAACGCCTTCATGCGCCGCGCCGGGCGCAATGACCAGCTGCCGCCGGTGGTGACGGGCAGCCACATCGACACCCAGCCCACCGGCGGCAAGTTCGACGGCAACTATGGCGTGCTCGCCGGCCTGGAAGTGGTGCGCACGCTGAACGACCATGGCGTGATGACCGAAGCGCCGATCGAAGTCGCGTTCTGGACCAACGAGGAGGGCTCGCGCTTCGTTCCGGTGATGATGGGCTCGGGCGTGTTCGCCAAGGCGTTCACGCTCGAGCACGCGTACGCGGCGCGCGACGCCGACGGCCGATGCGTCAAGGACGAGCTCGAGCGCATTGGCTACCTGGGGCCGCACGAGCCGGGCGAGCACGCGATCGGCAGCTACTTCGAGGCGCACATCGAACAAGGCCCGGTGCTCGAAGACCATGCCACGACGATCGGCGTGGTGAGCGGTGTGCTCGGCATCCGCTGGTACGACTGCACGGTGACCGGCATGGAAGCGCACGCCGGCCCGACGCCGATGGCGTTGCGCCAGGACGCATTGCAAGTGGCCGCCGCGCTGATGCAGGAAGTGGTCGCCTGCGCCCACCGCCACGGCCCGCACGGCCGCGGCACGGTGGGCATGGTGCAGGTGCACCCGAACAGCCGCAACGTGATTCCCGGGCGCGTGAAGTTCTCGATCGACCTGCGCAACGCGAGCGATGCGCTGTGCGACGCGATGGATGAAGACATGCGCGCCAGCGCGGCCCGCGTCTCCGCCAAGACGGGCCTGCCCATCCACATCGAACAGGTGTCTGGTTACCCGGCGCAGGCCTTCGACGCCGACTGCGTAAACGCGGTCGCGCAAGCCGCTCAGCAGCTCGGCTACAGCCAAATGCCCGTCGTCTCAGGCGCGGGGCACGACGCCGTCTACATGGCGCGGCTGGCTCCCACCGCGATGATCTTCATCCCCTGCAAGGGCGGGATCAGCCACAACGAGATCGAAGACGCACTGCCCGAGCACGTGAGCGCCGGGGCCAACGTGTTGTTGCATGCGATGTTGGGGAGGGCGGGTCTCTAGGGTGCGTGCAGCGGCCGCACCGCGCGCCCATGCAAAAATCAGTCGATCGAGCTTAAAACCGATTGCACAACGCAACCAGAACCGCGCGGATGTACCGCGTAAGGAAAGGAAGTGAGCATGGCTAAGCTCGTGTTCGGAATGAACCAGTCCCTGGACGGCTACGTCGACCACATGGCGTTTGCGCCAAGCCCTACGCTCTTCCGCCACTTCATCGCGGAGGCTCAGCGGCAGGCGGGCAGTGTGTACGGTCGCCAAATGTATGAGGTCATGCGCTACTGGGACGACGATCATCCTGAATGGGATGCCGAGGAACGCGCCTTCGCGGCGGCGTGGCGGAACCAGCCGAAATGGGTCGTCTCGCGCTCGTTGAAGTCGGTCGGCCCCAACGCCAGGCTTGTTGAAGATGATCTTGAGAGCGCGATCCGCGAGCTGAAGGCCGAGCGCGACGGGGAGATCGAAGTTGCTGGCCCGGGTTTGGCGCAAAGCCTCACCGAACTTGGCCTGATCGATGAGTATCGAATCTACCTGCACCCCGTCGTGCTTGGTCACGGCAAGCCATATTTCGCCGGACCCCGGCCGCCGCTCCGCCTGATGGCCAATGAGCGGATTGGCGAGGATGTGATCAGGTTGACCTACGTTCCTGCTTGATCTCGCGGCGCAGTCCGCTACAACCGGTGGTTAGGCGCCATTGTTCCCTTGGCGCCGGAGTACCACATGGGTGGCTTTCTCCGACGCAACGAACTGAACGCATTCGTACCCCAGAGCGCGCACGTCAATCCCCTCGAACAGTCGCTCTCCCCCGCCCAGCAGGACCGGCGAGATAGCGACGTGCAGCTCATCGATGAGGCCCGCACGAAGATATTGCTGGATAGTGCCAGGCCCACCGCCAATTCGCACATCCATTCCGTTGGCTGCGTCGCGCGCCCGGTCAAGCGCCTCGTGAATGCCGCCCGTGACGAAGTAAAAGGTCGTTCCGCCTTCCATCGGAATGGGCGGGCGCGCGTGATGAGTCAAGATGAAAGTTGGAACGTGATAGGGTGGGCTGTCCCCCCACCAGCCCTTCCAGTTCATGTCGGGCCAGGAACCGCGAATCGGTCCGAACATGTTTCTTCCGAGAATCCAGGCGCCGACATTCTTGAAACCCCGCGCCGCGAAGTCGTCATCGATCCCCGTTGTGCCACCGTCGGCGCCAAATAAGGTTCGTTGCAACGTGCGTGTCGGGACCAACCACTGGTGCAAATCTGTCCCGCCCACGCCGAGCGGATTGCTGATATCCTGATTCGGACCAGCTCCGTATCCGTCAAGCGAGATGGTAAAGCCCTCAACCCGGACGCGTGCCATTTTCATGCCTTCCTTTCGATTGACGCCTAACGAGGTTGTAGAAAGAGTCCTAACGAGGCTGTAGAAAAAACCCTAACGCGCCGTTGAGGGTGCGGTTGCGGGGGTCACTCAACCCCTGGCGACCTCGTGATCGTTCAATACAGCGCGATCTGAGAGGTCGATTTTGGTCTCCATTGCAAGGCGACGGGTGAATTGGGGTTTTTCTACAGCCTCAAC
>CAWBTF010000022.1:0-14902 GCA_963791595.1 uncultured beta proteobacterium | reverse complement strand
GCAGGCGTGCAGATCGGGAACGGAAAGCCGCCGAGCAAGGTGACGCCGCGGTCGAAGCCCATCAGCTTCATCGCGATCTGGCCTTGGTCGTGGTACATCGTCAGCACGGCGTCGAAGGCGCCGCCTCGGGCGCGAACGAACACGGTGTCCGCCGGGTAGGGGCCTTCCGCCGGCGTGCCGCGCGCGCGGGCGCGCTCGATCGCGGGTGCGATCACGTCGATCTCTTCGCGGCCGAAGTTGCCGCCGTCTCCGGCGTGCGGGTTCAGCGCCGCGACCGCGATGCGCGGCGGGTTGAAGCCTGCGGCGCGCAGCGACTTCGCGGCGAGTTCAAGGGCGCTGACGATGCCGTCGATCGTCAGCGCCGAGGCCACTTTCGACAGCGGGATGTGCGACGTGACGCGTGCGTTCCAGAGCCCTTCCAGAATGTTGAACTCGGTCGCTGCGGTGCGGATGCCGAGCGTCTCGGCGGTGAAGCCGATTTCGTCGTCATAGCTCGGCAGCGCGAGGCGCATCGCCTGCTTGTTGAACGGCGTGAAACACACCGCCTGGGCCTGGCCCGAGGCGACGCGTTGCAGCGCGTGGCGGTAGTTCGCGAGCGCAAATTCGCCGCCGGCCTTGGCGGCCACGCCGCGTTGCACGGTGGCCGGGTCGAGATGCGCGAGGTCGATGAACACCGGGCGCTGCCATGCGCCGGGAATCGCATCGCGCTCGCCGATCACGTCGACCTGCGGCGCGACCTTGGCGAGCGCCGCGCCGGCGTCGAAGACGCGTTTGTCGCCGACGATCACGATGCGCGCCGCGGCCTGGGCTTCGTCCAGTGCAACGATCTTGGCGGTGAGCTCGGGGCTGATGCCTGCGGGGTCGCCCATCGCCAAGGCAATGATCGGACGGTGGGGTTGGGCGGCAGCGTTCACTGGCAGTTCCTCGTGGTTGTGGCTGACAAGGCAATCTCCGTCACGGCCCCACCGCCAACCGCGGAATCCAGGTCGTCAGCGCGGGCACGTACGTGATCAGCAGCAACGTGATGATCAGCGGCACGTAGTAGGGCAGCATTTCGCGCAGCACTTGTTTCATCGTCACCTTCGCGATGTCGGCTACGAGGAACAGCGCCAGTCCCATCGGCGGCGTGAGCAACCCCACCATCAGGTTGAACACGACCACCATGCCCAGGTGCACCGGGTCCACGCCGGCGGCCACCAACGGCTTGGCGATGATCGGCGCGATGACGAGGATCGCCGTCGTGCTGTCGAGGAACATTCCCACCACGAGCAGCAGCAGGTTCACGATCAGCAGCAGCACATAGGGGTCCTTCGAGATCGACAACATCAAGCCGGTGAGCTTCTGCGGCACCTGCTCGACCGAGAGAATCCAGCCGAACAGTGCCGCCACGGCAACGATCAACAGAATCCCCGCCGACGCGCGGATCGTCTCGAACGCCGCGCTCACCACGCCGGCCCAGGTGAGCTCGCGGTAGAACAGGCTGCTGATCAGCAGCGCGTACAGCACCGTCACCGACGCGATTTCGGTGGGCGTGAAGAAGCCGAGCAACATGCCGGCGATCAGGATCACCGGCGCCATGATCGCCGGGAACGCCGGCTTGAAGTCGCGCCACAGCTCGGCGCGGCTCGGCCAGCGGGGCGCGCGTGGGTAGTTGCGGCGCGACGCGAGCCAGCCCGTCATCAACATCAGCATCGCCACGCACAGCAGCGCCGGCAGAATGCCACCCAGCAGCAACTGGATCACCGACACGCCGGTGACGGTGCCGTAGATGATGAGCGGAATCGACGGCGGGAAGATCGGCCCGACGATCGCCGACGCGCTCGTCACGGCGGCCGCGAACTCGGGCTTGAAACCCTTGTCGCGCATGGCGTCGATTTCGATTCGCCCGAGGCCGCCGATGTCCGCCAGCGCCGAGCCCGACATGCCGGCGAAGATCAGGCTGCCGAAGATGTTCACCTGCGCCAGGCCACCGGGCAGGCGGCCGGTGGCGGTGTCCGCGAAGCGGTAGATGTAGCGCGAGATGCCGGCGCTGTTCATCAGGCTGCCGACGAACAGGAACACCGGCACGGCGACCAGCGGAAACGAGTCGAGCGCGTACAGCGTGCGCTGCGCCACCAGGTCCAGCGGCAGGCCGTGCAGGAACATGTAGGCAATGCACGGAATGCCGATCGCGAGCACCACGGGAAACCCGAGCACGAACAGCGCGAGGAACGAGAGAACGACGAGAAAACCTTGCACGGTGACCCTGCCTTGCTCCTGAATCAGGTTCAGGTGAGAACCGTGTGCTTGTCTTCGGGGCGGCGGCGCTTGAGCGTGTGGACGAACATCAACGCGGTCTCCACGACGAGCAGCAACGCACCCAGCGCGAGCGGGCCCATGAACAGCCAGAACGGCATCTCCAGCGTGGCGGTCTGGTTGTTCAGGTTGTTCGCGATCGTCGTGACGGCGGCGATGAACAGCACGGCGAACATCGCCACGCCGCTGAGTTCGATCACGAGTTGCAACACCCAGCGTGCGCGCACCGGCAGCAGGCCCTGAAACTCCTCCATGCGGATCTGCCCGCCCTGTTCGGTGACGTACGCGGCGCCGATGAACGTGAGGCAGATCAGGAAGTAGCGCGCCAGTTCTTCCGCGCCCGACATCGGCACGTTGAACACGCCGCGCATCACCACTTGCGCGAGCGGCGTGAGCACGAGCAGGGCGAGCAGCGCGAAGCTGAGCCAGCGCACGGCGGTGCGCACGTTCGCGAGCAGGCGCGTCATGGCCGGCGCATCACTTCACCGCGAGTCGGGTCGATGCGGCCCGGCGCGTCACTTCACCGCGCGAATCTGCTCGATGTAATTCGTCCAGTCCGGGAAATCCTTGCCCACCTGCGCGAGCACCGCCTTGCGGAAACCCTCCACATCCAGGCCGTCTTTCTCTTCGACGAACACCATGCCCTTGGCTTCCAGGTCCTTGCGGTACTTCGCCGCCGTCTCGCGGTCCCAGTCGAGTGTCTTCTTGCCCACTTCGGCCATCGTGTCTTCGAGGATCTTGCGGTCGGCGGCGGGAATCGCGGCCCAGGCTTTTTCATTCACGAACACGGCGAGGATCGACTGCATGTGGTTCGTCAGCATCACGTACTTCTGCACCTCGTAGAGCTTGAGGTTGAAGATGTTCGGCAGCGGGTTCTCCTGACCGACGACGAGGCCCGTCGCCAGCGCAGTGGCGAGTTCCGACACCTCGACCGGCGTAGCCACCGCGCCCATGCCCGTGAGCATCGACGACCAGAGCTTCACCGGAACGCCGCGGTACTTCTTGCCCTGCATGTCCTTGAGGCCCAGCACCTTCTCCTTCGACGTGAGCTGGCGCGTGCCCTGGAAGAAGCTGCCGACGATGCGCATGCTTCCCTTCTCGACCAGTTGCTGGTTGATCTCGCGCAGGGCGGGCGAGGTGCGCGCATCGGTCGCGCGCAGGCTGTGTTCCGGGTCGCGGTAGACGAAGGGCGTGTTGAACACGGCTGTCGTCGAGAGAATCTTGCCGAGCGACGCGAAGTCGTGGTGGCCCATCGTGATGGCGCCCGACTTCACGCCGTCGACCATCTCGCCCACGCCGCCGAGCTGCGAGTTCGGGAACACCGTGATCTCGACCCGGCCGCTGGTGCGCTCCTTGACGAGCTTGGCCACCTCATCGGCGTACAGCGTCTGCGGCGCGTTGGCCACACCGACGTGGGCGTAGCGGATCTTGACCTGCGCTTGTGCGGCCGGCGCCAGCAGCGCAGCGGTGACGAAGGCGAGGGCGGGCAAGAACGTTGACACTGAAACTCTCACGGCGTTGTCTCCTGGAGGTGTGGGCCTTTGGCCCGTTGTAGGGTCGCCGCCAGCGATCCCCTCATTGCGCGATTATTGCGGCTTGTCGCGCTCATAGATCTTGAACACGGCCGACGTGTCCAGCTCGGCGTGTCCCAGGTGCACGAGCATACGGTAGAGCGACAAGGCGTTGCCGCTCATCGGCAGCGGTGCCTTCAGCCCAGCCGCGAACTCGCTGAGCATCTCCATGTCCTTCAACAACTGCCGCGCATACCCCTGGGGCGCAAAGTCGCGCGCCGCCATGCGCGGGTAGAGCTTTTGCAGCAGCGTGCCGTCGGCGTGGCCACCGGCCAGGCACTCGGGAATTCGCGCGGCGTCGATGCCGGCGGATTCGGCGAGCAGCAGCGCCTCGGCCAGCACCGCGTGCGTGCAGCCGACGATCAACTGGTTGATCATCTTTGCCGCGAGGCCGCTGCCGCTGCGCCCCATGTGGGTGCAGCGCGCCGCCACGTCGGCCATCAGCGGCTGCCAATGCGCGCGATGTCCGCCGCGTCGCCGCCGGCCATCACGGTGAGCGTGCCGCTGGCGGAGGCCGGCGGACCGCCCGACACCGGCGCGTCGATCCAGCCGCAGCCGCACGTCTCACGCAGTTGCTGCGCGAAGGCGCGCCCGCGGTCGACCTTCACGGTGGAAAAGTCGACGATCAGTTGCGGCGGCTGCATCGCGCTCGCGGCGCCGTTCTCTCCGAACACCGCGTCGTGCACCGCGTCGGTGGTCGGCAGGTTGAGCAGCACCAGGTCGGCGCCGCGCACCGCGTCGGCGGGGCTGGCGGCGACCGACGCGCCCGCGGCGCGCGCCGCGTCGTTCTGGCGCGGCAGCACGTCGTACGCCGTCACGGCGTAGCCCAGGCTCAGCAGGCGTTTCACCATCGGCAGGCCCATCAGGCCCACGCCGATGTAGGCAATGCGGTTCGGTTTCATCGGGTCACTCAATTGGATTGATGGCGTAAATGCGGATCGCGTTGTCGCGGAACAGCGCGGCCTGTTCGTGCGCCGGGAAGTCGCTGACGATGGCGCGAAAGCCGTTGAAGATCGTCGCGAAACTCGCGCACAGGCTGTCCACCGGGAAGTTGCTTGCGAACATGCAGCGCTGCACGCCGAACAGGTCGATCACGGTGCGAACGATGTCGCCGTTGGCGGCGACGGTCCACTCACTGGCGGGTTGGCCCAGGCCCGAGATCTTCACCGCCACGTTCGGGCACGCGGCGAACGCCGTCATCGCGCGCTTCCAGCCCTCCAGACCGGCCGCACTGCGGTCCGCCGGCAGCCCGGTGTGGTTGAGGATGATCTGAGTGTCGGTGAAGTCCGCCGCGAGCCGCACCGCCTCGTGGAGGTGCCACCAGGGCGTTTGCAGGTCGAAGCGCAGGCCGTTGCGAGCGAGTTGCGCGTAGCCGGCGCGCCAGCGTGGATCGCTCATGCCGCCCGGCGCGGCGTCATTCGGCGAGCGGTTTGCGCGCGGCTTGTGGCGGATGCTGCGAACGAACGAGAAGCCGGCCTGCGCTTCGAGCACCGCGCCCGCGTCGGCAGCGTCGAGCCAGGCCTGCGCCACCGCCACGCTCGGCAGGCCATGCTCGCGGCGCAAGCGCTCGATGTAGCGCATCTCGCCCAGCGGGTCCGCCGGGTTCCACTCGGCCTCGACGTAGACCGACTTGTCGACTCGAATCGGCGCCGCGTCGGCGCGGTAGTCCGGCGGCAGGTAGCGGCGCCGGATCGGCCGGTAGTCGCCATAGCGAAACGGCACCGGCGGTTCGTCGCGAAGCCAGGGGTGGTAATTGAGGTCGGGGTCCCAGAAGTGCTGGTGGGCGTCGACGATGGTGAAGGCGTCGGGGGGTGACTTAATCGGCGGGGTTGCGCCCCTGTCTGCTCGGGCCACGCGGTCGAGGTCGGCCTCGGCGTGGGCTCTGCTCACGGCTTCTTCCTCCCCACTTTCGCCGTCTGCAGATGCTTGTCAGACAACTCTGCCTCGATCTCCTCCACTGTCGGCAGGGCCGAGCGAAATTCCTTTGGCAGCTTCTCGACGAGATGGGTCTCCCATTCCGCGACACCGACCGGGCGTTTCAGATGGCGCAATGCGTACTCGACGACGAGCTTGTTCTTGCTGCGACACAACAGCAACCCGATGGAGGGCTGGTCGTCCGCATGCCGCAGCAGGTCATCGACGGCGGAAAGATAGAGGTTCAACTGGCCGACGAACGCCGGCTCGAAGGCAACCGCCTTGAGTTCGACAACGACGTAGCAGCGCAGCTTCAGGTGGTAGAAGAGCAAGTCGATGACGAAGTCCTGGTCACCGACTTCGAGCGATACCTGCCGGCCGACAAATGCAAATCCGGCGCCAAGCTCCAGCAGAAAGCGCTGGATGTGATCAACCAGCGCCTGCTCGACCTCGCGCTCGCGGCGGGGATCGGCGGTGCCGAGAAAATCGAACAGGTAGGGATCCTTGAACGCCTGGGTCGCAAGGTCGGACTCGGCGGGCGGCAAGGTCGCGGCAAAGTTGCTGAGCGCCTTGCCCTGCCGCAGGTGAGCACGGCTGTCGATTTGCAAAGCGAGAATGCTGCGCGACCATCCGCCCCGAATCGTGGCTTCGATGTACCACGCGCGCGCGGCCGCATCCGGCACCCGATCCAACAGAAGGCAATTGTGGAACCACGGGATTTGTGCAGCAGCCTGCTGCACAAATTGCTGCTCCGGCCACGCCGCTGCAAACGCGCGCATGTACTTCAGATTGCGGGGCGAGAAACCCTGCATGTCGGGGAACGCCTCACGCAAATCGACCGCCAGGCGATCGACCACCTTCGCACCCCAACCCGAGCGCTCCTGGCGCTCGAGGATCATCCGGCCGATGTCCCAGTAGAGCAGAACGACCGCCGCATTGGCGGCGAGGATGACACGCAGCCGTTCTTCCCGAATGCGCTGCTTGATGGCCCCGAGGGCGGCCGCGTAGTCCCGGGGCATCTCTGACCGGGGCGGAGCAAGTGGAAAGGCCGCACCCTCTCGGACGCGGCCCCGAACCCGGCGTGCCTCGTCCATGGGTGACGCTGGAGCCGCTGCAGGTTTCTTCTTAGCCGCCGCCATATCCAAGCTCCTTCAGTTTGGCGGCAATCGCGGCTTCGAGATTCGCGCCCCCGGCCCGATGCTGGTACAAGTCCGCGGTGAGGGGTTTTGCGAGGGACTCGTACACGCGGCCGAGCGTGTCGCGGGCGCGGCCGGCCGCGCTGCCCAGCGCGGTGTCGCTCACCAGGTGCCAGAGCTTGGCTTCGAAGCCGAGGTTGGCGCTCGCGTCGGTGTTCTTGGTGGTGCTCTTTGCCATCGAGTTCCTTGTCGCGCTGTTCTGATTTGCGGGGCACTCTGTCCGCAAATAAGGCAGAGCTTAGCCCTTGTCTGTTTGGCGATTACGCGGAACTCACACGAGATCATGCTCGCGCCGGGTCTGATCACAACTTGACCGCATGACGCGACGCCATTTTCAATTGCATCCGGTCTTTATGATCAGATCTGCACCACTTCGATTCCAGCCGCACCGGCAGAAACGCCATGCCCCCCGACCTCAAACACCTAGTCGCCGAACACCGCATCCACGAAGTGGAATGCGTCATCCCCGACATCACCGGCATCGCGCGCGGCAAGATCCTGCCGAAGGACTTGTTCCTGAACAGCGGCGAGATGCGCCTGCCCAAGAGCGTGCTGCTGAACACCGTGAACGGGCAGCAGCCCGACAACGGGCCGCATGTGGGCGATACCGACCCGGACATGATCTGCCGCCCCGACGCGGCCACGTTTCGCGTGGTGCCGTGGGCGGCCGAGCCGGTGGCCGTGGTGATCCACGATTGCGTCGACTGGGACGGCTCGCCGGTGCAGCTCTCGCCGCGCGCCGTGCTGCGCAAGGTGATCGAGCTCTACACGCAGCGCGGCTGGCGCGCGGTGGTGGCGCCGGAGATGGAGTTCTACCTCGTCGCGCGCCAGCAGAACCCGCACGAGCCGCTGCGCCCGCCCACCGGCCGCACCGGCAAGCCCGAGGCCGGGCGCCAGAGCTATTCGATCGACGCCGTCAACGACTTCGACCCGTTCTTCATGGAGCTGTCGAACTTCTGCGAGGTGCACCGCCTGGGCGTGGAGACGCTGATCCACGAGGCCGGCGCCGGGCAGATGGAAATCAACTTCGCGCACGGCGATCCGCTGGAGCTCGCCGACCGCGTATTCCTGTTCAAGCGCACCGTGCGCGAGACTGCCCTGCGCCACGGCATCTTCGCCACCTTCATGGCCAAGCCGATGGAGATGGAGCCCGGCAGCGCGATGCACATCCACCAGAACATCGTCGATGCCGACGGCCACAACGTCTTCAGCCGCGCCGACGGCAGCGCGAGCCCCGAGTTCTTCCACTTCATCGCCGGCCTGCAGAAGTACGTGCCGCTGGTGATGCCGCTGTTCGCGCCCTTCGTCAATTCGTACCGGCGCCTGGCGCCCTACATGTCGGCACCGACGAATGTGCGCTGGGGGCACGACAACCGCACCTGCGGCATCCGCATCCCGAAGTCCACACCCGCGGCGCGCCGCGTCGAGAACCGCGTTCCCGGTGTCGACGTGAACCCGTATCTCGCGATCGCGGCCACCTTGGCTTGCGGCTATCTGGGCTTGACCGAGCAGCGAATGCCCGGCGATGCCACCGAGGGCAGCGCGTGGACGCAGGAGAACGAATTGCCGCGCCATCTTGAAGACGCGATCGAAGCGTTGCGCGGCTGCGTTCCCGTGCGCGAGTTGCTCGGCGAGAAGTTCATCGACGCCTTCTGCGCCGTCAAGGCGCTCGAGTTCGGCACCTACAACCGCGTGATCAGCTCGTGGGAGCGCGAGCACTTGCTGTTGTTGGTGTAAGCGGTGAAAGGCACTGATTCACCCGCCCGCTCAGGCATCGACTGGGCCAAGGCGCAGGCGCTGCTGCGGCGCGAGCTCGCCGCGTTCGAGGCCGCGAACCCACGCTCGCGCGAGCTCTCGGCGCGTGCAGCACGGCACCTGATGTTCGGCGTGCCGCTGCACTGGATGAACGACTGGGGCACGCCGTTCGCGCTGCACCTGCGCGAAGCGTCAGGCGCGCATCTGGTCGATGCCGACGGCCACACGCTCGTTGACTTTTGCCTCGGCGACACCGGCGCGATGTTCGGCCACTCGCCCGCGCCGGTGGCGCACGCGCTCGCGCAGCAGGCGTCGCGCGGGCTGACGGCGATGTTGTCCAGCGTTGACGCTTCGGCCGTGGGCGAGCTGCTCGCGCAGCGCTTCGGCCTGCCGATGTGGCAGTTCGCGCTGAGCGCCACCGACGCGAATCGCTACGTCGTGCGCTGGCTGCGCGCGGCGAGCGGCCGAAAGAAATTGCTCGTGTTCAACGGCTGCTACCACGGCACGATCGAAGACGCGTTTGTCGATCTGGTCGGCGGCCGGCCGGTGCAGCGCGCCAGCCTGCTCGGCCAGGTGAATGACCTGACGCGCAGCACCGTCGTCGTCGAGTTCAATCGATCTGGCCGCGCTGGAAGCGGCGCTCGCGCAGGGCGACGTGGCCTGCGTGCTGGCTGAAGGCGCGATGACGAACAACGGCATGGTGCTGCCCGATCCGGGTTATTGGAAAGCGGCGCAAGCGCTCATCCGCCGCCACGGCACGGCGCTCGTGATCGACGAGACGCACACGCTCAGTTGCGGGCCCGGAGGTTATGCGCGCGCGCATGGCATCACGGCCGATGCGGTGGTCGTCGGCAAGGCCATCGGCGGCGGCATGCCTTGCGCGGCCTACGGCTTCTCGGCCGAGTGGGCGCAGCGCGCGGTGCGCGCCAAGCTCGAAGCGCCACCGGGGCATTCGGGAATCGGCACCACGCTCACCGGAAGTGCGCTCGCGATGGCCGCGATGCGCGCAACACTGAGCGAGTTGATGACGGATGCGGTGTACGCGCCGATGCTTGCGCTGTCGGCGCAACTCGCGCAAGGCTTACGCGACACCATCTCGCGCCGCGGCCTGCCCTGGTGCGTGACGCAACTCGGCGCACGCTGCGAATTCCAGTTCAGCGCCACCCCGCCGCGCAATGGCACGCAGGCCGGCGCCGCACTCGACGCCGATCTGGAGCATCTCATTCACCTGGCCCTGCTGAACCGCGGCGTGCTGATCACGCCGTTTCACAACATGCTGCTGGTGTGCCCGCAGACCACGGCGGCGGATGTGGCCAAGCTGCTGGCTGCGTTCGACGAGGTACTGGGTGAAATCGCCCAAGCGTGAGAGAAGGCCGGCGCCGGTGCCGGCCGCGCCCTCCCGCAGCAACAAAGCTATGCTGAAGGCGATGGGCGACGACACTGGGCCGTCGGATCCATCTTGAACTGAAAGCGGCGTAGACATGGCCATCATCGAATCCAAACTGCGCGACCTCGGCCTCGTATTGCCGATGCCCTTGCGAGTGCCGTCCGGCATCACGCTGCCCTTCGCGATGGTACGCATCGTGGAAACGCGCGCCATCGTGTCGGGCCACGGCCCGCAGAACGCAGACGGATCGATCGCCGCGCCGCTCGGCAAGGTCGGCGCCGAGTTGACGATTGAACAGGGCTACGCCGCGGCGCGCTTGGTGGCGTTGGCGGTGTTCGGCAGCCTGCAACGCAGCCTCGGCGACCTGGATCGCATCGTCGCGTGGACGCGTGTTTTCGGGATGGTCAACTCGGCCGCGGGCTTCAACCGTCAGCCTGCTGTGATCAACGGCTTTTCCGATCTCGTGCTCGAGGTGTTCGGACCCGAAGTCGGCGCCCACGCGCGCAGCGCCGTCGGTTTGTACCAGTTGCCGTTCGACATACCGGTCGAGGTGGAGGCGGAAGTCGAGATCCGGCCGGCCGAGGTTTGACGGCGGCGAAGGCGCGCGGCGCTATGCTTGCCGCTGCAGCCGAGCCGGCGAGGAGGAGTGATGCGCGCGTGGACCGTGGACGCCGACGACATACGCGTCGCAGATGATTTCGACGACTCGCTGCTGCACCGCACGCCCGAGATCGACCGGTTCCTCACGCCCGACCGCGACGACAAGTTCATCGTCATCGCGACCAAGGGATTCGGCAAGACGCTGCTGCTCAAGGCCAAGCGCATCCTGTACCAGCGTGAAGGCCACACCGCGTGCCTGCCGAGCGGCAACCTGCTCGACAAGCCGATCGGCGACAAGATCTTCAGCCGCGAGTCGATCGCCTTCTTCGCCGCGTCGCCGCTGCCGTGGTCCCGGGTCTGGCTCGCTGCGATCGCGCTCGCGGCGCTCAAGCATGCCGGTCAGACCGACGGGCTGAAAGTCAATCCGCGGCTCGCCGGGCTGATCGCCGACGCGCAACTGCACAGCGTGATCGACCATTTCGTGCGCCTGCTGGACTTCACGCCGAGCGAGTTGCAGCGCTGCGCCGCCGACACCGACGGCCACCTGGTGCCGCGCCTGCGCGCACTGAACGCGCCGCTGGCGATCTTCATCGACGGCGTGGACGAGTACTTCAACAAGCATGTCGAGGACCAACCCGCGAACCCGAGCGTCACCGGCGAGGTGTCGCCCGAGGTCTGGCACTTCGCGCAGCTCGGGCTCGTCGAGGTGGCGTACCAGCTGCGCCGCATCAACCACCGCCTGAAAGTGTTCGCGGCGATCCGCAAGGAGGCGTACGCGCGGCTGCCGCAGCGCACCGCGATGGTCCAGCAGTACCGCGGCAGCGCGGTCGACATCGCGTACACGCCCGAAAGCCTGCGCGAGATCTTCGTCAACAACATCCGCCTGCTGAAGACCGAGCGCATGGTGCTGCCCGGGCGCGCGCGCGACAACCCGCTCGAAGCGTTCCTCGGCCGCACCAGCGTCACCGACGTCTACACGCGCGAGGAGGAGGACGCGTTCGAATACCTGTGCCGGCATACGCTGCTGCGCCCGCGCGACCTGATGACGATCGGCGACCGGCTCGCCGCGCTGCGCCCCGACGAGCGCCGCAACGAGCACCGCATGAAAGAGGCGGTGAACCAGGCCGCCACCGAGATCGGCCACGAGTACCTGGCCGAAGTGGCGCCGTATGTCGGCGTTCCCGACCTGGACCGGCTGTTCCACCGCCTGCCCGGCCCGGTGCTGACGCGCGCCGAGGTCGACGCGCTCGCCGCCGAAGACGCGCCCGAGTCCGGCGGCACTGAGGGCGAGCGCGCGCTGCACGCGCTGTACCGCGTCGGCCTGCTCGGCTTCGTTCAGCACGACCGCGTTCGCGGCCAGTGGAGCCAGCGTTTCCTGCGCCCCGGCGACGCGACGCTCGAGACCAACGGCACGCTGCCGCGCGCGACGCACTACCTCGTGCACCCGGTGCTGGCCGACATCGTCGGCCGCGTCAACCCGGCCTACCTGCGCCGCAGCGACGCGTTCAACGTCGTCGGCTACGACCGCCCGTGGCGCGACAGCGCCGGCGCTGCCGAACCGCCGGCGCTGCGCGAATGCTGCGTGTTGAAGGCCGACGTGCACGGTTTCGGCAGCCTGATGCGCGCCGGCCGCGACGCGCCGGTGCGCAAGGCGCTCGAAGACGCGGTGCTGCGCTGGGCGCCACCGGGCGCGATCACCGAAACCGGCGCCGGCGACGCGGTGCTGATCGCCGACGACGACGCGGTAGCGCTCGCGCAGGCCGCGCGCCACCTGATGGACGACGTCTACACCGCCCCGGGCCAGCCGCGCCTGCGCATCGCGCTGCACTACGGGCCGGTGCACACGCGCAGCCGCGACTTCGACCCCGCGCCGATGATCGTCGGCGGCGACGCGATCCTGTGCGCCGCGCGCGTCGAGCCGGTCGTCGAGCCCGGGCAGATCTGGGCCACCGAGGAGTTTCGCCAGCAGCTGCTGCAGCGCCCGTCGCTGTGGCGCACGACGCCGATACCCGCGTCTTCGGGCGAAGACCGGCACAACGTCAAGAAGCAAGGCAACCACGAGCCGGACCTGTGGGTGCGCTTGTATCGGCTGGAGTTCTGAGCAGCCGCGGCGCTACCCCCCCGCTGTGACCACGTGAAACGCGCCTACCTGGCGCGCATGCGGTTGTTCTTCGGGTTGTGTTCGAGCTCGCACAGACCGAGCTCTTCCATCAGCGGCGGCAGGTAGACGCCAAAGCGCCCGCGCAGGCCCTTTTTCAGCCCGTACCAGCCGCCGATCGGATTTCCCGACGAGCGGCCCCAGGCCTCGACGCTGCCTTCCTTGGCGGGCTTCTGTTCATCGGCCCCGCCCAGTTCAACCCAGTCGCCGGCCTTCTTCAGCCACGCGTGCAGGTCGGCCACGCAGCGTGCGTCGTAGTGCAGCACGGTCTTGCCGACCGTGCAGACGAGCACGCGCACGCCGTTCGCTTCATCCACATGCATGGTGTATTCCGAGGTCCCAGGCGCGGTCTCGAGTTGCCAGGGGTGGGTCTTGTCACGCGTGAGTGCAGTCATGTTGAACCTTGATGGAGTGGATTGAACGCATCACATCGCGCGCAGCAGCACCACGGCATAGGTGATGAACGCAGCCCAGGCGACGGTGAAGATCACGGTGCGGGCAAGGAACAGGCCGAAGCCGCTGAGGTGAACCACCGCGTGCGCGAGTCGCGCGTAGAAGTAGATCGCGGCGCAATTCACCATGACGCTGCTCGACACGCCCAGCGCGTGGGCGATCAGGACCACGGCGGCGAAAGGCGCGAAGTTCTCGACGGCGTTGAGGTGCGCGCGGTTCGCGCGGTTCACCCACGCGGGCAGCGGCGTGGTGGGGGCCACCTTGTAGGTTTCCGGCGTGAGGCGCCGCCCCGAGACGACGTAGCCGATCACGACCGGTATCCACAACACGCCGGTCAGGATGGCCGTCAGCAACAGGTAGAACAGTTCGGTTTTCATGGTGGGCTCTGCGGGTGGGTGGATGGGGCGAACTCGAAGGCGGCGTCCTGCACGATGTAGGGCACGTAGCGGAAGTCGCGAATCGTCACGACTTGCCCTTCGCGCCAACCGAGTTCGATGAAGTAACGCGGCAAGGCGGCCGCGGCACTGGGCAAAACCGCGAGCACTTCGCGGCCGTTGAGCCACGCCGGCACGAGGTGCGAATCCGCTGCCCGCTGGTAGTTGTTGAAATACGTGCTCACGTCGCGCCGCCCCGCCGACTTGCGCTGCGACACCAGGTCGAGCCGCACGTCCTCGGCCAGCAACGAACGCACGCCGTCCCAGTCGTGCGCGTTGAACAGGCTCGCGTAACGCGACAATGCCGTGGACGGCTCACGCCCTCGGGCCGTGGGCGCCGGCGCCACTTCGGTCTGCGCCTGCAAGGCGGCACGCCCGCGATGCAGCGCGGCCTTGACCGCCGCCACACTCAGGCCGAGTTCTTCGGCGATCTCCTCGATCGAATGCTCCAGCACGTCTTTCAGGATCACGCAGCCGCGCTGCGCCGGCGCGAGCTCCAGAAAACTCGAGATCGCGGCACGCACTGCCTGGTTGCGCGCCAGCACATGATCGGGCTCGTGCTGCGGCTCATCGGCAACTTCCAGCGCGGCGTCCAGCGATTCACTGGCACGGTAGGCCTCGTGACGCCAGTGATCGATGGCCCGGTTGTGAGCGATGCGAAACAACCAGGGACGCAAGGGAGGCAATGTGCGCAGCTGCGGCAATTCGTAGCAGGCGCGGGCCAGCGTCTCCTGGACCACGTCTTCGCCGTCGGCCACCGAGCCCGTCATGCGCGTGCAATAGCGGTGCAGTTCCGGGCGGATGTGATCGACGAGGGCGAGGAATTCCCGACGCCCTTGCTCGAGCAGGCCGATGATTTCATCCGGCTCCCCGGCGCCAGAGCGCGCCTCACGATCCGTCGAAGACACCATAGGAGCCGATCTCCGTCACCGAAAAGTGGCATAGCTTAGCCCCGCTGGCCTGGCCTGGTTCAGCGCCTTGAACACGGCAAGCACCAGAGCTTCGTTCTCGGCCACTCGATCGGGCTTGAGTTTGTAGCTCACCATCTGCTTCATGGGCGCCTTTCAGGAAGGGTCGACGCGCCCGCTGCGCGCCATGCAGTCAAGACGTACCAGCCCCGCAAAACGATGCGGTTCGCA